>CBDCFV010000005.1:0-1268814 GCA_965216425.1 Dehalococcoidia bacterium | reverse complement strand
CCCTGCTAAAGGAAAGTTCCCGTCAGTTGTTCGAGATGGACCGAGGGTCGATCCAAGCGGCAACAGCGAACGAGTTCTGGAATAAAATGCTGGCGCAGGGCGGCTGGTGGGACGAAAACGTCACCGGGCCATCCTCGACGAACCCTCCCGACGGTTTGATCAGCAATATCGCGGCAAAAGCGAAAGAGCCGCGATTCCCGGGGCTGGGAACTTCCGGGAACGTCTTCTACTTGGCGCCCTTCTCTCATCACACTCTCATGGAAGGGCAAACTGCTCACCTGCCGTGGCTGCAAGCGACGCCCGACCCGGTCAGCACCGTGACCTGGCAGACTTGGGTTGAGATGAGCGATTATGACGGGGCGCGTCTTGGCGTGCGGGAAGGGGATATTGTCCGGATGAGTTCCGCCGTTGGAGGTTCGATAGAGGCGCCGGTTTATCTCACTCCCGCGGCGCCGCCCGGCGTGATCAGCGTGCCCTTCGGCCAAGGTAGGGAGTTTGGGTCGGATATTGCGACCGGACGCCCCGAAGGGGAGAGTTCAAACCTGATGGCGATCATCGAGCCCAGCCAGGTTGATGACACCGGCGCACTGGCTTGGGCCAACACGACGGTGGTGGTGTCGCCCACCGGACGCAGTGTTAAAGTTTCAAAGTTCGAAGGCGCATACCGGGCCGTGGAAATTGGAACCAGCGCCGCCGAACAAATAATCAAGACGATAACCCCCGGAGAGACGAGTCACTAGGTTACGTTGAAAACGTTGGACAGCAGGGAAGGCGGACATGGTAAGTAACAGGGTTGATCATAAATGGGGCATGGTTGTGGACTTGGATCGTTGCACGGGCTGCCAAGCGTGTGTGGTGTCATGCCAGTCCGAGAACAACATTCCCATCAACAGCAAGGACCTTTTCCTGCAACGGCGGGCGTATGAGTGGATAAGGATAGAGCGATACTGGGAAGGGGAGTTTCCCAATGTTAAGGCGCGGTTCATCCCGATCATGTGCCAGCATTGCGAAAATGCGCCCTGCGAGCCGGTTTGCCCGGTGTTCGCTACGTACCACAACGACGAGGGGATGAACGTTCAGATATACAACCGGTGCATCGGCACCCGTTACTGCGCCAACAACTGCCCCTACCAAGTGAGGTTTTTCAATTACTGGGAGCCGGTGTGGCCGGAGCGGCTGCGCAACCAGTTGAACCCCGACGTAACCGTTCGCAGCCGAGGCATCATGGAACGGTGTTCCTTCTGTGTGCAGCGCATACGGCGAGCCGAGTTGACCGTGGAGAGGCAGGAGAGGTCGACGCTTGATTACGAGACCATGAAGAAGCGCAATTTCCTCCCGGCTTGCGTCCAGGCCTGCCCGACCAACGCTTTGAACTTCGCCGACCAAGGGGATACTACGGGCCCGGTGCACGAGTATTTCAAGGACGTGAACGAACACGAGGAAGAAGGGGAACGCAAGACAAGGGGTTACCGTTTGCTGGAAGAGATGGGCACCAAGCCCAACGTGATCTACCTGAAGAAGGTGGACCCATACCCGTTGAACAGTGGTGGGGGACATGGCTGACGGACACCACGCCGAAGGACATTATCCGGGCATGTGGGTCTTCCCGCAGGCCTCGGAGACCACGCAGGATGTGGCCGCAAAGACCAACGCCATGCCGAAACCCTTGGTGTACGGGTTGGTTGTCTCCGGGATCTTGCTTGTTCTGGGTATTGTAGGGTTCGTAATTCGGGCCGCCACGAGCGGATTCGACGACCATGCGCCGTGGGGCTACTACGCGGCCACTTTCTCCTTTGTATTCATGATTACCAGCACCGCGCCATTGGCGGCGGTGGCGTTCCGGATAACCAAGAGCCATTGGCGGCGACCCCTGACCCGGGTTTCCGAGCTTTTCGGGTTGTTGGGCATCTTCAACGTCCTGATGTTCATTCCGTTGATGATGGTGCTGCCGCCAATCAATAACCCCGATGCCGGGTCCCACGAGTTGGAACTACGGCGTACCCTTTGGTTTGAAGTGCCAATTGGAGCTCCCCACTGGTGGGACATGCTGGGCATTATCGGCTTGGCATTGGCGGGCTTGGTGATTCTGTGGGTTTCGATGACGCCCGATCTGGCTGAGGCTCGTCTGACTGCCACCGGGTTCCGGCGCTCCGTCTACCGGCTGTTATCGGGGCATTGGCACGGCACCAAGCGGCAATGGAACTACCAGAAGGCATGGTTGGCGATGTTGGGAGCCTTCTATTTCATGCTGCTGATTTTCATGCACTTCACCATCAGCACCGATTACGCCATGAGCATGATTGCGGGCTGGAAGGACTCCATTTTTCCGGTGGTGTACAGCTTGACCGGCTTCCAATCGTCCTTGGGCTTGATACTGGTCATACTTTTCATCCTGCGCAGATGGGGCGGCTACCATACTTACATAGGCATTTCGCCTTTCTGGTCGGCCAGCAAGCTGGTGCTGGCGTTCAGCCTGCTGTGGTGCTATCACATGTTTGCTTTCGGCATCACCTACTGGTATGGCAGGCTGGAAGTGGAACAGAACATCCTCCAGTACCTGTTGTTCAAGTCCTACGGAGGCATGTTTGCCGCCAATTTCCTGCTCAGCTTCGTGATGCCGTTCCTTTTACTGCTGTGGAACCCGGTGCGGCGGAGCGACTGGGGGCCGGCCTTGGCCGGTATGATAGTGTTGGCGGGAGCCTTCGTGTTCAACCTGCGCATTTTCGTCGCGTCTTTTAACGCAGGCGACGTATATGCCCATTTCCTGGCGGACGTGCCGCCGCCGGTGTACCCCGCTTTGTGGGATGTGTTCATTGTGCTGGGCGGCTTGGGACTGGTGGCCTTCTTCTACCTGTTGGCGACTCGATTGTTCCCCTTGATGTGCGTATGGGAGATCAAGGAAGGGACCATGTACCAGAAGATGGGGAACTTCATGCGCGGCAGGTACTTGGTGCTGGCCAAACCCGAATAGTGATCAGTGATGAGCGGCCCGTGGGCGGTCGACACCGCCCACGGGCCACTAACCGCCAATTACTCGTTAAGGGAGCTTAAATGCAGGAAGGCAGGGTCCTACCCGCAAGGCAGATCAACCGAGATCTCCTGCGGTCGATTCTCGAATCGCCGCGGTGGTTCTGGCTGTCCGTGGCCATCTTGGCGGTCATCACCTTCACCGCTTGGGGCGTCGCCGGGTTGATGATCAATAAGGGTCTTGGGCTTACCGGGTTGAATCGGCCGGTGATGTGGGGCTTCTTCCTGGTGAACTTCGTTTTCTGGATCGGTATCAGCCATGCCGGCGTGATGCTTTCCGCGATTCTCCGGCTGTCAAAGGCTGAATGGCGCAGACCGGCCACCCGTGCTGCCGAAGTGCTGACTGTTTTCTCGTTGATGACAGCGGTGCTGATGCCGTTGATTCATACGGGAAGGCCCTGGCGCACGGTGTACTGGATTTATACGCTGCCTTTCATTCCTTTCGATTTCGCCCGCGGCGTGTGGCCCAATGTAAGGTCTCCCTTGGTCTGGGACCCCAGCGCTATCTATACCTACCTGACCTCCAGCGTGTTGTTCGTTCTGGTGGCGTTACTGCCCGACATGGCGGTGCTGCGAGACCGCACCACTGGCATCCCTCATCGCATATACGCCGTTCTGGCAATGGGATGGCAAGGGCATCCGCGGCAGTGGAAGTTGCAAATTATTGCCGGTGTTCTGCTGTCCGCTCTTATCCTTCCGGTATTCGTCTCAGTCCATAGCATAGTGTCCTGGGACTTCGGCATGACTGTCGCGGTCAAGTCTTGGCACTCCACTATATTCGCGCCTTACTTCGTGGTCGGCGCCGTTCACTCCGGTGTTTCAGCGGTCGCCTTTGTTATGATCATCCTGCGCTGGATTTACGGATGGCAGGACTATATCCGCCACGAGCACATTGATGCGCTGGGGCGGCTGCTGATCGTGGTAGCTACCGGATGGTTCTACTTCTTCGTCATGGAAATTCTTTTCGGCTTCTATGGCAGAGAAGCCGATGAACTTGCGGTCCGGAACCTGCAATTCACGGAGTACCCGTGGAACGTGTGGTTCATTATCTTCGTGGCAGTCGTTTATTTCATTCCGGTGGCGCTGTGGCTGAACAAGCGGATGCGCCGGAATCTTTGGATAATGTCCATCGCGTGTATATCGGTGAACATAGGGATGTGGCTGGAGAGGTACATTATCATCGTGCCGGGGTTGACTCAAAAGCAGGTCTTCACTTTCGATTGGGGTACCTATACGCCCAGTATGGTTGAGACGATGATCGTCATCGGCACCTTCGCTCAAGTTGCGATGTTGATGGTGCTCTTTGCCAGAGTGCTCCCTCTGATACCTTTGTATGATATTAAAGAGGGTGACATTCTGAAAACCGAGATCCAAGTGGGTCGGCGCACCGTGCCGGCCACTTTCCGGGAAGACTAAGGACTTGTCAGTGGTCAACGTTCACTGACAAGTGGCTGCCGGGCACTGGCTAAAGGAGGCCAAATTCTATGGCGATACGTCCGATATTAGGACTATTCGAAGACGCCAATTACGCTGCGGAGGCGGGCGATGCTTTACAGCGTGCGGATATTTCGCAGGACGACTATGATTTCCTGACCGATGCGCCGTATCCGGAAGGGGCATTTGGAGAGCGGGAAGAGCGGCACCGTTTGTACTGGTTTCCGTTGTTGGGCGCCTTGGTCGGGCTGACCGTGGGCATCATGCTGACTTCGATGACACAGATGGCCTACCCCCTGACCCAAGGCGGAAAACCCATCCTGTCGCTTCCTCCAATGGCGGTAGTAACCTATGAAAGCACCATGTTGACGGCTATCGCTTTTACCATCATCGGCATCATCTTCGAGTCGCGGTTGCCCAAGCCAAAAATGGGGCTGTACGATACGAGGATTACCGAGGGATATATTGGTGTGCTGGTAAACGTCGAGGAAGACCAGCATAATCAGGTGCAAACCATATTGACGCAAGCGGGCGCCGCCGACGTAGTCAGGAATAATTAGGGAACCTCCTCAGCATGAAAACAGGCATTTCCGGTGCGAAAAAATATCTGGTAGCCCCCGCCACGCGGCTAGCGGCAGTGATTGTGTTATTGGCGATCGGCATGATCGGCTGTGGGCAAGGGACCTATCCCTTGGACATCTTCTACGAGATGCACTACAGCCAGTCTTACAAGTCCGGCGAGCCGCCCCGGTTGGCGGGCGTAGAAAACGCTGTCCCGGTTGACTGGATTCCGGCCCCGAAATCCACCGCCATCAACACCGGCGAGCACCTGTATACGGTCAACTGCTCTTTGTGCCACGGTGCGTCGGGCAAGGGCGACGGACCGGTGTTGAATTTGATGATGGAGCAGTACGGGTACGAGCCGGCCGTCACCGCGGACCTGACTTCTCAAGTGGTAACGGCCATGGGATTTCAGGGTATTCAGGGAATGATGGTCAGCGGTATTACGGTTATGCCCAGCTTCAGCAAGTTGTTGACGACCGAGGAAATAGAGATGATCGCCAATTACGTGATGACATTGGAGTAACGGTTGTGCCCGGCCTCCCCATGGGGCCTCTACACTTGCGGTTTCCAGGCATCGCCAGACATTCTCGTCAGAAGAATTTAATCCCGTGGCCGAGTATCCTCAGTACATCAGGCCGGTATATGCGTTTTCCGCTATCGGTTGTTTTTCCCCCGGCAGTTCTCTTGATCATGCTCTTGGTAACCCTTGCCATGCGGCCAGCAGGGGCATTGCAGATCGCTCCGGCTCATGCCCAGCAACCGGTATCAACGTCGTCTCCGGGAGAGGTCCTTCCATACGATGAGAAGGAGGCCCAGAGGATAGACCGGATGCTCATGTGCCCGGTCTGCCCCGCCGAGACTATAGACCAAGCGCAGGTGGAGTATTCCAAGCAGATGCGCCGGGTAGTACGAGAGATGCTGGCGCAAGGCAGCTCTCAAGACGAGATATTGGACTTCTTCGCCGAACGTTATGGCCCCCAAGTGCTGGCCGCTCCGCCCAAGTCCGGCTTGAACCTCCTGGCTTGGATTGTCCCCGTTGTAGCCGTTTTTGCAGTGATCGCGGGAGGTCTGCTGGTAATCAGATCAATGGTCAAACGCCCTAGCTGGCCGCATGGCAGGGACGCGGCGACCGGAGAGGAACTACCAGCGGAAGAGGGCTTGGAAGAATACTTGGCGATAGTCGACCAGGAGACGAGCGGCTAATGGAATGTAAAGAAGGTAAAGAGTAAGTTATGGCCGAGTTGGGAGCGGCTTCGTTGTGGATTGCCTTGGCCTTGGCGTCTTACTCTGCCGTAGGCTCCTTCCTGGGCAAGGTACGGGGCGCTCCAGAGTTAGTGGTCAGCGCAAGACGAGCGGTATACCTGGTTGCCTTGGTGCTGCTAGTCGCGACCTTGAGTCTGATGGCGCTGTTTGTCAGCCGGGACTTCGAGGTGGCTTACGTCGCGCTCCATAGTGACTTGGCGATGGAACCCCACTTAACGTGGGTCGCGTTCTACGCCGGCAACGAGGGGTCGCTGTTGTACATTGCCATGGCGTTGGGGGCCATGGCTGCGTTGGCGGTATGGAGGGCACCGCACAACGTTCGGGACACGTTGCCGTACACCACCGGCGTATTGATGCTGGTAATGACATTTTTCATCGCCGTGATGGGTTTCATGGCCAACCCCTTCGATAAGCTACCCTTCATTCCGCTGGACGGCGAAGGCATAAACCCATTGCTTACCCACTTCGGCATGTTCATTCATCCCCCGGCGTTGATGGCCGGGCTGATTGCGGCCAGCATTCCGTTCGCCTTTGCCATGGGGTCGTTGATTGGAGGCCAATCGAGAGACGAATGGGTGGACGCGGGCCGGGTTTGGGGCATAGTCTCCTGGGCGTTGCTGGCCTGCGGTCTGTTGTTGGGTTCCTGGTGGGCCTATACGATCCTTGGGTGGGGCGGGTTCTGGTTCTGGGACCCTGTCGAGAACGCTGCCCTGATGCCCTGGCTTGGACTGACGGCTTTCATTCACTCGATCATGGTGCAAAAGCGGCGGGGCATGTTCCGTATGTGGAACATCGTTCTCATCAACGTTGCGTTCGGCTTGGCCCTTTACGGCATGTTCGTCAACCGCGGCGGTCCGGTACCGTCGGTCCACTCCTTCGGCGCTTCCACGCTGGGTTGGGTGTTCCTGCTGTTCCTGGCCGTGGGCGTGCTGGTGCCATTCGCGGTGTTTTTCTGGCGATACCCCCTGCTTAAAAGCGCAAGGAACCTGGACTCCATGCTCTCGAGAGAGGCGGCGTTTCTGGCCAACAACCTGCTCCTTCTGGGCATCGCCTTTGTTACGCTGTGGGGCACCGTCTATCCACTCATTCCGCGGTTGACCACCGGAGAAGAGATAACCATTGCCCGGCCATTTTACGACCAAGTAAACGGGCCGCTGTTCCTCGCCTTGTTGTTCCTGATGGGGGTCGGCCCGCTATTGCCGTGGCGCAGGGCCAATGCCACGGCGTTGGTGAGGGCGCTGTTGATACCGGCGGCCGTGGGCTTGACGCTGGCGGCGGTATTGCTGGCCTTGGGAATCAGGCAGCCCTACGCCCTGATCGGGTTCGGTTTGGGAGGGTTGGTGGCCACGGGGATTGTTGCCGAATGGTTCCGGGGCGCCCGCTCACGCCACCGTTCCGCCGGGGAAGTCTATCCGGTCGCATTCGTCAAGCTGATACTGGCTAACCGGCCGCGGTACGGCGGATACATTGTCCACTTGGCAGTTGTGATGGTGGCCTTGGGGGTCATAGGAACTTCTTTCTTCAATGAACAGAAGGACGTGGTCTTGGCGCCCGGTGAAACCGCCGTGGTGAACGATTACGAGCTCAGGTACTTGGGCACGGTTGAGGAATTCAAGGGGAACCGCACAGAATATCTGTCCACGGTGGAAGTACGCCGGGACGGGGAGTTGCAGCACACGTTGTACCCGAAACGCGACTTCTATCCTGCGTTCAACATGGCTTCAACCAGGGCCTCCATCCGGTCTACGCCCGTGGAGGACCTGTTTGTAGCGCCCAGCGAGAATATGGCGGATGGCAGCGTTGGATTTCGCATTTTGGTTAACCCCTTGATCTGGTGGATGTGGGTAGCCGGCCCGGTGCTTATTTTGGGTACAATTGTGGCCTTGTGGCCACAGCCCGCCCGGGGACCCGTCCGAGCCGCGGTTGCAATGCCCGTACGTCCGCCCGCCGGGCAAGCGGGCAGCTACAGCGAGGCATGAGGGGCGTCGTCCCCGGAGATTAGCTGACCGCATGATCCTTCTGTTGGCAGCCGCGCTGGTGGTGTTAAGCATTGGCGTACTTCTGTACCCTTTCCTGAGAGACCGTTTCCAACCCGAAGCCAATGAAAACCAACAAGGCCCGGTCCCGATTATAGACGAAGTTGAGGATGTCCTCGACGCCATCCGCACACTCCAATTGGAGTTCCAATTGGGCAACGTGCCGGAGAAACAGTACCGGGAGGAGTTGCAGGCTTACCGGATGCAGGCCGCCGCCAAACTCAGGGACCAAATGGAATCGCAAACGCAGGACGCCAACCTCGAATTGGAGCAAGAGGTCCTGATGGCCCGGTTGGGTGTTCGCGGGGATGGCGCGGACCGGATGTGTCCCGCGTGTGGAGCGCCTCTTCAAGGCGACGCCGGAACATGCGCCGCCTGCGGGGCCGGACCGTCCGCCGCGGAGGCGAATTCGGCAATTGGCGGCGATTGGTGACGGCCTTGAAGCACTGGATAACGATGGTTGCCTTTGCGCTTTTGGGAAGCGTTCTTGCTGCCGGACTGCCTGCAGCCTATGCTCAATCGCCGGCGAACGTTGTAACGGTCACTGGGCAGCTAGTCAACGGCACCCTTGGAGCGCCTGCTCCAGCCGAAGTGCCGGTTCTGGCGCTGGTTACGGACAGCGAAGGCGGGTTGATAACCGCCTTGGACGCGGTGAGCGATGACGAGGGGAGATTCATCGTCGATGGTCTACCTGGGGTCGACAATGGCCAATACATATTCAGCGCCGACTACCGCGGCGCACTGTACAGGACAGTACGGGGCGCAGGAGACTTGGATGGAGAACTGCGGCTTACGGTGTACGAGCCTACCGAGGACGTGTCGGTGATTGAGGTCACAAAGCACGTGCAGGTGATAGCCGAGGTGGACAAGACGCAGCGAACGGTCGCGGTGGTCGAGTTCGTGCGGCTGGCCAACCGGAGTGACCGCACCCTGACGCCGAATCTGAATAATCCTGCCCAGATGAGCTTTCTCCGGTTTTCCCTGCCGCCACAGTCCTACGACCTGAACGTGCAGTCCGACTTACAGGGAAAGGACGTTATCCCGGTTGGCACCGGGTTTGCCGTAACGTCGCCGGTCCCGCCGGGCGAGCACAGTGTCGAGTTTTCCTACTTTTTCACTTACGAAGGCAGCACATTTGCCTACCGGCAGGGCTTGCACCAAGGAGCGGACATATACCAAGCGCTGGTGCCGGAGGACCTGACCTCCGTCCTGGTGAAGCCATTGGAGTTGGCAACCCCGATAAGTATTCAAGACACCAAGTACCAAGTGTGGGAAGCGCAGGGAATCGGTCCGGGGCAGGGGCTGATGATGGAAGTTACCGGCCTGCCGCAACCGGGACTGTTGGGGCGCGTAGGAAGATCGTTGACCACCTCTGAGACGTGGCAGGTGATTTTGCCTGGCCTCCTGGGTGCGTCGTTGTCCTCGCTGTTGATTCTTGGATTACTAAGAGTCCGTTGGAGTCGTGGCCCCACGTTAGAAGGCAATTCATCGCTGCCTGAAGTGACCCCATTCGACAGGGCCTCTCTCATCCGGGAAATCGCCGATTTGGATGACCAATTTGAAAAAGGCGGCTATTCGGAGGATGAGTACCGTAGCAAACGCCAGCGCCTCAAGGCCCAGGTACTGGAAGGCCGGACGCAACCTCCGGAGCGTCAAGGGGACGGGACCCCGTGAGCAAGCGGGGTTGGATTCTGCTTGCATCGGCCGTCCCGCTGCTGGCCTTGTTTGGTCTGCTTGCGTGGGCGTCTGCCCAGAGCGGCGGGAGTGCGGGCAGCTTCGGTGTCAATGCGGAGTTCGGGCAAGTGAAGGTTGCGCCTGAGCTGGCGACGGAGTTTTCGTTGGAATTGCATGACGGCGGAGTGGTGGCCTTGTCGGAACTTCGGGGCAAGGTGGTGATGGTGGACTTCTGGTCGTCCTGGTGCCCGCCCTGCCGCCATGAAGCCCCCGTATTGACGGACGTGTACAAGGAGTACCGGGACCGCCCCGTCGAGTTCGTTGGAGTGGCCATCTGGGACCTGCCATTGGGTGTGCAGGAACATCTCGCGAAATACGAAGTCCCTTACCCCAACGGCATTGACGAGGAAGGGGCGATTGCCATCGATTACGGAGTTAGGGGTCTACCGGAGAAATTCTTCATCGACCAGCAGGGTTTCATCGTGAAGAAGTTCGTTGGGCCAATGAGCGCGTCCGGCCTGCGGGAAGCATTGGATGACTTATTGAAGGTTGGGCTTCCTGCCAAATAAGGAATTGTCTCAAGAATTGGTCTGAGTCGCCCAATTTGCGTTTTGACAAGACCATCACGAACGGTTGTGAATATAACCCGTTTCCCTTGAGCGAATATAACGGCCGGATTGCGGACACTCATCGCCAGCCCCTACAATACAGGGTAGGAATATACCCATGACGACCATCAACAGCCAGGAAGATTTCCTGCGAGCCCTTACCGATAACCCGCGTCAACCAGGAACAATTCAACGTGGGTCAGCCTGAACTTAACGCAAGGACTGATGAGCTACTCACCAGCATTGACCGCCGCTTGGACACGATTATTAACGACTTGGCCCATATGAAAGGCTGGCATGCCCTGGCAGTAGCCGTTGACTACGCCGCCGTCATCGCCTTGGATATGGGCCTCCAATACACCCGGACGTTATCCCGGTTGGAACTAGTGTGGTGTAACTGAAGTTAGTAGTAATAGTGTTCGCAATGAGGTATTCTTTCGATCACCGACTCAGGAGAGGGATGATCATGGCGATCGGAAGGCCAATGCCGCCGCTGATATTGGACGACACCGAAAGGGAAACGCTGGAACGGTGGGTTCGTCGCCCCAAGACGACGCAGGGCCTGGCGCTGCGGGCCAGAATGATTCTGGCCTGCGCCGAAGGCCGCAGCAACATCGCAGTGGCTGCCGACTTGGAGGTGTCCGACGAAACGGTGGGGAAGTGGCGTTCCCGGTTCTTGGAACGGCGATTGGACGGCCTGTCGGACGAGCCCCGCAGCGGCCGACCGCGAGCGGTTACTGATGAAGACGTGGAACGGGTGATTACGCTGACGCTGGAGTCCACACCCAAGGACGCCACGCACTGGAGCACCCGGTCCATGGCCCAGCGTTCCGGTCTGAGCCACACCACGGTCAGCCGCATCTGGCGCGCCTTCGCACTGCAACCTCACCGCACCGAAACCTTCAAGCTGTCGGCGGACCCCTTCTTCATCGAAAAGGTGCGGGACATTGTGGGCCTCTACCTTGATCCACCGGACCGGGCGTTGGTCTTGTGCGTGGACGAGAAGTCCCAGATTCAGGCCCTGGACCGCACCAGGCCGCTGTTGCCCCTGCGCCCGGGCCAGGTGGAGCGGCGCACCCATGATTACGTGCGCCACGGCACCACGTCCCTCTTCGCCGCTTTGGACGCCAGGACCGGCAAGGTGATTGGCCAGTGCCACCGCCGCCACCGGGCCGTGGAGTTCCGCAAGTTCCTCGATGCCATCGAGTCCGAGGTGCCCGCCGGGTTGGACGTGCACCTGATTGCGGACAACTACGCCACCCACAAGACGGCGCTGATCCGGAACTGGTTCGCCAAACGGCCCCGCTTCCATATCCACTTCACGCCCACCAGCGCCTCCTGGCTGAACGGTGGAGCGCTGGTTTGGGCTGCTCACCGAAAAGCAGTTGCGCCGTGGAGTGCATCAGAGCAGCGGTGAACTGGAGGCTGCCATCTACCGTTACCTGGACGTCACCAACGAAGACCCCAAGCCCTTTGTCTGGACCAAGACCGCTGACCAAATCCTGGCCAGCGTGGCCCGCTTTTGCCGACGCACTTTAGATACAGGACACTAGCGTTGATGGCGCAAAGGGCAAGAGGCGACGATATTCCTTCGAACGATCTGGAGCGCTTCCGCAACGCTGACCTTATAATCGAGGTAGTGAACGAATCCGAAATCCATTACATCGCAGTGGAAGCATCCTTCACCGCCGACCACCGCGACACCGACCGGGCCCAACGAAATGCAGGGTTCCTGACAAGATTTACCGGTTACGCCGCTCACGCCGCCATCGCCAGCATAAGGAATGACCGCGCCGCAGAAGCCCAGATTGCTTCCGGCGCCATACACTGGCACCGCATCGCCCAGCGAGATCTTGATCCTCAGTAGCAGAAACATTTTGATACTGGACCAGTCTTGAGGTTCTCATACCTGGTTTGTCAGGGTGGACCTTAGTTTTCGCACACAGAATACGCCCACAGTAAAACGTTCTAATACGCTTTGCGGTTGGAGTTGAGCCAACTCAATCCGCTATCCCAGCCTGTGGATTTGGATGCGGTGGTGGTTGGATAGTTTCTTCCAAAGGGAGCTTGCCAGCTAGCTATGATAGATCCCAACCAAGCCAGGGCAAAGGAATCAGGAAGATGACGCAATCTCCCCAAATGGTGGTGGCCATGGACTGGGGCGGTACTTGGACTCGCGTCGCCGTCGTGGACCGGCAGGGAGCTATCCTCTGGCAGTCCAGAGTGGGCAACGCAGCCAGCCGGAACAAAGATGAACTACTGGGGACGGCTGAAGGGTTGTTGAGAGAAGCCATAGGGTGGTGCGGGCCGAATCCCCCGATGGGTGTGGGCTTGGCCATCGCCGGTCCCGTGGATGGAGAGACCGGGACTCTGTACCAGCCCCCCAACCTACCGATGCTGGACGGCGTCTCTTTGAAGACCCTGTGGGAAACCAGCCTGGGTTATCCCGTATGGGTGGGGAATGACGCCGACCTTGCCGCGTTGGGCCACTTCGATTACGGAGCCGGACAGGACGCGAGAGAGGCGGGGGAACCGTCCCGTACATTGGTCTACGTTACCGTCAGCACCGGCATTGGCTCCGGAGTGATAGACCGTGGGCGGGTGTTCCTTGGCAGAAACGGTCTGGCCGCCGAAGTCGGTCACATGAGAATCGACATAGGGGATGATGCCCCCAAGTGCCAGTGCGGCAACCGGGGCTGCTTGGAAGCATTGGCGTCGGGCACAGCGGTAGCCCGGATTGCGCGGGAAAGGGTAGCCCAGGACGATGAGCGGTCTTCCACTTTGTCGAGGCTTGCACCCGATTCCATTACCTCGGAATTGGTGTTCCAAGCCGCGGGCAACGGCGACGCCCTGGCTCTCGGCATCGTGGACCGGGTCGTCTACGCCCTGGGCGTAGGCCTCACCAACGTTCTGCACCTTTACAACCCGGACCTGGTGGTCCTGGGCGGGGGTGTGACGGTCGGATTGAACGAGTTGGGGTTGATACCGCTCATCAAGGACCAGATGCTGGACGGGGCCATGAGCGGGCTGCATAAAGAGTTCAGCCTTGTAGCCAGCCGCTTGGAAGACACCGCCGGGATGCTGGGGGCCGCCGGATTGGTCTGGAGCGCGGTGGACGCGGCGGCGTAAGAGCTGATTCGCGGCGTTACACGATGTAGCGCCCGCCCACTACGTTCAGCCGGTCTCCGGTGATGTAAGCCGACTCGTCCGAAGCGAAGAACAGGCAGGCATTGGCGATGTCCTCAACCGTTGCCTGCCGGTGCATGGGAATCTCCTTCAGGTGTTCGTCCGATCCCCGGTTGCCGCCCTGAAACTCCGGGTACCACTCCGGCGATAGGCGTTCCGTGTCCGTCGAACCGGGGTTCACCATGTTGGCGCGGACGTTGTAGGGAGCGACCTCGGCGGCAATGGCGCGAATCAGCCCCAGCAGACCGGTTTTGGCAGTGGTGACCAACGCGGTGCCGGGGCGGCCGGTGATGGCGGCCTGCCCGCCCAAGGCGACGATGCTTCCAGACCTGCGCTCTATCATCCCGGGCAGGACAGCACGGCACAGGTAGAAGGCGGAGTCCAGATTGACTCCCAATACCTGGCGCCACTCCTCATCAGTGATTTCGAGAATAGGCCGGTGGGGCCGAATCGCGACGTTGTTGACCAGCACGTCGATCTTGCCCAATTCTTGGATTCCTTCCTCGACCATTTCGGATACCCGGCTCGAGTCGGAAACATCGCCCATTACAATGTGAGTCCGAGCGCCCAGTTCGCGGCATTGGGCCGCGACTTCCTCCAGTTCCTGCCGGCTGGACTTGGTGTTCAGCACCAGGTTGGCCCCTTCCCGGGCGAAGGTCAACGCTACTTCACTGCCAATATTGCGGCTGGCGCCGGTTATAAACGCAGTTTTGTTCTCTAATCTCACCGGTCTCCCCCTTGCTTGCTGTCGCCGTGGTAATCGAGCCTAGCATACCAAGGCCGGTGGAGCAATGCGGGGAATGGGGTACGCCGGGTGCAGGGCGGCTTGACCACCGGTTTTCATGGTGCAAGAATTGGCTTTAAGCCAGTCCCAAAATCAGCTTCAGGGAGCATCAGCCATGAAATGGTGCAGATTCCAATCGGGAAACGACGTGGTCTACGGCATAATCGAAGGAGAGAACGTGATAGAGGTCGAGGGCAGCCCCTTCGACGCTTACAACAGGACGTCCAATACCCACTCCTTGGCATCAGTCCAGTTGGAAGTCCCGGTGATACCGCCTACCTTCTACGCTGCAGGAATCAATTATCCAGAGCATGTAACCTGGGCCGCCAAGATGCGGGGGGAGGAACCCAACCTCCCGGAGAAGGCTGACGTGGGCTACCGCGCGGTCAACGCCCTGGTACCTCATGAGCACCCCATCATAGTGCCCAAGGATGCAACGGAGTTGTTGCAGTACGAGGGCGAATTGGTGGTGGTTATCGGCAAGCAGTGCAAGAACGTCAGCCAGGAGGAAGCCCTGGACTACGTGTTTGGCTACACCATCGGCAACGACGTGAGCGAGCGCACTTGGCAGCGAGGAGACCGCACCATGTGGCGGGCCAAAAACACAGACACCTTCAAGCCTATGGGGCCTTGGATTGTCACTGATTTGAATCCCGACGACCTGCACGTAAAGATCACCGTCAGCGACCGCCTCGTCGGAGAGTATGACATCAAGACCGCCATTTTCGGCGTGCGAGAATACATCAGCGAAATGAGCCGCTACCTCACCCTCGTCCCCGGGGACGTATTGTGGATGGGCACCGACGGCGCCACCGAAAACATGGTGGACGGCGACGTTTGCGAGATAGAGATCAACGACATCGGGGTGCTGCGAAATCAGGTCAAGTGGGAGAAGTAACTAGCGGCGGTTCCCCCACGGCGTTGCTCCGGTAAGTGTTGGCTGACCAGCGGCAGGTCTCAGGGATCGTCTAGCTCTCGGAAAGGCCGCTGTGCCCTGTTTCCGCCGCCCAAGCTTGCAGCCCGCGGCGGAAGGCGAGGGCGCCCATGGGCATGATGACGGCCTGCATGGCCTCTAGTATCTCTTGGGGGCTTGCCCCTTCCTGCAATGCAACGCGCACGTGGGCTTGGATTTGCTCCACGTCGGCCCGCAGGGCTGCTTCAACGACGACTTGCAGCAGTTCTTTGGTCTTGCGGTCCAAAAGGCGTTCGCCGGTGTAGGTGGCTTGGATGAACTCGCCGTATTTCTTGGCCCACTCCAAGTCAGCCTCCGCCATGATGCGGTGCATTTCCAGAGTGTAGCCCCTGCTTTGTTGCCCGGCCTCCAGGAAGGATTGGGCTTCATCGGTTGACATGCGTGCTGCTCCTTTCGTGGTTGTTCGTTATTCCTGCCTGCCCATCATTCTCGCAAAGGAGGGAATCACGGCTACAGGTCGTAATGGCGCCGCGCTGCGGCTTGCTTGGGGTTGTCCTGCTGGAACAGGTCCGGGTGAGTGTTCCGGGCCAAGGCAAGGTAATAGGTAAAGAGTTGTAAAGGCACAACGTACACCAAGGGACTCCAGAACTCGCTCACCACGGGCAGGGTGAAGGTCTCGGCGGCCAGTTCCGACAACTGTGTGTCTTCCTGCTGTACCAAGGCCCACACCGGGGCTCCCGCCTCGTTAGATGCGCGGGCAACGTTCAACGCCCGCTCGTAACCAGGCCCAGGCGGAGCGACCAGGGTGACCAAGCAGGAGTCGTCCACGGAGCAGAAGGGGCCGTGGAGCAACTGCTCGATTTGCAGGCCCTCGCTGTCGACGGTGCTGGTCTCCTTCATCTTCAGGGCCACCTCGTAAGAGTTGGCCGTGTTCGGCCCCCAACTGGCGCATATAAAGCGCCCTTGGCCCTGGAATTTCTCTACCGCATGTTGAATAGCATCGGTTTGAGACAATACCTGCTCTATCTTTGCGGGAACCGACTCAAGGTCAACTCGCAGAGACGGCAGGTCGTCGTCATTGCCGGTTGCCGCGCCAACGGCGGTTGCCAAGCGGGCCAGCACGGTCAAGGCCGTCGTATAGCTGATGGTGAAAGCCGCCGAGCGTTCCGGCGCGACGGTATGTATCGCCGCGTCCGCTATCTGAAGTCTCGGTCCCGGATCAGTGGAGCTAATGGCAACGGTATAGGCCCCTTTGGCCTTAGCCATCTCCAAGGCTAGGAATGAGTAGGTCTTGGTTCCACGGTGGCTAATGATGATCACTGCATCGTCAGGGCTTAACGGGGGCGGGTATCCGCAGAACTCGAAGGAATGCCAGACGTGCACTTCCAGGGAGCCGTAGGCCAATTGCCTGAACCAGTGGTAGGCTATCAGGGCGGCGTGCCACGACGTGCCAATGCCGACGATATGCAGTCTCCGCTTCCCGGCTATGACCGACGCCACTTCCTCAATATCCCCGGTGTGCTCCCGCAACATGGCTTGGATTGCGCCCGGTTGGCCCGTGATGGCATCGTACATGAAGTACGGATGCCCCTCTCTTATCTCCTGCTGTTGGGTCATGCCTTTAACCTCGCCGGCGTCCGTGAGTCGAATTTTGGTGGTATGGTCCTCTCATCCATCCCGTCATTTCAGACAAAAATGGGCGGGAATTGAGACTGTAGAAAATGATGACTGGCGGAGGGAGTGGGATTCGAACCCACGATACAGTCACCCATATAGCGGTTTTCAAGACCGCCGCCTTCGTCCGCTCGGCCATCCCTCCGTGCAATCTATTATATCCAAATCCTCGTGGAGCGGCATCGTCCCGATAGCAACAGGGCAGGGAATGTGCAAAGCCTTTCCAATAGCGGTATACCGCCCTAAGTCCGTCATTCCCGTCTGCACAGGAATCCAGAGCCATTCGCTGACGGCAACGTTCCTTTACCTCGGCGCGTGTAAATTCCCGCCTGCGCGGGAATGACGAGTCGGCGGGAATGACGAGTCAGGGATGGAAGGAGCTACTTGAACGCCAAGCGCCTTTCGTTGAGGCTGACGTAGCGCTGGCCGTTGCCCAGGACGACATGGTCCAGCAACTCTATGCCCAGCAGATTCCCGGCGGCAATCAGGTCTTTCGTTATTGCCACGTCTTCCGCGCTGGGGGTTGAATCGCGTTGGGTAGGAACAACGTCGCCGATGCCTGAATTACTCCAGGTGGTTTGCATCATTCCTCCCACCGAACCGGACTTGCGACTTTCACCGCATCCGGCTCTCCGTCAGATAGATATGATTGAGCTTGACGGTGTGTAGCTTGATGACAGGAGCGGCAGAGCGTCACTAAATTGTTGAGTGAGTGAGATTTCATGCCTTTGGTGTGGTGTACTTGTAATTTGGATTGAATGCCACACTTATGACATTGCATCCCGTCGCGTAATTTGGCGCGAAGTGACGTTTCAGCGAGTTCAAGGGGTTCGGTGCGTCTGCCAGAAGTTGCCCCGATAATCGCCGTATAGATTTGCTCAGCCGGACCGATGGCTCCCAAAGGGAAGTCCGTGGAACCCGTTTCTGTATCCGTTAGGTAGGGGTGTGGAAAACCCGATACCCCTTTCTGCGGGTAGCGTTGCCGGGTTAATTCTGCAGGAGTGGGAAGCCATTGGTACGCTTCTAACGACCGTTCGTCTTGGCGTATTTCTGCGTGCCATCTGGTTCTGTTATGGAGCATCCTAGTCTTGGTATGGATGGTTTCTTGTTTGCGACTGCCTTTATGTTTGTTGAGTAGCCAATAGAAATATCGGAACCAGGTATACCGTGAGATTTCCTCGATATCCGCCAGAAGGCTAGTGTACCGATAGTATTCGGCCCAACCTTTGACAATAGCGTTAAGAGTAGTCAGACGGGTGTATTCATCCATCCAAGTCCAGTTTCTGGAAGTTAGGTCTTTCAGCTTCCGTTTCACTCGCTCCTTGCCTTTAGCTGTAGGTCGGAGGTGTACCACCCATTTACCACTAGACCAGTTTCGCTGGATGTTAAAACCCAGGAAATCAAATCCTTTGTTGATATGGGTGATTAACGTTTTCTCCGTTGATAGCGTTAGGTGGAGTTCATTTTCCAGAAAGTGCTGAATATCCTGTTTAGTGGCTTCGACCTCGGCAAGTGTGCCGTTGCTGGCAACGATAAAATCGTCAGCGTAGCGAACCATTTTGTAATTACCGAGACCTGTTTGCCTTCTCCTTTGTCGGGCGTAATATGAAAGATTCCAACGATTTGCTGCCCATTGGTCGAATTGGTCTAGATAGATATTAGCGAGCAGCGGAGATATGATGCCTCCTTGTGGCACACCGGCTTCGGTACGCTTAAAGAGTCGTCCTTCCATCACGCCAGATTTCAGAAATTTCCAGATGAGGTTCAATATGTCTTTGTCCGCTAGCCGGTTCCGTAGTACCTTCATTAGTTTTTGATGGTGTACGGTGTCGAAGTAGCTTTGGAGGTCGCCTTCGATGACGTAGTAATGTTTAACCCGGCTGTTGAACAGCGGCATGAGAACCGCGATTGCATCCATAGTGCATCGACCTTTTCGGAAGCCATAGGAGTGAGGTTGAAAATCGGATTCATAAATCGGGTCGAGGAAGGCCCGAAGTGCTTCCTGCACGATACGGTCGCGTAGAGCGGGGATGCCCAACGGACGTTTCTTACCATCGTGCTTAGGTATGTAAACCCGCCGGACTGGTAGCGGCTGATACGTTTTGCGCTTCAGTTGGTCTATAAGCAAGACCATCTGGCTCTCATACTCCTGTTTGAACGCATCTCTGGTATTGCCGTCCACTCCGTTGGTCTGACTACCTGGCCGTGCCAAAACTCTTTCTGCTGCCGTGTGCATCCAGTAGTCCCAGTGCAAGAGACTATATAAATTGGAAAACCTGTGCTCTGGATACTCACTAGCCGTTTTCGCTAGGAACTTTTGCTTTTCAGCCATCTTAGTTGGGTTCATACATCCCTTCTCTGGCGTAGTTTGCTTTGTTCCGCACTGTATCTGATTGCCTTCCTTCGCCATGTAACCGGCTTTCCCGGTCTCAGACTACTACGAAGGCTCCGCCCCATATTCGGCATTAGCCGCAGGCTAGCCCACTCCACGAATGGAGAGCCGAACATGGTTCCCAAGTTCACATAGGTTACGTCTGCATGCTGTGTTAGGTCTTGCCTGTACGCCTGGCACGGCTCGTTGCCGCGCTCGCCACCGGAGGATAAGCTGAGATTATGGAGCGCAGCTTTCCTTGTCCTACCGAGACTATCCCTATCCGAGCGAGACAGGGATTCCGATGACTCCACCCTCGCCCTACCGTGAGCGGGTGGTTCAACCTTCGACGCGTTAAACAGCAATTTCTTTCGTGACCATAACAGCACTCTGGCTAGCAGCGCACGGTGTGGTAGGGTAGCCGCCGCCACATTGTTGGGAAGGCTTCAAACACGCTTCTGCCTCTGGTCTTCGTGCCTGCTTCCCTAGCCACCGGCCCACTCCTGACCGGGTTTCACATTTGAAACATTTAACCTACGCACTTCTTGGCGCACCGGAGGGATGGTTGTGCACCACGATGATGGATGGGGCATTGTCGCGGACCGCCGGACGGAACACCTCCGAAGGGCGGACCACCGAGCTGTTCACGTTGCCGATGTATATCTCTTGAATGCTCAATACCTCGTTGCGGGTGTTGAGCAAGAGTACTCGCAAATGTTCCTGGTCGAACGAGGCCATTTCGCTTGAGAGTAGATTGGCCACGTCCGAGGGGGAGTTGATGACCGCGCGCTCTTCCGGGGCCATGGAGATGAACCGGCGGCCCAACTCCAATGCCGCCAGCAAGATGGCAGGCCTTGGCTTCGCTCAGTCCGCGGGCGGCGCAAAGCTCCGCGAAGGTGGCCCGGCCCAAGCCGGCCAATCCGCCGAAATCGGACAGCAGCCGGGAGGACAGGGACAGGACGTTCTCCCCCTTCAACCCGGTGCGGAGCAGAATTGCGATCAACTCGGTGTTGCTGAGGGGCTTGGAGCCGAACTCCCGCAACCGCTCCCGGGGACGCTCTCCCTGGGGCAGGTCACGGATCATCGGCTGGTAGTGAGAGTGGCCGTTGCTCGTCATAAGGCTTCTTAACCCTTCATAAGCTGGGGCGAATCATACGCCACCGAAGGGTCAATCTAAAGAAGCAAATGTCAGTGGGCGGGGCATATGCAGGATTTTTTCCTCTACCGAAACCCAGCCCCAATCCCCCGTATCCACAAGGGTAGGCATCGTCCCCGCCATGGCCTTTTCATTCTCCCGTCTTTCCCGCGCAGGCGGGAATCCATATGGTCCTGCCACGAGAAGGTTGCCATAGGCCACGGTCGTGTAGATTCCCGCTTTCGCGGGAAGGACGAGACCCATTTAACCCAATCCGGAAAATGAAAAGGCCCTGTCATCCCCGCGAAGGCGGGGATCAGGAGTTATTCACTGATGATGACGTTCCTTTACCCTTACGCGTGTGGATTCCCGCCTACGCGGGAATGACAGGAAGGTTTGAGAATGACGGGGAAAGGTTAATAGACCTTAGAACTTGGAGTAAGCCCCCTCTTCCTTGGTGATGAACTCCAGCAGAACGGTCTGGCCGTTGCGGTTGACCTCCAGCGCACGCCTGATGGCCGGCACGATTTCCTGCGGGTCGGATATTTTCTCGCTGTAAGCGCCCAGGGCTTGGGCGACTTCGGAGAACTGCCCGCCTACGCCCTTGATGTTGTACCTTTCCACCGCCACCGGGAAGCGGTTGTCGGGGTAGATGGCCATGATGGAGTTGTTCAAGACAATGGTGATGATGGGAATCTCGGCGCGGACGGCGGTCTCGATGTCCATCCCCACCGAGCCGAAAGCGAAGTCGCCCATGATGTTGATAACCTGCTTTTCCGGCGCGGCCATTTTCGCGCCCATTGCCAACCCCAAGCTGTAGCCCAACTGGGTGGACTTGCCCCAGCCGATAAAGGAACGGGGCTGACGCGCTTCCCAGAAGGGCACCATGTACTCCCTGGCGCTGCCCGACTCGTGGGTGACGATTACGTTGTCCAGGTCAACGGTGTTCATCAGGTCCCACACCACCCGGTAGGGATTGATGGGCGTCTCGTTGGAGGTGAGCCGGGGCATCCACTGGTCCAACCACTCCTGCTTGGTGGAGCGGATGCCGTCCAGCAGTGCTTGGTTTGTTGCGCGGCCGTCCGAGTTGGTCTGACGTTTCAACTCGTCCAGAAGTTGGGTCAGGACAAGCTTGGAATCGCCCAGCAGCGGGTACTGGCACTTGTACTCTTTGTTGATGTCACCGTCGTCGTTGGTGGAATGGACCATCGTCTTGCCCGGCGGGATGGAAACGCCGAAGTTGGTCTTGGTGAAGCTGCAACCGATGCCGAAGACGAGGTCGGCCCCGCCCAGGTAGCGGTGGACGCCAAGGGTCGTGCTGGGACCGGCGGCGCCCACCGACAATGGATGATTTTCCGGGAAGGCGCTCTTGCCCGCCAGAGTGGTCATCACCGGGGCCTGCAGGAACTCGGCCACCTGTACCAACTCATCGGTTGCCTCGCTGTACAGGACGCCCTGGCCGGCGTGGATGATGGGGTTGGATGCGGCCAGCAGGGCTTGAGCGGCGCGGCGCAGGGCCTCCGGGTCCGGCGCGGTGCGCATCACCATGGGCGGCTCGTAGTCCAGGTCCGGTTCCTCCACCTCCTCCATCGCCACATCCCGCGGCACCTCCAGCAGCACCGGGCCGGGACGTCCCGTCCTAAGCTGCTGGAAAGCGCGCCGCATCACCTCTGGCACTTGGTCGGCGGAGGATATCTGCGCGGACCACTTCACTATGGACTCGTAACTCCGCAGGGGACTGAATGTGGGATGGACGCCGAGGCGGTCTCGGGAGTCCGACGCGGGCAGCAGCAGCATGGGCACCGAGTCTGCGTAGGCTTGGGCGACGCCGCCGAAAGCATTCTCCGCCCCTGGCCCGGCCTGCATCGAGAAGATGCCGGTCTTTTTGCCGTTGGTTATCCGGGCAAAGCCGTCAGCCATGTGCACCCCGGTCCCTTCCTGCCGGAAGACGATGGGCCGGATGCCGGCGATGGCGGCGGCCTCGATGAGGGGATTCAACGGGATGCAGGCCATCCAGTCCACGCCCTCTTTCTTCAAAATGTTGGCAATTGCAGTAACGCCGTTCATGATTGTCCTCTCTTTGAAGCTTGTAGATTCCCGCCTGCGCGGGAATGACGGGTTGGGTAGGGCACAAAGTTTACGGGTTGGGTAGGGCGCCAAGTTTTAAGATGGTTGCTTAACTCCGTTGACAGGCCACCGATACCTCTGACGGTATTCCGCGACCAACTCGCCACGTTGATTGCGGGCCGATACGCGGAGAACAAGTGTCTCACTCGGGCCATCGGTGGACCTGTCCTCCACCTTCGTAATGCTGGTTATCACGTCTCCCGGTGACACCAACGGGCCGTGGAACCGCACGTCGGTCACGTCCGCAACGGCGCCGGTGTGGGCTGCCGGACCATTGTCGCCGGCTCCGTCACTGGCCGCAGCCAACCCCGGCAGGTTGACCGGAGCGTAGACAAACACCATCGCCGGAGGGGCGATCATCCCCGGCAGCCCCATCTCCCTGGCTCCGGCTTGGCTGGTGTAGGCCAGGTTTTCGTATCGGGCGGCCCGGCTGTAGCCGATAATCTTCTCCGCCGTCACTTCGTACACGTAAGGCGGGGACTCTTTGCCCGCTTCTATTTCATCCCAAGGGTGTGACAACCCCGGCAAGCCCTCTTTGCAGGTATGGCCCGGTCCGCTTGGTTTCGGGCAAGTGTAGGTTGGGGCCGGTATGGTGTCAACTTGGGGCAAACGGTGGAGTTGGCAACGGGGAAGCGAATAGCGAGACAATAAGGTGAAACTTGGCCGGATTAGTCAGACCAAATAGAGCGCGCGGTGTTATGGAAACGTATTCGATATACGAAGCAAAGGCCCATTTCTCTGAAATTATCCGTCAAGTGCGCGAAGGCGAGACGGTCACGGTGACCCACCGCGGCAAGCCGGTTGCGGAAATACGCCCAATAGCGGAGCCGGCGCCCTGTAACGCTTCCTCGCTGACCGCAACGAGTGAGCGCGGCGTATCTGGACACTTTCACCGGGATTTATAAAAATGTGAAATACCTCCAATTAGGTTGGTACGTATTGGCCTTGGAAGGGCCACTTGACTAGGCCTGCAAGGCGGGGTCACTGGCATCCCAACACTGGACATACAGCATCCCCACGGCACTTGCAATCTGGTAGAGCAATGGGTGATGAGTGGAAACACTCTGATGACCACACCTCCACATCGTGGAAGGTTTAATCCTAAACGCAAGCTACGGACAGAATACACTCTTGGTGAGCTTGATGACCTCGCCAAGCGCGTAAAGTACAGAGGCAACCCAGTCCATAAGAGAAACCCGGGAGACTTTGACCTCATGCCTCCGGGGGCACCCCGTCCAGATAAGACGTTGTGTGACAGTGAGGGGATATTTTGGTGAGCTTGATGACCTCGCCAAGCGCGTAAAGTACAGAGGCAACCCAGTCCATAAGAGAAACCCGGGAGACTTTGACCTCATGCCTCCGGGGGCACCCCGTCCAGATAAGACGTTGTGTGACAGTGAGGGGATATTTCGGCGCCTGGAAGCGGCGCGGCTGCTGAAAGAGAGAGTGAAGCGGGGACTGATAAGCGAACAAACACGCGCGGATTTCCCGCAAAACATCTGGGCTGTCACGGAACAGGGGTATCCGCTTGAAGCGGAATTAGAGAATCGGGCCCAAGGCACTTACCAGGGGTACCCTGTTTTACAACACGACCCCATACGAAACCAAATACTAGGGCTAATCGACAATTGGGTGAAAGCTGATTGAAGTAGTCGGGGAGGAGCTGCGCGCGAGGCGTTAGAGTGTACCTAGGCAAGTGTAGTGTGGTGGAGGGTTCGTAGGCGATGAGTTACGAGTTGAGCGCCGCTCAGTGGCACCGGGTGGAGAGTTTCCTGCCGGGGCGTCCCGGCTGGGTCGGCGTTACAGCTAAGGACAACTGGACCTTCGTCAACGGCGTACTGTGGGTGTTGCGCAGCGGCGCCCAGTGGAAAGACCTGCCCACTGGGTACGGCAACTGGAAAAGCGTCCACAAACGCTTCACCCGCTGGGCCAGGTCCGGAATCTGGGAGAAGATCTTCCAAGTATTGCTGGATGATCCGGACAACAGGTACGTGATGATTGATTCCACCATAGTGCGGGCCCATCAGCAGGCAGCCTGCGGCAAAGGGGGGGCCAAAGTGAGGCTCTGGGCCGCTCCCGCGGCGGACTGAGCACCAAGATTCATCTGGTGGCTGATGCCCAGGGCCGGCCGGTTCGTTTCTCCCTCACCGGCGGACAGCGGGCGGACGTCTCTCAAGCCATCCCCCTGCTGACCGGCATCGAGGCCGGGGCCGTCATCGCAGACAAGGGGTATGAAAGTAACCGTGTACTGGCCTTTATCAGGGAGCAAGGAGCCGAAGCGGTCATACCGCCCAAGTCAAACCGGAAGGACCCTTGGGAATATGACCGGGAGTTGTATAAGCAACAAAACCTGATAGAACGGGCCTTCAACAGACTGAAGAATTGGCGCCGCATCGCCACTCGGTATGATCGCAGGAGCATCTACT
Source organism: Dehalococcoidia bacterium (assembly GCA_965216425.1). Classification (GTDB taxonomy): domain Bacteria; phylum Chloroflexota; class Dehalococcoidia; order Lucifugimonadales; family UBA3495; genus CBDCFV01. The sequence goes on along the minus strand of CBDCFV010000005.1, from coordinate 1,243,592 downwards.
TTCTCTCAGCGCTCCATCTGGTCTCCTCGGTCATATGGGGCTAACAATTGTCGATTAGCCCTAGAACGTTGGAGCCAGCAATAAGCGCGTGAACAATTGTCGATTAGCCCTAGAACGTTGGAGCCAGCAATAAGCGCGCCTTTTAGAATTGAGTGCAATTGGTTGCACCAAGGCGGCGGCCTGGATGCACTCCCCGCTGCCGCCAACGTAGGTGTCGTAAAGGTCGATGTCCGTCGCCACGTACCAGGCCCGGTCTTCAGGCCACCAGACGTTGGGCGAGTCTTCCCAGAAGGGGGTTCCCCTTCTGTCCAGGAACGCCATCACCCCGTCCAGCGGGCCCTGGAACAGCAGATAACCTCTCCCACAACCCTTCACCCGTGCGCCCTGGGGATAGAGGCGGTCGTCGATGTTTCCGGTAGCCCTCCCAGAGGCCGAAGAAGCACCGCTCGGGGGTCGAGGTGAACTCCCGAAGAATGTTCACCAGGGTCCGGCACTCCTCATCTGGGATGGAGCCATGCCGGGGGCGACGGCCCCAGGGCGGGTCACCATAGAAGTCGTTGATGTCCTCGCTCAGGCCAGCGATGCGGGGGAACTGCATCAGGGGATGCACGGTGCGCCCGGTCCAGGACGCCACCGTGGACCACCGGACTGGCTGGTCCTCCGCATCGCCCTGGTAGGCCGGATGAAACACCCGGGCGTATGCCGGAAATCCCCGGGGCAGCAGGGAGTGCACCCGTGCAAAGCCCGACAGGCTCTCCTCGACCCACCGGCCAGGGGAGACGTCCTCGCAGAACTCCAGGCCGTCGGGGGCCAGCTGGGTCTGCCGTATCGGCACCCCTCCTCCGGTGGACAAATAGGCCATGCTGGACATGCCGGCGTCACCGGCCCTTCCCAGAAAGCGCCGCATTCTGTCGATTAAGGACTCCCGGGAGGGGTCTTGATATCCGTTTGACATGTCACCATCCCGTGCAGAAAGGCTACTGTCCATGATATCACCGTCAATCCCGCGGCCTACCCCACCGGTGGCGGACCCGCCCCAAGGTTGACGGGGGACCGTCCCGGCCGCAGGCCAACCACCCCCGCCAGCGCTCCGGCCTCCACAAGAACGACCCAGAAGAACGACTCCACACCCCAGAAGTCCAGGGCCAAGCTCCAGTAGACCGTACCCAACCCACTGCCCAACCAACCCACTCCGGTGACGGCCAGCGCCAGCTTGGCAAAGTGACGACCGGGCAGAGCATCCGCCATCAGGACCCAGGCGAGGCTGATCAAACCGCCCCTTACGAGAGACAGCAGAAGCACACCTCCTTCCGGATCTTCAAGCAGCCAGCCCCATGCCGCCGCGGGCAGGGAGAGGACCGCCAGGATGACCATCAAGCGGCGCGCGGGAAAGAAATCCGAGACGACCCCCCAGAGCAGGGCGCCGAGCCCGCCCGCCAGTGCCAGGGTACGGAATCCGAACTTCCGCTCCCCGAATTCCGGCCACATCATCAGGGTGGCCCATCGGAGGTGAGTGTCCCCGGCAGCCAGCACCACCGCCGCGACCAGGCAGACGCCCGCCACCCAGGCGATCCGGGCCTTGGCGCCCGGGACAGCAATGGTCTCCCTCAGCGTCGGCCCCGGTCCGTATGTCCCCCTGAAGCAGCGGGGCAGCAGCAGGAACAGCAACCCACCACCCGCCAGGCCCAGGCCCACAGCCCACAACCAAGCGGACTGACCGGTCGCTTCATCGGAGCTGGCCCAGCCTGCCCAGCCAAAGGCTGCCGCGAAGTCCCCCAACCTGAAGCTGAACGCCAAGCCCAGGGCCCCGATCAGCGCTCCCCTGAACCGCCCAGACCCCTTCACGGCGACCGAGTAGAGGACCAGGGAACCGGTGAACGCGCTGCCGGCTCCGGACAGGAACATGCCCACAGCAGCCAGCCCGAACCTATGAGCGACATTGAGCACAACGAGACCCAGGGCCAGGAGCAGGGCCCCAGCCACCATCAGCCCGTGGGGAGGGCGCCGGTCCACCCAGAACGCCGCACCTACGACGAACAGGGACCCCAAGCCGAAAGCGGCGGAGAGCAAACCGAACTGCAGGTTGGAAAAGTCAAACGGGTCGGAAGCGAGCAGGATCCAGTGATCGCCTGAACCGCTTCCAGGAGCAGGACAGCCGCCACCAGCAGGAGGCCTAGCTTGAGATCGGGGCGGAGGTTGGTGAGCAACATGGCGGGCATTGTAACCTATAGGGCAGGACACCCCGGGAAAGGTCCCTGCCTCCACGCTGGTCAAGACGACCTCCAGGTAACCAACCGCGCTTCGCACCCACTTGTCGTGGAGCCGCCACCCTCCTATACGCCGACGCCGGACCTGCGGTAGACTTCCACCCCAGTGGGGCTCCCCATTCCTGGCGCATCGCCGGAGGCAACCTCCCTCTAGGTTCACCCTGGCTCTTCACGGGACGAACCCCTTCATCCCACCTAACCCAGATTTCGCCCGGAACATTCCTCGAGGACCAAAAACAAGGGAACCAAGAGGGACAACAACGTGGAACACCCCGTCATAGACTCATCAGCGGCTGCCCGGTAGTAACCGGGCCCATCAAGAGTAAACCAGGCAAGAACCGGCGTTCCCGGGACGATACTCACCAATTCAACCGGTGGTGCTGCACATTAAACCGGATGACCGACAATTCCTTTTCCCAAAGGCCCGGCCATGATTGCCCGGCTCAACACGCGGCTGTCCTGGATGAACCGTGATGCCAGGCTGATAACCGCAGCCCGCGGAACCCGGACTTTCTCCCAGAGCTTCATTTCCGTCATCGTAGCCCTCTACCTGGCCGAAATGGGCTTCAACCTGGTGCAGATTGGGGCCATCCTTAGCGTGGGGATCGCCGGGGTTTCATTCTTTGCATTTGTGGTGGGACTGACCAGTGGAACGGTGGGTCGAAGGCGCCTCCTGGTCGTCTTTTCCCTTTTGGCGGCGGCTTCAGGGCTGGCGATGTACTTCGCCGAGACTTTCATTCCGCTGATGGTCATCGCCTTCCTGGGAAGCCTGTCCACCGGTGGGGGCGGTGGCGGAGAGAGCCCAGCCCAACCGCTGGAAGTTGCCATTCTGCCGGATACCGGGCCGCCCGAAAGGCGCACGGACATTTTCGCCATTTACAGCATCGTCGCCCGCACTGGGACCTTCCTGGGAGCGCTGGCAGCCGGGCTCCCGGTCCTGTTCCAGGATGTCCTTGGCCTATCCGTCCTGTCGTCGTTCAAGGCGATGTTCCTGGGCTTTGCCATATGCCAGGTTGCCGGGGCCGCGCTGTACTCGTCCATCTCGCCGGCGGCTGAAGCGCCGGCCGCTCGACAGCAGTGGCAGAACCCCCTGAAGCTCCCGTCCCGGCGGAGAATCTTTACCCTGACCGGGTTGTTCAGCGTGGACACATTCACGACGTCCATGGTGATGCAGAGCCTGATGGCTTACTGGTTTTACACGAAATTCGGGTTGACGCTTGACTCCCTGGCATTGGTGTTCTCATTGTCCCACCTCCTGACCGCATCCTCCCTGTGGATAGCAGCCAAGATGTCAAACAGAATCGGTCTGCTGAACACGATGGTATTCACCCATATCCCGTCCAGCTTCTTCCTGCTGGCCGCAGCCTTCGCGCCCTCGGCCACACTGGCAATAGTGTTCTGGCAATTCCGGGCCTTCCTCAGCCAGATGGACGTTCCAACCAGGGATTCCTACACCATGGCGGTCATCAACCCGGAAGAACGGGTGGCCATGGTCAGCATCAACATGGTGAGCCGCAGCGCGGCGGGGGCCATTGGCCCCACGGTGACCACGGCCATCTGGAACATCACCGCCGCATGGACTCCCCTGGTGGGTTCGGCCCTTTTGAAGATTGGATACGATCTTTCTCTCTACTTCATGTTCCGGAACGTCCGGCCGCCGGAGGAAGAGGAACGTCTCCGGAACCGCGGGCAAAATCCCAAGGCATCGGTCCCCGGGGAGAAGCCCTAAACTAAAGAGCCTGTCTCAGAAGTCGGGCGCTTGGGAGGGTGTAGACTGTTGGGAAGAAGGTGGTCTGGAGGTTGGTGATGCCGCTTCGAGACATGAACCGAGAGCAGGCTTGGCTGTTGCCGCCGACGCTTGACGAGTTGGTGCCATTGGATCATCCGGCCCGTTTCGTGGCCGAATTCGTCGACGTCCTGGACCGCGAGGACTGGAAGAAATTCGGCGTAGAGATAGAAGGCGACCCGTTGGGAGCGCCAGCCTATCATCCCCGGTCACTGCTGAGCGTCTGGCTGTTTGGCTTCGTGACCGGAATATGCTCCAGCCGCAAGCTGGAGTTGGCCTGCCGGGACCAGATACCCTATCTGTGGCTTACCGGCTGGCAACACCCGAACCACAACACCCTGTGGCGGTTCTACAAGGATCATCGCCAGGCAATGAGAAGTCTCTTCAAGCGAACGGTGCGAACGGCAGTGGCGATGGAGTTGGTAGATCTGGCGGTACAGCCGGTGGACGGAACCAAGGTGGTTGCCACCGCGTCGTCTTGTCGCAGTTACGATGCCGAGGCACTGTCCAAAATGTTGGAGCGGTTGGACCGGGCCATAGCCGAACTGGAGGACCAGAATGAAGGGGAAACCGACGGGGCCCCGGTTCATCTCCCGGAGAAATTGGCCGACAAGAGGACCTTGCGCGACCAAGTGCGTCGGGCGATGGATGAACTGCAGGATCTAAAGGGCTGCAAAAGCGTCAACCTGACGGACCGGGACGCCCGGTTCATGAAAATGAGGCAGGGCTTCTTACCGGCTTACAATACCCAGGCCATGGTTTCACCAGTAAAGACGGGCCAGGAAACGTCGGGCATGCTGGTCACTGCCGTTGAACTGGTGGATGAACCGGCAGATTACGCCAGGCTGATCCCGATGCTCCAAAGGGCAGAGGAGACGACAGGAGTCAAGACGCCATTGACCCTGGCCGATGCCGGCTATCACTCGGCAGCGGCGCTACAGAGATGCGCTGACCGCGGTCAGCAGGTGGCGATGCCGGAGTCGCCCAGAGGAATGGCGCTGGACCATCCCTACCACAAGGACCGGTTCACCTACGATGCCGACAGCGACACATACAGGTGTCCCCAAGGCCAGGTGCTGAGCCTGGTACGCGGCAGGTTCACCAGGAAAACGAACAAGAGGATGTACCAAGCCCCCAAGCATATTTGCCAAGCGTGTCCGGTCATAGGAGTCTGCATCACCCGTGGTTCTCCCAGCCGGAGCTTGGCAATAAGTCCCTATGACGCTGCCCTGCGCCGTCATCGCGTCTGGATGGCCACAGACGAGGCTCGTAGGGCGTTCAAGAGGAGAAAGCAACTGGTGGAACCTGTCTTCGGGATCATCAAGGAGCAGCAGGGGGTCCGAAGGTTCCTGCTGCGAGGTGTTGGCAACGTCACTGCCGAATGGACCTTGCTGGCCACCGCCTTCAACCTGCGGACTCTGTGGCGCGTATGACGTACCCGGCGACCGGTTTACCCGTACCTCAGGGGTTAAACCGTGCTCATCCTATAGTGCCCAAACGACTGATAACCGGTTGTCCTGGTTGACCAATCCCCTTTTACGCCCATGGCCAGTGAATTTGCCGCAACGTCGGTCTCCAGCAAGTCCACTTGTGACCTTCTGAGACAGGCTCTTTAGTTTAGCACCGAAATGCCAGGGAATCGCGATGCACAGCCTGTCCACGGCCTTGCCAGATTGACTTATCGACCAACGTTAGAGTCCCGACAACTCAAATGAGTGGGGCCGTGAAAGAACCTGTGCTGGTACCGACGCTATTTGGTTTCTCCCAAAAGAAAACCCGATACGGAGCTTTTCTGGAGAAACCTTGGGTCCGGACGATGTGGAGTGTCGAAGTGAGCTATTGGTTCCAGGGTTGCACAGCCGAGGGCGAGAGGGCTTACAACTTCCCCCGCTGCGGTCCCTGCCGGTACCGCCCCCTGCCACCTGATGGCGCACGCCCCAGACGGTCCCCGGGGATCACTTGCCGATGGAACTCCCTGGCGTCCTCCTCCCCCAACGTCCTGAAATAGGTCTCCGGTATTTTTTTCCACCCGCCAATTATTTTTAGCACCTGCTCCGGCATCCCGGCCCTCAGGGCGTTGACTGTATAGGAGTGGCGGAACTGGTGGGTACGCAGGTTCGCGATGCCGGCCCGTTTCCCAAGACGTTTCAACATCAAATATATCGCGTTCGGCTGTATCGCCCGGCCGTGCTCTGATACCCATAGGGCGTCTCAGTTGGGGAAACAGTCTCTCTTTCCCGCAGGTAGTCCCACAACACTAACCTATCGGCGTCACCGATAGGCATCGAGCGCTCTTTCCGGCCCTTACCCATCACCAGAACGGACCCACTCTCCAAGTCGATATCCTGAAGGTCAATCTTGGTTATCTCGTTCAGCCGTCCCGGAGTGTCCCAGAACATATACAGCACCGCACGGTTGCGGACCAGCCGGAACCGGTGGGCCGGAGTTCTGGCGAGGACAGGGTCCGTGAGGGTGAGGAGATCACGCATCTGGTCCTCAGTTACCACTGGGACCGTTTTCTCGTCCAAGTGGGGTGGCTTGATCAAATGCAGCGGATTGCGCTCCACGTGCCCGCGCTCGACCAGCCAGTTGAAAAACCGGTGGATGCGGCGGTACTGGCCGTGGATGTAGCCCTTGGATAGGTTCTTCGGCTTGGCATAAGCACGCTCGCCGAACCACCGAGGACGCTCATGGAGGTATATAAGATAGTCCTCCAAGTGCTCGGTGGTGATCTCTCGTACGCGGGGCCACACTTGTTCTTCGGCGTATAGTGCGACCAGCGCGACGCTGGCTTCGAGGCTGGCGCGGTATCCGGGGGTATAGTGGTTAGAGGCCTTCAGGCTGGTGAGGAACCGTTGACCAACTTCGCGAAGATTGAGGTCAGAAACCTGCTTGACGGTCATTCATTCGTTGGCACCTGAGAGATAAAGCCGTCAATTTGTATCTGGAGTAGCCTTATTGAAAGGCTGTGGTGGGCCTGGATAGACTCGAACTATCGACCTCGGTCTTATCAGGACCGCGCTCTAACCGCCTGAGCTACAGGCCCACGAAAGGGTACGTCAAATTATATCCGTTAGGCGTACTCGTATCAAGCGGAGTTTACCGGCGTGGCTGTTTTCCTCTCGTTTCCTCCCATTTCGCCTCGCTTGACGAAGTACTCCATTTGCTTCCGCGACACTGTAAATTTAAGATTGTATGGTCAGTCTTCCATCGTTCAAATTACGGGCGCCAAAATGTGACGGGCGCCCGGCATTCGCTCAGCATAGGTTTGCTCTTCTAGCCGCTGGTTCCAGCCGTTGCCTGAGCCGCGTAATTTCTGTAAATCCCTCCGCTGCTGTGCGATAATATGGTCGCGACCAAACGATCAAGCTAACCGTGTTCCGGGGCCCAGTCTATATCCCCAAGCCCCGACCAACGGATGCGCCATAAGCTTGCCGACAACGCCGGTCCGGGGACGACAGTGGACATAACCGTTAGATTCTTTGCTCTTTACCGGGAACGGGCCGGGCGCAGCGTTGTCGCTCTGGAGTTGCCCGAAGGCGCGACGGTGGCGGACCTGACTGCGGAGGTCAGGCGTCAATTTCCGATGCTCGCGCCACCCCAAGTAAAGATAGTGGTGGCGGTTAACGCCGACTACGCAGAGACCGACGTTGTCCTGCAATCCGGCGACGACGTTTGTTTGATTCCACCGGTCAGCGGAGGATAATCCCATGATCGAAATTACCCATCAACCACTGGACCCGGCCAAGGTGACCGCCTTGGTGCAAAAAGACACCAACGGCGCGGTGGTAACCTTCCTGGGGACCACCCGCGATAACTTTGAGGGCAAGCGGGTAGTCACGCTGGAATATGAAGCCTTTGAAGAAATGGCTTTGAAGAAACTGGAGGAAGTGCGCCAAGGGTTGATGGTCGAGTTCGGGGTTGAAGACATCGCCATTTCCCATCGGATTGGCCGGGTGGACATCGGGGAAATCAGCTTGGTTGTGGCCGTAGCGTCGCCTCACCGGAAAGAGGCTTTCCTGGCTTGCCATCAAGCGGTGGATCGGCTGAAGGAAACGGTCCCCATCTGGAAAAAAGAGGTCTACGAGGACGGCTCACGTTGGGTCGCGTGCGACGACCACGAATTCGATCCGCACCATGTCGCCTCAACCGCGACGACCGGCGGAGGTTAAGGCCTCGGACCTCCCAGTCCCACCTGAAGCGCTTGACGCACGGTCCGGACCAAGGACAAGTCCAACCCCACTCCATTAACCTCTTCTTCCGGCGTCGATGCTGGCAGTACGGCTGTGTTGAGACCCAGCCGCTGCGCCTCTTGTAGACGCCGTTGGGCCTGCGGCACCGACCGGACCTCCCCTCCGAGGCCCAATTCCCCAAAGGCCACCAGCCCCGGGTCAAGCGCGCGATTGTGCAGGCTGGACCCGATGGCTAAAACGATAGCCAAGTCCACCGCCGGTTCGTTGACCTTCAAGCCGCCGGCCACGTTGACGATAATGTCCTGTCCTGACAGATCCAGCCCGCCGCGCCTCCCCGCCACGGCAATCAGCATCAGCAGGCGGTTGAAGTCCAAGCCGTTGGCAACTCTCCGGGGAGCGGGAAGATGGGACGGGGAGGTCAATGCCTGCACTTCCAACACCATCGGACGGGTACCTTCCAACACCGGCGTCAAGGCCGCGCCCACAGCCTGAGCGTACCTCTGTTCCAGAATCGCCTTCGACGGGTCCTCTACTTCGATCAATCCACGCCCGGACATCTCGAACACGCCAACTTCATGGGTGGAGCCGAAGCGATTCTTACTGCATCTCAGCAAACGAAGTGAGCCGAATTCCTGTGACTCCAAGGAGAGAACTACATCCACCATGTGTTCCAGTGTCCTCGGCCCCGCCACCGCGCCGTCCTTGGTCAAATGTCCCGCCAGAATCACCGGCACATTGCGGGCTTTGGACCAGCGCATCAGCCGCAAACCCGCCTCCCGCACCTGACCTACTGTGCCCGGGGCAGAAGCTACGTCCGGACAGTACATGGTTTGGATGGAGTCGAATATCGCCAAGGAGGGCTGGCGTTCTTCCAGCCTGTTGATAACCTCATCGACATCGGTTTCCGACAACAACAACACCCCTCGTCCGGAAAACCCCAGCCTTTCCGACCTCAGTTTGATCTGCTGCGGGGACTCCTCCCCCGCGACGTATACCACTGTTTGCCCTGCCTCGGACAGATACCGGGCGACTTGGAGCAGGAGCGTGGACTTGCCCACTCCAGGCTCACCTGCCAGCAATACGACCGAGCCAGGAACGATGCCGCCACCGAGAGCCCGGTTAAGCTCCCGGCAAGGCAACTCTATTCGTTGCCCATCGTTGGAGTCCAGTTCCGACAACTCCTGGAATCCTACCGATGAAGCAGCCATCCAAGGGGAATGGCTAGATCCCTTAGCGCGGGCGTTGCTTTCCACCAAGGGTTGGCCCGAACCACAGGAAGGGGAGGGACAGAACCCCATCCACTTGGGGCTCTCGAACCCACAGTCAGTACAGAAAAACACTGTGCGAGATTTGTCTTTTTGGCGAGTCAACCGATGACCTCTCTTCACTCAAGTTCGCCAATTATAACAACAGAAGGCCCCGCGAACGCGGGGCCTTCTGTCAGTAGCCTATTCAAGTTGCCGGGTTTAGATCATACGGGGGTGCCGGCTTCGGCGGGTATCTCCGCTTCTATATTTGATTTATTGCGAATCACGATCTCGCCCTCTTCCACATCGACCAACGCCACGTCACCCGCGTTCAACCGCCCGCTAAGCACCTCTTCCGATAGATTGTCTTCTATCACGTTCTGGATCAGCCTCCGCAAGGGACGTGCTCCCATAACCGGGTCGAAGCCTTTTTCTCCCAAGTATTCTCGGGCCGCCTCGGTCATCTCCAAGGCGATCTTCTTCTCCTCGAGCTCTTTCCGGACCTGCCCTATCATGAGTTCAACGATGGACAGGATCTCAGCCCGGTTAAGCTGGTGGAACACAACCGTAGCGTCAATGCGGTTAAGGAATTCAGGACGGAAGAATCGCTTCACCTCATCCATCACCTTGTCCTTCATCCGCTGGTATGAACTCTCTTCGGTCTGGGCTTCGTCGGTCTTGATGCTGAAGCCCAGATTGGTCTCCCGCTTGATCAAGTCAGACCCAAGGTTGCTGGTCATTACAAGGATGGAGTTCCGGAAGTCGACCTTGCGGCCCCTGGCGTCGGTCAAAGTGCCGGCATCGAAAATCTGCAACAGGATGTTGAAAACCTCGGGGTGGGCCTTCTCAATCTCGTCCAGCAAGACTACGCAGTAGTTCTTCCTACGGACGCTCTCGGTTAACTGGCCCCCCTCATCATAGCCAACGTAACCCGGAGGGGCTCCAATGAGCCGGGCGACCGTGTGCCGTTCCTGGAACTCGGACATGTCCAGCCGGATCATAGTTTCTTCGTCGCCAAACATGAACTCGGCCATCGCCCTTACCAACTCGGTCTTGCCGACACCGGTAGGCCCCAGGAACATGAACACGCCGATGGGACGCCTGGGATCTTTCAGGCCTGCCCTCGCTCTTCGCACCGACTTGGCGATGCCGACGATAGCTTCGTCCTGGCCTATGATGCGTGTGTGGATTTCCTGCTCCATGCGAAGCAGTCGATCAGTCTCTTCCTGGGCGAGCCGCGTCACCGGGATACCGGTCCACATGCTCACCACTTCCGCAATGTCATCTTCAGTAACCACCGGCCGGTCTTTGCCGCGGCCTTCATGCCATTCCTTTTCCAAGTCGTTCAGGTCTGCGTTCTGGCGCAATTCGCGGTCGCGCAACTCGGCGGCAGCCTCATATCTCTGGGAGGCGATTGCCTCGTCCTTCTCCTTGCGTACCTCTTCCAGCACCTGCATCGCGTCTTTCACCGACGCCGGGGTGACGCTGCCTCGCAGCCGCACGCGGGAGCCGGCCTCGTCAATCAGGTCTATGGCCTTGTCCGGAAGGAACCGGTCGGAGATAAACCGCGCGGCCAATACGGCGGCCGTCCGTATAGCCTCTTCAGTGAAGTCCACCTTATGATGGTCTTCGTAACGCCCTATAACGCCCTGGAGGATCTGAATGGTCTCGTCGCTGGTGGGCTCTTCGACACGGACGGGCTGTAGCCTCCGCTCCAACGCCGGGTCTCTTTCGACGTACTTGCGATAGTCGTCCAAGGTAGTGGCGCCGATGCACTGGAGTTCTCCTCTGGCCAGTGATGGCTTGAGGATGTTGGAGGCATCGACAGCGCCTTCTGCGGCGCCCGCGCCTACAATAGTGTGCACCTCATCGATGAACAACACGCAGTTGCCGGACGTCTTTATCTCGTCAATGACCTTCTTAAGACGTTCCTCGAACTCGCCGCGGTACTTGGTCCCCGCCACGAGGGCACCCATGTCCAGCGTGACAAGCCGCTTACCTTGCAGGGTCTCCGGGACTTCTCCGCCGCCAATGCGCTGGGCCAAGGCCTCTACGATGGCGGTCTTGCCAACCCCTGGCTCACCCACCAAGACCGGGTTGTTCTTGGTACGGCGGCTGAGTATTTGTATCACCCGCTGGATTTCCTGTTCCCGTCCCACAACCGGGTCGAGCTTGTCGGCCCTGGCTGCCACCGTCAGGTCGACGCCCAACTGGTCGAGAGTAGGAGTGCGGGACGCGGTGCGAGAGCTTTGAGAGCCGGTGCCGGCGCTGTGGCTCAAAATGCGATGGGTCTCCGCCCGTACCTTGTCAAGGGTCACGCCCAAGCTTTCCAGCACCCCGGCGGCGACGCCTTCTCCTTCACGGAGCAGGCCAATCAACAGGTGTTCGGTCCCGATGTAGGTGTGGTTCATCCGCCGAGCCTCGTCAACGGCCAACTCCACTACCTTTTTCGCGCGAGGAGTCAGTCCGATCTCCCCTTGGGCTGGTTTCTCGCCGCGCCCAATGATGAACTCAACCGCAGAACGGACTTTGCTGAGATCCACAGTCAGGCTGGACAGGACCCGGGCGGCGACGCCCTCAGTCTCCCGCACCAAGCCCAACAAAATATGCTCGGTCCCAATATAGTTGTGGTTGAATCGCTGGGCTTCTTCCTGGGCCAACGACAGAACCCGGCGGGCTCTCTCGGAGAATTTCTCGAACCGACTTCCCATAACAATCGCTCCTGGTGATGAAGCTCAGGGCCCTCTACTGCGGCAGTAGGTCTTTAGTGAGTACCCGGCGAGGAAACGATTACCCGACCTTCCTCACCTGTTCCACACCTCATTACAGTCAATTAACCCTGCCGCTCCGGGGCTTGCGACTCAGAGCAGTCAGAGGTGTGCCAACAAACATCCGCCGATTATAGTTTACGGGTAAGTGTTGTGTAAAGTAAAAAAACCGCGACTAAATTACATAACCGCCGGTATCTGGAAATCGAAAAAGTGGCGGTAGGTCGGCCTCGCCATCCCGTCGGTGGTGGAGACTTCCCTGTCGGGGCCGTGGTTTTAAGCGGATGTTAGTTGTGGGTATGACATACCCCCCGGCGGTGACCTATTTTCCCACCCCGTTACCAAGGCAGTATCGTTGGCGCTGAGGCGTTTCACTACCGTGTTCGGGATGGGAACGGGTGGGTCCGCCACGCTCAAACCACCAAGAAGTAATGTCGACCCAAAGTATGCACTATTTTTCACAACCTGGCAAGAGTCAAACACCCCCCCATTTGAGAATCCCCGAATTTTATCCAACCTCTGCGGACCGGATGGAAACACGCCAAGTCGGCCCGCCCATTTCCGTTGACTTAATGCCGAGGTTCCTGATAGAGTCAGCCGCACACAAAATGAGACTTCAGTCGAGGTAAGAAGGGATGCCGAGGCGCCTGTTCAAAGAGTTGGAAAGGTCTTACGGCTTTGACGAAGTAGCAATCGTTCCGGGTGAGGTTACCATCAACCCGGACTTGACCTCGACCAAGATGACCATCGGCGACAGGGCTTTTGATATACCCGTTCTTGCGTCCGCTATGGACGGAGCGGTGTCGCCCCATTTTGCAACCCTGATGCACCAGATGGGCGGCCTTGGGGTGTTGAACGCCGAGGGCCTTTACACTCGCTATGAAGACCCCTACTCGGTATTGGAAGAGTTGACCTCCATGTCCCAGGAGGAGGTCACAGGCCACTTACAGCAGGTCTACTCCGAGCCGATTCAGGAAAATCTGATCGGCGAACGGGTCCAGGAAATCCGTAAGTCCGGCGCGGTGTGCGCCGTTTCGTTCACTCCTCAGACAACCAAACGAATGTCCCCGGTGGCCGTAGAGGCCGGCGCGGACATCGTCGTCGTCCAGTCCACAGTCACCACCGCCAGGCACATGTCGCGCAGCTACCGGGGGCTGGTGTTCTCCGAGCTGATCGAGGCCCTGAAGGTGCCGGTGGTTGTAGGAAACTGCGTTACCTACAACGTGGCCCAAGAGTTGATGCAGACCGGCATAGACGGCATTCTGGTCGGCGTAGGACCAGGAGCGGCCTGCACCACCCGCGAGGTTACCGGAGTAGGGATACCCCAAGTGACCGCCACCTTGGAATGCGCGGCTGCTAGGGAAGACTATTTCCGCCGCACCGGCCGATATGTCACCGTCATCACCGATGGAGGCTTGCGCACCGGCGGGGACGTTTGCAAGGCCATAGCCAGCGGCGCCGATGGTGTAATGCTGGGCACCCCCTTCGCCCAAGCCGAAGAGGCGCCGGGCCGCGGCTACAACTGGGGAATGGCCAACGCCCACCCAGAATTGCCACGAGGAACCCGCATCAAGGTCGGCACCAAGGGATCCCTGCAACAGATTCTGCACGGCCCAAGCAGCCGCACTGACGGTACGCAAAACCTCGTTGGCGCCCTCCGCGTATCTATGGGGATGTGCGGCGCATACACTGTCCGAGACTTCCACAAGGTCGAAATGGTGGTCGCGCCTTCCATCAAGACCGAGGGCAAGTTCTTCCAAATGTCCGGGTAGCCGTCTAGCCATCCCCTGTTTTTCACCCCTGGGCGTCCGTCGGCCAACGTTCCCTTGGCATGTCTACACCTGCTTGCCTTCTCGATTTGCCTTCACTTTTACTGGACATTTAGCCCGGTCTACAATAACGTATCACCACACATTATCGGCTTGGTTACCCGTCGTTATTGGAGGTGCCGAACATGGCTGACTTGGCTTCCACCATCGAAATACTTGACCCCCGTGCGGAGGATGTGCCGGAGGAGCTTGGCCTCAGCCCAAACCTGCCGGGACTCGAAGGCAAAACCATCGGACTACTGGAAAACCGGAAGTACCACGCCGACTCCTTTTTGCGGGAGCTTCAGCAGGTGCTGGTCGGGGAGTATGGCGCAAAGAAAGTGCTCTACGCCACCAAGTACAGCTATAGCGCCCCATGCGCCGTGGAAACCCTCGACTCTCTCATAGACGAGTGCGACGTGGTGGTCCACGGTGTGGCTGATTGAGGGTCCTGCACGACGTGGGGTCTCCACGACACAGTAGCCACCGAGTCCAAGGGAGTGCCGTCGGTCAGCGTCATTACCAGCGCCTTCACGCGGGCCGCCCAAGCCCGTTGCGCCATACTTGGAATGCCGGGCGCTCGTATAGTTACCTTGCCCAGCCCACTCGCAATCCGCAGCGTTGCCGAAGTGCAACAAATGGCCCACGATTACGCTCCGGAAATTGTTGGGCTGCTTACCAGCTAGTATGGGTTGGCGTTCCGTCCCAAAGCGCTCCTCATCAAACCCAGGGACCAATAGTAAATGCTGAACTTGCCACGCTTGGAATCGCGCCGGTCAGAGATCAATAACTCTCCCCGCGCCATCCAGGACTATTACGTCCAACAGGGCTGGACCGACGGGCTGCCGGTTGTGCCGGCCACAGAGGGCCTGGTCCAGGAAGTCCTGGGCCAATATGGGCGGGACCCGTCGGAATCCTTGGGGATAATCCAGCCCCGCAATGCCCCCGTTACGCTGGAAAAGGTGGCGGTCAACGCTGCCATGGCCGGCTGCGGGCCGGAGCATTTCCCCGTAGTGGTGGCCGCGGTAAAGGCGGTGCTGCGGGACGAGTTCAACCTTGCGGGCGTATCATCGACCACCGGGGGAGCCGCTCCTGTGGTGATAGTGAACGGCCCCATAGCCCAGCGGTTGGGGGTCAATGGCGACACCGGTTGTTTTGGCCCCGGGTACCAAGCTAACGCGGTAATCGGCCGTGCGTTGCGGCTTGTGGTCCGCAACGTTGGCGGGCTGATTCCGGGCGACATGGACAAGGCGACGCTGGCCTCAGCGGACCGGTACACCTTCTGCTTTGCCGAGAACGAGTCCCGGAGTCCCTGGGACCCACGCCACTTGGAGCTTGGTTTCAGTCCCGACGAGAGCATCGTCACTGTGGCTGGAATCCGGGGGAACTACCCGGTGATGGAGACTACCGTCTCCACCGGCGTAGAGGTGCTGCAAACGATTGTCGGCACCATGAAGGCGGTGGGTATTCCAAGTTACTATCAAATTGGCACCGGCGTGCAGATAATAGTGGTGCTTTGCCCGGAACACGCCGCCGAGATAGCGGCCTCCGGCCTCTCCAAGGACGACGTGCGGGAGTTCATTTACCAGAACGCCCGTATGCCGTTGCGTCAACTGAAGGACGTGGCCCATTACGCCAACCGCAACTGGCCAAGCTGGATAGACGAGACCAACCCGGATACCCTGGTCCCCATAGTGCGGTCCGCCGAGGACTTGGCCGTGGTCGTCGCCGGCGGCGACGGTCGCCATTCAGCATGGCTGGCCGGATGGGGCGTTACCAGGATGAGCACGCAAAAAATCTCGTTGCCGGACTGAATCCCCGGTTCCCCGTCACCCCACAACCCACAGAAGGATACGCGCTGCGGGACCACCGCTGCCCGCTCACACTGCCCCGTTTGTCACTCGCTCCTCTTCAACCCTCCGAAGCCTCACTGCCTTCAGACCTGCTGGTAACTACCCCGCGATTCCCCGACGTTCGAAATTCCGGCTCGGTGCGCCAAGCGGCGGTTGCAAGGCACTTCAAGTCTCACAATCCTAACGAAAGCTATGCCGATATTTCCAAGCTGTGTCCGTATTCCTAACACAGCGTTAAATATTTGTTAACAACTATCGGCTATGATTGACGAATACCGCAACACCGTGGTAATATTACGTTGTATCTTAAGGAGGTATGAGGCCATGGTCCAAAATACGGTCATCCCGACAATCGAAGAGACTGAGGCCACGCCACAATGCCGTCACCACTGGGTGATTCAACCGGCCGATGGGCTGGTCAGCCAAGGTGTGTGTCAAGTTTGCGGCGAGATCCGCGACTTTAAGAACTACGTTGAAGCGGGGCCTTGGGGCGATTCCCGGCGTAACGACCGGGACAGCGATGCCGGCACGCCAAAGATCGCAATCACCGTTCCCATAGACCTGGACGACGAGGACGAATAGACTGACGGGCCGCCGGCTAGGAGGCTCTTAAGTCCCGTATCATACCTGATTGAATTCCAGCGGACTCAAGAGTCCGATAAATGAGCCAACCACACCCCGGAGTGGCCGGATATCGTTGGCGATAACGAAAAAGCGGTACGAATCGTACCGCTTTTTCGTTATCCGGCGGAAACCCTGAACCGCCCCCGTTAGTTCTTTACGTACTTATCGAACCAACTCAAGGTACGGGCAAGGGCATCCTCAGCCGAAGCTTGGTGGTAGCTGCCACGCTCGTCGCAATTGAATCCGTGGTCCGCGTCAGGGTATATCTTGAAGTCGTAGGTGACACCGGCCTCTTTGAGCTTGGCCTCAATGGTCCCGACATCTTCAACGGTAGGGTTGGCGTCCAAAGCGCCAAAGTTACCCATAACGGGGATTTGTATCTGATTGGTCAGGTCTACGGGAGCGGGCCCATCCCCGAAGGGAGTCAGCACGCGACCCGGGTAGTATGACGAGGCGGCGCTAAGACCCGGGCAACTGGTCGCAGCCAGATAGGTGATGCGGCCGCCGACGCAATAGCCGACGATACCGACTTTTTGTCCCTTGGTGCGTCCGTAAGTGTTCTGCAGATAATCGATAGTGACGTTGATGTCTTCGACCAGTTCATCGTCCCGCAACATTCCCATGTAGCGCTGGACTTGCGGCATCTCGTCGTATCCCAGCTTGGGGTTGGGATGCTCCCGGTGATACAGGGCCGGGGCAATAGCCACGTAGCCCTCTTGGGCAAACCGGTCGCATACTTTCTCTATATGCCTGGTGACACCGAACGCTTCCTGGATCACTATGATGGCAGGCCATGAACTCCCGGCAGTGGGCGCGGGATGACTGACGTAACAGACCATATCCAGGCCTTGATAGCCATGAAGGTCGTCCATCTCTCTTTCGCCCGCGAATCTCAGGTTTTCCCAAAACGACGGCATTTTTTTCCTCCTACCTGCGGTCCTATTCCCATCCAGCCGGATTATTAAAGGCCAGTGGGGCCCTTGGGCGTTTGTCTTGGTGGTTTTGCGCCGATTTTAGCAGAGGGACAATCTTCGCACAAGGTTTGGTGCGCTGGGTGCAGGGCCTTCGCAAGCTGGAGGCTCTTCCAATCCGGGAAGGGAGGTCATCGAGTGCGATCAGACCGCTTTACCGGATAGCTTCCTCAGTCGAAGCGTGCGTTGGCAAAAGAAAACCGGCTTCTGCGTTCCAGCAGTTGCCGGTGTTCAGTCTCCTATTGAACCGCCTGGTGCTCCGGGAACCGGGACAAGGCCGGGTGATGGTGTATGTCTTTACCCGATTCAGCCTTGCCTCACCACTTCAATATAGCTGACCAGGCTCTTCAATTCTTCCAGTGCCGTCTCAACTTCCGCGGCCGCTGAATGCATGAAGCTTAGCTTTTCACCGTCGGACAGGCCGCTTACGTCCAGGTCCAAGTCCAAGGACGCGTCGCCCTCGGCATCTTGCAACTCCATCCCGTAATACACCATCGAGCGGCGCAGTTCAGGTGAAAAAATGCTGGGGCCGTAGGGGACATTGTAGCGTTGTGTGAGGGCCATGGTGCCGGCAACACCGTCAAACCCAACGATCCGTTGCATCCCGTCTTCGTAGAAAAGGGTCACCTCAGCACGGGTCAAGTCGTTGCCCTTGGAGTAGTCGTCGACCCGCACTGTGCTCAATATCGACTGCTTCTCTTCATCGAACAGGGCGAAGTAAACTATGATTTCCCCACTCTTGGTGTCCACTTGGAAAGTGTACCAAGTGTCAACCCTGTCGCCGTTGGGCATAGGCAATTCCACCAATCCTTCACCAAGCACTTCGCCGAACTGGACTTGGGGCAAGAACTCCAAATTCCGTTCCGTTCCAGTCTCTTGGGCCGAGATGGGAGCCTGTTCGTCGGTCACCTCTTCCGTCTTAGCCTCTCCGGCGTCAGTTCCCGCACCCTTAATATCTTCAATCTTGAGGGTGTCAGCGGGCTCTCCCGGCTTGGCCTCAACATCTACCGCCGATTCGAGCTTGGGAGTCTCGTCAGACTCGTTCATTGAGACCTCAGGAGCGGCGGACTCAATCTTCTGGTCCGAGGAAGGCTCGTTAGCGGAGCCTTCCAGGACAACAATCGCGGTGCTGGCTTCCGACTGGCCCGGGGCCGGAGATTCAGATACAACCTCCGGCTCCACCAGGGCCTCAGTTTCAGTCACTGCGGGAACCGGCTCAGTGGTCTCCGCCGACAGCGAGCCGAACCCTTGGGTAAAGTAGGTGATGGCCAAGCCCAAGCCAACGACCAGGATAAACAAACCCACTAATAGTACGAGCCTTGATGAGCCACTCCGGTGCTCAGGCGTTCTCGAACTCCTCATGATGAACCTCCTGATTTGGTGTATCTGCCACCCGGGTTGGGCGACGAAACGCCCCTAACTTTCTACAGGTCCGGGATCTGGGACGCGGTCCGGGCTGTGGCTTCCCACAGTTTTTCTCTGCCTTGCCGCTTGTGCTGGACTTCTCCCAACATTCTGGTGGCGTCCAGGAAGAACTTCTCGACACGGTCCATGGCTGCGCCCCTTCCGATGTTGGACACGAGGATAGTGAAACCGATGGTGTCGGAAACCCGGCCCGGATAGGTGCCCTTCCTGCGTCCAGCACCGGGGACCCGTTCCGCCAACGTGGTGTCCATCATTTCCACTATCTCTTCGCTGGCTTCTTCTTCAGGGCCACTGAACAGTCCCAACACGTTCTGGGCGTCATAGTAGGAACACCCGTTCTCCCATAGCTCGCAATCGATAGACAGGTCGCCCAACGCTTGCTGGAGCACGTTATGAGCCCGTTCTATTTGGACCTTAGAGACTGAGAAGTGATTAATTTTGGGTTCTCCACGCATCCGTCCGAACAGCCCGCCGCTGTTCTTCTTTGGGATCGTTGCTTGGGCGACTCCGATGGCAGTAGGCCCATGCAGTATGCGTATCACGTCGTTGGCGTCCAATACCTCACCGATATATCGCCGGTCGGTCTCCTCTCCAACGCAAAGGATGTCCAAAAACGAATCGGCTACCTTGCGGTTGATCTGTGAGTAGTTGTAGGACATCGATTGACTGCCCCGGACAAACTTCTGATTGTCCACGAAGAAAACGGCATCGGCGTTGGAATTGTCCAGTACCCGTTTGATACAGGTGGCCGTGTTTACCATGCTGTCCGGGTCGTCATATTGGTTCTCGAAGGGGAGAACCAACAAGGCGTATACGGGTTTCTTGAAGGCGTCTTTCAACAAATCGACGATGACGCCCACGGAGCCGGAGCCTGTGCCGCCGGCGGTGGTGGCGACGACCATGATGGCGTCCGCCGAAGGAACATCTCCATGGTCACGTATGGTGGACACAATCTTGTGTCCACCCCGGCGAGCCTGCTCGGCGCCGTCGGCATTAACCTTACCCGCACCACGTCCTCGGAACTCGTCGGTCGTTCCCAGCAGGATCGTATGGTCTTCGGTTTGAGGGATGTGCTGAAGGCTATAGAGGTCTCCCGCACCCAAGTTGACTGCGAACACGCCTTTGGAGATGTCATCGGTTTCGGAACCCGTGAAAATCCGTATCCGCCTGTTTTTCCAGACCCATTTCCCAAGCGCAACGAACTCGTCCGCTATATTGGAACCACCCTGGCCTGCACCCACTACGACTAGCTTCATTCTGAACTCCTTGACTATTATGTAACTGGGTGTCCTCCCATTTTCTTGGCAAGGCCCCGCTAATCCCGGGGCATCCATGGACCTTAACCTAGCGACGAATACGGGTTAAAGGTCTTGGCGCCCTGTGCAAAAGTATTATACAAAGTCTTAAATTATGTTTAGCCTTTACGCCAATGCAAAGTTTGACGGGTTTGTCGACTTGTAACGTCGTTGACGGGGAATTCGAGGACAAGGCCGGATTTGAAAGGGCTTACCATAGCAGGCAAGTATGGTCATGCCGCCTGACAGTCCGTGACCATCTGCATTGGCGACAAGGTGGGGCGGTGTAGGAGATACGTGGCTTTGGAAGAACGACGCCAGGGGATGGGAAGTGGTTAAGGGGTCAGCAGTTGTGCGATAGCCCGCTTGACCAGACTGGAGGCCAGAGAAATTTTGTAGCGGTTGTCCGCCATGGGCCGGGCATTGGGCACAGCCAGACCTCCGGCTGCAACCGGGTCAACGTCGGCTGTCGTCATGTCCGTCAGGTAGTCTTCCACCAGCCGGGCCCTGTACGGCACCGGTGCGACTCCGCCCAGCACCACGCTTGCTCTCTTCACCGTACCGGCGTCCAACCGCAACACTGCCGCAACGCTGACCAAGGCAAAGTCCCCTGACTCGCGTTCTCTCGCCTTCAAGTACAGGCTTTGGGGAGGCGCTGCCCACCCGTTGCCGTCAACCGGGGGCAGGTACACCCGGGTCACAATCTCCCCCGGAGCCAATACGTTTTCCCGGGTCAAGTCCTGGCTTGGCCCAATGAAGAATTCTTCAATCGGCACAACGCGCAGTCCAGTAGGACCAGCAATCTCAATCGCGGCGTCGAACGCGGCGAGCGCAACGGCGGTGTCGGACGGATGGACTATATAGCAACGGTCACCCCCGGTTACGCACAGGTACTTGCTGTTACCTTCCAGCGCGAAACAACGGTCTCCGCCCTTCTTCAAGCAGACAGTCAGGGGATGGCGATAGTACCAGCAACGGGGCCGCTGGTTCAGGTTGCCCCCAAGGGTGCCAACGTTGCGTATTTGCGGCGTAGCCAACCCTGCCGCCGCTTGGGCCAAAGCCGTATAACCGGCGCGAATAACCTCATTTTCAGCAATCTCGGCGATAGTGACCATCGCCCCCAACATCGTCCCATTCGAGGTTTGAGAGATGCTCTTCAACTCGTCCAAACCGGCAAGGCTGACCAAGCGCTCCGGGTTTACCAGCCCGTCTTTCATTTCCGAGAGCAGGTCGCTGCCACCGGCGATAGGCCGCGATCCGTCGGGCTGCCCTGCCAGCAACGACACAGCCTCATCAATGGAGTTGGGTTGTAAAAATTGGAAGTTCCGCATCATTCCAACGCTTGGAGGACCATGTCGGGTGTGAATGGCACACGTCTAAGACGCAGACCAATGGCGTCATAAATGGCGTTGGCGATGGCCGGGGCCGGGCCGATGCTGGGCACCTCTCCCAAGGCTTTTGCCCCCAAGGGACCCACGGGGTCGACAACGTCGGCAAAAATGACCTGGATATCCGGGTAGTCAAGCACCGTCGGCGATTTATGCTCAAGATAACTGGCGTTCAGGGTAATGCCGGTGGGACCGTCGGTCACCAACTCCTCAGATAGAGCGAACCCGAGCATTTGTGAAATAGCGCCCTCAGCTTGGCTCAATGCCATCCGGGGATTGATTATACGGCCCGAATCATGGGCAGCCACGTAGCGCAGCACCATTACCCGGCCGGTGACGGTGTCGACTTCTATCTCTACAAAGTGTGCTCCGAAGGAGTTGACTATGTAATCAGCGCTTCCCGGGTTTATGGTGGCCAAAGCCGAAATCGTCTCGTCCCCCGAAGCTTGGGCAACCTCAGCCACCGACATGCGGCGGGAGGGGTCGCTCTTGACGAAAACGGACTCTTCAGCCAAGTCCAACTCCTGCACTGGGACCTCGAGTCCGGTGGAAGCCAACTCAAGGAGCTTCTCCTTTACTTGGGCCGCGGCGTCCACCACCGCGGTGCCGGTGGAAAAAGTAGCAGCCGAGCCGGCGGTAATCGGCGCCGGAGGGGTGCCGCGGGTATCTGCGGAGACAACACTGATATCCCTGGCATCCATCCCCAGCACTTCGGCGGCCATCTGGGCCAGCACTGTGGTGGCTCCCTCACCTACGTCGATGAGTCCCGTGGTCAAAGTCGTATTGCCGGATTTGTCGATAGAGACCTCCGCCGCCGACACCGAGCCCGGCCCGCCCCGGTAAACCATGATGCTCATACCACGACCGATCTTTTTGTCGGGGTCGGCTGAATCATGCCCCTTCCAGGTAGCGTTCCAACCGAAGGCATCGGCGCCCAATTCCAAGCATTGGCCAAGGGCGTTGCTGGAAAACGGAATGCCACCTTCCACCGGCTGGCTGTCGACTATCTGGTCCGGAGGAGACAGGCGGATTCCCGGTTGACCTTCGGGGCGAACGTGGTTCTTCCGCCGGAATTCCAACGGGTCCATGCCCAACGCTTCCGCGGCTCGGTCCATCAAGGTTTCCAGGGCGAAGTGTCCTTGGGGAGCGCCCAACGCCCGGTAGGAGCCGGCCGAGGGGCGGTTGGTGTACGCCAAGCGGGCCTCGTATTTTACGTTGGCACAATGGTACAGGTACAACGCTCCCTGGCCGGTCCGGCGGGCCACGCCCGGACCGGAGGACAGGTATGCTCCGGTATCAAGAAGAGCATCGGCATAAATCGCGGTTATGCTTCCGTCGTTCTTGACGCCCACCTTCATCTTGATACGGGCCGCGTGACGCACCCGGCCGGCCACGAACTCCTCTTGCCGCGAATACTCCAAGCGCACCGGCCGGCCCGCCCGCTGCGCAAGTACCGCAGCCAGAGACGCCAAGCGTGACTCGTCCTTGTTGCCGTAACCTCCGCCCATGTAGGGGCCGACTACACGCACCCGGGACGCAGGGATGCTCAAAGCTCCAGCCAAGGCGTCGCGGTCTACGTGAACACCGCGGCTGGTCTTCCAAACAGTCAGTGAGTCGCCTTCCCATGCGGCTAAAGCGACTCGCGGCTCCAACGGCGTCGCCGAGTGGGTTGGAATAACGTAATCACCTTCCAGGACCAGGTCCGCCTCGCCCAGCCCCCGCTCAACGTCGCCCCGTTCAAGGGATATGGGATCACTGGCCAGATTGCCGCCGGGGTGGATGGCAACCGCGTCATCCTTCAGCGCGTCCTCAGGCTCCAATACGAAGGGCAGCACCCGGTAGTCCACCCGGATCAGGTCAAGAGCGCGGCGAGCCGTGTCCATGTCAACCGCCGCCACCACCGCGACTTCGTCGCCCACGAACCTGACGCGGGTATCCAGCACGGCCACGTCATGAGCCAAGCGGCCTTGGGGAACTTCGAAAGGAGTCACCACCGCAAAGACTCCCGGGAGCCGCCTCGCGCTTTCGGCATCGATGCCGGTTATTTCAGCATGAGGATGGGGACTGCGCAGCACCGTACCGTAGAGCATCCCCGGCAGCTTCAGGTCGGCGGAGTACTTGGCTTCGCCGGTCAGCTTGTCCCTCAGGTCTGTCCGCGTTACGTTTTTTCCAACGGTCGACAGTGTCATGTCTTGGTCTCCCGGATGGGCGCCTCCTTGAAATCGGGAAGGTTGCTAATTCATGCTGAGCTTGGGTGGCTGCTGGCGGCCATCAAGCCCCAGACGGTCCTGGTTGCGTCCGTCCAGTTTCAGTGTGTCGAGGACGGTGTTCCAGACTTTTCGAGCGCGGGAGGCAGCGTCCACGTCCGCCCAGAAGTCCATCGTAATAAAGGAATACACTGCAGGGCCTCTGGCCAAGCAGATGCGCGAGTGAGCCTTCCGGCCTTCATCCGCGTCCGTGAACCCAACCTCCAGCCACACCGCCTCCAAGTTGCCGCGCCGCATATCATGGAATCGTCCTCGTTCGGTCAAGTCCCTTGGGTCGTTGGATAGGGCGACATCGTCGAGCAATCGCGCCAAGGATAGTCCATTCCAATCTATTGGCGGAACGTAAATCAACGAGACTTCGAGACGTATGTCCGCGTCTGCTTCTTCACGGTCGAAGAACTTGATGGACCCGCTCTCGCCGAAGCTTACAATCCAGTCCTCCGGATATTCGAACTGCATCGCGCCCCGGTCGGCCACGAATATCTTGTTGCCCGGCGCGGCTTTCCACTCGTGGCCTTGAGGCATCTTGTAAGTGCGCCGTTTCCATTTGGCCATTACCAATCGGTCCCGTTCAGAAAACTATGCAGAGTCCGCTCATGCCGGGAATTTCGCAACACGGATTGGTCTGGCAGAGCCGACTTCAATATATACCTTAGAGCACGTGATAAAGCAGCAGGTGCTCCCTCAGAACGTCGGCCGCAAAATCATTCTCGATGTCCCGCCATACCGAGTGGATATGGTTGGCGCCGTCCTGCCGGTTATCGAACTCCACAACGAAATTGCCCCCGTGAATGCGGTAGTAGTGGGCATCATTCTTGGAGACGGGCCCGGCCCAAGCCAAGTGGAAGTGGTCCAACCCCTCGTCCCTTATCGCGGCAAGCTTCTGCTCCGCCAAATCGGTACGGACCTGCCCAACGTACTCAGTGATCAAGCTCAGCAGGGATTCTTTCTGGCTACCGGTCATTGCGTCGCCGGGAAGTCCTTGGGGCCGGAAAGGGAACGACACCTTGGTGCTGTTGTAAGTCAGGATATCCAAGGGCGCTTCGTTATAAATGACGGCCCGCTCAAGTTGGGATTGGTCCAAGCTGTTCATCAATTGGAAAGCGGTGTCTTCCCGGTCACCCAGGATACGGAGGCCGGTCTTGGGGCCTTTTCTTACCTCAGCCGGGTTGGCCCCGAAGAAAAACGGGGTCACCGAGATAATATTGTCGCCCCAGATGCTGAAATGCAGGGAGACGTGATGGCCCTCGGTGCGCCAGCCCCAAGGCGCGTCGGGTCCCGGCTCGCCAAAGACCGTAAAGTAGTACAGTTCCGTGTCCCGCACGAACGTAACCATGCCCATTTCTTTTTCGAGTGGGCCCAGCACGTCTTCGTGCTCCATGATCTGCTGGGCCTGCTCGAACGAGCGAGGGGTGAGACCGGTTTCGAGGAGCGACATAGCCAGGCCGCGCTGGTTCTGGTCCATATCGCGCAGGGCCAGGCCGTGGCGGTTAATGGGCGGGTAGTACCAATACATCCGCTCCCCGTCCATGTACTCGAAAGTAGCCTTGGCTTTTTGCGCCTCGGTCAGGCTGTCCAGAAAACTCCGGGCGGCGGCGGCCATCTGCGTCGCTGCCTGCGGCTGGGATATCACAGTTGCCATGATGAGACCTCCTTAGACAGGTGCGGGTACGGTTAGCGTATTCGAGTTTATGGGCGGGCTACTCCCTCGTCAACCCGATGCCCGCCGGTGGGTGTCCGTCGCATTTTTTGAGTGCCCACTCGGAGATGTTAGACAGCCTGTTGATTTTTTTAGATCGCCGGACATTTACGGACATTCCTTGACATTTTCACCGCAGAATGGGCTGAGGAAGATGGGCGGAATTTTCGATAGCACTCCCATTTCCTCTCGTTTCCTCCCATTTCGCATCGCTTGTAGAAGTGTTGAATTTGCTTCCGGGCCGGGGATCAGCATGTCAGGCAGGTATATGATAAAGAAGTGTTACCGGGGATGGGAAGGGGCAAAGTGTCATAAAAGCCCTGACTCTCACTTTATGGCGCAAAAGGACAAGAGAAGGGCCTGCGACACCATAACTTTAAGGTTGATCTGTACAGTTCTCCATGAAACCAATTGCGTGGGGGAAATGTGACATTCGTCCTTCACCGGGGCGCCTGCACGGGTTGGAGGCAATGAAAGACGCCTGAGCAGTTACGAATTTTGCCGGCGGCGAAGCTCCTCTTCCAGTTGCCGGACCCGCGCTTCAGCTTCGACAACACGAACCTCTGCTTCGGAGGCACGGGCTTCCGCCTCCCGGCGGGCGGCGCTCTCTTCCATGAACGTGTGCAAGTAACGCCGGGACGCCGGGTCCCAAAAGCGCAGATTTCCCTCTTCCCAGCATAAGTCCAGGTTCAGGGAGTCACTATGACCCCACAGGTGCTCATCGTCCGTTCTGTGGATGGTAATGGGCAAGTACAAGCCGTCCACCAACCGATCGCCAGCCAAGTGGGTTGAATACCGGCGCCCGCCGGTAGGGTCGAACCTCCAGTACTCGGGGACGCTCATAGCCGCGTAGGCTTCCCGCTTTACAGTCTCGTCACGGCGGGCGGTGCTTTCCGAGGCTACCTCCATCACAAAATCAGGGGGCTTGCCCTGCTCCGGAATGAGATAACCGTTGCGTGGAACCCTGGCCACGGGGTTGACGCCAAAAGCGATGAGCAGATCGGGGTACAACACCCCTTCATAGCTTCGAGTAGGTATGAGGGCTGCGGCGATTTCGCTGATGATGATAGTAGTCTCCGGGTTCCCGAAGTGCTCGGCTAGAGAAGGCGGGTAGCCCGGGTAATTGACGTAATCGAATGCGGTCAATTCTTCAGGCGGAGCGTCGGGAAACTGGATAATTTGCCCGGCTTCCGCCTGTGGGGTCATGGGCCTTGGGGTCATAACCGGCCTCACTGGAAGAGGATGGGATCATGGCGCTTTTGTACCGGCCGCGGCGCGTACAGACTCAATAATCCGCCCGTACGCGTTGCACCGGCACAGGTTGCCAGACAATGCTTGCCGTATTTCCTGTTCGGTCGGGAACGGATTGGCGTCCAGCAGGGCTTTAGCCGCCAGAACGAACCCCGGAGTACAGAATCCGCACTGGCCGCCGTCGTTGTCCAAAAAGGCTTGCTGCATCGGGTGCAACTCGTCTTCTGACGCCAAGCCTTCAGACGCCAAGCCTTCAATAGTAAGCACGGGCCGGTCTCCAACCTGGACGGCCAGAATCTGGCAGGCGTAGACCGGCTGGCCAGACAACAGGACGGTGCACGATCCGCACTCTCCGCGGTCGCACCCGCGCTTGGCCCCGGTAAGGTCCAAGTCTTCCCGCAGTACGTCCAGCAACGTCGAGTGGTGCGCCACTACCAAGCGGCGGCCAACACCGTTGACGTTCAAGGCGAGTTCCGAAGTATGGAGCGCCTGAGCTTCAGCGTCCGGCATAGCGGCCATCCATTTCTTTGGGTTAACAAGGGACAGGAGTTTACAGGGCGTCAGCCGATATGCTACTCCAAGGGTCAGGCTCCGGCAAGGACAAGGCTCTTCAGGCCAGGGCCTTTTCATTCTCTCGTCTTTCCCGCGCAGACGGGAATCCATGTGGTCCTGCCACGAGAAGATTGCCAAAGGCCACGGTCATGTAGGTTCCCGCTTTCGCGGGAAAGACGGGACCCGTTTAACCCAATCCGGAAAATGAAAAAGCCCTGTCTTCAGGTGGAAACCAGCACTTGGTCGAGGGCCTGCTGCAATTCTTCCGTGGGCGCGAACCCTTCGTACCGCTGAGAAACTTTGCCTTGGGTATCCAGCACGAAGGTCCAGGACTCGTTGAACCAGTCCGGCACATCGCTTATCCCCCACTCCAGAACAGGCTGCGACAGCATTGCCTTGCTGAGGTCTCCCTGAATCTCGTCTGGGTTGTCGTATATCTCCACATGGATGAAGTTGGCCCGGTCCCGGTTGGCGTCCTTCAGCGCGGACACCGCCTCGGTCTGCGGGCCGCAGGTTGGGCTGGTGCAAAAGGCCGGCGACGCGAAAACGACCACCGTGGGCTTTCCGTTTCCTGCCGCCTCTTCAATGGTCAATTGGTACAACTCAGGGTCGGGCGTGAAATGGGTGGTCAATTTTTCCAAGGACCCGGCCCGCTCCAGCGTTTTGTTGCGGCTTAACGGAGGGACTGAGCCAATCACGGGAACAGGTCCTTTTTCGATCACCTCCAGTGCCGCCTGCGTGCTTCCGGTAAGGCCTTCATGGTCAAGTCCTATGTTCAATCGCCAAGGCCCCGTCCGGTCGAAGTTCATTTCTGTAACGTAGGAGCCACGGACTCCATAGGGCCAAATATAGAACTTGGCCGTTCTCGTCTCCTGCGCGGCGTCTCCGTCGCCCAAGTAAACAGAGGTAACCTCCACTTCCGGCACGTTCAGTATCCCGGTGGGGGTGGTCAGCAGAAAAGCAACCCGCTGCGTCCCTGTATTCAACAACTTGGTGGCAACTATCGCTTCCAGTCCGGGCATGGCCGCCGAAGCAGCCGGGTTGGTCTCAGCAGGCAGGGCAGCAGGCGCGGCGGACCCACAGGCAGCCACTAACACCATAAGCGCGACGGTGAGTGGTAAAAATACTTGGTGAAAAAGTCTCTGAAACCGCAGGCCTCTCTTGGGGTACATGGCCTCCTCTCGTGTCGTCTGAATATCCCCCATTCTTCATGGTAAGGGGCCGCAGCGAGAATGGACGAAGCCGTCCCCGAAGGGACGGCAGCTGTCCATCAGGTAGCCTTCTGGTATACGCCGAAGGTGAACGCGAACAGTCCGAAGTCCGGGGACATGGAACTCATCACCAGGGTCTCTTCCTCAACGTAGGAAGGATTCTCAAGGATATTGTACATCTTGGGCTCGGTCACCAATATGTAACTTTCGCCGTCCCCGCCGATGGTAACGTCGGCCCCCTTGTTGTCCTCCGTCAGATACTCGCCGTCCACCGTTACCCTGACCTTATACGGCTCTCCTGATTCGGATGTAAGCACGACGTTCACGCTGCGGGCCGAATAGACCAAGGAAATGGAGTCCTCGTAGTCATGGGAAGCTCGTCCATGCCTGACGTGTTCGGACCCTACGTGCCATGGGCCGTTGAAGTATATCTGGTCGGTCATTAATTCGTCCGGAAGAACGAAGTCAGCCACTTGGTCCCTGTTCCGGTAATAGTCTACTTGGGACACGTAGCCGCCTCCGCCGAAGTGCAAGTCTCCGAACCCCCTTTCGTAACCGGCGTAAAGCTCACGGGTAACGTGGCCTCCCCGGTTATCGAGAAACACGGGGTCTATGCTCTGGTCTTCCGGCAGTTCGTGGATTGCGCCGGAAAGGTCTACTCCCGTCTCTTCAATCAGTTCCCTTATCTTTTCCTCAGTCTCTGCGTACTGCCCTTCACCAAAATGCCTGTACCTTACAACGCCCGCCTTGTCGATAAGATATTTGGCCGGCCAAAAGCGGTTCGAGTAGTTCCTCCAGGTCGTGAAGTCATTGTCCAGGGCAACGGGCCATCCTATACCATAGTCGCCAACAGCCTTGGTCACATTGCCCAAGTCTTTTTCGAACTCAAACTCAGGGGCGTGGATGCCCAGGATGACCAAGCCATCGTCCTGATACCTCGAATGCCACTGTTTCAGAAAGGGCATTGTACGAATGCAGTTGATGCAGGTGTAGGTCCAGAAATCAACAAGCACCACCTTGCCGCGCAACTCTTCCACAGTAAGGGGTTCGGAGTTGATCCACGCCACAATTCCGTCGATCTCCGGCGAGACGTTGCCTACCTTACTTCCAACTATGACCCCCGGAACGTAGGTTGGCTTCTCCGTGGGTTTGGGCGCATCAACGGCGGCGGGGGCGTCGGCGCCACTGGGCTTGTCCGTAATACTGGGCACGTCGGTGGAGTCCGCCTTGGAATCGTCACCTTGGGGACTATCAACCGGCTTTTCCCCTGCTCCCGGCTTCGCCCCGGTTTCAGACACTTTTGGCGCATCCTTCTCGGACGCCGGCGTGCTGCCCGTCATAGCGGCATCGGCGCTTTTGGTGGGCGTCTCGGCGGCGGCATCCAGACGTTTCTGCCGTTCCGGGTCCTGGGTGGGCGCCATCACTATCACGGGAGATTCCGCCGATAGCTTTTCAGCCGGCGAAGTGGCCGCTGGTTGCTCTTTTGGCGCTTCGGTTGGATCTGCAGCGGGAGTTGTAGCCGCCGGCTCCGGGGCGGCTCCGGCGCAACCGGCAAACGCGATGCTCAGCAACAATATTCCGGCGCACACAACGGTCCAAAAACGATGTCTTCCAAAAGTCATGCTACTTTACCCCTTCGAGACTCCGGCTACGCCGCCAAGGTGCTGCTTTAGCCGGTGGATGATTCTACCATCGAACCCCATGGAAAGCCTTAGATAATATGTTATATTTCAGGATTCAATGGTAATAGAACTTACGACAGGAGCCAACAGTTTGGATGCAAGCAGCAGTCTATCCGGTCCGTAACGCCGGTGCAGCCGACGAAGGGGCAAAAGCTCTACGCTAAACGGGTGTAACGGTTGAGCCGTCCGCAACGTGAAACGCGCGAGTGTCCCATGTTAATTTCCTGTGGTAAACTCATTTCGATTCGTAGAGGCCGATTTCTTTAAGGCGGTTGCCTTGGTGAAGTCAGGAGGTCGTAGTTGACCAACCACTCGTCTCCAAGCCAGGTTGCACGGGATATCGTAGACAATGTATCCAAGGTAATCGTGGGCAAAACGGAGGTAATCGAACACGCTCTGGCAGCCCTGATCGCCCAAGGCCATATCCTGTTGGAAGATGTGCCCGGCGTGGGCAAGACCATGCTGGCGAAAAGCCTTTCCGTGTCCATCGGCTGCGATTTCAAGCGTATACAGTTTACTCCCGACCTGCTGCCCAGCGACGTCGCCGGTATATCGGTCTACAACCAGTCCAGCGGGGAGTTCCAGTTCCGCCCGGGACCGATCATGGCCGAGGTTGTGCTGGCCGACGAGATCAACCGGGCAACACCCAAGACCCAATCGGCGCTTCTCGAGGCCATGGAGGAGTTGCAAGTCACGGTGGACGGCGTTACTCACCATTTGCAGCACCCTTTCCTCGTAATGGCGACCCAAAACCCTATCGAATATGAAGGCACCTTCCCTCTGCCGGAGGCCCAGCTTGACAGGTTCCTGATGAGGATAAGTCTCGGCTACCCGGATTTCGAGGAGGAACTCTCGGTCATCGGGCAGCAGGAGCAGACCCACCCAATCGAGAGCCTCGAACCGGTGACTAATCCCATTGAAATAGTCCGCCTTCAGGAAGCGGCCAAAGAGGTGTACGTAGACAGGTCCGTGCGCGAGTACATCGTAACGCTAACCGAATCGACCCGGGACCACCGGGATGTGGCTCTTGGAGCGTCGCCGCGGGCCTCTTTGGGACTGTTTCGTGCATCCAGGGCATTGGCGCTGGTCCTGGACCGCGACTACGTGATACCGGACGACATCAAGGTCCTTGCCCCGGCGGTGACCGCCCACCGGATTATCCTGGCTCCCTCAGCAAGAATGCGAGGAGTTCGAAGCGCTGACTTGATCACCGACTTACTCAACTCGGTGGCTGTACCCGGAGCAGCCCGATCGGGTTAGCCGGAACCGAAAAATGAAAAGGTTCTTAACCAAAAGGACTGCCGGCGTCTTCGTACTGTTCCTGGTCATTGGTTTTTATACCGTGGGCACCGGCTTTCAGTTCTTCTACCAATTCCTTTACACGCTGGCGTTGATGGGCGTGATCGGTATTGGCTGGGCATTGCTTAGTCTCAGGGGCATCGACATCCAGTTAAGCCGCATCACCAGCCGGGGACAGGCAGGCGAGTATCTTGAAGGGCGCGTCAGCATCCGAAACACCAACCGCCTTCCCAAGTCTTGGTTGGAGGTATCGGAGTTCACCGATTTGCCGGGCAATACCCCCGGCCGGGGCATCGCCATGGTCAAGGACCAAGCCCGCACTTGGCGCACCGAGACTTACCTGAGCAGGCGAGGCCTCTACCACGTTGGGCAGGTGGAGGTAGTAGGGCAGGACCCTCTGGGGATCTTCCGGTTCCGGCGCCTGTTTGGAGAGCCCGAGCCGTTCATAGTCTTCCCCGCCATTGAGCCGCTGCCGGACTTGGACTTGCGCTTGGCCAACTTGCCCAGCGAGAGCCGGACAAGCCATTACGTCAGCCAGATAACTACCGACGTTTCATCGGTCAGGGAATACGTCCACGGGGACAGCTTTCGGCGTATTCACTGGCCCTACACTGCCCGCATGAACACCCTCATGGTGAAGGAGTTCGACCTGGGCCAATCGGCAGACGCTTGGGTGTTGCTGGACATGCAGCGCTCCTCACACCCATCCTCCAATGACGAGTCGGACAACACCGAGGAACTGGGCGTGACCATCGCGGCGTCCCTGATTTCGAAGTTGGTGGAGTTGTCCATGCCGGTGGGCTTGGCGTCCAACAGCGACAACACCTACATTTTCCGGCCCGACAGCAGCCCGGAGCACCAAGGAAGGTTGTTCGAGTCCTTGGCGCAGATGCGAGCCAACGGCTCTGTATCCTTGGAAAGGTACCTATACGATTTGCGCGGTCAATTAAGCCGGTTCAACACCTTGACGGTGATAACCCCATCCGCCGGGGCGGAGTGGGTACCGGCCCTTAACGACCTGCGCCGAAAGGGAGTCAACGTTGCGGTGGTGCTTATCGACCCCCAGGAATTCGGCGGGTCAAGAGAGCAGAGATTCCTGATTGACTACCTCTTCGACAACGACATCGGAGCCTACATCGCCAAAAGAGGCCAATCTCTGAACGAAGCCCTGCGAATACCCTTGGGGCGACGGGAGTCCGTTGTAAGCGAGACGCGGCAAGCGAGCGTCACGGGGGCTGCGGGATGAACTTCAACGCGCTGGTTGAAGCGGTCGCGGTAAGAGAGCGTCCGGCGGCGTTTAACCCGTTGCATGGCCTGATTGCCGTGGCGCGGTTTTTCCGGCCCTCCGACGGCTGGATGGCCCTTGGCGTCCTCGCGTTGAACCTGTTGGTGGTCATCTGGTCCGTCGAAGAAGCCAACTGGGTGCCGTTGCCCGACCTCAAAGGGTTGCTGTTGATGGCCTTGGTGGCCGGCATCCTGCTGGCGCGGTTGCCTTGGTGGGGCATCCTGACGTTGCCCATCGGAGCCGCCTTGGGGCTATTGGCCGTTGTTTGGCAGATTACCTCTTTCCAGTCGCGGGAAGTTGCGGTGACCAACGCCGCACAGCTTTGGACCCGGTTGGGCCTCTGGTGGGAAGCCGCGGAGACCGGGTCAATCAACATCGACTCGGTCCCCTTTGCCTTCGGCATTATGTGCGCAACCTGGATAGCCGGTTTCCTAGCCACTTGGCTGTTTTGCCGTTACAGGAACTTCTGGGGCGTGTTCGTGCTGGGCGGCATGGGCTTGCTGTCGAACCTCACCTATCTACCCCCTGAGGCAAGCCGTTTTCTGCTCTTCTACCTGTTCACCGGACTGCTGTTGATTGCGCGGGTGCAGTCGGTTCGGCGGCGCCGGGAATGGGATGAGAGAAACGTCACTTATGACGGCCACTTGGGAGCCCTTTCGATCTCCGACACTTTCCTGCTCGCCCTTGTGGTAATAGTGGTGGCTTTCTATGCTATACCGACCGGCGGCAAATTCGGCCCCACCAACGACGCTTACGAATACATGCGGACGCCGCTGAAGAGCTTCGAGGCCGACTTCAACCGCCTCTTCGCCGGTCTTCCCGCGCGGAAGCCGCTGGGGTATCGAATCTGGGGGGACGTGCTGGCCTTCCAGGGCGAGATCAACCCTACCCAATCTCAGGTCCTGTGGGTTGAATCTCAAGTGCCGATGTACTGGAAGGCCAGGACCTACGCCACTTACACTCCTAAAGGCTGGAAGTCCGACAACACTGTTATGAGACCGGTGGGATGGGCTCCTCCTATATCATCGCTTCAACCATACGAAGGGCGGTTTGAAGTCAGCTACTCCGTTACCCCAATGTACAACTCCAACAACCTGTTTGCCGGGACCCAGGTAGTCGACGTTGACCGGCCGGTGCAGATCGAGACCTACGAATCCCCCACATATTCGGTGGATTTCACAGGAGTGCTGACCAGGGATCTCTTACCCCCGCCGGTGGAAGAGGCAGCCACGAAACTGTACCAAGCTATCCACCAGCGCGGGCCGGATATGAAACTCTCAGCCCTGTCCTCTCTGCTGGACAGCAACTTACACTTGGTCGGAGTGACCAGGGCACAAGGAGGCCGGATCGACGAAGCGATAGTGGCGGACGTGATCCCGCTCCGGCCCGATGTGTTGTCAGTGCGCAGCGAAAAGGAAGTCAAGGCCAGGGAAACCTACACGGTCACGTCGTCGGTCTCCAATGCTACGCCCGCCCAGTTGCGTACTGCCGGAGACGATTATCCCGCGTGGGTAACCCAGCGGTACCTTCAGCTTCCCGACAGTCTGCCCCAGCGGGTGCGGGACCTTGCCGCAACCGTGACCGCCGACGCGGAGACTCCCTACGACAAAGCCGAGGCCATTAAAGAACACCTGACCACGAAATTCCCTTACACGCTGGCTGTGGAGCCGCCTCCTTTCGACGCCGATGGAGTCGACCACTTCTTGTTTGAGCAGAAACAGGGTTACAGCGAGTATTTCGCGTCTGCCATGACGGTCATGCTGCGGTCGGTGGACATCCCGGCCCGCATGGTCACCGGCTACACCGCCGGCAACAAGGTGAGAGACCAGGATATTTACGTGGTATTGGACTCCAATAGCCACGGGTGGCTGGAAGTCTACGTGCCGAACTACGGCTGGATATCCTATGAAGCAACGCCGGGACGGGCCATCCCGGTCGCCGTACAACCGGAAGAGGAAGAAGATACCTCCACCCTGTTCATCTCCGACGAGATCGATGACGAGGAGTGCTTGGAGGATATTGGCGAGTGCGATCCGGCGTTATCCAACAACCCGGACCAATTTAATACCCTCGGGCCGCTGACCTTCGGCGCGCGGTTGGCCGGCGTCCTCCTGTGGGCGTTGATAGCGCTGGTCTGCGTGCTGGCAGTGGCGGGGGTTCTGGCGCTGCTGTGGCGGAGGTTCATGGTCGCGTCCGAAGACCCCAGAGTAGCGTTCCGCCGGATGGCGTTGCTGGCGACCCTTGGGGCGGTACGGCCGGCGGCCTACCATACACCGTACCAGTATCAACGGCGTTTGGTTGAAGCCCTGCCTGAGTACCGGGAACAGGTGTCGGTTATTACCGGACACTACGTGAGCCAAGTCTACGGCAACAAGGAATTGGACGCAGACCAGCGGCTTCAATTGATGCAAGCATGGATACGGCTTCGGTCGGCCCTGTTGCTGCGCATTTTCCGCCCGCGGACGCTGTGACAGCCGCTTTCACCACAGAGATCGCGGAGTATGCCTCTGTTTCATCGCCGCTCTCTGCCTGCGTCGCAGTTAATTTTGAGAGGGAAATATGCCGGAAGACAAGTATTGCCTGATCGAGTTTCCACTGGGTTGGATAGGACTGGTTGGAACGGATAAGGGATTGCGCAAGCTTAGCTTCAAGCCGTCTCCTCAGGAAGTGATTGAAGACTTGGGGCGCGCTCTGGACGGCGCAGTGGAGGACATGGAGAGCTTTCTGGATGTTCGAGGCTGCTTTGAACGGTACTTTGAGGGTGAGACGACCGCACTCGACGGAATAGCCCTGGATATGAGCGGCGCACCCCCCTTCTTCGGGGCGGCTTGGTCGGCATGCCGGCAAATCCCCCCGGGAGAAACGCGGACTTACGCATGGCTTGCCGCCGAAGCAGGGCGCCCCTTGGCTGCGCGGGCCGCAGGACAAGCCATGGCCAAGAACCCCTTCGCCTTGATTATCCCTTGCCACCGGGTGATCGCCAGCAATGGGGACCTTCGCGGCTACGGCGCCGGTGGGCTACGAGTAAAGGCGCGGTTGCTGGAGTTTGAAAGTCTTACGAGTGGCAATTAACCGCGGTGCGCGCAGAGAACGCCGAGAAAACCATGGAATGCTCCGCAGTCTCTGCTTGTTCTGCGGTTAAAGTCACTTTTACTTGGAGGGTTTGAATTGACCACGCCAGAACACGTTTCCAAGGGACCTGCCGAATGTTGGGTGGACGTTGGTGATTTGCGGATGCGCTACCTGGACTGGGGAGGGGACGGAGCGCCGGTGATGGCCCTGCACGGTCTGGCGTCCTCGGCCAACTGGTACGACATCGTAACGCCCCTGCTGCGAGACCACTACCGGGTAGTGGCGCCGGACCAGCGAGGCCACGGCCAGACCACTCAAGCCGACAGCGGCTACGATTGGGAGACCCTCGCAGACGACGTGACGGGGTTGATGGACCACTTGGGCATTGCCCGGGCGGCTGTCCTGGGCCATTCCTGGGGGGGCAACGTAGCCACTCACTTGGCGGGCCTCCGTCCGGAGCGGGTCACCAAGGTGGTGATGATCGACGGAGGTTTTCTGGGGGGCCAAGCCGGAGGCGATACTACTTGGGAGGAGTGGTCCCATCGTGTCAGGCCGCGCAACGTTGCAGGCACTCGGGATGAGTTCCTGGACAGGTTGCGAACGCAGTTGGCCGACTGCTGGTCCGACGACTTGGAGCGGGTCCTCCAGACCATGGTATACGAGGACGAAGAGGGCCAGATCCGGGACATCTTGAAACCAACCAACCACATTCAGGTAATCCGGGCTATGTGGGACCATCCGCCCTCGTCCATCCTGCCCAGAATCGTGTGCCCGGCCATGATAGTGGCCGCCGGGCCAAGACCTCAAAACGCAGGCTCGGACTTCGCCGTAAGGCGAGAACAGATGGTGGCGGCGGCGGGGCAAGCCCTGCAGAACGGCCGCGTCCACTGGATTGCAGAAACCATCCACGACATCGGCTACCACAAGCCAGCGGAGTTGGCGCAAGTAATCCGGGAGTTCCTGGGCTAAGGAAGTACCTCAAAACTCGTCGCAGCGCCCAACCCGTCCCCAACCGGCCATCGCCTCGCAGGCCCGTCATTCCCATACAGGCCAGCCATTCCTGTGCGGGCCCGTCATTCTTGTACAGGCCGGCCATTGCCCCACACGCCCGTCATTCCCGCGCAGGCGGGAATCCATAGGCCTCGGTCAGCGACAAGAGTCTGTCGTCTACCCCAAGTTAGTTTCCAAGCCCCACTGCGCCGGTTAACCGTCTCAACCTACTGTGGCGCTTCCACGTATAGCCTTACTGACTCCGCGCCCAGCAATTCCGATACTCGCCGGTCCAACTCCTCGCAATAGCTGGTGCTCACCGTTGGGAGTTCCATCAGCACACGACCAGCCACGGTCTTGATGTCCAGGTTCACCCGATCATGGCCGGAATACTCAAGAAGCACACCGATCACTTCCCGAAGCAAGTGGGCGTCCTCCCTGGCGTTGTCCGACTCCTTCACTGCCAGAGACACGGTTCGAGGTCCTGCGCCGTTGGAAGTCTTCTCCTCTGCCGGTTGCCGGGATGACGCTTGTTGGCCTCCAGCCGGCCCGTTCTTGTGACCGTTGGCCGCTGCCCCGTTGGAGGAAACGCCGTTGGACGCGGCAGAAGCTGCGCCGTTATTCCCGTTGGCCCGGTGTTTGCCGTTGCCATTGGCGCTTGGCGGCGGCATACCGTCTTCCTGGTATTGCTGCACCTTGTCACAGGCCAAGGTCAACTGGTCGTTGCGGAGTTGCAATCTGCCCGTAACCAGCAGTATGGCCCCTTGGACCCACTTGTCCTGGGTTTGCTCCAAAACGTTGGGCCAGACCACCACCTCCAACGACCCGCCAAGCAACTCCATCGCCACCACCAGGAACTTCTTTTGTTCCTTGGTGTACCGCTCCGTAACCGACGACACGTAGCCCAGGACCGAGAGCGTCTGGCCTTGCATCTCATCTTCCAACTGGTCCATCGAGTTGAACGCAGTGCCCGTATTGAGGGCAGCCAACCGCCTCTGGGAGTTCTCGGAAAGAGCAACACCCAACAGTTCCTGCTCCCAAGCAACCTTTTGCTCAGAAGAAACGTCGAAATTACTCAAATCGACGCCCGGAAGGGCACCGCCGTCGGCATCGCCGTTGGGGTCGGAAAAGAGGCTCGATTGACCTGAATCACGGTTGCGGGCCTCCAGTTGAGCAAGGGCGACAATCTGGTCCAATGCGCCAAGGACCGCCCCGCGGGGCGCCAGCGAGTCGAAGGCGCCGGCTTTAGCCAAGCTTTCCATAGTGCGCCGGTTCAACCCACCCCCGTTGGCCCTGCGGCAAAAGTCGTCGATAGACTTGTACGGCCCGTTGGCATCACGCTCCTCCAAAAGAGGGCGGACGGCGCTTTCACCCACGGTCTTTACGGCCGCCAAGCCTACACGCAACCCCGGAGCAGTCCCGTCTCCTTCGTCAATTGCAAACAGTTCGTCGGACTTGTTGATGTCGGGCAGCAACACCGGGATTCCCAGTTGGAAACACTCGTTGATCGAGGTCACCATCTTTTCAGGGTGGTCCATCCGGGAGTTCAACACCGACCCCATGTACTCCAGCGGGTAGTGGGTCTTGAAGTAGGCCGTCCAGTACGAAATCAGGGCGTAGCTGATACTGTGCGCCTTATTGAACGCATACCCGGCGAAGGGCTCTATGAGGTCGAAGATAGTCCTTGCCACGTCTGAGTCATAGCCGTTGGTAAGGGCGCCGGACACGAACCGCTCCCTTTCGGCGGCCATCAAGGAGGCTATCTTCTTGCCCATGGCCTTGCGAACAATGTCGGCCTCGCCAAGAGTGTACCCGGCGAACTGTTGCAGGATGAGCAGAACCTGGTCCTGGTAAACGATGATGCCGTAGGTCTCGTCCAGCAAATCCTTGAAACTGGGATGCGGGTAGGTGATGGGGATGCGTCCGTACTTCGCAGCGATAAAAGAGTCGATGTTTTCCATCGGCCCCGGCCGGTAGAGGGCTATCATCGCGGCGATGTCGCCTAAGTTGGAGGGCTTCAACTCCTTGATGTACCGCCGCATTCCGGCGCTTTCCAATTGGAACAGGTCGGTGGTGTTGCCCGAGGAAAGCAACTCAAAGGTCGGCTTATCGTCCAACCGGAGCCGGTCGAGGTCAATCTTGATTCCCTGGTTTTTCTCCACCAACTTGACCGCGCGGTCAAGGATGGTCAGGTTGGTAAGGCCAAGGAAGTCCATCTTCAGCAGGCCCAACTTGGCGACCGGGTCCATGGAGTACTGGGTCATCAGCACCGGGCTGCTCTCGTCACCCCTGCTGGGACGCTGCAACGGCACCGTTTCCGCCAGCGGGTCCTCCGCGATAAGCACCCCGGCGGCGTGGGTGCTGACGTGGTGGACGATGCCCTCCAGTCCTTGGGCGGTATCCACCAATTTGTGCACTACCTGGTCGGAATCGTAAACCTCCTGGAACTCCGGGTTGACCCGAAGGGCGTCCTCCAGGGTGCGCGCCTTGAATGGCACCATGCGGGCGATCCGGTCCACTTCGTTGTAGGTCATGCCCAAACCGCGTCCCACGTCGCGCAGCGCGGCCTTTGCTCCCAGCGTGCCGAAAGTGATGATCTGGGCGACCTTCTCTCTGCCGTATTTGTCGATGACGTAGTGCAACACTTCGTCTCGCCGGTCGTCCTGGAAGTCAAGGTCTATGTCGGGCATTTCCTTGCGTTCAAGGTTCAGGAACCGTTCAAAGACCAGCCGGTATTCCAAGGGATCGACATTGGTGATGTTCAAACAGTAGAGGGCCACGCTGGCTGCCGCGCTGCCCCGCACACCGTACAGGATTTCGCTCTTGCGTACGAACTTGATGATGTCCCAAACTACCAGGAAGTAATTGGCGAAGCTGGTGTGCTTGATGACCTCCAGCTCATACTCCAACCGCTTCACGGCCTCGTCCGGCGCCGATGGATAGCGCTGCTTGAATCCGTCCCAGCACAGTTGAGCCAAGTATTCATCGGCGCTGGCGTCTCCGGGCACCGGGTACTTGGGCAGGTGGGTCTGGTCGAAGTTGAGCTCCACATCGCACATATCGGCAATCAGATTGGTGTTGCTCAACGCTTCAGGAAAGTCCGGGAAAAGCTCCGCCATCTCCAAGGGGCTTTTCACATAGTAAGACTCGTCCTCCATGCGCAGACGCTTTTCATCCTGCACCGTCGTATTGGTCTGGATACAGATGTAAACGTCCTGCAGCGGCGCCTCCGCCTGTTTCACGTAGTGAGCATCGTTGGTAACCACCAAGGGGATGTCCAACTGGCTGCTCAAGGTAACCAAGCCTCGGTTGATTTCCGGAAGCTGCTCCACGTGCTCGTGATGTTGCAACTCAAAGAAGTACCCGTCGCCGAACACGTCCTTGTACCACCGGGCAACTTTGGCGGCTTCGTCAAGGTTGCCTTCAACAATAAGGCGGGGTACTTCCCCTGAAGCGCACCCGGATAGTGCGATGAGCCCCGCGCTGTTCTGCTCCAATAACTCGCGGTCAATTCGAGGACGGTAGTGGAACCCGTCCACGTGAGCGCGCGTGACCAACTGCATGAGGTTGCGGTAGCCCTCGTTGTTACGCGCCAGCAGCACGAGATGGTAAGGGCTGCGTTCGTTAGGGCTCTTGTCGAACCGGCTGCCTTTTGCGACGTAGACCTCGCAGCCGATGATCGGCTTGATGCCCGCCTCCTTGCAGGCCAAGTAAAAATCCACCACCCCGTACATGGAGCCGTGGTCGGTTATGGCCAAGGAGTCCATCCCCATTTCCTTGGCTTGGGCCACCAACTGGGGGATACGGCTGATGCCATCCAGCATGCTGTATTCAGTGTGGATGTGCAGGTGCGTGAAACGGTCGTCGCTAATTGGAGTCGTCATACATACCTCTGGTGGGAGGTATTAAACCCTGCTCGGCCATGTGCTTGTCAAGGCGGAACACCATATATGGTAATCAGTAAGGGTCCAATACACTACATCACGGCAAAAGACGCCGGACTCACTAAAAGCATCCGGCGCCCCTCCCTCTGCCGCTCTCCCTCTGGAAGAGCGGCCTTTTTGACCTTCGGCCCTCTTTGGAGGCCGAGGTAACGTGTTAGACCTTCTCTTCCTCCCGGGCACGTTTGGTTTCGTCTATCACCCTGCCCTCCAGGTTCTGGGGCAAGGCCTCGTAATGGTCGAATACCAACGTATAGGAACCCCGGCCCTGGCTTACCGACCGCAGGTCCTGGGAGTAACGCTGCACTTCGCCTTGGGGCACTTCGGCCTCGATCTCAGTGTAACCCTCGCCCGGGTTCATGCCCAGAATACGCGCCCGCTTGCCGTTCAAGTCGCTCATAACCTCACCGGTATAAGCATCGGGCACGGTAACGTTCAACTTCATAATCGGTTCAAGCAGTATTGGTCCGGCTGCCGACACGCCCTTCCGCATCGCTTGGTTGCCAGCGATCTCGAAAGACATGCCGGAAGAGTCCACATCGTGGTAGCTGCCATCGTAGAGCACCGCTTTCATGTCCACCATCGGGAACCCCGCCAACACACCCTCGTCCATGGCCTTCGAGACGCCCTTTTCCACCGACGGGAAGTACTCCCTTGGGACCTTTCCGCCAACCACCTCGCTCGTAAACTGGAAGCCCTCAGTCCTGTCCAGAGGCTCCAAACGGATGAGAACGTGGCCGTACTGACCATGGCCGCCGGACTGTTTCTTATGCCGGTACTCGGCTTGGGTTACCCTGGTGATAGTCTCCTTATAAGCGACGCGCGGCATCTTTACCTTGAGGTCGGCGCCAAACTTGCGGCGTATCTTGTCCATCGCCACGTCAATCTGAGCGTCGCCCAAGCCGGTGATCAATGACTCGCCGGTGTCGACATCCCTGGAATACCGCAAGGTTGGGTCCTCCTCGACGATGCGGGCCAAAGAGGTGGACATTTTGTCCAAGTCTGACTTGGTTGCCGGCGCAACCGCAACCCGGAAGAAGCCAACCGGGAACTCTATGCTTTCTATTGTGACCTGATTGTCGCGCTGGCAAAGGGTGTCGCCCGTCAGAGTCTCCGACAGCTTGCCGATGGCTCCGATGTCGCCCGCAGCTACTTCCGCGACGTTTTCCTGGGCCTTCCCCTTGGGCAAGTACAATTGGCCGATACGCTCCGACTGCTGCCGCACCGGGTTCCAGACCTCGGAGTTGCTCTTGATGGCGCCGCGGTAAACTCGGAAGACCGAGAGCTTGCCCACAAAAGGGTCCGCCGTAGTCTTGAACACGAAGGCCGCCAACGGGCCTTCGGGGTCGGCCGCCGGCGAATCGTCACCCTCGGCTACCGGAGGTGTCCGCCCGTCTACCGGCGACGGCAGGAACTCCCGGACCATGTCGAGGAATTCGTCGACGCCCAGATTGTTAGTGGCCGAACTCGCCAGAATGGGCACCAAGGCGCCGTTCTGGACCCCGGCGCGTACGGCCGCTATCACCTCTGCGGTAGTCAGTTCCTCGCCCTCGAGGTATTTGTCGGCCAAGGTGTCGTCGCTCTCGGCGGCAGCCTCGATCAACCGGTCCCAGGCCGCAGACAACTCGGCCGCTACATCCGCGGAAACGTCGGCGGGCGGGTTGATAACGCTGACAACGCCTTTGAAGTCCTGTGCGTCGCCTATGGGGACTTGCAGAGGGACGCAATGATTGCCGAAGGTCGACTGGATTTCAGCCACGCACTGGGAGAAGCTGGCGTTCTCTCGGTCCATCTTGTTGATCAAGAACATCCGGGGCAGCCCGGCTTGTTCGCACATCTTCCAGGACCGTTCGGTGCCTACGTCTACTCCTGAGGGAGCGGCCAACATGAGCACCGCACCCTCGACAACGCGTAGGGCGGCGACGACCTCGCCCAGAAAATCATCGTAGCCGGGTGTATCCAGGAAGTTAACCTTGAACCCGTCTCCGGCACAAGGCACCAATGTAGTCTGAACGCTGCTGTTCCGCTTCACCTCTTCCGGCTCATAGTCGGAAACGGTGTTGCCGTCCTCTACCCGTCCAATGCGGGTGACGGCTTTAACGTTAAACAACAGCGATTCGCAAAGGGACGTTTTGCCTGTGCCGCTATGCGATAATAGCGCCACATTTCTGATACTTCCTACCTCAACATTGGCCATCTAGCATCCCCCTTCCATTTTCGATGGCAACGCACCCAAGGCGCCGGTGCAAAAAGCGCACAACGCCATTCCGGCAAGGTGTCCGGTCGGCCCACCACCGAAGACAACTCTTGCGCCATTTTAGCGGCTTTGCCATTCCCCTTGCAACAAGGATTAGGCGTGGGCTTCAGAGCGCCCCCGCCAGCGGGTTGGAGCCTGGATCAAGCGCCGGGATTGGTCACCGGCGTTAGTCCGTGTTTGACACCCCTAGACGTGGGGATATA
Source organism: Dehalococcoidia bacterium (assembly GCA_965216425.1). Taxonomy (GTDB): domain Bacteria; phylum Chloroflexota; class Dehalococcoidia; order Lucifugimonadales; family UBA3495; genus CBDCFV01. Next base: position 1,200,258 of record CBDCFV010000005.1, on the reverse strand, counting down.
ATGAAGCAGCTTCAGCCTCCGATAAGGGCGGGAATCTACTATCGCCCGGTGCGGATGGCGGGAGCACTGAAGTTGATTGAGGATGTGAAGCAATGGCGAAGAAGGAAATCATCACCAGCGACAAGCTACCGCCTAACCCCCCGCATCTGTCTCAAGGCACTAGGTTCGGGAACATGGTGTTCGTCCAAGGCTGCACCGGACGCCACCCAACCACGGGAGAGATGGGCAACGGCATCAAGGAGCAGACCCGTAACACCCTGGACCGCATCAAGCTGATCCTGGAGGCGGCAGGCACATCCTTGGACAACGTGATGACCAACACCTGCTACTTGTCCCGCACCGAAGACATGGCGGCCTTCAACGAAGTCTACATGGAATACTTCACGGACGACCGACCGGCGCGCACCGCCATAGTGGTAACTTTTGGCGCAGCCGACACCTTGGTGGAAGTAACTTCAACCGCCTGCATCCCCAACTAGCGGGACCAGGAGTCCGTAATCCGTAAGGTTACGCTGCCGGGCCTTCTATGCCCGGCGGCCATCAAGGCAAAATCAACCGACAGGGGAAGCCGGTGGCTATGAGGGCCTTTATTCTAATCGAGACCGAGGTTGGGCGGTCCCGGACTGTGGCCAGTACGCTGCGGGCTTTTGACCAGCTACAGTACGCGGACGTCATCACCGGCGCTTTCGACGTTATTGCTCTAGCCGAAGCGCCGGATATGAGCACCATAGCCGAGTTGGTGACCTCCAACGTTCAGGGGGTCCCGGGAGTGCTGCGGACTATTACCTGCGTCGCGGCCGGTTGACCGCCGCTATCAGGTTATCTTCTTGAACGTTATGTGGGAGCGGTTCAAGGTGTGGGGCCGGATCATGGTTATCCAGTCCCCCTTGTCCGACTCCGTCTTCCAACTCTCCGATTGGGGCACGTCCGGGGAATCTACGTCGTAGAGAGCGGCGTACCTGGCAACCCCTTCCACGTCGGTGGAATCCAGCTTGTAACGGGTGCACCCGTGGACGCCCTTTGCCGTTAGGATATTGGGAATGTGCTGGGTGTCGTATATCCGGTTGAAGTCGTCCTCCAACTCCTCGGGAATGTCCATTTGCACCAAGTAAACGTAATCAGCCATTTGTGTCATCCTCCTTGATGGAGAGGTTTGTCCTGTTGTCACCTGAGGACTGGGGCTATGGTCCCCCGGCACTAAACATTATCCAAGCGTCGGCCCAACTGTTCTTCGAGTTGCCGTACCCGCTCCTCCGCAGCCTCAGCGCGGCTCAGGGCTTCCAAGCGGGCTGATTCCGCCTCTCGCAGGTTCCGCAGGTACTCCCCCGCTGCAGGATTATAGTAACGCAATTCTCCGTTGTCGCAGCACAGGTCCAACCCCAACCAATCGCTGTGCCCTCGGACCACTCCGTCAGTGTCCCGCACCGTTTCAATCCCAACGTACTCCCCATTGACCAGTCGCTCCCCAGCCAGCGCTTCGGGGTACAGGTCTCCACCGGAGGCGTCAAACCGCCAATATTCCGCTACTCCCAAGCGGGCATACAGTTCCCGCTTGAAACCCGTATCGTTGGCGTAGGTGCTTTCCGAGGCTATTTCCAGCACAAAATCCGGCGGTTTGCCCGCCTCTCTGATGAAGTAGCCGTTGCGGCGGCGGACCGAAATAGGATTAATGCCGAAGGAAACGTAGCAGTCCGGTCTTACTATCTGTTGGATGCCCTCGGCGTCGATGTAGTACACCGGCGTATCGCCGCTGACCAGGACTCCGGGGCGTCCCCAGAAGAAGGCTTGCAAGGTTGTGACGGCGTAAAGGAAGTCGGTCTCTTGCTGCATGGCGTCGGGTAACGGTTCGTAGTCGTCAGGGGCGCCCGGGTCCGGCAAGACGCCGTGGACGGGGTCGGCGGGAAGGTCTGCCGAATCCAGGTCGGAAGGTCCGGTGATGTTCCGCTTCAACTTGTCGAAGGGCGGCGGCAACCTTGTCGTCATCGATAAGCCTCTTCCCCGCTGGGCCAAGGAGTCAAGCGGTTGAATTACTGCCATGATAGCACACCGCTGGCGCCATCCATTCTCATGCAATCCCATTCTCAGTGAACGAGTTCACCACTGGACGCGGAGCTAAACCTGAACAGCTACGAATAAAGCGAACAAATGTCAGGTTGACCCACCCTCCGCGAAGGGGTAAGATGCACATCTCAGCGACCGGCAGTGGGCCGCTCCTTCAGCGGCTTCTTCGCTTCGGCGAGCCGGCCGCTCCTTTTTTGTTAAGCCCTCTCGTTTGAACGGCCCGTTGCGCCTTACCCCAAGTAGGTCAACGCCGTTTCTACCCCGTCCGGCAATTCCACTTCCAACGCCTGAAGGCTGTGCGCCAGGGTGTGGTAGTAGCCGGATACCACCAGCACGTCGATTATGCCGGCGTCGCCGACCTGCGCCCTGAGCGCCTCGAAGCTCTTGTCCGAAACACGGTGCTGGCGCAGCAACTCCAGGACGAACTGGACGACCTCAGCGTCTTTCTGCTGCAAGCCGACCGGGGCGCGAAACTCCAGGATGGCGTTAATTTCATCATCGGTCAGCCCGGCCTCGTGGGCCGCCCGTTGGTTCACCGTCCACACGTAATGGCCCCGCGCTTCGCGGGCGGCCGTAAGAATGGCGAACGCTTTCACCCTGGGGTCCAAGGGCGTCTCAAACCGGGCGTATCCGCCAAGAGTAGCCAGGTTGCCGGCTGCTTGTGCGTTGTTGAGCAACGCAGCGTAGTTGCGGGCCACACCGCCGCGGGTAGTCTCGATCTCGTCCCATACTGCTTGGTCGGCAGGGGTCATGTTTTCCCTGGTAGCCAAGGTCACTCTAGCCATGACGTTTCCTCCCATCGGAATTATTTTGGGCACAAAAAAGCCAGGCCACTCACAGGAGGGCCTGGCTTCGGTGGTCCAGATAACTAGTCCGCGGCTTGCCGGCCCACTTTCTTCCAGATAGCCTCGAGTATGGCTCCGGGGGACATTGGCAGGTCTTCCATCCGGACGCCGATTGCGTTCTGAATGGCGTTGGCGATGGCAGCCATCGGGGGAACTATGGGCACTTCGCCCACGCCGCGGACGCCGTAGGGATGCCCTGGGTTGGCGACCTCGACGATGATGGTGCTGATCATCGGCAGGTCCAAGCTGGTAGGCATCCGGTAGTCCAGGAAGCTGGAGTTGGCCATCTGGCCGTCCTTATTGAAGAAGTACTCTTCGTTCAACGCCCAGCCTATGCCTTGGACCACACCACCCTGCATCTGTCCCTCGACATAGCTGGGGTGGATGGCCTTTCCGGCGTCCTGCACCGCGGTGTAATCAAGGATAGTGACCTTTCCGGTCTCCGGGTCCACCTCAACGTCGGCGATGTGGGTGCTGAAGGCTCCGCCTGAGCCCCTGGGGTCCACGCTCACCTGGCTGGAAATGGGCCCGCCGGTGCTGTTCAACTGCTCCGCCAACTCCTTGAAGGTCATGCTGAGGTCGGGGTCGGACTTGTGGTGGAACGTCCCGTCGTCCATGTCCACATCGTCTTTGTCCACTTCCCAGATGGTGGCGGCCCTTTCGATCATCTGCTTCTTGATGTCCTGGGCGCATTCATACGCAGCCCAGCCGCTGGCGAAGGTCACCCGGCTTCCGCCGGTCAGGAATGTGTAGCCGACGGAATCGGTGTCCCCAACGCTGGGATGCACGTCCTCGGCGGCAATACCAAGCGCTTCGGCCGCCTGCATGGCGATGGAGGCTCGTGAGCCGCCGATGTCGGTGGAACCCTCTACCAAGGTGATGGTGCCGTCGGCGTTGACGCCGATGGAGCAACTGGACTGGAGGCCTATGTTGAACCAGAAACCGGTAGCGACGCCCCGGCCCCGGTAAGGGCCTTCCAACTTGGTCTGGTACTGCTCCGACTCCCTGGCCGCTTGCAAGACTTCAATATTGCCAACTACCGGGAAGACCGGGCCGTCGACACGGCGAGTGCCTTCCTTGGAGGCGTTCAGCAGCCGGAACTCAATGGGGTCCATCCCCAGCTTCTCGCTGATCTCATCCACTACCGCCTCGCCGGCGAAGGCGGCGTTGGGCGCGGCGGGCGCCCGGTAAGCGGCGGTCTTGGGCTTGTTGACCAGAACGTCGTAGCCGTCGACCTTCATGTTTTCGATGTTATAGGGCGCGAAGATGCACTGGGCTCCTGCCGAAACCATCGAGCCGGGGAAAGCGCCGGCCTCATAGGCCATATCGGCGTAAGCCGCGACGATTGTACCGTCATTCTTGGCGCCCATCTTGACCTTGATGTAAGTGCCGGACGTCGGGCCGGTAGACTCGAAGACTTCGTCCCTCGACATGATCATCTTCACCGGCTGCCCGGTGTTCTGGGACATCAGCGCGGCCAGCGGCTCAAGGTATATCGGAATCTTCCCGCCGAACCCGCCTCCAATTTCCATGGGCACCACGGTTATCTTGGATACCGGAAGGTCCAACGCCCCTGCCAAGGCATCCCTTGCGGTGAATGCGCCCTGGGTGCTGGTCCACACGGTCACGTGGCCGTCGGCGTTCCAAAGAGCGGTAGCGTTTTGTGGCTCGATGTAGCCTTGGTGGACGGTGGCGGTGCTGAATTCCCGCTCCACTATGATGTCGGCTTCCTCGAACCCCTTGTCTATATCGCCCTGCTCGTACCGCAGGTGAGAAGCAATGTTGCTGGGCTTGTCGGTGCGTTCCCCCAACTCCGTCGTGGTGACGTCGTCATGCAACAGGGTGGCCGAGTCTTTCATAGCTTCCCGGACTTCGACGTATGCGGGAAGGACCTCGTATTCCACCTCAATCAAGTCCACCGCACTGGCGGCAACGTGGGCGTTAATCGCCGCCACGGCCGCCACCGGATGGCCTTTGTAAAGGACTTTCTGGTTGGCCAGCAGGTTTTCGCTCGCGAACCGGGCGCTGCGGCCGGGAGAGTCCATCTTGGCCACCGGCATGTCGGCGCCGGTGATGACCGACTTGACGCCGGGGTAGGCGCGGGCCTTGCTCACGTCGATGGACTTGATGCGGGCATGGGCATGGGGACTTCGCAGCACCTTGCCATGCAACAGCCCGGCTGCATGATAGTCACCGCCGTACTTGGCGCGACCGGTCACTTTATCGGTCCCGTCATGCCTGATGGGCCGAGTGCCAACAACCTTGTATTCGGTGTTGGAAAGAACAATGTTAGAGGCCATTACAACCACCTCTCTACGGGAATAGGTCTGTCACGAGATGGATGGATTGTACCATACCTCACCGAGGGCGAAAATGTCGGGATGTTATCATAGGCATTCTGAGGATCCCCACGCAGGAAGTTGGAATGACTACAACAAATTGCGACCCGAGAGCGTTCGAGATCGCCCGCTGCCTGCACCGAACCGAACAGCCGGAACGTACGATCCTCTTTGGCTCCCGGGCCAGGGGTGACTACGAGGACGGACATTCCGACATAGACATTATGCTGGTGCAGGAACACCCGCCGTCTGAAGAGCAGGAATCCAGGACCCGCAATCAAGCCGAAACCTCCGCCCAGGAACTTTACCGGCAAGCGGTCCCGGTACAAATCATTTGGAAAACCTCCGACGAATTCAACAAGATGCGCCGCAGCGTTAACCACCTGGTGGCCAGGGCTTTAAGAGACGGAGTAATGATGTCCCGCGACACCGGAGACTACAGTAGTGGATACAACCACGACAGTGAGAATGACTACGAATACGAGTGGACGGTTACCAATGAACGCTACCGCCACGCGGAAAAACACCTCAACGCATTTAATGCCTTGATCGACACCGGCCAGGACGACGACATGATAGGGCAACACGCCCAAGGCGCGATGGAACACGCGCTTAAGGCTTTGATCTCCGCCACCCAAAACGCATATGACCGCACCCATGACATCAACGAGCTTACGGCGGATGCCCTGAGGGCGGACCCGAATTTCCAATTCAGCCAAGGCATCGGCGGTGCAATCTACAACCAATACGCCGGGGCACAGGACTATCACCCCACATCAAATCCTATATCCGACATCGCCGACTACCGGAATATCGTTAACGTCGAAGTACAAGCCATCCTGGTCCGGGTGCGTGAAATCAGGGGAATCCAGCCGGAATAAGCCCGTTGCGGTACTGCCCCCGTCCGGACCTCAACCCAAGTGTCGTGATTTCCCCGCTATAATGGCATGGATTCGGCTTCAAACAGTCCAAACTGAGGAGGCGCCACATGGCCAATAAGAAAGGCACCGCAATGATGATGGTTATGGCCGACATACCCGCCGACAAGGAAGACGACTTCAACCGCTGGTATAACGAGGAGCACTTGGCAGAGCTTTTGTCCGTGCCGGGAATATTGAGCGCCGCACGGTACGAGGCGGTGAGTAGCGGCCCCAACCACTTGGCGTTTTACGAGTTGGAAAGCCCCGAGGTTATCAACACCGATGCCTTCAAGAACCGCCCCCGCACCGAGTGGGGACAGAGGGTCAGCCCGTCGCTGATCGGCACCAACTTCATGAACTACATCTTCGAAATGGTCCACCCGACCGAACTGACCTCCGAGATCGCCGAGTCCGGCATGGCGCCCACACTCCAGATAGGGCGCATGGACATTCCCCCGGAACATGAGGACGAATGGAACAAGTGGTACAGCGGCATTTACGTCCCCAACTACGAAAAGGTGCCGGGCTGCATCAGGGGACGGCGCTGGCGGTCCGTGCGCGGCGAGCACAAGTACGCCGTGGTCTACGAGTTGGCCCACGACAAGGTATCGGAGAGCGCTGAGTGGCTGGCGCAGAGGGACATCGACCCCAGCACCGCTCGTATCAGGCCCCTCATGACCCACGCGCCGGGATCGCCCGGCATATGGAACAAGACCTTCGAGCTTTAGGGCCGCGCAATAATCCCCTCTCCTTGTGGGAGAGGGGATTAGAAACTATCTCAAAACTTGTCGCTGCACCCAACCCGTCATTCCCGCGCAGGCGGGAATCTATAAGCCCCAGTCTGCGACGTGGGAAAATCAACGAGACTGATTGGTTTTGGGATAGTCTCCTATCAAAGCCACTACGCTTATGGCCGGGGAGAGAGCTATGACCAACCCCATCACGCCTGAAATCGTTTACCAATTACGGGGCGCGGCGGACCCATCCATATCGCCCAACGGGCGGCGGTTGGCGTATACTCAGTCTTGGGTGGACTGCGGGGACGTCATCGAGGCTAAGTCCCGTATCGTAATGATGGACCTCGGCGACGGGTCGTCCCGGGAATTCACCCGCGGCAACCGGGACTCCGTGGCTAAGTTCTCTCCCGACGGCAGGACCCTGGCATTCCTTCGGGCCGACGGCCAGCGCGGCCGGGAGGTCTGGGTGATGGACGCCGACGGCGGGGAAGCCAGACCGCTGGACGGGGCTCCCGGCAAGGTGTTTGAGTTTTCCTGGTCGCCCGACGGCAAGCGCTTGGTTATCAGCGCAGACGTGGACCCGGACGCACCCTCTCCGGAAGGCGCTTCCAACTCCGTGCCTCAAGTGACGGTAGTGGAGCGCATCCGCTACCGCTACGACACCTTGGGCTGGAGAGGCAACGCCCACGCCCACCTGTTCGTGGCCGACCTCACTGGAAACGCCGTCCGACAGATCACTGACGGGGATTGGGACGATTCTTCGCCAAGGTGGTCCCCCGACGGCAGCCGTATAGCGTTTATCTCGGGGCGGAGGGAAGACCGCGACTTCTGGGCCTTAACTGAGATTTACGTCGTACCGGCCACCGGAGGCGAACCGGTGCTTTGGTCTGAGGGTTTGCAAGGTTCCGGAGGGTTGGCTTGGTCATCCGATGGCCGGCGCCTAGCGGCCATCGGCACCGAGGACCCTGACGGCTTGGTGGCGTGGCAAGGCTGGTTGTACATCCTGGAGCCGGGCACGGCGCCGCGCCGCTTGACCGACGACTCAATAAAGCCTCTCCTGGCGTTCCCTTCCGTCAGTCAGCCGCCTGAGTTGCGGTGGACGGACGACGGCCGCATTCTTTTTCTTGGAGACCGTTGCGGCGAGTCGTATCTTTTCGAGGTAACCGAGGCCGGCGGCCCAGTGCGTACCGTAGCCGGCGGAGGTCGCCAGACCAACGCCATAACGTTGGACAGGAATGCCGAACGCGCTACATTGTTGTCCTCGTCCGCCACCTCACCCGTGGACCTCCACCTGGTAACGGTGGCTTCGGGAGAAAGCGCCCAGTTAACCCATTTGAATGATACGTACCTGAACGAGCATCCGCCGGCAACCCTGGAAAAATTCAGCTTCCACCGGGCAGGCTTCGACATTGAGTGCCGCCTGTTGTTCCCGCCCGACTTCAACCCGGAGCGGCAGTACCCGTTGCTGTTAGACGTCCACGGGGGGCCGAACGGGGCGTTCTACGACTCCTTCGCTCCGGTGCAACAGGTCCTGGCGACCACCGGCTACTTGGTGCTGGCGGTTAATCCCAGGGGTTCTTCCACCTATGGCAACGACTTTATGAAAGCCGTTCTCAAGGACTGGGGCGGCGAGGACTACCTGGACCTGATGGCGGCGGTGGACCTGGTAGCCGAACGCCCTTACGTGGACAGCCGCAGGCTGGGAATCCATGGATACAGCTACGGCGGGTTTATGACCACTTGGACAATCGGCCACAACCAACGGTTCCGGGCCGCCGTTGCCGGAGCGCCGTGCATCGACCTGTACAGCATGTACGGCACGTCGGACATCGGGATAAGCTTCGGCGAGGCCCAGTGGGGAGGCTCTCTGGTGGATGCCGCGCCTAAGTTGATCAAGCACTCGCCCATCACCTACGCGGAAAACGTCGCCACGCCGGTGCTGCTGCTGCACGGCGAGTCCGACCACCGTTGCCCTATCTCCCAGAGCGAGGAGTACTTCACGGTATTGAGGCGGTTGGGCAAGGCGGTGGAGTTCGTGCGGTTTCCTGGCTGCTCCCACGCCTTCCCTCGCATCGGGCACCCCAAGCTGCGGGAGGAGTACCTAGCGCGGACACTGGCGTGGTTCGATAAATACCTGGCTGAGTGACCGGATCGAGGGAGTTTGGGGAACCTATCTGGTAGCCCACAGCCTGCGGAACTCCTCGCCACTGAGAGGGCAGTTCACCAAGTCTTCCAGTTCCGCGCGGCTAAGTTTCAGCCGCCTGGCCGTGTTGGAGACCAAGAAATCGGGTAATTGTCCGCGAGCTGAGTGGGACAGCATGGCCACCCGGTATCTCCTTCCCTCGAACTCGAACCGATGATAAATGTGGTGACCCTTCCTATCCTCGGTCGTTTCCAACTTGCGAAGCGAGGCACGTCTCAATTCCCGAACGTCCACGCTACTTGACGGTTATCGGACGGATGAGGCGGCGCAGAATTTTCAGGTCTTCCGTCTCAATAGGTCCCACCTTTGCTTCGTGGTCCTCCAACCATTCAAAATAGTCGCTCAACGAGGTCACCAAGTCGAATATGGCCTCTTCAACCGTGGACCCAATTCCATACTCCTGGGTCGACAGGTTGGTAGTAGCCGCTATCTGGCCGTCGGACGTCTGCACTTCAACTGGCAAGTCGCTGACCAATTCCCAAGCGTTGTCCCAAGAGTAATGGGCAGGAAGGACGCGCATACTCTTACTCAGTTCAGTGTTACCAGCATTCACCATGCGACAATTGTACAACGATAGGAAAAGTGATTTTTGGCCGTTCGTTAGACTACCCCAACGGCGTATCCCCGCTCGTGGTCGGCGCAGCCCCCATCGGCGCTTTGGCCCATGTGTCCCCCCAAGGAACGTCGGGCAGGCTGCGGGAGCGGCGCACCTCGTTGATGGTCAGGACTCCCCGGTCCAGCAGTTGGGCCTCGCGGGAGACACGGCTGTTTTCGTCCTCCCGCAACGCCTCAATGTCGCTGATGTCGAACTTGACAGCCAGATCGGGGTAGCCGAACCTGGGCAGCAACTGCTGGTTCAACTGGTCCTCCAGAAACCCCATCTCCGGTATCATCGTGTTCCGCCAGAAAATGCGCTCCGCGGCGTTCACGTTGGCGTAGGTGGCCCGCTCCAAGTCGGACAGCAACGGCTTGGGAACGCCGTAGGCCCGGCTCACCTCCTCCAGGCTCCATCGCAGCCCCTGAATGAAGTCCATATCGCGGTGGCTGAAGCCCAGCGTCTTGATGTCGCTGACAAAGCTGGCAATGGCCGGACGGTGGGGGTTGGTTGTGCCGCGGTAGCGGGCTTCCCATCGCTCGTAGAAGTCCTCCACCTCGGCGTCGGTCATGACGTCGTTGGTCAACATCACAAAGTCCGGGCGCGCGGAGTTGCTGAGGAAGTTGCGATTGAACCGCAGGGCCTCCTTGCCCATGTCCACCGACAATCGCGCGGGCGCCAAGGGCGACAACCCGGAGTACTCGCTCAATGGATTGAAGTAGCGTAGCCACAATATCTCGTCAGGGGTATAGGCCACCGGCCCGTTGCGGCCTACGTAGACGAAACCCCGTATGTAACTGTTCCGGTCGGGGACGATGTTCACCCGGTCAGGCCGGAGGGGCCAGAACTCCCTCCGGCCCTGCTCGTCCCTCTCCAAGGCCCAGAAGGCCGATCCCCAAAGGCTCAGGTATATCTCCGTCGCCCGCCACAAGTCCCCGCGGGTGAACCAAGGATTCACCCGGTCGAGGACCTGTTGCATGGGATGACTGCGGGGCACCGGCTGCCCCAAACCGTCGGGCGTGCGGCGGTGGACCACAACGGCGGGCCGGGACAATGCCTCCGACCGCAACTTGACGGCGGCGTAGACCGGCGCCGAAGAAGTGTAGTAGGAGCCGTAAACCGTCCGGGCCCACTCGGACCCGCGGCCAGGTCCAGCTTCGTCAAACCAGTCCAGGTCAGCGGCGGACGCACGGTTGGCCCGCTGCACGACGGGGGTCGGGTTCGGCAAGTCCGAAATGCCGCCGTCCCCTGCTTTCGGCTCGAAGACATTCCCGGTCTGTAGCCTCAGCCTATTCCACAGGCGCAGAACGCCTCCCTTGGCCGCATTGCTGTTACGAGAATTCTCAGAAATGTTGGTCATATAAAGTCTCCTCCATTGGATTCCGGCTCAAGGCCGGGGTGACAGGCGGTCACGTTACAATTTAGGCGGCCTGATTCCCGCATCCAAACGTCATTCCCGCACCCAAACGTCATTCCCACCCAACCATCACCCAACCATCATTCCCACTCCCAACCATCATTCCCACACCCAAACGTCATTCCCGCGAAGGCGGGAATCCACCGTACCATCGCCGCTGGACAAACCGCCTGAAACGGAACGCTACCTGGTCCAAAATCCACCAAAGCTTGGTTCAGGTCCATACCCGGGGGCGAGGTGGTGGCTCAATAAATGCCAGCATCATGGCATCGGCCTTGTCGGGAGAAGGAAGACCCCTGCCTCGCATAGCATCCTTGGTCTCCAATATGAGCCTGCCAAGGTTGTCGTAGTGGTAACGCAAAGCCGCCAACTCTCCTATCAGCTCACTGTCGTTGGGGATGGCGATGGTTCCCGCCTCGAACAACTCCCGCAGCCGCCAATACCCTTCCGCCCTCACGTTGGCGAACTGGCCGGACTGCTTGGCGCGGAGGGCTACGTTGATACCCCGAACGGGAAAGCCCTGCTCCTTCAAGCGGTCCACAACCCCGGCTCCAATCCCGATTTCATCAATGTACACCCGAGCAGGGTTGTGTTGCTTGATAGCGGCGGCGACCCTTGCAGCAAACTGCATCGTGTCCAGCTTCTGGAAAGCGTGAATTTCTTCCACTCGTGCGCCCCGTCTCAATAGGATAACGCTGCGATCGGAGCCGAACCGGGCCACATCGACAGCCAGCACCGTTTCGTTGGGTCCCTCGTAATACTCCGTTCGCGGGTCGCAGTAGGCCCGGGCGGCGGCCTCAATGCCGGACAAGCTAATGAGGGTATCCTCAGCTTGTTCCGGAAATTCCCCGAGCACCCTTGACCGGAAAATAGGGCCGTCCTTTCCCCACGTCTGACGCCGTTCTTCAACCCAATCGGCGGTGGCCAACCCGGGAATCACCACCTCTCCGGCAACCACGTTGGGACTGTCCAGCGCGGAAATGGTCACCGTGTAATACAGGCGTCTTTCTTCATAAAACGCCTTACGGAACGCACCGTTTATGGTGGTGGGGTTTCCAATGAGCAGCAACCTGGGCGTGGCGGAGGTCATCACAGCCTCGATGGCCTCGTATATTTCCTCGCTCACGCCCTCCGCTTCGTCAACAATGATGAACATGTTGGGGCTATGGAACCCTTGAAATTGGTCCGCCGTATCTGCGGAAAGGCCTATGGCGTACCTGTCCTCGGCCAGTTCCCATCTGGTGTCCAGCATCTTGCCGCCCAGAATGTCGGAGGCCCGGCGGTACAGACCCCGGATTTGCCGCCAGAGGATATGGCGGACCTGCCGGAAGGTGGGAGCGGTGGTCAATACTATCGCCGGATCGTGGCAATGTAGGAACCACAACGCCGCCACCGCAGCGCAGTAGCCTTTGCCCAGACCGTTGCCGGACTTCACAGCGACCCTCCGGTTTTCCACCAACGCGCCCAACACCTCTTCCTGCTTGCTCCACAACTCAACTTGCAAAATGTCTCTCGCAAACTCTATCGGCTTCAGCCGCTCAACCACCGCGGCTTCCAACACCCTCTATTACTCCCTCGTCCTGTAACCCGGTTGGATCGCAACCGTGCGGGAGGGAGCCGGAGACGTGGACTCGGAGAAATCGCCGGGGCTGAACAGGTAGCCGTACCCGCGGCAGCGGTAAACGTCGTGGTCCTTAATCTCCTTTTTATCCAGCCGGACCAACCGGGTAGAGTAGCAACGTCGGCAATTCAACTTGGGCCACCTCCAAAAAATATAGGGACGGACCGGCTTCACTCCGGGTCCGTCCCTGCACTATCCAAGCTAGTGATCTGCAATCCCAAGTGTCAAGATGCGCGGTGCCAGCAGTCAGGCCCTTTTCATTCTCTCGTCTTTCCCGCGCAGGCGGGAATCCATGTGGTCCTGCCACGAGAAGGTTGCCATAGGCCACGGTCATGTAGGTTCCCGCGCTCTCGGGAAAGACGAGACCCATTTAACCTAATCCGGAAAATGAAAAGGCCCTGTGTCAGCAGTCGGGGCCTTTGCAAAGTCGGTCAGCACGATACCTCTCCGTTCGCCCTGAACCTGTCGAAGGGCCATTCGCTCGTAGTTCGACAGGCTCACTACGAACGGACTTTAAATTGATTCGGACTTTGCACGCGCCCTGTGTCAGCGGTGCAATGCAGTGGGTATAATGATGTCACCCTTTCCTGTCTCACCCGGTTGTATGAGGACCGCTATGACCAGCAGACCGGCGCCACGAAAGCCGTCCGCCGCACCCACGGAACGGTTCACGCCGCCTCCGCGAACGCCATTTGACCCGGGCGACGGCCTGTTCCCCGTGTTTCCCTCAAGAGGCGATATGCAGAACCCCATCTATCTCCATCGGCCCGGTCACTTGGCAGCCCTCAGCCGGCACTTTGGTTCGCCTGAGACCGCCATCATCCTGGGCGAGGTCCCCGTCGGCCGGGATTTAAGCCAGCGCCGGGGCCTGCGGGTCCCCGACCTGCTGATTGCCTTCGGGGTGAACCCCGACAGGATCATCGCCGACCGGGGCTACTCCATCGAGCAGTGGGGCAAGCCGCCCGACTTCGTGCTGGAAATAGCCTCCGAGAACACCGCCGAAAACGACGTTACCGTGAAACGGGACGATTACGCCGCTTTCGGAATACCCGAATACTGGCGCTTTGATCCATCCGGTGGCGAATATTATCCGGCTGGTCTGGCCGGGGACAGGCTGGTTGACGGCGCATATAGGCCCATCGGCGTCGTCGGGGCGGATGACCGCCATTTTTCGGGTCGCAGTGAAGTACTGGGTCTGGACCTATGCTGGGAGGATGGACAACTCCGCTGGTATGACCCGGCGGCGGGGCTCTACCTGCTGACGTTTGATGAGGAGGCCGAGGGCCATATCGCCGCCCAAGATGAGCGGGACGCCGAACGCAGGGCACGCTTGGCAGCCGAGGAGCGGGTGCGGGAACTGGAAGCCGAGATCAGGCGCTTGCGGGGTTAACTCGGGTGGGAGCCAATCCCCCGCGACTGTACACTCACGGTCTCCGCTAATACCCGGTGTATAATTACCTCTCTTTCCTGTCTCACCCGGTTGTATGAGGACCGCTATGACCAGCAGACCGGCTCCACGAAAGCCGTCCGCCGCACCCGCGGAACGGTTCATGCCGCCTCCGAGAGTGCCGTTTGACCCGGGCGACGGCCTGTTCCCCGTGTTTCCCTCAAGAGGCGATATGCAGAACCCCATATATCTCCATCGGCCCGGTCACTTGGCGGCCCTCAGCCTGCATTTCGGTTCGCCTGAGACCACTATCGTCCTGGGCGAGGTCCCCGTCGGCCGGGACCTGCGCCAGCGCCGGGGCCTACGGGTCCCCGACCTGCTGATTGCCTTCGGGGTGAACCCGGACAGGATCATCGCCGACCGGGGGTATTCCATCGAGGAGTGGGGCAAGCCGCCGGACTTCGTGCTGGGAATAGCCTCCGAGAATACAGCGGAAAACGACGTTACCGTGAAACGGGACGATTACGCCGCTTTCGGAATACCCGAATACTGGCGCTTTGACCCGTCGGGTGGCGAATATTATCCTGCAGGTCTGGCCGGGGACAGGCTGGTTGACGGCGCATATCAGCCCATCGGCATCGTCGGGACGGATGACCGCCATTTTTTGGGCTACAGCGAAGTGCTGGGTCTGGACCTATGCTGGGAAGATGGACAACTCCGCTGGTATGACCCAGCTACTGGGGATTACTTGCTGACGTTCGACGAGGAGGCCGAGGGCCGCTTGGCAGCCGAGGAACGGGTGCGCGTGTTGGAAGCCGAGATAAGGCGCTTGCGGGGTTAGCGCGTGGCGGACTCAGACCCTGCGGTAGCCACTCCACTGACATTCGCCTCTTCCCAATTCCGGCGGCTCCCCTTTACTATAGATACCAACCTCTTGCGTCGTTCCGTCCATCAAGGCAAAAATCAGTCCAGGAGAATGGCGCATTTGGCGCAACAGCCGCCCAAAATAACACAGATGGTGGGCAATAATCGCCTGAAATGACTCAAATATCCTGAATTCCGGGCCCATCGCCAAAGCTGAATAACACAGAACGATACAAAATGACACGCTTCTTGGATTTTTACGCGGACCCTCTCTCTATTTTGAGTGCCCTTAGAAACTATCTGAAAGCTTGTCGCAGCACCCAACAAACACAGTACAACACCCAACCCGTCATTCCCGCGCAGGCGGAAATTTATAGGTCTCGGTCAGCGACTTGGGAAAATCAGCGAGACTGATTGGTTTTGGGATAGTCTCTTAGCGCCGAAAACAGGGCAATACGGCGGGCGGCCCGAAAACTACTGGAGGTGGTTTCCCAATGGTGACCCAACGAGAACGGCTGTGGGAATTCGACGCGGTACAACCGGGACAGAAGGGGCCCGTCACCGAGGTGCATCTTACCTCGGAGTTAATCGCCGAGTACGCGCTGTCGTCCCAGAACCCCGACCTCCGGTTTCAACAGGCCGGGGCTAGCCCGGAGTACGGCGGCGGGATAGTGGCCATGCCCACCATGGTGTTGTGCTACGCGCCCCTGATGCGGGAGGATATAGCCGAGGCCAGCGGGTTTGTAGCATTCGAGAAGTCCGTTACAGCCCGCCGCCAGACGCCCTTCGCCAAGTGCGAGGTGAGCTGGTCCCGCCCTGCGCGGCCCGGCGACACGATAACCGGCACCCGGCGGGTGTTGGAGAAGTACGAGCGAAGGGGCAACCGGTTCGTCGTTTTCAGGGTGGAAGCAACCAATCAGGACGGGGAAGCTGTTGCCGTGTACGACTATACCTGCATATTCGACTACGCGCCCGGCCAGAAGCCTGCCCCTCACCCCGATGCGGGGGCCGCGCCAAAAGATGAGGGCGCGCCCCAACCCGCCGCAACACCTGCTGAATCGTCGGTTCAGTCATCCGGCGCTCCGCTTCTCACGGCCTTCGATGCCGTCTCTATAGGAGACAAGCTGGCCTCCCTGTCCATCTCGGAGAGCCAGGAGGTCATAAACCGCAAGGATGCCTTCCGGCTGGCCGGCGGCCCGCCTTCCGGCAACATTCACACCGACGAGGAGTTCGCCCGGCAGAACATCTTCAGCGGTATCGTGGCATCCGGCCCGGCCGCAATGTCCTACGTGGACCAGATGCTGCAACGGTCCTTCCCACTCAGCGCCTTCCACCAAGGCGGCAGGCTGCTGATGCGGGCCATCGAACCCTTCAGGGTCGGCGATACCGTAACCCTCCAAGGAGAGGTGACGGCCAAGCAGCCTGCCCTCCCAAGCGAAGGCCAAGGGGGAGGCATGGTCGAGTGCCGGATAAAGGGCGTCAATCAACGAGGCGACCTGGTCAACCTGTCGGACACCTCGTTGTTCCTGCCCTAGCTGGATGCCCACGGGTTCGTCTCGGACCCTTTCCCTGCAGGGCGCGCATTGACCGTCCCGGAGAGCTTAACGGATAAACCCGTATACCTTGTCGGGGCTGACGAAGACTATCACTGCGTCCTGCTCCACCATGGCCCGGTCGTACTCTTCCCAGTCCGGGTGCTCTTTGTCGCCGCAGGCGCGGAAGACCTCCCGCAGCAACACTCGGAACTCTTCAGCGTCGGTGTTGCGGTAGTCCAGCAAGCGGGCCTGTCCCTCTACCGAGACGCAACTGCGCCAGTTGGGCGTCACGGTCGACACCGTACAGTGGGGGTTGCGGCGCAGGTTGTGCACTTTTTGCGAGTTGCCCCGAACGGCCACGAAGGCGGCGTCACCCTGATACGCGCCACAAACAACGATGCTGTTCTGGATACCGCCGTTGGGCTGTACGGTCGAAATCACTCCCTGGTGGTTAGCTTCCATAAAGGGACGGGCTTCTTCGAAATTCATTGGTCCACCTCACTAAAATTTAAGGCCTTCTCAAGGCTGTATTTTTGCACAGCTTGTGCCTGCTACGGGTTATTACAGCCGCCGGAACTGTTATACCATAGTTCCATGAACCACGCTGTAGAAGCCGCCACGGCCTTTGCAAGGGACTTTGCCAACGCCTTGCCAAGGTCCTTCCCCAATGACAAATCCCGACCCAATCCGTCAGACAAGCCTCGCACCAATCCGTCAAACAAATCCCACCCCAGTCCGTCAAACAAGTCTCGCACCAATCCGTCAGACAAATCCCACCCCAATTCGTCAAACAAATCCCGACCCAATCCGTCATTCCCGCGAAGGCGGGAATCTATACGCACCTGGGGTCAAGGAGTCCATCCACAATGGATATGAAAGAGCTGGGCAACACCGGGGTTATGGTCCCCGAAATAGGCTTGGGTACATGGAAATACAGCGGGGGCAACGAGCCGTTGCGTAAAGGCGTATCCTTGGGCGCGACGCTGATAGACACCGCCGAGATGTACCGCAACGAGGTCGAGGTAGGCCAAGCCATCGCCGGCCTCCGTGACAAAGTCTTCCTGGCAACCAAAGTTCTCGGAAGCAACCTCCGCTACGACCAAGTGCTGCGGGCCGCTGAGCAAAGCCTGCGAAAGTTAGACGTTGATTGCGTAGACCTGTACCAGATTCACTGGTACAACCGCGGAGTCCCGATAACCGAGACTATGCGGGCCATGGAATCCCTTGTGGACCGGGGGATGGTCAAGTACATCGGCGTGAGCAACTTCTCCACCAAGGAGCTACAGGAATCCCAAGCGGCCATGACCAAGCACCCCATCGTTTCCAATCAGGTCCTTTACAACCTGAACACCCGCCGCATCGAGCGCGACCTGTTGCCCTACTGCCAGCAGAACAGGATCACCATCATCGCTTATACGCCGCTGGACAGCGGGTCCTTGGCGTCAAGTCCACGGTTCATGCCGGCGCGCCGTTCCCAAGCCCTTGGGCGCTTGGCCGAGGAACTGGGCAAGACCCGGGCCCAGGTCGCCCTTAACTGGTGCATATCCCGTCCCAACGTCATCGCCATTCCCAAGTCGGACAGCATATCCAGAACGGTCGAAAACTGCGAGGCCGGCGACTGGAAGCTCACCGCCGACCAAGTAAAAATGCTGGACGAAGCTTACTCCTGAATGCTCCCTGTTGAAGACCCGCCGTTCCCACGCAGGAACGTTACCCCCGCGAAGGCGGGGCGGGAATCCCTCTTTCCAGTTACCTTCCCGAAGACCGGGTGTTATCCTGTAACGGCTCCGGTAGCGACTGGTCCAAGTCGGAACATCCGGCCCCTTCCGTAAGGCGCACCGGCGTCGGCGTTCCTGAATTTGAAGAACAAAAGGAGAAGACATGGCGGAAATCTATGTGATCAGCGGGGGTACGCCAACCCCGACCCCCGCGCGGTTTGGCAGCGCCCACGTGCTCAAGGTGGGTGATCAGCATCTCATGTTCGACTGTGGCCCCGCCGCTACGCACAAGCTGGTCAAGGCGGGACTCTTCCCCACACAGATCGACTACCTGTTTTTCACCCACCATCACTTCGACCACGACATAGATTATCCTTGCTTCCTGCTTTGCCGCTGGGACCAGAGCGTCGGAAAGGAAAACAAGCTGCAAGTGTTCGGCCCCACCCTGACGGAGAAGATTACCGAGGGCATCATCGGCCAGGACGGGTTGTTCTCCCACGACTGGAAAGCGCGGGTGAACCACCCGCTGAGCCAGCAGGTGTTCGTTAACCGCGGGGGCACCCTTCCGCGCCCTGAGCCGTCAGTGCTGGCTACCGACGTAACGGCGGGGCCGGTGTACAGCGGCAATGACTGGCAGGTGACCTCAGCCGATGCCGAGCACGTTCAGCCTTGGCTGGACTCCCTTGCCTATCGAGTGGATACATCGGACGGCAGCGTGGTGTTCACGGGCGACACCCAGCCCTGCCAAAGCGTGATCGACTTGGCCAAGGGCGCCAACACGATGCTTTGCATGTGCTGGGACGACCAGGAAGTAATGGATGAAAACGGAGAGGCTGGCGGCCAGTGCGGCACACTGGGGGCCGCCCGCATGGCCCAGGAAGCGGGAGTTGGAAAGCTGGTGCTGGTCCACATTGGCCCGCACCTGTCCGGGCACGGGCCAATGGAGAAGGGCATCGGCGACATCCGCCGCGTCTACGACGGCCAGTTGGTCTTCTCAGAGGAGTTAATGCGTATCCCTCTCTGACCTTACCACAGACCGTACCGCGGGCCGGTTGCCGGGTTCAGGCGGGAAGACCCAGCAATCTCGCGCCATTCAGGTACTCTATCTTTTCCCGCACGCCGTCCCGGAAAGGCAGTTGGTTAAATACTTCGACCATGGGAGCGAGCGGGGCGACGGGGAAGGCGGTGCCGAAGAGCAGCCGGTCTGACAGGTAGGTGTTGGCCGCCTCAACAAAGTGCATGTAGCCGGGCATCCCCCAGTAAACGTCTGGGCAAAGGTAGATGTTGGGGCGTTTCTTGGCCGCGCCGCAGGCCTCCAGTGTGTAAGGCCAGAAGGCGTGACGCACGATGAAGTTTACGGTGGGAAAGTCTCTCGCCGCCCGGTCTACGTACACCGGATTGGCATAACCGATGTCCGGCCCGGCTTGGCCGCTGATAGTGTACAACACGCTGGCCCCTCGCTGCCGGCACATCTCGTATATCGGGTAAAGGCCGGGGTCGTCGGGGTATATGGGAGGCATACTGTTGCCGGGCTCCAGCATCACGCCGGGGAAACCCAGCTCGTCCAAGCACACCCTGGTCTCCTCAATACCCTTGGCCACGTTGCTCAGGTCAATGCCCGGAAAGCCGGTGAACTTCCCCGGGTACTGCTTCATCAGGTCTGCCAGGTCCTGGGTAAGGGTACCGTCTTTGGCCCGGCCATGACATACGCCGTGGGCGATACCTGCGGCATCCATTTCCTTTACCAGGAGGTCTGTAGAGTGCTGCAATGCCGCGTCCGACGGCTTCATGTTCATGTCCGCTGCGTTGGCCTTGACTGAAGGCTCCGAATGGACGGCCATATTCGCCAGTGACTTATACGGAGGCCGCAGGCTAAAATCTATAAGCATCGGTTATCCTCCCCATGATTGGGTGGGTATTACAGTCCGGTTTTCCGGCTGAGTAGATGAACGTTGGCTTCAAAGTGTAGTTGCGCGGTCGGCGCCGGTCAATTTATGCCGGATGCCCCGCGAGTTACCTTCACTCCCCTCCCCGCGTGAGAGGGAACTTTGGAAACATCCCACGGAGGTTGAGTACTATGGCTACCCTGGTAACCGGCGGGACCGGTTTTGTGGCATCGAACATCGTACGGGAGTTGGCCCGAACTGGGCATCAAGTGGTCTGCCTGGACCTGAACGCCGCCGATCAAATGGTGGAGGACTTCGTAAAGGAAGTCTCCTCGAATATAACCTTTGTTCAAGGGAACATCCTGGACAAGGAGACACTGGCCCGCTTGGGTGACGAGCATCCCATCAACAAAATTGTCCATGCCGCGGTGTACACCGCCAATCGGAGGGACCTGGAGACGCAGCGCAGCAGGGAAATCGTCGACATAAACGTAGAGGGGACGGCCAACCTATTGGACTTGGCGCGGATGCTGGACGTGGACCGGTTCGTTTACGTCAGCTCCGGCTCGGCCTACGGGACCGCCAGCCTGCCGGACCGTACCCTTAACGAGGACACTCCAGTGGCCCCCCACACTCTGTACGCTATCACCAAGTACGCCAGTGAGTTGCTGACCCAACGCTACGGCGAGCTTCACGGGTTTTCAACGGCCAGCATTCGCTTGAGCACTCCCTACGGGCCTATGGAGAGGACCACCGGCCACCGGGCGGTCATGTCTGTCTTCCATGACTGGACCGGGCAAGCTATCAGGGGAGAGGACATCCACGTTGATAACTTGGACGAGGGCCGGGACTACACTTACGTCTCAGACATAGCCGACGGGATTCGCACGGTGTTGGACGCTCCCTCTTTACCCCACCATCTCTACAATCTCACGGCAGGGGGCTGGTTGACGTATCGAACGATTCTGGCCCAGATTCAGGCGTCCATACCTACAACCAAGGTAGTCGAGGCAGCCCACACCCAGGACCAATCCGAAGTTCTGGACATATTCAGGGGGCCTCTATCCGGACACCGGCTTTATCAAGACCTGAAGTGGACCCCCAAGTATGACTTGAGGGCCGGGTTGGAAGACTACTTCAGGTGGCGAAAGGAGTCGGGGTATTCCACTTAACCGGGGGGTTGGGCTGATCAGGACTTGTCCCTGGGGTGGCGGGCGGCGAAATCGTCGGCGATTTCATTGAATGTGCAGAACCTGACCCCCGGGTGCGAACTGATGTAAGCGGCGAGCCTCTCCAGCATCAATATCACCTGAGGCCGACCGCTCACGTCGGGATGTATCGTGATGGGAAAGACGGCCTCGTCATATTCCCGGTAGACATAGTCGAATTGGTCCCGCCACATCTGCTCGATGTCCCTTGGATTTACGAACCCGTGGCTGTTTGGCGCCTTTTTGATGAACATCATCGGCGGGAGGTCGTCCAAGTACCAGCTAGCGGGTATCTCGATAAGGTCGGTCTCCTGCCCCCGCACCAAGGCGTGCATCCAGTCTTCGGCTGGGCGGGACATATCTATCTTGGTCCAGTGGTCTCCCACCCGGACGTAGTAGCACTCGAAGTCCTTGTGCATCAAGCTGTGGTCGTACTTGATACCGTGCTTCAACAGCAACTCGTTGGTGACGTGGCTGAACTCCCACCAAGGCGCCACGTAGCCCGTCGGCCTGCTTCCGCACAACCGCGTTATCAGGTCTATACACCTGACAAGCACTGCCTCTTCCTGCTCCGGGCTCATGTCCAGCGGATTTTCGTGGGAGTATCCGTGCATACCGATTTCGTGCCCGGCGGATACGATCATATCGGTCTCTTTGGGGAAAGACTCTATGGAATGCCCCGGTATAAACCAGGTTGTCTTTATTCCCAACCTGTCGAACAGCTTGACCAACCGGGGAGTTCCCACTTCCCCGGCGAACAAGCCCCGCGATATGTCGTCCGGGGAGTCTTCTCCCCCGTAGGAGCCTAACCACCCGGCAACGGCGTCCAAGTCTACGCCGATAGCGCAAAGTATATTCTTGTTCGGCATGTTTACTCCCCTACGGCATCCACAGCTTTTCGAACTCCCCGCTATCGGGTTCGTAATAGTACAGGTCCTTGGTGCCCGGCTTGGTGGCGACCAGAGTGTGCACTATCCTCATCTCTTCGTTGTAGGTGAAGATGTGCGGATTGTCCCACTCGCCGGGTGGAAGCGCGTCCAGAAGTACCTGAAGTTCCGCTTTTGTCGGGTCCATTTCTTGGTCCCTGTTACGATGGAAAGCCGCTGGGCCCCGGCTTGGCGTTGCCAGACCGCATGACCCAGCGAAGACTCGCCAAAGTTAGCTGGTGAAACGACTAATGGACCGGCAACCGATTAACCGGCCAGATTGGGCGTGGGTTCCTTGGGGAGTCCTCCGGCCACCATCTCCAGGGCCCTCGCTTCCATTTCCGGGATAACGGCAGCGATGACGTCTTCATCCAGGTCCGCGGCCACGCCGGGGTAGCCAGCCCGCTGGATCATCGCGCCCAGCTTCTTGGACTTGAACTGGCCTAGGGTCCAGTCGAGGGGATCGGTGACCAGGGTCTTGTCCCAGAAGATGCGGTGGTTCTTGTTCCTGGGGCCGTAGTGATAGTGAGGGGCCTCCCAGAAGCAGTCGAAGGCCAGTATCTCGGTCTCTTCCATGAACGGGCGGCCCGGTGTGCCGGCCAAGTCCGCCAGAATGTGGATAGCCAGACCGCCGTCGCCGCCGTTCTGCAACCGCATCTCCAGCCCGAACCGGATGTTGCCCGCGTCAAATACATCGGTGCCGCGGTTGTGCTTGACCGTGTTCCTGCTGTTGGCGTAGAGTTGCCGGGCAGTGGAATCTATCTCGCCCAGGCTTTGACCCACTACACCCATGTCCACTTGACCCGCCAGTTCCTCATATCCGGCTGCCTTAAGCATGGCGGGCAGGTTGTTCTTGATTTGCTTCACGCTCCAGCCTATGGGGTTGCCGTCTACCGTGGGGTCCATCCGGAACAGCTTGTTCTTTCCTTCCGGACCATAGACGTAACTCTTTTCGATGTCGAAGCAGTTGAAGCGCAGCACGGTCGTGTCGCTTCCATTGACTTGGGCGGTCGCCAATATGGCTACTCCTTGATCGGAGTGGTCCTGCAGGTTTCCGTCCCAAAGCTCATGTTGAACGATGAAGGTAATTGGACCGGCTTCAATTCTGGCTCTTCCACGTTGCTGCATCGCTGAACCTCCAAGTTATTGTAAAATCGTATATCAGGTGGCGCGGGGCGAAGCCCTTCGCCTAGGGTGGATCGCCCTTTGGCGCGATTATAACATAAGGGTTTCCCTCGTCGAATTATATGATTGGGATAGGCATGGTAACCCTTATATAACCACGGTATTTTTCTTGTGTTACAATCGCGCTGAGTACCTGCGAAAGCACCAGAAAATGATGAGTGGACATGCTGGAATTTGATCTCAACAGAGCGCTGGAAATAACTTACAGCGGAGCAATCGCCGCTTTCATAGTTCTGGCGTTCCTTATCGTTTTCACGGCTCTCCTGGGCCGGTTGACCCACTACAGAACGCAGGCCCACGCCGCGGTAGAGACATCGACAATTGAGACGACTTCGGAGATCCTGGCGCATGTTCCGTTGACGGCTTCGGCTATGTCGGCGGAGGCCGCCGACTCAAGCGACCTTGCCGGGACGCCGTCCATTGACGACTGGAAAAGCTACGGCAGGTTAGAGGCGTTTTTGTCTCGCGGCGTGAGGAGGCGGGACGGCTAACTTCCCTGGGCCATCCGGCAAGGTCCGGGCGTACCCCATCGGGCCGACTGGGAAGATGAGACCATTGCTTTGGAGTTTCTGAGAGAATCCGGCTTTGCCGAACTTGGTTGGGGTAACGCGCTACTAATCCTCATCGGGATCGGGTTTATAGCCGTAGCCGTCATCAAGCGTGCCGAACCCTACGTCCTCTTTCCCATGGGCTTGGGGATTATCCTTACCAACCTGCCCGGTACAGGGTTGACGGACTTCGACCCCTCGGGAGAAGTGCAAGGCTCCGGACTTTTCGGCATCGTTTTCCATTACACCCTGTCATTCTGGAACATTCTTCCGCCGCTGATTTTCCTCGGGCTCGGCGCGTTGACCGATTTTGGCCCGATCATCGCCAATCCCAAAACCATGTTATTGGGCGCGGCAGCCCAACTGGGGATTTTCGTCGCCTTCTGGTTGGCGTTGTCCATCGGCTTCTTCACCACGCCCGACCTTTTTTCCCTTAAAGAAGCGGGGGCTATCGGCATCATCGGAGGCGCGGACGGTCCCACCACCATTTTCGCGTCGGCCAAGCTGGCGCCGGACCTGCTGGGCATCACGGCGGTGGTGGCCTATTCCTATATGGCCAGTGTGGTCTTCATCCAACCCCCCTTGATGCGTCTGCTTACCACCCGGAAAGAACGCGCAATTCAGATGAAGACCCTCCGGGAGGTCTCGAAAGTAGAGAAGCTGGTGTTTCCGGCGGGGGCGATGATCATAATCATCCTGCTGGTGCCGTCGTCCGCCCCCCTCATAGCCATG
Source organism: Dehalococcoidia bacterium (assembly GCA_965216425.1). GTDB lineage: Bacteria > Chloroflexota > Dehalococcoidia > Lucifugimonadales > UBA3495 > CBDCFV01. Next base: position 1,175,531 of record CBDCFV010000005.1, on the reverse strand, counting down.
TTCATGATTGGCAACCTCTTCGGCGAAAGCGGAGTGGTTCCCAGGCTGAGCAACGCGGCATCCAACGAGATACTGAACATCGCGACCATCTTCCTGATGATCACCATCGGCACACAGTGGGACGCCGACCGGGTGCTGGCCGTCTCGACGCTGGCCATTCTTGCCTTGGGCTTGGTGGCCTTCAGTTGCGGGACCATCAGCGGGATTTTGTTCGCCAAGCTGATGAACCTGTTTGTGAAAGACAAGGTCAATCCCCTCATAGGCTCGGCGGGAGTGTCCGCGGTGCCCATGGCTGCCCGCATCTCTCACACCATGGGCCAGGAAGCCGACCCTACCAACTTCCTCCTTCCCCACGCTATGGGCCCCAACGTGTCAGGAGTCATCGGCTCCGCCGTGGTCGCCGGGGTGTTTATCTCGATATTGGGATAGGCGGGGCAAATAAGGCCAACTGGTCTCCTTGAACGCCGCATTCGTCAGACCGTAGACTATGTCGAGGACGCCGGAGCGTTGGCCGACGTCGAAGGGTAATGACCCAGCAGAGGGTACGGCCAACTGGAAGGAGAAAGTACATGATGGCAGCGGAAGAACACCGGGAAACGGCCTTGGCCTTCCTGGATGCGTCGGACCGGGAGTTTGATGCAGGCGACGTTCTCCAAGCGTCTGAAAAGTTGTGGGGGCCTTCTCCCACGCCGTAACCGCCGTCTGCAAACAAAGGGGCTGGGACTGCGGAACGCACCGGCAACTGATCAACTCCGCTAGGCAGTTGGTAATGGAGGATGGCGCGTCGTACCACAGCCCCGGCAACTTGGGGATTGCCATAGGCGAAGCCAGGCTCTTCCACACCAACTTTTACACCGGGTCCCTGGAGGACTATGAGATCGAGTCTGGGCGTCCTCTGATCCGGGCCTTCGTCCAGTGGACGGTAAACCTGACGCAAGAGGACTGATCTCGCCCCGAGCAACATCATCGGCTTCGCCGGGGTGTTTATTGCTGGGATAAGCGGCGCGGCCAAGGAGCTACATAGATGAGTTGGTCTCCCGACTATAGTCGCAATCTGCGACGAGTCCGGGGATGTTCTCGGGGGATCGTGGTTTGGGGCAGAAGTAAGTACGCCGTTGTGGTGTGGCAGGAAGGCAGGCAGGGACAATTGTGAAACAGATTAGTATCGTGGCCTGCTTCGCAAGTGGAAGGTAGGCAGGCGAGCTAACCTGCCAACCGTTCTGGGATATTAGCGCCGGTAGGGAACCGGAGACTAGCGGCGGTGTTGCCTGCGGCGCCGGCGGGCGGCGCGCTGGGCGGCCAAGCGCTCTTTCTGCGCCTTGGACCGGAAGAACCGGCGGTCCTTCAGCTCCCGCAGGATGCCGGAGTGCTGTACGGACGCACGGAAACGGTTGACCAAGCTCTCGGGGTTTTCGCCCTCACGAGGGGTTACAAAAGCCATGCAACTCTCCTTGGACTAGTCTGCTGTTGCGGTAATCTAACATACTCGGGCGAAGCGAGGCAACCTCAACATCGACTGTATTGGCTCACTTCAAGCTGACTCCCCCGCTAACCTCGGTTTATACTGGATTACCGGGTAATGTTGGAGGTAAGCCATGTCACAAGAGTTGGGCCGGTTGGAGCGGCCTACGACGGAACGGTTCCAAGGTAAAAGGAAATTACTCTTGGTCCCACTGATTTACGGGCCTCCCGGCGTGTCCGGTGAGGGAGTCGAAATCCTGCAACGGTATTGGGAACAGGTCCAAGCGCAAATATCGTCGTTGGAGTCCCGGCTTGGGGACGTGCGCCACGTTTACCACGAAAGCTTGATGAACGGCGGAGCCGAGGGACTGCAACAATTGGAGGCCTTGGACCAACGCAGCCATGGATTGGTGTCCGCCAAGTGCCAATCGGGCGCTACGCTGGAAGCCACCGAAGATGCCGAGACTTTCTTCGAGGCGCTGGACCTGCAACGGTGCTTGATGCTGCCGCTGGCCAGCCAGAAGGTGGGCTTAACGCTTCAGGCTTGGCTGATGGAGGGCAACAGGACCAGGTACGAAAAAATAGGCAGCCAAATAGACGAGACGCTTGGTGATAACGAGGTGGGCCTGCTGTTTATCGGCGAACGGCATCAGGTCCAATTCGCCCAGGACATAGAGGTGCTGTACGTTTCGCCGCCGGCCCAAGCGGACTTCCAGACTTGGCTGCACCAGTGGATGCTCCAGCAGCAGGCCGCTGCGGCAGGGGAGCCTCAAGACGAAGAGTGACCGGCGCGTTATCGTGTTCTGATCATCAGGTTCGTAACAACCTCTCCACCCTGTCCACGAATTGCGTCACCTGCTGGAGGCGTAGTTCCACGCCTTTGTGGTCAAGCGTTTCCTCGTAGAAGTTGCGATGCAAATCGCTGGCCAAGGCGAATTGTATTTCCGTATCGTTGTCGTCGATTTCTCGTGCCAATGCCTGCGCTGCACGAAACACTGCCGCATGGTAATGGTGGTCCATGGCCCGTTCGTCGGCTACGGCATTGACCATCTGCGCCGCCGCGCCCCAGCCTTTCTCTGAGGCCTGAGTCAGATCCCCGTCTTCCAGCTCTCGGAACGCCTTGGCCAGGTACCCCCTGCTCCGGTCCCGGTATGCCGGGGTCTGCTGTACCATACTTAGCTCTCTTTCCTCTGTTCCCGATTCTAGCCTAAGTTAGGCTAATCTAAGCGTCATTCTCAACACTGTCCGGCGGGAACGGCCTCCACTGCCGAAAAATCGTTACAGTTCTGCGTCCACGCGCCGCCGAAAGTCCTCCGCTCCCAACCGCAGCAGTCCGTGGGCGGATACGGTGACGAAGGTCGCCCCCAGCTTGATGAACTCTGCGACGCCAGCAGCGTCCGCCGGCGAGTTGCCGCCCACACCTACGAACCTGCCGCCCGCTTTGATTTTGGGCACCAGTTGGCTCATTAAACGCCGCACTTCGGTCGGGCCTGGGTTACCCATGCTTTGCCCCAAGTCTCCCGATGCCACGTGCAGCACGTCTACGCCGGGAACGCCCAGGATCGAGTCCAGGTTTTCCACTGCCTCCGTCTCTTCAATCATGGGAATCACCATGGTCTGGGAGTTGATCCAGCGGGTGGAGTCGTCCCGCGATAGCCCCACTCCGTAGTCGTGGGCGCGGCCTCCACCCATTCCCCGGTGCCCCTCGGGGAAGTACCGGGCCGCCCTAGCGACGCCGTCGGCTTCTTCCTTGGTGTTGACGTGGGGCACGATCACACCTTGGACTCCCCTGTCGAGGAAGCGGAGAACGGTGGAATCAGCATGGTCGGGGATACGGGCTATCGGGGTAATGTTGAACACCTCGGCCGCGCGGACCATGTGTTCTACTTGGTCCAAGTCCATCGGCCCGTGCTCGCAGTCTATCATCACAAAGTCGTAACCCAGGGCCCCGAACAGTTCCACCAAGTCCGGGGCGTACCGGCTGATGATCGCCCCGAACACCACTTTGCCTTCATTCAGTTTGGCTTTGGTTGTATTGGTACGCATAGCAATCCTGCGAGTTTGATGTGTTGGAGACTATGTCCCTCAGCCTCTTATTGGGCTGTCATACCGCCGTCGATCACCAACTCCGACCCGGTTACGAAAGAAGCCTCGTCCGACGCCAAGTACAGCACACCGTAGGCGATGTCGTAGGCGTTGCCCACTCTACCCATAGGAGTGCGGTCCAGTACCCATTGGTACCGGTCGGGAATGGTATAGTTGGCGGCGGTCAACGGAGTGTGGGCAAAGCCGGGATGCACCGAGTTCACCCGGATGTTCTCGTCGGCATATTGAATGGCGGCGGACTTGGTGAACAACCTGCTGGCGCCCTTGGCGGCGTGGTAGGCCGTGGAGGTGGGGCTGCCCACAATGCCATAGATGGACGAAATATTGACGATCGATCCACCGCCGACCTTGCGCATCTCCGGTATGGCATACTTGGTGCCCAGGAAGGTGCCCTTGGCGTGGATGTCCATCTGTGAGTCCCAAGCGTCCTCGGTGGTTTCTTCCACGGTACTCCGGGCGCCGGTGCCGGCGTTATTGACTAGGATATCGAGCTTTCCGTAGGCCGACACGGTAGCCTCGATAGCCCGTTGCCAGTCCTCCTCCCGGGTCACGTCAAGGCGTATGAACATAGCCTCGCCGCCCCCTTCTCGTATCTGGGCGGCTGTCTTCTGGCCTGCTTCCTCGTTGATGTCGCTCAGCACAACCTTGGCGCCCTCTTGTACAAACAACCTGGCGCTGGCGCCGCCGAACCCCATCAGGTCGCCTTCCACACCGGTGGCGGCGCCGGTAATCAGGGCGACTTTTCCTTCCAGTCTCATATTGGCCCTCCTGTCGTGGCGATGGCTACGATGCCGATTATATCAGTTGCGCCGGGCCGTGCCATGCTGGGAGTCGGCAGCCAACCATCTGCCGGCCCGGAGGTTATCTGGTATATTGGCTGGCAACCCTTTGACGCCAGGAGACAGGAATGGACCCAATATATCTGGACTACAACGCCACGACGCCCATAGACCCTCAGGTGGCCGAGGCGATGCTGCCCTACATCCATCAACAGTACGGCAACCCTTCCAGTGGCCATCCTTTGGGTGTGGCCTCAAGGGAGGCTGTCGACAATGCCCGCGGGCAACTGGCGGCGATGCTCCAATGCGCGACCGGGGAAGTAATCTTCACGAGTGGCGGCACCGAGTCCAACAACCACGCCATCAAAGGGGTAGCCGGGGCGTACCGGCACAAAGGCAACCACATCATAACCTCAGCAGTGGAGCACCCGGCGGTGCTGGAAGTCTGCCGTTACTTGGAGGAAAAAGGGTGCGAGGTAACTTACTTGCCGGTGGACGAGTACGGCATGGTGGACCCTCAAACGGTTGAGGACGCCATCACGCCCAACACAATACTAATTTCCATCATGCACGCCAACAATGAGGTTGGGACTATCGAGCCTATTCCGGCCATTTCCGAAATCGCCCGCCGCAGGGGTGTGCTGCTCCATGCCGACTGCGCCCAGTCCGTGGGCAAAATTTCGGTAAGCGTTGATGAGTTGGGAGTAGACCTGCTTTCCATAGCAGGCCACAAGGTCTACGCGCCAAAGGGGATTGGCGCCCTGTACATCCGGGACGGGGTTCAACTGGAAAAACTGATGCACGGCGCCAGCCACGAGATGGGTTGGCGGGCCGGCACGGAAAACGTTATCGAAATCGTGGGTTTGGGCCGGGCTTGCGAATTGATCAGCCAGAACTTTGCCGAATACCATCAGCACATGCGCGAACTGCGTGACCGGCTGCAAACGGGCATCGGTGAACGCTTCGCGGACGTTCGGATAAACGGGCATCCTGAAAAGCGCCTGCCCAATACTCTAAGCGTCAGCTTTCACGGGAAAGAAGCCAACACGATGCTGGCCGCAATGGAACTGGTTTGCGCCTCGGCCGGCGCGGCTTGTCACAGCGACCGGGTGGAGGTTTCCAGCGTCCTGGAGGCGATGGCGGTTCCGATGCAGTACGCCATGGGCACGCTGCGTTTCTCCATAGGCAGATTTACTACCGAGGATGAAATCGACGTTGCCCTGGATGAAATCTCCAAGGTGGTGGAACACACTCCCGTCAGGTAAGGGCTCCGGTTAACTCGTGATGTCCGGTGAACGGAGTTTCCTTAACCCTAGCAGGAGTCTGATACGCGCGGAAATTAAAAGGCGATCGTCTCTATGGCTGCCCCGCCAGTGCTGCCAAGGTTGTAATTTCTGGTATTATTGACATTGAAAGAGTGCTATGAAAACCATCGAAGCCATCCACATCTCTCCTGTAAAGTCCTTGGGATTGACCCATCCCAAGGATGTCACGGTCACCACGGCCGGCATCGTGGAGGACCGCCGGTTCTTCTTGCTGGATGACCGCGGAAGGTTAGTGACGCAGCGGCAGGTGGGGCGGTTGGTGCAGGTGCAAGCTGAATATCGAGCGGACCCGGAATGGCTTCGGGTGCTGTTTCCCGACGGCAAGGCAGTCGAAGGGCAGGTCGAGACCGGCGACGCCGCCGGTGTCAGGATGTGGGGACGAGTGGTGAGAGGAGAGGATGTCGTTGGCGAATGGAACGATGCATTGTCCACCTATTGCGGTGCGCCGGTGCGATTGGTAAGGTCGCTGGAACCGGGGCAATGCTTCGACGAATACCCAATCTCTCTGTTGTCTGGGGGATCGGTAGAGTTATTGAACCGTTATCCCGGCGCTAACGTCTCGTTCGACAGCAGGAGGTTCCGCCCCAACTTCCTCATCAGTAATTGCGACCCCCACGAAGAAGATACATGGTTGGGTGAAGTTGTCCAACTTGGGGACGAGTTGCGGTTGCAGGTGGTGGCACGGGACCCCAGATGCGTCATCACCACCCACGATCCCGATTCCGGGGAAGAGGACTTTAACACACCGGCCTTGATCGCCGGCTACCGTCCCGGGTTGGGGACTGCCTACTTCGGTGTGTATGGCATCGTAGAACGCCCGGGCAAGGTCTCTATGGGCGATAAAGTGACAACCCTGATTGGCGCCTCCTCGTAAGTCTTAGGAGAAGAGCCTGATGCCAGATGAATTAGTAAAATTTTCAGAGAAACCCCCGGCGAAATACCTGATCGCCGGCTGGCGGCGCCAATGGTCCGACGGCGGCCGCGTTTCCGGCGGTTTGACCAGGTACCTGATCGAAAAGCTGGGAGCCAGAAAAATAGGGGAACTGGGCCCCACGGTATCCCACGATTGCTACCCCTTCCAAGTAGCCGGGACACACGATACCTTCCGCCCCTTGGCAGCCTACGAGGACGGGCTGCCCAGCAAAGGCATGTACCGGGAGAACTACTTCTACGACGCGGGCAACGGCCTGATCATCTTCCGCGGTGAAGAGCCCTGGTTCCACATCGAGGTGTTTGGCGAAGCATTTTTCCAAGCCGTCAAGGAGTTAGGGGTCGAACTGACGGTGGCCGTCGAAGGGGTAAATGGTCCGGTCCCGCCCGACTTGGAGCGGCGCATCACTTGCGTCTACAGCAAGGCGGAGATGAAGGGCACTCTGGAGAAGTACGGGATGCAGTTCTCCAGCTACGGCAGCGAAGGAAGGAGGGGGCCTACCATCGCAATGGCGTTGGTGTCGCTGGCCCATTTCGAGCATCCGGACCTCGAGATGTTCCGGATGGGAGCAATGGCTCCGATGTATCCCTTCTCTACCCAGTCCAACGAACAGGTGGGCATTACCCGCGACCACCGCTCTTACTACGACATAATGCGGCGGCTCAACTCAATGTTGAAGCTGGATGTTGACCTCTCGGAGTTGAAGCAACTGGCCGATACCGAGTGTCAAAGGCTTGAAGAGGTGTTGGAGAGAATCGGCTCTGCCAACGGAGAAGCCAAGCAACTCATCGACACGGTGAGGTCCGACTACAACTACACTCCATTCGAAGAAGTGTTCGAACTTGATCCCGCGCTGGACCGGACGCTGGAGGACATTCTGAGGAACATGTCCAACGAGTAGCCAGGGGACAATCGCCGGTCGCCCTCCTGCCCATCGGCGCTAAACAGGGTGACAGCGCAGCGCGGCAAACCTCAGCAAAAAGCCGTCCCACTGGTTTTCGTGGGGCGGCGCTTTTATTGCTTACGGTAGCGCTTGAAGTATCCTGATAAAGGGGTGCGCCCGGCAGCAACCTGAAGGCCTGACGTAGTATCCCGCTGATTACCTGGTTTAAGAAACAGGACGTGAGGTCTGGGGGGCGTTCTGCGTCCAAGCGTAGGGCACACCGCAGACATGGCAATGGGCGGGGCGGGCCGGAGGATTCCTCCTTATTGCATGACCGTTGGAACAGGCGGTTGCGTGAGGTTTATTACAATCTGCGCAAACATTGTAGACCTGCGACAGGTAGTGTCCGGTTTCACACCATGGCATGAATATTCACCTTCTGCTGGCTCCGCGCAGCCAGCCACGGAGCATCAATATGCCGGTTGATTGGAGCGGGCGATGGGATTCGAACCCACGACTTTTTGCTTGGGAAGCAAACACTCTACCACTGAGTTACGCCCGCTCAGTGCACAAAATAATAAGTCCCGCCTGTTGCCGTGTCAACGCCGCCCTGCGGCGCCCAAACTCACATGGACCAAACCAGGCTAGCCGTTACTGACTCCCTCTATGAAATCAAGCGTTCTTTCCGCCAGGGCCTCGGGAATCTCCACTTTCATGTTGTGGCCCACCCAGTCAATGACTTCCAGGACCGCACGGGGCATCTGCTGGACCATCAGTTGCTGCACTTCAAAGGGAGTAATCTCATCTTCGGATGCCGCCAATATGAGTGTCCGGACATTTATATCAGGAAGCAGAGGTATCAGGTCCTCCGCCAGCAGACAGCCCTGAAGGCCCAGAACCGCTGGAGCCGACGTCTTCGCCCCTTCGTCGGCGTACCATTCAATCACATCACGACTGGTGTTGGGTCCGAAGCGCTTGTCGGTGTCCGACAACAGCCATGCCTTGGTCCCTTCCTGTTCCAGAATGCTTCGCCACTTTCCGGCATCCATGCTGGCGCCCATGCGCGCAAGTCTTGGAGTGGAGGCAACCAGCGTCAGGCTGTTCAACCTGTCCGGGAAGTCGTGGGCGAAACGCAGGCTCACTATACCGCCGGCGGACGCGCCGACAAGGTGAACTTTTTCGATGCCCAGCCCGTCCATAACCCTGGCGATGTCCGCGGCTAACTCCGGCAGCGAAAACCGTAAGTCCGGTAGGGGCGGCGTCCCCGCGTGTCCCCGCATGTCGAACCGCACCACCGGACGACGACGCGCCAACGTGGGCACCCAGGCCCGCCAGCGATGCAGGTTCCCTCCGGCAGAGTGGTGCAGCAACACCGGCTCGGAAGGACGCCAAGGGTCGGAGAAGTCGTCAACATGGTAATGGAACTGGTCCCCGTTCACGTCCAGTATCGGCATATTCTCACCACCTGAAGTCGTGGGCCACTCGACATTAGTCTCCCACAACCATGATCCAAAGATGTTTTACATGCACTGGCGCCGGTTCTCCGATAACAGGCAACCGGCGGCTGAATTACCCTCTCAACGGCCGGAAGAAAGCCCGGATGTCGTCCACCAGCATTGCCGGCTCTTCCAGGGCGGCGAAGTGGCCGCCCCTGGGCATTTGCGTCCAGCGTTGGACGTTGTATGACCGCTCGGCCCATTCCCTGGGCGGACGGCTGATTTCGTGGGGGAATGCCGCCACCCCGGTGGGCACCCGGATCCCGTCGTCCTGCGCCAGGTTCCAGTCTATTCGTTGAGTCTCGTAGTAAAGGCGCGTGGACGCGTTGATGGTCTGTGTAACCCAGTAAATGGTTATGTTGGTAAGAAGCTCGTCCTTGGTGTACTTACTCTCAACGTCGCCGTTGCAATCACTCCAAGTACGGTACTTCTCCACTATCCAAGCCGCCAGGCCCGCGGGCGAGTCGTTCAGGCCGTATGACAGCGTCTGGGGCTTGGTGCCCTGAATGTGACCATAGCCGCCTTCGGACTGCTGCCATGCCGCCCGCTCGTCCAGAAAACGTTGCTCGGCCTCATTCAACGGACGGGAGCCGGGGCCCATATACGGGGTCGGTCGCGTCACGGCGGTCACGTGTATGCCAATAAGCTGGTCCGGGTAGGCATAGCCCAAGTGAGTGGTTACCGCGGCTCCCCAGTCGCCGCCCTGCGCCCCGAACCTCGGATAGCCCAAGGCATCCGTCATCAACTTGGGCCACAGGTCTCCAACCTTGAACACGCTCATGCCCCGGTCCTTCGTCAATCCGGAAAATCCGTAGCCCGGCATGGATGGGACCACCACGTCGAAGGAGTCCTCGGCAGAGCCGCCGTGGGAAGCGGGATCAGCGAGGAGGGGTATTATTTTCGTAATCTCGAAAAAGGTGCTGGGCCAACCGTGGGTGACCACCAGCGGCATCGGGTTTGGGCCGGTCCCCTTCTGATGGATAAAGTGGATGTCGATGCCTTCGATGTTGGTCATGAAGTGGGGGAAGCGGTTCAGACGTTCCTCCTGTGCCCGCCAGTCAAATCCGGTGCGCCAGTATTCCACCAACTCCTTGATGTAGGCCAGGTTGGACCCATAGTCCCAATCGGAACCGGGAATCTCGTCGGGCCACCGGGTACGGGCAAGGCGGTCTTTCAGGTCGTCAAGGACCGCGTCTTCAATGTGAATCCTGTACGGCTGCACATCCATGCGGGTCTCTCCTGCTCAGAAATTCCAGGTAGTGAACTGGGGTACGCTGGCCCACGGGCGGGTTGCGGCGACTTGGCGCACTTCCGAAGGGTTGGCTATGGGCGCCAAGCACATACCGCCCATGCAGATGTAAAGCGTGGGCGTTTCTCCGGCAGGGAAGCCAAGTGCTTCAATCCTGTCCATGTCCTGGCCGGGGTCCAAGCACTGGACGACTTTATGCGGAGCGTGGGCCCGCAAAGTGGCCGTAAGCAATCGTTTAGTCCGCGAGTCCGATGAACGGCCCACGATAACCTCGTGCACCGGCCCTTGGTCCACCGCGTCCCAAGCTCTCGCCCAAGCGGAGCCGGCGGGCAGGAACAAACGCTCTTCGTCCCTCTCCATCCGCCGCGATCCCGCCGGGCCAAGGTAGGTGCCATTGGGGGCGACGCCGTCGAACGCCGCCAGGGTGTCCCTCGCAAGTTGCTGGTATCTGTGGTCGTCTACCAAGTAGGAAAGCTTGACCAGCGCCTCAGCCAGCAGCGAGTTCTCCAACAACGGCTTCTCCCGGGGTAGAACAACCCCCGGCGTTGACTGCCGGTACGCCGTATCGTAGAACCCCTCGCCTCCATCATCAGAGAACGACTCTTGGACCTGTGCGACCAAGCTCTCAGCCTTTCGCAAAGCGTTGGGGTTGGCGTCCACTTGGTATAGCTCCAAGTAAGCGCGCAGGGCGTGCACGTAGTCCGCCAAGTATTCGGGGCCGTCACTATTCCCGTTGACGGTATGGCGGAGTCCGCCGGAAGCGGCCGTGGCCTCATCCCAAATCAGGTCAAGGACTTGCGTGGCGGCACGGATATAACGGTCCGCGCCCAGCACAGCAACCCCTTTCAACAGCGCCGAGGCGGCGGCGGCGTTCCAGCCGGTATAGAACGTGCGGTCTATGGCTGGCTGAATATAAGGGTGACGGTCCTTCCACGGCAGCCGGTAATACTCCTCGCCGGCGTCCTGGCTGCCGTAAAAGAGGCCTGCCTTCTCATCGTAGAGAGTGGAAAGCATGTAGTCCAATGCGCTGGCGGCGGCCTTGCGGTAGGTCTGCCTGCCGGTAAGTTGTGCCGCGTCCAAGTACGCCGCAGCCAGAGACGCGTTGGTGTAAAGCATCTTCTCGTAATGGGGCACGCGCCAGTCACGCGACACCGAGTAACGGAAGAATCCTTGGTCGTTGCGGTCACAGAGGCCGTCGTACATTCCATCCAGGGTTGCTTTCACCATGTCCAGCAACGTCTTGTCGCCGCTGCGGCTGTACCGCGCCGCCAATAGCCCCAAGGCTTCCCAAGGCGGCTGCTTCGGCTCCAAGCCAAACCCGCCAAAGTCGGCGTCGTACAACTCCCGCAGCTTGTCCAGCACCAAGTCAGCCGTGGCGCCGGGTCCGCCATCGGTCGGCGCGCTCGACGCCGGAACGGTGATGCCGTCAAAGGACGTCTCAACCACGTCGGCGGAACCGGCGTACCTGCTGCTCGCCTGCTCCAGCAGTTGCGCCATCTCGTCCGGCGGCGTGTACACTCGTCCGGTAATCAACCGGGCTTGGCTGTCCAGCAGGGCGATGGACGGGAAACCGCCCTGGTTATAGCGCAGAGAAATATCCGGCCTCTGGTCAACATCCACCCGGACCGGTACGAACCTTTCGTTCACCATGTCTATGACGCGGCGGTCCGAGTAGGAAGTCTGGTCCATGACGTGGCACCAGTGACACCAAGTGGCGGTCAAAGTGAGCAACACCGGCTTACTTTCCGCTTCGGCGGCGCTGAAGGCTTTTTCGTCCCACGCTTGCCACTGGATTGAAGGGTTGTCGGCGTTCGTTGACATAGGCGTTAACTAACCTGTTTGGGATTGCGCTGTAGACGATAGCAAAAGGCGGCGGGCGAAGGTTTCCCGGCTGTTTCCCGGCTGTTTCGTTGACGCTCAACTTCAGGCGGGACCCGGCGGCAACCCAGCCGCCGGGTCATACGGAGAGCGGGCTCCGTTACGCCGCCAAATTCAAAAAGACGTTGCTTGGTACGGGAAACCTAAATGGGCAACTCGGTCTCGGTCCGGTCGGCGGGAAGGTCTATCCGGAAGGTGTTGGCGTTAAAGGCCAGCAGGGCGTAGTAAGCCATCAGGTTGACCAAGTTTGTCAGACCGTGGACGCCGAACTGTTCCACCGCTGCGTTGTAGGTGGCGTCGCTGACCTTGTGGGTGCGGTAGAAGTCCAATCCCAGGTTCACCACCGCCGCCTCGTCGGCAGACATATCCGGCAGATCCCGCTTGTCGCGCATCGCATCCACCAGCGCGTCGCTAAGCCCGGCTTGGCGGCCCGCCGCGGCGTGGGCATTCCAGATATATTGACAGTCCAACTCCCGTGCGGTGGTCAGCATGGCCAATTCCTGTATCTTGGCGGGCAGACCGGAACCCTGCCTCAAGTATGCCGAGAGGTGATTGGTCCTCTTGGCTACCTCAGGACTGTTTATCGTCACCGAGCCCGGACCGCCGGTGGGCACACCGCCCCGTTCCTGAACAACTTCATCGAACGCAACCCGGTATTGTTCCGGCACGCTCTCTCTGGTGGCAGCAGGTATTCTAGCCATGACAACCTCCTCATACGCTGGAACATGTGACGCCGGGGCCTGGAAATTCCTGTGTGCGGCGAGGTTAAAGTTACTCGCAGCCATTGGGGATGTCAATGTCGGGGCGTGTTGACATTTCCCGGTCATTCCCCAGATCCTGGTCGTGCCCACAAATCTCCGTCATTCCCCGAGTTCCCGTCGTGCCCGTAGGTCTCCGTCATTCCCGCGCAGGCGGGAATCCAGGGACTTCTAGGGGGACAGAACGTGACTGGCTGATAGCGCTTCTGGATTTCCGATTTCGCCTGAATGACGATTTGAGGCTGCTGGAGTGCCTGATTTTGCACATGGCAACACAGATCAGGCCCTGCGCTGGTCGCGGTAATTGGATGCGGCGATGGGTTGCCAATCGACGACACCGTTGTCCATGAGGCGGGAGCCAATCCGAGGCCGGGATTTCTCCAGATCGTCTATGCTGGAATTGCTGGTGATTACCGTTGACAGCCGGGCTTCGTGGCGGTGGACGACGATCTGATAAAGCTTTTCTTCAGCCCAAGGGGTGCTGTGCTCCGCCCCCAGGTCATCCAGAATCAGCAGGGGCACCGTCTTGATTTGCTCGAACAATTCATCGTAACCGATGGGGCTGTCGGGATTGAATGTCCCTCTCAGGTGGTCTAACAGGGTCGGCACAAAGGTGTAGAAAACGGAGCGGTCCCTTCGCAGGCATTCGCTCGCAATAGCCACCGCGAGGTGCGTCTTGCCGGAACCGTGAGGGCCGGTGAACAGGACCCAACCCTCAGGGTCGTTGGCGAAGGTCTGGGCGGCGGCCTTGGCCGATTCGAGAGAATCCCGGCCCGTGCGGTCGGTCCCGCGTCCGCCTCCCGTGTCGAAGGTTGCGAAAGTCATCCGCTGATGCATTTCCGTGGGCAAGTCCCCGATTCCGCGGGTGAGGCGGGTATTGTACTGGCCCAACTGGTGTACTTGGGAGAAGCCATCCAACGACTCTATGCGGGTTCGCAAGTGCTCGTTCAAGCGGTGCAGCGGGCCGCGGACGGTAATGACGGTGGGAAGAGATAGATTGGACCGGTGGTTGATGACTTGGAACAGCTTTTCCTCGGCCCAGGGAGTGGCGCTGTTGCCGCCCAGGTCGTCCAGCACCAGTACTGGCACATTCCGCACTTGGTCAAACAGCTCATCGTAGGAGACCGGGTTATCCGGGGAATAGCTGGCCCGCAGGTGGTCCAACAAGTCGGCCGCTGCGATGAAAAAAGTTGTCTCGCCATGCTCGATGCAACGGTTGGCGATCGCCACGGCCAAGTGGGTCTTGCCGCTACCGCTGGGACCCGTAAACACCAGCCAGCCGTCGGGCCGCTCGGCGAATTTCATGGCAACGTTAAGCCCGGCCCGAAACATCTGGCTGCTGGCGGCATCGGGTAATGGCCCGTCCTGCCGGGTGTTCAAAAAGGTGATGCGGGTCAAAGGCCCGAGGTTGCTGTAACGGCGAAGGGCGTCGGTACGGCTGGCGGGGTTCTTCGTTTCCTGGCAGTCGCAGGGGAAGGTGCGACCAAAATCGGGGTGGCCTACCGGGACTCGTTTACTGACCCAACCGGCCCCGTTGCATACAGCGCAGGCTTCTTCAGCGGGACCGCTCCTGGGGACGTCCCGCACCAGGGCTGCCCCATCGCCGTTCATAGTCGTTGAGATATTTCTGGCGGTTATCCGTCTGAGGATGTCGCCCAGGCTTTCCATCATTCTTTCCTTCGGCCGCCCAACGCCTGAGGATACCCGCAATATAACGCCAGCTTCGCTTGTTTTCGGTCACTGCAATCGCAAAGGCGTCCCGAAGCCATGCTTGAGGATAAGACTCTTCCGCTTCCCGCAACTCCTCAGCAAGGATGGGCGTGAGCATTCCAATGTTTTCTTCGTAGAGGGCGAAAATATTTGGTTTTTCATACCAAGCCGGGCTCGGAGCATCCCATTCCGGCCGGTCGCTCGGTGTTGGCGTTCCGGTTGCTTTGAGCCGGGCAAGAGCTTGGCGGTTGTGGGGCGTGTTCAGGAGATACCCTTCCTGCTCTCCATCGGATCGGTGCTGAAGCAGAACGCCTCGTTCCACCGCCAAGTCCAGCCCGCGGCGGACTGCCGTCCGGGGGTCCTGGCCGCCTGCGCTGAGGCTCTTCAGGAGTGTCAGATCGTTAAGAAACTCGTCAACCGCTGCCATCCGCACGTTACCCCGTTTGCGATGAAGTAGCCAGAAGGCCCGCAGAACGACTTTCAACTCCGAAACGTCGTCGATTTGCTCCAGCAGCGGCCCGAGCAGGGTGTTGGGTACCGGCGTATACGATTCGTTGTTGGTGAACCCTGGGAATGACATGACTAGAATACGTCCACCCTCTGTAGAGAGTCGAACCGCACCAAGTTATCGCGGAAGTACAGGGATACGCTGCCGGTGGGGCCGTTGCGGTGCTTCGCCACGATGATTTCAGCCAGGTTCCTGGGGTATTGACGGCTGGGAAATTGCTGCTCCCACTCCTCTTCGGTGTAGTAAATGTCCTCCCGGTGGATGAACATGACCACGTCGGCGTCCTGCTCGATGCTCCCGCTGTCGCGGAGGTCCGAGAGTTGGGGCCGGTGGCCGGGTCGGTTTTCCACCACACGGCTCAGTTGCGAGCAGGTAATCAACGAGATGTTGAGGTCCCGCGCCATACCTTTCAGGGACCGGGAAATCTCGCTGATCTCCTGTACCCGGTTTTCCCCGCCGCGGCCGCCGCGCCCTTGAATAAGTTGCAAATAGTCCACCACCAGCAAGTCAAGACCCCGCTCCAAGGACAAGCGGCGACCCTTGCTGCGTATTTCCGCCATCGCTTGCAGTGGGGTATCGTCGATGTATACCGGCAACTCGGACAACCGGCCTATGGAGTCGATAATCCGCTGTTCCTCAGCCTCGGTGTACAAGCCAAGACGGAGGCGATGGGAGTCTATTTCGGCGTCGGACGCCAAGATACGCAACGCCAGTTGCTCGCGGCTCATTTCAAGGCTGAAAACGCCGACGGTCGCTCCGCTTTGGGCTGCGCTGAGCGATACATTCAGCATCAGACTGCTTTTGCCCATCGCTGGCCGGGCGCCGAGAATTATCAGGTCGGACCGTTGCAGGCCGCCCAGCAGCTCGTCGATATCGTTATACCCGGTAACCAAGGGAGGGCCGCCGTCAACACCAGGGTCAACGATGGTAGCCCGGTCCTCCAGATACTGGTCGTAAATTTGCCGCAGCGGAATGAACCCACGCTCCACTTGGCCGGAGCGTACGCTGAACAGGATATCCTCGGCTTGACGCAGGGTAACGTCGACGTCCGCGGTGTCCTCGTAGCCCATTGCCGAGATGCGGGACGCTGCATCTATGAGCGTCCTCATCGTAGAAGTGCGGGCCACCAAATGAGCGTAGTGCTCGGAGTGGGCGGACGTGGGAGTAACGGAGACCAGATGGCTGAGGTAAGCCATGCCTCCCACCGCATCAAGTTGGTTGATGCGGTCAAGCTCCCGCGCCAGCGTCACTTGGTCTATGACCTCATTGCGCTCAAACAGGGCGCTGGCGGCGGCGAAACAGGCCTGGTTCCGTTCCCGGTAGAAGTCCTGCGGTTTAATCAGCGATGAGATGCGGAGGAAACAGTCCCCATCTATCAACAACGACCCAACTACCGCTTCTTCCGCCTCAATGTCGTGTGGAAGAAGTTTCTCGGCGTACATCTGGCTATTCTTCTATCTCTGCTAGTACATGAATAGTCGCTTGGACCTCGTTGGAAAATTGCAGGACGATGTCGTACTCACCCGGCTCACGGATGGACTCGGTGGACTCGACAAGCCGACGGTCTATGGGCCTGCCCACAACCTCTCCCAGTTCAGCAGCGATACGGGCGTTGGTTATCGCCCCGTAGTACCTGCCGGTGGGGGTAACCCTGGCTTGAAGGGTTATTTGCGTCTCATTGATAGCCTCCGCCAACTCCCGCATGCTTTCGGTCTCGCGGATTCGGGCGTCGTCCCCGGCCGCCCTTATTTTATGCAGCCTTTTCAATACCTCCGGTGTGGCCATTTCCGCCAGACCCTGCGGGATCAAGTAGTTCCTCGCAAACCCGTCGGCCACCCGCTTTACTTCGCCGGCATGGGCTTGGTTCTCCACGTCCTGGATGAAAACGACTTCCATACTGGTCACGTCCTTTATCTGGGGGCTGAATTTACCTACATTATAAAGCAGCCCATCAATATAAAGCAGCCCACCAATGGCCTGTACCAAGGCAATCGCGTTTTAACTATCAACGCACCAGACAGGCCAAATCTACCGTAAAACCTTTCGTCACTCAAAACCTTCCGTCATTCCCGCTCGATACCCGTCATTCCCACGAAGGAACGTCACCCCCGCGAAGGCGGGGGCGGGAATCCACACTGTCTCCCATACGCAAATTTACCCTTTCCAACGACTATGGATTCCCGTTTCCACAGGAATGACGACTGCCCCCGTGAAGACGGGGGATTAAATGGGCCGTCAAGCTTTATAAAGCGATTGCCTTGGGCCTACACCGGTGTATGACAGCATTTCAGCGCCTTTTCATCCTCGGCACTTGCGGGAGAGGGGCCGTTCGTAGTAAGTCCGTTGAACTATGAACGGACAGTCCCTCGACAAGCTCAGGACGAACGGTACTATTAAAAAGAAAGGGTCCTGGACAGCATTTCCGGCAGTCCTCTCTCCCGGCGGGAGAGGGGCAGCGTTAGGGGGGTCACGCCAAACAGGCGCTCCCCTAATCTCTACGCTCGGGTTGCACACACACCCTTCACATCCCACCCAAGCGGTTTGACCCTAACCCTCTCCCTGGCCGGGGAGAGGGGACTGCCGGAAATGATGAA
Source organism: Dehalococcoidia bacterium (assembly GCA_965216425.1). Classification (GTDB taxonomy): domain Bacteria; phylum Chloroflexota; class Dehalococcoidia; order Lucifugimonadales; family UBA3495; genus CBDCFV01. The sequence goes on along the minus strand of CBDCFV010000005.1, from coordinate 1,157,853 downwards.
AAACCTTGGACGGTGGTGAGGGCATTGATAATGCCCTCAGTTCGTTGGTTCGCCCACACGATAAAACACCAAGCCTTTGTTATGTCAAGGCAGATTTGGCCACATTCTGAAATTAGTTTCTTCGTTTTATCAGCCGGGTGTGATAGCCTGAGATTCGACAAGGTAACGGAGCCGGGGGACACTATCCGCATGGAGGAAATCCGTGGGTTTCTGCGACTATATCGAACACACCGCACTGCCGATACGACAAGCTATTCTGGCCCACCCATTCGTTACCGGAGTGGGTGACGGGACGCTGCCGATGGACAAGTTCAAGCACTATGTCCTGCAGGACTACGTTTACTTGATCGACTACAGCCGGGTGTTGGCGTTGGCTTCAGCGCGGGCCCCGGACCTTGAGTCCATGGGATGGTTCGCGAAGCTGCTGGATAAAACACTTAATACCGAAATGGAACTGCACCGAAGTTATTGCGCGGAGTTTGGGATTACGAGAGAGGAACTGGACGCGACCCAGGGCGCCCCTACCACGGTGGGCTACACCAGCTACCTTCTGAAGGTGGCCTATCAAGGCACGTTCCCGGAGTTGGTGGCTGGCTTGCTACCGTGCCAGTGGGGCTACTGGGAGATAGGTGAACACCTGGCCGGACTTGGCAAGCCCGTGTTCGCCCCGCTGTACTCCCAGTGGATAGAAATGTACACGTCGGCCGAGTTTGGGGAATTGGCCCGTACCATAAGAAGCATGGCCGACTTCCTTGGCAGCCGTGTCGGCCCAGAGGAGCTAACGGCTATGTCGGAGGCTTACCTGACCAGCCTGCGGTTTGAGCACAAGTTCTGGGACATGGCCTATTACCTGGAAGGCTGGCAGGCGTAGCGAGAATTAGGAACTATCTCAAACCTTGTCGCAGCACCCAACCCGTCATTCCCGCGAAGGACCGTCACACCCCCTCAAGAACTTCACCTCCCAAGAACGTCACCCTCGCGAAGAACCGTCACACCCCCTCAAGAACTTCACCCCCGCGAAGGCGGGGGCGGGAATCTATAGGCCTCAGCCAGTGGCGTAAGGAAATCGGCGAGGCTGATTGGTCTTGAGATAATCTCTTAATCGCCGGTCTTGACCGCTTGGAACACCAAGCAGGGCCAGGAAAAGTCTATGTCCCCGTCGGCCGGCTCGATTTGGAAGGCCTCCCGCACTCCGTCGGAAGCTTCCAGAAAGTCGCGCCGCAGCGCCGCCACCTCAGCCTCCGGCGTGGCGGTGCGGGCCACCCACTCGTTTGTCGTTGTCCAGCGAAAATGTCCGCCTAAGTGCTCAGGGAAAGTGTCCGTTGGTATGGTGCTGAGTTACTGATTGGGTAGTCAGTCCAGGAGTCCGGTTGATGGGGGGAGCTGGCAAGTCGACGTACTTCCTGAGTGTTTCTGGAAATACCCAGTTGCTTGGCGATGCCCCTCAGGGAGACACCTTGCAGCTTGGCGTGGTGGACGGCTTTCCACAGGGCCTGCTTGGCGGCGTTGCCTGCTTGGGTGGCGGAGTGTAAGAGGTGGAGCCCTTCTCATCATCCATCGGTTGGTCGACGGGTGCTTCCAAAGCGGCCAGGCGCTGCAGTTGCAACCTGGTGAGACCATGCTGGCTCAGGTTCCTGACCACCTGGGCCAGTTCGGGAGTAGGAGCCAGTGCCCCCTGGGCGGCCCGCAGCGCTCCCGCCTTGGCCCGAATCCACCGATGGACGGCGTGAGGACACTGGAAGGGGGGTGAGGAAGTTACAGACGCGACGGTCCGGGCTCGAATTCGGGTAGATTGGAGGTTAGTGGCGGTCTGGAGGCGTTTTTTGGGGCGCCGATGGCAACCTGCAGTGGCTGTGGTGAGCGAGATGGCGGGATAGGGCACGGCAAGACGCACTCGCGAACCGGACTGGCGCGAGTTGGCGGGGACGTTGGGTCAGTGGTGGACGTGCGCCGTCAGGCTGGGAGTGGCAGGGCGCGCAGCCGTGCCAGGGCGCGGCTGAACTGGGTTTCCCAAGGCCAGCGCTGTGTCAGGTGCAGGGTGAGGCGGCGCGCCGAGCGGGTAATCCGTCCGGCCAGGGCGAAGAAGCGTCGTCTGAGGGTCTTGGTGGTCACGATCTGCTCACCCAAGCCGATCCGCGCCGTCCAGCGGGCCAGGTTGTGGGCCATCACCTGTACCGCCAGCCAAGCGCCGTTGGCGGCGAAACGGCCGGACGGCATGTGGTTCAGCCCGACGCCGTACTTGAGGTCGCGTATCGCGTTCTCAATCTCGGCGTGGCGGCGATGATCGGCCTCCAGTTCCAGGGTCTCTCCGTCCCGGTCGGTGATGAAGCCGTGATAGCTGTAGGTGGCGAAGAGGGCCAGCTGGGAACCGGGCGCGGGCTTCACCCGCCGGACGATAAGCCGCACCGGTGCGGCACCGGGCTCACTCTCAAAGGGAGTGTTGGTGGTCTCCGCCACATCGGCGGCGCCGTCCATCCAGTAGGGAATCGGCGTCCAGGCATCTTCGGGTATGGCCTCGATGAGATTATGCAGGCTTTTGTGCTGGCGGATGGTGATGGAGAAGCGGACATCCATCCGGCGGCAGGCGGATACCACGCTATGAGTGTAGAAGCCGCTGTCGGCCCGCAGGGTGAGTTGCCCGCTGGCGCCAGCGTAGCGCACCCGCCCTACCGTCTCCCGCAGGAAGTGGGCGGCGCCGCGGGCGGTGTTGGCGCGGCCCTCGCGCAGCCGGGCCATCAGCACGTCGCCGGTGCCGGCGGCGACGGCCAGCAGCGGGTGATAGCCCCGCTTGCCGGTGTAGCCATGGTGTCGCGCCCCCTCCTTGTCCAGTCCGTAGGTCTCGCAGATGGTCGAGTCCAGGTCGATGGTGAATGGCGCGTCGCCGGGTCCCGCTCCGGCCTGCCATGCGCGTGCCAGCAACTGGCGGCTCACCCGGTCCAACTGACGGACATGGCCCCAGCGAAAGCTGCGCAAGAAGGTGCCCAGGGTGGATGGCGCCTTGACTGTGCCGCCCAGGGTGCGGGCCGCCCCCCCGGTGCGCAACGCATCGGCATCGTCGATGCAGTCGCCGCCCGTCAGCGCGGAAGCGACCAGCGTCAGCAGCTTGTCCCCCGTGTTGGCCCGCCCCGGCGCGCCGCCGAGGTCGAGGTGACGGTCGACGAGTTCCCTCAGGCCCAGGTGCCGGGCGAGGGTGGCGGGAAGGATCAGCCCGGCATTGGCCACCAGGCGGTGGTCATCAAAGACGATGCGGATCCTGTCGGGATTGTTCTGTGACAGCATCTATTGGGTGCTCCTTGTTTCCAGGCGGTTTTCTGTTCCAAAACCATTATCCCAGATTCAGAGGAGCACCTTTTTGCCCTTTCAGGAGGCCTATCACACGCCCTCGTTCGGTGGATTGGGGCTTGGGCGGAGCTTCCTGGTGAGCGATCACTTTCCCCTCGTGCTGCACCATGAGCTGTCCGTCGCTCTGCTCCAGCACCTCCACCTTGACACCGGCATAGCTGGGCCGGCTCTGGGCTGGAAGCAGCTGCAGGGTGCGCAACTGGTACTTGACGGTGTTATCCCTGGCCACCTGGCGCAGGTGCTTGAAGCAGAGGATCCGTTCCAGATGCAGGGAGGAGGCCAAGGAACGATAGACGGCCGGGGACTGCTGGGCAGGCACACGGAATTGAGAGTTGAAACGGGGCAGGAAGTCCCGCAGCACGGCGTTGGCCTGGTCGATGGTCGCGGCTCCGGCCAGCCTGAGTTCGCTGACCAGCCGGTCCTGAAAGGTGCCGTTCATGCGTTCCACGCGTCCCTTGGCCTGTGGCGAACGGGCAAAGATCTGTTCGATGCCCAGTTCTCCCATGGCCCGGGTGAACTGGGTTGGGCCCACCGGTTGGGGGATATGCCGGGGCTTGCCGTTGAACTTGAAGACCCCGTGGCGATCACCGTAGAGAGCCAGGGGGATGCCGTATCGCCGTAGGATCCCTTCCATCAGCAGGAAGTAGCCCCGGGTGTCCTCCTCGGGTCGGAATATGGCATTGGCAACCGTGCCGGTGGCGTCGTCCACTGCCAGCAGCAATACGAATCTGGGCCCTCTGTCCTCCAGCCAGCGATGATGGCTGCCGTCGATCTGCACCAGCATGCCCTCCTGGGGCATACGCTCCCGGCGTACACGATGCTTGGGGGGACGATGGCCCCTGGCACTGGTCAGGCCGTGGCGGTTGAGCAGACGGCTTATCGTCTGACGGCTCAGTTGAATGCCCTCCCGCTCTGCCAGGACCTCGGTCAGGTGGCTGTGGTTGAAGCCGACGTATTTCTCGCTGGCCAGGATGACCGTGGTGGCAGCGACATCCTCGGGGACCGAGTTGCGGGGCTTGCGGCCCCGGTTGCCGTGGACCAGTGCGGCAGCCCCATCCCTCCGGTAGGCCGCCAGGAGTCGCCGGACCTGGCGTTCGCTGATCCCCAGAACTTCGGCCGCCTGAGCCCTGGGAAGTTGATATTCCATCACGCTGTTGAGCACTTGGAGTCTTGCCTGTTCTCGTTGGTTCAATGTCACGTCCTTCATAGACGGACATTTCCCCTGAGCGATTCACGCGGACGTTATCGTAGAGCAATGACACACTCGTTGAACTTCAAATAGACCCGGGTCATGTCTTGCTGCATGACTTTCAAGCCCCGGTCCGACAACATCTTTCTTATCTCGGAGACCTTCCGGTTCCGCACGTGGCTGAAGTCGCGGCGCAACTCAATGTCGTTCATCCAGCGGTCTATATCGTCCTCTTCGGGACACACACTGTCCGCCATGAGGAAGACCCCGCCCCCCTTTTAGCGTCCGCCGCACCTCATCCAGCGCTTTGTCCAGATTGGCGAAATGATGCCCTGCTACGCGGCTCGTCACCATGTCCACGGAGCCGTCGGCAAAGGGGAGATGCTCTGCCGAGTTGCGGCTGACCTGGACGTTGTCCAATTCCCGCTCCCGCCCTATGCGGCGCGCCTGCTCCAGCATCGGACGGGTGGGGTCCGTCGCCACAACTCGCTGGGCAAATTCCGCCATGGCGAAGGCGGTGAACCCTGCGCCGGTGCCCAGGTCCACCGCCCAATTGCAGCCGCTGTGGTCCAAGTCTCCGGCCATGCGCTGCAAAATGTCCAGGCTGTCATCACGAACATGGACCCGGCTGGTGGCGTAAACACCGGCTTGGGGACCGAACATGCGCTGGGCGCTGCCGGATGATTGGGCGGCCAAGTTGGTATCAGCCATGGTGGTTTACTTGCCTCCGCGCCTTGGTGGTCCAGATAATCCGGGCCGGGTGGTCCGAACCAGTCGGGCGCCGGCCCTGTTCCATAGGGTTTTGCTATGCAGTGGCCCAAGCCACGCCATTCAGCACTATCTTTTGAAACTCTGGGGTCTGGAAGCTTCTCCCGTCATGTCCTAATAGCAGGGTGAACACTTTGCCTTCACCATACCGCCGGGTCCACCCCAGCGGGTACGTGCCGGCGGGCATGTGGGTCATCTGCCGGTCCGGCCCCCAAGGATAGGTGCCGTCGCCCGCATCGCCGGTAAGGAAGACGTGGTTGCCATCCTTGAGCGCCAGGTTCATGTAAAGCTCGTCATTGGTGCTAAAGTCCGCGACCCCGTTAACACCCGCGTGGCCGGCGTCGCTCACGGTAACCGTAAATTCGCCGTAGGGCGGATGGTAGCTCGTCCCGGATATCCATCCGCCTCCGGTGATTTCGTGATATTCGGGCCAGGTTGCCGACAAGCACGTTGCGATGTGGATGCAAATGAACCCCTTGCCGGAGCGGACGAACTCGCTCATGCCGACCTGCTCGTCCTTGGCCAAGGCCAACTCCCCAAAATCGGGCACGTTTTCCCGCCGCGTGTTGAAAACAAGGGCGTCGTAACCGTTCATGGACGACGAATCTGCCAACACCGACGCGTCCTCGGTCATCGTCACGTCGTGACCGGCCGCCGTCAAAAAATCAACGAGGACTGGCGTCGACTCTTCATAAGGATGCCTTCCGCCGGAAATTACCAACAGCTTCATTGCTCAATCTCCTTCAAGTATTTAGATATTGTCTCAAACAGGATTTAGGTCCTGTCTCAGCTTTTGGCGCACCACCTCAACCCGTCATTCCCGCCTTCGCGGGAATCCATAAGCTCCTGTCGCGACAAGGGATTGTCAGCAGAGCCGGCTGATTTTGAGATAGTTTCTCAGTTTCTCGAAATGGCCGAGCCGTATCCCCTGGTCTGCTCACTTACTAAGAACGAGGCCTTGTCGCGTCCGTAGGGGGTCTCAAGGTCCGCGTCGAACCTCTGGCCGCCAAGCTCACCGATGACTTCATACCTCATTTCGGTAAACAGCTTGCCCTCGAAACCGGAGCTTTTGACATTACGTTCCTCTTCCCCTTGCAGGAACATTTCTACGGCTTGGACCATAATGTCTTTAAAGTCATCGGGGCCAAGGTAGGACCCCGAGCGCAGAAAAACGTACCCCCAACGTATACCCCGATGGTCCGTGTGGTCTAGCAGCCTGTCTGAGGATTGACCGACTGGCGGTGTCGGTCAGCCGGGATGGCCCTGCGGCAACAGTTCTTGCGTGGTGGGGTTAGGCACATGCGGATTGTCGCTTGAAAATCCCACTGGCCATGGTCCGGCACGTGGCCTTGTTGTTCCCAGTGGCGCCTTTGCCCCTCACCTTGCCGGACATCCCGGCCCCGAAGCGGAACAGCTTGAGCAGGTTGTGGCCGGCGCAGATCATCAGCCACTCCCGGTTCACCTTCGCCAGACCCCGAAGCAGGAACTGCCGGAAGCCCCGGCCCTGCTTGATCTGGCCGAATACCGGTTCCACCGTCTCCATTCGAAGGGCGTAGCGTTCCCTGCCCCGTTTCGTCCGCAGCTTGCGGCGCATTCGGTCCCTGGCCGACAGTCCCTTGGGTATGCGGCCAAGGGGCGCCGGTGGCGGCACCCAGCCGTGGCGGGTTTTCTCCGGCGCGACGAACGGGTCAACTCCCAGGTCGTATAACCCATCCACCTCCTTGGCCGAGTAGTATCCGGCGTCGGCGGATACCTCTTTCGGCACCGCGCCCACGTTCAGGATGGTCTCCTCAATCATGCTCACGGCCTGACCCTTGTCCGAGGGCTGATCGGTGGCACGGGCCGCCACGATCACCTGGTGCTCGCTGTCCACCACCGCCTGACAGTTGTAGGACTGCTGGAAGTCCCTCCCTCCCGGACCGGGCATGATCCGGGAGTCCGGGTCAGTGAAGTTCCGTTGCGCCTTGTCATCAGGCACCCCGGGGTGATTGCGGCCCTCGGACTCAGCCTGCTCCGCCTCCGCCAGGGCCTCGGCCTCCAGCGCCGCCTTGGCCTCCCTTATCTTCCGCAGCCGGCTCTCCCGGAAGGCCAGTTCCTCCGGCAACTCATCCCCACGCCTGTCCTTCCCGTAGCGGCGGTCCTCCTCCTCGTCCACCTCCTGCGCCTTGCGGAGCAACTCGTCCACCTCGGCCTGCAACTGCGCTTCCTTCTCTTTCATCCGCCCGTAGCTCATCGCCTTGTGCTTTGAGGCGTTAGCCCTCACCTTGGTGCCGTCCAGCGCCACGTGCCCCAGCTTCACCAGTCCTGCCTGCTGGCACAACGCCAGCACCTGCAGGAACAAATCCCCCAACGCCTCCAGGTGGTCCTTTCGGAAGTCGGAGATGGTGCGGAAGTCCGGCGTGTTGTTCGCCGCCAGCACCCGGAAGGCTATGTCCTCGTGCAGCCTCTGGGCGATGCGCCTGGACGATGCCACACCGGTGCAGTAGCCGTAGAGCAGCACCTTCACCATCATCCTGGGATGGTAGGGAGGGCCGCCCCGCCTTTCCTGCTCGTAGCGTGCGGTGATGACCGAGAGGTCCAACTGGTCCACCACGTCGGAGATGAAGTAGGCCAAGTGATCCTCGGGCAGCCCTTCCTGGAGGGCCGCCGGCAGCAGCAACTGCTGGTCCGGATCGTAGGGAAGGTAGGTCTTGCTCATTGACCGCTCCGCTCGTCTGATGCTCCGCACCATCATACCCTCAATGGCTCACCAACCTTGTTTCTCGGACGGGCTGCTAGCATCGAGTTGAAACAACCCTTCTTTCTCTAATGGATTTTGAGTGCGTAAGCCCGCTGCAAAGGTACCTTATACGCGCAAAACCGGCGTTGCAGCCAGGGTGTTGCGGGGGTAACGCCAAATTATATCTTGATACCCGCCTGTTGCAGTTGGGTCAAAACCGACTCCAGAGCGCGATAGGTGATGACCGCTATCGACGGAGTCCGGTTACGCGCTTCCTGCGCCAAGTATCGCCCGTCGGCCTGGGGAACGTCGTCTCCGATGAGCAAGGCGTCATAGTCGGATGATCCCGCCAAGTCGACCGCCACCTCGTCGCTCGACGTGCCGGTGACTATGCAGCCCACGGCCTCCAGTATCCGCGTAACCTCGTCTACCGTATCTCGGTACCTGCTGACTACTAGGATTCGATTTGAATCGGCCATATCTGAATCGGCTGGATCTTAAGATGGCGAGTTGGTGAAACCAAAGTATTTGTACGCAACGTCAGTAGTTCACGGCGTTGCCAACCCCGCCGCTGGCTTCGATGACTTCGCCGGTGATGGCGTGGGCTTTTTCCGAGGCCAGGAACACGGTTAGGCAGGCTATCTCATAAGATTCCACCATGCGGCCGATGGCGTTACTGCGAGGGGAGCCGGGCGAGTAATCCCGCTGCTCCATCTCCTCTGGTGAGATACCGGCTTGAGCGGCGCGTTCCGCCAGCACGCCGGGAGTGCGCTCGGTGCGGATGATGCCCGGGTAGACGCAGTTAACGGTGATGCCGTAGCTGCCCAACTGGATGGAAAGCGTCTTTGTAAGGTGCACCAAGGACACGTTGCGGGCCCCGGCGCTGAGGTTGCCCGCGTTTCGGCGTTGTGCCCGCTGATGTTGACGATGCGGCCCCAGCCTTGCTCCTTCAGGAACGGTATGGCGGCGCGGGCGCAGCGCAGGGCGCCCACGTACTTCACGTCAAAGTCCCATATTAGGTCGTCGTCGTTGACGGCTTCAACCGGCCCGGACGCAGTGCTGGAGCCTCCCGGCAATGCCGCGCTGTTGACCATGATGTGCAGCCCGCCAAGCCTTTCAGCAGCTTCGGCAACCACGCGGTCCACTTGGTCGCGCTTGGTAACGTCCAAGGCCAACGGGATGATACGCTGTCCCGTCTCGTCCGCCAGTTCCCGCGCCGTGCTTTCCAACTCCGGCAGCGTGCGTGACGCTATGGCAACGTCAACACCTTCCCGGGCCAGTTCGCGGGCTATAGACTTGCCGATGCCCCGGCCCCCGCCCGCGACCAAAGCGTACTTTCCCCGCAGTCCAAAGTCCATACCAACCCTCTCATGTTAACTAAACGCCGATTTCGAACAAGGCCGCCAAGGCGGAATTTTACACAACGCCGGGGAAGGCGGCAAGGTACCGGCTGTCGCTGCGCTTCTTGGTATTTGCATTACTCCACAGTTGGGCCCAGCCTACTAACCATTGCGAAGGACGGTCATGTTATCATCCCTTTCGTACACCTTGCCGCGTTATTGAGAGGGTAACATGACCACTAAAATCACCATGATTCCGTATCAACGGCAGGGAGAAATTGACTACGACAGCCTGTGCTTCGACCCTTATGAAATCGAAGTCCCCGAAGACCACATGATTCAAAACCACATCATGTTGAGAACGCTGCCCGCCTTGGAAGCCAAGGTAACCGAGCGCGGACGGCGGTCGGACGTATACTTCGGGAACAACACCATCATTTGCTACGACCCTGCTAATCTGAACGTCCATGTTGCGCCCGACTGCTACGTAGCCTTCGGCGTCGACGCTCAAGCCGTCCGCGACCGGTTGTTGTACCTGCCTTGGGAAGCGGGCAAGCCCCCGGACTTCGCCCTGGAGATAGCATCCTCCACCACGGGTCAAAACGACGTCAGGAACAAGCCCGGCATCTACGCGGGCATAGGCATCTCCGAGTATTGGCGGTTCGACCCCACGGGAGGGGAAATCTACGGTGACCCGCTGGTGGGAGGAATACTGACCGGCGGCGTATACCGGCCTGTCACCCTGACTACCGAACCCGACGGCGTCCTCAAGGGCTACAGCGAAGCCTTGGAACTGTCGCTGTGCTGGCACGACAACTGGCTGTACTTCTACGATCCGCAGACCCATACCTATCTGCGGGAGATCAGCCAGGAGCAGGAAGCAAGAGAGACTGCCGAGGCGGCGCTGGCGCAGGAACAGGCTACGCGGGAAGCCGCCGAAGTAAGGATCAGGCGACTGGAAAACGAACTTCTCCGCCTGCGGCCTGAAAATGAGTAGCGCATGAGTACTTACGCTGTTCGGGCGGCGTTGGCCGTGTTAATAATCGGCCTCTGGTTCCTGGCGGCTCCAACTCCAAGCCACGCTTGCTCCTGCATCATGCCCGGTACCCCTTCTGAAGAATTGGCCAAGTCCGCCGCGGTTTTCGCCGGGAAGGTCGTCTCCGTGAAGGAGCACGAACCTTTCCTCAAGATAATGCAGTCATCGACTGACCCGACCAACGTCGAATTCGCCGTCAGTGAAGTATGGAAAGGTCCGGTGGGGCGAATATCGTCATTTACGACCGCCCGGTCGGGGGCCAGTTGCGGGTTCACATTCGTCGAGGGAAAGGAATATATCGTCTATTCCCGAGACGGGGGCACCGTGAGTCTGTGCAGCCGGACGACGCTTATTTCTGACGCGGAAGAGGACCTGGACGAGCTGGGTCAAGGCAACCCTCCCGATGACGAAACTTCCAACCCGCAGGATCCCGCTTCGTCCTCCGGTGGGTGTGGTATGGCTCCGGCCGCTTCCTCCGACCTGGCAATGCTGGGCTTGGCAGCCGGACTTATCTGGGTTGGTCTTCGTAAGCGTCCCCACTAATACCCTTCCGGCGTCCGTCCGTATATAATCCCTGCATCGGCTTCCAAATAGGAGGGACGCAATGACGACTACGATAGAAACTGCGCTGGCCCGGCGCGGCGGCGAGAACCGGGTGCTAGGCTCCGGCGGAAAACCCTTGCTGGTGATCGTTGAGGGCAAGGACATCGACGCCATGATCGACGCGGGGCTGGAAGCGATTGGAGGGCTGGGCCGCGTTATCGGAGACAACCGTCAGGTCCTTCTCAAACCCAACACCAACCAGCGGGACCCATTCCCGTCCATTACTCACCCCGACACATTGCGGGCCGTCGCCCGCCACTGCTGCGCGGCGGGAGCGGAGCATGTGTTGGTGCACGAGGACCACAAGTACGAAGCAGACCTGTATTACGACCCCTCGGACATGCCCGGAATGGAACTGCAACTGTCCCAAGCGCAACAGTCCGACGATTACGTTCTGGTGGAGTACTCCGGTTGGCACGGCGACATGGACCCCAAAGTGGAGTTCCAAGGAATGACCCGCCCAAGGCACTTGGACAGAGTGGACGACCCCGGCATCCTCACCACCCAGGGCCCGCGCATCCGCATAGCCCGGCAACTTCAGGAAGCCCCGGTAATTATCAATTTGCCGGTGCTCAAGCGCCACTTCGCCGGCCAGATTACCAGCGCTCTCAAGAACCATTTCGGGTCTGTCTACGGCGCCCACCGCTGGCTGGCCCACGCATCCTTGGATAAAAACCGCGACTACTTCGACCGCAAGCTGGTGGAGTTCGCCTCGGCGGTGCGACCGGAACTGACCATAACCGATGTTCGCTCCATCCAAGCCGTAACCGGCCCATCCCGCGACGAGAAGACCCGCATAATTGATGGCGTAGACCGACTGATCGTAACCGGCGATATGGTGGCCGCCGACGTCGTGGCCATGGCCTTGATGAAGAAGCACGACGTCACCTTCACGTCGGCTAACGAGGCCATCGTGAACCGCCAGCACCAGCACGCCGAGGAACTGGGCCTGGGAATGACCGACCTGTCCAAGTTCGAGATAGTCGAACTCAGGGTATAGCTACAGAGGCAGGGGCAACGGGCTGTCGCGCCCCCGGCGATCGGCACAGGATGATCAGCAAAGCGGTGAGCAAGTACAACGCCATCAGCAGGCCGATTAAAGCACTGTAGCTCCCGGTTACGTCGTAGATGACCGCCCCAATACTGTGGCCGATGCCGAGCCCCACGGCCTCAAAGGTCCTGAACGTCCCGACGATGGTGGCGTAGGAAGCCCTGCCAAAGTAGTCGGCCAACACCATGTACACCAGGACGTCCAAGGAGCCTACGGCTATGCCCCACACTACGCCGAAGACGTAGGCGGAAAGCACGGAATTGATCTCCATCAGGTAAACCATAGACCCTGCGGCGGCGACCATCGCCGCCGCCAAGCACCACTTGGGCGTAAACCTGTCGGCCAGGAACGCCCAACCCAGGTTGGCCAACGACAGGAAGGTGCTAAGGCTCAAGACCCCGGCGGCCAAGGCCGTAGACAGCCCCGATACCTCCCGGAAGTAGGGCACCATGTTGAAGGCCAGCCCTGAACTGCCCATTACCCCCAGCAGCGCCGCTATAGCCAACATCCAGAAGGCCCGGGTGTGCAACGCTTCGCGGGTTGTCCAGCTTATCTCTTGACCGTCAGTGTAAACGGCGTCGTTGGCGGCGCAGGACGATACGGCGGGACCGCTGGCGGATGGTTGGGCTTGGCTGGCCCCATCCGGCAGTAGTCCGATATCCTCGGGCCGCCGCCGGATGAATAGAAAGAATACGACTGTCAAAGCAAGACTGGCTAAACCGAGGCATCGAAAGGCAGTCCTCCAGCCATATGCGAGGGCGACAAGGGAAATGAGCTGAATGTTGAGCGCCGCGCTGATGGGCCGGGAAATGCCGGTCAGAGACAGGGCGACATTCCGCCGGCGGCGAAAAAAGTTCACCGCAATGGCCCGCGGCACCACACCGGTCAGGACAGGTTGGCTGACAGCCCGCCCGATGATTACGATCAAGTAAAACTGCCAGACGGCGCCGACCCTTGAGATGAAGTAGAGGGAAATACCCAGACAAGCGGCTCCGAAGGGCATCAACCACCTTGCGCCGTATCGGTCGGTGAGACGCCCCACCACCGGCGATATCAGCCCTGAGCACCAGACTCCCACCGTAACGGCAAGTCCGATGGTGCTGCGCCGCCACCGCATCTCCTCAAGGATGAAACTCTGGGTGCCTCCCAGGACCAGCCCGCCAACCGAGGTTGAGACGAACGTGCCCAAGGCCGCAATGCCGAGCACCAGCCAACCGTAGTAGAAGGGAGTTTTGAGTCGCCAACCGGCAATGCGGCCCAGCACGGCTACCCGGCGGACTCAGGGTCAGGGACCAAAATCAGGTCCTTTGTCCATCTCACTCATACCGAATCCGCTCGCACTCTTCCACCAGGATACCCGTAATCACCTCCACACGGTCGCCCCATCCAGTGTCCTCCAATAGTCGTTCAGGCGTGTAAGGGCCGTACTGGTTGGTTTCGGGGCCGGGCCTGCCTCCCATGACCAGCTTGACGATGCCGCTCACCATAATCGCGCCGCAGCACATCGGGCAAGGCTGAAATGACGTATACAGGGTACAGCCGGAGAGGTCCGGGGACCCCAACGCGGCTCCGGCTTCGCGCAGCGCGACGGTCTCGGCGTGCGCCGTGGGGTCGTTTGTTGACGTGACGAGGTTCCTGCCAACCGCGACGACTGTATCGCCGCGAACGATCACCGTGCCTACGACGGAATTGCCTTCCGCGCGCCCCTTGATGCCTTCCTCGATAGCCAGCCTCATAAAGTGTTCATGGTCCAATGACATAACCGCCTCCATTCCCGGAATCGTTGGATTATAGCCGCAGCACAGCCGGTTGGAAAACGAAAATCCTTTGGGCGCAAAGCCTTATCACTCTATCGTCTTTCCCCATGACTCTATCCCCTTCCGCGCATCACTCTACCGTCATTCCCGCGCAGGCGGGAAACCATATAGAAACTATCTCAAAACCCGGCACGTTACCCAACCCGTCATTCCCGCGCAGGCGGGAATCCATAGACTTTGGCCATCTACACGGTAGGTATCAGCGGGGCCGGTTGGTTTTGAGATAGTCTCATAGTCTTGCCACGGGAAGGTTCCTGTGGCCGTGGTCATGCGGATTCCCGCTTCCGCGGGAAAGACGGGACCCATGTAATCCAAACCGGAAAATGAACATGCCCAACGCATGGGCGTTGTGCGTTCACGCTGGCCGCGCTAAATTAGTGGACATAGCGGCTGGAATAGTTTGCAACCCCGGCGTCGGGTGCACTGACGCTGAGGTCTTGAGGAGAGAGCAATGGACTTGGGATTGAGTGGCCGAGTCGCCATCATAGGAGGCGGCAGCAAGGGTCTTGGCAAAGCCTGCGCTCTGTCATTGGCGCGAGAGGGCACCAATGTAGCCATTTGCAGCCGCGGCGCCGATGACTTGGAAGCGGCGGCGCGGGAAATACGCGCGGAGACCGGTGGTGACGTACTGGCGGTCCCCGGCGACCTGTCAACACTGGCCGGCATCCAGACCTTTATCCGTACCGCGGTGGACCACTTTGGCCGGTTGGACGTGGTGGTCAGCAACTCGGGCGGGCCTCCGGAAGGGCGGGCGGTGGACACCACCGAAGAAACTTGGGAGCAGGCTATCCGGATGGCCCTCACCTTCTTCATACGGATGGGCCGGGAATCGGTGCCATACTTGAGGGAACGTTCCTGGGGGCGGATAGTCAACATCCTGGCCAGCACCGTGTACCAGCCCATCGACAACTTGGCAACCTCCGGGGTTACCCGGATGGGAGCTGTGGCCTTTGCCAAGAGCCTGGCCGACGAGGTTGGGCGCGACGGCATCCTCGTGAACAACGTCGCCCCCGGCTTTTTATTGACCGACCGCATGGTGGGCTTGTTCGAGACCCGGGCCAACGAGACCGGGCAGCCGCTTGATGCGGTCCTTCAAGGCCGCTCGTCCAGCATTCCTCTGGGCAGGTTCGGAAGGCCGGAGGAACTGGGAGACTTGGTAGCGTTCTTAGCGTCGGAAAAGAACAGCTACGTCACCGGGACCACCATTCTGGTCGACGGTGGCGTTGTCCGCTCGGTGCTATGAGTCCAATCGCCGCCAGGGCATGTGCAAGGAGACGAGAAGGAACGCGGGCGTCCCGCCCGCACCAAGTGGGGGCGACTTTGCACATGCCCTGAATCGGCGCGCGCCGCCGATACGGGCGAGGAGTATATAATACGCTCATCTTACCCGCAGCAACTACCTAATGCGAACAAGATGGAGGCAAGCTCATGGGCGCCACCGAGAAGATTGCCAAATGGATCATCGATACCGGCTACGAAGACATCCCCCCCGATGCCATCCGCGTTGCCAATGAGTCATGCTTCGACCTGCTGGGAGTGATCCTGGCGGGGTCAACCGAGCCGGTGGGCGAGATCATCCGGCAATACGTCGCCGACCAAGGGGGAACCGACGAGGCGACCGTGCTGGCGACCGGCCAGCGCAGGACCTCCTCCCAAGCGGCCCTTGCCAACGGGACAATGGGCCACGCCTTGGACTACGACGATTTCGGCGGGTTCGGCCATCCGACCGTTGCCATCTTCCCCGCTCTGTTGGCCTTGGGAGAGAAGACCGGCGCAACCGGACGGGACCTGCTGGAAGCCTATGTCGTCGGCTGCGAGGTTGGCTTGGCTCTACAACACGCAACCAAGTACAACCAGATGGAGAAGGGATTCCACGCCACTGCCGTCATCGGCCACATGGCCTGCACCTCCGCCTGCGCCAAGCTTCTGGGTTTGGACGAGTTGCAAACCACCATGGCATTGGGTATGGCCGGTTCCATGGCCGGAGGCCTGATTCACAACTTCGGCACCATGACCAAGCCCCTCCACGCCGGCTTGGTGTGCCGTGACGGAATCATCGCAGCCCAGTTGGCGCAGAGGGGTCTTACATCGGGCGAACACATCATCGAACATCCCCTCGGGTTTGCCCGCACGGTGCTGGGCCCCGGGATATACGACCTGGATCAGATGGCCGACAACCTGGGCAAGCCGTTTCGCACACAGGATGCGTTGATGGTCAAGAAATACCCCTGTTGCGGCGGCAACCACGCCATGCTGGACAGCCTGTTCAGCTTGATGCGTGAGCACAACTTCACCTACGAGGACGTGGCCGTCGCCGAAGTTGCCCAACCCTACCTGTCCATCGTGATGATGTATGGCGAGCCGGACACGGGCTTGCAGGGCAAGTTCAGCTCCCAATACAACGTGGCTGCGGCCTTGGTGGACGGCGAAATAAGCCTTGGCACCTTCTCGGACGAAAAGGTCGCCGAACCCGCCATTCAAGAGGCTATGGGAAAGGTCAAGCAGCCGGTGGTGCCCAAAGCCGATGAACTGTCGGTGGACTTCGAGCAGGGCATCCCCGTAAAGATAACCTTGAAGGATGGCCGGGTCTTCGAGCACAAGACAACCAGGCGGGACATCCTCGGCAGTCAGCATAACCCCTGGGGCTTCGACAACATCAAGGCCAAGTTCGAGGTCAACGCGGCGTTGGCCCTGTCCAGGGAAAGGATCGCCGAGACCGTCGACACTTGGTCCGACATAACCCAGGTAACCAACGTTTCGGAGGCCATCCGCCGTACCCTGGTGCAGTAACGGGACGGCGCCAGGCCGTCTAAACTCGGTTATAAACCAATGAAATAACAAGGGCGCTCGGATTATCCGGCGCCCTTAGAAACTATCTCCAAACTTGTCGCAGCACCCAACCCATCATTCCCGCACTCAACACGTCATTCCCGCACCCAACCCATCATTCCCGTACCCAACACGTCATTCCCGCGCAGGCGGGAATCTATAAGCCTCGGTCAGCGACATGGGGAAATCAGCGAGACTGATTGGTTTAGGGATAGTCTCTTAGCCATTGGTCGGGAGTGGGGTAGAGTAAGGGGTTACTTGGTTGGTATGGCCTCGTTCACTTTCCCCCTTCTCCTTACTGATATTTCCCCCTTGCCAACTCGGAAAGCACCTCTTTACCATACTACTTGTCCTCCTCAACATCCCATTGGACGTGGACAAATTCAGTATAGCCACTGAGGCAACGCGCTGATTGATGATTGGAAAGACCCCGTAGGAACAAGCTGTCCGGACCCAACCGAAGCCTCGAAGTCCCTTCCAACTCAGGCGCCCTCCCCAACGTCCTGAAATGTCCGAAAATGTCCGCATTTCTGAAATTCCTGGCCTCTCCCTCGACCTCGGCCTAAGCTCAACCTCATGCCCGGGAAGGGGCGGGTGACTTGGTCATGGCTATCCCGGCCAGGAGCAAAGTCAAACTTGCAATGGCGCAGATGGCGAACCCGGGCATGAAGCTGCCGGACACATCCCTCGCCGCTCCCACGATGATCGGAGAGAGGAACATTCCAAAGCCGGAGAAAGTAATCAAAGATCCCCAGACGATGGCGACGTAGCTGGGAACCATGCCCACCGCCTCCATCGAGCGCGATAGCAACGTCGGAACATACAGCCACGACCCTATGCCCACCAGCATAAGGGACACATAAATGCCGGCCGGGTTGCCCAGCAGAAACGCCCCGGGGCCTCCCACGGCAATCATCAACCCCGGAATGATGAAGTAGACCTTGGGCGTTCCGATACGCAACGGGAGAAAGCCTCCCAACAACACCGCGAAGATGCCAACGAAGGGGAGCAACCCGGTAACGAACCCGGCCTGGGTGGGCGTCATTCCCCTGGCTTCCGCATAGAACGTCGGCAGCCAAGCCGTCAGCGCCGTGTACTGCACCAGCACCCCGGCGTCGGCAGCCAGTAACAGGACAATCGGACGGGACCGGATAACTCTCAGTATCTCCCCAACCGGCACCAGCGCCGAGTGCGGGACTGCCGCTCCGGCCCCCCTGCCAAACCAGACCCAAGCCACCGTTCCCAGCACTCCAATAGCCCCGAAGGCGCCCATAGCATTCTGCCACCCGACTTCGTTGGCGAGGAGGGCTGACGTGGGCACGGATACGGCGATGCCCAAGCTGAGGACGGCGGTGTTCAACCCGTTCATCACCAGCACCTCTCTGCTGCTGAACCAGTGCAACAGTATTGGGCCGGTGACCGTCAGCACAAGTGCGAAACTGAGCCCGTAGAACAGCCGCAAACCCAGAAGAGTCAGAAAGTTGGGGGCGATGGCGGAGGCCGTCACCAATGCTATGAGGAACCATCCGATCCCAAAAGACCGGACGTGGCCCAAGCGGCCGGTAATCACCCCTCCCGGCAACCCGAACGCGGCTGCAACCAGCAACGGCAGCGACATGAGCAGGCTGGCGGCGCTGCTATTGATACCGTAGTCGCGGATGACCTCGGAGATGATGGGAGCTACGGAAAAAAGGTTCAGGCCGATGGCGAAATGGGCCGACAACACCATCCCGGCGATGAAGTAGCGGTACCGGCTTAACTGCGGCAGGCCGCTTGACGGCCTCGCATCCTGCGTCATTCAGTCGTTGTCGTGGAGGTTCCCCCGTTGATCAGGGCCGCAAGGTACCCAGCCCCGAACCCGTTGTCGATGTTGACGACTCCGATGCCGGGAACGCAACTGTTCAGCATCGCCAGCAGGGCGGCCAAGCCTTGGTAGCTGGCCCCATAGCCGATGCTGGTGGGAACGGCGATGACCGGAGCTTTCACCAGCCCGCCCACTACGGACGGCAGCGCCCCCTCCATGCCAGCGACGACCACTATCACCTTGGCCCTCTCCAGAGCGTCCCGCTGGTCCAGCAGTCGTTGGATGCCGGCCACGCCCACGTCGGCAATTCGTTCAACGCCGGAGCCCATCAGCTCCGCCGTTATGGCGGCCTCGGTAGCAACCGGCAGGTCCGAGGTCCCGGCGCAAAGCACAAGGACTCCGGGCGTTGGTTGTTTCTGGACACGCCTGTCCACTATCACGGCCCGCGCTGCCCGGTCGTACTGAGCGTCGGGGATGTTGTCCAACACCGCCGCGTAAGCCTCTTCGTTGGCCCGAGTGACCAGCAGGACGTCCGAATGCCGCAAAAGGGCCTCGGAGATGGAGACGATTTGTTGGGGAGTCTTTCCCTGTCCGAACACTACTTCGGGAAAACCGCGTCGGACAGCCCTGTCATGATCGACCTTGGCGAAGTCCAAGTCCTGATAGGGAAAGTCCCGCAGTTCCGTCATCGCATCGTCCAAAGACAGGGCGTCACTCTTGAACCGGTGCAGGACTTGGCGCAGGCGAGAGTCGTCGATGGTTAGCTCCTCGTCACCTTCAACACTTCATTCATGCTGCCGGAGCGGAAGCCTTCCAGGTCCAAGGTAACGTAGGCATAGCCGATGGAGCGGAAATGCTTGGCTATGCCGGTGCGTAGGTCGTCGTCCAGCAAAACGTGAAAGTCCGACGGCGCAACCTCGATCCGGGCCACGACCCCGTGGTGGCGCACTCGAAGCTGTTTGATGCCCAGGTCGCGCAGGTACTCTTCGGCCTTGCCGATGCGGGTCAACGCCTCCACGGAAACGGGAGTGCCGTAGGGGATGCGGGAGGAAAGACAAGCTTGGGCCGGTTTGTCCCACGTGGGCAGCCCGGCGGCGTTGGACAGAGTCCTGATCTCGGACTTCGTAAGACCGGCTTCCACCAACGGGCTGCGTACTCCGTACTGCTTCGCCGCGTCCAATCCGGGCCGGAAGTCGCCTAGGTCGTCCACGTTGGTACCGTTGGCCAGCCAGCTATATCCTTCGGATTCCAGTATCCCGCTCATGTGGGTGTACAGTTCATCCTTGCAAAAGAAGCAGCGGTTGGGGTTGTTGGCTTGGTAGTCGGGCCGCTCCACCTCGGCAGTCTGTATTACCTTGTGCTTGAGACCAAGGCTCTCCGCCAACGAGATTGCGTCCCGCAGTTCTGATGGCGCAAGGCTGGGCGACTCGGCTGTAACAGCCAAGGCTTGCTCTCCCAGCACCTCGTGAGCGGTGGCTGCGAGAAACGCGCTATCGGCCCCTCCGGAGTAGGCCACCATGACCGATCCCATTCCTTGGAGGTTGGCTTTCAGGGTCTCCATCTTTTCGGCGGTGGACCGGGCGTCCTCGGGATCAGTAGCCATTTCTTCTCCAGCCTTCAGGCCTGAACCGGTGTCAGGATTGATCATTGGGGTTTAGGGTACGCTACACCCAAGCCAAAACAGTGTCAACTTACCCGGTCTGTCGCCTGTCGGGTGTGACTCAAAGTTGGTTGGGACCCACCGGCTTTCGTTAATTCCAGGACCAGAACGCCAGGTTCCCTGCCGCCAACTCCTGCGGGTCGCCAGACCCGTCCACCTGAATAACGTAAATGTAGGAGCCGCCAGGCGTGTGACCGTTGCGGCGCTCCATTGGTTGCTCCCGCGCCCCCGCCACCACCAGCATAGCGCCGTCAGGAGACCAAGGAGAGTGGGAATAGGCGTACTGGTCGAAGAAGCTCAACATCATCAGTACTTCCCCTGATGGCTGGAAGCGGAACAACGGCTTTGCTTCCTCGCCGGATACATTGCCCACCCACCAAACGAACTCCTGCTCATCCACGTCCAATGTAACCCATGCCAGTCGGTCACCCGCCGGAGACCAGTAGAAAGCCATGACATGGCCCTCCGCCAGCGTGCGTTCTTCGCTCCCGTCCTCTCGGACCACCCGTAATCTATCAAAAGCAGGCACACTAGGGTTATCCTGGTCTACCACCGCCAACCGTTCACCGTCAGGAGACCAAGCAACCGCGGAGCGCGACCCCACTTCCAGCACCTTGGCGCTTGTTATGGCGCCGGCGGCCGACCCGGAAACCAGGAAGCCGGCGTCGGTCCCACTGCCGAGATACACCATCCTCGTTCCGTCAGGAGACAACGCCGCCACACGAAACCCCAAGTCCGCTGAGGCCACAGGCGAGGGGGCAACGCCGAAAGGCTCTTCAATTCGCAGTATGTCCTCGCCTACGTGAGCCAGCAAAGATTGGCTGGTCCTGGCCCAGTGGAAGTACAGAGGTGCGCCCGAAGCAACTACGACGGGTTCCGACAAGGTAATAGCATCGACAACATGGAGCGCCAAACCATCAGAAGTAGAAGCAAGAAAAGCCAGAGACCTGCTGTCGGGCGCCCAGTAAATGTAATGGGGCGTCCCATCGGCAACCATCCCTGGCGTGGCATTACGGAATGCTGTTTCCACTCTCCCGGTCGATGGGTAAATGACCTCCAGGGTCACTTCGGCCTGCCTTCCGGCCACTTGCACCCTCGATGCGGCCAATTTAGTCCCGTCTGGCGACCAAGTCGGCCAAGCGTAAAAGCTATCCAAGCGCAGAGTTGGCGCGGCCAGGACGGCTTCTCTACCACCTCCCAACAAGGAGCCTCCGGTCAATTTCAACTGGTCCGTGCCATCCGGGTTTATAATGAACAACTCACCATAGGGATTGACGTATGTTATCCGGTTCACCGCCAAACCAATATCTCCCGGAGTAGAAACAACTTCATCACCCGACTCTTTGCCCTGTGGGTCTTCCACCGAGCTTACCTGCTCGCGGCATCCTATGACGACAAGCACAGGCAACAACAATACCAATATCAGTAGTTTCTTCGATGAACACCATTGTCTCACGGAGCCCCGCATGACAGTAACTTGGCACACTGAAGGCTGGCCCAGAATAACACCGCCGTCTGAAGCATACAATGGCATTAAACAGGGTCGGCCGTGTTCACCGGTTGCTCGCCACAACTACAGTTGGCAACTCATGATCACTGGTTGAAGCATCCGGCTGGTTGTCCACATCCGCTCCCTGGACCATGCCCTTTACATAGGCCCGGCAAAAAGCCCATCCAGAAGCCTATCGGCGAGGTCGACGATCATTGTCCTGTTCTCCACAATTCTGCAATAGGCGCCCATGTTAAAATACAAGAAATCAACTTGATTCCACGTATGCTTATAGTTGGTTATCCACTGCGTCAACGTCATTACCAATAGTGTTATAAAGGCCATATTTTGATTGATACAGTTAGGTTAGATATAAAAGCGGGAGATGGTGGTAACGGTTGTGTAAGTTTCCTGCGTGAGAAATACCGCCCGAATGGGGGACCGGATGGGGGAGACGGTGGGGATGGAGGAAGTGCATATCTGTACGGCGACTCGTCATTGAATACTCTTCTGCACCTGAAGTTTACTAGCACGATCTACGTGGACCGCGGGGCCCATGGACGTGGGAAGAAGCAACGCGGGGGCAATGGTGAACACCGCCGGATTCCAGTCCCTCTCGGTACCGTTGTCTGGCTGCAGGAAGCCGATGGCAGCCGGTCAATTTTTGCTGACATCAGCGACACTTCCGAAGTCATGATCGCCGAAGGCGGACGTGGAGGCTGGGGAAATACCCGGTTCGTGTCTCCCACGAATCAGGAGCCTCTACTCTCACAGCGCGGTGAGCGAGGTGAGCGGGCGATTCTGTTCCTGGAACTCAAGCTGTTAGCAGACGTTGGGCTGTTGGCCAAGCCTAACGCCGGTAAGTCCACATTGATCTCCCGATGTTCCGCCGCAAAACCCAAGGTAGCCGACTATCCATTTACCACGGTGGATCCTATCCTGGGAGTCGTCGGGTACCAGGACAAGAGTTTTGTGATGATGGAAGTACCCGGGTTGTTGGAGGGCGCCCACAAGGGCGTCGGATTGGGACATCAGTTCCTGAGGCACGCCGAGAGGGCCCGGGTTTACGTGCACTTGTTGGATGGTACTCAGGAAGACCCGGGCGCGGACTTGGATATGCTGAACAATGAGCTGGAGCAGTTCAGTCCGTTGGTGCGGGAAAAACCCCAGATTGTGGTTGTGAACAAGGTCGACGTTACCGAGGTGAGGGATAGGAAAAAGGAAATCTCCGATGATGTTCGTCATCGCATGAAGGCTTGGCAGCCGGCCGACGATGAAGATGTCCCGGTCTGCTTCATATCCGCGGTCACCGGCGAGGGCGTTAATGACATGCTGGGTCAGGTGGTGCAATTGCTCTCAGAGTCAGCAAAGCCGGTTGATGATGAACGTGAGCAGATTGGTCCCTTTAAGCGAGCAAGGGCGTCGCGCAGGCTCAACAGAATCAGTGTTGAGGGCGGGGCGTACAGGGTCCAATCCGAGGAGTTGGAACGCCTCTTGGCTGGTGCGGATACGCGGGATAATCGAGTTTTGTTGCAGCTTTGGAACGAGATGCGGAGGTGCGGTGTTGCCGCCATGCTGCAAGAGGCCGGGATAGAAGCCGGTGATACTATTCGCATCGGCAAGTCAGAGATGGGATGGTTCTAGCGTGAAAGTCGGTGTCCTGGGAGGGACATTCGATCCCGTTCACATCGGGCATCTGATTATCGCTGAGGAAGCTCGCCTGAGGCTGGGTTTGGAGAAGGTGATTTTCATGCCCGCGGGCCAGCCGAGGCTGCGGGCCAACGACGCCTATGCTTCTGCGGAAGACCGTCTCCACATGGTGGAGTTGGCCACGGGCGATAATCCCGATTTCGAGGTCTGCTCTCTGGAAGTTCACCGCGCCGGCACGACATACACGGTGGATACTCTGGAGGAACTGCACAATGCCTTTCAAGAAGGGATAAGTCTATTCTTCATAATAGGGGAGGACATTCTGGAGAAATTCCATCTCTGGAAGGACCCTGACAGGATCCTTCAGCTTTGCACGTTGGCCGTTGTTACCAGGAAGGGGGAGGAATCTTCCGGTGACGGACAGTGGGTGTCGAAGTTCGGGTGCTCCGATGGCGGCGTTGTGCGGCTGGATTCTCCGGTGATAGAGGTCAGCGGCACGGATGTTCGTGAGAGAATACGCCGGAAGGAGCCGATCAGATATCTTGTTCCTGAGTCTGTATCCCACTATATTCTCAAGCACAGCCTGTATCAGAGCTATTCACCGGACTAGATTGCCGAGGAGGAGCCGCGCGTGGCTGGAATAGTTGACCGCCTTTTGGAACTTGCCTTGGAGAAAGGCGCGCTGAGGTATGGGGAGTTCACCCTGACTTCCGGGAAGAAGAGCAGCTACTATTTCGATGGGCGCATACTGAGTCTCGATCCGGAAGGGGCGTACCTCATAGCCAAGGCTGTAATGCCAGTACTGGTCGAGGCCGGTGTCGAGGCCTTGGGGGGCCCTACGCTTGGAGCTGACCCCATTGTCGCCGCCGTCGCGTTGTCGAGCCATTTGCAGGAAAGGCCGATTCCTGCCTTTATAGTGAGGAAAGAGGCCAAGTCCCACGGTACTGCCAGTGTGGTGGAAGGCAACCTTGAGCGCGGCAGCAGAGTTGCCATAATCGACGACACCTGCACCACCGGCGGGTCGTTATTCCACGCCATAGAGGCTGCGGAAGCCTCGGGCTGCGAAGTGGTTAAAGTGCTTGCCATCCTGGACCGGGGAGAGGGAGGCAGCGACGAGTTGAAAAAGCGGGGCTACGACTTTTCAGCCTTGATGTCCGCTAACCCCGACGGGCAAATCGGGGTTGTGTAGCAGGACCGGCGGGGTCCTTTCCTAGTCTTGTCCCGGGCCGAACATCTGGGGCAGCGCGGTGATCTCGGCGGACCCAGCCTCTAGCTCCAGAATGGTGCCAATTTTGGCGTTGGCCTTCCGTACGTATCCCAACCCGATCACCTGGCCGTCGGTCGGTATTCGAGCCACGGAAGTTACCAACCCGACGTCGCGCCCTTCGCTCCGCATCAAGTCCCCTTGGGAAACTTGGGCATCGGCGGAGAACTTCAGCCGGGCAAGATGTTTCTGGACCTTTTGATAGGTATCCAGCCTGGCGATGACCTCCTGGCCGATGTAGCATCCCTTGGCAAAGTCTATCGACCCGATCAAGCCCGCTTCCAGCGGGTTGTAGGAATCTCCAAGTTCCCGGCCAAGGACCGGCACCGCATAGTCCATCCGTATGGCTTGAAAGGCGTCTTCGCCTGCGGGGATGACGCCGGAGGCTAGCAGGCATTGCCACACCTCTGCTGCCGCGTCATGGGACGTCAGCAGGTCAAAGTTGGGCAACTCACCCAGGGGCCGGCTGATAATTCGCACCTCGTGCCCTGATATGTTGGTCAATATCGAATGGTACGGGCGGAGTTCATCCAATTCGACAGCCGCAGCTTGAGCCAACACGGCGGCGCTTTCGGGTCCCAGCACTGAGAGCAGGGTGTCTTGGGAGGTAACGTCCTCTACTATGAGGTCTTCCATGATGGTGTAACGGTCCAGCCAGTCGATTACCTGCTGCTGGGCCCCCGTGCTGGTGAGCAGCAACACGTAGTCGCTCACGTTCACCACGCCGATCAAATCCAGGATACGGCCCCGGTCTGTCGTGAGGATGGTGGGCGCGCCCTGGCCCGGAGCTAAGTCTAGCACGTTGTTGGTGGACAGCCGGTTAATCAGGTCCAGCGCGTCTTCGCCGGTGGCCTTCAAGCGGCCCAAGTGGGAATTGTCGTAGACCGCCGCAGCCGTGGTCAACGCCGCGTATTCTGAGGCATCGTCCGTGTAGGCCTTCGGAAGCTCCCAACCGTCGCAGGCTTCAAACCTGGCGCCGGAACCGGCGGCAACCGGGTACAGGGTAGACCGTTGCAATGTCATGGTGTCCTCCGCGCGTCCGGGAACTAAAAAAACACCGCCTTCACATGTAGGGAGGCGGTGTTCTGAAGGTACCTTGGAGATATTTTCTATACGCTGAACGAAGTGCCGCAACCGCAGGTCTTTTTCGCGTTAGGATTGACGAAAACGAACCCCTTGCCGTTGAGCCCGTCCGAGAACTCCAACTCGGTCCCGACCAGAAAGATGTAGCTCTTCTTGTCTACCATTACCTTGACGCCGTGCTGCTCGACTATCTTGTCGCTCTCCAGCTCTTTGTCGGTAATCTGGAGGTCATAAGTGAGACCGGAGCAGCCGCCGCCTTTGACCGCGACCCTGACGCCCACGTCTCCCGAGATGCCCTCTTTCTCGGCGAAGTACTTTATCTTGTCAGCGGCCAACTCGCTGATCGCGACTCCCAGTTCAACACCTTCCATCGTAATCGCCATGAAAGCCTCCCCAAAAGACCGTTAATTAGAATGATTCTATAGCCGAGGGGTCAAGCAAGTCAAGCGTGACCCAATTCACGCAGGGCCTTTTCATCCTCCCGTCTTTCCCGCGCAGGCGGGAATCCAATGGTTCTGCCACGAGAAGCTTGCCATAGGCCACGGTCATGGAGGGTCCCGCTTTCGCGGGAAAGACGAGATCCATTTGACCTGATCCGGAAAATGAAAAGGCCCCGCATCCACCACCGAAGGAATTGTGAGGTGGATAGAGGCTCACAGAGGCGCTTTCGGCTTTCCCGATGGGAGGTGGGTCTGTTTAATCTACTGGCAGGCAGCCGAAAGACGGACTATAATTGATGAAGCCTTTACGTGCGGGTGTAGCTCAGTGGTAGAGCTCTAGCCTTCCAAGCTAGTCATGTGGGTTCGATTCCCATCACCCGCTCCACAAAGCAATCCCAGAGCCACTCAGCCCCAGTTCAACACACCCTTGAAAGACGTCGGGCGGTTCGGTTTAGGGGAGAGTTGCGGCCAGTTTGCGGGCTGCTTCCCTGACGGCGTCGCCGTCCAGCATCGCCACCAAGTTGCCGTTCTCGTCGGTCTGGAACGACTCTTCCTGCTGGAAGTCCTTTGCCAGCGTAGCTACGGCTTGGGACCGCTGCTCCGACGACAAGTCCAACGGCTGGGCCGCGGCAGCGTTCAGGTGGGCTTCTATTTCCTCGGTCAGCAGTTCTATCTCCACCGCGCTACGCTGGATGCGGCCAATGCTGTCCAAGTGCTTGCCAAGGTAACACCCGCCGAACTGCAGGAACTCGCATTGCCGCTCGTCCAGTTCGCCATTGCTCTGGTACTTGGCGTCAAGCTCGTTTTCAGTCAGGTAATCTCGCACGGCTTGGTCTTCTGAGTCGGGGCGCTCCAAGTCAAAAATTAAAATGACCCGATACATGAAGAAGTCCGCCGGTTCAACCTTTATAAACATCTTGCTTTCACCTCGGCACGCGGCGTAGCGATCGGTTTCGGTGAAGACCTGGACTCCTCTCCTAACCCCCTGCTGCCTGAAGGATGCGGTCCACCAAGGACGGGTCCGGCTTTACAGAGCCGTCGTCGATGCCGCGCATCGCGTCCACGATGGCGGCGTTGAAAGGCGTCGGAATCCCTACCTCCATCCCCTTCCGGCAGATGAGGCCGTTCATGTAGTCCACTTCCGACTGGCGGCCCTTCTTCACATCCTGGGCCATGGATGCCAGCCAGTTGGTCCGCCCGCCGGCGCGGCCCATCAGGTCGTCCAACTCTTCGAATACATCGCCTTTATCGGCATCGGCCCACATCCTGGCGGGCCTTCGCTGGATGTCCACCACGTCCAGGCCTTGGGCCAGCCCGACCAAAGCCCCTTCCTTGGCCAAGTGTATCCTGATCAAGCGGCACCGTGGGTCCTGGGCCATGTCCTGCGAACCCAGGGCGGACATGGCGGAGATGGCGTTGCCCATGGAGTTCTGGCACAACTTGGCCCACCGTTCGCCCCAAAGGTTGTCGCTGGCGTAGGCTGCGTCTATGCGGTCCAACATGCCGGCTATCTTCTCTATCCGCGGCGTCATCCGCCCGTCGTGCTCACCGACCCGGAACACCGTATGGCCGTGGTCGCGGCCGACCGCTCCGCCCCGAAGTACGTGACCCGGCTCCCAAAGAGCCACCTCTATGTGGGAAGCCACTGATCCGATCGCGCGCTCCGGGCCTACAATCTCTCCGATGAGCGGGTCGTTCCAGCAGTTCTGCAAGGAGATGAAGAAACCGTCGGGTTTGACGTAGCGCTTTATAAAGTGTGTCGCCCACTCGGTGTCGTAGGACTTTACGGTGATGAACGCGTAGTCAAACTGCTCGTGGATGTTCTGGGCGTCGGTCAGGTGCATCGCGTTGACCGGCACGGTGAAGTCGCCCTGGCTGCCGGAGGCCCGCAACCCCTGCTTCCGCATTGTTTCCACGTGTTCCGGCCACATGTCGATGAAGGTTACGTCCTCTCCGTCTCTAACGAAGAAAGCCCCTACGTAGCATCCCAACGCCCCCGGGCACATGATTGCTATCTTGTCGCTCACGGAATGAACCTCCTGTCCAGCGGCTTCCACAACCGTCATTCCCGCGAGGGCGGGAATCCACCCTGAGAAATTAGTTCCCCGCCTTCGCGAGGAAGACGAAAATGGTAGGGCTAATACTATTGCAGCCTATTAAATCTGGCAAGCGGGCGGATTGCGGTGGGTGTACGTCAGATTTTTGCGCTCACAACCGGAAGTCCTGGGTGGCCGTTTTGAATTTATCAGGCCTCTTTCCATTTTCACCGTGGAGTGCACAGAGACCGTGAAGGGAGACAGGGCAAATTGTTCAGATTTCCGTATCATTTTGTGACATTTGTGTCATTTTAGCTTCGGAAGTGGAGTTTGATTTTCAGGTATTTGTGCAGTTGCAGGCCAGGTTGGCACACTTTTTGCACAGATTTTTCTGCGAATTAGGTCATTCTTTGTGTCTGTGTGATTGGTTTCATGCTGAGTCACTCGCGGGTTCCGGGTTGGCCATCGCACGGCAGGAGCGCTATGCCGGACATGTATATGGTAATACGGCGTTACCG
This sequence comes from Dehalococcoidia bacterium, assembly GCA_965216425.1. Lineage (GTDB taxonomy): Bacteria > Chloroflexota > Dehalococcoidia > Lucifugimonadales > UBA3495 > CBDCFV01. Next base: position 1,129,215 of record CBDCFV010000005.1, on the reverse strand, counting down.
GAATTAGGAAGGGGCATATGTCAGGAGTGTCTTGCTCCCGCTGAACACATTACAACTTCACCAACCTGGCGTTGTTTATCTGAGGCAGGGCCTTGATCTCTTCCAGCACAGCCGGCGGGACAGGGTCATCCAACCCCAGGACCATCATCGCGATGCCGCGAAGGGTGAGGCGCCCCACCTCCATGAAGCTGATGTTGATGTTGTGGCGGCCGGCAACGGCGCCGACCGCTCCGATGGTGCCGGGCTGGTCCTGGTTGTCCACAAACAGGAGGTAGGGAGTGGATGGAGTAATGTCCATCCAGTAGTCGTTCACCTTCACGATGTGGGCATCGTTCCGCATCGAGGTAGCGGCGATAGAGATCGGCCCGCTGGACGTTTCCAAGGATGCGGTTACAAGGCTCGTGTATTCCTGGGCTGTGGTGTTGCGCTGCTCCGTCACGCTCAGCCCCCGTTGCTGGGCCAGGAAGGGGGCGTTTATCAGGTTCACCTGCTCTTCACTGGCGGGCGCCAGCAGCCCCGCCAGTACCGCCGCTTTCAGGATGGCCGTGTCGTGTTGGGCGATCTCTCCCTCGTACCTGATGGTTGCTCTCAGGAATTGGCCCCCGGCCAAATGGGTCAGCAGCTTGCCCACAACATTGGCGGGTTGAATATAGGGGGCCACGGTAGCGTGGGCGTCGGGGGCCAGGAAAGGGGCGTTTACGGTGTTGCGGGCCGGTTCACCGTCCAGCACCGCCAGCACCTGTTCCGCAGCCTCCAGCGCCACCTCGCGCTGCGCTTCTTCGGTCGAGGCGCCCAAGTGTGGTGTGGCGACCACCTTGGGATGGCTTAACAGGGGATCATCCCCCGGCGGTTCCTCGGCAAATACGTCCAGGGCGGCCCCGGCCAGCCTGCCATTGTCCAACGCTTCCAACAGGGCGTCCTGGTCGACCAACTCTCCCCGGGCTACGTTGATCAAGCGGGCTCCCGGCTTGACCAAGGCGAACTGGCGAGGGCCCAGGAGGTGGTAGGTACTGTCTGTAAGAGGAGTGTGGACGGTAATAAAGTCGGACTGGGCCAGCATCTCGTCCAAGGACATTATCTCTACGCCCAGCCGTTGGGCATAGTCCGGCGGAATGAAGGGGTCATAACCCAGCAGCCGCATACCGAAGCCTTGGGCCCTGCGGGCTACCTCGGTGCCCACCCTTCCCAAGCCGGCGATGCCCAGCGTCTTGTTGCGTACCTCGACGCCCATAAACGCGCTGCGCCGCCACTGGCCGCCCTTGACCGATTGGTTAGCGTCGGGGATGTTCCTGGACAAGGCCAGCATCAACGCCAGGGTATGCTCGGCCGCCGCCACGGTGTTGCCGGCAGGGGCGTTGACCACCGCGATGCCAGCGCTGGTGGCGGCTTCCAAGTCGATGTTGTCGACACCGATTCCGGCCCGGGCAATGACCTTTAATTGGACGCCCTTGGCAATGACCTCGGCGGTGACTTTCGTCTCACTGCGGACCACCAAGGCGTCATAGTCGCCCATTATCTCCAGCAGTTCTTCAGGCTTCATTCCATACTTGGTATCCACTTGGGCCCGTTCGGCAAGGAAGGCGACGCCGTCGGGTGAGATAGCGTCGGATATCAGAATTTTAGGCATGGCGTTATTCCAGTCCTTTGTCAGGAATGTGGGTCCGCATCCGCCCGCAGGCAGTCACGGCACGTCCAATATAGCATAGTGGTTGGTGGCAAGTGGTTAGTGATTGACGAGTGGTGGTGGAGGATGCCTTTACTGGAACAGTTGCTTGAGCCAGGCTACGAATTTTTGGCAGAGAGGGCCGTCTATGTCCAATGCGAGAATACCGACAACTTGCCGACCCGGGGCCTTTATTTCCACACTGATGGAATCCCGGAGTTTTTCCCAGTTATTTTTGGGAATAATGTCGAATGAAAAGTCCGCCGGGTAGCGTTCACAGATATGCCCGACTACATGCAGGTCGTCTTGACCCTCCACCAAAAGGACGCGCTCCCTTGTCCCTGGTGGGATGAAGGGCACGGCTACCTGACTTCAATGCCTTGTTCGGCGGCGACTCGTAATTCATCCTCGGAATATTCTACGGCGCGGGTATTGTCTCCATGCCGCTCAAGACGTACCAGAACCCCATTCGCATCCTCCAATTCCAGCATTGCTTTGGCGAAGCCGCGAACACAGTCCCAGCTATGTGTGGCCGCGAACACCTGCACGTCATTCTTGAGCGCCGTCTGCCACACCATCTTCCAGAGGTCACGTTGCATCGAGTGGTGGATGCCGTTTTCCACCTCGTCGATAACCAGAAATCCGTTCCTGCAGGTGGCAAGGGCCAATGCTAGCGCAAAGAATCGAGTAGCTCCGTCGCCAAGACTTTTCAGTGGAACAGGAGTACGTTCCCCAGCGATTCTCAACATAACCCGTCTACCCTGATTAAGGCGGGCCCCCCTGTTCCCCTGCCCAATCACTGCGACACGCTCTACCTTTTCATTCGTGATCAGACGTAGTGCTGCGACCGCGAAATCCTCATCATCAGTGAGCGCCACACTATCCCAAAATCTCGCCACTTTTGCGTTGTCCGATAGATCAGGCCCCAAGTAATTGCAATCGACCGCCGTAGGGAAATCGACTTCCCCCCAACTCCCTGCCGATGGACGGCGCGTCGACCATTGTAGACTCGGTGAAACCATAGGAAACTCAATCGACCTGTTCTGACATTCGACTTTGACCCACATTAACTCGTCGTCTAGGAGGTCGGGGGAACTGGATAGAACTGTCGGTCGAGCAAAGACCTGGATTCTTACCTGCCGGGTTGGATCATCAGGTTCTATACTGATGCGAGTGTCGTCCGAGATACAGCGCCCGTGAAACAGAGCGTCCCAGTCGGTTTTCGAACTTGTGATCCCCTCTTCATCAGTTTCTTCCAGAAATTCTTCCCGGCTGAGCAATAGTCCGTTTAGGACCGAATACTGCCCGCGGGCAGCGTATACCCGTACTGCTTCAAGCAGGGTTGTCTTACCGCTTCCATTCTTCCCGGCGACCAGTGTTACACGCCCTAATCTCGAAATCGAGAGGTCATCGATCCCTCTAAACCCCCTGATTGTTAAATCGGGGAGGGGAAGAACACCTTTATTTTGCGAAGCTTCAGACATGGAGCCGTTCCCGTCAGTTGTATGCAGCATAGCGCCTGCTCATTGCCAGACATGCCATGTCCAGCACGATAATAGCACACTGGTGATCGGCTCGGATGTCCCTGATTTTGACCTTTCGTAGCGAATGCGCTACATTCCTAACCGACGCTAAAGGGTGACCGCGATATGTCGACCCTCAAGCACCCACAACTAACCACTCAACTACTCGTGATCGGCAAGGGAGGTATCCCATGTTCTTGATGCGGTTTACCGAGCGTGCCTACGTCGACTATACCAAAGAGGACGTTCTTAACAGCCCTAACGAAGCGGTGCGCCTCACCTTCTCCAACTCCCACTTCGACCCCCAAATCGGCTCCGAGCTTTACAACACGCACTTGGACGAGTACGAGTATTCAGAGGAGATGGGGTTCGACGGCTTGATGCTCAACGAGCATCACAATACGCCCACCTGCTTGGGCGCAACGATGAATCTGGAAGCCGCCATCCTTGCCAGGATTACCAAAAAGCCCAAGATCGTGCTGCTGGGTAATCCCCTGCCCATCTTCGACAACCCCATCCGCTTGGCCGAGGAACTGGCTGAAATCGACATGATTTCCCGAGGCCGCTTGGTCTCCGGGTTTGTCCGGGGGACCGGTGTCGAGAGCCTGGCCACCAACACCAATCCGTTGTTCAACCGGGAGCGTTTCGAAGAGGCCCACGACCTGCTGATCAAGACTTGGACCACCCCCGGCCCCTTCCGCTGGGAGGGCAAGCACTACCAGTTCCGGGTGGTCAATCCTTTCCAGACGCCCCTGCAAAAGCCCCATCCGCCCATCTGGATTCCCGGCACCGGCAGTCCCGAGACCTTGGTCTGGTGCGCCGAACGCCATTACCCCTACCTTTTCCTGGAGACCGACCACCAAGGCACCCAGGACATGATGGAGATTTACGCCGAGACCGCCCGCCAGCACGGCTACGAGCCCGGGCCGGAGCATTTCGGCTACTTGGTGCGCATCCACGTTCAGGACACCGACGAAAAGGCCCGGGAAGTGGGAAAGGGTTACATGGAGGGCAACATAGGCGTGGGGCGCGTCCCCATGCCGCGGGACTATATGTCCCCGGTGGGCTACGGCAGCGCCAGCCGCGACCCGCGGTTCCTGAGGCTGCGGGAGCAGATACGCAGCGACCCCTTCCGTGTCGGCGGGTTGGACTCAGCGGCCTACGATGACATCCTGGACTCCAAGCGGTGGATCATCGGCAGCCCGGATACGGTTATCAGCCAACTACGAGAGGTGCTGGCGCAGATGCGGCCGGGAATCCTGGCGGTCTGGACCAACGACGGCACCATCAACCACGAGGACAGTATGAGGTGCCTTGAACTCATGGGGCAGGAAGTCCTGCCGGCGCTCCGGGAAATCGGCGAGGAACTGGAGTTGACTGACCCGTTCCAGAAGGCGCCGTAGCCGGGCTAAGGGCAGGATGTTTCGGTTTTCAAGCAGCGTCTTTACCACGCAAATATTTAACGCGTCATTCTCGCGCAGGCGGGAATCCAAGGCCAATTCAGGTTTAACGCGTTGGGCAAAGGACGGATTTGGATTCCGGCTCAAGCTCAAGGCCGGAATGACGGGTTAAATCCTAGGGTAGATTTCCACGCGGGAGAAGCCAAACATGGCCACAGATTTCACCGATAAATTAGTCCAAGTGGGCGGCAACCAGGTCCACATGCTCACCGGGGGGTCCGGCGAGCCGCTGGTGGTGTTCCATGGCGCCGGCGGCAACTCCGGATGGCTGCGTTACGTACAAGCCTTGGCCGACAATTACACCGTCTACCTGCCTACCCACCCGGGTTATTGGCAGTCGACCCGGCCCGAGTGGATGGAGACCATCCACGACATGGCGTCCTTTTACACTTGGTTCTTGGAAGAACAGGGACTGGAAGGGGCCAGGGCCATTGGGTTTTCAATGGGCGGTTGGCTGGCGTCGGAGATAGCTGTTTCCTGCCGCCACGCCTTCAGCAAGCTGATGCTGGTGGACGCCGTGGGCATCAAGCCCCAGCAGGGCGAGATCGCCGACATATTCATCATCAGCCCGGCCCAAGTCACCGAGTTGTTGTTCCACGACCCCAAGCAGGCCCCGGAGTATGACCAGATTTACGGGCAGCCCCCGACGCCGGAGCAGACGGAAATTGCCGAGGGCAACCGAGAGATGGCTGTGCGCGTGTGCTGGAAGCCCTACATGTACGATCCCCGATTGCCCGGACTTCTGGGGAGGGTCAATATCCCCACCCGGGTCGTGTGGGGGCGTGAGGACCGCTTGGTGCCGCTGGAATGCGGTGAGCTTTATCACCAAGCGATACCCAAGTCGGACTTGGTGATCATCGACAATTGCGGGCATTCGCCCCAAGTGGAAAAGCCGGACGAGTTCGTTAAAGCGGCGTTGGAGTTTTTGGCGTAATAGAAGCGGCGCGCACCGGAGGAAGGGGCAAGGGCGGTGGTTACCCTACCGTTTCTATCGAGACCTGCACCTTCCCAGTGAGCCGGTCTATGCCCTGCACATCGAACAAATTTGACTTCTCGAAACCGATGACGTGTTGGTTGCGGTCCTTCATCAGGACCACTTCCTCCCCAACCTCCTCGCATACGTATTCATCGGCAGGGTTCCCGAACCATACGGTCAGAGTGTCGGCACTCCTGTCATAATATACTTTTACCTGCATTTCGTCGTCCATTAGCTCGCTCGGCAACTTTACCTCGGCTTCCGGGCGACCTTGATATATCTGGCAGCAGTCCGCCGGGATACTTTTCATTTTCTGCCGATGAGGTGTAGGTTACCTTCCTTCTCTTGAAATTGCCAATGTCCAAGGGAAGCACGAAAGGTTGTGAACACGCTGGGATAACTTTACAATGCGGTTCGATGAAGTGAATTCGTAATAATCGCTTTGGAGCTTCTGGAATTATGGACTTTTACTACTTCACTGAAATGCCCTTCGCCGAATTCCCCGAATCGGAAGCGGAAAAGTACCCATCCATGCGGCTTACCTTCCCCAACAGCTATTTCGACCCGGCAAAAGCTCAAGACCTCTTCAAAAGATACTTCGACGAGTACCAGTACGCCGAGGAAGTGGGCTTCGATGGGCTGATGATCAACGAGCACCATAACACCCCTTCGTGTATGGATGTGGAGGTGAATATCAGCGGGGGTATCCTGGCCCGCACCACCAACAGGGCCAAAATACTGATGCTAGGCAACATGCTTCCCACGTCGGACAACCCCGTCCGTTTGGCTGAAGAGATCGCCATGCTGGACGTTATTTCCGGAGGACGGATCATTTCAGGGTTCGTCAGGGGTATCGGCATCGAGAGTTGGGCCAACAACACCAACCCGGTATACAACCGGGAGAGGTTCGAGGAGTGCCACGACCTCATCATCAAGACATGGACCACTCCCGGCCCGTTTCGATGGGAGGGGAAGCATTACCAGTACCGGGCGGTCAATCCTTGGATGCTGCCGATACAGAAACCTCACCCTCCGGTCTGGGTACCCGGCACCGGCAGCCCGGAAACGGTGCAATGGGCGGCCCATAACCGCTACACCTACGCTGCGTTCCTGACGCCGTTGGACGTGGCTGAGAACCTATTCGCCCGCTACAGGGAATATGCCGCCGCTGACGGATGGGAGCCGGGGCCGGAGAAGTTCGCGTTCATGGTCTGCTGCCACGTCAACGAGACCGAGGAGAAGGCCCAGGAAGCAGGGAAAGCTTTCCTGTGGCGGATGAATTATCCGCTGCGCGGCCCCCGGGAGTACTGGTCGCCCCCCGGCTACGCCTCCCGCGCCGGATCGGCGGCCGTTGCCAGCCGGCGCCCCGTGCCGCTAAACGATATGTCGTACCAGGAACTCCAGCAACGCTACCACCTGATCGTGGGCAACCCCGACTCGGTCATCAAGCAGCTACGCCACATTAAAGAAAGGCTGGGCGTGGGCGCCCTGTTGCTGGAGGCCCAAGGCGGTCGACTGTCCCACCAGGACACCATGCGCTCTCTGGAGTTGTTCGGCAAAGAGGTCATACCGGCGTTGAAGGACTAGTAGTTGAACGTCATTGAATTGAGGCACAACTGGTGTATTCTACCGGCATTGGCGAATTGTATCCAAGGAGAGGGGTCGTGCCGGCTAAGAAGTACCATATCGAACTGACCGCGGAAGAGCAACAGGAACTGAAGGCCCTGGTTTCCAAGGGACGGGCAGCAGCGTACAAGCAGACCCATGCACGCATCCCCCGTTTTCACGAGGGCAGGCTCTGTTGCTTAGCGATGAAGCGCGGAAAGACGGAGGCCTGACGGACGAAGAGGTTGCCCGGTCCCTCGAGATCGCCAGCGCCACAGTGGAACGGATACGCCGCCGTTGCGTGGAGGAAGGGATCGAAGCGGCCTTGGGGCGTAAGGAGCAACAACGCCGCCGGCCAAAGAAACTGGATGGCGCTGCGGAAGCCCACCTGATTGCGCTGGCCTGCGGGGAACCGCCGGAAGGCCGGGCCCGTTGGACGCTGAGATTATTGGCGGACCGGCTGGTGGAGTGCGAGATAGTGGAGAGCATCCACCCAGAGACGGTGCGCAAGACGCTGAAAAAAACGAACTCAAGCCTTGGCTGAAAGAGTGCTGGTGCATCCCGCCGGAAGGCAGTTCGGACTTTGTGTGTGCCATGGAGGACGTGCTTGAGGTCTATCACCGTCCCTATGAAGACAATGAAGTCCTGGTGTGCCTGGACGAGACCAGCAAACAGCAGGTGAAGGAAACGCGACTGCCGCGCCCGCCTCGCCCCGGATTGGCAGTCGCGTATGATTACGAATACGAGCGCAACGGGGTGAGCAACCTGTTCATGCTGTTTGCGCCGCTGGAAGGGTGGCGGCGGGTCGGAGTGACGGACCGGCGGACGAAAGTGGACTGGGCGCACCAAGTGAAGAAGTTGGTGGACGAGGACTACCCGGACAAGGACCGGATTGTGCTGGTGATGGACAACCTGAACACCCATCATCCGGCCTCATTATACGAGGCATTCGAGCTTATGGAAGCACGGCGTATCACCGAACGTCTGGAGATTCACTACACCCCCAAGCATGGGAGTTGGCTGAACATGGCCGAGATCGAAATCGGAGTGCTGGCCCGGCAGTGCCTGGACCGGCGCATACCGGACCAAAGCGTCCTGCGCCGGGAGGTGGGAGCGTGGCAGAACCAGCGCAACCGGGACATGGTGCGAGTGGACTGGCGCTTCACCACCGATGATGCGCGCATCAAGCTGAAATCCCTTTACCCAGCAATTCAAAATAGCTGAACTACTAGCTTGGGCTGGCATTTGCGAAAGCAGGCAGTCCGATATCGTCATTCCCGGGAAGGCGGGAATCCAGAAGCGCTATCAGCTTAAGCCGTGGCTGGCATCGACTCTCCTTGCAACGGCCTTCGCTCTCCGGCCCGCACTACCAGCACCGGGTCGCCGGAATTACGCACGACGCGGTCTGCCACGCTGCCAAGCACCCAGCGCCCCACGCCGGAACGCCCATGAGTGGTCATCGCCACCAGCCGGTCGGGCGTTTCACTAGCTACGTCGATGATCGAGGACGCCGGGTCTCCGCGCACACAATGCGTTTCCACCGAGCCTACGCCTTGTTGCAACAGGTCTTCCTTGAGGCGGTCCAAGTACTGGGTAGCCTCTTCGGTGTTGTACCTGGAAACCTCGTCAAAAGAGGCGCTGCTGTAATTTTCGGGAGGCGCCGCCATAGCCAAGTACTCGTTCCAAGTGGGCACCACCCTCACCAAGTCAATGGCCAGTCCCAGCGCCTTGGTGATGAGTGTTACGTGAGGCAGTATTTCCTCGGCTAAGGGCGACCCGTCCACCGGTACAACGACGCGGCTGAACCCTTCCGCATGAGAGTTTCCCTCGCCCTCGTGAAACCTGATTATCAGGAGGGGCGCGTCGGTCGTGTGAAGCACCCGGTCGGCGACGCTGCCGATCCACCATCGCGCCACGCCGGAACGCCCGTGACCGGACATAGCGATGAGAGTGTCCGCCTCCCGAGCTGCTTCTTGGATGATTTCCTGCGCGGGGGATCCGGATGGCGTCACGGTTGAAACCGTAACACCGTCGGACCGGAAGGCGTCGGCCAAGGAGTTCACATAAGCAACGGCGTGGTCGGCACGGTGCCTCACCGTGTCTTGCTCTTGAGATGATGATCCCAAGTGCAAGCCAATGCTGGCCGGAGAAGGTTCTACTACCGTCATAAGTGTTACCGGTATTGACAGCCCCAAACCAAGCTGCTGAACGTAGGGCAGCACTTGTTCGCTTAGCGAGGAGCCGTCAACCGGGACCAGGATGCGTGCGTACATATCAATCAATTCTCCGAGAGTAGATGTCCCCATTGTAACAAGCTTGGGAAAAGACGTAGCCTTGAGCTTGGTTGACCAAGGCACCGGCGAATGAGCTGGCTCCGAGGTGGGAAAGCGGAAAGGGAGTATACCTCTCGTAAAAGACAGACACCCCGGCTTCAGGTATAAAGCCGGGGCGCAAGTATGTCAAACGGGCTGGGAGACAAGCGCCAGACGATTCCTATCGGCTGGCGCTGGCGCCGGACAAACGGCTGATGCCGGCCCTGGAGCAGTCCTCGTCCTCTTGAGCCGTGCCGCCGCTGCCGCCGACCGCGCCAATCAACTCGCCGTTCATGTATATGGGAAGTGCGCCTTGTCCCGGAACGAACTCCCCGCCTTCAACCTCCATCACCGCGCGCATAATCGGCGTGGTGGACCGCTCGGTCAGGTCGCCGCTGGCCTCGCCAAAGCAGGCCGCCGCACGGGCCTTGCCCCGCGAAACGTAGGGTGTGCGCCAAGGCGTGCCGTCCATCCGGCACATGGTAATCAGGTCGCCGCGGGCGTCTACTACGGAAAAACTGAAGGGCTTGCCCATCTCCACCGCGGCCGCTTTTGCGCCTGCCAGCACTTGCTCCGCCTGTTCCAAGTTGATGTTAGGCATGGTGGTGCGCCTCCTTAGAAGACTATTTTCTTTGAGTTCAGGGCTATACACCCTGCGCCCTGCTATTGTACCAGCAGAATATTCGCCGGTTCATCGTCATTCCCTCCATGACCTGTCATTCCCACGAAGGTGGGAAGCTGTACTCGCCGAGGTAAGAGAACGTGACTGTCAGCGAATGACTCTGGATTCCCGCCTGCGCGGGGATGACGATTTGGCAGCGGGAATGACGTCTGCCTTCCTGGAGATGAGGGATTGGGAGTGGGACTTCGCTATGGGGCGAGACTCTCCACAGGCCTTGGTCGGCCATCCCGGGGCCTTTTCATTCTCCCGTCTTTCCCGCGCAGGCGGGAATCCATATGGTTCTGCCACGAGAAGTTTGCCATAGGCCACGGTCATGGAGGGTCCCGCTTTCGCGGCAAAGACGAGACCCATTTGACCTGATCCGGAAAATGAAAAGGCCCCGTCGGCCATCCAACGCCTCTGGCCCCGTTTCGCCGAATTGGAGTAGAATGAGGGCCAGTGACCACGTTCAAGCCATGCTTGGGGGCACCCCGTTCGCTGGCCGGACGTAGGAGTCGGCTCGAAAGGAGACGCTTAGATGAGCCAGTTGCCGCCGGAGGTTTACCGCCTCATCGATGCCGCACTGACGGAAGACCAAGTCTTCAATGATCCTACTACCCAGAACTTGGTGCCGGACGATGTCCGGGCCGTCGGGATTATACGCGCCAAGGACTACGGAGTACTGGCCGGGCTGAATGTCTGTATGGCGGTGTTCCAGCGCGTTGACGAAACGCTGGAATCCAAAGGGCTGGTTTCCGACGGCGCCGCTCTTTCTCCCGGCGATGACGTGGCCCGGGTCGAGGGAGCGGCGGGGAGCATCCTGCGGGCGGAACGCACTGCCCTGAACTTTCTGCAGCGCATGAGCGGCATCGCCAGCGACACCAACCGGTACGTCCGGGCGATAGAAGGCAGCCTCTCCCGCATCGTGGACACCCGCAAGACCGCCCCCGGACACCGCTACTTGGACAAGTATGCCGTGCGCATGGGAGGAGGTTATAACCACCGCATCAACCTGGCCGATGGCATTTTAATAAAGGATAACCATATCCAAGCGTTGCGTTCCCAGGAGGTGGGCTTGGACGGCGTCATTCGCTTGGCCCTGTCCCGCGCTTCCCACACGATAAAGGTGGAAGTGGAAGTGGAGACCCTTGAAGAGGTGCGTGAAGCGGTGTCTGCCGGCGCTCACATCATCATGCTGGACAACATGCCCCCCGACACCATGCGCGAGGCAGTGGAGATTATCAACGGGCGGGCGGTGGTCGAGGCGTCCGGAGGCATCAATATGGACACGGTCAGGGCCGTGGCCGACGCCGGCGTAGACCTTATCTCCGTCGGCGGCTTGACCCACTCTGTCACCGCGCTGGACCTGAGCTTGGACTTGGAGTTCGTTTAGTAACTATCTCAAGATTTGGCGCATTACCCAACTCGTCATTCCCGCCCAACCCTGTCATTCCCGCGAAGGCGGGAATCCATGAGCTTCTGTCAGTGACGAGAGGGTGTCAACGGAGATAGTTGATTGTGCGATAGTTTCTCATCCTACCATTGAATTTCACAGGTGAATTTTCCAGGAGGTTTCGATATGTCCCGTTTGTCCAACGTCACCAGGGAAGAACTCAAGCCCGAAGACCAAGTCTTTTTCGACGAGATCGTAGGCAGCAGGGGAAGCGTCCGCGGACCCTATGGCGTGCTGTTGCACAGTCCAAAGGTGGCGGCCCGGGTGGCCAACACCGGGACCTACGTCCGGTTCGAGTTCGATATTCCCGAAAGCCTTAAAGAGACTGTGATAATCACCACCGCCAAGGAGATCAAGTCCCAGTACGAGTTCAGCGCCCACGCCAAGCTGGCGAGAGAGGCCGGAGTGTCGGACGACACCATCCGCGCCATCGCCGAGGGCACCGCGCCGCAGGGCCTGTCGGGGGATGAGGAGATACTGGTCAAGTACACCCACGAACTGTTACGTAACCACAAGGTAAGCGACGCCACCTACGACGCGGTCAAGTCCCGTTTCGGCGTACAGGGCACGCTGGACGTTACCGTACTGATTGGCCATTACCTGCTGGTCGGCCAGGTGCTGGCGGCCTTTGACGTGGACCTGGCTCCCGGTATGGAGAACGAACTGTCCGTCTGACGCTGCCGTCGCTTTACGACCTTCTCGGAAGAGGTCTTTGTGAAGCCGGCATTCCCGCTGCAAAGCCAGTATTCCCGCTGGTCAATTCGGTGCCCCGATTGCGAAGCCAGCATTCCCATCGCAAAAACGGCGTCCCAATTGCATAGTCGTCGGTCCCATCGCAAAACCGTCGTTCTCGTCGCATAGTTGTCATTCCCACCGCAAAACCGTCATTCCCGCGCAGGCGGGAATCTAAGGAGGCGAAATTGCCCGCATCGGAACCAATCCTGTCTGCCCTGGAACGAAACTGGGACATGGTGGACTCAGCACTGGAAGGGCTGGACGACGCGGCACTGGCACGGCAGCCGTCAGACCAGTGCAACTCAGCCGCTTGGCTTCTGTGGCACATGAACCGGGTGCTGGATACCTTCATCCATACCCGGCTGCGTTCTATGCCCCAGTTGTGGGCGAGTGAAGGCTGGCACCAGAAATATGGGATGGATGACGACCCCGATGAACGTGGCGTGGGCTGGACGGCGGAGCAAGTGAGTGCTTGGCAAGCGCCCTCACGGGACGTTCAACTGGGGTACTACGAGTCCATCAAAGGCGCCGCCAGAGAGTTTATATCGTCTCTAAGCTCAGAGGAATTGGAAAAAAAGATGGTGCTTCCACCGGTGCCCGAACCGCGTTCCGTAGGGGCCGCCTTGGGGCAGGTGACGTGGGACAACATATCCCACGGCGGCCAGATCGCCTACTTGCGTGGGCTATTCATCGGCATGGGCTGGCACCGCTAACCGCGGCGGGGCCGGTTCCGGTCGTCGCTGTCCAGCAGGATGGTCACCGGCCCGTCGTTTTGCAGCCGCACCTGCATGTATTCCTGGAAACGCCCCGTTGCGACTCGCAAGCCGGTCTGGCGAAACAGGTCAGCAGCATGATCGTACAGTCGTTCGGCGTCTTCAGGGCTGGCCGCCTGCGTGAAGTCCGGGCGGCGGCCGCGGCGGGTGTCGGCGTACAGGGTGAACTGGCTTACTAAAAGAATCTCCGCCCCTGCGTCCAGGGCGGAGAGATTGAAGCGGTTGCTGTTGTCGGCGAATACCCGCAGGTTGACGGTCTTGTCCACCAAGTAACGGGCGTCAGCTTCATCGTCGCCCTTGGCCACCCCCAGGAACACCACCAACCCGGCTCCGATACTTCCTACTTGTTGGCCGTCGATAGTCACAGACGACTTGGCCACTCGCTGGATAAGAGCCCGCAACGTTGCTAACCCTGTTCCAGCTCAACCGCCGCGAAAGGCCGGTCGTGTCGGAGATGGGCCAGGGTTAGGAAGAGCTTTCGCTGGCAGCCGGGGCCGCGGACTCGGTCTTGGACTTGGTTTCCGTCTTCGAGCCAGAGTCCGAGCTGGAGGAGGAATCGTTGTCCTTGTTGGACGAGGCGGTGGAAGTCTCTTTGGTTTCCTTACCGCCGTTTTCCACGGGCGGCTTTGGACGCCCATAGTCGGTTGTGTAGAAACCGGAGCCTTTGTAGATCACCGGGACGGCGTGAAAGACTCGTTGGCCCGCGCCGGAGCAGGCCGGGCAAGTGCCGGAGCCGGCTTCTTTGAAACTCTGGACCAGTTCGAATTCTTCCCGGCAAACAGTGCAACGGTAGTCGTAACGTGGCACGCTAAATCACTCCTGTGGACAGAGGTATCTCTTTACGAAAATATGAAGCTGGCAACTTCTCTAATTTATCAGCAGGCATAGGCACTGTCAAATGCCGTTCAGGTTATAGTCGTGGCCTTTTCATTCTCTCGTCTTTCCCGCGCAGGCGGGAAACCATATAGCCTTGCCACGAGAAGGTCGCCGTATGCCACGGTGATGTGGATTCCCGCTTTCGCGGGAAAGACGGGGCCCACGTAGCCCAACCCGGAAAATGAAAAGCCCCTGAGGTTAAAGCCGTAGTCAATACCGTCCATTGTTTGACGCTCAGGTCTCGACAACCTACCATAAACAACAAGGCTGCCGGAAACCCCGATGGCTTTATTTTGCATCCGTGACAGGCGCGGGCATATTAAAGACGCTGCCGCAACAGTCAGCCGCACGACCTGCTTTTGTGACTAAGCGAGGCAATCCCATGGCATACAGTGACCCAAGGTCTAAACGTATCGGGTTGATGGCCCCATATATAGGGGTTGCGGCCCTCGCCCTCATGCTGGGCGTCCTGTGGCTCCTTGGAAGTACGGAACAGGCATACGCCTGCAAGTGCGCGGTGCCCGGCTCTCCGTCCGAGGAATTGGAGAAGTTCGACGCGGTGTTCGCCGGCAGGGTCTTGTCGGTCCAGCATTCATTTGATCCCAATGGCTCATCTTTCTCTCCTGACGACCACACCACGGTTGGCCTCACGGTCAACACCGTCTGGAAGGGCGCGGTCGACAAAAACATCGACCTCACCACCCCGCCTACAGGCGGAAGTTGTGGCTTTGCTTTCGTCGAAGGAGAGGAATACATCGTCTACGCCTACGAAAGCACCGAGGAAAGTGACAACCTTAACGTGAGCATCTGCAGCCGCACCGCCCTCCTGGGGGAAGCGCAAACCGACATGGACGCGTTCGGTGAAGGATATGCTCCTCAAGGCGGCGAGACGGTCGAACTATCGCCTGAGCAGCCACAGGATACTGGGGTGGGTATGACGTGGGTAATCATTCTGGTGATTGTTGCGGCGGCTGTCGTAATCGGCGGCGGCGGTGTGATGTACGCCCGTGCTAAGCGTCGGTAGCACACAGTAATCCCTCGTACCGGATCTCCACCGGCTGCTCCACCATTTGGACCGGGGGCTATATTGGGAGTGAAGTCTCTTTCAGCGTCTTTGGCGGCTAACCCAGTGTCCTGTTAAAATCAACAAGAGACGCTGTGCCTCGAAGCGGCCTTCCCGGGACTGCCCGCAGGCCGTTGGTCCTATATTGTGCAAAGTACTCGGGAGAGGTGTGCCGTGGTTTTAGTGCCAAAAGTGATGAGTACCCAGCACCCTGACAACGCAACGCCGCCCCCGTTCGCGGACGAAGCGGGAGTGCTCAAGGGCGACGGCGAGGTGGATGAGGCCGTCGACGTATTTGCTCTGGGCTGCGATGAGCAGATGTGGGACTCCGAAGGTAAGGAGGCCGACAACCAGGTCGTACGGAAACTCCTGACCGGCTACCCGGACTTCTTCCACAACGAACACCGCTTGGGGCGTGACGTCATCCTGACTCTGCGTGTACCCAACCCCGGCATCGAACGGGACATGCGCAAGTCAATGGTCGAGGCCCTGCAGAGCGTGCCGTCGGCCAGGGACATGGCCCACAGCTTCTATGGCGACTTGGAAGAGGAGGATGCCCCCATCCAGGAGGTGATCCTTCCTTTCACCACGTCCGCCGAGGAACTCTCACTGGTAGAGGCCTACTATCGAAAGATGATAGTAGGCCAGGAAACCGAAACGCTGGTCCACGGTCGCCAAGTAAAGGACTGGGTGGGGGAATTTTTCCCCAAGCAGCTTCGGGTCATTCCTCTCATAGAGGACATGGAGCACCTGCACTACTGCGACACCATAGTGGAGGAGTACATGCACGGTAGGGACCTGCCGTATCAGCGGGTGTTCCTGGCCCGGAGCGACCCGGCCCTCAACTACGGTATCGTGGCCGCTGAACTGGTGTTGAAAATGGGCCTCCACCGTCTCTACGATCTGGAGAAGAGGTTGGGTGTCCCGCTGTATCCCATCATCGGCGCCGGTTCCGTGCCCTTCAGGGGCCACCTGACCCCCACCAATATTGACCGCGCCCTGAGAGAGTATCCCAGCGCCCACACCTTTACCGTCCAGTCCGCATTCAAGTACGACTACGACAAGGACACCGTCCGCCAAGGCATCGCGGAAATCCTCGCCCACGAACGGGGAGAGCCGACGCCCATTGACCAGGAACGCGGGCGCGAGTTGGTGGACAGGACTACCGCCGAGTACCAGTCCCACGTCCGCCGCCTGATTGGGGTTATCAGTTCGGTATCGACCAACATTCCCAAGCGGCGGGAGCGCAAACTCCACGTCGGCCTCTTTGGCTACGGCCGCTCCTTGGGGGGCGTTGGCGATGATGTGACCCTCCCGCGCGCCATCGGCTTCGCCGCGTCAATGTACTCCATCGGCGTTCCCCCGGAGTTGCTGGACCTGGCGGCGCTCACCCCGGAAGACTTGAAGTTCGTCCGCGAGGTCTACCCTAGTCTGGATGAAGACCTCCGGGCGGCGTTGCGGTTCACCAACGAGCGTCATGTAAAGGAGTTGCTGGGCGACCGCCACTTGGAAATAGTGGGCCAGTTCACCGACGAAATAGACCGGGTCCACGAGGGCCTTACCAGCGCAATCTGGGCCGGCATCAGCAGCAGCAACACCACCGTCAACATCCCCCACTACGTTGAAGAGGCCGCCCACCTCCGCCGCTTCCTGGGGTAGCCGGGGGCAGAAGCGGCCCGGCTCAGGAAACGTCAACTCCACAGGTGACCCCGCAGGGTAATCGCGTTATAAAGTTTGGCGGCCATTTAACCCCCCTTCTTCATGGGGGCAGGCGTCATTCCCGTGGAGACGGGAATCCATAGTCGTTGGAAAGGGTAAATTTGCCTATCGGAGACAGTGTGGATTCCCGCCTGCGCGGGAATGACGAAAGAGCTGGGATGATGGAGAAATGCCACCCTAACGGGTGACTAAGTCAGGCCAATCGTACTTGAACGGGCCACGGTTGTAGGGGCAGGGCTTGTCCCTGCCCTGTGTCTGCCATCGAATCTTCCCGGAATCACAGGACCAGGGGTTCCGGGTCGGAGGTCAGAAACTCGATCACACACTGGGAACCCTGCGAGCGGGCCAGTTCAGCAGCCGAATGGGCTTCTTTGAGCGATTCGCACACCGCCAAGACTCCATCCTTGCCCATAGCCACCCACTTGTCGGGGTACTTCCCCACCAAGGTATCGTATTCGTCCCACAGGCGGGTGGCGGCTTTGTAGAACTCCACCACCCCATCATCCCAGACGTTTGGTCCGCCCAATTCTTCGACGGCCTTTCTCAGGAATTCCTCCGCCGTAAGCTTGGTCAAGCCCTCATCCGGGTCTGTCATGGCAATCTTCCTCCATCACCAGTCATCATCAGTATAGTCCCAATCCGCTGGAGGATGCCCGTGACCGTAGAAGATGCCAGCCTAACGAGTTACTACGGTGAATGGTTGCTGGCCGTACCGTGCCAGACCAACGGCTGGCCTGTCTCAATGTCAACTGTTCCGCTACCTATCTTGGGAGGGTTGTCGGGATCGGATTTGGCTTGGTCGAGTTGTTCCTGGGTCAGACGTGCGAAGAGATCCCCCGACATTGGAGGAAGTGACGGTGTCGTGCGTTCTGCCATTCTGAAGACTGCGCCGGATAAGTTAGTATCTTGGAGGTTCGCTCTGGCCAGGTTCACAGCACCAATAACCGCACCGGATAGATCAGCATCCTCAAGGTTAGCGCGTGACAAGTCTGCCCTATCAAGGTGTACACCCGAGAGGTTTGCGAAGTCGGCGGTCGCATAGGATAGATTTGTGTCCGGCATGTTCGCACCGGAGAGGTTTGCGGTTGCCATGTAGGCACGGCGCAGAGTTGCGCCTGCTAGATTCGCTCGAGACAGGTCCGAGTTGCGGAGACCAGAATGGACCAAATTTACTCCACTTAGGTTCCCACCAGCGAGATTCGCGTGGTATAGATTTGCTCCCCCAAGGTCGGCACCGTCCAATTCCAGCTTGAAGTTCGCCATAGATTTTTCAAGATCGAGACCTATTTGGCTTCGGCTACCGATAGCAGTCATGACAACTTGGACATCTTCTCGTAATATAGGGAATGCACCCGGCTCGTCCTCCGAATATTGCTTGTGTGGGACCCCTTCGCTCCCAGTTGGGTTCCTTACGAAGGCGCAAAACAGCCGCATTATCTGAATATGGTACTCGTCTGGGTGTTCCTCTCCGAGCCGTTGTAGCGCATAGATGCCACCCATACGGACCGAGAGAACGCTGCTTCCAAGCATCTCCGCCCCTCTCTGGTAGCGCTCGTTCAGCAAGCTTTGTTGGGCGGTTTGAGCTTGGCTCCGGGCGATTTCAATCTGGCTCTGGGCAATCTCGACTTGGCTCCGGGTGATTTCAGCTTGCCGCTGAGCCGCATTTGCTTGGCGTTCTCCGATTCTGCTTCGCCAGACTGCGAGCAGTACTGCAATGACACCACCAATCACGAAGCCTAGTACTACTTCCAGATAGATTTGTAAGAATATAAGAAGGCAGTCATACTTGGGTATGATCTTTCTGTGGGGGAGTATCCAGACATGGCTGCCATCAAGTATAAAGTCAAGCTGGCTGAATCCGAACGCACCCGTCTCAATGAGGTTTCCCACCGGGGCAAGCCGTCAGTCCGCACCGTCAAGCGGGCGCTGGCGCTGCTCAAAGCAGATGAAGGACTTCGGGACCGTGAGATAGCCGGCGTGCTTTTGATCAACGCCGCTACCGTTGCCAGAGTGCGGAAGCGGTTCGTCGAGGAAGGACTTGATGCCGCCATCAATGACAAGCCACGGCCGGGCCGGGAGCGCAAGTTGGACGGCAAGCAGGAAGCGCACCTGGTTGCCGTCGCGTGCAGCAGTCCGCCCGAAGGACATGTAAACTGGACGCTCCATCTGCTGGCGGACAAGGTGGTGGAGATGGAGTTGGCCGGGAGCATCTCCTTGGAGACGGTGCGCCAGATACTCAAAAAAACGAACTCAAGCCGTGGAAGAAAAAGGAATGGTGCATCCCCAAGCTGAGCGGGGAGTTCGTCGCCCGGATGGAGGACGTACTGGACCCCGTATCCAGTACGGGGCAGGCTCTTTATCACGAAGAGTATGACCGGGAGCGTCCGGTGGTGTGTTTCGACGAGACCTCCAAGCAGTTGGTCGAGGACGTGAGGCCTCCCATTGAGGCCGCCCCCGGACGGGTGGAGCGCTATGACACTGAGTACCAGCGAAACGGGACCCGGAACCTGTTCATGTTCTGTGAACCGAAGGGTGGGTGGAGGCACGTCGAGGTGACCGGGCGCCGGACTGCCGTGGACTTCGCTGAACAGATGAAGTGGCTGGTGGACGAGGCCTATCCTGACGCCACAGTGGTCCGGCTGGTCCTGGACAATCTCAACACCCACAAGCCCGGCTCGCTCTACGAAGCGTTTGCACCGTCCGAGGCGCGCCGCATAGCCAAACGCCTGGAGCTTCACCACACACCCAATCACGGAAGCTGGTTGAACATGGCTGAAATCGAGTTGAGCGTCTTCAGCAGACAGTGTTTGAACCGCCGGGTCGGCGATGAAGCGTTGCTGATACGGGAGGTCGCGGCGCTCGAACACGAGCGCAACGGGGCCGCCGCCATCATAGACTGGCGGTTCTCCACCCAGAGCCTGCCCTCGGCCACGACCGGGGGACGCTCGCAGTAAGCTCAAACATATCTATCCAATAGAATTAAATTGAAACGGTACTAGATTGCGGATAATTGTGCTGAGAGAATCTTTACCGTCGTTGAGGTCTTCCCAAAAGTGCCACGAGAGAACGCCGCCGATTAACAGAACGACGGCTATTCCAGAAATCCACCAGAAGCCATCCCACTTGGTCAAACGACGGATAAATCGCGTGATGTGTATCCAGTTTGGCTTACTCATGCCCTTCCCGTCACCCCCAAAATCCCCCCAATCCGCCTCCCCACATTCGTAAAATGCTGCACCTCCTCCGGCAGCAGCGCCCTGCCCAAAACTCGCTGTTCCCGGTACGACAGCCACTTCTTCAGGACCTGGTACCCTCCCAGCTTGTAGTTCCAGACGTTGATCGGGACGTTGCGCCAGTAGGCCCGGTCGTTCAGGTATACGTCGACGGTGGACTCCCCCAAGGTTGCTATTGCGTCGCCAAGGGCGGCCCGTTTCTCGGCCGTGTAGGGCCGTCCCTCCGCGCGGCCCTGACCCGGCATGACGGCGTCGCCTGTGCCGAAATGGCCCCAGCCCGCCGTGACCGAGAAGTCGTCGCTGGTCATGTTGCGCCCGTCGGCGGTGGAGGGGACGCCGATGGATGCCATCTCCGGGCGCAGCGTTCCGGTGGTTATGCCGGGAACGGGAGTTTCCGGGTCCAGCAACCGCGCCAGTTCCCGGCCCCGTTCCGCCGATGCCGCCAGTTCCTCCGCCGCACCGCCAGTGTCGCCATCGGGCCAGCCCGGCAGCGGGATGCGCGGCCACTCCATCCGCAGCGCCCCGGCGTTGGCATCGCGGTAGGCGGGGTCGTGCAGCACCGCCAGGACGTGGTGGAACAGGTCATCGACGCCCAGCCCTAACCGGTCTAAGTAAAGTTGGGCGGCGGGCGACAGGTTTGGGCGGCGGTGGGTTCCGTCCCCGCCCAGCCCCCAGCCCTCGTCTCGGAGCCACGCGGGAATGCAATAGACTCCGCTATTCATCTGATTGAGGTCGCCCAAGTAGGAAATCACCTACGGGGGCGATAAGTCTGGTCGAGCTGTTCGTTGAAACACCAGCCATATATTCCCTTGGAACACGTGCGGTTTGTAGTCGGGCACTGGCCGGCCTAGTAAACCGTGTCCCGCTTCCCAATACAGCCACCGGGTATCGAAAGGCCGGTACGCATGGCGAACAAACCCAGTATCATCCGGGCCACGACGGGCCAGCAGTGAATCCCGCACCAAGTTTGCATCAGACACTACGAAACCTGAAGAGTTCTTCATAGCAGCCGGATAACGCCTTGCGATCTCCTCATGGCTGAACTCAGATTTGAAATAGTCGCCAATCCTTGCCTTGAGCCGATCTATGTCAATATCAACGAGAAATGAATCGCGCTTAGTCTGGACTCCCGGAAAGGATGCCGGAAATAGGTCAGGCAGCGAGGGCCAGTCTTGCCAATCCCCATTGACTGCGATAGCCGCAAAGGGTAGACCCAACGGCAATACTGGCGCGATTGATTCATACAGGGTTTCCGGTCCCTTGTCCGCCGTGTCCGTCAACTTCTCCCGCTTGGCTTGGCCCCACAGTTGGCGGAAGCCGACAGTCTCAGCAGGCGCGTGGTCAGCCTTGCGGACCAGTGTCGTAATCGCGGTGCCTACCTGTATGCCCACCGGGTCTTCCGGCGTGGAGAAAATGCTGGGGTCGGGCGCGCCTTCCGGCGTGGTCTTGCCAGTTTTGTACTTGTCGCCGTTGAGACAGTCGATGCGGATGGCGTCGAACGCCTCAAGGTAGCGTTCCCGCATCCCGGTGAAGGACAGTCCGTCCAGCCACGAGTAGTTGGAGATGAAGCAGACCACGCCCTGGCCGGTTTTCTCAGCGATGCGCCGCTCGGCCATGCGGAAGAATCGGACGTAGAGGTCGTTCAAGCCCTGGCCCTCGGGACGCCGCACTCGCTTGGTGGTGCGGTAGGCCTCCGACAGTTCCCTTTCCTCCTCCACCGCCATTCCGGCGAAGCCGTTGTAGGGCGGGTTGCCCAGTATCACCAGCACCGGGGTGTCCTGCTTCACCCGCTCGGCCCGGTCCCGCTCCTCCTCCAGTTCCGGGAAGGGCAGCGGCTTCTGGACGTGCGGCTCCCAGCCGGTCAGGGCGTTGGTCAGGAAGACACCGGCCCGCTCGTTGTCGTCGTCGGACAGGGGCGCGTCCAATGCCTGCATGGTGAGGCCGACCTGCAGGTGGGCGACGACGAAGGGAGCGGGCATTATCTCGAAGCCGAACACCCGCTGCGTGGCCGCCTGTTTCACCCGTGCGCCGGTCAACGCGCCCAGTCCACGTTCTTCCAGGTTGGCAGCGATGCGCTTCAGAGTTTCGGCCAAGTAGGCCCCGGTGCCGCAGCATGGGTCGAGCACGTAGACGTTGTCCGCCGCCAACCCGTCGGCGATGCCAAGGTCGTCCTTGAGGGCCCGGTCGACGCGGGTCACCATGTAGCGGACGACTTCTGCGGGGGTGTACCAGACGCCGAGTTGCTTGCGCAGGGCCGGGTCGAAGGCCTCCAGGAAGGGTTCGTAGAAGTAGGGCACAGCCTCACCCTCGTTGAACCTAGCGAAGAAGGCGGCCCGGTCCACCCGGTCTAACGCAGCGGCTGTCCAGTCCAGCACTTCCACCAGCCCCAACGGTTGCAACCGTCCGGGATCGGATAGCTGCTGGAACAGGGCCCTCAGGACGGGGGCGCGCAGGTGCCAGACGGCCTCGTGCCAATTGAACGCGCCGGTCGGCGGTGGTGTCTGTCGGGACCACAGCACCCAAGCGGAGAAGACGCCGTAGAAGAGGGTCTGCACCAAGGTGGAACGGAAGAAGGCCGCGCCCCGGTCGCCCTCGAATCACACCCCCAGGGCCTCTTCCAACGCCGACCGCACCGCACCCAAGGACGGGGTATCGCCAGCGGCCTCGACCCGTGCCAAGCCGTCGCGGGCGTAGGACGCCAGCAGCCAAGCCAGGTCCTTTGGTTCGGCGAGGGATGCGCGATGGGACAGGGCGCGACTGAGGTACTCGCCCAAGGCCGCGCCGGCGTCGCGGGCAAAGGTGCGGGGGTGTTGCAGCTTGGTCTCGAAGTCGGCGGCGGAGTGAGCCAGCCGGAAGGTCTCCAGCTTGGCGGGTCTGCCTTCCGAGTCCTCACCCAGCAGCACGAAGTCGCGGGTGTTGGTGGCGAGAACAAGCCGGTAGCGGTCCCAGTAGCGGCTGGCTTGGGCGCTCTCGGCGGTGAGCCAAGCGTCGTCGTTGGCCGGCTTGACCTCCACCACGCCGCCCTCCGGCGTCTGTCCCTGCTTGGGCTGTCCCTTCTGCACCTGCTTGGCGGCGTACAGTCCCATGTCGGGATGGCCCGCGCCCTGTTGCGCCATCTCGCTGACGCAGAACACCTTGGGCCTGAGCGCGCCGCCCACCGCGTTCAGCAGGTTGGTCAACGCCGGGTAGTAGGACCGCTCCCCCGTGGCCCCGCCCGAGGCGCGGACGCGACGCAGGTCGGAGAAGTAGTCTTCCACTGCTGCGGTGAGTTTGGCGTTTGTTGGCGGCATGGCTTTTTGGATGCTCCCTTCGGATGCTCCCTTCGGAAATGAAGGACTGGTCCTTCGCTGGTTAAAGGCTATGTTACCGCTCAATCCTCAATAATTCATCCCGCGTTCCCGCCCACTGACATCCGCCCCTTTCCAACTCCTGTGTCGCTGCCGTAACATGGTTTCAGCCCCACATGTCGCCCCCGCAAGCAGGGTCCCGGACCGGACTTGGCAGCCAGGACGAAGTGGTACAGAGCTGGACAGAATGACATTAAAAGACACGGAAATGACCCAGACCCGGCGCCGATATAGCACACAATGACACACTATCAACTACGCCGCCAAAGCTGAATGTCACACAAAGACCCAAAATGACACAGATTCTGGGTATTTCGGCCCCACCCCTCTCCGCTATCCCTTCATACACCCGGAGGCCCAGGACTCCAAGGCAATCGCGTTATAGAGTTTGACGGCCATTTAACCGTCATTCCCGTGGAAACGGGAATCCATTGCCTTGGGTAGGCGCGTGTGCATCACGAGTCGGGAACACGAACATTGTATAATCGGCTGAATGGGCCGATTCGGACACCGCCCACAGGGTTGGACGAATGAAAGAGGACTGGGTAGAACGACGCAAGGAAACCGCGCTGAAAGAATTCGAGGTGGCCCGACGGGACCTGTTGGCGCGGCAAAGTAAGTCGCGAGACCCAATGGAGTCCAGTGTCATAGCTGGTATGCTGGCTCTTGTCGAGGGCGGTATCCGGGGAATCGCCTTGGAAGACAGTCCCATGCCTCATTGGTTCCAAGGCCTTCTATACGGCCTCGCCAACCCGTTGATAGGCGCGAAATACCGGAAAGTCCTGGCAACCCTGAAGAAGTTCGACATCGAAGAAATTAATGATGTTCCGGGAGAGGTCCTGGAGTCCTCGACGATTGGCAAGGCGACCCGGACGTCGGTCTGTTTACCCTGCAAGCGTCCCACCATGCTGGGAAACTGTACGGGTTGGTAAACAAGGCCTACGTGCGGGATGTTTTCGACATGGTCAATGAGCTTGTGGACTGCCGGCGTGATCCCAGCGCCGACCCGGCCAACAGCCACCTTGCCCGTATATGGAGTAAATTGCCCGACGCCATCGCCATGGCCAATACGGCCTGCGAATTATTGGAGTCCAGTTACGAAGCCGCCATGTCTGAAACACCGGCGCCGGATATGCCAACGTTGGAGAGCGCTTTGGAACACGCCGGTAAGCTGCGCATGTATTTGAGCGATGCGAGGATGGCCAGGGACGAGAGGACAAGTGCGTTGGGAAAAGCTCGAGCCGCGGATCGCGGGGCCGGAGATGATGTGGCCATCAGGGGCAGAGTCCTTTACCACAACCGGATTCGAGAGGAGATAACAGCGGAGAAGGGCACGCTCGTGGTAATAGACGTCGATAGCGGAGACTACGAAGTCGACACTAATGAGGTCGATGCTTGGATGCGGTTACGTGAACGCCGCCCTGACGCTGTTACTTGGGTGGAGAGGGTCGGATACCCGGCCCCGTACCGGATGGAATCCCGGATTACCGACCCAAGGTGACGATTCTAGGACGGGTATGCCCCCCTTAACACTCCCGTTGACCACTCTTCCCCCGGTTTCTATAATTGCGCGCATCATCGTAATCATCTTCTAGAGGGTTATAGTGTCCGAATTCACCATGAAAGTGGGGGGAGTTGAAATTGTCGCCCTTTCCGACATGAACTTCCCCTTTCCAATGCCCCTCACCGAACTGTTCCCGGAAGCCCCCGCCGAAGCGTGGGGGCCTTACAAAGACCATTATTCCACTACCTTTGACCATAATCGGGACCACATGCTGATTGAAATCGGCTGCTACTTGGTCAGGTCGCAGGGACAAACTATTCTCATAGACACCGGCTACGGCCCGGGACCTATCGAGGCCATCGGCGGGAGGCGGGGCGAACTTATGGCCGACCTGGCTGCTAAAGACATCCGCCCCGAAGAGGTGAATACCGTCTTCATCTCCCACCTCCACTCGGACCACGTAGGGTGGAACGTGGTAGAGCAGGGCGAAAAACTGGTGCCCGCGTTCCCCAACGCCCGGTACGTTATGCACCAAGCCGACTTGGACCACTTCCGAAATCCTGAAGTACAGGCGGCGTTGCCCTTCCTTTTCATGCACAGGTGCATAGAGCCGCTTGCCGGCGCGGGCCTCATCGATGCGCTGGTCGAGGACACCAACCTTACGACGGAAGTGCGGGCGTTGCACACGCCCGGCCACACCCCCGGCCACATGAGCATCCTGGTCTCGTCGGAAGGCGAGGAGGCATTGATTCAAGGAGACGTGCTGGTGCACCCGGCGCAGGTGACCGAGGACGATTGGAACTGCCACTTCGATCACGACTGGCCCCAGTCCACCGAGACCCGTAGAAAAATGTTGGACCAAGTGGAGACCCACGGAACGCCGGTCATATCGTGCCATTTCCCCGCTCCCGGATTCGGAAAGGTCTCCCGGCGCGAAGGCAGGCGTTACTGGCAGGTGGGACTCTAACACCCCATCCCGTCTTTCCCGCGAAGGAATCCCCGCATCCGCTGGTGGAGCGTGGTGAGAGGAGCATGTCAATGACCAGGCCAAGCGACTGGGGTGTGAGAACCAAGACCCCCAAGGAAGTGACCGACAAGGTTGAAAATATAGTCAGGAAAGCCTTGGAAGAACGGTTCGAGGGTCAGCTTGTATTCGACCCGATTATCGTAATGCCCCGTATTGACCACTGTGGCGACGAATACTTGCACATTTACGTCGTAGTGGACGGAGACTATAAACTGCTGGACCCGGGCTGGACCCTGGGGTTGCCAGACCTTATATTCCAGCAAGTGGAGGAATGCGAAGTCCCAGGAATCCCCGACCATTCTTTCATACCGAAATCCGATTGGGAAGAGGACGATTGGGAAGAGTATCTTCGTGAACTGGCCTCTTGAACCCGCGTGACCTCGTGAGAATTGCCAGGCAACTGGCGGCCGGGGCAGTAGGTGGAAACCGGGGCCGGCCCCGTCAGGCCGAGTTGCGCCGCGCTGTCAGCGCCGCCTATTATGCTCTGTTCCATACACTTGCCCTCTCGGGAGCCAATGCGCTGGCGGGATCGTCCAGGGCCAGCCGAAATCAGTCGGCGTGGCGTCAGGCTTACCGGGCGCTGGAACATGGACACACCAGGAATCAATGCCTCAACCGGCCTGCTATGAACATGTTTGCCGCGGAAATCCGAAACTTTGGGCAATTATTCGTCTTACTGCAAAGCCAACGCCACTCCGCCGACTATGACCCTTACGCAAGGCTTGCCCGTGCCGACGTGATGCGTCTGATTGAAGCCACCGAGGAGGCCATAGCGCGGTTCGAGAATGCCGCCGCCACTGACCGCCGCTCGTTTGCAATCCACGTTCTGCTCAGATTGAGAACAGACTGATATTCCAAACTTCGAGGTGAACCATGACTACCGACGCAGCCGCAACCATACTGGAAAACATCGACCGGGACGAAATGCTGCGCTTGGCCGAGCAGTTGATCAGGATCCCCAGCTTCAAGACGGAAGAGAGTGATGTGGCCCGCTTCTTGGGGGACTTCCTGTCTCAACGTGGCTACGAAGTGCAACTGCAGGAGGTGGAACCGGGACGATTCCAGACGGTAGCCATCCTTAGAGGCAGCGGCGGGGGCAAGTCCCTCATGTTCAACGGCCACATCGACATTGATCCCTTGGCTATGGGCTGGAAGCGCGACCCGTGGACCCCTAGCGCGGAGGGAGACCTGCTCTTCGGCGCGGGCACCCGCAACATGAAGGGCGGCGTAACAGCGATGGTCACGGCCGCCGAGGCCATACGAAAGTCCGGGGTCTCTTTGCCGGGGGATTTGGTAGTAGCCTGCGTGGTGGGCGAGTTGCAGGGCGGGGTGGGGACTACCTACCTCTGCCAGCACGGGCCCCTCACCGACATGGCGGTGGTGCCGGAGCCCTTCGGCGCCAACAATATCCTTACGGTCCACGCCGGCGTGCTGGAGATGGCCGTGCACGTTCTGGGCAATTCTCGCCACATCAGCAGAAAGGAGGAGGGGATTGATGCCATCGCCAAAATGTGCAAAGCCATTCCCGCCATCGACGGGGTGCAATTCACCTACACGCCGCGCGAAGACCTGCCGGGCCTCCCGCGTATCAACGTCGGCACAATCATCGGAGGCCGGGGCCGCGATTACGACCTGAGAGGCCCCAATTTCGTATCCGACTTCTGCACCGTGATCGTAGACGTGCGTTTCCTTCCGGGCATGACTTCCGCGTCGGTCAAGGCGGACATCGAAAACGCTTTGGACCGTATCAAGCAGGACGATCCCGACTTCCAGTACGAGATCGAAATGCCTCCGCACCCCAAGCACAGGGTTTTCACCGTGGTAATGGAACCCTTTGACTTGCCCAAGGACGAATACATACTGGAGACGGTGCTTCGCCAGTTCCGCACGGTCACCGGGAAAGATCCCGACGAAGTGGGAACGGTCCTGCCAGGCTCCTACACCGGCGACGATACCTGCCACCTGTGGCGGGCCGGCGTTCCCTGCCTGCTTTACGGCCCGGGCGGCGGTTCGGAATCGGCGGACATCCCCGACGAATTCACCCGCATCAGCGACATGGAGCAGGTCGCCAAGGTCTTGGCCCTTACGGCCCTGGATGTTTGCAACCTGCCCAAGTAGAGTGGCCCCGGACCTTGGAAATTTCCGGCGTGACGCAATGCTGCGACAAGCGGAAATCCCTGTCTGTGTACCTTCAGGCCGCCTGTGTGACGGCCCTTGCTTCAGCTTGACACCCCTATAGGCGAATGCTAAAATCGCCAACGTTCCCGGAACTGCGCGTCCTCTATTTTATGGCTATTTTATAAGGGCCTTTATAGTGGACAAAATGTTGGGACAATCCGCGCGGCGACCGTAAGGAGGGTACAAAATGGCTCCCGAGATCATGAAGGGTCTGAAGGATGTTTACTTGGACACCACCGAGTCCAGTTTCATCGACGGCCAAGTAGGGAAGTTGCTTTATCGCGGCTATAACATCCACGACCTGGCCGAAAAGTCGACCTTCGAGGAAGTCATCTACCTGCTGCTCTACGGCAGTCTGCCCAGCCAACAGCAGTTGGCGGACTTTGACGCTGAGCTGCGCGCCAACCGGCGCGTCCCGGACGGAATCATCACGGTGCTGGAAGTGATGAAGGACGCCCATCCGATGGACGCCCTGCGCACAGGCATTTCGGCGCTGGCCGGCTATAATGTGAACGAGGTGGCCGACAACTCCACAGAGGCCACTATCCGCAAGGGCATCCGCCTCACTGCGCAGGGGCCGACCATAGTGGCGGCGCATCACCGGCTGCGGCAGGGCTTGGAACCTGTGGCGCCCAACCCCGACCTAACCCACGCCGGCAACTTCCTCTACATGATGTTCGGTGAGATCCCCGATGAAGAGACTACCAGTCTGCTGGACGTGGACTTCATCCTACATGCGGAGCATGGGGCCAACGCCTCCGCCTTCGCAGCGAGGGTGACCGCCTCCACCATCTCAGACCTGCACTCGGCGGTGGTAAGCGGTGTGGGCACTCTGAAAGGTCCGGCCCACGGCGGGGCTGCCGAAGAAGTGATGAAGATGTCGCTGGATATCGGCAACCCGGAGAACGCCGAGGAATACGCTCGCAACCATCTGGAATCGGGCGGGCGTATCATGGGCTTTGGGCACCGGGTCTACCGCGCGGAAGACCCCCGCGCCCGCCACCTGCGCGACCGCGCCCGCATATTGGGCGAGAAAAAAGGCGAGCCGCGCTGGTTCCAGATTCTTTCCCACTTGGAAGAGAAGACCATGATGCCCTACCGGGACCGGGGCATCTGCGTCAACGTGGACTTCTTCGCCGGGGCTATTTACTATCTGCTGGACATTCCCGACGACCTCTTCATATCTATCTTCGCCTTGGGTCGCATCCCGGGCTGGACCCTACAGTGCGTGGAGCAGTACAAGGACAACATACTCATACGCCCCCTGCTGGAGTACACCGGGGAGATGGACTTGGAGTATGTGCCGCTGGAGCAGCGGGGGTAGGGGCAGTCCTGCATCAAGGTGATTTTGAGGGGGCCGTTAGCGGCCCCTTTATTTTATTTGGGAGTCAATTCGCCCGCTTTACTTCTAGGATGCCCGGCCCATACAATGCTCTCCAGCGTGTCGTCAGGAGGCTGGAGCATGATGCATTCATCGGCCAACGTAGTCGTCATCGGGGGCGGGGTCATCGGTACCAGCACAGCGATGCACCTTGCCCGGTTGGGCGCCGGTAAGGTCCTGTTGCTGGAAAAAGGCCACTTGGCCGGGGGCGCCAGCGGAAGGTCTGGAGCTATGGTGCGCGAACACTACCCCCACCCTATCCTTGTCAGGATGGCAACCGAGGCCAGCGCCGTATTCCATAACTTTGGAGACGCCGTCGGCGGGGATGCCCGATTCGTTGAGACCGGCAGGCTTCTACTTTTTGCTGAACGGGACGCCGCGGCAGCGCGGGCCAACGTGGCAATGAACCGCGAACTGGGGGTGGACATCCGCGTCCTGGCTCCTTCCGACATATCGGAAATAGTTCCAAGTCTCTCTCTTGACGGAGTTGCCTTGGGAGTCTACGAACCGAATGCGGGGTACGCCGACCCAATGGCTACTACCTACGCCTTCGCGGAGCAGGCCAGGAACCACGGCGCTGAGATTCGGACCGAGTGTGCCGTTACCGGCATCAAGACCGCCGGTGGGCGCGTGGTCGCCGTGGAAACGGAGGCAGGGCCGATAGAGACGGACGCCGTGGTCGCGGCCACCGGACCCTGGACCCATCGGCTGGCCGGGCCCTTGGGAGAGTCCATTCCGATAACACCCACTCGGGTGCAGTTGGTGCATCTCCGGCGCCCTCCGTCCTTGGAGGCGCTGACCACAATAGTCATCGACCAGATTACCGGGGCCTACTTCCGGGCAAGCGCTGGACCAAACACCCTGTTGGGTGGCGAGGCGCCGGGAGACCTCGATGAGGTCGTGAACCCCGACTCCTTTGGACTTAATGCCGACCACAGCACCATCACAAGATTCTGGCAACGTGCCCGGATTCGCTTCCCCGACTTCGGTATGGCAACGCCCCTCGGCGGGTACGGGTCGTTGTACGACCTGACGCCCGACGGCAATCCCATTCTGGACAGGTCGGAAATGGTAGATGGCCTTTACTGGGCCACCGGGTTCAGCGGACATGGGTTCAAGTTGTCGCCGGTGATCGGCAGGATGATGGCGGAGTTTGTCCTCCACGGCGATTGTCAGGGCCATCCGATTCGTGCTTTCCGCGGTAGCCGGTTCCGAGAGGGAGACCTCCTGCAACCCCAACACTCTTATGCGGGAAGAGCTCATCCCTGACAATCAGGCTCAGGGCTGGGGTCATCTCTCGAGCACCACGGAATTTGGTTGCCGGCCGCCCCTTGCCGTCAGGAACGACCGGGTGTGTATCGCCAGAGGTTGGCCTGTTTTACACCGCCTTACTACAGACGAAGCAGCACCATTTGTCCTCCTTGGACAAGCTGCGCGTCCGCTTCCTCTCCGCCGATCAGTCCCCCCGCATACTACGGGCTTGAACATTCACCAGCAGTGTCGTGCTGTCGGCTCCGAACAGGCTCGTAACATCCAGTACACCGCTGGTCTCCCAGTCGCCCAGGTCGTCGGGGTCGGTGTCCACTGCGCCCACCGGAATAGCTTGTCGGTTGACCTCCCCTATGCAGACTAACTGTCCATCGGTCGGGTCTATCTGCCATACGGACGCTTCCCGCCCCACTCGTACCTCCAAACTTGCCGATGGAAGTTGACCGGTCTTCCTGTTGGTACACGAAGCCGTCCGCCGCCCATTCCAGATTGTCGGGGCTGCGTAGTCCGAAGTCCGGACCTCCCGGGAACTGTCCCGCGCCGCTGTCGTCGCCGGAATAGATAATTCGGATATCGGCCGACATATCCGACAGGTCGAAGTCGATCATGTACACCGTACCCCAGTCATCGCTCGGGCACACTTGGCCCCGGCCGGTGGAGTTGAAAACAACTTGGGAGCCGGTTCCGGGATTGACCGCAAGGTCTTCGGGACGTGAAAAGTGGAACGTTCCCGCGCCCTCAATGCCAAGTTCTGCCGACCCGAGCGACAGGGCATCCTGCAACTCCTGGGATGCGAACTCCATCTCGTCGTGGTGCTCGGTGCCCGCCTTGCTCTCGTTCCGGATGTCAATTTCAACGAAGTTCCCGCTCGCATTTCCCCTGTCTTGTTGAAGTCCTCAGGCGTTGAATCGCCGTTGTACGTAATCCAAGTGTAAAGCTTGCCTTGGGCAAGCCCGTTGCGGTCCAGGAAAGAACCGTCGCCAATTGCGTCCTTGGCGCCTATGTACAGTAGCAGAGGCGCCAAGGACGATCGTCGCCGATGACGATGCCGCTGGTGTCGGCGTTGCCCGTGTCTATCAGCGTAACATTCTCGAACGCGGCCCTGCCCGCGTGCGGCACCGTATAGAGGACGCTGTTCGCTACGTCCATGGCGTCAAGCTGACCGCTTCTGAACATCCAGTACTACCGCCGTCTCATAAATCCTCCTCCCGATCAGAATCATAACGAGACGTAAGGGCTTACAGGTTATCGAATTGCCAACGTTCTCTACTCACACGCCAGTGTCCCGGGATGACGAACAAGGGCAGATGCCATATGCCCTATCCCGTATCTCTGCCTGCCGTAATCCGTCATGCACGACAGGGACTCTTTTTCATTGATCGAAGGTACAACTTACCCTTGTCCAACCTTCAAGAAACAACAAAGTTTCGCGGGCTCCTCCACGAAATCCTCGTGAATAATGCCATCGCCGTCAAGCAGGTCGACTCAGCTTCGGCGATTTCGCTAATTTTTACATCCGCGTTAACACAACCAGCACGAGCGAACCCGCTGGGTAGGATTCGGTTGGGGATCGACCCAAGAGTTCCGTTGGATTGAGGAACGGGGGCATTGTGGTATACTATGAATATTGTGACACGATATTTAAACCATGAATTATGATTCATATAACAGGTTTTAAGAAAATCGGTTGATAGGACTTGCTTACATGCCGGGGTGGGACTTCATTACGAATCACGGCGGTGTGCTGATGGTCGTGTACGGGCAACCCAGGATCACCGCTAGAGAGATTTCGCAGCAACTAGGCATTACCGAAAGGGCCGTGCTCAGGATCGTTGCCGAGTTGGACGAAGCAGGGTATATAACCAGGTCCCGCCAGGGGCGAACCAATACCTATACGGTGAACCAAAGCCGACCCCTCCATGGACCAATATTGAAGGATATAGCCGTGGGGGATTTGCTGAATGTCCTCAAACCCAGTTCCGTGGACAATGGAACAGATAGCTGATTTCACGACACTCGAAAAAATTAGGAAGTTCACAAAGGATGGTAGTCCATGAGTTTAATGTTCTGGAAAGCTTCAAAGCCCCAAGTGGTGCCCCAGGTAATCAACCAGCGCTTGGTATCCGAGTTTGGTATGGAACCTGAATTACTGGATAAACTCTGCGTGTTGGAGAAAAACGGGAAATTTTCCGATCGAAAGGTAAAGATGGTCAGAGTCTTCGATCCTGACCTTGTCTCTACCGGCGAGGGGTCCAAACTGACATACGACGACCTCAAAGGGGCCGGAAACGAGAAGGCTCTTCGATTCGAAGGGCGCTTCGAAAAGGACGGGTCGCTCTATTTGTCTGACCGGCGGCCAAAGGCGAACAATCCAGGCGCCGACTCCCGTTAGCGAGTACCGGCGCCTGGATTGCCGGGGGCCCTCTGGGAGGCCGACGACTCTGGACCGCGTTGGCACCCATTGTCCGACCAGGTCAAAAACCGGATGAAAGGCTGGTTCGACCTGCTGGTCGGTAACGAGGTGCTTGAGTACAAAGCAAGAGGTTAGGCATAGTGCATCGCCGCAGGAGTTGGCTACGACTCCTGCGGCGATGCACTCACGCTGAGTGGAAGGCATGTTTCCACACCGTTCCACCTGCTCTACCGATTGATGCCTTAGATACGGTGACCTGCCCCCAGTGTTTGTACCACCTGCTGTAATGCTCTTATAGACGTTGGTCTTGCCCCATTTTCTGTATCAAGCTTAGTGGGAGTTTTGCGGGTCATATCGCCTCGTCGGCTCACGTCAGAGGAAGAGGGGACTGCCACCATTTCCCAGTGTCGTTTACGTAAATGGAATCCACCCACTTTACCCACTCGAAACCGCGTTTACCGGGGGCCGCCAACCTCACCGGGAAGCCGTGTCCATGAGAGATTGGCTCACCACCCACGTGGGTGGCCAATAAGAATTCGTCGGCTTCTTTGAGCGAGAACCTTCGCTGGTAACCTGTCACGGAGCGCACGGTGACACTGCCCGCGCCGGGCTCGACTCCTGCGGATTGCAAGATGTCCTTCAAGGGCGTTCCCTCCCATTCCTGAGTGGAATGCCAGCCGCCGGTGCAGTCCAGAACTGCGATGACTTCTTCACGGTTGCGGGTCAGGTCTGCCAACTCAAGGACCAAGTCATGGCGGACGAGTCCCGAAACATTCAAGCGCCAGACATCCTCGTTGACCGGGTCCGGATCGTCGTTCAACCAGGACGTGGTTGGGAAGGCGTTGCCAGCGAAGCTTCTCCGCTCGTATGACCCGGTAAATCGTCTGTTCTCCCCGGGAAGTTCCAGGACATCGGCTGCAAGTTCCCCCGTGCGCCACAGAGCGAGTCCAGCAATGCTGAGTCCGGCGAGTCTCATAAAGGACCGCCGTTCGACCCAGAAACGGGGGTGCAGGGTCCAGGAGTGGGTGAAGGTATGCCATACCACGAAGGGGGTGAGCAATAGAGACAAGTATATGTGCCAACTCACCCCGCTGATTCCCAAGTATGCGAAGTAACCGCCGTAGCTCCAACCTATTCCCAAGGCAAGAGCAGCAAGCAGCAACATGAATATGGTTATGGAGCTAAGAAGCAGTGCAGGTCTTCGTTTCCACCGGCCCTCGTTGGTCAGCGGTTTGAGGACATTGCGGCCCTTCCAAATGAGCAGTGCCACGAGGGCAAACCCGGAAATGCGGTGTACCTGGAAGGCAATCACCCAGTCAGGGGAGCCTCCCAGGAGCCCCAAGAAGCCGGTCAACAGGGAAAGGCCGCCCATGATCAGGATGAAAACGTTGGCCCAAGGATGCGCCATCTCGCCGTCCTGGGGGAGGTTACAAACTGCTATACGTCTGCCAATCCCGGGCGGTTTTAAAGCGGAGACCACGTGAAGGGGGCGCAAGCCTCGCAGCTACAAGATTAGCCTTACCCCGAATCCAACGAAGGAGGGCGTCGGGTCAGCGTCCTGAAGTGGCGAAAGGGTGCTCCTCTGAATCTGGGATAATGGTTTTGTAACAGCAAACCGGTCCCGGAAAAAGAGCACCCAATAGCAACTGTCTTGAAAGTCAACATGAATGAGCGACTTCTGGCTGAGTCATATCGCTCCAAGGGGAGCCGTGTTTGAGCATGCCGTTGAGTATAACCAGCAGTTTGCGCATGGACGCGACCAGCGCCACCTTTTTCGGCTTGCCAGCTGCCAGCAGCCTCTGGTAGAAGTCCCGGATAGCAGGGTTGTGGCGGCTGGCTACCAACGCTCCCATGTAGAGGACGGCCCGCACCCGGGAGCGTCCGCCCCAGACGGCGCGTTTGCCCCGCAGGGTGCCACTGTCGCGGTTGTAGGGGGCCACGCCCACAAGGGCGGCGATCTGCCGGCGATTCAGCGTGCCCAGCTCTGGCAGATTGGCCAGCAGAGTGAGGGAGATCTGCTCTCCGACACCGGGAACGGTGCGGAGCAGGTCGTCCTTCTCACGCCACACCGGACTCCGGCGCAAAGTCTGACGTAGCCCCTTGTCCAAGTCGCTCAGCTCTTGTTCCAACCACGCGATGTGGGCTTCAATGCGGGGACTAACGGCGCTGATGGCGGTGCCCAGCCGGTTCTTCTCGGAGACCAGCATGGTCATCACCTGGTGCCTGCGGGCAGTCAGCGAGTTGAGGACCTGGGTCTCTGAGTCCTTGAGGGGGCGCACGTCAGGACGGACAACGTCGGCGAAATGGGCCAGGACCCCCGCGTCCAGAGCGTCGGTCTTGGCCAGCGTTCCGGTGGCCTTGGCGAAGTCCCTGACCTGGCGTGGGTTGACCACCACCACCGGCAGCGCCGCAGCGGCCAGGGTGGCCACCAAGGGCAGTTCCAAGCCGCCCGTAGCCTCCAACAACACCAAGGCAGGCTCCAGGTCCACTATCTGGGGGATCAGTCCCTCAATTCCGGTCTGGTCGTAGGGCAGGGTCCATCGCTTCCCCGTAGGCCGGACAGCAACGTCCAACTGCGCCTTTGAGACATCAATGCCTACGAACCTCGGTTCTCCTTCCATCTGTACCTCCTGTCTCAGTGTTGACCCTTCCTTGCACGATGCGGGCTCGATTGGCCCAGGCAACTGTCCGGGTTCTACCGTTCAGGAACGCGGCGACCCCTGCTATTGGACGGTCTACCATGACCCAGATGCTACCGGTCTGCCGCGCTCCGGACCGCCACATATGAGCTATTGTCGCGGGCCAAAGTCAGGATACAAGATGCTACCACGCAACCACCCCGACCGGATCCAAATCGTCTTTGACGATCACCGCCTGGTGGCCAATGCCGGCCTGCTCCTGCCGGCCACCCTCGCCCTGCGCCTGGGCCTGCCCGAACTCGTCCGGCAGCGCCCGACCTGGGCAATGCCCCGGGGCGGGCCAACACCGGCGACAAGATGATGACCCTGGTTGCGTCTGCGCTGGCTGGTGGCGACTGCATCGACGACGCCGACGTGTTGCGCACCGGCGGGACCGCCCGCGTTCTCGGTTTCACGGCTAAGGCACCCTCCACCCCCCGCCTTCGCGAGGGCAGGCTCTCGGGACCTTCCTGCGCAGCTTCAGGTGGGGCCATGTCCGCCAACTGGACCGGGTGAGCCGCGAGTTGCTGGCACGCGCATGGCAAGCGGGGGCCGGAACCGGCGACGGGCCCCTGACCATCGACCTCGATTCGACCATCTGCGAGACCTACGGCCTGGCCAAGGAGGGTGCCCGCCACCACGGCTATACCGGCAAGCGGGGCTATCACCCGCTGCTGGCCGTGGCCGCCGGAACCGGCGACGTGCTGATGTCCCGGCTGCGGGAGGGCCGCGCCAACACCGCCCGCGGTGCCGCCCACTTCCTGCGTGAAAGGGTGAGCCGGGTTCGCTACGGCGGGGCCAGGGGACAACTCACGGTGCGGGCCGACAGCGGCTTCTATACCCACGCCGTGGTCGCCGTCTGCCGCCGAATGGATGCCCGCTTCTCCATCACCATCCGCCAGCACCAGAGCCTGCACAATCTCATCGAGGCGATACCCGAGGCGGACTGGACTCCCATTCCCTACTGGATGGACGGCGCCTCCGATGTCGCCGAGACGACTTACACCCCCTTCCAGACCAAGCCGGACGTCGCACCGGTGCGGCTCATTGTCCGGCGTGTGAAGCCGACGCCCGGTTCCCAGCCCGCCCTCCTAGGAGCGGCGCAGCGTCTTGCCGTCTATGGTCAGAACACCCTCGCAGCATTGGGCAAACTGGCGCATGAAACCCAGAAACCACTTCTGGAATGCCTCCGGGTCCAACAGGCGGAATACCCTGGAGAAGCTGTTGTGGCTGGGAATTCCATTCCTGAGCGGCAGGAAAGATTCCAGGAACTCCCGTTTAGACTGGCCGAAGAGGGCCATGTCGGTACAAGTCTCCCCGCCAGATAGCACCGTGCAGAGGGCGATGACCAGAATGTCGTGTAGGGAATGTTGCCATGCGTTTCCGTGCCTGGGATCTTCCAAGGGTTCCAATTTCTCAATCATCATCCCTATAACCACTGCCTCCATACGCTCCACTGCCAAACCGGCGTGTCCATCTGTGAACATCCACTACTGTAGCAGCACTTTACCTACCAAGTGTTAAATGCGATTGCCCTGCATTGCAACGTGCGGTCATTGAGGGGACCGCGGTACCTGTGATAAGGGTAGGTATAAAGGGAGGGAAACTGGCCTGTCATGCCGGGACAGGCCAGTGGACTTGGTTAGACAAGAACCTCCGTACTCTCAGGTGCCATCCTCCCGCGGCTCACGGAAGTCCTGATCCGTCCGTGTCAGCAGTTCTTGCAGCGTCACCTCCTTTGGCCGACCTCCTAGTCGACCACGTTCAGACATAGACAACTGTTCGTGTGTGAGGCTGCCCAAGAAGCTGGCGCTGTCTCCTTGCCGGGCCCTCATCTCTACCGACTCACTGCGGACGCGCCCCGTCCCATGGCATAGATGTCAAACGCGATCGGCCCCGCGCCGATAACGCGTTCGCGCTCGTTCTCGTTGCACATCACTCATCGATACACCTCGCACAGGGACTGGACAAATCAAGCTGTAGAAAATATTTGTGAGGCTCGATTGATGCTTGATAATGAATAATTCTCATATAAATGAGATATGATTTAATTTCATGTGTCAAGAGGCAATCCCAGCTTTGGAAACGCTGAGGTCGCATGCTATCAGAGAGACTGGCTCGGGCGAGAAAGCGAGTGGGGCTTTCCCAACGTCAGCTTGCGGCGGCAATGGGTGGACGTTACGATCAAACCATGATCTCTCACGTGGAAACCGGACGCTCCGGTTTGGTTGGGGAAGGTCTTACCAAAGCAGCAACGATACTGGGAGTTTCGATCGACTATCTCTTTGGCTTAACGGATGACCCTACGCCGACCGCCCAGTTGACGCCGGCAACCGGGTTACATGCTTCCGAAATGTTGGACATCGCCTTGATTCCCAGGGTCGCATCTGTTGTTGGTTCTGAAACAGCAATAAAAGAATACGATGCCACGATCTTGGAACGCCTGCCTTTCTCCCATAGCTGGCTGGCGGAGCATCGGATTGACCCTGACAACTGCCACTTGATTAAGGTACAAGGGGACCTGATGGAACCCACCATTCCCGATGGCTGCTCAATCTTGGTGGACGTAAGCGTTCAGCAGTTCAAGGACGACGGCATCTTCCTGTTGCAGTTCCAGCAACGGATAATAGAGCGAACCCTGAAATACTTGACGCCGGTACGCCTTACCCTTGATAGTGGCATTTACGATGGTGTCGACTACAGGGACTGGTATATATCATTTGACAAAGACAACAAATTTCGCTGGCCTCTAAGCCTTTACGACGTAACGAACATCATTGGGGAAGTCTTGATGGTGTTGACAGTCCCAAAGAGCAGACAGTGACCACAGTCCTATCCTAAAAAAGGAGGCGGCGCACTTGGGTTTTTGTATCTGAGAAGGCCTGAATTAGGTTGGTTTTCGACCTAACTACTGATAAGACCGAGGTCGATAGTTCGAGTCTATCCAAGCCCACTTTTTTTGGCCCAACGGGGCTATAGACAGTACCGTAGCGGCGGCCGTTGCTCCTTCAGGCAGAGTGTCGTAGTCGATGGCAAAGTTTGCCTGCAATTAAGGCGAAGTTCGACGCCAATTACCTTTGCCGATGCTCATAGACGCAACACTTGGTACGGACCAATGTCTTACGTGATCGCTGCCACAGAAGGCGTTGAAGGGAAGGCTGCGGTCTTGCGATAACGCCTGATTGATGCCAGACATGCACCGTAGACGCGGCGTCGCCGGGAAGGCGACTCACGTCACTCGACCTGTGCCAGGGGCTTCGGGTGCTACCAGGACTTCAGGACCGGCAACACCTCTTCAGTGAAGAGCTTCAGGCTTCGCTCTGCAATATGGGACGGGATGCCGCCGAAGCGGAAGGAGACGTTCCATTCGAAATCGCCCAGCAGGTCCCGGCGTTCCTCAAGCCCCCGCAGAATCTTGTCCGGCGTGCCCCAACTGGCTGCCTTCATGAAACCTTCGACCGCCCCTTCAAGACCGGCCGAACGTGCCATTGCAGCCTTCTGTTGATAGGCGTCGTAACCCTTAACCGCACTGAAGTGATCGCTGAGAAATTCGTAGTGATAGAAATTGCTTTCGACAAACTTGCCTTGGTACTGGCGCGCTTCTTCTTCACACTGCGCCATGTCAGCGCCGCACACGACGAACTCGGTGAGCATCAGCGTTGGCGGCTCAGTGCCGTGAAATTCACGATGCAGGGCCCGGCCGCGTTCGATCCCCGGCATCCGCATTTCCCAAGGGCGGTCGGCGAACATAACAATGTGTGCGCCAAGTTTGGCCGCTGAGAGAACGGATTCGTCGCTGGCTGCAACGGCGTAGATGCGCCCGTCGAAGGAGTGCTGTGGTCGGGGCCGGATCTCCGTCCGGGGTTGTTTATAATAAGTCCCGTTGCCCTCGATGAAGCCGGTCCTGAGGGCCTCCACAATCATCGGCGCCGCTTCGTCGAAACGGTCCCGAGATTCGTCCATGCTGATGCCGAAGGTTTCGAATTCGCGCCGCGCCAGACCTCGCCCTAACCCCAGCCTCAGCCGGCCACCACTCAACATATCGAGAACGGCCGCGTTTTCGGCCACCCGCAGCGGGTTATGCCAAGGGAGAATCACTGCGGCCGTTCCCACGTCTATGTTGGGATGCTTGGCTGCCATGTGGGTCATCAGTTGGAGATTGTCCGGCACAAAGGAATAATCGTTGAAATGGTGCTCTGCAGACCAAAGGGTATCGAACCCCGAGTCAGCGGCGATTTCGGCGAGGCGCAACTCCTCTTCCCACATCTGGCCGTCCGAACCTTCTTCCCAGCCGTAACTGGAGAAGACCATCATCATTCCGACATCCATTCAATTTCTCCTTACAAACTATCTCAGAACCTACTGGTTCTGATAGCAACACCTCCTCGCTCACTCAGGCCTATGGATTCCCGCCTTCGCGGGAATGACCGGTAAGGTGCTGCGGCAAGTTTTGAGATAGTTTCTTAGTAATTCATTCAAGCAACCTGGTTTCCCTAGGCAACCGACCCTCAGAAGCTTGGTTTGGTGGGGAAGGGCGTCAACTGGAGTTCGTGGGTCCAGCAGGACTTGTCCTGGGTGTGCAGATAATAGAAAGCCTCGGCGATCTTGACGGGATTCATCAACAAATCAGTATTCTGCTGGGCACGATCCGTGGCCCGTGTGCCCGGGGAATCGATCATGCCGTCGATGACCACGTTGGCAACATGCACTCCGTGCTCGGAGTACTCCTCTGTCAGCGCTTGAGCCAGCCCGCGCATCAACACCCTTGGGTAGTACAGTGACTGTCCGGTGTACCGCTTTCTCCCCCTCAGGGAAAAATTGTTGTTGGAGATAAGAATGCTGCCCTCGCCACGCTCCCGCATGGAGGGCAGCACCTCCTGGGCGACCAGGAAGGGGCCGCTGCTGGCGATGTGCTGTGCGGTCTCGAGCATCTCGAAGGGAATGTGTTCCAGCAGTTCCATTTCGGGCGGGAGATCGCGCCCTTCGAGGTAGCCCGCGTTGTAGACCAGGACGTGAGGGTCGCCCGCTTGCTCCCGGATCTGGGCGAAGGCATTCGCTATCGAGTCGCGGGACGCCAGGTCCAGCTCGACGATCATGCTCTCACCGCCATCTTCACGGATCGCTGCCTCCAACGGAGCCGCGTTGGCGGCATTGCGGGTAGTCAGCACGGTGAAGAAGCCCTCTTTGGCAAACTTCAAGGAGATGGCTCCCCCAACACCCCAACGTACGCCGACGGGCAGATCGCTGTCATCAATTGCCCTTCCGTGGACCAAATGGGTGTTGCGACCGTCTGACTGCCACTTGGATGTCGCCCCAATCACGACGGCGACCGGTTTTCGGGTTGTATTCATGTCGAATTCCTTTCGTAGAGATGTCGAGTGCCTGGCTTCACCGAAAGCTGAACCTGTCGGTGACGGTCCTTCCATCCGCGAGTCGTCCCTTACCTTGGGAAGAGTCGCCGGCGGATTTCGCGACCAACGCTTTCCGGTCAATCAGGCAGCGCAAAGGATAGCGGGCTTGAGGATACTGTACTACAAACCTTCGAGTGGGTGGTAATTTTGTGAGAAGAGCGGTTTGTCATTTCAATTCCGGGAAATAGGTCGAGTAGAAGCCTTGGTCTCGTGTCAGAAATCTACCCGCCAAAACGTGGGTGTGGGAGCCAATCAGGAAATCGGGGAGAATCCGGGTCCGGGGCCCGCCCACCTGCCGGTACTGCGCCCAGCGCAACCCGGCTTCATAGGCGATTTCAGTATTGATTGGAGAGAAGGTCAGGCTTCTCGTTTGCAATCAGTCGTCGAACTCGGCCCGGTTGGGGAAAGACTCGACCAATTCTGCGTATACTACCTCGCATAACAGGATTGGTCCTTGAGTGCGGGCATTTTGGAGCCATCCTGTTGACTGGGCCCTATAATGTTCATTGTCGCGCAACACATCCATCAGGATGTTGGTATCGACTGCGGTAATCACTAAAGGCCACGAGGGCCACCACCGCGAATCGCACTGATGTAGGCATCAATACCACCCAACTGGTCGATGATGCCTCCCCGTGGGATGATGCGGGCTCCACGTTCGAAGATGTCATCCGGCTGGTTATCGCTTTTCCAGACTAACACTCCATGGTCGGTTGGTCTGCACTCAAGCTCGTCACCGGTAGTCAGGCCGTAGCGGTCGAGGAGTTCCACTGGGATGGCGACCTGCCCACACACCAAGACCCGCAAGGCGTCTTCTTCCTGGTCGTCCAAGTCCGTCGTTCCCCAGATGTAAGGATCGTGACCTCTCAAGGGCCCAACGATACCGCCGCGAGGGATGGTGTAGGGACACTTGATGGGATCGCCGCGCTGGCGCGGGTTTTTTCGAATGAGCAACCCGTCCTCGGTTGGCGTCATGTCAACCTCGACGCGCAAAGCCAAGCCATAGCGGTCAATCATCTCCGGGGGGATGGCGATTACCCCATCGACCATGACTTTCATGCTGCACTTCCTTGGTCCACTACAGCAAAGGCCCTTAACGCAGGGACAGCATCCGGTCGAGGGCCACCTGAGCTTCGCGTTGAATCTGGTCGGGCACGGTTATCTCGTTTATGACGTGACCTTCGATCAACCCTTCCAAGACCCAGAGGACGTAGGCGGGGTGGATGCGGTACATGGTGGAGCAGGGGCAGATGACCGGGTCGAGGCAGAACACCGTCTTGTCAGGGTTATTGAGCGCCAAGCGGTTGACAAGGCTTATCTCGGTGCCCACAGCCCACTTGCTGCCGGCGGGAGCCTCGTTGATGGCTTTGCGGATGAACTCGGTGGAGCCGTTCATGTCCGCCGCCTGTACCGTCTCCATAGTGCATTCGGGGTGCACCAGCACATTGACGTCGGGGTAGCGTTCGCGGGCGGCTTGAATCTGCTTGACGGTGAACCGGGTGTGGACTGAGCAATGGCCTTGCCACAACACCATCTTGGCGTTCCGTAACTGCTCAGGAGTGTTGCCGCCCAAGCGTTTGAACGGGTTCCACACCACCATCTTGTCCAAGGGAATGCCCAGCTTCAGCGCGGTATTGCGCCCGAGGTGCTGGTCGGGAAGGAACAGGACTCGTTCTCCCTGCGTGAAGGCCCATTCCAGAACGGCGGTGGCGTTGGAAGAGGTGCATACCGCGCCGCCGTTGCGACCGCACAAGGCCTTGATCCCGGCGATGGAGTTCATGTAGGTGACTGGGATGATGCCGCCGTGGTCTCCCAGGACATCCTGCAAGTCCTGCCAGGCGTCTTCTACATCTTCCATCGGGGCCATGTCGGCCATAGAGCAGCCGGCGGTGATGTTGGGGAGGATTACCTTCTGATGAGGAGCGGAAAGGATGCAGGCGGTTTCCGCCATGAAGTGGACGCCGCAGAACAGGATGTACTCGGCGTTCGGCAGATTGGCCGCCTCCTGGGACAACAGGAAGGAGTCGCCCTGGAAGTCGGCGTACTTGATAACCTCTTCCCGTTGGTAGTGGTGGCCCAGCACAGTGACCGCGGAGCCAAGCTTCTGCCTGGCTGAGTGGATGCGCTGGTCGAGGTCTTCGGGACTCAGGTGCAGGTATTCGGGGGAGATCTTCTGCCAGCGAACGTTTATCGCCAATTCTTCCGCGAGGGACTTGGCGGGCAATTCGTCTTCCGGTTTGCAGAAGGCCGCATGTTCGATCTCAGTAATGGGAATGGTTGCCGGGCGAGTCCTGGTAGCCATTTGTTGCCTCTTAATGTATCGAATCAACCTGTTGGTGGACTAACTCCCCCTGCAAGGACCAAGGGGATGCTGCTGTGATTCTCAGGTCAACCAATTGACCTGTGTAATCCGCTTCCGACTGGAAGTAAACCAGCTTGTTGGACCGCGTCCTCCCCTCCCACTTCCCTCTACGTTGCCTTTCAACCAGTATACCAACTTCCTGGCCTATCATCCCTTGATTTATCCCGGTCAGGATTTCTTCGTGCATCCGGTCCATCTCGGTCCGACGCCGTACTTTTTCTTCCAAGGGGACGTCGTCTTCCATATTACGGCTGGCTATAGTCCCCGGGCGTTGCGAGTAGGCCGCGCAGTGGACTTTGTCCGGGCGCAGCTCGGAGACCAAGTCCAGGGAACGTTGGTACTGCTCCTCGGTTTCTCCGGGGAATCCCACAATAATGTCGGTGCTTAAGGAGGCATCGGGGATGCCGTCCCTGATACGCCCAACCAAGCTCACATACTCTTCGCGAGTATAGGGGCGGCGCATCCGTTTCAAGACCTCGTTGTCCCCGGCTTGGACCGGCAGATTTATATGTTCGCAGACCTTGGGCAAGCCGGCCACGGCGCTGATGATATGATCGCTCAAATAAGAGGGATGGGAAGTCAGGAACCGGATACGCTCCAGCCCTGGCACGTCGTTCAAGCGAGTCAACAGGTCGGCCAGGTCCGGCTTGTCGGGCAGATCGTGACCGTAGGCGTCCACCGTCTGCCCCAGGACGGTCACTTCCTTGACGCCCCGCGCCGCTAGCAACGCCACCTCTTCCGCAACTTCCAGGACCGGTCGGCTGACTTGGCGTCCGCGTCGGTAGGGGATTATGCAGAAGGTGCACATCAGGTCGCAGCCGTGGATGATGGGCACGTAACAGGCGACATCGGGATGGGAAGGAGCCAGGGAGCCGACACATCCTTCCCAGTCCAACCCCAATCGTTCGCCCACCAAGTCCAGCAGGGGGGCATATTCCTGGGGACGCATAAAGACGTCCACGTAAGGAAATCTTCGCTCCAACTCGTCGGTCTTGGCGCCCACCATGCAGCCCATCAACGCCACCACCCTGTCGGGCCGCTGCCTCTTAAGGGGCTGCATCGAGGTCAGGTTGCCCACAACCTTGTCTTCGGCCTGCTGCCGTACCACGCAGGAATTGAGCACCACCAAGTCGGCTTGATCAGGAGCGCCGACGGGGCGCAATCCCATTTGCTCCAAGGCCGACTCCAGACGCTCGGAGTCTGCCTTGTTCATCTG
Source organism: Dehalococcoidia bacterium (assembly GCA_965216425.1). GTDB lineage: Bacteria > Chloroflexota > Dehalococcoidia > Lucifugimonadales > UBA3495 > CBDCFV01. Next base: position 1,084,377 of record CBDCFV010000005.1, on the reverse strand, counting down.
ACAACCTATGGTCCAGAGATAAAAGCTTTCCATAATAATTAAAACCAGAATCGGGAAGTGGCGAGGATTGGCATTGCGATGGAAGGAATGGGACCTGGACCCATTTTCACAGGCCAAGCGCTTGGCAGGCGCCAGCGCCAAGCCCCTCTGCAATCCTTATATAACGTCTACATATAACGTCTACATGTTATCAAATGGCCTCAGCCTCAGCAATACCCCGGCAATGCCGGCATAAGGCTTGTGCGAAGTCGTCCCCACTTGGTGCGGGCGGGATTCCCGCGCTCCTTCGCGTCTCCATTTTTTTTACCGGTCAGCCAATCCCGGTGACACATGCCCCTTTCCATCCCCGGCAACGTTCCCTTACCATATATTCCAGCCCACTTGCCCGGACACCGGACCGGTCTCAGTAATCAGGGTGAAGTGACACACAATGATGCAACATAGTACCGGAAGCGACCCGAATCATATAAAAAACCTGCCCAAACACCGCAAAATTGCCGCAGATAACCAAATATTCGGACTCACGTCAAAGCTGAATGACGCTAAATGATACAAAATGGCACAGATTTTCGAAATTTCAATCACACTCCCTTTAGTTACCTCTCCCTACTCTGTGGTGAAGATATGAATGAAGGACTATCCAAAAAGTCCCACCCGCCACTCCACTTCCCAAGTGACGCGCGCAAAACTCTGACGCACACCCTCAGGGTTGACGGCTTCTGCCGCAGCAACTATCATCGGGCGACGTAAGGCGTCCCTCGCCATAACGAGTTCCGGTAATGAACGGAGATAAGAGATAACATGAACGTTAACGAAGCGGTAGCCCGTATTCTGAAAATTGAGGGTGTGGACTGGGTATCATGTTTCCCGTCCAACATGCTCATCGAAGCTGTGGCCAAGGAGAGTATCCGCACCGTAATGTTCCGGCAAGAACGCGGCGCGTTGATGGCCGCGGACGGTTACAGTCGAATGCACGACCGGCAGCGGTTCGGCGTGACCATTACCCAGGGCGGACCCGGCTCGGAGAATTCTATGGGGGGAGTCGCTCAAGCGTTCAGCGACAACATTCCCATCCTCTACCTGCCCGGCGGCCCGGCCCTGAACCAATACGCGGTGCGGCCGAATTTCTCCCCTGCCCGCACCTACCAGACGGTGTCCAAGTCCGCTGAAGTCATTACCCAGCCATCCCAGGTTGTAGGCGCAATGCGGCGGGCCTTCCACAACCTTCGCAATGGGCGTCCAGGTCCGGTAATCGTGGAGATCCCCGCCGACGTGGGAGGCCAGGAAATCCCCGACGCGCTCAACTACCAGCCTCCCAAGCGGTTTGTCCAATCTCCTTCTACCAATGACGTAAAAGAAGCGGTCAAGTTGCTTCTTGGAGCGAAGAAGCCGGTTATCTGGTCAGGCATGGGGGTGCTGTTCGCCGGCGCGACCGAAGAACTGAGGGAATTGGCCGAACTGACCGAAATACCGGTGTATTGCACGATGCCCGGCAAATCGTCCTTCGACGAACGGCATCCTTTGGCGCTGGGCGCCGGGAGCAGCGCCACGACGTTGCCAGCCCGCCGGTGGCTCCAAGAGTCGGATGTGTTGTTTGCCGTGGGTTCCAGTATGACCAGGACCAGCTATGGACAGCCCATACCGGACGGCAAGCTGATTATCCACAATGCCGAGAGCATCGAGGACCTGAACAAGGACTTCTCTGTCGACGTAGGGCTGCCCGGTGACGCGAAGCTGGCTCTTCAAGCGATGATTGAAGAGATTAAAGCCCAGACGGGAGACAATGGCCGCAAAGGGCAGACCAACGTTGCTAAAGAGATTGCAGAGCTTCGGGAGCAATGGATGTCCGAATGGACCGCCATCCTGAACTCAGAAGAAGTCCCAATCAACACCTACCGGGTCATCGGGGAGTTGAAAGCCAACTTGGACTTGGAGAACAGCATCGTCACCCACGATGCCGGCGCGCCCCGCGACACCATAATGCCCTTCTACCCCGGTACCGTGCCCCACAGCTACATCGGTTGGGGCAAGACGACCCACTTGGGCTATGGTATACCTTTGATGATCGGGGCCAAGCTGGCCAAGCCTGACAAGTTCTGCCTGAACTTCATGGGAGACGGCGCATTCGGCATGTCGGGCTTGGACATTGAGACCTCCGTGCGGGCGGGAGCGCCCATCACCACCATCGTCCTGAACAACGGCGGCATGGCCACTTATCCGGGGGGCTACCCGACGGCGGCCGACCTGTTCGGAGCCACTCACATGACCGGGGACTACTCTAAAATCGCCGAAGGAATGGGCGCAGTGGGCATAACCGTGACCCAGCCCTCGGAAGTGGGTCCTGCCCTCAAGAGGGCGCAGCAACTTAACGCCGATGGAAGAACGGTGCTCCTGGATATTCACACGAACTTGGAGGCACGCCGGTCCAACTTCTCCTAGACCATCAGGGTTTGGTTGTCATATAACCAGGATGCGGTGAGTATGGACTCAGGAACGGAGCAGTGAGTCTCAACAACGTTGTCGACGCCATAGAGCTGATGTACGAGTCGGGCTGGTCCGATGGGTTGCCCGTCGTGCCGCCGACCTGGGAACGGGTGAAACAGTTCACCGACTACATGCACCCTCGCCCGCCCGATGAACTGATCGCTGAAGTGCCTCCCTTGGGAGGACGGGCCACTTTGGAACGGGTGGCGGTCAACGCGGTCATGGCCGGGTGCCTGCCGGAGCACATGCCCGTAATCATTACGGCCCTTGAGGCGTTGCTGGACGACCGGTTCAACTTACGGGGCGTCCAGTGCTCCACGGGCATCCACACCCCATTGGTTATCGTCAACGGGCCCATAGCGAAACAGTTGAACATCAACTCCGGGTACAACTGCTTCGGCCAAGGATGGCGGGCCAACGCCACCATTGGCCGCGCCGTCAAGCTGGTCCTGGTCAACCTGGGAGGCGCCATACCCGGCCAGACCAATAAGGCGACCTTTGGTCACCCTGGCGCATATACCTACTGCGTGGCCGAGGCGGAAGAGTCCAACCCTTGGGAGCCATTGCACGTCGAACTCGGATTCGATACGTCTGACAGCACCGTGTCTGTGTTCCCCGGTGAAGCGCCCCACAACGTGATGTACCATGCCGCGGACCCCAGGAACTTCCTTACTGTTCTTGCTGACACCATGTGCACCCTTGGCAATGTCCAGATGTATGTCATGGGTGGCACATTGGTAGTCCTGGGGCCGGAGCACGCTCGTTTCCTGTCTGCCGGAGGGTGGAGCAAACGGGACGTTCGCGCATTTTTGTACGAACACGCCAGAAGGCCTGTTGGCCTGCTCCGCCGCGGCGGCCCTCCGCAGGGAGACTCTCAACGAGCCTTCCTGTGGCCCAGGTTCGTCGACCCCTCGGACGACTCCCAACTGGTGCCTGTGGTCAGGCGCCCGGAGGACATCCATATCATGGTGGCCGGTGGGCAGGGCGGCCCCCACTCCACGTACATCCCCGGTTGGGGGTCCAGGCTGGTTATCAGGAAGATTCAGGTTCCTTGAGGAGGCTGCCATGACCATGATGCCCGCGCCGGGCGTACAGGACCGGCTGCAACAAATGGGTATTCTCGTCCCGGTGGACGAGGAAGCGTTTCATAGGTGGAACCCCGCCGACCGCCTGACGGGCCTTCATGGCAAAATCGGCGGATTTTTGGGGAACCGGAAGGCGAACGCCAACTCGTTGTTGTTTGGGATCAAGGAGTCGCTGGAAAAGCAGTTCGAACTCAGCGATTCGCTGGTCGTGGACAAATTCATCTATTCCAGGCCGGCAGCCGACGGCGTAATCGACGCCCTGGCTGACAGGTGCGACTTCGTAGTTACCGCCATTGCCGATTGAGGGTCCTGCACGTCGTGCAGTGTGCACGACGCCATGACCCTGGAGAACAGAGGGGTGCCCACCATAGTGGTATGCACCGGCCCCTTCATCGACTCTGCCCACGTTCACGCACGGATGCTTGGCCGCACCGGGTTTCAGCCTGTATCCATCCCCCACCCCCTCGGAGGTCTTAACTCCGAAGGGGTGCGGCAACGGGTGGCCGTAGCCGAGGAACAGATTATCTCCGCGCTGACTACGCCGTCGTAAGCATGGCGTAGTGGTTTCCCTTTGAAATTGGGGGCAGGTTGCTGACGATTTGTGACCAACTGTCGCCGCCGTCTTCGCTGCACCAGACCTCGCCGGAAGCTGTTGCGGCGAAGACGGAGAAGGACTCGCCCCAGTCTTCCAAGCTCATGGCCTCTACCGCCGATTGCATCCGGTCCGGCAGTCCGTTTCGCAAGTGTTCCCACGTCCTGCCGCCGTCAGTGCTGCGAGAAATGCGGCTTCCTGCAAAGTGGGTCTGGGGCCACGATCCGGGCCCGTATTGGGCGGCGGCTACAAACACCAAGTCCGGTCGACGCGGGTGGAGCACCAACAGGTCCGGGTATGCCCCAAGTTCGTGCTCAGTGGTGGCCCAATGCTCCCAGGAGTCCCCGCCGTCCGACGTAACGTACAACCCATCGCCGCCGGTGATGTACATGCGGTCTGGGTTCAGCGGATTTATCACCGTGCGGTGAACGTCGTCGTCCATTCCGGGGACTGTCTTGAACGTCTTGCCGCCGTCTGAGCTCTTTTGCAGGCCGCCAACCTCAATGCCGATGAACAATGTCTCCGGTTCGTCGGGATGGAAATTGATGTGCTTGGTGTGCGCTATGTGAGGAGGCCCGGGGAAGTGCCAACTGGACGTATCCACTGAACGCAACGCCGGAAGCTCCGCCCAATGACGGCCTAGGTCGTCGCTGTAGAACAGGTGGGCCGGCTGGGTGCCGGCGAAGATTCGCGTCTTACCATTGACGCGTTTGGCCGCGAGACTGTAAACGTCGTGCTGGGTAATCCCGTCGTCCCGCCGTTCCCAGGTCTGCCCCCCGTCCTCGCTGACGTACACGGTATCGTGGGTTGCGCCCACTATGATCGCGCCGCTCTCCGGTTCAACGATGATGGCGTGTATGTGCTTGTCGGGCAACGCCCGGTGGGTCTCGTTCCACCCGTCGCCGTTTCGTTTCAGAAACGCCAAGCCGTCCTTGGTGCCGACCAGAACTTCGTCGGACCTGGACTTTGATGAGAAGATGGTGTCCCCACCATGGGATAGCGTTATAGCCATCGGTTCCTCCTTAAGGTCCCTTCTCTCAACGGAGAAGGCTTATGGACTGGGGTTCTCCGAGGACATTGGCGCCGTGCCGCTCCAAGCTTGTAGGCGTCAGCATAGTTGGGAGGGACTTTTGCGTCAATCCCGATGGGTCCTTGTGCCATTGGCTCACCAAGCCGCCCGAGCGTGCTAAAATTGGCCAATGCAGATTTGATGCTGAGGAGTGGAACGATGGTAAAGCCGATGCAGCTGGGTCACGCCAACATCCGGGTCAGCGATCTGGAGCGGGCGGAGAAGTTCTATACCGAAGCGCTGGGTTTGCATGTAACCCGCCGCCGTGGCGCCACCACCTTCATGAGCGCCCGCGAGCATTCCCACGAACTGGCAATCAGGGCAATGGGCTCGGACGCTTTGCCGGCGGACCAGAACCTGGTTGGGACAAACCACTTCGCTTGGGAAATGTCTTCGTTTGAAGACCTGCAAGCCATGTACAACCAACTCAAGGGCCACGGAGTGGAAATTGAGCAGGTACGGTCCAACGTCTTTTCCGTCGGGATCTACTTCTCCGATCCCGACGGCAACGGCAACGAAGCTTATTTCGAGGACCTGGAGATGTTCCGAAAGGGAAGTTGGGAGGGTGAGTACCATCGGAGCTTGGAAGAGGCATCCGTATAGCTCCCTTAACGGATCTCAAGACCCTTCAGCAACGACGACGGCCGTTCTCAAGGGAACGGCATGGAGGTAACACATGCACTTCGGCATGATAATGGAATGCGATTACAGGTACGGCACGACACAAGAAGACGCCTTTTCGGAGGCGTTCAACTTGGTGGACGCGGCCGAGTCCGGGGGCATGGACGGGGTCTGGCTTGCCGAAAGGCACTTCGCCGCGCCGCTCAACCCCTTGGACGACCAAGGCGCGGGCATACCGTCAATAGTGTCAGCCCCCCTCATCATGGCCAGCGCCATCGCCGCCCGCACCGAACGGCTCAGGATTGGAATAGCAGTCAACGTGCTGCCCCTGAACCACCCTATCCGCATGGCCGAGGAGGTTGCCACAGTCGATCAGGTCAGCCGCGGACGGTTCGATTTCGGCGTCGGGCGCAGCGGGTTCGCACGCTCCTACGAAGGCTATGGCATTCCCTACGGAGAAAGCCGGGAAAGGTTCCAGGAGTGCTTGGACGTCATCCTGGCGGCTTGGACCAACGAACGGTTTTCACACCAAGGGAAGTATTATTCTTTCGACAACGTTTGCGTCCTGCCCAAGCCTTACCAGCAGCCATACCCGCCGGTGAGGATCGCCGCCACAACTGTCGACACGTTTCCCAGGGTGGGCGAACAGGGACACAACATCTTCGTGGGGCTTCGAGGCATGGACCGTCCCGACCTGGTGCGTAACCTAGATGTGTACCGGCAGGCTTGGCGAGACGGGGGCCACGCCGGAGAGGGTGACGTTCTGCTGCGAATTCCTGTATACGTGGCGGAGACCGACGAGATAGCGCTTAAAGAGGCCCAGGCCAGCACCATGCGCTCCTATCGCCGAATGGCGCAAAACTTCGCTGCCTCGTCTACCGACGCGGGGGCGACGGCCTCTGAGGAACGGATAGAGCGCGGTCAGCGATTAGCCCAAGTGACCTACGAGGACCTGCTGCGGGACCGGCTGGCTTACGGCAGCCCGGAATCGGTGGCGCGGCAGTTGGCGGATATACAGTCGGAGTTGCAACTGTCGGGCGTTATCACAGAGATGAACGTTGGCGGGCTGATACCGCAAGACCGGGTGCTCAACTCCCTGAAGTTGTTCAATCAGGAAGTGATACCCGCCCTGTCTTAACCCGCGTCGTTTTCTGCCCCGGGTCCAAGCCGGGGCAGAATGAACTCTTCGATAGCCTGCGCCAGTCCGTCCTCCTCGGCGGATGGGGCAATGTAGTCGGCCAACGCCTTCAACTCGTCCGGGGCGTTGCCCATCACGATCCGAGATCCGCAAACCCTTAGCATGGGCAAGTCGTTGTAGCTGTCTCCCGCGGCAATCGTGTCTTCTATCCGGGTACCCAGCATCGACATCAGTTGCCCTGCGGCAGCGCCTTTGTCCACCCCTTTGCGAGTGAAGTCCACTGCCCAAAGGTCGTTGTAGGGCAAGTACACCTTGATGACCTGCATATCGCCATAGCCGCTCAACTCGGCTACCACCGCATTGGCTGTTTCTTCCGTCATATCCAACGCGGACACCCTTACCATGTCCCAGCCGTTGACCTCCTCCATACTCTTGACTGAACCGGCGGGATAGGTTGCCATCAAAGCGACGTCATTTCGGTGCAGATAGCGCACAACCATTTCCGCATTGGCCGGGTCCAATGGGCTGAACCACAGGATTTCGGCGCTGGAGGAGTCTACAATTCTGGCTCCGCCGTCGCAAATCTGTGGGGACGTCAAACCAATTTGGTTGGCGTATTCGATGGTTTGACGGCTCTCCCGCCCAGTGGCGATGGACACCGGAATCCGCTGGGCCAACTTCCCCACCGCATCTTTTACCCTGGCCGACACCCTTTCGCTGGGGTCTATGAGGGTGCCGTCCAAGTCAACAATGAGAGCGCCGATCAAAGCGCCACCCGCCATCTTTCCAAGCACTCCATAGCCTCTCTCGAGACGGCGGGAATCCAAGCACCGTTCCGAGTGAGTAGACGCCGTTCGCTCATTGGGAGAGGGCCGGTATAACTTCTTCTCCGAACATCCTCAACGACTTCATCGTTTGCTCCACGGGCATGGCCCCGAACCGGTGATTAGCGCAGAAAATGTCATACCCAACCAGTTCGTGCTGCTCTTTGAGCTTGCGGGCCACCGTCTCCGGGCTGCCAACCAAGGCCAAGCCGTTGTCAATCCAAAAGTCGTAAGACGTGCCCATTCCCTGAAACACCCGCGCCAGTTCCTGGTTAGTGGGAGTGTCCTGGTTGCCCTTGAAGCCAATGCGTGTCTTGGCTATGCCGTCTCTTCCTGCCGTCCGGGATGTCAGAAGGGGCTGTTCGGCCTGCTTGCGCGCTAACTCATCGGTCTCGGCCACGTGGACAGCGCGCATAAGAAAGGTGCGCGGCATTGGTCCGGGGTGCCCGCACTCCTGCCAAACGTTGCGAAAATGATCGAACTTTTCAGCCACTACAGGGTCAACGTCCAAGTTTTGGGAAACGTTGAAATTGTTCCTAGCCGCGTATTCCAACGATGCGGGACTATGGGCGCCCACCCAAATCGGGGGGTGAGGTTGCTGAAACGGCTTGGGCACCGGCAAGGCTTCGTCGTACTGCCAGTACTCGCCGTTATGGGTAACATCTTCCTGTGTCCACGCTTTGACGATGATCTCCAGCGCCTCGCTGGCCATTTTCTGCCTTTCGAAGAAGGGAAGGTTCCACCGGATGAACTCATGTTCGGCCACGCCGATGCCGGTGCCGAACTCCAGCCGCCCGTGGGACAACTGGTCGAGCATGGCCGCTTCCTGGGCCAGCCGCATCGGGTTGTAAAAGGGCAACTGATAGATCATCACGCCGATTCGCAGCTTGCTGGTGCGTTGGGCCACCGCCGACAGGTATACGCTGGGCGCGGTGTTCTGCCCTACATGGGAGTTCTGGTGCTCGATGATGTAGTAAGAGTGGTAGCCCAACTCCTCGGCCAGCACGGCCTCCCTAATGTGCTGGTCGTAAACCTCCGCGACCGTCGCCGACTGGGCCATGTCCTGGATCCCGAAGCCGTCCCACAGCGCAAACTCCAAGTTTCCCATACGACACCTCTCGCTTATACTCGGCTTAATGTGGGGCGAAGTACCGCAAGTCTTGGTAAAGAAGAATGGGACCGGTTTGGGCCGGTCCCATCACTATAGTAAAAGCAGTCCGGGGAGTCCCCGTCAGTCCCCTTACCGAGGAGCAACAGGACCTAGCTGAAAACCAACTCCGTGTTTTTCCTGCCGGGGCGGCGCATCTCGGCCAATCCGTCAGATGCCTCGTCGAAGCTGTTGCAGAACAACTCGATGCCGTTGCCATCCGGGTCCTTGATGTAGATGCTCTTGGTCATGCTGTGGTCGGTCGTGCGCATCTCCGTGCCATGATCCTGGAGCTTGTGGTAGTATGCGGTCAGAGTTTCGAAGTCTTCTACCTGAAGGGCCATGTGGTTGAGCCCCAAGGCGCCTTCCTTCACCGGCTCGGCGTCGGGCGCGGCTTGGAACAGGGCCAAATCGTGGTGAATCTTGCCGCAGGTCAGAAAGGTGCCGAATCCCGGGCGGTCGACTGCGACCTCAAACCCCAGAACTTCCGTGTAGAACTTGGTCGAAGCTTCCTGGTCTCTGACGTTTATGACGAGGTGGCCGACTCTCTTTGGTGATGGCATACTTCCTCCTCTCCTTATTGACAGCTCAACGCAGTTGAGCCTTTATTGACGCGTACTATACGCCGGTGGTAGTGGTTTGCCAATAGTTGCGGATGACGAAGCAGGGCTGCGGCCCGCAGGCTGAAACCCTGCTTCGGCGGGCCGTTTGTTTGATTTCCGTGACATTCCGTTACATTGTGTGTCATCCAGCTTTGGCGACCGGGATGAATTTCCGGCTATGTGAGTCACTTTGGGTCGGCGGAAACCACTTATGGGCCTGGAATTGTGCCGTTTTGTATCATTCTGTCTGTGTCACGGTATCTTCATGCCGAATGGGCCTTGGCGTTTCTACGCTGTAGTGTCAGTTAGACAGGTTTCTATGGTAAGCCAGCGTCACCGGAGTTGGAAAGGGGCAAGTGTCATAAGAACCACAGAGTTTGTTCATATTGGTGAACAGGACGAGAAGCGAACTACGACATTGGAACTTTGAGGTGTAATTGTCTGAATCAGGATTTACTGGATTCCAAGACTCTCAGGATTGAGGGATTGGCAGGATTAAAGGCGGCCATCTTGAGAATCTTGATTCAGACAATCGCGTCGCAACTGCTTTTGGTCCCATCCCCGGTGCAAGGCCTTTTCATTTTCCGGATTGGGTTAAATGGGTCTCGTCTTTCCCGCGAAAGCGGGAACCTACACGACTGTGGCCTATGGCAACCTTCTCGTGGCGGGACCATATGGATTCCCGCCTGCGCGGGAAAGACGAGATAATGAAAAGGCCCTGATCCCCGGTGTCTCCGGTTTGCCCGCAAATGGGGATTTTGCTACACTAGGCACGTCTGCCCGCCTCCGTTTATTCGCCGGGGCGCCCCAGCTAGCCGCATGGCAGGGCAGCGCAGCTAGCCGCATGGCAGGGCAGCGCAGCTAGCCGCATGGCAGGGCAGCGCAGCCAGACCTATCAGCAAAAGGAGTGGTCATGATTTACGAAGTAAGGACCTATACTTTGAAACCAGGGTCGGTCGGCCAATTCGAGGAAAACTTCGCCAAGGCGTTGCCAGCCAGGGAAAAATATTCCAAGCTGGGCGCTTTCTGGCATACCGACATCGGCCCGTTGAACCAAGTTATCCATGTTTGGCCCTACGAAAGCGTTGAGGAGCGCAACAGGATCCGGGCAGAGGCCGCCCATGACCCGGAATGGCCCCCCGCCAACCCGCCGGAAATGTACGTGAACATGGAGTCGGAGATATGGAACCCGGCCCCGTTCATGCGCCCGTTGGGGGGCGACCAAGCTTTGGGCAACATTTACGAGATGCGGACCTACACCTACGCTACCGGGTCCATGGGTGAAGTGATCAAGCGGTGGTCGGAAGCCATCCCCCACCGGGAAGAGTATTCGCCCTTGGCGGCCGCGATGTCCACCGAGCTTGGCAACCTTAACAAATGGCTGCACATCTGGCCGTACAAGGACCTGGAGCATCGCAACCAAATACGAGAGGAAGCCGGCAAGAACTCCCATTGGCCGCCCCCAACCCGGGAGTTCCTGGTGAAGCAGGAGAACAAAATCGTGGTTCCTTCGTCGTTCTCTCCGATGCATTAACCCGGTCTAACGCTCATACAAGGCCGGTACAGGCTGTACCGCAACAACCGGCAATTCCCCCATCTTTTTGACTGAAGGATGGGGGAATTTTATAAATGGCAAAGGTCGGGGCGAGGAGAGGTAAAATGGACCCGTACGCGGCAGACATAGAAGGGATAAAGGCGGCGAACCAGCGCTTTTACGACGCCTTCGGCGCCCTCGACATTCAGATGATGGACGACCTGTGGGATACATCTCCATCGGCTTTGTGCGTACACCCCGGTTGGGAACCAGTAGTTGGATGGGAAACTATTCGCAGCAGTTGGTCCGGCATATTCGACAACACTACGCTGATGCACTTCAACATTCGCTACGTCAATGTTGTGGTGCATGGCGACGTTGGTTGGGTGACCTGCGTTGAGAATATATCCAGTGTGCTGCGGGGTCGCGCCAGCAATTTCGGCGTGTTGGCGACCAACATCTTCATCCGCACCCAGGACGGCTGGCGGATGACGGCGCACCACGCTTCACCGGGCATGTGATGCAGGGGTGACCGGACTTGGTTGGGATTCAACCGTCTGAATCAAGATTCTCAGGATTGAAGGATTAACAGGATTAAAGGAGCCCATCTTGAGAATCCTGAAATCCGGTAAATCCTGATTCAGACAATGAACACCAAGCGCTAGAAACCGGCCGGACCACCGTGCACGTAGTTTGTAGTTTAAAGAAAAGAAAGGACATTTGGAATGGTTACCGAGCCTGGGGAGTTGACGAGGACCGACAAGAACCTGTGGAACGCCATTGTAAGCGAGGCGTTGGCTTACCTGAAATACAACGCCTATGCCCACCGGGCTTTGGCGGAAGGCCACCCGGAGGTGGCCCAAATATTCCAGGAAGTCGCCGGAGCGGAAAACATCCACGGCATGAACCATCTTCGCGTCGCCGGCGAGATTGGCACCACGATAGAAAATCTGAAGACGGTTACGGAAGGGGAAACCAAAGAGTTCAGCACCATGTACCCCAGGATGATCGGGGACGCCAGGGCGGAAGGCCGCGGTGAAGTGGCTGACTCCTTCGCCCTGGCCATGGAGCGGGAGAGTCATCACCTGACAGCCTTCACCAGGGCGCTTGCCGACCTGGAGGCCAAGCAAGCAGCCGCGGCCGCCGTCCCTGACAATGACAACGGCCACCCACAAGCTCGCGCGGATGTTCCAGCTCCCTCTGCCCAGTCGCCCGCTGTGGTGGTTCCTGTCCAACGTCCCGACTTGGACACCTTCGTCAGGGCCGCCATAGAGGTGGACCGGGAGAAATGGCGGGTAGCGTCGCTGGGGAGGCTGCGAGAGGTGGTGTTTGGCGCCCAGGACGGAATCCTCAGCACCGTGGCATTGGTCGTTTCGTTGGCTGTGGCGTTGGACAACTACACCGCGGTAATAGTGGCGGGGCTGGCCGCCGCCGCCGCCGGGACGATTTCCATGGCTACGGGCGCTTTTCTGGGGTCACGGGCAGAGCAGGACGTGAAGCGAGCGGAAATAGCCCGCGAAGCCCGGGAGATTGAGGAAAAACCTGCGGAAGAACTAGCAGAACTTGTAGTTATCTTCCAACGGGAGGGCCGGACCTACGAGGAAGCCCAAGAGTTGGCCGACGAAGTGGCCCAAGACAAAGAGTTATGGCTGAATACGTTGTTGGAAAAGGAGTTGGGCATAAGCCCTGAAGACACGGCCAGTCCCATAAAGGACGCTGTCACCATGGGACTGTCGTTCGCCGCGGCCGCGGTCATCCCGATTGTTCCGTTTGTGCTGTTCGAGGGCAGGGTCGCGATATCGGTTTCAGTGGCCGCGGCGTTGCTGGCGTTGTTCATCCTTGGGAGTTGGAAAGGGCGGTTGGTACAAAAAACCCCCATCCTGCAAGGGTTGGAGATATTGGGTATCGGCGCTGTTTCAGCCGGTATTGGCTTCGCCCTGGGTGATATGATTCCCAGGTTTATAACCTAGGGGGCTTTGCTTCTGGAGAGGGGGCCTTACAGGGGACCTTAAGTTGAGAGGACCCTTCCCAAGAAGGTCTCTACCTCTGCGATGAAGCGGGCCGGATTATCCCCTTGGACCAAGTGGCCGGCGTTGGGTATGGTCGCTGTTGAACAATCCGGTATGACAACCTTCATTCTCAGCATCGTCTCTTCGGAGAAGAGGTCGCTTCTATCTCCCCGCAACACCAACGTAGGGCAGTCTATCCGGGCGACGCAGTCCCATAGCTGGTCCGGCGTCCAGCCGGGCGATTGGGCACCGCGTGCCCGCATCGCCTTGTCGTACTTCCAAGTCCACTTGCCGTCGGCACGCTGGCGGATGCTGTACTTGAGCGCGCCAAGCGTCTGTTCCTCGCTGCGTCCGGTATATTCCTGCACTCGCCTGACGAACTCTTCAAAGGTGTCCAGTTCATCCGGCAACTCGCGGAACCGCCGCATCCTGTCCTGACCCCTCCGTTGGGTATCCGGGCCGGTGTCTACAATTACCAACGACTTCAGCGTATTGGGGTGGCGGGACGCCCACACGTAGGCATTGCGCCCCCCCATTGAATGGCCAATGAGGTTGAAGTGATTCAAGCCCAACGCCTGCACAAAAGCGTCCAAGTCCTTCTGCTGGGCTTCGACCGAATAGTCTCCGTGGGGCGCCCAATCGCTATCGCCGTGGCCGCGTTGATCCAGCACAATCGAGTGATAATGGTTGGAAAGGGCGAGGTTGACGAAGTCCCAGCTATGCGCCTGCTGGGAGTTGCCGTGGAGCATCAATATCAGCGGGTTTGCAGGGTCGCCCCATTCCAGGTAGTGGAAATTCATACCGTCCAATTGGATGACCTTGTCGGCAGCCTCGTTCTCCTGGACAAACGGCACTCCCATTTGCCGCGCCGCGTCGTAAAGAGTCAGACCAAGAGAATGAGATGCCATATGTGGACCCCCTAGCCGGTATAACCCTCATAATACCCTGAATGTCAAGGAAACCAAGCCCCCGAACAGACCTCTGTGCCCCAACTCCGGGGCTTTTTCATTTTCCGGATTGGGTTAAAGGGGTCTCGTCTTTCCCGCGAAAGCGGGAACCTACATGACCGTGGCCTATAGCAATCTTCTCGTGGCAGGACCACATGGATTCCCGCCTGCGCGGGAAAGACGAGAGAATGAAAAGGCCCTAGTAGTTCAGCTATTTTGAATTGCTGGGTAAAGGGATTTCAGCTTGATGCGCGCATCCGCGGTGGTGAAGCGCCAGTCCACTCGCACCATGTCCCGGTTGCGCTGGTTCTGCCACGCTCCCACCTCCCGCCGCAGGACGCTTTGGTCCGGTATGCGCCGGTCCAGGCACTGCCGGGCCAGCACTCCGATTTCGATCTCGGCCATGTTCAGCCAACTCCCATGCTTGGGGGTGTAGTGAATCTCCAGACGTTCGGTGATACGCCGTGCTTCCATAAGCTCGAATGCCTCGTATAATGAGGCCGGATGATGGGTGTTCAGGTTGTCCATCACCAGCACAATCCGGTCCTTGTCCGGGTAGTCCTCGTCCACCAACTTCTTCACTTGGTGCGCCCAGTCCACTTTCGTCCGCCGGTCCGTCACTCCGACCCGCCGCCACCCTTCCAGCGGCGCAAACAGCATGAACAGGTTGCTCACCCCGTTGCGCTCGTATTCGTAATCATACGCGACTGCCGATCCGGGGCGGAGCGGGCGCGGCAGTCGCGTTTCCTTCACCTGCTGTTTGCTGGTTTCGTCCAGGCACACCAGGACTTCATTGTCCCCGAATTGACGCTGGTAGATCTCAAGCACGTCCTCCATGGCGCAGACGAACTCGGCGTTGCCCTGGGGCGGGATGCACCAGCACTCTTTCAGCCAAGGCTTGAGTTCGTTTGTTTTCAGCGTCTTGCGCACCGTCTCTGGGTGGATGCTCTCCACTATCTCGCACTCCACCAGCCGGTCCGCCAATAATCTCAGCGTCCAACTTACCCGGCCTTCCGGCGGTTCCCCGCAGGCCAGCGCAATCAGGTGGGCTTCCGCAGCGCCATCCAGTTTCTTTGGCCGGCGGCGTTGTTGCTCCTTACGCCCCAAGGCCGCTTCGATCCCTTCCTCCACGCAACGGCGGCGTATCCGTTCCACTGTGGCGCTGGCGATCTCAAGGGACCGGGCAACCTCTTCGTCCGTCAGGCCCCCGTCTTTCCGCGCTTCATCGCTAAGCAACAGGATGCGTGCATGGGTCTGCTTGTACGCTGCTGCCCGTCCCTTGGAAACCAGGGCCTTCAGTTCCTGTTGCTCTTCCGCGGTCAGTTCGATACGGTACTTCTTAGCCGGCACGACCCCTCTCCTTGAATACAATTCGCCAATGCCGGTAGAATACACCAGTTGTACCTCAATTCAATGACGTTCAACCACTAGCCTCAACTCATGGTTTCATTGAATCTATATGGATGCTATTATGCTTCTGAACGCTTCTTCCCGTATTGAGCGGGAGGAAGCAGAGTTTAATCGACTGGGGGCATCAACAGGCATGGCATCCGATACCATAAGCTTGACACTGACGCCAAGAGAAGTTCAAGGAAAAAAAGTACGCGCTCTGAGGCGCCAAGGTATTATTCCCGTTCACTTGTACGGACCCGGCGTAGAATCGCGGTCGCTGCAATGTGAATTCCCCGTACTGGTTGCGGTTTTGGCCAGGGCCGGAGCCAACACGCCCGTTGCGATAACCATTGAGGGAGAGCAGGATAGTCAGCTTGCCTTTACCCGTGAAATCCAGTGGGGCCCCAAGAGGGACGATATTCTTCACGTGGACTTTCTGGTCGCTGAAGCCTCGCGGCCCATCTCGGCCCAAGTGCCGGTGGTGCTAGTAGGACAATCTCCGGGCGCAATGGGTTCCGGGGGCACCGTAGTGCAACAACAAAGGGACGTGTTAGTGGAAGCCCTTCCTATGGAAGTGCCCAGGGAGATTGAAGTCGACCTAGCCGGATTGACCGAAGCCGACGGGGTGATCAGGGCGTCTGACATACCCCTTCCCGCCAACGTTGTGCTGTTGGGAGACCCGGAAGACGTCATCGCCCGGATCGAGGCGCAAAGAGTGGCTGATGAAGAACGGGAAGCCCCTGCGGAAACGGGAGAGGGCGAATAACAGGAATAGCGTGCTTGCTCAGGGCGCTGTTTGGTCCGGCCTCCCTTAACCGAAGGCAGTTGACGCCTCGGGTGCAACAACGGCATAGAACGTTAGCTATAGTGTGTCCCACTGCGGTCTGGAGGCCTCACCATGTACTTGGTCTACGCAGGCGAATCCGGCAACACGGGCAGCAGCCTTAACGATCCAAACCAACCTCACCACGTGCACGTAGGGCTGCTGGTCCATGAGTCCCAGTCGGTCGCTGTCACCGGCGAGTTCGACGCCCTGTTCCGGAGGCACTTCGGCCAGCCCCGGGGCCAAAATGGCACGCCTTCGGAGCTGCGGCCAGCGGATATGTTCCAAGGCCGCGGCGACTTCGTGTCCTGGCCCGCTGTAAAGAGACACGAGCTCATCCAGGACTGTCTCAACATCCTCATCCGGAGGGAGACGCCCCTGATCGCCGCCTACGTAGACAAGCATGAACTGGCACGGGTGCTGCGTGATGGGAATGGACGCCGCGATCTTGGGGAAACACCCTCCCAGGTAGCGATGAGCCGGCTGCTGTTCGCGTTGAACATGCTCGTGGATGAACTGAACATGTCGGGCATGGACAGTCATCAACTAATGGAATCGGTCTGGCCTATTACTGACTTCGCGATGGTTGTAGCCGGCAACGGCAGGTCGGTACAGCCGAATTACATGACCCATTACTTGGCGTCTGAAGACGGCGTCGACTCAACGGCGGTCTTGGGAAACTTCTGCTTTGCCGGACCCGAACACTCCGTCGGTAATCAATTGGCCAACCTCTGTGCCTACATCGCTCGTCGCTGGCTCCAAAGTCCCTCCGCTCCGCAGCCTTACTTCGAGGCTCTGCGCAACGGCAAGGTCGTCCAAGTCGTTTATAACGTGCAGTTTTAGGCGGCTTGTGGCGGGCTGGACCGCCGGTAAGCGGGTTGGGTGGCCGTTCCATTTCGGTCGAATAACAGGGAGCGAACGGGCCCACATTTCAGGTATTTCGAAGCTGGCGTTACGCTTTACATCCCCATTTAGTGGGACTACAATCGATTCAGCGAGAGGAGGCCGAACAGTCCTTCTCCCCTACACCGTTTCTCCCCTTTTCGGCGGAGGTCGAGATTATGACCCAACCTATGTATTTGTCTCGTGCAGGGTTGGAGAAATTGAGGTCGGAGTTAGAGCATCTCCGCACCGTGCGGCGCCAGGATGTTGCGGCGCGGATCCAGCAGTCGCGTGAGAGAGGCGGCACCGTCAGCAATGCCGAATACGAAGAGGCCAAGAACGAGCTGGCGTTTACTGAAGGTCGCATTTTGACCTTGGACAACATGCTCAACAACGCAATCATAATAGATGAAACGCATGGCGAGAGGGACACGGTAGAGGTTGGCGCCACGGTCTGGGTACATGACCAGAATGGGAAGTCGATCAAGCACACTATAACCGGAAGCGCGGAAGCGGACCCGTCTCAAGGCAAAATCTCCAACATTTCTCCTATCGGCAAGAGCCTATTGGGGAAACGTGTTGGCGAAGTGACCGAGGTGAACATCCCTTCCGGTAAAATCAGGCTGGAAATTCGCACCATTGGCTAAAACATCAGCAGAAGCTCCCCTACCCGGCCGCGAAGAAGGCTTGTTGAGCAGCCGCCAGGCGAAGCTGGATCGGTTGCGCCAAAACAATATCGACCCCTATCCGCCGCGTTTCGTGCGCACTTGCGATGCGGCTACAGCCATCGCACGGTTCGAAGCGTCAGAGAGCGAGACGCCTGCCGATGCCCCTTCCGACCACCAGTCCCTCGGCGGGCGCATTACGTCTATGCGGGTAATGGGCCGTGCGGCTTTCCTGGACCTGCGGGACGGCTCCGGGACGATACAGGCGTTACTGCGGGAAAACGTGCTGGGCGAAGGGTACGAGTTGCTGCGGGACCTGGACGTGGGCGACCACTTGGGCGTCTCGGGGCCTATCATCCGCACACGCACCGGCCAAGTAACCATAGATGCGCACCAACTGACCATCCTTTCCAAGGGTATGAGGCCGTTGCCGGAGAAGTTTCACGGCCTGCGGGATGTGGAGACCCGCTACCGGCAGCGGTACTTGGACCTGCTGGCCAACCCGGACGTGATGCCGGTGTTCGCCCTGAGAAGCCGTGTCATTGAAGGGATCAGGAACTTCCTGCACGGCCAGGGATTTCTTGAAGTAGACACCCCCATCCTGGTGCCGGTGGCCGCCGGCGCCCATGCCCGGCCGTTCACTACCCACCACAACGCGTTGGACCAGCAACTGTACCTTCGCATCGCCACCGAGTTGTACCTGAAACGCTTGATTATCGGCGGTTTCGACCGAGTGTATGAACTGGGGAAGGTGTTCCGCAACGAGGGAATAGACCAGGACCACAACCCCGAATTTACATTGCTGGAGAGCTACCAAGCCTACGCAGATTACAACGACGTGATGCACATGGTTGAATCCATGGTCTACACCGTAGCCCTTGAAGTATTGGGAGGCACCGAGGTGCAGTACGGCGAGCACCTGATCGACTTCTCTCCTCCTTGGCGGCGGGTCCAACTCAGGGAGGAATTGCATCACCGGAGCGGTATCGACGTAGACGATTACCCTGACGAAGCCTCCTTGACCCGCCGAATCCACGACTTGGGCCTGCCGGTTGGCGGCAGGGAGTCCCGCGGAAGGTTGATCGACAAGCTTATCTCCACTTACGTCGAACCCAACCTGATACAGCCGACGTTCCTGCTGGACTACCCAGAGGACATGTCGCCGTTGGCCAAGTCCAAACCCGGCGCCCCCGGATACGTGGAGCGTTTTGAGGGGTTCGCCGCCGGAATGGAGATCGCCAACTCATACACGGAGCTTAACGATCCGGCGGTGCAGCGCGCACGGTTTGAAGCGCAAGAAGACATAAGACAAGCGTTTCAGGACGACGAAGTGGACCGCTTGGACGACGACTTCCTTCTGGCCTTGGAGTACGGTATGCCGCCCACGGGGGGGCTGGGCATGGGTATCGACCGCTTGGTGATGCTCATGGCCAGCCAAACCTCTATACGGGACGTCGTTCTTTTCCCTCAAATGCGGTCAGTGTAAAATACACCCGCCATAGGCGTTTGTCGTTGCGATGGCGCCACACCCCACAATCGTCCTGATCTCACCCGTCCTCCCCACGAAAGCGAGAATCCAAAACATAGGTTGAAGTTCCCCAGATGCTATCTATAGAACTTATACGCCGAGACCCTGACTTTGTGCGGAAGTCCTTGAAGTCTCGCGGTGAAGAAGATTCCTTGGCCGACCTTTTGGAGTTGGACTCCAAGTGGCGGACGGCGGTGACCGAGGGGGACAATCTCCGGTCTTACCGGAACCAGGTCAACCGCGAAGTGGGGCAAGCGCGCCGGTCCGGAGAGGAAGTCAGCGACGAGACCATACGGGAAATGCGCCGCGTTGGAGAGCAGGTCACCGAGTTGGAGCAGGAGGCCCGCGCCCTCGAAGAGCAGACCAACCGGATCCTGCTCAGTCTGCCCAACCTTCCCCTCGACGATGTGCCCCCGGGACTTGACGAGGAAGGGAACCTTGTTGTGCGGAGCTGGGGGGAAATCAAAGCCCTTGACTTCGAGCCGTTGCCTCACTGGGACATAGCGGAGCGATTGGGTCTTATCGACTTCCAGCGGGGGGTCAAAATTTCCGGCAGCCGCTTTTACACCATGATGGGAGCCGGGGCAAGGCTGGAACGCGCCCTTATAGGTTGGATGCTGGACCTTCATACTCTAGAACATGGCTATACGGAGTTAACTCTCCCGTTCGTGGTCAAACAGGAAACAATGGAAGGGTCGGGGAACCTCCCCAAGTTTCGCGACAACCTCTACCATGACGACGAAGACGACCTGTGGCTTATACCCACGGCGGAAGTCCCCATTACCGGTCTGCACCGTGATGAGGTAATCCCGGCGGACGAGTTGCCGCGTTATTACGTTGCCCATACGCCGTGCTTCCGCCGCGAGAAGGCCGCGGCCGGACGGGATACCAGGGGCATCAAGCGCGTCCACCAGTTCAACAAGGTGGAGATGTACAAGCTGGTGGAGCCAGAAACCTCCCGTGATGAACTGGAGAAGCTCCTGGCTAACGCCGAAGAGGTCTGTCAACTGTTGGGCCTGCCTTACCGGGTGCTGAGCTTGTGCGCCGGCGACATGGGTTTCGCATCGGCCAAGTCCTATGACATTGAGGTCTGGGCCGCCGGTTGCAACGAGTGGCTGGAGGTAAGCTCCTGCTCCAACTGCACCGACTTTCAGGCCCGCCGGGCCCACATTCGTTACCGCTCCGGCCAAGGCGGGCGCCCTCAGTTGGTCCACACTCTGAACGGCTCCGGCTTGGCCCTGCCACGGGTTATTATCGCCATCCTGGAAAACTACCAGCAGCCCGACGGATCGGTGGTCATCCCCGAAGTCCTCCGTCCTCATATCGGGTTCGACGTCATTCCTGCCCCTTAGCGGCAGTGGTCCAGACTCGGGTTAATCAGCGGGGACCGTAACGTAGGGAACGCGGTAATGTGTTAGCAGAAGGCCCCGCAGACCAGTGGATTCCGGTGCGGATGCTAACCAGTGAAACCCGACTATTGGATCGAGATATAGAGACCATGACGACCAGGCGAAGCATGACGGTAGAAGAACACATCCGGCAGGCCCTAGCGTTCCTGGACCATTCGGACCGGGAGTTCGAGGCCGGAGACGAACTACAGGGTTCCGAGAAGCTTTGGGGAGCGGCGTCTCACGCCGTTATGGCAGCAGCCAAGAAGAGAGGATGGCGTTTCAGCAAGTACAACGCCAAGGAGGTCGCGGTGGACAGGCTGGCAGAAGAATACAATGACTCCTCCTTGGCCTATGGTCTTTCCGTAGCCCAAAAATTTCACGCCAACTTCTACCATGACCAGATGGAAGATAGCAAGATTGTGCGGGACCGGCCATTGGTGCGCTCCTTTGTCCGCAGGATAGTGGCTATTGCGGAGGAACCCGCTCCTTAACCAAGACGTCGGGCAGAGTGAAACTAGACCGATTCCGTTGGAATTCGCACTAGCGAGACCTTCCCGTTCACAAGCTATTCGCCCTTTCTATCGTTCCGCCAGTGGTCTAAAATAGCGGCAAAATTCAAGGAGAAGAGCCATGTCCGGCATTTGGCCCGGTAAAACCCAGTGCGTAGCAATGCTGGGATTCGACGTGGACGGCGTTTCCTCCTGGCTCAACCGCAACCCCGATCATGCCAACCTACCCAGCCTGATGTCGATGGCCGAGTACGGCCCCAGCGTTGCCACCCCCCGGATCCTCGACCTGTTGGACAGCCATTCCATCAAAGCCAGCTTCTATGTCCCTGGTTACGTCGCCGAGACTCACACGTTATTGGTTGAGGATATTGCCCGGCGAGGACATGAAGTCGCTCATCACGGCTACATGCACGAGCCGCCGGCAACGCTGACGCCGGAGCAGGAAGAGGAGGTGCTGCATAAGGGCATCTCCATTCTCAAGGGAATCACCGGAGAAGCTCCGAGGGGCTACCGTTCTCCGAGTTGGGAGCTTAGCGAGAAGTCCGTGGAACTCCTGGCGTCCCACGATTTCCTCTACGACAGCAGCTTGATGGGCGACGACGCACCCTACGTGCTGAACCCCGACACTCCCCAGCGATTGGTTGAGATTCCCATCCACTGGCTGCTGGACGACGCTCCCAACTTCGTGTACGCGCCGACCGCGGGCCGCCTTGGGCCCATGCGTAATCCCGAGGAGGTCTACGGCACGTGGGTCTCCGAGTTCGAGGGGCTTTACCACTACGGCAGGGCTTTCACCCTGACGATGCACCCCCAGCACATCGGCCGCCCGGGAAGGTTGATGATGCTCGACCGGCTGATCCGGCACATTCGCGGCTTCCCCGACGTGGAATTCATGCGTGGAATAGACGTGGCCGAGATGTGGGCCAACCGTTAGCGGTGGCCAGCGGAGGGTGGAGAGGTCGGAGCAGCAACCGGGCACTGGCCATTATCCACCTTAATGGATGAACCTTCGTGTTCCTTTCTGAAATTGAACTCCTTATCCCTAAAGCGCCTGACGGCGTTCGTCTTCTGGACTGGCTGAACTGGAACGTCAGGGAGCGCCTCCCGGAAGAGGCTGCGCCGGTAAGGTTGGTGGTCACTGAGTCTGACGGCTCCGGTTACAAATGCGAAGTAACTACTGCTCAGGGACCATTCCCGGATTTCGTTGACTGCCGCCAGTTGTCCCGGAGTTCCATTTTCGAGCTTCGGAAACGGCGCTGGGAGAACATTGGCGAGTTTAACGCGGTCCTGCTGGTGCCCACGGGGATAGGAGCGGCCATCGGAGGGCACGCCGGGGATGCCACGCCCGTGGCCCAGTTGCTGGCTTCGGTCTGCGACGGGCTGATCACCCATCCCAACGTGGTCAACGCTTCGGACATCAACGAGCTTCCGGGCAACGGCCTCTATGTAGAGGGCAGCGTTATAAGCCGGTTGTTGATGGGTGTTGTGGGCTTGAAGCCCGTAAGAGCCAACCGGGTCCTGGCGCTGGTCAACTCCCATCCCGACCTGTTTTTTCCCGAGATGACCATAAACGCCGTAAACGCTGCCCGTGCTACCTACGGCCTTAATTGTCCCCGGACCGTCTTGTTGGACCCGCCGTTAATCATGGAGTCCGAATACACCAACTCCTCCAGGGCGGCGGGCAGCGTCAAAAACCTCGACCATGTATTCGCCGTTCTGGACAAGTACCGCGGCGAGTATGACGCGGTAGCCATCTCATCAGTCATAAACGTGCCCCTTCACTTCCACGAAGACTATTTCAAAAGCGAAGGAAACATGATCAACCCTTGGGGTGGGGTTGAGTCGATGTTGACCCATACTATCTCTAGCCTGTACAACGTGCCGTCGGCCCACTCCCCCATGCTGGAATCCCAAGCCGCGTTGGAAGTAGATACGGGGGTCGTGGACCCGCGCCTAGCTGCGGAAGCCGTTTCCATGACCTACTTTCAGTCCGTTCTCAAGGGACTTCAAAGAAGCCCCCGCATCGTCGTCGATGACGACGCAATGCGGGGGCCAAACGTGTTGACCGTCTCCGACGTATCCTGCTTGGTAATTCCCGATGGGTGCTTGGGCATTCCGACGCTGGCCGCCCTGGAGCAGGGCATTCCGGTTATCGCGGTGCGAGAGAACAAAAACCTCATGAAAAATGACTTGGCGGAGCTGCCTTGGCGGCGCGGCCAGTTTTACCTTGTAAACAACTATTGGGAAGCCGCAGGAGTGATGGCGGCGCTGAGGGCCGGGATAGAGCCAACCTCGGTGCGCCGTCCGATTCCCCCGATGGAGGTTGAGAAACCAGCATCGGCCCACGGAATTGACGCCAGAAAGGTGTTGGAGCTATGACGGAGGACCGACTGGGCACGGCCGTGCCAGGCGCGGTTTCGCTGGATGACCCCGATGCCGTCCCCGCCAGCCTGCACCGGATTGACAGCCCGGCGTTCGTCTACGACGAAGCGATTATCCAAAATCTGCTTACCTGTGGAAACACCCTGCAGCGATATGCTGGGTGTCAACTGTTGTTCGCCATAAAGTCCTTCTCATTTGTTGACGCGTTACGGCTTATGGCTCCTCGGTTGGACGGATTCGCGGTCAGCTCTCCCTTTGAAGCTCGCTTGGCCCGCAGCGCCATCGCCGCCGGCGGCTCGATCCATATCACAACACCCGGGATGAGGAGTGACGAGATAGACGAAATCGGAGAGCTGTGCGACTTCGTCTCGTTCAACTCCCTGACCCACTGGGACGCCTACCACGACCGGGTCAAGGACCGGGCGAGTTGCGGCATCCGGGTCAATCCGCAGCTTTCCTTTGCAGACGACGAACGTTTCGACCCTTGCCGCCCCAATTCCAAGCTCGGTGTCCCCTTGGAAGACTTGGCAGCCGCATTCAATCAAGACCCCAAGCGCTTCTCCGGCCTCCGCGGCATCCTTTTTCATTCCAATTGCGAGTCGGAGGACTTTAGTGAAATGCTCGCTACGGTGCAGCGCGTTTGCACCCACGTCGGCCCCATCCTGGAAAGGCTTGAATGGGTCAATCTGGGCGGCGGATACTTTTTCGAGGAGGCTTCCAATCCCGCAGCGTTAAGAGAGGCCGTTGAGCTTCTCAAATCGAATGGAGACGTTGAGGCGTTCTTGGAGCCGGGGGCCGCCTTGGTGCGCTCCGCCGGTTACATCGTCTCCACCGTATTGGACGTATTCTCAAGCGGCGACGCCGAAATAGCGGTGCTGGATACGACGGTGAACCACATGCCGGAAATCTTCGAATACGGGTGGGAACCCGACGTGGTGGGACACTGCGACGACGCGCCCCACGAGTACCTTCTCGCGGGCAGTACCTGCCTTGCCGGTGACCTCTTCGGCACTTACCAGTTCGACCACCCGCTCCAAGTCGGAGACAAGGTTGTTTTCAACAACGCCGGTTCGTACACTCTCACCAAGGCCCATGTATTCAACGGCATCGGGCTTCCATCCGTTTACTCGTTGACCGCTCAAGGCGAGTTGGTCTTGAAGAGCCGTTTCACCTTCGACCAATACGCCGCCCGTTGGGGAGCCGGGCCACTTGCAGCGGCCTGAGCCGGGCTTGCCGACCCTTGGAAGCGATGGCGGGCCAATGCCGACACGGACCCCGCATAGTCCGGCAATGGAAGACCCCGACGCCTTAATTCTCCAGCTTTCGGACCTCGTTTCCACCAGAAAGTGCGCCATGCGCATCGACACCGGCGATAGCCGCCAAACCCTTGGTTGCTTGCTGGACAAGTATGTCAAACACGCTCCGATACAGGACCTGCTTCGAACGTCCCGGATCACCGCAAACTCGGCCGACTCTCTGTTCGCGCTACAAGACCTGCTGTACGTCAGTTCCGACAGCGGCCAGCTATTGGATATGTTCGACGGCGTAGCTTTCAAGCAGGGTGACAGGCTGATTGGACCGGAGGAGACCCCCGAGCGCGAATTGGCGTCGGTGGATGACAGGGATGTTTGGGTGATCGACTTGTCCATTGACCGGACCAACTGCGATTACGACCGCAACTGGACCGGGTTCCACGCCCGCAAGTGGCTGCGGGACGCCGACAAGTACGCCAAATTCGTGTACGACACACTGGCCGAGTCTCTTGGCTCCGCCGAGGCCGAATCCGTCATGGAGATGGACTCAACGGAGAAGAAGCTCACCCTGCTGGAATCTCTGGCCAGACGGGTCTGGACCAGCCAGTTCGAGAACTATTCCCGTTTCGTGGGCAAGAAGCTGGTCTATAAGTCGGGGGACGAGACCATCGACAATATCATGGACGGCGGGGGCGCGATTTGCTCCGAAAAGGTGCAAGCGCTCAAGTTCCTCACAGACCACTACGGATTTACATCCGAATACGTCATCGCGGGCGGCAACGCCGTAGGAACTGCGCCGGTGGATAAACTGAGGGAACTGCTGGTCACCTTCGATTTCCGGTTCGCCAAGCGGTATATGAGGTTTTGGCAGCATACCGCTCTACTGTATGATGTTGACGGGGTCCAAGTGCTGGTGGACGCTACCAACGGCAACATCCCATTCCTGTTCTTGAGAGACCAATCAGCGGAGCGTGTGTTGGGGCATCGGGACAAGCAGCCGGTAACCGTCAAGATGATAGAGTCCGAAGAGGACTTCTATTATCACCGTGTGCCTCAAGACATACCGGAAAACCTTTTCTTTGCCTTGGAGGGCTGGATGCCCTACACCGACCTGATGCAGGTGTTCGACAACGAGTTGGGATTGTACCTCTCGGGTGACTTCTACGTGACTCCCATCCCATTCACGACGGAGCGTGAATTTGAACGGGATAGACGGGAGTACGAGAGAGTTTGCAGGTGGTCTGGACTGGAGTGCTCTGTCACCCGAGAGTGGGACCTGGACTCTCCAGTGGGGGCTCAATTCTCAAAGGCGGAACCTTTGGTCAGCGAGCACATACTGGCCGCGAAAGACCACTTGCTGGCCAGGCTAGACGAATGTGAAGGGGCGTCGCATCAGTCCGGTTTGGTGGTAATGAGGCTGAAGAATTGACGCCGGCTATCGACCTTTCCTCTAAGGCTGCCGGGGCGCTTTTGGAACAGGTCCGCCGTGTCGACCTTTCGTCGCATTCAGACGAGGGACTTAAGGACGCTTTTGCGGATTTGAGAGACCAAGCGCGGCACAATCGGGCCGAGGAAGTCCTGCCCGCTGTGTCCGCTATCGTTGCGGAAGTGGTGAATCGCAGGCTTGGGGTCTGGCGGATTTTCGAAAAAGACTTTCAAGGTCAGCGGTTCGATAAGTACCGGAACTTTGCCGCCACGTACCCGGGCCTGCGTGAATCGGCCAGTTTGAGCATAGACGAAACCACCATCGTTGCGACAATGGTGAGGGTTGCGGGAGAGGTGAAGGTAAAACGACCTTGGGAAATTCTCTTGCGGGGGGACTTTTATCAAGCAGCCTTGCGCCTTCCCGACGCCAACCTGTTGGCTTTCCGGCCCACCGACGAGCAATTGCTGGCCGGAATGCACCTGTTTAACGGCAGCATTGTTCAAATGAACGCGGGGGAAGGCAAGACCGTCGCCGGCGCGTTGGCGGCGGTGTTGCAGGCCGTTCTGGGCAGGTCCGTCCACGTGGTCACCGCCAACGAATACCTGGCTGCCAGGGATGCCCAACTTCTCGCCCCGGTCTACGAGTCTCTGGGCATCAGTGTCGGCGCGGTGATCGGGTACATGGGCGACGGCGAGCGGCGGCACAACTACCGGAAGAACGTCGTCTACGGCCCCATGAGGGAGTTCGGCTTCGATTTTCTTCGCGACAATCTCAAGACCAGCAGGGGCGACCAAGTACAACGCGGGTTTGACGTCGCTATCGTTGACGAAGTCGATCATGCCCTGATTGACGAAGCCTTCACCCCCATGATCATCTCCGGCAGTCCCTTAAGCAACCGTCGCGCGACAGCCAAAGTCAAAAAGGCGGTCAACAGCTTGGTCAGCCTCCAGCAGGACTCTGCGCAAGGATTGGCCAACCAACTAACCTCTCCCGGCCCGGGTTCTTCCTCCGAAGGCTCCAACTCGTCACCGGCGTCATTCCCGCGCAGGCGGGAGTCCATCACCACCGCCGCCAAGTTGTTGTTGGCCGACCCCGGTAACGCCGCATTGCGCCGGTACTTTGGCGACAATCCCGGCCACGTCAAACAGGCCAAGCTTATCGCAGAGTCAGAGTTGGCTGAACTGGCTTCCGGGCTGTTCTACGCCGTAGACCCGGACAGCCGTTACGTAACCCTGACGGAATCGGGCCGCGACCACTTGGTCCAGACCCTCGGCCCCTTCTACGACGGCACTGCCCTTGAAGCGGAGTTGGACGCCCTGAGCGACCGCCACGATTTGTCGCTGCCGGAACGGAGACGAAAAACCAAGGAAATTGGCAGGCGTTTGGCGCGGCAATACAGTTTGGGCAACCAAGTCTACCAGATGCTACGGGCATGCCTGCTTCTTAAACGGGACGTGGACTACTTGGTCAACGACGGTTCCCTTGTCCTGATTGACCGTGCTACCGGAAGGCCCAAGGTGGACTTCGTGTACCAGCACGGGCTGCAATCGGCCTTGGAACTGAAGGAGGGGCTGACGCCCCGGCCGGAGACGGAAACACTTGGACAGATAACGGTGGAAGGGCTGGTCAAACGGTACAAGCACGTATCCGGCATGACAGGCACGGCCACCGGGTCCGCCGACGAGTTCCAACGGCGGTACGGGCTGCGCGTGGTAGACCTTCCGCCTTCACGGCCCCTTATGCGCGTTGACCTGCCCGACAGGGTCTACCTGAACAACAACGACAAGACCGGCGCGATTGTTGACCAAGTCATCGCTTGCCGCCGGGTGGGTCAACCGGTGCTGGTGGGGACAGTAACGGTGGAGGATTCCCAGGACCTCAGCAGGCTTCTCCGGGAGCACGATATTCCGCACAACCTTCTGAACGCGGTTACCTCGGACGCGGAGGCCCAGATTATCAGGGACGCCGGCGCGTTCGGCGCGGTGACCGTGGCCACCAACATGGCCGGCAGGGGCACCGACATCCTGCTGGAGCCGGGCCTGAACGACAGGGTCGCCCGACAGTGCGCCCAAGCCGGGGAGACCATCGAGCATTTCATGGGCCTGCGCGTGATCGGCAGCGAGGTCAACAGAGCTGCCCGCATTGACCTTCAACTCAATGGGAGGAGCGGACGCCAAGGGGAATCCGGGGTTACCCAGACCTTCCTCAGCTTTGAAGACCGGCTGCTGGGCTTCTACGCCGAGGCGATTCTCAAGATGCACAAACACCGCAAAGTTGACGAGGCAGGGATGGCCTTTTTTGAAGGCAAGGCCGTAGACGACCTCATCGGCTCGGTGCAAAAGACGGCCGAACACGAAGCCGAGGCACAGCGGGGCTTGATGCAGGACTACGCCGCGGTGCTGGACCGGCACACGGACCTCTTCTATCAACACCGGCGGCAAGTGATGGAGTCGAATGCCTTGCCGCAGGTTTGGGCAAGGCTGGCCCATGACGTGGCTGCCCGGGCGGCTGTCGATTATCTGCCTGAAGTTACTCTTGAATCGTACCCGTTCCAGTTCGACCAGATGGCGGATGAGGTATTATTGGACTACCGTATAGACTGCTCCTTCCTGAAGGGGTGCGACCTGACCGAATTGCCTGGCGAACTTGGCGAACTGTTCGTATCCGGTCTGGATGAGTTGGAAGCCCGGCTTGGGACTTCTGAGTTTGCTTCCTTGAGCAGGTTGCTTTACTTGAACACCTGCGACGAGCTTTGGAAGACCCACTTGACCGAACTTCAAGAGTCTGTTTCCAACCAGATGCTGTCCACCCACAGCCACAAGTCCGCTGTGGCCCGCTACGTGAATCGAAGCTTCATGGCGTGGGACGAGTTCCTGGAGCGGGTAAAGAGGGAGTTCTTGTCCCGGCTGCTGACTTTTCCCATAGACCGGATGAACCGGCAACCGCCTCAGCCGGTGCGGGTGCACGAAGATGTCCACGCGTTGATTGCCCAATTCCCGATGGCCCGCCACCCGAAAGAAGGGGCCAGCCACGGTGAAAGGAGGGACTGAAATGGTCGACAGAAAATTCAGGCTTGGCACAGCCATCTCCCTTGGCGGCATAGTGGTCGCCGCGCCGTTGGTTGCAGCCTGCGGCGGCGGGTCGTCCTACGAAGATTGGGCCGCCACCGACGGAGCCGCCGGGGTAATCAACTTGGATGACGTTCAAGAGGCGTTCAAGGAGTCCAAGAGCGCGACGGAATTTGAAGACAAGGTCAACGAGATATATGAGGGCGACGGCCTTATACTCATCCGCGCCAAACAAGACGGTCAGGCGTTGACGTTGGAGGGGTGGGAAGACTTCGACGGGAATAACTCCATTGACGACGCCGAGGACGACCTGTTGTTCTCCATCGTGAAGGGCACCAATGACGAGTACGACATGCGGGGACACCACGGCAACGGTTACTACAATAGCCACTTTGGCGCTGGAAATTTTCTCTTCACTTACCTGATCATTTCGTCCCTTGGCCCCCGGGGTTACTACTACAGCACTCCGGTATCCCGCGGCTCTACGATGAGGAACCAGCGCAACACTTACCGGCAGAGCTCCGCTTACGGTCGCCAGGTCCAAAGAAACAGCAGCTACAATAGCCGACAGGCGTCCTTCTCCGGGTCCCGCTACCAACAATCAAGGAGCAACGTAAGCACGAATCGCAAGACCTATCAGCAGACTCAACAGCGCAGCGGCGGCTTCAAGACCAGCAACTCCATTTCCCGCAGCAGGTCAGGGTCATTCCGCTCGTCGCGCAGTTCCGGCGGCTTTGGCGGCGGCGGCGCGATGGTTGTGAAGGGCGGTCGACGCTTCTGATGGAAACCGTATGTCTACGGAAATGAACGCTGGCGGGCATGGCGGACGGCTCCGCGCCGGCGCGAGTGAATTTGTCCTCTCCGTATCCTTGGAAGGTATGGACCCGGAAGACGACTTTCGGGTAGTCCTGCCCATTGGCTACACCAGGAACTCGGTGGGGTGGCTCCTGGACCAGGTTTTCGCGGAAGATGAACACGGGAGAAGCACGGTGGAGTCGTTCCTGGACATGGCCGCCAACCCGGACCTACCGGAGATTTACGCTGTCATGTTGCAGGTCACCGAGGAATGGCGAATGGGCCTTTGTACCCTCTCCGTTTCAACTGCTGGCCAAGACAAGCTTGACCTTGCAGACCCCGCGTCTAACCACTTGGTCCGGCATTATCCGGACAATGCGCCGCCGGATGGGCGTGATGACGGAGGGGCGCCCGTTGTGGGCGCCCAGGAGGGGCCCCCACGCCTTGGCCTGCGGGTTGCCCAGGAATACTCCGCCCTGGAGTACGCCGTTGCCCAAGGTTTCTGGCAAAGCAAGGACGAACTGCTGGCATGGTTGAGGGAACTGACCGTCCTGTACTTCATGGATAAATTTGAGTATGACCTGCCGGTGCCCGATCAGGACTCCGGCGGAGACCCGGTA
This sequence comes from Dehalococcoidia bacterium, assembly GCA_965216425.1. Taxonomy (GTDB): domain Bacteria; phylum Chloroflexota; class Dehalococcoidia; order Lucifugimonadales; family UBA3495; genus CBDCFV01. The sequence continues at coordinate 1,053,591 of CBDCFV010000005.1, read as the reverse complement.
CTTGGCATTAAAGGGCTTCAAGACGAAGGCTTGATTGCGCCTTGCGAGGACACAGGCAGTTTTTTCATAACTGAAGACGGCAGGGGGTTTATCGGCAAGTTGCTGGCCGAGACGGAGTCTTACATCGACCAGTACGATCACTTCAAAGACGTTGACTTCGACGGGGACGCCGATGAGGTCTGTTTCGACCGGGGCCGCGGCGTAGACTTGCGAGCCCAAGTCTTTACAGCCGATGGGCTTGACCCTGTCAGGACGGTCTTTTTACTCCGGCTGTATGACGGGGCAATGGACGAGTTTGAGTCTACTTGGACAAGACTGATAGAGGATGAAGGGTTCTTTGGCGAGTTACTCGAACCAGTGGTCAATAGATATAACGTTTCCGAGAACCTGATCGGCAAGGTCATAGATGCCGGGTACGGCTACATTGAAGAGCGACACGAGGATGCCCGGCAACTGGCCGCCGAAAGGGAGATCGCTGGCAGAGTCCGGGACGCCGCCGGATCAGATAGCCATGAACAGGACCATGGAGGCGGAGATGACCACCGTGCTCTCGACGAAAGCGACTCCCACGTTCCGCTGCCCCGCCAAGGCGCCGGAAATCCGGATGTGCGGAAGCAGCAGTAGGTCTATCAGCAACCGGAGCACGTACAGCAGCGCGAAGCCTATCACTCCGAAGACCACAAAGGCGACGATGCTGTCTCCCCAGCCGGTAAAGTCGCCGAAGAGGGCCTTGAACATCACCAAGCCGATGGCGACGAGGTTGCCTCCGAAAGCGATGCCTACGGCAGCGTTATTGCGCTCGATCTCATCATGGACGTCGTAGGAAGCGGTGAACTCGTAAAAAAGGGCGAACAGCACCAGCAGGACCACGCCCATTCCGAAGAAGGCAAGAGTTACCAGCGCCGCCGTCAGCTCAGAGCCTCCTCCCTCCCCGGTGAGGGCGCCGGCGATAATCAGTCCCACGGCGACGTTGATACCGAACTCCGCCGCCCCAGTGCCGATGTTCCGGTCCTCAATCACCTCTTTCTCAACGTTGAACTTGTACAGTATGACGCGGTCTATTAATGGCCGCACCAGGTTCAGCGCAATTATTCCGGCCAGGGAGTAAAGGAATACCCTCAATACATCAATGCCGAACTCGGCGTTGAAGCCAAGGCCTTCCACGCCTATCACAGTCAACGGGTGGTACATGGCGCCCAACAGGACCATGATTACGCCGATAAAGTAGCCGCAAAGCCGCAGGGCCTCCGCCAGGTTCTGCTTTTGAATGACTTCTTCGTCGATGCCGTGCCGGGTAATCAGGTCCCGCGCGAACTTCGCCACCACGAGGACGACCAAGCCCATGCCGACGTACACCAGCCCCCTGAGGAAGATTCCTAAAGCTTCGACAAACGTTTCAATCATCGGTTTCTCTGGCCTCCGGGCTCTTCTCGCTCACCCTTGTAGAGGGTGATTCGTTCCGGCGGTATGACTTCGCTGAAGACCACTTCGAAAGGCCTTCCCTCCCACTTATGCACCGACATCACACGGTCTCCCTGCTCCCGGGTAAATTCCCAGAAGTAGTATTCCTGGCCCTGCCCGCGTCCATCCTGGAAGAAAGACACCTCGGAACTGTTCTTGTAATAGTACACATCGCCATCGATCTCGATATGGTTGTCGATGGAGTGCTCTTCATCCAATTCGATCAGGTCGTCCTCGGTTATCCCAGTGCTGGCCAGTCCGGATGGTGTTGGGTCGTCGGTCGCGGTGATAAAAAGGTCATAGCCGTCAACCCAATCAATCCAGACCCGGTTGTCGCCGTCAACGCATTCCATTTCATGCCACGTCTCGCCGTGGCTCGAATACCGGTGGACCCGTTCGATGATGAAGTAAGCGTCATCGTATTCGGGGTTGAGTCCAATGACAGAGATAACATCACCTACTCTGGCGTCCCTGATGCTGTCGTCTTGCCGGGCGGTCTCGGAAGTCCGCCTCCTCTTTTTTCCTCTGCCAAAAATGGAGCGCAGCATAACTCACATTCTATGGGTTCCTGAACGATCTCACGCCGTCGCGTGCCCAAGCGAATCGAGTATAGTTAGGGCGCGGTGATAGGTCAATCTGATTTCCAGCCCGGCGAAGACCACTTTGTGCACCTCGCTCGGGCGGCATCCTCACCTTTGGCGTTCCGGGCAACCGGAATTCTGCTGCCAGCAACTTGGTGGAACGTGTTAAACTTGGTTTGCGTTCGTAATAAAATAGTGATGAATTAGTCCACTAAAAAGGGGAGGAGTCGCCGATGGGGTTCTTGGGGAAAAGTGGCTGGATATTGGTCGGTATTATCCTGTTGGTGGTGGGGCTGATTTTGAAGACCGGCCTTATCCAGTGGCTTTTGGACTTCCTGGGATGGGTCTTGATTATCGTGGGCGCCATTGCTTTGGTTATCGGCATAATAAGTCTTTTTACCGGCAAAAGCGGCAGCCGGTACTGACTGGCAATCTTAACACCGTTTTTGCTAACAACTTGTCGGCCGGGCGGTCGCAGACAGGAGGTTAAGACATGGGAATGCTCTCGCGTATGTCCACTATAGTTAAGTCAAAGATGAGCCGCATACTGGACAATGCGGAAAATCCGAACGAGACCTTGGACTACTCTTATGAGAAGCAACTGGAAATGCTACGCGACGTGAAACGAGGCGTAGTCCAAATGGTCACGGCCAAACGCCGCATCCAACAACAGGCTTCCGTAGTGCAAACGAACATATCCAAGTTGGATTCCCAAGCGCGCCAAGCGATGGAGGCAGGACGGGAGGACTTGGCAAGGCTGGCCCTCCAACGGAAGCAAGCCTCTGTCCTTGAGCTGCAGGGTCTGGATGAACAGATCTCCGAGATGGAGATGGAGCAGGAAAAGCTGACAGTGGCCGAACAGCGGCTTACGGCTAAAGTCGCCGCTTTCAGGACCAAGAAAGAGACCATCAAGGCCCAGTATAACGCCGCCCAAGCGCAGGTTCGGATCGGTGAAGCCTTGTCAGGCGTGTCGGAAGAAATGGGCGACCTTACGTTGGCTATGGAGCGGGCGGAGAACAAAACGCAACACATGCGAGCCAGGGCCGGAGCCATCGACGAACTGTCCACCATCGGGATGTTGGACGATTTTAGCGGCACAAGGCAGGATGACATCAGCAGGGAACTGGAACAGTTGACCTCATCTCAAAACGTGGAAGACGAGCTTGCGTCGCTCCGCACCGGCCTGCCTGCACGGGAACGTCCCCAACTTCCGGAGAGTAAATCGTGATTATACGAATTCCCACCGAGGGGCAATTCAATCTTCCGGGGTCTTATGTAGACCAATTGAACGACGTGGACAACCAACTGGTGGGGGCAGTGGAATCCGGAGACCGGGCCAGCTTCCGAGAGTTGTTGGACCAGATGTTAAACATTGTTCGGGAGCACGGATCCCCGTTGTCGGTGGACGAGTTGGTGGAGTCGGACTTGATGCTGCCAGTGCCCGATCTTACGCTGGAGGAAGCGCAAGAGTTTTTCGTCGGCGAAGGACTGCTGCCAGGTTAGCAAGAGGTGTGAAATATGCCAAAACCCCATGACATGGGCGGCCTGCCCAACGATACGCCCATAGACCAATCCGATCACCAGAATATGGACTGGGAAATGAGAGTGGATGCGCTGCACCAAGTGCTGGGCCAGAAGGGCATCCGCAAGACCGATGAGATGCGCCGGGCCATCGAAAGCCTGGAGCCGGAAGTGTACAACTCCACCAGTTACTACGAAAAGTGGACGGCGGCCTTGGAGATATTGCTGGTGGAGAAGGGTATCTTGACGGCCGAGGAAATCGACGCCAAGGTGGCCCAACTGGAACCGGGGACTGGTTAGCAGGAAAATGGCAGTGTCGAACAAATACCAAGACGGCGATATCGTGCGGGTCCGGGTGGACTCCCCATCCGGGCATTACCGCACTCCCACTTATATCCAAGGCAAGACCGGCGTGGTCGTTGCTGTATGTGGACGGTTTCCTAATCCCGAGTCCTTGGCCCACGGCGGCTCAGGGCTGCCGGAGCATACGCTTTACCGGGTGGAATTCGCCCAGCATACGGTATGGGACGGCTATCAGGGTCCGGCTGGCGATAAAATTCTGGTGGACATCTACGAACATTGGCTGGAACCAACGTAAGCACCCAACCCGTCATTCCCGTTCAGGTGAGAATCCATAGAAAGTGAATAGCGGTTGGTGGTCAGTGATCAGGAGGTTTTCCTATGGTCACTGGCTGCTGCCCGGTGTAAGGAGGCAACTGTGAGCGACAGTCACGAAGGCCAACACAGTCACCCGGAATCCAATGAAGAGTTGAGCCTTTACGCCCGGCGGGCCCAAGCGATGGAAGCCCTGCTGGTTGAAAGAGGCGTCTGTTCGATGGGCGAAGTACAGCAGATGATGGATACGGTGGAGTCCAGGTCGCCTTCTGACGGCGCAAAAGTCGTTGCCCGCGCTTGGTCGGACGCCGGTTACAAGAGCCGCTTGATAGACGATCCCCACTCCGCTTTAGCGGAATTGGGTTACACCCTGCCCGATACGACTCCCCAGCTAGCCGTGATGGAGAACACCGATAAGGTGCATCACATGGTGGTGTGTACCCTGTGTTCCTGTTATCCCAGGGCTCTGCTGGGCAGGCCGCCCGACTGGTATAAGAGCTTTGCATATCGCTCCCGTGCGGTCATCGACCCTCGCGGCGTCCTGAAGGAATTCGGGTTGGAGTTGGACAACGACGTGGAAGTCCGGGTACTGGACAGCACCGCAGACCTGCGTTACTTGGTCTTGCCTCGCCAGCCTGCCGGGACGGAGGGCATGGCCGAGTCGGACCTGGCCAAGCTGGTCAGCCGCGACAGCATGATTGGGGTGAGCGATCCCAGAATCCCTGAAGCTGTTGCAGCGGACTAAGTAAATTTGGATTTTCAACTCCCCCCTATAACTTGCACATCGGGTTAGTTACTTTCGGACTCGCGGGGGGTGTTGATACAAAGTAGTATTGGGAGAACGAAGGCAGAAAATACAGCAGGTCAACAGTACAGGGGAGCGACAGAGGATATGGTCTACACTTTCAAGGTCTCGCTTCAAGAGGAAGACGATGGGGATTGGAGTGCGTGGATTGATTCTTTGCCCGGTTGCGCGGATTGGGGACGTACCAAGGAAGAAGCATTAGAAGAACTAAAAATATCCGCGAAACTCTACATAGAGTCTTTAGTCAAGTACGGTGACCCCATTCCCAACGACCATGTTGAAGTCGAGAACGCGGTGACTGATGGCGTGGTTAAAGTGATCGCGTGAACCTAGTTCACCTTCTGCGGAATATATCAGTCGACCAACTGGCACATGCTTTGGAGTAGGATGGTTTTATCGTTGATATGCGAGCCGGTTCAAGACGGGTTTACAAGCATCCGGACGGTCGGAGAGTGATCATTCATTATCATCGTGGCAGATCATTCAAGCGTGGGGTATTGGGCAGTATTTTGAGAGGTACTGAATGGACTGAAGACGATGCCCGCCGGTTGTTACTTATCAGATAATGCCCTTTTTGTTTGTAGTAACAAAGGATGCCATAAGTCAGTCCCGCCGGGAGAGCAGTGCGCTGGGCAGGTCCTTCAGCAGCGTCTCAACATCTGGTACTTGGTCGTCATTGCCCAAGCCCAAATGCAGCGGCGTTATCGAGATTTGATTGTTCCTGACGGCCCAAGAGTCCGTGCCTTCCTGTGCCGTGCTGCCCAATGGGCGGTCACGGGAAATCCAATACTTCCTCTGGGCGCCGACGCCCTCCTCTCGGACCGACTCGCCGTAGGACCTGCCCCCCAGCTTAGTCACTTGAACGCCGGCCAGCTTGTCCAATTGCAGGCTGGGGACATTTATGTTCAAGAACAACGGGAAGTCGGGCGGGCTCTCCCGCAAGCGCAACGCCACCAACCCCAGCAACCGCGCCGCGCCGTCGAAAATCGGGTCGCGAACGGAACCGACCGATATGGCAATGGTTGGATAACCCCGCACAAAACCTTGGATCGCCCCACCCACCGTGCCCGAAACTATGGTGTCCCAACCAAGGTTGGAACCGGAGTTTATCCCCGAGACAACCAAGTCGACCTTGCCCACCAGCTTTTCCAGCCCGAGAATGGCGCAGTCTCCCGGAGTGCCTTCAGCCGAATAGGCCGTCACTTCGAATGGGGACTCTCCATCGCTTTCCAATAGCGCGTTCACGGGAACGGTCCGCACTCGCAACGGCGCATGAAGGGTTAAAGAAGCTCCGACACCGCTCTGCTCCCGGTCCGGCGCCACCACGAACAGTTCCCCTACCGAGCGCAAAGCCTTGGCGGCGGCCCAGAGTCCGGGAGCGTGGATGCCATCGTCATTTATCAGAAGTATTTTCAATTCAGTGTTTTCCGTTCCACTTGAAATTCACATCCTGAGCCAGTCGAAGAACGGCCCTCGGCCAGGTTTTAAGCCGTAGTAAAGCCCTCGCTCCGGCCCATGACATTCGGGACAGGGAACGAGGGCTTCAGCAAAGGCCTTGCCCGGCAAAAGCCGCTAATGGTGAGCCAAGCCGGTAGCGTGGAAAATGGCGTGGCGGATTTCAACTGCCGCCATTGCCTTCCGGTACTCTGCCGACGCGTAAAAGTCTCCAATTACGTCCCCGAGGTCGTTGCCGACCTGGTTGGTGGCGGCGGTGATGCTTTCCGCAGATAAGTGGCTGCCCGCCAAGGCGTTTTCCACCGACGTAGCGCGCGTCGGCACGGGAACAGCGCCCCCGACGGCGACACTGGCGGCGGTGCACTGGTGGCCATCGACGGTCAGGACGACGGCGGCGCCCACTACGGCGTAACCCGAGGCGGGATGGGCCATCTTGGCATATTCCGCCCTCTGGTTGGCGGCCAATCGCGGTACTTCAACCGAGGTCAGAATCTCATTGTCCGCTATCGCGGTTGTGAGAGGTCCTATGAAAAAGTCGCCAGGAGAGGCGGTGCGGGTCCCGTTGGGCCCTTGGATGGTAAACGTGGCGCCCAACGCCGTTAGCACCGCGGGCCAGTCGGAGGCCGGGTCGGCATGGACCACGTTGCCGCCGATGGTGCCCCGGTTGCGGACCTGGGTGTCTCCGATGCCGCCGGCCGCCTCTGCCAGCATGGAGCAGGCGTCCGCAGCTTGGGAGGACGAAGCGATTTCCCAGTGGGTGGTCAACGCTCCGATGCGAACGCTACCGTTGTTCACCGAAATGCCCTTCAGTTCGGAAATGCCGCCTATGTCCACCACCGCCGAAGGTCTGGCCAAGCGCAGCTTCAGCAAGGGAATCAGGCTGTGGCCACCGGCCATCAGCTTTGAGTCCTCGTTGGCGCCCAATAACTGTATGGCTTCGGCCACCGAAGAGGCCTTGTGATAATCAAATGCCGCAGCAAACATGGTTATGCCCCCTTTGCGTCCTGTATAGCTTGCCACACCCTTTCCGAGGTCAACGGCATCTCCAGCCTGGTAACCCCAAGGGGTCTCAGCGCGTCAATAACCGCGTTGTAAATCGTCACCGTGGACGCGATGGTACCGGTCTCCCCGATGCCCTTTACCCCCAATGGATTGTGGGGCGACGGGGTGACGGTTGATAAAGTCTCGATTTGAGGCAGGAGATGGGCCTTGGGCAGAGCGTAGTCGAGCATCGACCCGGTCACCAACTGGCCGTTTTCGCTGTAGACCGCGCCTTCCCAAAGGGCTTGGCCCGCGCCCTGGACGACGCCGCCATGGACCTGACCTTCCACGATAACGGGGTTGATTTGCGGCCCGCAGTCGTCGGTGGCCACGTATCGCTCAAGGACGATGTGACCGTTGTCGGCGTCGACCTTTACTACCGCTACGTGAGTGCCGAACGGGAAGCTGAAGTTCGGAGTGTCGTAGAACGTGGTGGCTTCCAACCCTGGCTCCATACCTTGAGGCATATTCCAAGCCACGTTGGCCATCAAGGCTATGTCCTGGATGGTCTTGTTCTGGTCGGGCGACCCACGGACAAAGAAGTTGCCATTGTCGTACTCAATGTCCTCCTCGGCCGCTTCCAGCAGGTGCGCTGCCAAAGCCCGCCCCTTGTCCTTGATCTTGCGCGCGCTCAATGCGATGGCAGCGCCGCTGAGGACGGTGGTGCGGCTGCCGTAAGTGCCCCATCCCATGGGAGTATTGTCGGTGTCTCCGTGGATGACTTCCACGTCGTCCACCGGGACACCCAATTCGTCGGACAGGATTTGAGCGAAGGTGGTCTCTTCACCTTGTCCATGGGGAGAGGTGCCTACAAAGATGTTGACCTTGCCGGTGGCGTAGAAGCGCACGATTGCGCCTTCCCACAGACCGCCGCCGAACCCTACGGCCCCGGCTATCTGCGAGGGGCCGATGCCGCAGATTTCACAATAGCACGATACGGCGATGCCCATATATTCGTGGTGGCCCCGGAGGTGTGCCTGTTCTTCCCGCAGACCTTGGTAGTTGACGTGTTCCAACGCCACGTCCAAGTTGCCGGGGTAGTCGCCGCTGTCGTAGTGCAGGCCGACGGACACGTCGTAGCCGTCTTCGAACTTTGGAATCAAGTTACGGCGGCGCACCTCCACCGGGTCGAGATTCAACTCGGCGGCCAACAGGTCTACCAGCCGCTCCAGTAGGAAGGTAGCTTCCGGCCGACCGGCGCCGCGGTAGGCCTCCACCGGCGTGGTGTTGGTGAAAGCGCCATAGACGTCGCCTTTGACGTTGGGAATCTCATACGGGCCGCAATACATGAGACCGTGGAGAATGGTAGGTATACCGGGGGCTGCCGTGGAGAGGTATGCTCCCATGCCGGCGTAGACGACAGTCCGTAAGCCGGTGATTTTCCCATCCCTCGTGGCCGCCATCTCGACGTGCTGGATGTGGTCGCGGCCGTGGGTGGTGGCTTGGAAGTTTTCCGACCTGGTCTCGGTCCACTTGACCGGGCGACCCAGTTGCATGGCGCAGAATGCCGTGATCATCTCCCACGGATAGACTGCAATCTTGCTTCCGAACCCCCCGCCCACCTCGGGGGCGATGACCCGGATTTTATGTTCCGGAACACCGGTAACCAGCGAGGTTACAAAACGTGCGATGTGGGGGTTCTGGCTGGTGTTCCACAGGGTCAATTCGCCCAAGGCGGAAAGCCAAGTAGCGACGGTGGAACGGGGTTCCATTGCGTTGGGTATCAGCCTTTGCTGGATAATGGTGTCCCTTACGACCACCTCTGCGGAGTCGAAAGCGGAGTCGGCGTCCCCACCGGCCACCTTCCAGTGGAAGGCTTGGTTGTTGGGAGCGTCTTCGTGCAACTGTGGAGCGCCTTCCTGTAAAGCGGCCTCGGCGTTGACCACGGCAGGCAGGACTTCGTAGTTAACGTTGATCAACTCCAATGCGTCTTCGGCTTGGACGCGGCTTTCGGCCACCACGACCGCCACCGCGTCGCCGACGTACCTGACTATATCTTTGGCGATCGCCGGGTAAGCGACAGCCTTCACGTCGGAGTCGGGCACTACCCAAGCACAGGGAATCGGAGTGAGCTTCCCCTCGACGTCCGCTCCGGTATAGACTGCCACTACGCCAGGAGCCGACTGGGCGGACGACGTTTCGATGCTCGTTATCCGGGCGTGTCCGTGAGGACTACGCAGTATCGCGGCGTGGGCCAGTCCGACCAACTGGATGTCGTCGGTGTAGGAAGACTGGCCGGTGATAAGTCGTGGGTCTTCTCTCCGGCGTATGCCGGAGCCGAATATTCTTGTAGTCATGGCCTAGCTCCCCATTTTTTCGGCGGCGGCCAGTATCGACTTCACAATGTTCTGGTATCCAGTGCAGCGGCAAAGATTGCCTTCCAGACCGTGGCGCACCTCGTCCGAAGTGGGATTGGGGTTCCTTTCCAACAATTCCACTGCGGTCATAATCATCCCGGCGGTGCAGTAGCCGCACTGGAGGCCGTGGTTGTCCCAGAATGCCTCCTGAATCGGGTGAAGGTTTCCGTCGGTGGCCAGCCCTTCGATAGTATTTATCTCGGCGCCGTCGGCCTGCACGGCCAAGCAAGTGCAGGACTTCACCGTTGAGCCGTTCATCATTACCACGCAGGCGCCGCATTGGCTGGTGTCGCAACCGATTTTGGTGCCCGTCAGCCCCAGTTGTTCGCGTATGAAGTAGACCAATAACGTTCGTGGCTCCACCTCGGCTTCGTGGACGCGTCCGTTCACGGTTACGCGTATCGGAACATTCGCCATAGCGCCCCCTATGAGGTTGGATTTGGCATATCATCATTAGGGAATCGTAGCTGTTTGGCCGCCACGGAGTATATACTTGGCTCAAGCTACAGTCAACGTAAGAACCGCCTCGGCATCCATGGCGCCCAGCCCCATCGGGAGCGTTTCGTCCCCTTGCACCTGCGTATCTCTTGCGAGATTTTCTATCCGTAAGGGGGTGATACAATAAGCGGGCCGGTCATGGATGATTACCGCGAAACAATTTGGGGAATAGACCCGAAAGACCGGTAATGGTTCCAATTGCTGACTCTGATTGGTGGAACAGCCGGGTCCGTCATACTGACGCAACTGGAGGTTTCCCATGGCAGTGTGGCTCCGAACCAAGCGGCGCTAAACATTACTCTGGGGATTGGCGCAAGTTTCGTTGCATCCGGTTTTATCGCTTGGGGGTTGCTGCAAGCCAAGGAACTGATTATGGCAATAGCTGATTGGATTAGAGAAGCTACCGCAAGAAGGCGGGAAAGATTGATTCAACAGGGCTACGAGCAGGGCTATGCGGACGCTCAACAGGGAAAGCCCAAGCAGCCGCCGGGTGATGAACCCGGCAAATCTACCTGAGTATGCTTGACCGCTGACTGGAGATGGACCAAATGTTGCCTTACAACGTCTTTCCCGATACCGCCACTGTAGACGGGCAAGGCCAATTGGCTATTGGCGGGTGCAACGCCCATGACTTGGCGTCGGAGTACGGCACCCCTGTCTACGTGCTGGATGAGGTTACCCTGCGAGGCCGCTGCCGGAGCTTCGCCTCCGAATTCTCCCAAAGGAGTTCCGGCTGCCAGGTGGTTTACGCATCCAAGGCCTACATCAACCCGGCCCTGGCCGCCATTTTTAATGAGGAAGGCTTGGGACTGGACGTAGTGTCGGGCGGCGAATTGGCCATCGCCCAAGCAGTCGGGTTCCCGCTTGAGAACGTCTACTTCCACGGGAACAACAAGACTCCTGACGAACTGGAGCAAGCGGTCCGGAGCGGTATTGGAAGAGTCGTCGTCGACAGCTTCCATGAGTTGGACTTGCTGGACCGCATCGCGGGCGACTTGGGCAAGGTGCAGGACATTCTGGTGAGGGTATCCCCCGGGATCGACCCTCATACCCACGTCCACACCACCACCGGCATCCTGGACTCCAAGTTCGGCTTCTCCATCCAGACCGGTCACGCTGCCGAGGCGATCCGGCTGGCATTGAAAGCCAACAATCTGAACCTTCTGGGTCTCCACTTCCACTTGGGTTCCCCGATTTTCGAGTTGGAGCCTTACCGCGCAGCCACCGAGTTGGTGCTGCGTTTCGCCGCCGAGTTCCGGGAAGATGGTTTCAACCTGCACGAGTTCAGCCCAGGCGGCGGTTTCGCTATCGCCTACACTCGCGACCAGGAACCTCCAGCCATCGGTGACTACGCCGAGACCATTGTGTCCACCATGACGGCTACCTGCGACGACCTGGGCATGGAATACCCCAAGCTTATCATCGAGCCGGGCCGTTCGATTATAGGTCCAGCCGGCGTCGCGCTGTACCGCATCGGCGCAATCAAGGACATACCGGGGGTGCGGAAGTACGTCAGCGTGGACGGCGGGATGGGCGACAACATTCGCCCGGCGTTGTATCAAGCGTCCTACGAGGTTGTGGCAGCCGGCAAGGTTGACGACGATCCCGCGGAACAGGTGACCATTGCCGGAAAGTACTGCGAGTCAGGCGACGTGCTGGCCAGCGACATCATGCTGCCCCGGTTGGTTGCGGGGGACATCCTGGCAATACCTGCCGCCGGGGCCTATTGCCCCTCCATGGCCAGCAATTACAACCTGAACCCCCGCCCGCCGATTGTATTGGTCAACAACGGGCAAAGCAGGCTCATACGCCGTCGCGAAAGCTACCAGGACATGATGCTGTGCGACGTCGTATAGGAAGTTGCATAGATTGTCCAAGCCGCCGCAATTCGTGACGTTCCGTCATGTGGCGGGTTTATGGCCAAGACCTTCTGCTGCGACGCTTGGAGGCGGAGCTTAGAGAAGGCCGCACGGCCCACGCCTATTTGCTGGTAGGGCCGCCCCACGTGGGCAAGATGACCCTTGCCGTCAATTTGGCCCAAGCATTGAATTGCTTGGAAGACCAAAGTGAACCCTGCGGAAGCTGCGTCCAATGTACCCGCATCGCATCTGGGCACCATGCGGACGTGCGGATCGTGGGCGTCCGCCGAGGTGACGACGGCCCGGCCCGCACCGTAATAGGCATCGGCGACGTTAAAGACGCCCTACGCCAAGTTAACCTCAACCCCTACGAAGGCCGCCGCACCGTGGTCATATTTGACGAGGCTGAGACTATGAGCGAGGAAGCGGCCAACGCCATGTTGAAGACGCTGGAAGAGCCGCCCGTCCATGTAACTATCCTGTTGTTGACCACCAGCGAGGAGCCTCTGCCGACGACCGTGCTGTCCAGGTGCCGCCGCATTACGCTGACGCCCGCGCGGAAGCGGGATATCGCAGACCGTCTAGTGTCCGAACACGGCGTCGATGAGGACAGGGCGGAGAACCTGGCTCGCTTGGCCCGGGGATGCTACGGCTGGGCCATTGGCTCCTTGAATGATGAACAGGTCCTGGAACAAAGGGAGGCGGAGATAGCCCGTCTCGTAGAGATGTGCGAGGCCGGACTGGATGCCCGGTTCACCTACGCCAACGAGCTGAGCAGCCTGTTCTTCCGTGATCGAAGCGCCGTTCGCGCAGTGCTATGCCTGTGGCTGAGTTGGTGGCGGGACCTGTTGCTGATCAAGGAGGAGGCCGGGGACTACATCCACGAAACCGGGCAATCGGCGCACTTGCGGCGCCACGCCGACCACTTGAGTACGGCCCAAATAGTGGGGTTTGTGAAGCGGGTTCACCAGACTCTCGATGCTCTGGACCAGAACGCCAGCGCCCGCTTGGCTTTGGAAGCCCTGATGATTCACCTGCCGGAGCTTACGGATGCCTAAGCCACCGCCGACCAAGGGATGTAGGGTCGCCACTCTTCCAGGATCGTCCGGTTTTGCAGGATGAGGTAAGGATTGGGGTCCGGTGCCCGGGGCTGCCTTTCCAAGGCCATCCCCGCTTCTACCGGAGTGCGCCCCGCTTTGCTCAGGTTGCACCGGCTGCACGCCGCAACCACGTTTTCCCAAGTGTGGCTGCCGAATTGGCGTCTGGGTACAACGTGGTCAAGGGTCAAGTCCTGAGACTTTTTCCCGCAGTATTGGCAGGTAAATCGGTCTCGCAAGAAGACCTCTTTCTTGGACAGCTTCCGCGGCAGGAACGGCTTTTTCACCAAGTACACCAAGCGTATGATTGACGGTACGTCTACCAGCTTGTCTACCGTCCTGACCTGCCCACGGTGGTTTTCCAGCAACTCCGCTTTGCCCTTGCCCACCAATACGACCGCCCTACGGACTGTGCAAATGTTAAGCGGAACATAGTTCAGATTCAGCACAAGGACGGGGGAATGCAGCAACTTGACCCTGGAAGACGGAGAGTCGACGCTGTCACTCTCCCGGTCTGGTAACTCTTCCACGAAACGGTTCTTTCGGTCGTTCGATGCCATCAGTGCCGTTACCTGGTTTTCAAACGTTCTATACGACTACCCTCGGTCCGCGCCGGCGCTTATTGCTATTTAAACTGCCTTGGCGGTACCGGAAACCAGCGTTCAATCCGCGGCAATACTTGCATTTATAGTAGCATGGGTGGGTCTATAACAACACCTGTCCGGCAGTGTAGTCTATTGATCTTTCCTGGAGATTTTCATCCTGTCCTTCCACGAGTCGGGTACGATTCCCAGTCCGGCGGCTACGGTTTCGAAACTGTTGGTGAGAAATCCCCCAAGCATGGATTCGTTTACAGACTCGTCAATATTGGCGATGGAGAACCGCTGCGCTGCCGTCAATACGCCGGACAACAACAATACGCCTACGAACAACGCAACCAACGCTCCCAACATCCGGTTCGGAAACCCGGCAAACGGAATCGCGCGAAGAATCAACCGGACCCAAAAACCGATTATTCCTCCGCCTATGACCAGCACCATGAAAATGACCATGAAAGCCAGGAAGGTCTGAAGGTTTTCATCGCTCGCTTCAGGAGTCAGGGCGCTCCCGACGGCGGGGGCCCATCGGCTCGAGAAAACCATCGCTAAAACCGCGACGGCAGAGTATACCGCCATCTGGAAGAATCCCGTTGACGCACCCCAAAAAACCATAGAGGCGCACACGGCCAAGACCGCCAAGTCAATCCAATTCATGGGTGTTTCTATTCCCTACAACGGAAGTGGAATGTTATGCAAGTTTATCACGGTGGCTTCCCACTTCGAAAAATGGCGTTTTTCATACGGATGCCCAATTGCCACGAGATAGCAACCGCTACCAAAATGACGATGCCCCACAGATAGCCTCCAAGCACGTCGCTGGGCCAATGCACTCCCAAGTAGACCCGCGACGCGCCCATAGCCAATATCAAGACTACCATCACCGCTTGCAGAAGACGTTTTAGCGACACCGGCGCGACCAAACGTCCGGTTATATAAATGGAAAGGCCGCACAATACCATCGCGTATGCCGAGTGCCCGCTGGGAAAACTTAAGCTCTCCGGGGGCGGCATGAGCAGGACATGGTCAGGCCTGGGCCGGTTGACCAACTCCTTCAAGAAGTCCCCGGCCAACAACACGAACAGGCTGATGGTCAACACGAGGGCGGCAGTAGGGCGGCGGACCGCCAACAGAGCCAAGACAACTACCGCGGCCGGAATGACGGCCATGGGAGGTTCGCCGGTCTTGTTCAAGATGAGGGCGATCGCATCCATCCAGTCCGTCCGCATTTCTTGCAACCGGGCTAGGCCCCACTCGTCGAATGGGAAAGTCGGGTAGACGGAGGCCAATGCCGTCATCACGAGGGTCATAAGGAGTACACAGATTACGGATACAACTTGCAGACGATTATGCCCAAGCATGGTTGCGCATTATATCGCACGATGGGCAGACCATTGGACGGGAAAGCTGGGACGTGGTGCTTACTGGTGAAAGTGCACGCCTCAGCGTCATCATTGGCGATGCTATAATTCCAGTTAACACTCATCACCAGATGGACTGACTGTCAGATGGTGTCTTCGAAAGTGCGGGTTATCGCCATAGATGGGCCGGCCGCGGCGGGCAAGACCGTGGCCGGACGCGCTGTTGCGGACCGCTTGGACTTCGCCTACTTGGACACCGGAGTCATGTACCGGGCAATAACCTGGCTGGCGTTGCGGGAGTCCGTCTCGATGGAGGACGAAGAGGCGTTGAGCGCCTTGGCGGTCAACAGTCCAGTGCAAGTGGACCGGGCTAACCCCGGCTGGGTAGTGGTGGGAGGCGCGAGCGTATGGGCGGAGTTGCGTAGTTCATGCGTGAACAACCGGGTGTCCCTTGTCGCCCGTGTGTCCGGCGTCCGCTCGGCCTTGGTGAAGCAGCAAAGGCTTCTGGCAGCCGAAGGTGAAATAGTCATGGTGGGGAGAGACATAGGGACCGTAGTATTGCCCAACGCCGACATGAAGATTTTCATAGAGGCCTCGTTGGAAGAACGGGCCAAGAGACGTTGGCGGGAGTTGTTAAGCAACGGGAAAGACGCCGAGTACCTACAGGTGCTGCGTGAGACCCAAGCGCGGGATGAGCTGGACACGGGGCGAGATGACTCCCCATTGAGACCTGCGGCAGATGCTTGGGTCATAGAAACCGACGGCCTCAGCGAGGGTGATGTGGTGGAGCGGATCCTGCAACGGGTGTACAAGTTGAACAACGGGAGCGGTCCGTGGGAATAATTTATTCTGCGGGACGCCAATTGGGCCGGTTTTGCTTCGGCTCATTCGGCCGCCTTACCGTCATGGGCCGGGAGTGCGTCCCTCCCCGCGGCCCGCTGCTGCTGGTTGCCAACCACCTGTCCTTTAACGACCCGCCGGTGTTAGTTTCGATCATGGACCGGCCGTTGCATTTCATTGGTAAGCAGGAGCTGTTTTCAAACCCCGTTGGCAAGTTTTTAATGCCGGCGTTCAACGTGCACCCCTACGACCGGAAAAGCCACGCAGTTGACACAGTGAAGCTGACGCTCCGGATGCTGTCCCAAGACCAAGTGGTTGCGCTCTTTCCTGAGGGCCGGCGCAGCTTTAACCGCTCGCTTCAAAAAGGCATGTCCGGGGCCGCCTATATCGCCATGAAGTCGCAGGTCCCCATCTTGCCAGTCGGCGTGTGGGGCACCGAGAATTTCCCTGCGTGGCGTATGCCCTTCCCCCTGTGCCGCTTGACCGTCAACATCGGCCAGCCTTTTACCCTGCCTTTGATAGAAGGGGATGTTAGCCGGCCATTGTTGGGAAGCATGGCGGACATGATAATGTACCGGATCGCCGCGCTGTTGCCCAAGGAATACCAAGGAATCTACGCTTTACAGGCGCAACAAGCCGCTCAAGCAGGCCGCCGCTCCGGCGAGGTCGGCTGAAAGGGTGCGCCCGAATATCAGGAGAACAACATGCAACAGGCTTCCAAGTTCGGCATTTACCTCAACGCCAAGGAAAAGCAGGTCGTCCGTATCAACTCCCCTTACTGGATACCGGAGGAGCCTGACTGGGTGTTCCTGACGCCTGAGGTAAACGCCACTCTGTTACACCTCCGGGAATTGGCCAAGGAGAACGGCACGGAGGACACGGACTCCATCAAGTGGGGCACCATCCCTCTTCTGGACTGAGGAGCGACGGCGGGTAGTCACAGGCCGTTCAGGTACTCCACCGCCCGCCGGTGGCTTTCCAGCAGTCCCGGTACCCTTGCCGGGTCGGTGCGCCCCCAACCGCACTCCGTCGCCACGCCGAAAGACGGCAAGAAGCCCCGGGCGGTGTCGATCCGGGCCGTATCCCCTGCCGCGTCATCGAAGTGGATCAAGCCCAGTATCGCTTGGCAGTCCGGCGGCAGATTCAAATCGGTTAAGGGCTGGAAATATGCGCTGTCCGAGCGGTCTTGAGGCACAGGCATGTGGATGAAGTCCAACCGCCTTTCCAGCTTGGCGCACAACCCGTTGGTCATCTCTACCAGGATGCCCATGTCCTTTGGCATGACCAGGTGTTCGTCCCGGGGCGAGCCGTAGCAAAGGTGGTAGCCCATATCCACGCTCGAAGGGATTCTGTCCCCCAGCCGGGCCAGTTCGTCGTAGACTTGCTCCTTGTAATTGCCCGGACGATGAGAGAAGTAGTCCTCGAATAACAGGACCTCCTGGCAAACGTCCCACTGTATCGAGAGCCGCTCGTGCGGGACCGATGCCAGCAGATCTTCGAGCGCCGCCGCCAACGCCCTCTCGTAAGCCGGAATGTAGGCGTCCCGGTTACTGGGGCTGACGTACATGTAGGCGGTAGCCATTGGCGTTGGCAGGGAGACTTGGAACAACCTGTCGGCGCCGATGACGCCCTCGCTTTGCAGACGCGAGTAAAGCTCGTAAGACCCCAGAGCGGCCATGGCATATCCCGTGTGGAATGTGACCTGGGACGGGTCGACGCCGGTCTTGAACCGCAGATAAGGCGTTTCCCTTAACAGTTGCCCGTCCCATTGGTAAACGGCGTACATCGGCGTGTCACCGTCCACTTCCATGTCCGGGTGTTCCATCAACATTTCTCTTTGAAACCAGATCCAGCGTCCCCGTTCCCCGGTCTCGCCGTCGGTAATCCGTTTCAAATGGGGGCCGATGCTGGCGCTGACCGTGCGAAACACGGTCTCGGCATCGGACAGGGGAACGCTGCCGACCAAATGAGCGGTAGTCTTCGTGGCTGCCATGTGCGCCCTCCTGCTGGGTGTGTCGGTGTTGCCGGTATCATAGGGCATGAGCGGTAGCCGCGCACGGCTTTCCGTGGGTGTGTCGGTGTTGCCGGTATCATAGGGCATGAGCGGTAGCCGCGCACGGCTTTCCGGTGGAAGGACGAACGCCATGGGCAGTTTGCAACACGCTGCCGTGTTGGGTTAAACTATCCGCCACCGTTGTCGGACTAATATTCGTTCCTTACTTAAAGGAACGTGTACGAAAGGAATGCTTGGTGATAAACATTACCTGTACCTTGCAAGAAGGAATAGTTCCTTCCGAACTGCGGGAGACTCTCGCAGGGGAATTGGTTCGTCTTGCCTCGGGTGCTTTCGGTGGAGCGCCGGAGGACGTCAACGTGGCATTTGACGAGATACCTCAGGGGTTCGGCTTCAGGGGCGGCGAGTTGTCGACCACATCACGGGTGATCGCCATGCTTCCCCAACCGTGTCAGCAAGACGTGAGAATGGAATATCTGAAGCAAGTCTGCGAAATGTGGACCCGCATCACCGGCTGCACCACTCACGAGATAGTAGCTTCAGCCAGGGACCCTCGGTAACAGACCCCAATCAAGATAAACCAGGAGAGAGAACATGCCGAATTACCGCTGTGAAATCCCCAAGGACTCCATTCCTTTCGAAAAGCGCCAGAAGATAGCCCTATCGTTCACCGATATCCATTGCGGCTCCACCGGCGCCCCGCGCAGCTTTGTAAACGTCGTGTTCGCAGAACAAGCGGAGTCCAATCGCGAGACTCCTTACTACATCGACGGCGGCAACAGGGCCGGGCGTCCTGAAGAGGTCAGGGACCAGTTGCTGGTTGACTTGCGGACTTCATTCGCGGAAATAGCCGGAGTTCCGGTGAAGTCGGTAGGCGGCAGAATTGTCGAGAATAGGGCATCCCAGACCATGGAAGGCGGTATCATCCTGCCCGAGCCCGGCCAGGAAGGCGCGGAGTGGTACGCCCTGGCCGCCAGCGACTAACAATACCTGTATCTGCGCCCGCCGAAGGTGGGTACAGTTACAATTTGTTCGCGTCCGTTTATGAAGATGCTTACCGGGGTTGAATCCTGGTAAGCATCTACTTGTTTGCATACCACAAGCTGGCATCGTTGAGTCGTATAATCTCAACAGCGAATAGAAGGCGATAGCGAAATGACGGTAAAACCCCCGCTGCCGGAACCCGCAGAGGAGCACAGCCTCGAAAACCGCAGGGCCATGAGCCGCAGGTTTATTTTGGAAGCGCGTGAGGAACTGAAAGACGGCAACCGCCTGCAAGCCGGGGAGAAGGCATGGGGAGCGGTGGCTCAGCATCTAAAAATCATCGGAGACGACAGGGGTTGGAAGCACGGCTCACACCGGCAACTGGAGAGTATTGGCCGGCAAATTAGTGTCGAGTATCCGGATTATGCCTCGCCAGGGTTTACCGAGGCCTTGTCGAATGCTTACCACAAAGGGCATGAGAACTTCTACGACAATCGCCGGGACATCGACGAAATTGAAGACACCATAGAAGGTGTGGGAAATGCCTTGCCGGTGCTGGAAGCCCTTGAGTTTGAGGTCCCGCGATACTTCAAAATCAGTTCCAACAGCCAGCGGCGGCGGTTGGTGGAATTGACCGGGAACCAGGACCTGCAAATTGGGGACGAGTCTCGTGTGGGGTTCTCCAACCGTCATTCTTCGCCCGATGCCGCCGGCAGTTGACCCATTTCAATGGGAGGTACCGTTAACGCGATGCAATTGAATATCAACCCCGCTAGGTTGAACCGCACCGTTCAGGAACTGGGGTCCATTGGCGACTCCCCACTGGGTATGCAAAGGGTAGCCTTCTCACCCGAGGACGTTACCGGACGAGAGTACGTCATTTCGTTGATGCAAAAAGCCGGTATGGAGACCCGCATAGACCCGGCTGGCAACATCATAGGCCGGTTGGAGGGATTGGAGCTTGGTCTGCCCGCCATTGGCATGGGGTCCCATACCGATACCGTTCCAAGCGGCGGGAAGTACGACGGTGCGTTGGGAGTGCTGGCGGCGTTGGAGTGCGTTCAGACCCTGGCCGACAACAACAGCCGGCTGCGTCATCCCGTAGAGGCGATAGTGTTCACCAACGAAGAGGGTACGCGTTTCCACCGCTGGCTGCTGGGGAGCCGGGCTATGGCTGGAATGCTTCTGGCGGAGGACCTGAACGCAGTGGACGAAGACGGCGTCAGCTTGGGCAGTTGCTTGGCTGACATCAACGGTGACATAAGCCGCATTCAAGAGGCCGTCAGGGCCCAGGGAGACTTGGCTGCGTTCTTCGAACTGCACATTGAACAGGGCCCAACGCTGTATCAAACCAACACCCCCATCGGTGTTGTTACCGGCATCACCGGACGGGCAATGTTTGAGGTGGAGGTTAACGGCATGGCCAACCACGCCGGGACTACTCCCATGTCCGTCCGCCACGATGCCTTGGTCAGCGCATCCAAGCTTGTACTGGCGGTGCAGCGGCTGGCCAAGGAGCAGGAGGTCTGCCGCGTCGCCACAACCGGGGCGATACAAGCCCATCCCAACGCCGTTAACGTGATTCCCGGTAACGCCCGTATCGGCGTCGAGTTCCGGGACGTGTCGATGGATGCCCTCGCCCAAGCGGAGGACGAACTGAGGCGCATTGCCGCTGCCGTTGCAGCGGAAGACGGCGTGACGATAGACATTCACCGGCAGCGGTTCACCGACTCGGTGCCAGTTTCCGAGTCTATGCAGGAACTGGTGGCGGAGGCGGCAGAACAGTGCGAGTTGGCGTCGGCGCGAATACCCAGCGGGGCGGGCCACGACACCCAGGCCATCGCTACAATAACCGACGTGGCGATGCTCTTCGTCCCCAGCGTCAACGGTATCAGCCACTCCCCGGAGGAGTTCACGACTCCCGAAGACTGCGCCAATGGAGCGCAGGTCCTGTTGAACGTTCTGCTCATGGCAGATGAAAGATTGTAAGGGTTTGCTAAGAGGAAACTTATGAAACTCACCGGAAGTTACGAATTTGAGGCGCCCGTGGAAAAAGTGTGGGAAGCCTTGATAGATCCCACATCTCTGGCGGGCTGCATTCCCGGTTGCCAAGGAATGGAGGCGGTTAATGAGGACGAGTACAAGGCCAATCTGACAGTGAGCGTCGGCCCGGTGCGCGGACGCTACACCGCCACCATAACGATCCGCGACAAGACTCCTTTCAAGGTCTTTCGATTGGGAGTCGAGGGCACGGGGTCCGTGGGATTCGTAAGCGGCGAAGCAACCATTACCCTCGACGAACACGACGGAACAACCAGCGTCGGCGTGGACAGCGATGCTCAAGTGGGGGGCATGGTGGCCCGGGTGGGGCAGAGGTTAATGGACAGTGTGGGCAAAATGATGATGGACAATTTCTTTACCTGTCTTCAGCAGTCCGTCAAGTAGCAGTGGGCAGTCGATCAGGGCCTTTTCATTTTATCGTCTTTCCCGCGCAGGCGGGAAACCATATAGTCTTACCACGAGAAGGTTGCCGTAGGCCGCGGTGATGTGGGTTCCCGCTTTCGCGGGAAAGACGGGACCCATGTAACCCAACCCGGAAAATGAAAAGGCCCTGGGCAGTCGATAGTGAATAGATCCCATCGAATAGTGGTTCGTGACCAGTGTTTTTGGCTAGTCGCAATCGGCGGGCTGTCCATTAGACACCGGCCACCGGCCACCCACGAAAGGAGGAATGTCCATGGAGCGCAGGACACCGAGTAAAGAGGAAGTACTGGCTTATTTGGAAGCCGACCGCAATTGGGGCCGCTGGGGCGACGACGACCAAGTCGGAGCCGTCAATATGGTCACGCCCGAAAAGCGGGCCGCCGCCGCACGGCTAGTCAGAAACGGCCGGGCAGTATCCCTCAGCAGAGAATTTCCCAAGACACCCGCCCCCAACAATCCCACTCCGGCTATCCACTACATGAAGCGCAATCCCAGGGGTGATACCGGAGGCTCAGCCATCGACTTTTACGGAATCTCCTACCACGGCACGGCCACCACCCACCTCGATGCTCTTTGCCACGTCTGGGACCACAATGGAATGTGGAACGGTCGCAAGCCCGACGACACCATCACATTCGACGGCGCACGTTGGGGGTCCGTGGAGCACTGGAAGGAGGGGATCATCACGCGGGGCGTGCTCCTGGACGTTCCCAAGTTCCGCGGGCAGCCCTTTGTCACCTTTGAAGACCCCATCCACGGCTGGGAATTGGAAGACGTGGCCAAGGCGCAAGGGACCCCCATGGAGCCGGGCGATGCACTGATTGTATACGGGGGCCGGGAGGCATGGGACGAGGTCAACCCGACTTGGGGGACTGTAGATATACCGCGGCCCGGACTGCACGCTTCCTGCTTGAAGTTCATCCGGGAGTCGGACTGCTGCCTGCTGGTGTGGGACATGATGGACTTTCAGCCCAACGGCTATGACATTCCCTGGTCGGTGCACGGCTCCATCTTCGCCTACGGCATTGGCTTGGTTGACAACGCCCTGCTGCAGCCGCTGGCGGAAGCCTGCGCTGAAGAGGGTCGTTACGAGTTCATGCTGACCGTCAATCCGCTGCGGGTAGTGGGAGGCACCGGATCACCGGTCAACCCTATTGCTCTGTTTTAGGGGGCGCTCGAAAACTTCCACATCCGTTCTCGCTCTCAAGCCTTCATGCTGCCTCGCGGTAAAGTTGCACGGGTGGTCGGGGCCAGTCAGTCCCCATAAACCGTCAACACCATGCGCTGGTTGGTGGAACTAATTACCAGTAATCGGCGTACTATCCCGCAACCCGCTTTGAACTTGTTATGAGGAGCCTGGCATGAGGGCGAGACTTTTCGTGGTTTTGGCCGCCGTTCTGGCACTTGCTCTGGCGGCGCTTGCGTGTGCTCAGGAGCCGCAAGAGGTACGCACGGTCCCGTCCGGGACTCCAAGGGTGTTTGCGCCTTCCACTGCAACGCCGGCGGCTCCGAACACGGTCCTGTCTTCTGTTGATAAAGCTCTCGTTCCCACAGGCACGGTTCCGTCCGATATGGACAAGGCCCCTTCTTCTCCGGACCAGCCGAATGAAGAACCTGTCGTCTTGCTGGAAAAGGTTGACGGGTATTTGGCGTTGGTTCCCGCTCAACTGCGTTCAGGCCAAGTTGAAGGCATAGCGGTCTCACTGTTTCAAGGACGGGAGGCAGCCAGGGGTGATGTCGAAGTCGTCCTGATGCGTGGCGGAAATCCGGTAGCCAACGTTCAATCAACTATCGAAGGCTCCGGCAGGGTCCCCATAAAAGTCCCCCGCATCGCTCCGGGTCCCTACGAAATAGAAGTGAGGGGACAGGGGTTCCGTGACTTGGCGCAGGTCCGCGTTGTGGATACTAAAGTCCTGTTCATGGAGACGGACAAACCTATATACAAGCCCGGTCAAAACATGCACATACGGGTCCTGATGCTGGACCCGGAACTCAAGCCCCTGTCGGAGAACGTTACAGTCGAGGTCCAGGACGCCAAGGGGATCAAGGTCTTCAAGCAACAGGCCACGACCGGCGACTTCGGGATGGCCGAACTGGGAATGCCTCTGTCCACCCAGCCGAACCTTGGCGTTTGGAAACTGACCGCCATATCGGGAGACCAAACAACCCAACTGGACGTTCGCGTAGAGGAGTACGTCCTGCCCAAATACGAAGTGACCGCCAAAACAGCAAAGGACTGGGTGCTGGCGAATGAGCCGGTCAAGGGTACGGTGTCGGCGGAATACAGTTTCGGCAAGCCCGTGCGGGGGAGGGTCGATATAGTCGCGTCCCGTTACGTGGGCGTCTGGGAAGAGTTTGCGATTTATGCGAAAGACATCGACGGCTCCATGTCTTTCGAGATACCGGCGGTCGGATACGTCAGCGGCGTACCGGCGTCGGGAGGACAGGGCAACCTGACCCTTGACGTTACGGTAAGGGAGAAGTCCACCGGGTACGTCGAGACCACTACCCGGCTTCTTACGGTGGCCGAGACGCCGTTGAAATTGCAGGTCATACCCGAGAGCCTCGCTTTCAAACCCTCCCTGCCTTTTTCCTTCTTGATAGTAACGGAGACGCCGGGCAACGAGCCGGTGGACCGGGAAGTATCTGTCGTCGTGGACTACTTGGGAGAGGACGTCCAAAGCTTGGGTAGAAAGACCCACCGGGTTGAGACTGATAGAGGCAAGGCGTTGCTCCGAGTCGATCCGCCTAAGGAGGCCGTGGCCCTCACTCTTGAGGCAGTGTCGGAGCAGGCCAGGGCCGGACTCAATCTTCAAGCAAGCTATTCCCCGTCGGGAAACTTCATCCATGTGGAGCAGGCCGGGGACTCACTGTTGAACGTGGGCGAGACCAGCCGGTTCAAGGTAGCGTCCACCGCCGAGCAGGGAAATACCTATTATGAAGTAATTTCCCGGGGCAAAGTGGTCTTCTCGGGCTTCAGTAAGTCACCAGACGTAGCTTTCCAGACCACCCCGGTCATGGCCCCCACGTCCAGATTGGTGGTGTACCAGATATTGCCCAACAACGAGGTGGCCGCCGACTATATCCCCTTCGATGTGTCCGCCCGCTACCCGATGGACCTCGCCCTGAGTTTCAGCAAAGACGAGGTTTCTCCAGGGGAAGCAGTGAACATCGAGGTCGGTTCCCAAGGCCCTGCCAAAGTAGGGTTGGCGGCGGTGGACCGTTCCGTGTTTATTCTTGCCGAAAACCGCATGAACCTGCATCAAGTGTTCGCCGAACTTGAGCGGTTGTACATGCAGCCCCAAGTCGAACTGCATGAGTTCCGCCCATTCCGCGGCAGCGTTGTGACCAGAGGCGCGGAAGAAGCCTTCCGGGACGCGGGTTTGATCGTGATGTCCAGCATGAATGTGCCGGAGGGAAAGGAATTTCAATCACCCGTAAAAGAGGTCGTAAAGGAGGTCGTTGTTGAGAAAGAGGTGATAAGGGAGGTTGAATCGATAAAAAGGAGACGTCCTGGGGTCACCCCTCATGCCATCCCCACCATGGTTCCTGCTGCCGTGGCGGCCCAAGCCCCCGAGGAACTGGCGGAGGTGCAACGAGTGAGGCAGTTTTTCCCCGAGACTTGGCTTTGGGCCGACGTGATGACCGACGAAGAAGGCCATGCTTCCGTGCCCGTAGAGGCGCCAGACAGCATCACCACCTGGATGCTCAGGGGTGTGGCCCTGTCCAAAGAGCATGGGTTGGGGATCGCCGAAGCGGAGTTGCGAGTGTTCCAACCCTTCTTCGTGCAGGTCGATCTGCCATTCTCAGCTGTCCGGGGCGAGGAATTTCCGGTGAAAATCGCTTTGTACAACTACCTTGATTCGCCCCAGGAGTTTTTCGTAGAACTGGAACAGTCGGACGATTTCGACCTGCTTGACGACCGGACCAAGTCGGTATCAGTCGCCGCTAACGACGTCAGCGGGCTTGAGTTCAAGATACGGTTGACGGAATTGGGGAACGTGTCCATCAAGGTAGTCGCCCGGAGCCGGGATTCGGCGGACGCAATTATCAAGGACCTGCTGGTCGAACCTGAAGGGGTGCCCCATGAACAGGTGGACAATTTGCTCCTGTCTCCGGAAGACAGCCACACGCTACCCAACGCGGCGCCGCCCGGGGCCATACCAGGCTCTGCCCGGACGCAAGTCGTGCTGACCGGCAGCTATCTCAGCCAGACCATCGAAGGGCTTGAAGGGCTGTTGCGGATGCCGTTCGGCTGCGGAGAGCAGAACATGATCCTCTTCGCCCCCAACGTTTTCGTCGCCAAGTACCTGGAGAAGACTGGACAGATCAAGCCGGAGGTCATGGCCAAGGCTGAACACCTGATGATAACCGGCTACCAGCGAGAGCTGACCTATCGCCGCAACGACGGCAGTTTCTCCGCATTTGGCCAGAACGACCTGGAAGGCAGCCTGTGGCTCACCGCATTCGTGCTGAAGACTTTCGCCCAAGCCGAGGGCCTAATCTACATAGACGATGAGGTCCTGGATGGGGCTATCCGGTGGATTGTTCAACATCAACGTCCCGACGGGTCTTTCGAGCCGGTGGGGTTTCTGCACCACCAGGAGCTTCTGGGCGGCTTGAAAGGGAACACCGCATTAACCGCCTACGTCGCCATCGCCCTGCTTGAGGGCGGCGAAACAAGTGGAGCCAATGCCGCAGTCCGCTATCTCGAAGATCAACTGGAACGGATTGACGACCCGTACACCATGGCTATCGTTGCCTACGCCTTGGCCCTGGCCGACAGCGGCTCGGCGGGCGACGCCCATCAAAAGCTGATGTCGATGAGTATCCAGGACGGCGACGGCCTTCGCTGGGGAGATAACCCGGCGGTTGTTTCCAAGCGGAAGCCCACCCCCGGGGCGGGCAGCAACACCGCCGTGGAGACCACCGGCTACGCTACGCTGGCCTTGATGCAATACGGCGACCGGGCCAACGCCGCAAGAGCGGCCCGCTGGCTGGTGTCGCAGCGCAACGCCTTCGGCGGTTTTGGGTCAACTCAGGACACTGTGGTCGGCCTTCAGGCCTTGATCGAGTTTGCCGCTGCGGCCAAGTTCGACGTGGACATGGCGGTCACTCTCACGTCGGGCGACTGGACCAAGGTGGTCAGGGTAAACGAGGCCAATGCGGATGTGGTGCAGATCCTTGACGTCCCGATGGGCCGAAGTCTGCGTATGTCGGCGGAGGGCGATGGAGAAGTGTTAGCCCAAGTGGTCCGGCGGTTTAACCGGCCGGAAGTGGACCGGCCTGAAACCGAAATGTTCCGCATAGACGTTGGTTACAGCACCGACCGTATAGAGGTGGACGACCTGATAACCGTGACTGCCGAAGTGGAATTCACCCCGCCCGTCCCGTTGGAGGCGGGTATGGTGGTGCTGGATGTTTCCATCCCCACGGGGTTTGCTCCGGTGACCGAGACCGTAAGGGCCTTGGTTGAAGAAGACCCGAGGATCAAACGGTACGAGGTGGCCGGGCGTAAGGTCATCCTGTACATTGAGGACCTGTTGCCCAACCGGCCCATGCGGATGCAGTTCGACGCCGTGGCCCTGTACCCCGTTCGGGCGCAGCCGGTAGTGTCGCAGGTCTACTCCTACTACACACCGGGCTGGAAAGGGGAGAGCTTGGGCCGGAGCGTAACCGTCGATAGCCGTTAGCGGTGGTGTGGCGCGGCCCCGAATCTCATTCTCTGGGGTTGGGGGTTCCTTCAGTTTCAGCACCGGTGACATCGGACGCCGGTCCAATCAGCGCATTTTCCGGGACGGCGCTTTTCGGCGCTGCAGGCCGCGACCTGCGGAAGCCTGGCAAAGGAAAACTTCCCCCACTGAAACGCCGCCGCAGGGCGATGAGCAGGATTACCACAACCACGATGCCCACCCATACGGGAAGAAACACTCCAAGCCAGATAATCACGGTGGCAACGCCCATGACAACGACGGACAACGCACGGATGGCCGACTTGCCGGTCTCGCCGGGGTCCCATCCTCCGATGATGTATCCCTTGGATTCGGTAACCTGTACGTTGATGGCGCCAAAGCCGCTCACTTTGCCCGCTTCGCTCATGGCCGTCACCGTAAATTTGACGTCGTAAGGGAAGGGGCGATGATCGGCGAAGGCATGGACCGCCGAAACCCGTGTTACGCCCTCTTCCGGCGTGCCTATAACGGTGGGGGTGCCATCCCCGAAGTCCCACCTGAACTCGTAGTCCCACAGCTCGTCGGGCCGGGTGAATGACGCCGTATATTCGACGTCCTCCCTCTCCTCCACTACCCGTCTTTCGCCGGCGAAGACCTCAATATCCGGTATGCGAGTTACGGAGGCAACAAGGCCGTCGGATCCCTCCGCCAAGCCGGCGTCGCCGCTGCCGCTTATCGTTACCTCGACCACGTAATCGCCCTCTTCTTCAAATACGTGGTTCACCGAGCCTGTCAATCGCTCCCCGGGATTGGTCGTCCATGCTGTACCGCTGCCTGAGGCCGTGGAGCCATCGCCGAAATCCCAAGTGAAAGTGAAGTCTTCCATTCCCGGCGGCGGGTTAAAGGTGGCTGTGAACTTGGCTGTCCGACCCACTCTGAAGGCGGTATCCCCTCCGGCGTCCACCGGCATATCCACTGTGGTGAGCTTCAGGCTTACGTTGATCAGGGAAAAGGCCGAAGTCTGCTCCAGGAACTTGATCCTCCCCTGCATCTCTTCAATCCGCAACTGGATTTGAGCGACCTCTTGCTGGACCTGCAGCGCGTGCTCCACGTTTTGCGCCCGGTCCAACAGCTTGAGGAGGGCCTGCTCCGTAGCCCGCAGGCTGATTAACCTCGATTGGGTGTCCACGTACTCGTCCGTCACGTCCTGGCTGCTCAGCGCCATTGACTCGACGTCGATGGCGATTTGCTCCAACCGTTTGATGACCTGGTTCAACGTCGCAGCGGGCACTCGGATAGCAATATACCCACTGTGCCGCGAGCTACGGTCAGAACCGACGACCCACCCGCCGAACTCCAAGGCCAGTCCATCAACCTGGGCAATCGCTTGAGCTACATCGTCGACCACAAGGAGTGCGTTGGCGGTGTGCACTATGATGCGGTTCTGAGCGGCGACGGAGGTGTTGATCCTGGAGGCCATATCTTCCCCGGACTCGCTATACTCGTCCGCCGCGGCCGCCACTTCTTTCACAACCTCCACTTCCTTCACCACTTCTTTTTCCACCACCACGGGTTTTTCTACTTCCTTGACGACCCCCCTTTCCACTTGCACCATCTGGGGCTCAGAGGCGGCGCCCGCACCGCAAGCGGAAAAAGTGGCCAACAAGGCCAATGCGGCGAAAAGGGCCGCAGCCCGCAACAAACGCTTCATTTCAGCAACAACCAACCTGAATGACCGGATTCCGTGACGATAATGATACCCTAATACGCGAAAGTCACGAGGGTTGGATATTCATTGACACCCTATGGCGCGGAGAATAAAATGGCAAACCATTGCCGGGCGCAAGCCGATTCCGCAGATTATCCTGCTTTTGGTGAGCATTCGAGGCCCATGATACGGAAATCGTATTATTTTTCTGATGATTAGTTCCTTCGCAATCAAAAGTATGTCCAGCAAACTAATAACAAGGGGGCACTACAGGATGATCAAGTGGTTAGTCAATTTGAAAGTGGTATTGGCCTTGGCGGTCGTGTTGGTGATCACCATCGCTTGCAGCAGCGCTCCCGCCGAACCGGTAGTTGTGGAGAAAGAGGTGGTGGTGGAGAAGGAGGTCGTCAAGGAAGTCCCGGTAGAGAAGCAGGTGGTGGTTGAAAAAGAGGTAGTGAAAGAGGTGATGGTCGTCGCCACACCGACCGCTGCACCGCAGCCCGCCGAGGAAAAGCAGTCGAGGACCTTGGTGGTCTCTCAGTTGTCCAATCCTATCCAACTGAGTTGCTGGTTCATCAACGCCGTAGATGAGTTGGATATACTGAACCACGTTTCGGAGCCTATGTTGCGGTTCAACCGTGAGGGCGGACTGAACAACGTCGTCGCCGAGGGCTGGGTGGTAGAGTCGCCCACTTCATACCTGTTCAATATCCGTAAGGGCGTCAAGTTCCATGACCCCGCATATGGCGAAGTGACGGCGGAAGACGTAGCGGCCAGCTTGAAGGCTTGTTACAAACCATCCGGCCAGACCAAGGGAAGGGTACCGCCGGAGCTGGTCAACCATGAGGCGGAAATCATCGACCAGCACACCATCCGTATCAAGATGCCCGACCCCGGAACGGCCGAGTTGCCGAACGTGATGTCAGCTTTCGGATTCATAACCTCCAAAAAGTACTTGGAGGAGGTCGGTTCCTGGCCTCACACCGAGGAGGACGGCTTTGGCAAGGCGCCCTTTGGCGCTGGCGCGTTCACGTTTGAGGAGTGGGTCCAAAACGAGCGCATCGTTCTGGAGAAATTCCCGGACTACTGGGGCCCCGACCCGGGCGTGGACCGGATTGAGTGGCGAATCATTCCCGATGCGTTCACCCGCAAGAGCGAATTTCTCACCGGAGGAGTGGACGTTCTACCCTTCCTGTTACCGGAGTGGCAGCCAGAGATCGCGGCCAACCCGGACGTTCACGTCGAGTCGGTCCTCAGTTCCCGCTTCGTCTTCGTCGTCCTGCCGATCCGGGAGCCGCCGTACAACGACAAGCGAGTCCGCCAAGCATTGAACTACGCGGTCAACAAGGTAGAGATTGCGGAGCAGCTTTTCCGGGGCACCGGCGCCATTCCTTTGACTGGGGTCACCCACCCATTCCTGCCCGAGGTAGATCCAGACCGTGTCGGGTACCCGTACAATCCGGAGAAAGCCAAAGAGTTGCTTGATGAAGCCCGCGCCGATGGTGTTGACATCGGTGAGATTACCTTCATGGCGCCCAACGATCGCTACACATTGGATAAGGAGACCGGCGAGGCTGTGGCCGGGTACTGGCGGGAAATCGGGTTGGATGTGGAGTACATTCCCCAAAGCCGGTCGGTGCTGTTCCCGCCGGGCATAGGGCTGGAATTGACGGACCCTTGGCTGATAGGTAACGGCAACATATTGTTGCGGGCATCTACTCCCTACTTCTACTGGCTGGAGAAACGTCCGGAACCCCGCAGTCGCGGTGACTACTACGCCGATGGCCCCGACGAATGGGACGACCTGGTAGTGAAACTTTCGGCGACAATCAGCGGCGGCGAGGAATCAACCAATCTGGCGCGGCAGCTTGACGAACTGTACACTGAGTATGCCCCGTGGGTATTCCTGGTTAACTACGTGGACCTCTACGGGGTGAATAACAACATTGTCTGGAAGCCGTACCCGCACGAATACCGTCTGTTCCTGGACGTGGAGTTCAGAGACTGATATCGTCGAGTAATACCCTCGCAACTTCACCGCTCCCCAGCCGGGGAGCGGGGATTTGATCATTAGGGGCTGATGTACAGATTCTTTACTCACCGGTTTCTCCAAGGCGTGGTAACGATCCTGGTCGTTAGCATCGTGGTGTTCGTGTTCGTCCACGCCTCCGGAGACCCGGCGGCCCTGATGGTGCCGATAGAGGACGCGACACCGGAAGCAATCCAGGAGATGCGGGAGCAACTGGGGACCGACCGGCCCCTTTACGTCCAGTATTTCTCCTTCATGGGCGGCTTCTGGCGCGGAGACACCATCAAGTCGTTTCGGTACGATGAGCCGATAACGGATGTAGTGGGTCGGGCCATCGTCCGGACCCTGATCCTGGCGGGCGGCGCGATGTTCATCGGCATCGCGCTGGCAGTGCCTCTGGGCACGTTGGCCGCCATGACCCGCGGCTCTATCTTGGACGTCATTGTCCGCATCATCGCCGTCTTCGGCCAATCAATGCCCAGCTTCTGGGTGGCTATGCTGCTGATGCTGTACATTTCGGTCAAACTCCAGTTGCTGCCGGTGTCTGGCATCGGACTGAAGCACGCCATCCTGCCCATCGCAACCCTGTCCTTCTTCCAGACCGCGCTTCTACTGCGGCTGATGCGGTCCGAGATGCTGGAGGTCATTCACACCGACTATGTTCGCACCGCTCGGGCCAAGGGGCTGCGGGAGTTCGTGGTAGTGTATCGGCACGCGCTGAGGAACGCCGCTATACCCATCGTCACCATGGCCGGCCTCCAACTCAGCGGCCTGATACAAGGTGCGGTGGTAGTTGAGCCAATCTTCGCTTGGCCCGGCCTGGGCTTTGTGCTGGTGAACGCCATCTTCCTGAAGGACTATCCAGTGGTGGTTGGCGGCGCCTTGATCGCCGCCGTCCTGGTCACTGTCATAAACTTGGCGGTGGACCTGTTCTACGGATACCTGGACCCGCGCATTCGGGTCAGTTAGGGGATGAATTAGCTGTGGCTGTAGCCGAGCGCGAAAGCTTGACCCCACCATCCCGGTGGCCGTTCGGGGGCATCCGTATTCGTTCGTCGGGCGACGTGGCATTCCTGATGTCCTCGGCCTTGCTGCTGGTCTTCTGCTTCTTCGCCATCTGGCCTCAAGCGCTGGCCACCTACGACCCGACGATCAACAACCTTGGCCTGCGGCACGAGCCGCCCGGTGTGGCCGACACCAAGGGCGGCCCGGTACACTTCCTCGGCACCGATCACATGGGCCGTGACGAATGGAGCCGGTTGGTCTGGGGTGCCCGGGCGTCGATGACCGTAGGCGGTTTGGGCTTGCTGCTGGGTGCTATTGTTGGCGTGTCCGTCGGCCTTGCCGCCGGATTCCGCGGGGGCTGGGTCGATCGCATTTCCATGCGCGTCGTGGACATCTTCCTCAGCTTCCCCTACATACTGATAGCCATCGTGTGGGCGTCGCTCATCGGCACAGACATGAAGAGCCTGATTCTGATAGTGGGGGTAAGGGGATGGGTGGAGTTTGCGCGCATTACCCGGGCGCAAGCGATGGCCCTCCGCGAGCGGGAGTACGTAACCGCAGCGCGGGCCTTGGGCGCCCACGACGTTCGCATCGTCTTCCGGCACATCCTGCCCAACACCTTCGCCCCTATCCTGGTGGTCGCAGGCTACGAATTGGGGCGACTCATCCTGTTGGAGGCTACCCTCTCTTTCCTCACCATAGGCATCCGGCCACCCACTGCTGCGTGGGGAAGTATGCTGTCCGATGCCCGTAATTACATGAACCAAGCTTGGTGGACGGTGCTGTTCCCAGGCATGTTCATATCCCTCATCGTTATGGCGGGCAACTTCCTGGGTGACAGCTTGCGCGATAAGCTGGACCCCACCTTACGCGGCAGGGCGTAACGGCGAACCCTCCACCCGGCCATTGCCTACTGCCTCATGGCCGGGTGATGTGGCTGGCAGTGAGTCTGCTCTGGGGAAGCATATGGGGTCGCTCAGGGTAAACTGAGGATGATTTTCCGAGTGCTTTCAGGGGAATCGCCGTCTATGGCAGCAAGAGCAGCGCCAACATCCTTTACGCCTCACTCATCGCGGTAAATCCTTCCCCGCCTCTGGACGTTTTCCCGTAGCGATATATTGCCCATTTCCACGCGGTAGCCGCGCGGTTGTGGGCCCCGGGCTTCAAGCCCCAGGGCTTCTATGATCCTGCGGTCGGTGTAGTAGCCGTTGTAAGTCTGCCTCACCAGCAGGTCGAAAAATCCCTTGTCGTCGGCTTCGACCTGGCGCAGAACCTCATCCTGTTGCTCACCCGGCAGGATGGCAAAGGCGCTGGCAAAGGACTGTTGGGAGCGCAATTCAATCTCGGTCAAACCGTTGTTGAAAATCCGCTTGAGTTGCGGGGACACGCCAACGAATTGGTCCAGGTACTCGATCGCGATCTCTCCCGCACCGGGCATCGTGTCTTTGGGCGGGACAATCCGGTCCAAAACCCTGGCAACAAGCTCGGTTTGCGAGTCACTGAAGAACGAGCGATGGGTAGGCATGGGGCGCTCCTCAATCCAGCAGATGCCGGGAATTTTTCTTGAAGTAGTCGGCGATGTACAGGGCCAACGCTTGGATGGTGGAGGTTGGGTTGACGGCGCCGGCCGTTACGAACACGCTGCCGTCAATGATGAAGAGGTTGTTGACGTCGTGGCAGCGGCCGTAGCCGTCTACCACCGAGTTGCCTATATGGGACCCCATGCGGGCCGTGCCCAGCAAGTGCCAGCCGGATGCCCGCACCAGAGGGTTGACCAACACCTCCTTGGCGCCCGCCGCTTGTAGCAACTCGGTGGCATGAGCTATCCCGTGGTCCTGCATCTTCAGGCTGTTTTCGCTCATGGCATAGGTGACTCTGGGAGCGGGAATCCCGTCGCTGTCGGCAATGTCGGGGTCCAGTTCAACGCGGTTGTGGGTCTCCGGCAGGTCTTCCCCCATGACGGAGACGGTGACGGTGCGGCCAAAGCGTTCATCGAACACTTGGTGGTGCTGTTGGCCCCAAGGAATAGGTGCGCCGTAGCTGAAGCCTTGGGCCGTAATGGCCGGGCCGGAGCTTCGGAGTATCTGGAACTGGTACCCGCGCACAAACCCCCGGGAAAGGTCCGTCTCGTAGAATTGCGAACTTACGACGGAGCAACCCAAGGGTCCTTGGTAGCCCTCCAGAGGCTCGTCGAATACCCCCATGGCCATCGACACGGGATGGAACATCAGGTTTCGTCCCAATAGCCCACTGCTGTTGCCCAGACCATCCGGGAAGAGGCTGGAGCGGGAGTTGAGAAGCAACCGGGGCGTACCGATGCCGTTGCAGGCCATTATTACAACCTTGGCCCGCTGTCGTTGCACGTGTCCCTCAGCGTCATAGTAGATGACACCGTCGGCAAGGCCGTCCTTCCCCACCGTAATCTCCCGAACGCGGGCGTTGGTCTTGAGCACTGCTCCCCGGGCGATGGCCCTGGGCCAATAGGTAACGTCGGCGCTGGCCTTGGCCCGTGAAGTGCATCCGATTTCGCAGGGGCCGCAGTTGTTGCAGGCGGCGCGCCCGTCATAAGGTTGGGTGATGATTGCGCTATCTGCGGGCCACCAGTGCCAGCCAAGCTTTTCAAATCCCCTGACGATAGTGTCGCCGGTCTTGCCCAACGGGATCGGCGGCGTTTGCCTTTCGGACTTGGGCGGAAAGGCCGTGTCTCCGGTAATGCCGGCCACGCCCACCATCCGGTCGTTGAGGTCGAAGAAGGGCTCCAACTGCTGGTAGGTCATCGGCCAATCGTCAGCCACCCCGTCGAGAGTCCTCACCCGGAAGTCCGATGGGTGCATCCGAGGGAAGTGGGCGCTCCAGTGGATGGTGCTGCCGCCCACCGCGTTGTACATCAACGGCGCGATGGGGGTGCCAGACTCGTTCACCGGATAGTCCCGGGGGAGTTCCCGCATGTTGGGGTTGGGGTTGAACTCGGCCTGCCTGTAAAGCTCCCAATCTATGCGGGTGGTCGGATATTCGGAGGGTTGCAACCAGTCGCCCTGCTCCAAGCACATGACGTTTATATTGGCGTCGACCAGGCTCCAAGCGAAGGCGGCCCCAGAGGCGCCGGCGCCGATGATCAGGACGTCTACCGGTTCGTTTGTTAGGGTCATTAGCGACTCCTGTCAAGGGATCAGTCTCGTTGGTGGCGGTCTATTATAGCAAGCGGGGCCGGAAATCCCTTTAAAGTTATGAATTGGGAATAAAACCCCTTGACGGGCGGGAATGAGCCGTCTATAATCCTTGTCTCACGAGATAGGAAAGGCTTTTGCAGTTGATGATAATCACCTGACAAGACTCTGGCAAAGGGAACCCTGGGCAGCGGCTCGGGATTACTCCCCAGCCGCTGTTTCTTGTGAAGCACCTTAACAAAAGAATAAGAAGTTGGAAGTCCTGCGAAGAACGTAATAAATTAGTTTGAAGTTCCTAGCGTGGGTCAAGTTATTAAGGGCTTACGGTGGATGCCTTGGGACCAAGGGCCGAAGAAGGGCGCGGTAAGGCTGCGTTAAGCCTCGATGAGCCGTCTAACAGGCATAGTCGGGGATGCCCGAATGGGGTAACCTGTTCCGGTGTTGAGTCGGAACATCTGCTTCTGCGGAAGGTAAGCGGGGGAACTGAAACATCTAAGTACCCCGAGGAAAAGAAATCAACCGAGATTCCCTAAGTAGTGGCGAACGAACGGGGAATAGCCCAAACCAGTACGACTTAGTGGCGTGAGGGCCTATGTCGTATCGGGGTTGTAGGGATCGCCTAGGGTCGCCTCATCAGACCTGAAGGAGTTACAAACCTTATCTCTAGTCGAAGGTTACTGGGAAGGACCGTCATAGAGGGTGAAAGCCCCGTAGACGAAAGGGATAAGGCTCCTGGCGAATACCCTGAGTACCACGGGGCACGGGAAACCTTGTGGGAATCCGGGGGGACCACCCTCCAAGGCTAAATACCCTTGGTCACCGATAGCGTACCAGTACCGTGAGGGAAAGGTGAAAAGAACCCCTAGCGGGGAGTGAAATAGATCTGAAACCGTAAGCCTACAGAAGGTCGCAGTCCTGATTAAGTTCGGGATGGCGGCGTGCCTATTGAAGAATGATCCGGGGACTTACTGTGTGGAGCAAGGTTAAGGAACTGTAGTTCTGGAGCCGTAGCGAAAGCGAGTCTGAATAGGGCGATTAGTTCCATAGAGTAGACTCGAAACCGGGTGAGCTACCCATGGCCAGGTTGAAGGTTCGTTAACGCGAACTGGAGGACCGAACTCGTGGCTGGTACAAAAGCTTGGGATGAGCTGTGGGTAGAGGTGAAATGCCAATCGAACTCGGAAATAGCTAGTTCTCCCCGAAATGCATTTAGGTGCAGCCTCGGGCACAGGTGGACGGAGGTAGGGCACTGAATGGGCTAGGGGGCGTGAGCTTACCAAACCCAATCAAACCACCAATGCCGTTCAACCGATACCCGGGAGTGAGACTGCCACAGATAAGTGCGGTAGTCGAAAGGGAAACAGCCCAGACCACCGGCTAAGGTCCCCAAGTGCAGGCTAAGTGGGAAAGGAAGTGAAGTTCCCCAGACAACCAGGAGGTTGGCTTAGAAGCAGCCACCCTTTAAAGAGTGCGTAACAGCTCACTGGTCGAGGGGTTTCGCGCCGAAAATGTAACGGGGCTCAAGCCTGTCACCGAAGCCGTGGATGTTCAGGTACAGAAGGAAAGACCCGGCCTCCAAAGGTCGCGCCAACCGGCCCGTCACTTCGGTGATGGACCATGCGGCAACGCCGGCGGGAAATGGGTTGGAACTTCTGGTTTCTGCCTGGGTATGGTAGGGGAGCGTTCCTCGGGCGAAGAAGGCAAGTCGTGAGGCTTGCTGGAGCGCGGGGAAGTGAGAATCCCGGAATGAGTAACGTAAACTAGGGTGAAAATCCCTGGCGCCGAAAGCCCAAGGTTTCCTACGCAACGTTTATCGGCGTAGGGTTAGTCGGTCCTAAGCCGTAGGCAAGCGCCGAAGGCGATGGACAGCAGGTTAATATTCCTGCACCGCCGTTGTTTCGCTTTAAAACCAAGGAGGGGGGCGGAAGGGCAGGTAGAGCATGCCTATTGGACATGGTGTGTCCTTGACTGTAGGCCAAGCCGGGGCAGGCAAATCCACTCCGGCATTACGAGCCGAGGGTTGAGGAAATCGATCCTTCGGGATACGAAATTCTGCTGATCCCAGGCCGACGAGAAAAGCTTCGTGGTTATGGAACTATGGCGACCGTACCGCAAACCGCCACTGGTGGGCTAGGATAAAAGTCCTAAGGCGTTCGAGCGAACCTCCGTTAAGGAACTAGACAAAAGAGCCCTGTAACTTTGGGAGAAAGGGCCCCCCGGGGGGTGAAGCCACTAGCTGGTGGAGCGTTTCGGGGGCGCAGAGAAGAAGGCCGGGCGACTGTTTAACAAAAACACAGGTCTGTGCTAAGGGGAAACCCTACGTATACAGGCTGACGCCTGCCCAGTGCCGGAAGGTTAAGGGGAGCGGTGAGAGCTGCGAACTGAAGCCCCGGTGAACGGCGGCCGTAACTCTAACGGTCAACCGAGCGATGTGAGGAATGGGATTGTGTCCCAATGGTCCTCTATTGCTAGGCCGTTGTAAAATCCGGCTATATGCTGGGAAGTCCGGTTAGTATCCGGTGCTACCTGCCTTTAAGCAGGTGAAAATGTGACCGGTGCGGACAATCAGCAGGAAAGACCTGACAAAGGCGTAGCGTTTGAGCACATTTTCAAGTCCGTGACCCTTGTCTATTAACCTTTATCCAGCTTGATTGCTGGGTTGAGGGGCGTGGGTTATCGGATCATTGATGTGCCGGGCGTGCCTAAGTTAGGAATCCTCAGAGACCATACGCCGGAATCCCTTTCGGAACATGGGATAAGAGATGGTCCGATCTGCATGGCGACATGCAGAGGTCGGCAGAAATGATCGACCCTCCCCGCGATGCCATTAGGAGTAGTGGGAGAGTAACAAAATGCCTAAGGTAGCGAAGTCCCTTGTCGGGTAAGTTCCGACCCGCATGAATGGTTGAACGACTTGGCCATTGTCTCGACGGAGGGCTCGGTGAAATTGCGGTGCCCGTGAAGACGCGGGCGACCCGCGGCAGGACAAAAAGACCCCGTGGAGCTTTACTGCAGCCTGGTATTGAGCTGGGAGCTGTCATGTGTAGGATAGGTGGGAGGCTTTGAAGCCCCGACGCCAGTCGGGGTGGAGCCATCGTTGAAATACCACCCTTGGCTGTTTTTGGTTCTAACCTCAGCAAAACTGGGGAACAGTGCCTGGTAGGCAGTTTAACTGGGGCGGTTGCCTCCTAAAAGGTAACGGAGGCGCCCAAAGGTCCCCTCAGGACGGATGGAAATCGTCCACAGAACGCATTGGCATAAGGGGGCTTGACTGCAAGACCTACAAGTCGAGCAGGGACGAAAGTCGGGCAAAGTGATCCTACGGCACTGCGTGGAAGGGCCGTGGCTTATCGGATAAAAGCTACCCCGGGGATAACAGGCTTATCTCGCCCAAGAGTTCACATCGACGGCGAGGTTTGGCACCTCGATGTCGGCTCGTCCCATCCTGGGGCTGAAGGCGGTCCCAAGGGTCCGGCTGTTCGCCGGTTAAAGGGGTACGTGAGTTGGGTTCAGAACGTCGTGAGACAGTTCGGTCTCTATCCGCCGCGGGCGCAGGAGGCTTGAGGGAACCTCTTCCTAGTACGAGAGGACCGGAAGGGACAGACCTATGGTGTGCCAGTTGTTCCGCCAGGAGCAGCGCTGGGTAGCCATGTCTGGAAGTGATAAGCGCTGAAGGCATCTAAGCGCGAAGCATCCCCCAAGATTAGGCCTCCCTTCCCTGGCCTGGCCAGGGAGTAAGACTGCAGAGAGACTATCTGCTTGATAGGCCGGGTGTGTAAGGATGGTAACATCTTCAGCATACCGGTACTAACCGGTCGAGAGGCTTGGCCCACGCTAAGAGCTTCAAACTGATTCGCAATTCCAGCTTCTTGTTCTTTCCAGCCCTGTCGCGGGGTGGAGCAGTGGCAGCTCGTCGGGCTCATAACCCGAAGGTCGTTGGTTCGAATCCAACCCCCGCTACCAAGTTATGATATTCAATGAAGCCTCCGAAGATCTTCCGGAGGCTTTGTTATTTCCCGACTTTGAAAGGAACTATCGGTAGGTTAGGGACGTGCGTGATTACTGAGAGTCGGGCATTCATGGTTACTCTGGAGAATGAAAAGGGTGGAGGCTTCTCCCCCTACTGGCCTGCTCTGCCCGGATGTGTGAGTCAGGGAGACGACTGGGTCAGGTTATGCGAAACATAGAGGAAGCCACCATTCTGCTAAGGAATGTTTGAGACGACGGGGCCGTGGGCCGGGATGTAGCCTTCAGAAAGGGGCACGATCCGAAATCTGCCCCTCTTTAATCTGCGCCTCTTTACCCGGAGACTCCCGCCATGATTGCTGAGGAGATGAGGGTAATCCTTATAGACCGAGAAAGGGACGGACTTCCTTTGGACGGGGTGTCCATTGAATGCGTGGGCCTTTCCAACAGGACTCGTGTGTAGATGAACTCGTGGACCGGCTCAGGCAATGATTTCCGTCAGCCTTCGACGATCGTTGGTTAGATCCACTCCCGGTGTTGAGGGAGCTCAGGGCAGGGCGCCCTCCCTCCGGAACACCTCCGCCAGTTTTTCAACCCCTTCCCATATCTCGTTTTCCGAGGGGAGGGCAAAGCAAAGGCGGATGTAGCCGGCGGCCTCATCCGGGTCGGCGGACCAATCCGGACCCGGATTGAATGCGATCCCTTCCTTTAGCGCCGGGGCCGCCAGTTTGCGTGAATCGACTCCGGAAGGGAGCCTGACCCACAGGTACATGCCGCCCCGGGGCATTTCAAAATCAATGGTCGGACCGAATGACTCGCGGAGCGCGCTGCCAAGTACGTCGCATTTGCGTTTTAAAGCTGAACGAACTTCCAGGATATGGTCGTCATAGTGGTTGGTGAAATAGTCGCCAACAATCATCTGGTCCATGACGCCGGTGCCGGCATCGTTCTTCCTGGATAGCAACCGGCCCATCACCTCCCACGGCGCCACCACATATCCAAGCCGTGTACCGGGCCCCAGGGTTTTTGAGAAAGAGCCTATATGCAGCACCCGGTTGGAATCGTCCAGAGACCGGATCGCGTTCTCATATTCGCCTTCAAATATAAGGTCGGCGTAACATTCGTCTTCGAATATCGGGACTCCGAATTCGTCGCTCAGTTCCAGCATCCTGTACCGGCGCTCCATGGTCATCACCGTCCCGGTAGGGTTCTGGAGAGTCGGAATCGTGTATATGTACTTAGGGCGCACTCCCTTGGCCCGCAACTCTTCCAGCACCTGGGCCAGTTGGTCCATGCTCATGCCGTCCCGGTCTACGTCGATGCCGACCATGTTGACTTTGCGGCGTCTCAGATTGCCCAGGGCGCCGGAAAAGCTGAACGCCTCTACAATTACGGTATCGCCCTCTTCCAGCAGGATTTCGTTGATCAGCTCGATCCCTTGGCCTGAGCCAGACGTGATCAGGACTTCCTCTATCGTAGTGCTGATCCCGCGCTGGGCTGCAAGTTTCTCAACCAGGAAACGACGCAGCGGGACGATACCCTGAGGGCCGCCGTCGAAGTTATACATGGAAATGTTTCTCGGGTCGCCACGGAACGCATTGACGGCGGACTCGATGAACCCTTCCACGGGAACCAATTCGGGGTCGCTGTGACCGCCAATGAAATTGTACTTTGGGTGACCTTCCCACGGAGCGGGGGGAGGAGGTAGGCCCCTGTTGAAGAGCGTAGAATAATCCAAGCCTTTTCCTGACATGGCCTGATCCTCCAACTTTGGTGGTGTGCCCCCGCCCGTTAGTCGGTGCGGAGACGTTAGCATCCTATCATCACGAACGTTGGGTGTCGACGGAATTGTCGCCAAAAGACCCTCATTCGAGACCAGTCTTTCTGCAATGTGATATATTCGCGAGGTATAAGATATAAGACAGCACCAACAAGGAGGCCTTACCGTGGCAGTGCAGGACAAACTTGGCCCCGAAGAGCTACAGCAATACTATGCTGCGTCGGACGATATAAGGTTATCCCCAGGCTGGGTGAACCGCGAGCACCGGCGTCCTCCAGAAATCGAGCCGTTCCTCTGGCGCTGGCCCGAAGTCGAGCCGTTGGTCCTCAAGAGCGGCGAGATTGTTACGCCGGACCGGGACGTGGAACGGCGCACCATGCGCCTGGCGACTCCCGGTCTCGACCGCGGCACCACCCACACTATGGTCGCCGCCCTCCAGTTGCTGCTGCCTGGAGAGTGCGCCCCGGCCCATCGCCACACACCCACCGCCATCCGCTGGATTCTTACCGGCAACGGGGCATTCACCACGGTGCAGGGAGACAAGTGCTACATGGAGCCTGGCGACCTGATTCTCACCCCATCCTGGACTTGGCACGACCACACTAATGAAGGGACCGACCCCATGATCTGGTTGGACGGCTTGGATGTTCCCCTTGTAGGGTATCTCAGGGCTAACTTCTACGAGGCGTTCCCCGAAGACCAGCAACCCATCACCGGCGTTGGCGACTCAATACGCAAGTACGCCTCCGGCGCGCTGCGGCCCGTTTGGGGCGCGGAAGAAGTCCCTTATTCACCACTGTGGCACTATAAGTGGGACCGCACCTACGAGGCTCTCAAAGGCCTGTCGGAGTTGGGGTCCGACCCCTTCGATGACGTGGCGATGGAGTTCAGCGACCCAACCACGGGGCGGCCCGTACTGCGGTCGATGACCTGCTGGGCGCAACTGATACGGCCGGGCATCCGCACCAAGGCCCACCGCCACACCAGTAGCAAAGTGTACCAAGTGTTCCGCGGCCAAGGATACAGCGTGATCAACGGCCAGCGTTTCGATTGGAAGGAAGGAGATTTCTTCGTTGTGCCGTCCTGGGCTTGGCATGAACACGCCAGCGATGAAATGGAGGAGTCCATACTGTTCTCCATCCAGGACATCCCCTTGATGAAAGACATGGCCCTGTTCCGTGAGGAACCTTATGTAGAAAACGCCGGCCACCAACCGGTTACCGGCCATTTCGCCGGTTGAAGGTGTGTTGCAGGGGTGACCATTTGATGTTTACCCCATTCCATCTACTTGGAGATTATTGGAGGCCGTGGCGCTGGAGGCCGTCGAGGCACGGTTGCTCGGTGGACCCAGCCAGCGTGTTAGCTTGAAACCCAGACTCTCAACTACAAACCGAGGAGCGCGTTTTCTTCTCGCCTTGGCGCTATTGGCGTCTTACGCTGTCGCGCTAACGGCTTGCCAACAGGCCCCCCCGCCCGATATAGGGGCGACGGTGGAGGCGGCGGTCAGTTCGGCGATGCCTGCGCCTACCTTTACGCCTACTCCGAACATTGACGCCACCGTCTCCGCCAGCATTAAAGCAACCTTGGAGGCGACGTCTACTCAGGCCCCCACGCCGCCGCCAACTTTGGTTGCTACACTGGCGCCTACCCCCACCACGATACCTACCCCAATGCCCACTTCAATGCCGCCTCCCCCAACCTTTACACCGAGTCCGGCCCCGACTCCAACGGCTGAACCTTTGCCCGCAGCTACACCGACATTAGCGCCGGCTCCTACTCAAGTGCCGATGGCGACCCCTGCTACCACGCGGAACTTGTCGTCGGTGGTATCCGAGGTTCGACCCAGCGTGGTTCAGGTCATCGCCGGGGCAGGGTCGGGGTCAGGCGTCATCGTGGAAGTCGACGAGCGGGGAGCCGGGCTTGTACTCACCAATTATCATGTCGTCCAGCAAGGCGACGACATCGACGTCATTGTCAACGACTCGAGTTCTTACCCGGCCAGGTTTTTGGGATACGACACAGAAAAGGACTTGGCCGCCCTAGAAATTTGTTGCTCTGCCCAGTTTCACGCCGTGCCCTTGGCTGGTGAGCAGTTAACGCCGGGTGAGGCGGTGTTCGCGATGGGATAT
Source organism: Dehalococcoidia bacterium (assembly GCA_965216425.1). Taxonomy (GTDB): domain Bacteria; phylum Chloroflexota; class Dehalococcoidia; order Lucifugimonadales; family UBA3495; genus CBDCFV01. The sequence goes on along the minus strand of CBDCFV010000005.1, from coordinate 1,010,566 downwards.
CCGCTTGGAAGTGGCCAGGCCTTGATTACTAGCGGTGTGGTATCGCGTGTAATGTTTGACAATGCCACCCAGCGATGGCTGGTCCAGACTGACGCGGCAATCAATCCCGGCAATAGCGGCGGGCCTCTAATCACTCTCGACGCCGAGGTCGTGGGGATAAATACCTTCGTTGTTCGGGAATCACTGTTTGGCGTACCCTTGGAAGGATTCGGGTTCGCCGTATCGGCGCGCACTGTCTCTGATGTTCTCCCCTCTCTGAAGATTGGAACCATCAAGGCTACACCTACACCCACTCCGACAGCCACGCCTGCACCCACTCCGACACTTACGCCTACTCTGACTCCAACGCCGACTCCTACTTCCGGGTGGCAACAGGCCGGGGTACGTCGGTTTGGGCCGGAAGACGGAGTGCTTCAGCACGATACAGACCAATTCATTGAGGAGTTCAATTCAGGAGTGTTATTGTCTGACTTCGTAGCAATGGCTGTTTTTGACAATCCGGAAGGAGGAGAAAATTGGGACTATGGATTCGTCTTCCGTCAGTCGAAAGAAGACCGCCTCAGCATACTCATTGTCTCCGGTAATGGTAAGTGGGGCCATTACCGGAGGGAAGGACAACAGGGAGTTGACGTTGAACTGGACAGTGGACGTATCCAAAGCTTGAAGACCGGTTCCGGTGACGCCAACGAAATACAACTTGTGGCCGCAGGGCAGGTAGGCCTGTTCTTTTTGAACGGGGAGTTCATCTCCGGGTTAACTCTCTCTCAGGGAAGCGAGGCCGGCGATGTATCGGTAATCACCGGCTACTATAGAGGCCACGAAACACTGGGGCGGTCAACAGTATTCCGAGGATTCAGGGTCAATGAAACCAAGTGGGCAGGAACCAAGGACGGCGAGCTACCACACAAGGATGACGGGGAGATCCGAGGTCACGCAATGGGCATCGACGTCAAGGACTTCTTGGCTCATGCGAGCTTCGTAAACCCGTACTCTCAGACTGTTGGCCCTTGGAGCCACGGTATCTTATTCAGACACTCGGGCAACGAACAGTTTCAAGGGGTAGTCATCAACAGTGATGGGACCTGGTTGCATTTTGTTAGAGACGGCTCTGATTCCCCATCCTATGAAGTTAGCGGCGCGGCGCCCCTGAACCTTGGCCCAGGTGACTTGAACCGTATCGCCATTGCGGCAGTCGGCGGCGCGGGGTTGCTCTCGATTAACGGGGAATTTGTCGGTCGGTTGGATATTGGTCCAAGTCCAGAAAGCGGGGATATTTGGGTTGCCACCGGATTCTACGAAGGAGCCGAATTCCACGGATACAGCACGAAATTCGAGGACTTCGAGGTTTGGTCTCTGGACTGAGGCGTTGTGCCATCCAACACTCCGCGGGGATTTTAAGCCTTGCACAATGAGCGGAAGGACTGAAGTGTCCTCTGGGCGATACAATATCAGCATAAGATAGAAGACTACGTTTCCCTGATTGAGTACTATCACTGGACTGTCAATTGGCAGGGGGGCAAGTTCATGAGGCTGTCAACTTTCATGGGCATTTTGATGGTACTTTTAACCGTTTCGCTTGCGGCTATGGGCTGTTCCGACTCCAGCGAGTTGCGCCGCTCCGACCCAGCTCGATCCTCCGCTCCCACGGTGGATGTAAACCTGGCGACGCCCGGGGAGGTGCATCGGATTCCCATTGAGGGAATCGAGGTAGGCGCTGATGAAGGCGACCGCATTCCCGCTTTCAACTTGGGATTAGCGGACGGGACAACAATTTCATCCGCCCAATTGATAGACGACGGCCGCCCCACCTTCCTGTTTTTCTTCGCCACCACTTGAGGAGTCTGTACCGCTGAGTTGCGGCGGTTGAAAAGGATTTACCCTGAATACTCCGACCAAGTCTCATTCTACGCGGTGGGCGTCTTTCCCGGCGAAGACATAAACATGTTTGAAGAGTTCCGCGTGGAAAAAGGCTACCCTTGGCCGGTGGCGATACCGCTGGGAGACCTGCTGACCGACTTCAAAGTGACCATACAGTCAACCAAAATCGCCTTCGACTCCCAAGGGGTAATCGTTCACCGCAACGGTATGGGTCGAGGCAGCGATGAAGTCTGGCATGAAGTGTTTCATGAACTGGCTGCCTCGGGTTAGCGGGGACGCCGCGGCGTTTGGCTAGCCATGCCAATCACTCCCCTGCACTTCGGTCCGGCAATTACGGGCAAGGCCGTCGCTCCCAAGTGCTTCAGTGTTCTTGCCTTTGGTTTTACCCAGGTCATCATTTATGCGGATGCGGGTTTCTATTTAGAAATTATCTCAAAACTTGCAGCAGCACCCAATGCGTTATTCCCACGCAGGCACCCGTCATTCCCGCGCAGGCGGGAATCTATAGGCCTCGGTCAGCGACATGAGGAAACCAGCGAGACTGATTTGTTTTGAGATAGTCTCTTAGTGCAGGATGCCTGGCCTTTGTACCCGTTTCTTCACAGCTAGTTGGGGGGGCCACCGTTGTGGCGGTTGTCACTATGCTGCTGGGCGGGCCGTTGCTGGGGCCGGTGATTCGCGGCTGGAACAGGCTATTGCCTGGCCGCTTCCGGAGCGGGCGGCGGTCTGAATGCGACGTTGCTGCCCGCGACGGGTTTGACGCGCCGTATCCTGTTTTTAGCTCTCGCCGGAGGTGACGAGGAGGTCAACCACATACCGCCTGAGTTCGCGCAGGCGGGCGGGGTGGGCGGCACACCAACGCCAGGACGGACGCCAATATGTGCCCCAGCAATATGCTGATGAACAGCCACTTGTAAGACCCGAATACATTGTAGATGATCGGCCCCAGGATTTGCCCCGTGCCCAGTCCGCCGGCTTCGAAGGGCCGGAAAGTCCCTGCGATTGCCCCGTAAGAGTTGCGGCCGAAGAACTGAGCGATGACCATCGAGATTAATACCCCGGACGTGCCGCTGGTTACACCCCATAATATGCCGAAGATATAGGCCGAGACTAATGAGTCTACGGTGTGAAGGTACATGATCGATCCAGCGGATAATGCCATTGCCCAAACGAGACATACCTGCGGAGTGAACCTGTCAGCCAAGTAGGCCCACCCAAGATTGCTTAACGACAGAAAGGTGCCAAGGCTCAGAACGCCCGCAGCTTGCGTGGTAGTCAATTGGGCCGTTTCCGCCAAGTGCGGCACGATATTGAAGCCGACGGCCGCATTGGTGGAAGTCCCCAGGAGAGCGGTTATCGCCAGTATCCAGTAGGCCTTTGTGCGCCATGCCTCACTTGCTGTCCAGTCTGGTTCCGACGCTTGCGACGCCGCCGGACTGGTGGACGCTGTGTCGTGGGCAATGGGTACGCTTTGAGTGTGGTCGCCGTCGGGCAGCAGGCCGATGTCCTCTGGCCTGCGCCGCACTACCAGGGCCATGGGCAACGTTAGCAACAGGCTGAACAACCCCAAATACCGGAACGCGGCCCGCCAGCCTTGAAATTCGGCGATGGTGGAAATAACTTGAATGTTGATGGAGGCCCCAATCGGCCTGAACATCCCGATCAAGGCCAGCGCGGTGTTGCGTCTTCGCAGGAAGAAATTGACGGCCAGGGTCCGCGGCACTACGCCTATGAGGAGGGGCTGGCTGATCGCCCGTCCCAATATTGCCAGGACGACGAACTGCCATAAGCGGGTGGCGTTCCCCAAGGAATAAAGGCAAAGCCCCGTGAGTAATGTCCCCATCGGCATCAACCAGCGTGCGCCGTAGCGGTCGGTCAGCTTCCCTGCGATGGGCGCAGTCACTCCCGTGATCCATACGCCCGCAGTGGCGGTGGCCCCTATGGTGATTCTACTCCAACCCATGTCTCTGGTAATCAGCCCCTGTATACCTCCCAGCACCACGCCGGCCACGCTGGTGGCCACGAAGTTTCCGAAAGCCCCGGTAAAGATCACCAGCCAGCCGTAGTAAAACGGCGTCGGTGGCCTCCAATTGCGTATACGTTCGACCATGGGAATCTGCAAAGCGGACTTACTCCTTGACCATAGCATTCCGGCATGAACCAGACGCGGCGCATTGGGCTATAATGATCAGACAACAGAACGTCGCCTGTTGATGGCGACGGTACATCTTACCAACTAACGGGGGGTTGGGATGCAAAGTCAGATTAAAGACCGTTTCGGGATGGGCCTCAGCACGAGTTCAGTGGTCGCTGCGGAAGCTTGGCAGGAAGGCATGGACAGGCTTCTGTCTCAAAACCATGGTCCGGAGTTGAAATTCCAGGAGGCCATCGAGCTGGATGAAGGGTTCGCTATGGCCCACGCGAGCTTGGCCTATTTCGAGCAGCAAAAAGCTCGGCCCGACGAGGCCAGGCAGGCCATGGACTGTGCCTTGAAGCTGACTGCCGGGATTACCAGACGTGAGCAGCAGCAAATCGAGGCTGTGAACCATTGGATCAACGGCAAGGGTCGCGCTGCCATAGCCTTGATCAAAGAACATCTGGCCGAGTTCCCCACCGACGGGTTGCTGATGCGGCTGGCGCACCGCTTGTACATGCTGGGGTGCAGCGGCGCCGGTGCTCCTGATTTCCCATCCGAATACTTGGCTTTGCTGAGGGGAGTCGCGCCCCACTGTATGGACGATTGGGCTTTCCTGGCTGAATACGCCTTCGCACATCATGAGACGGGACAACTGGATGACGCCATGAGATACGCTCAGACGTCCTTGGACATCAACCCCACCAATGCAGTGGCTTGCCACTCCATGACTCATGTCCACTTCGAGCAGGGCGATGCCGCCACCGGTGAAGATTTCCTGGGAGGTTGGCTGCGCGGGTTCGACTCGCCCGCGTCATCCTACGTTCACTTGTCCTGGCACTTGGCATTGTTTGAGTTGGCTCTGGGCAAGTATCAGGAGACCTTGGACCGTTACGAGAACTTCATCCGTCCATCGGTGGTCTCAAAGGCTATGGCTACGTTGAACGACAGCGCCTCGTTGATGTGGCGTTTGCAGATGTACAGCGGCGTCCCTCCAGCCAAGCCTTGGGACGAGGTGCTCGTGCTGGCAGCCCCGGCCGCCGAGCGCGCGGGCGTCGCTTTCAGGGACGCTCACGCCGCGTTGGCCTTCGCTGGCAGCGGCGAACATGAATTGATGGCCCGCATGATCGACCGGCTGCGAAAAATCGCCAATGGAGGAGACTCCTTTACCAAGGACATCGTCCTCCCGCTGGTGCGGGGGATTGACGCCTTCGCCCGTGAGGACTACGCCGGTGCGGTGTGCCTGATGGAGCCGATGTTCTCCCAATTGGTGCGCATTGGCGGCAGTCACGCCCAGCGCGAGGTATTTGAAGACACGATGCTCGAGACCTATATCCGTGCCGAAGAATGGAAGAAGGCGGAGAAAATTCTGCGGAGCAGGCTGAACCAGCGCGACTCAGTTCGTGACACTTTCTGGTTGGGCCGAGTGCAGGCGTCGCAAGGCCAGGGGGATGGAGCCAAGTCAAGTTTTGCATCGGTCGCTAAAGCATGGGAGCCCGCCGTTTCCAATACCCCGGAAATTGCCACTATGATCGGAATTGAGGCCGCCATCGCCTGACCCGGACAGGCTTACGCTGTCAAAGTCGCTTCCTGCGCTGGCGGAGAGGGGGCCTCGCGACGGGCGGTAGGCGGACGGGCCAGGAATATCAACACAGCCGCGGTGACGTAAAACACCACCGAGATGACAATGAGCAGACGATAGCTGCCGGTGAAGTCGTAGATCAGTGCCCCAAGGCTTTGCCCTACGCCCAGGCCGGCGGCTTCGAAAGGCCGCAACGCGCCCATGATGGTCCCATAAGAACTGCGGCCGTAGTATTGGGCCATGATCATTGAGACCAGGGCATCGCTCGCAGAACTGAATACCCCCCAAGTAACGCCGAATATCCAGGCGGACGCCAGGTTGTTCACCGTGAACATGTAGAACAGTGTTCCCAGCGTTGTGAGGTAGCCGCACAGGGTTATTTGACGCGGTGAAAACTTGTCTGCAAGAAATCCCCACCCCAAGTTGCAAAGAGACAAAAGCGTACTGGCGCTCAGTACAGTCGCGGCTTGGGTTGTGGACAGTCCGCCTGTTTCTATGAAGTACGGCACCATATTGAAGCCGATTCCCGAAGCCGCCGCCAAGACCAGGAACGTTGAAGCCGACACCAACCAGAAGGCGGTGGTGCCCATGGCTTGGCGGGCTGTCCATTCATTTACGGGTTGGCTTGGCCCGGAGGGCTGTTGAGGCCGTTGCGGGACTTGAGTGGCACTGGGGCCAGGACTACGGCGGGACGCGCCGTCGGATTTGTCACCATCCGGCAATAAGCCGATGTCTTCAGGACGGCGCCGCACGACCAGAAATATGGGAATGGTCAGGACCAGCGTAACAAATCCCAGATAGCGAAACCCGGCCCGCCAGCCTTTGGACGCCGCTATGGCCAGTATGACTTGGATGTTGATGGCGCTGGCGACTGGTCTTACCAGCGACGTGAAAGCAAGGGCCAGGTTGCGGCGACGCTGAAAGAAATTCACTGCCATGGTCCGGGGCAGAAGCCCGATGAATATCGGCTGTCCTATCGCGCGGGCCAACAGGGCAATTAAGAAGAATTGCCAAACGGCGTTGACTCCGCCGAGGGCGACCATACACAAGCCCAGGAATATGGTCCCCAAGGGCATGAGCCACCGCGGCCCCCAACGGTCGGCAAACGGACCCAGCAAAGGCGCAGTCACGCCGGACATCCAAACGCCGGCAGTGGCCGTGAAACCAATGGATGCCCGGCTCCAGCCCGTGTCGTCGGAAATCAGGGACTGAAGCCCTCCCAGCACTGCCCCAGCTACACTGACGGCGGCAAAGGCCCCCAATGCTCCCGTAAGCAGCACAATCCAGCCGTAGTAGATGGGCGTCCGGCTGTAAAAAGTGCCTGTCCGAAGCCTGTGGGTAATCTCAGGGACAATGACCAGGGTTATGAGGAAAAACCCGGACCCCAGGAGGAGAAAGCCGGCAATAGTCACTATGGGCGCGCCTCCAACGGCCCGCTTGCTCCCATGTGCTCTGGGATGGTCGTTAGTGCAGTTCCAGGCAGGGTGTGGCCGTTGATGTCTTGGGGAAGGTGTCGCATTCCGTCAAGTTGCCGGAAAAGTATATCACGCCCGGTAAGCCGTGACCCGGTAAATCGTAAATTGAAAGGAGCGTAGTCCGGCAGGGCTGATCGAATTTCCTTGGAAATAACAAATTTGAGTTAGGCCAAACCCCGGTGTACGATTATGGATATGGCGGATTGTCGGCGAAATTATGGCGCACCGGACCTTGGGGAAGATGAGGGATGACAACCGGCGAATCGGACAACATAGTACTTGACGCGGCTGAAATATGGCGTGCCATCGGACGATTGGAAGGCGACACCGTCGCTCTCCTGGAGGGCCAGCGTGAACTACAGGTCGGGTTGCAAGATGTGCGTTCCGAAATACGGGAAGTGCGTTCTGAGATGCGGTCCGATTTCGGGGATGTCTACCGCCGGATAGATCGCCTCTTTTTCGCAGTGCTGGGCATCGGGGGCGCCTTGGTCGTCGCCGTTGTCGTCAACAGCTTCGTCACCGGCTAGCGGAGCTTTCTACTCTTCATTTGGGCCGGCAACTTCCTTAACGGCTGACTCACTCCTCCCGCTGGGCCTGGTACTCTTTTATTGCCGGTATCACTTCCTGGGACATCAGGTCGATGCCGTGCATGGCCGTTTCGTGAGACATGTGCCCTTCCCGGCCCCAGAACACCAGGTAGCCTGGGTCGATCACGTCAATCAAGCGCTTGAGTTTCTTCACCACGGTGTCCGGGTTGCCGGTGACTATCTGGGAGGTGGCTTGCGCTTCCTCGTATGGTACCGTTGGGCCGCCGGGTACCACGGTCTGAACGCTGCGGCGTGCCTGCTCCCGCGGTCCTTGGATGGCGGCGCGGGTCATGTATCCGGGCGGCGCAAGCCAATGGGATGGTGTTACGCCGAATGACGTTCCCAGTTGCCAGTAGAAGTTCTTTCCCTCTTCGTAAGCACGTTCGTCCGAATCGGCAACAGCTACCCGTATAGCGTAACCACGGTTCTCCGGAGTGGCGGTCCAGCCGTCTTCCTCTGCGGTGCGGCCATAAAGGTCGTAGATGTCCTTCAAAAGATTTACCGGCGGCGCCAGCGCGATGTAAGGGTATTTATGCTTGGCTGCCCAAACCACCGACTCCGGTGAGGCTACACCCGGAATCCACACAGGCGGGTGAGGCTTCTGCAGCGGCATTACCCACGGGTTGACGATCCGGTAGTGGTAGTGCTTGCCTTCGTAACGGAAGGGACCGGGAGTGGTCCAAGCCTTGATGATGACGTTGTGCGCTTCGTCGAACCTCTCCCGGTTGTAGATGGGGTTGGTATTGGTGGCCATGCTCTCCTGGCCGATGCCCCGGACGAACCCGCACACTACGCGTCCGCCGGACAGGATGTCGATCATGGCGATCTCTTCAGCCACCCGCAACGGGTTCTCGTGAATGGGCAATACGTTGCCCAGAAATACTATCTTGCCCTTCTTGGTGGTGCTGGCCAGCACAGAACCGATGACATTGACCGACGGCATCATGCACAAGGGGTTGTTGTGATGCTCATTGATCATCACCCCGTCGAAACCCGCTTCCGTGCAGTACTGTAACTCCTCGAAGTACATCCCATAGAGTTCCTGGGCTTTCTCCGGGCGGAACTGCTCGTTGGGGAACATCAGGTTGTTGTACCCCAAGCGTTGGGCCTCGTCCTGGGAGTAATCGGTGTAGCCCATCTCGGTGAAGAAATACACTTCTTTGACCATGTCGGACCCTCGCTGCGCCAGTGTGTCGGTTAGGTATCGCTTGGACGGAAGTATGGCTGGTGTTCACCTGACGGTCAACCTCAGAGTGCTGACCCTCAACCGGGCCAGTACAAGTAGGCAAAACGTGAGAAGGGCTAAAGACTAGAACCCAGTAAGTTGACTAATACTGGATAATACAACCCAATGGCATACCTTCCAGGCAGAAAGGCCGCCGCCCTCTTGGGCATCCACCAGAATACCCTCAGACGGTACGCAGACCAAGGTATCATCCCTTCCTTCAAAACAAATTCAGGACAAAGACGCTACGACGTAGAAGCCTTCCTCGGAAAAACCCGCGAACCCCAGACCATCTGCTACTGCCGCGTCAGTTCCCACAAACAAAAAGACGACCTCCTCAGACAAGTCCAATTCATGCAGGAACAATTCCCCAATGCCAACATCATCACTGACATCGGCGGAGGCCTTAACTGGCAACGCAAAGGACTGCTCTCCATACTGGAACGACTTCACCAAGGAGCTAAGCTCCGCATTGTGGTTGCCCACCGCGACCGCCTCGCGCGGTTCGGCTTCGAACTCATCGAATGGCTTACACACCAAAACGGAGGAACTATCCTGGTTCTCAATAACCAGGACGCAAGCCCCGAGTCCGAACTTACCCAGGATATTCTCGCCATCCTCCATACCTTCTCTTGCCGACTCCACGGACTCCGCCGCTACCGTAAAGCAATCCAGCAAGACCAGACTCTACCCCGGCAGGAAACAGAGACAAACGATTAAGCTCTGGCTCGACGCCGCACGGTGGTGCTACAACAAGACCATCGAAACCCTGCGCGAACCTGGCACCACCGCCAGTTGGAAAAAGATCAAAACATCCATCATCAAAGCCACCCCTCTCCGGCTCCAACCCGCACCCTACCAAGTCAAAAGCATCGCAGTCCGGGACGCCTGCAAAGCCGTAAGCAACGCCAAAAAATACAACGCCAGCCTCAAACAGGACCAAGCCCAAGGACTGAGGACCGACCAGGAATTCGCAATTCCAGGATTCAGAAGCCGCAGGAACCCACGCCAGAACTGCTTCATCCCAGCGAAGGCAGTGTTTCAAAACGGTGTATATCCCAGACTCCTGGGCAACCTCAAAATGGCGGAACAACCACCCGGCAACCACGGGGACTCCCGCCTCACACTCCACAACGGACAATACCACCTGTCCGCATCAATCCAGTACAACCCGGACCTGGAGCAACAGGCCAGCAGAGAATGGGACCGCGTAGTTGCCCTGGACCCGGGCATAAGGACGTTCATCACCTGGTTCTCAGAAACAGACGCCGGACACATAGCCCAAGGCGCCTTCGGCAGAATCCAACGCCTCTGCCAACACTTGGACAACCTCATAAGCAAAACCGCCAAGGCGCCCAGGACCAAACGCCGCAACATGCAGAAGGCTGCCGACAGGATGCGCAACCGCATTCGCAACCTGGTAGATGAACTCCATCACCAAACAGCACGGTTCCTAGTCGACGACTTCGACCTCATCCTGCTGCCCACCTTCGAGACCCAGGACATGTCAAAGAAAGGAGGCCGAAAACTACGAAGCAAAAGCGTACGTTCCCTTCTCACCTTCGCTCACTACCGGTTCCAGAGGTTCCTACTGTGGAAAGCGTACCAGACAGGGGCCAAGGTGCTCCTGACCAACGAAGCGTATACAAGTAAGACCTGCAGCTGGAGCGGAGAGATAGTGAACAAGCTGGGTGGAGCCCGCTACATCACCGGTCAAGACGGCGTCACCGTTGAACGCGACATCAACGGAGCGCGCGGAGTATTCCTCCGCGCTTTGGTAGATACACCCGCCCTCGCAGACTGCGTGGGATGCCTCGCAAACAACGTTGTTAACGTTCGTTAGCGAAAATGTATCGGTTCACGCTTTGGATTAGCCGTCCCCTCACACTGTAACGGTGATACCCTCGGACGAAACCAGAATGTCCAACCCCAAACGTTCCTGCACGTCGGCCAGTTCCCTCCGGATGGCGTCCTCCCAGGGTGGGTTGATGTGAGCGACAATGATCTTTGGGGCATAGCCTTTTTGACTAACGAAATCGGCAAGGGACTTCTCGAGCAACCGCGGAGTCAGATGGCCGATCACCGCCCCCGCTTCCTCAGCCTTGTTGCCTAAGGTGACTTCTACCAGGATGGTCGAGGGCGAAACGTGAGGCCAGACCTCGCTCAGCCCGTCCCCGGTGTCCCCGGTATAGAAAAGGCTGCTGTCACCGGAAGAAATTTGGAACCCGGCCGCCGGGACAGTGTGGGGCACCGGCACCGGCTTCACTTTGTAGCCTAATATCTCGTACTCGTGGAAAAACTCCAGGGTATGCAGCCTGAATATAGGGTTTTCCGGCGTGGGCCAGCGGAGGAAGTTGGGGTACAGGCTGCCGTCCAGCAGCTTATCGGAGACGAACTCTACCGTGTCCTCGATGGCGTAAATGTCAACCGGGTGCTCCGAAGTGCGCAGCCCAATCCCCAAAGGAAGAAGGTCTCTGACGTGATCGAAATGCCGGTGTGAGAGGAGAACGGCCCGGATGCCTTTTTGTTCCTCGAAAGTCAACGCCCGGGTCAAGCCCCCGGCATCGAGGACTAAAACTCCATCGACCAAGTAAGACGCGAAGCTGGTATCTTTGCTTTCCATGTTGTGGGCGCCCAGGACCCTCAGCTCCATGTTGGCTCCTTGCTAATCTGACCCGTGGCAGCTAAAAGGCATAGGCTTGTGACGACGGTTACCCAAACCTGGTCCGCGGCCGATTAGAATCCTGCCCCGCTCGCCGCCTTGCGCATCTCTTCCAGATAGCTGTCGCTGGAGGACTGCAACAACCGGCTGACGCTGCCGTGGAAGTATTGAACGCCCATCCCCAGGAACTTGGGCACGTAGGAATCTGGGCAACTGCAACCAGCAATCTTGCCCGCCTCCCGGATAATGGTGATGCCCTTCTCCATCATGGCCTGTACTTCGGGATGGGTCTGCTGCCCCGGATACCCCATGGATGCGGACAAGTCACCCGACCCGATAAAGAACACATCAACTCCATCTACGGTGACCATCTCCTCAAGGTTCTCGATGGCCTCGACTTCCTCCAGCATCAGGCAGACCAGCGTATTCCGGTTGGCTTCGTCTACGTAATCGGCCGTTGCTCCAGCGAATCCGTATCCCCCCGGACGGCTCCCGCTGAACAGGCCCCTGTTCCCCACCGGAGGGTACTTCACGGCGTCGACGGCAGCCCGGGCTTCTTTGGCGGTGTTGACGTGGGGAATTTGCACTCCCCAAGCGCCCCTGTCCAGGAAAGGCGCGATAATTTCAGGCTTGTTGCCCACCGGACGCACAATGGGCGCCATACCGGTGATTTCCGCTGCGCGGACCAGGTCCTCCGAGTTGTCCACCGTGATCGAGCCATGTTCGTTGTCGATCAACACCCAGTCAAAGCCCAAGTGGCCCAACATCTCGACCATAGTGGCCGAAGGGAAAGTAATCATCACCCCGAACACCGCTTGTCCGTCTTGCAACCTCTGCTTTAGCGTGTTCTCTCTCATAAGACCTCTTCGAATGGCGTGGCGTTTCGGCAGCACCAAGTTTTTAGATTAGCGACGAAACGCAGTGATTGTAGCACGGGTTAGGGGCGTGAGAATTCGTAGACGCGCTCCCCTGACTACATGCCTTAAACGCCAATGCGCTGACCATGTATTAGGCCAGCGCATATCCAGGGGTGTCTGATTAACTTCGGCGCGTGTGCCGGCTGCTCTTGCGTTAGGACGGGCGTTCCTGCCGCTCCACTTCTCGCTCCTCCGCTTTGTTGCGCATGGAGCGTCCTTTGTCCGGGTGATCGTCCTTGGTCACCCCGTAAATCTGGAGCCCCTCGTGGTCTTCAGGCAGGTACTCGGTAATGGGCATTCCTTCCTTGTTGACGAACAACAGGCAGTGGCAATACTTGTAAATCTGCATGTCATCGCAGGCGCAAAGCCATGTCCGGTACTTGACCTCTTCAACCTTGTCGGGATAGAAGCGGCAAGGACATAGAGGCCTGCCGATTTCGTCTACGTTCCGCGCCAAACCAAGAATTACTTCCTCGGCGATTCCATCCACCGGGTGGATGTTGGTCCCTGATTTCTCACAATACTTGTCCACGAAGTTGCGCATCCGTGCTACCGCTTTGTCGCTGGGTTGGTCGGGCATGTGTATCTCCTTGCGATTTATTGGTTGTGGGCGAAAACGCCTGCGCGGCGGCTACTTGGTGAAGGCCGGCATTACCTCTTCGGCGAATTGGGTTAGCTGGTTCTTGAAGACCTCCAATGGCATCCCCATAACGGCTCCCAGGTTGACGCGGTCCACCCCTGGGTATTGCTCCTGTACCTTTTGCAGGTGCTCTACGATTGACTCCGCTGGGCCGCAAAGCCAGGTTTTTCCTTCCACCGCGTCTTCCAGGGTAGGCAATGACACCCCTCGGAACCCGCTTGGGTTAGCTACCGCGTTAATCTGATCTTGGGACAGCGCCATAAGTCCCAATGGCGCAGCGAACTTCATCGCTTCCTCAAAGTAAGGACGCGCCAACTCCATCGCCTTCTCTTGAGTCTCGGCGATGAAGAAACGGTAGCCCAAGGCCACGTTCTCCCCCAACTCGGCCTCCTGACCGTGGTTGTGGAGAGCCTCCTGATAGAGCTTCAACCGCTCCGCCAGAGTCTTCTCCGGGTTGTTGGAAATCAGCGGTCTGATCCCCATCCTGGCCATGAAGTCGATCCCGCGCGGGTTGCCGCTTACAAGAGGTTGCCAGACTTCCACCGGCTGGTGGATGGGCCGGGGCACCAAGCTCAATTTCTCAAGCTGGTAGCCGCGGTAAGGCACCTTGGCTGGAATTTGATAATATTTGCCCTCGTGGCTGAACGACTCTTCCCGGAAAGACTTGAGAATGACCTCCACCTGCTCTTCGAACAACTCCCGGTTGGCGTCCCCGTCAAGCATGGGCGATCCAAAGGTCTCAACCTCGCGGCTATGGTAGCCGCGTCCTACCCCGAAGACAACCCTGCCGTTGGTCAGAATGTCGGCCATAGCGAAGTCTTCCGCCAGACGCAGTGGGTGCCACATGGGCGCGATGTTGAAGCCGCAACCGAACTTGAGACGCTTGGTCTGTGTGGCCAAGTAGAGGTTGAGCATCAATAGGTTGGGGATACATTCGTACCCCTCCGGCTGGAAGTGGTGCTCGGCCATCCAGAACTCGTCGTAACCCTGCGCGTCCAGGAGTTGCGCAATGTCCAACGCCCAATCGGCTGCCTGCGCAAGCCGTTCGTTGGGGTATAACCGGTCGTTGGCCGCCGTGCCCTGGAACCCAAGGTTGTCGTCCACAACGTGGCCGGCGTATGAAGCTGAGAAGCTCGTAATCAAGAGACACCTCGATTTTTAAGTGCGAAATGGGATGCCCTGTGCCGCTTCTAAGCGGGAGGGTTATCAACCGCTCAACGTATTCTGTAGGATAACTCCCCCAAACCCGACAATTATAGTTGCGCCGATTGCCAAGAGCGGAAGCATCAGCCGGTCAATGCGGCCTTCGAGACGCGCAAACCGACCATCTATACCCGCAAACCGCTCATCCATACGGTTAAACCGCTCATCTATACGCTCAAACTGCCGTTCATTGCGCTCTTCGTGCCGCACAAGTTGGTCTTTAAGTTGGCTCTGCCCCTCTTCCAGTCGCCCCAGGGTGCGGTACACCTCAGCAACGTCCATCAGTGGTGGCTGCGGGGAATCTGGCGTTTCCGTTGTCATATCATCCTCAAGCCTCCCGAGCCAGTCTTATGCCCGAGGTGGTTGCACCGGCGCGGGATTGAACAACTCCACGCCGATGGTCGCCGGGAATACCTTGGCCAGTTCCTCCACCGTCCAGCGGCCATCTTTATGAATGGTCCTTACCGGGTCCGGATTGTTCATCAAGCTGACCAAGCCCTCGTTAACGTGGAAAATGTGTCCGTTTACGTGAGATGCCTCATCCGACGCCAGCCACGTAACGAAGGGGGCGATGTCGTCTCCCTCGCCTCGAAGTTGTGGGGCCGGTCCGGCGGAGCCGCCGATGCCCCGTGCGGTGCGGAGAGCCCGGGCCTCGTCGGGGACTGTGCCGATCATCCTGGTGTTGGCTCCGGGAGAGATGGAGTTGGCCGTTACGCCGTAGCGGCCCATGTCACGGGCGAGAACACGGGTAAGACCCGCGATGCCGTCCTTGGCTGCACCGTAGTTGGCCTGCCCGGAGTTGCCATACAGTCCCGACACCGAAGTGAACGTGATTATATTGCCTGAGCGTTGTTGGCGGAACAGGATGCAGGCGTGTTTCACCACGGTGAACGTTCCCTTCAAGTGAACGGCGATAACGTCGTCCCATTCCTGCTCGGTCATGTTGAAGACCATCCGGTCCCTTAGAATCCCGGCGCAGGTGACCACTATATCCAGCTTGCCGAAGTTCTCCACGGCGGTCTGTACGATTTGTTCGCCGCCCTCCATGGTGACCACGGACTCCATGCACGCCACCGCGGTCCCGCCGGCTTGGCGGATCTCCGACACCACGCCCTCCGCCAGGGAGTGATCAGCGCCGGTGCCGTCGACGTTGACCCCAGGGTCCACCACCACTACCTTGGCCCCTTCCTGGGCCATCAGCATGGCGACGCCCCTCCCGATACCCCGGCCGGAGCCGGTTACGATTGCTACCTTGTCTTGCAGAAGATTGGGCATTGTTTCGCCTCTTATGTGATTGGGTTGAATGGACCTTGGCCGTACCGCG
Source organism: Dehalococcoidia bacterium (assembly GCA_965216425.1). Taxonomy (GTDB): domain Bacteria; phylum Chloroflexota; class Dehalococcoidia; order Lucifugimonadales; family UBA3495; genus CBDCFV01. The sequence continues at coordinate 994,939 of CBDCFV010000005.1, read as the reverse complement.
ATGTGCCCCCGTCTACATCAGCAGGGCCCGCGTCGGTGCCAATCGTCTATTTACGGGTCTACTACCATGGTTACGCTTTCCAATGTGTGAGCACCCATCAGGCCCTCGGTGGCGTCACCTCCGAATATCGCTGTCGTCGTCGCCTCGACCCCGTCAACCCGGACCCGCACTTCCCCGATGTCATGCTCGATAATCTCCCCGTTGGCCGACTCGAACTCCAAGCGGCGTTGGGGAACGACGCCCAACCTGCGCAGCATCGAGCCCGGCAGCAGCGTGTACGAAGCACCGGTGTCAACCGGCGCCTCGATGGTCTCATCCCTGGTTTCATCTGTGCTCAACACCGTTAACGGCCAATGGAACGTTCCCAATTGTAGCGCCTCCTCTAGCGCGGCGGCGTGGGCGGGGCGGGGTTGTAGATGTCCCTGGTTAGGTAGTTCCGGGCCAGGGAGGACAACTCGTCCATGTCCCAATGTCCCTTCTCGTTGTAGATGGCCCTCATGGGCCGGGGCTGGGACATTAGCTCTATGGTATCTCCGTATACCAGGAAGGTCTGGCCGTTGACGTTGGAGGCGTAATCGGTGGCCAAGTAACAAACGAACGGGGCAATACCGTCGGGGTCCAGGTGTTGCGGGTTGTCCGCATCGTCGAGGGAGGCCACGCCGCTCCTGGCGCGAATTTCCTGCGCGCTGTCTGGTATGGCGCCGATCATCCTCGTTTGGGCCCTGGGGGCGATGGAGTTGGCGGTGGCGCCGTACCGTCCCATATCTTTCGCTACAACCTTGGTAAATCCGGCAATCCCCGACTTGGCCGCCCCGTAGTTGGCTTGGCCTGAGTTGCCCACCAAGCCCGACTGGGAACTGAAGGTGATAATTCGCCCGGAGCGTTGCTGGCGGAACAGGATGCAGGCATGTTTCACCACGGTAAAGGTGCCCTTCAAGTGAACGGCGATAACGTCGTCCCATTCCTGCTCCGTCATGTTGAATATCATGCGGTCCCGCAGGATGCCGGCGCAGGTAACCACGATATCCAACCGCCCGTAATTATCGACGGCCGTCTGAACAATCCGCTCGCCGCCTTCCATGGTGGCAACCGACTCGGCGCAGGCAACGGCAACGCCGCCTTCGTCCCGTATCTCCCCGACCACCGTTTCCGCTATCGATTGGTCGAAGCCTGACCCGTCGACGTTGACTCCAGGGTCCACAACCACCACCTTGGCGCCCTCAGCCGCCATCAGCTTGGCGACGCCCCGGCCGACGCCCCGGCCTGACCCGGTGACTATAGCAACCTTGTCCCTTAACGTGTCTACCATAACACGCTCCTTATGCTGTTCCGCTGAATACTTTGCAGCCCAATGAAAAACGGCTTGGACGCGGACTGCGCCCAAGATGGTCGGTTATCTATGCAGTGAATCTGAGTAGGTGGCCTACCGTCTGGGCAATTGCACGGTAGCCGTCCCTGGAGTGGTCTTCTGGCCGTCAGGGTTCTCCAACCAGATCTCGCACTCCACGAGGTCCTGCCCCATGTCGTGGTAACGCTTCGTTACGCTGCCCTTGGCGGTGATGGGTTGCCCTGGGAAATCCATGCCCCGGTACTGGCAAGTCAACCGTTTCAGGGTTCCCAACGGGCCCATCCAATCGGTCATGTACTGGCCTAGGAAGGCGTTTTTCAATGCCCCGTGCAGTATCACCCCGTCAAGTTTGTTGCCTTGGGCAAAGTCCTTGTCGTAGTGAATCTGATAGTAGTCGCCCGACGCGCCGGCGTACATCACCAACTGTTGGGTGGTGGGATGTTTCACCATGATGGGTAGTTCCATGCCCTCGGTCACGTCGTCCCAGTAAATCTGCTCTGCCATCGGCTTGTCCTTAATACCGGATGGTGGTGGAGGTCTGGGTAGCCACCATCTGGTTGAACTGGTTGCGGTAGGTGTATACCACGGTGCTGATGACCATTGTCCCCAATCGCCCGGCTCTTTCTGTCATTTCGGTAATGGTGGCGATAGCGGTGATACGGTCTCCGGATCTTACGGGTTCTAAGTACTGCCAATCGCTTCCGCCGTCAAGGACCCGGTCCAACGAGAGCTCGAATGGCAGGTCAGGGCGGCCAACGAGGATGGACCTGAGGAACGTGGGAGGGGCGACCAACCCGCCGTGAGGGCCCTTCCGGGCAGCTACTTCGTCGGTAAAGAGGGGATTATCGTCTCCGATGGCTTGGGCAAACTTGATAATGGCCCCTTTCTCCACCTCGGTGGTGACACGGGGGCTTTCGCATCCAATTGCCTGCTGCCGCATTTCATCGGTTAATAGTTGACCAGGCTGGGACACAGGCCACCTCACATAAGCTTTAGCAGCCAAAAGTCTACAGTTAGGCAGATTTAGTGTCAAGAATTAGCCGATGCGGGCCAGGGCCTTTTCATTCTCTCGTCTTTCCCGCGCAGGCGGGAATCCATGTGGTCCTGCCACGAAAAGATTGCCATAGGCCACGGTCAGGTAGGTTCCGGCTTTCGCGGGAAAGACGAGACCCGTTTAACCCAATCCGGAAAATGAAAAGGCCCTGCGGTGCGGGCGTTTCCGCTGAGCCTATAATAAAAGGGTTCCTACCTGATCCCTCAAATTTGTTCAGGAGAAGTGTCCTATGAAATTTGGCTTCTATTTGCCTAACCAGGGGCCCACTGCCCGCCCCGGCCCTTTGGCGGAAATCGCACGCCGGGGTGACCGGTTGGGCTACCATTGTATGGTGGTCGGTGACCATATCCTGGTCCCCAAGGTGATCGATTCTCCATACCCGTATACCGTGGGAGGGGAGTTCCCAAGCGCCGGTTCGGGCGAATTCCTGGAGCAATTGACCGTGCTTACCTTTCTGGCCGGCATAACGGAGAATATCCGCCTGGTTCCCAGCGTAATGATCGTGCCGTACCGTAACCCCTTGTTGACTGCCAAAATGCTGGCCACCCTGGACGTGCTGTCCGAAGGACGTTTGACCCTGGGCGTTGGAGTGGGTTGGATGGAGGAGGAGTTCCAAGCGTTGGATACCCCTCCTTTTGCCGAGCGGGGCGCCGTTACCGACGAATATTTGAAGGCCTTCAAGGAGCTTTGGACCAGCGATGCCCCTGCTTTCGAAGGGAAGTACTGCCGGTTCTCTAACATCAACCTTCTGCCGAAGCCGGTCCAGAAGCCCTATCCGCCCATTTGGGTTGGCGGCCAAAGCCGGCGGGCTATCCGCCGGGCGGCCCAGTTGGGAAACGGTTGGCACCCTGTGGGCGCAATACCGGCGGCGCCACTGGAGCCGGAGGATTTGGCGCAGAACCTGGTGTCGTTGCGCCGTTACGCTGAACGGGCGCAACGTGACCCGGCCGAAATCGACGTGGCCATGAAAGCCCCTTTATATGACCGGCAAGTAGCCAACGGACCGGAGCGGCGCAGGTTCTCCGGTGAATCTGAACAGGTGCTCCAGGACATTCAGACCTACGAAGATATCGGCGTCAACCACATCATTTTCGATATCCGCAGCCAGGACCTGAATGAAACAACCGACCGAATGGCGTGGTTAGCCGAGGTCGTGATGCCCCACGCTTCATAACCGCTCCCAACCCGTGATGCCCCATGCTTCATAACCGCTCCCACCCGTCATTCCCGCGCAGGCGGGAATCCAGAGCTATTCGCTGACGGTAACGTTCCTTTACCCCTGGTGTATGGATTCCCGCGAAAGTGGGAATAGCGGTGGCTCTGCGAGTTAGCTCCCGCGGCTTTGCACATGCCCATGTTTCTATGACACTCGCCCCTTTCCATGTGGGGATGCACTGCCTTACCATGATAGTTGCCCCGGATGGTGCTCCGGAGGGATCGTGCTATCAAGTCAGACCAAGCCACCAGATCGGAATGGTACACAATGATACAAAACCTGGTTGATTCAACCTTAACACTGGTAAAAACTGTGCAAAATAGCGCAAACATCGATAACTCCAACCCATCCGGTAAAGCTAAATGGCACACGATGATACAAAATGACACAGAAATCGAGGATTTTAGCCCCTTTCTCCCTCCGCCATCTGTGCGCACTCGCCTGCTCATCGCCTCGGACAGGGCCATCCGTCATCCGTTCGCAGTAATCCTCGTCTCCGCGAGGATGGGCGTCATCCACGGGACCTCGCACATGCCCCGCAGTTCAAGGCAACAGTCTCTATCTTGGGACTCAACATAAGCTATAATTTGAAGGTCAGGCATCATACCGGGTTTGGCGACGGGCGCGCAGCGGCGCTACACCAAGCACGCGGGCCGCAATGACCTTTAACATACCTACACACGCCTGAGGCAAGGAGGCACAGATTTGACTTCTTTGGACGAGAGATTCGAGAAAGGACAGGCCATGCGGGTCGCAATGGCAGCCGGCGATGCGAGCCATTTCGCGGTACCCGGCATCGACCAGCTTGCCCCGGACTTGAAGCGGATCATAGACGAGTGTTTGTTCGGCTCCATATGGAGCCGCCCGGGGCTCTCCACGGAAAGCCGGGTAATCTGCACCATATCTGCCCTGATGGCCTTGGGGCAACTGTCGCTACTGCGCCGGACCATTGAGCGGGGGTTGAACCTGGGGTTGAAACCCGATCAGGTGGTGGAAGTGCTTATCCAATTGACCTTCTACGTAGGAGTCCCGGCGGTGGAGGCCGCGATAAACACCGCCAAGGAAATCTTCGAAGAGCGGGGCATCCAATATACTCCGACCTTGGTCTACGACACGAAGATGTCACTCGAAGACCTGCACGAGATAGGGCATCAGAAGCGGGACGAGGTCTTGGGCCCCCCGGCGATGCCAATCCCGCCGGGCTCGCCGGAGGAAGAGCTTGACAAGCTGATCGTTGAGTATCATTGGGGCGCCATCAACACACGGCCCCACTTGGACTCCAAGGACCGCGCTATATGCGCCCTCTCGGCCATGACCGTCCTCGGACAGTACGACCGGCAGATTCGTTCCCGCATCCAAGGGGCTCTCCAGATCGGCATGACCCCCACTGAAATCATGGAAATCTTCATCCAAGTGGTGCTCTACGGCGGGTTTGTCACCAGCCGCACCGCCATGCGGGTTGCCAGATCGGTTTTCGTGGAGCAGGGAATCTCAATATAGACTCATCAATGGCTGGTGGTCGGTTACTGGCCACTCAGGGAGGCCGCCATGAATGTGCGATTGGATGATGGGGCCGAGCTTTTCTACAAAATAGACGACTTCACCGATCCCTGGACCAAGCCGGAGACGGTGCTCTTGCATCATGGCATGGCCAAGAACCACAAAATGTGGTTTGGCTGGATGCCCGTTCTGGCAAGGCATTACCGGGTGGTCCGGTTCGATATGCGCGGCATGGGGCAATCCACGGTACCGGAACCGGGCTATCCGTGGGCTATCGACAACTTTGCTAACGACCTTCTTCAAGTCGCCGACCAGCTGGAATTGGACAAATTCCATCTCATCGGCGAGACGGTCGGCGGCTCCATTTCCATGCGGTTCGCCACGCTTCACCAGGAGCGGTTGCACTCGCTTACCGCCTGCACCTCCCCGACAAACTTCCAGGACCCTCACCATGCGGAAAGCGCCGACCTGATCGATCGTGAAGGGGTTGCCGCTTGGGTTGAAAGCACCATCACCCGTCGCTTGGACCCTCAGATGGTGGATCCTGCCTACATTCGATGGTACGCGGCGCAGATGGCCGCCACCCCCGCCAGCGTGGTAAGCGGCTTTCAGCGCAACGCCGGCGGAGACTTGGGCCCGTTGTTGAAGAACGTCCAAACGCCCACCCTCATCCTGGCTGCTGCAAGCTTGCGGGAGGAGGTCTTGGGGGACTTTCGCGGGGCGTCAGAGTTGTTTCCAAACGCCCGCCGGGTGGTGTTCCCGGGAGTTACCGGGTTCGTCCAGCACATACTTCCCGTTCCCTGCGCACGGGTGTGGCTGGACTTCGCCAGGAGCCTGAAGGATTCCTGACGCCTCGTTCCCATATCCGTCCTCAAAGACCGGGGCTTGAAACCCTGGCGCCGGAGTGGATAACATGCCCGATTCTCTTAGCCGGACCTTCTCTAAATTCCTGTCCAACCTTACTTACGACGACATGCCGCCGGAGGCCGTGGACAAGGTAAAGGCTTCCCTGCTTCATGCAGCGGTGGTCTCTTTGGTGGGAGCGGAAACCCATCACGGAAAGGCTGCCATCAACTTGGCCAAAGCCGAAGAAAGCAACCCTGCGGGGGCGACTATCCTGGCCGATGGGGGCCGGGCGAGCCGCTGCGGAGCGGCCTTCGCCAACAGCAAGCTGATGCACGTAACCAACCAGTCCGACTCGTACCGGATGTTGATTCACCCCGGCCCATGCGTCATTCCTTCCGCGCTGGCCACCGCCGAGCTTGGGGGAAACACCGGGAAAGAGTTCCTTACCGCGATGGCGGCGGCTTACGAGGTGGAGGCGCGCATCGCCGGAGATTTCATCCCGTCCACCCAAGCTCGGGGTTTCCGGTCCAGCCCGGTGTACGGAACGCTGGGCGCCGCCATCGCTACAGGAAAGCTTTTGCAGCTCACCGAAGACCGTATGGTCACTGCCATAGCCTTGGCCTGCACCTTCACCGGGGGCACTACCCAAGGGCCCAGCGGCGGCGGCCAGGAAATGCTGTATCACGAGCCCAACGCCACCCGAAACGGCATCATGGCGGCGCTGCTGGCGCAAGAGGACGTCCGCGGTTCAGAAGCCTCCCTGGAAGGTGACGCGGGATTTTACAACGCTTTCACCGGCAATAACCGGGGAGAACTGTCTTACGTGTTCCAAGGGCCCAATCACGTTGAGCTTTCCAGCGTGGTTTCCGGGTTGGGCTCCCGGTGGGAGTTGATGCACGTAACCCCCAAGATGTACCCGACGGCGGGCTACAATTGCCCGGTTATCGACCTGATGACCCAGATGTGCACCCGGCACCAACTGGCGTCCAGAGACGTGCAGCGTATCACTATCGATATGAACTGGCTGGAGACCACCTATCCATCTCCGGCCTTCCCCAGCCCGCAGCGCAGTTCTCCGGGAGTGGGCACTACCCATTACTTCGCGGCTTACACTTTCGTCCACGGGTCCTATCCCCCGCTGATGCAGCGTATCGATCCCCAGGACCGCCCAAGTGGTCAATCCACGGCCCAGGACAGGGAAGTGATGGACCTGCTCAAAAAAGTGGAAGTCATCGGTCACAAAGACCGGTTGGCCTTCGCCCCGCGTATTTCGATACAAATGGTGGACGGTACCGCATATCAGGGTGAGTACCAAGGCAACGAGATGGAGTGGGGATTGGACACCGAGACCAGCCGCATAAGCGAGTGGTTCCAGGACATGCATTGGCCCAGGGAGCAGTTGCAAGCCATAGTGGAAACCGTGTCCACCTTGGAGGATTTACCCCAAATCAATCCCCTGATACAACTCTGTGTGCGGCAAGAGGCTGCCCGCCCACAAGCCGGTTTTAACGAACATGAACATGCGAAGGGTGGCGATGACGGCGTTACTGCTTAAATGTGTTACCTCAGTCCCTTCCGTCATTGCTATGTTGAATGTGTCATTCCCGCCATTCCATTATTGCTATGAAAATACGTAACGTGCATACCTCATACATGGTCCTTACAAGGCTGTCTGTCATTCCCGCGAAGGCGGGAATCTATGTGGTATTGGGACTGCTTTTACTCATAGCGTCGGCTTGCGCCAGTCCGGCTGTTCCCGCCCACCCTGAATACGGCGTCGTGGTCGTTACTCAAGACTTGGCCCAAGGCAGCAATCGGGTTGTATTTGGCTTGGTGGATGTGGAGGGTATGCCCGTTCGCAGCGATCAAGCCCAAGTGCAGACGGTTTTTCTGCCCCCGGGTGATGCGCCGGGGGAACCGCGCGGCAGCGCGGCAGCCGGCTTTATACAGTGGCCAACCGGACCTCAGGGCGTGTTCGCCGCCACCATTGACTTCGACGAACCGGGATTCTGGCGGTTGGAGGTCACAACATCGACTGCCGACGGCAAAGCTGTCGAGGCCCAAGGAGCGGTCCAGGTCAAGGACAAAACGGCCACGCCCGCCTTGGGCGACCTTGCTCCCCGCAGTGTTACGCCCACTGCCGGAGAAGTGGATGACCTTGGCACGATAACCAGCGCCACCATCCCGGATGCGGACCTGTATCGGCTATCGGTGCATCAGGCCTTGGACGAGGGGAAGCCGCTGGTGGTGGTCTTTGCAACCCCGGCGTTTTGCGTCAGCGCCACCTGCGGCCCGCAGGTGGCGGTCCTTTCGCAAGTTAAGGATAAATTCCCCGGTGAAGCCAACTTTATCCACGTCGAGGTGTTCAAAGACCCGCACCTCATAGAGGGCGACCGGGCTTTGGCCGAAACGGTCCCGGCGGTGGAGGAGTGGAACCTGCCGACCGAGCCGTGGACTTTCGTAATAGACAAAGACGGCATGGTCCGCGCCAAGTTTGAGCAGTTCACGTCGGCGGACATAATCGAGGAAGCCTTGCGAGAAGTGTTGTAACCCAACTCCGGTCTACCGGACTCGAAAGGTGTCAGAAAATGCCCTCTCCCTCAGGGAAACGACGGGAGTGGGGGCCATCAGTCGGCAACGTCAACCGCTACCAACCGCCCGTCCCGCTTGATGAAGAAGACCTGCACCGTCTGGCCGAAGAGTTGATGTTCCCGCAGGTGCGATGCTGTGAACGGCAAGGGGGCGTCGGTGGTGAAGGTCCAGGTCTTTCCGTCCTGGCTCCGGACCCGTAAGGTCTCGACCTCCAGCAGGTTTCTGCCGACCACCTCCACCACAATCCCCCGGACGTTCTCAACCTTTTCTTTTCCGTCGCAAGATGCCGTCAACGCCAGCGCAACAACCGCAAGCCCAAGGCCCAGGGCCGGTAACCACTTGGGAAGACCATTCGTAATGGTTCCACGGCGCAACAATCGCGCCTTCAGCTGAACCGGAACACCCGTATCGCGATCAAAGCGGTAGCAGCCACCCATCCGCCCAGCATGGCTAACTGCGGCCATGCCTCCCACAATGGAGACCCTTCAATCGCCACCAACCTGAGGGCCGTCAGCATTGGTGCCAGCGGCAGGGCCTCGCTGATTTGAGGCAGCACCCAAGGGAACATGGAAGTGGGAAAGAAAGTGCCGGCGACAAACATCATGGGCAGGGCTATGGCGTTCCCCATCCCGGACGCCGCTGCCGGCGTTCTCGCCCAAGCGGACAGGATGAACCCGATGTTCAGGAACACCAAGCTGGCGAGAGGTACTACCACAAAAATCCAGAGGGGGTTGCCGTGTATCCTGGCGCCGAACACAAATACCCCTACCGCCAGGATCACAACCGCTTGGAACATCGCCAGCACCAAGTGAGCGGCGATTTCGCTGGCAAAGTACTTCCAGATTGGCAATGGGGTCACGAGCAGGCGCTTCAGGATGGAGTTATTGCGGTAGGTGCTGACCCGGACGGCGATGGAGATGATGGAGTTGGTCATTATAGCCATGCCGATAAGGCCCATCAGCACCACGTCGAAGTAGGTAATCTCGACGGTTTCCACTTCTTCAGTTTGCAACAGGAGGGACAGGTCGGCGCGCAGGCTGGCCGGTTGGGCTTCGGCCACCAGGTTGCGGACTACTCCCTGCATAAGTTGGTTGCGCTGCGGGTCCCTGTTGTTTTGTAGCAGGATAACCGGGACAGGAAGTCCTGGCTCCTGTCCCGGGCCGCCGAAGCCATCGGGAATAATAACCAGGTAGTCCCATTGGCCCGCCTCAACACGGAGCCGGGCCTCCGTGGTAGGGACCTCGTCTTCCTGAAATTCCAAAAGGGCAATGCCCTGTAACGAACTGCGTACTTGTTGTGAGGCGTCGTTATTGGAGGAATCGGCGACGGCTATCTTGCCTCCGCCAAGGAAGCCAAGGTCCAGCAGACCGAAAACAACGACCAGAAGCAACGGGAAGAACAGGGCCCAAAAGGTAGCTTGGCGGCTCCTGGCCATCATCTTGAGGTTGGCGATAGTGAAGGCCAGCATTCTTACGCCGGTAACCCGTTATTCCCGCAGATCGTTGCCGGTCATTTCAAGGAACACGTCCTCCAAGGTTACCGGCGAGATCTCCAAGCGTTCCAGGCTTATGTCTGCCACGGGCAAGTTCTTCCAACACGCCGCCGAGGGCTGCGGGGTTATTCTTCACCCGAAGCAGGTAGTTGTTGCCTTCCAGCTCTTGGACCAACTCCACGCTTTCGTTGAGGGAATCGACTTGTTCTCCGGTCAATGGCCGATCCAGCATCAGCCTCACCGTGTAAGCAGCTTCCAAGCGGCCGATCAGGTTCTTGGGGGAGTCCACCGCCAACAAGCGACCCTGGTCCATTATAGCCAGCCGGTCGCAGAGGGCTTGGGCTTCCTCCATGTAATGGGTGGTAAGCACTAAGGTGACACCCCTGTCGTGTATCTCCCGGATCAATGCCCAGAGATTATGCCGGGCTTGTGGGTCCAACCCGGTAGTGGGCTCGTCCAGAATCACCAACTCCGGATCGTTGACCAAGCTGGCAACCACCGTAAAGCGTTGCTTCTGCCCGCCGGAGAGTTGGTTCACGTAGCTATTGGCCTTGTCGGATAGGCCTACGAGTTGCAAGAGAGCCTCGGGGGACGTGCGGGTGGGATAAAAGCTTCCCAACAACGCCAGTATCTCTTTTAGGGTAAGGAAGTCGTAGTAGGCGGAAGACTGGAGTTGGACGCCGATTCGTGCCTTGATTGCGTTCTTGTGGTTCTTGATGTCGCGGCCAAGGACAGATATCTGTCCTTGTGTGGGTGATTGAAGGCCCTCTATGATCTCCAGTGTGGTAGTTTTGCCAGCGCCGTTTGGCCCGAGAATGCCGAAAACCTCGCCTTGGGCCACGTCGAATGAGACCTGGTCAATGGCTGTGAAGGCGCCGAACCGTTTAACCAGGCCCTCTACCCGGATTGCTGCATCCATGATAACATTGTTAATTATATCACAAACTTTGTTGCCCCCACGGCTTCTGGTCCAATACGAGCAAGCGGGGTTGACTTGGGCTGGAATTCCGGCGAGTGAACCCTGCCTGTGAGCAGGCAGGGTATAGAGGGTGTAAAGCTTTTGCGGCCCCATAATAACAGGCAGGACAGGGCCGCTAATTCCGACGCCAATTAGACACTATAGGCTTACACTCTTGAGCACGACAAGCACCCTTCCGTTTGATGGCCCCTCGGATAAACCTATGCTGGCTTGCTGGGTGCCCCCATGTCCATAACGGGGTCTGTCCCGTATTCCTCCGGGTCTTTTAAACCTCAACGTTGGTTTCAGGTTCTCACTTTGGTCACGGTGCTTTCAGCCTTTGCCTTGGTGGTATTGGGTGGAGTAGTCCGGGTAACCGGGTCCGGCTTGGGCTGCCCCGATTGGCCGCTATGCCACGGTGGCATCCTGCCTCCTCCGGAATTAGAGGCCATCATAGAGTATTCTCACCGGTTGGTTGCGTCCGCGCTGTTGGGGCCTCTAATTGCCGCTACATGCGTCGCCGCTTGGCTATTTCATCGGCGGCAACCCTGGTTGGTTGTTCCGGCGACGCTGGCGGTGGTCTTGGTATTGTTCCAAGCGTTGCTGGGTGGAGCTTCTGTATTAACCCACCTCTCTGGCAAGATTGTGGCCACGCATCTCGCGTTAGCGGAGGCGCTGGTGGCTTGCTTGACAGTGTTGTTGGTAGTAGCCTACCGGGGACCCCTCTCGGTCCGGCGTTTGTCCAATGGCGCCGGAACTGGTGACAACTTTCCCGTGTTGGTGGTGGCGTCCGCGTTGGGAATATACGTTCTGGTAATGTCAGGTTCTTACGTTACAGTGTCCGGAGCAACCGCGGCCTGTTCTGATTGGCCTCTGTGCCAAGGGAGGTTCCTTCCTGGTAACGAACTGGCGTGGGTGCACATGGCGCACCGGGCCGTTGCGGTTATCGTCGGAGCGGGGCTGGCATTCACCTTGGTTGCTGGACTGCGCGGACCGTTTCGCCCGCCCCAAGTGAGGCTGCTGTGCTCCGGCGCGGCGGCTTTGTTCCTGTTGCAAGTGGCCGTAGGCGCCGCGACAATCCTGCTTAAGTTCCCACCCGAATGGCGGGCTTTGCATCTGTCCCTTGCCACGTTGCTGTGGGGAGTCATGGTGGTGCTGGCGGCTTTGAATCTGGCTATGCCCACACGCGAATCGCGCGAGGTGTCCCATGCTTGACCGGCCGTCGGTCACCGGGGCTGCAGCCGGAGCGGGGGCCCGGTCCCTCCAAGCCAAGGTTTCCGTTCCGGCGAAAATCGTCAGCGATTACTTGTCGTTAACCAAGCCGCCCATAATTCTCCTGTTGCTGATTACTGCCGTAGGGGCCATGTTCCTGGCCGCGGGAGGCTGGCCGCCTCTGGTCTTGGTATTGCTGGTGTGCGCAGGGGGCGCGCTGGGCGCCGGAGGTGCCAACGCCCTCAATCATTACTTGGACCAGGACATCGACCTGCTGATGTCCCGCACCCGGGAACGCCCCTTGCCCGGCCACCGGGTGCCTCCCGTCAACGCGCTGGTTTACGGCATCCTGTTGAATGTAGCGGCGTTTGTTATATTGACAGTCTGGGTCAACCTGTTGGCGGCGTCGTTGACGTTGGCGGCGACTCTGTTCTACGTGTTTATTTACACCGTATGGTTGAAACGCAGGACGCCGCAGAACATAGTCATCGGAGGGGCTGCGGGTTCGTTTCCGCCGATGGTTGGCTGGGCCGCCATAACGGGCGGGGTGGACTTGGCGGCGGTCCATCTGTTCGCAATCATTTTTTTCTGGACGCCGCCCCATTTCTGGGCCTTAGCCTTACTAATCCAAAAGGACTACGAACAGGCCGGAGTTCCGATGCTGCCGGTGGTTGCTACCCGGGCGCACACGGTCCGGCAGATTTTCATCTACTCATTGGTCTTGGTGGCCCTCAGCTTGGTTCTTATGCTCACGTCCGCCGTAGGCTGGGTTTACTTGGCATCGGTATCGGTCTTGGGTGGCATTTTTATAGCCTTTGCTTGGGTGTTGCTGCGCAAAGGGGCGGCCCGCCACGCCAGGCGCTTGTACCTCTACTCACTGCTCTACATGATGTTGCTGTTCGTCGCTGTTGCAGTAGACAGTTTGGTGTAGGTTTGGGGCGCGGCCCTAAAACACGCTGGCCAACCATCTTACAATATGCTGAAGAATGGCAAAATAGTTCCGTTGACAGGCTAATTTGGCTGTGATAATGTGCCCATCGGATAGTGAAAAATTGCACATTTACCCTGACGTAAGGTTACAGCGAGCGTGGTCTGCGGCCCCAATACTGGAGTCTTTCGGGCCTCCAGAGCGGCTATTGTGCGGCCGTAATAAGAAAGTCAGTTACGGCTCCTCCGATGCAGGAGTTAAGTAGATATAGTGAAGCAGATACTTGTTGCTCTTGTCATTACCTTGGTGATCGCGGGCGGCGGGATGGGGCTGACTTTCGCTTTCAGTTCCCCCGACGCAAACGCCAAGCTTTTCTCAGAGGAAGAGCTTGCGCGAATGGACGCCGAACACCGGGCAGGGGCGCCGGTAATCACCGTTGTAGTCGGCAGCGGCGACAATGAGCGAACCCTTGTTTTCAACTCCCGCGATGAGGCGGCCAAACTTTTCTCCGAGGAAGGACTTGGTCAGGTGGACGCCGAATTCCAGGAAATTGCGTCAGGGGATGAACGCCGCACTGTTCTTTGGGACTCCGACCCGGAGACGTTGGAACTGGGCAGGTCTCTATACACCGTCCGTTGCATGACTTGCCATGGGGTCAATGGAGACGGCAAGCAGGTTACCCCTGAATATTTGTCCGTTCCACCCAGAGACTTCACCGGGCAGTCCCATGCCATTGGACGCCTCACCTTCAAGTTCACCAGCCTTAACTGGACAGACCCTTTGGCGTTGGACGAGGACCTGAAAAAGACCATAAGGGAAGGTCTTCCGGGGACGCCCATGCCTGGCTTTCGTGACATGAGCGATGAGGAATTGGATGCCGTTCTGGACTATATCAAGTCCTTCGGGTACGGTTGGTGGAAATACCAGCGGCCCCAGAAGGCGGCTATAGAAGTGCCGGAAACTCCTTCCGACCTGGCCTCCGAAAGCAGGATCGACGCGGGACGGCAGTTGTTCACGTCGTTGGGTTGTTTGGCGTGTCACGGCGACATCGAACAGGGAGGCAATCCGCCTGCTGAACTGCCCACTGAATGGCTTGATGATGAGGGCAATCCGATTTTTATAACGCCGCGGAATTTCGCGATTGAACCCATGCGAAGACCCAACGTGCGGGATGCATTCAAGACCATAAGACTGGGTATCGGCGGGACTCCGATGGTGCCCAATGCGATTACTGACGAACAGACCTGGGACCTTATAGCCTACATCGTCCACTTGCGGTCCACGGGACGATAGGCGCGACCCAGGAGAGAATAGCCCATGCCTATAATGCCAGACATATCGACCCACGGGTTTTGGCTAGATTGGAGCCTGCTGATCATCTCCATGGTCACGTTGGTTGTGGCAGTCCTTTCTTTTGCGCTGATTATTGCCGCCATTATCAATTTCCGGCAAAGCAAGAATCCCACCGCAACCCGCCACATGAGCGGCTGGATTACCCGGTTGGTGGTGCTGGACATAGCGATGATCATTTTCGACATCATCATCGCGGTGTATTCCACCGTCGGATGGGGCCAGACTATACTCAAGAGCGAGGCCTCTCTGGTAAGGGAGTACGGCGAACCGGTGCACGTCAATGTGATAGGGCGGCAGTTCTTCTGGACGTTCACTTACTCTGGAAGTGATAAGGAATTTGACACCGCCGACGACTTCAAATTAGCCAACGAATTGATTGTCCCGGAAAAGAAGTTGGTGATCCTGCACATGACCTCCGGTGACACTATCCACTCGTTCTTCGTTCCGCATCTCAGGGTTAAATACGACGTAATCCCCGGGAGGGAAACGAGGGTCTGGTTTGTTGCCACGGAGGCAGGAGAGTACCCGTCCATTTGCACCGAGCTTTGCGGCTTGGGACACTATAAGATGCTGGCTAACGTCAATGTCATGGAACAGGACGCCTATGGAAGGTGGCTAGAGACGAGAATGGTTACTTTAGGAGCCCGGTGATGGCAGCAGCAACGACGCACGCGGTCCACCACGCTGAAATCGGTTGGATTGGGAGGTACATCTTCTCAACCGACCACAAGATGATAGCCAAGCAGTACCTGCTCAACGGGCTGTTTTTCGCGATCTTCGGCGGCATTATCGCGTTGATGTTTCGCCTGCACTTGGCCCTGCCGGGAGAGGGACTTCTGGCTCCGGAGCGGTACAACTCGTTTGTCACCATGCACGGCACGTTGATGGTCTTTTGGGTGGCCATGCCCATACTGCTGGGGTTCTTCGGCAATTTGACCATCCCGTTGATGATCGGGGCCCGCGACATGGCGTTCCCCTTCCTCAACATGATGTCCTATTGGACCTTCTTCATCTCTAGCGTCGTGATCATGGCTTCGTTCTTCGTTCCGGGCGGCCCGTTCGCCGGAGGTTGGACCGGGTACGCGCCCCTGAGCGTCAGTTCCAGCTTGATGGGCGTGAATTGGGGTATCAACCTCTGGGTGATTGGATTGGCTCTTGAGTTCACCGCGGTGTTGATGGGCGGGATTAACTTTATAGTTACCCCATTTGTTCTGCGCGCCCGCGGTATGAGCATCATGCGCCTGCCGCTACTTGTATGGATGGTAGTAATCGCCTCGTTGTTGTTCATGCTGTCGGTGGGGCCATTGATCGCAGGCGCTTTCATGGTCCTGTTCGACAAGAACTTCGGCACCCACTTTTACTTGGTTACCGCCGAGGCTAAGGGTGACCCGCTGCTGTGGCAACACCTCTTCTGGTTCTTCGGCCACCCGGAGGTCTATGTAATTCTGATTCCCGGGTTGGGCGTTATCTGCGAGATTTTCCCTGCGGCTGCGAGAAAACCCCTTCATGGTTATCGTCACATCATCTACGCCACCATCTTCGCCGGCGTCCTCAGCTTCATGGTGTGGGCGCACCACATGTTCGTGGCCGGCTTGAACCCCTTGGCGGCGGTGGGTTTCGGCATCACCACGATTATAATATCGGTGCCTTTCCTGGTTATCGTCGTCGCAATGGGTCTAACCCTCTGGGGCGGGTCGCTGCGGTTCAACGCCGCTTTCCTGTACGCTTTCTTCGCCTATTGCATCTTCATCGTAGGCGGTCTCACCGGCCTGCAACTGGGCGCTACGGTGGCAGACATCCAATTGCACGATACTTACTTCGTGGTAGCCCACTTCCACTACGTGATATTCGCGTCAGTGATTCTGGCCACCTTTGCCGCCATACAATGGTGGTTCCCCAAGATGTTCGGTCGGTTGATGAACGAGACGATAGGCAAAATTCACGCCATATCCACCTTCGTGCTCTTTAACATTGTGTTTACGCCCATGTTCATCCTTGGGTTTGCTGGCTATCCGAGGAGATACGCCGGTTACGACCATATCCCCTTCCTTGGAGGTTGGACTTGGTTGAATGACGTGGCTTCCGGCGCGGGAGTGGTGTTGGTGCTGGTGCAGTTCCTCTTCGTGTTCAACTTCTTCTACAGCATGAGGGCTGGCAAGAAGGCGGAGAGCAATCCTTGGGAGGCTACCACCTTGGAATGGATGGCGCCGTCCCCGCCGCCGCACCTTAACTGGGGTAACTCGGCCCCGGTGGTGGAGAGGGGGCCCTACGAATACGCAACCGATGACGCTGATTACGAGCCCCAAGGGAGGCTTATCTCCTTGCCGGTAAGGGAGTAGAGTTTCATGGCCCACGCGCAGGAACTGGATGCGTATGTTGAACCGACGGGGATAGGCGCGCCCAAGCTGGGTATGTGGCTGTTCCTGTCCGGTGAGGTGGTCCTCTTCGGGGGGATCATCATGACCATAGTGCTTTTTAGAGTGTCATTTCCCGGATGGGCTGAACAATCTTCTCACACTGATCCTATAATTGGTTCGGTAAACACTTTCAACCTGCTGACCAGCAGTATGCTCGTTGCGCTGGCTTACAAAATGAGCGCCACGGGCAGGCATGGCTTGTCCCAACTCTGCATTCTTGGCTGCCTCCTGTTCGGGATACTCTTTTTGTGCCTGAAGTGGATTGTTGAATGGCCCACGGAAATCGCCCACCATTACACCATCCACAGCGGGCCATTCTGGCAACTCTACTACGGGGCAACAGGCCTTCATGCGGTGCACGTTCTAATCGGGTTGATCGCCTTCACGGTCCTCCTGGTCCTGTACATGCGCAATTGGCGGCCCCGCTATTCCCTGGAAGCAACGGCCCTTTACTGGCACTTCGTAGATATTGTGTGGCTCTTCCTGTGGCCACTCTTCTACCTTTCCTAGGAGCGTTCTTAAGGGATGGAATCGGAACACGGCGGGCACGAGGAACATTTCCCAAACTACTTGTTTATTTGGTGCATACTGCTGGTCCTCACCGGGACCAGCATCGTTGCCTCGCTTCTGGTCGTCAAATTTGCGGGGCATATACACTTCATGCATTTTGTGCTCTTAGCATTCCTGTTCCTGTTGGGGACCATCAAGGCGGCTCTGGTTGTAGCTAACTTCATGCACCTTCGCTTCGAGGCGAAGTACCTTTGGGTACTGGGGCTTATGGCCCTGTTCTTCGTCGGGTTCTTCATTGCCGGCACCTTTTTCGATCTTACGTTGACCCTGAAGAGATGAGTCGGCAACGGCCTATCACACCGCCCGCGTCTCAGCCGTCGCGGGACGCTGACGGCAACGGCCATGGCAGAGCGGCCGGTGTGGTCGACCCGCCCACAGGGGTTGGAAACGGGGACGGGCCCTATTGGGAAGATATCAGCCCTAGCATCGATCGCGTAGCCCTCGCCCGGTTCGGAATGGTGCTGTTTATCGTTGTGGAGGCCATGACCTTCGCCGGGCTGATCAGCGCCTTCTTGTCGATCCGGGCCGGGTTGCATGAATGGCCGCCCTTGGGTCAGCCACGGTATCCCTTGGAGGCCACGGCGATAAACACTGCGATACTACTGGCTAGCGGAATCACGTTGTACGCCTTTCGGCGGTTATATAACAGTGAAAACAAGGCCGGCGAAGGGAAACTGGCCCTGTTGCTGGTGGCCACTCTGGCTCTTGGAGCCTTGTTCGTATGCCTGCAGGGAGTGGAGTGGGTCCGGTTGATTGACTTCGGACTCACCGTTACATCCAGCACTTATGGGTCCATATTTTACGTGCTCATCGGCTTTCACGCTGTCCACGTAGTGGGCGCGGTGTTGTTGCTAAGCGTGGTTACTTGGATGGCTATCTCCAAAAAGTTCCCGCGAGGGATGGCCAGCTTGGAGGCGGTGGGGCTGTTCTGGTTCTTCGTCGTCTTGGTCTGGCCGATTCTTTATGGTGTGGTTTACTTCTAACATAGGCGCGGTCTTGCTTCATGGACGGCTCGTTGGAGATGAGACGGGGCTATGGTTTGCGGTGATCGTACTCTTCGTGGCCATCTTCATGGTCGGCGGAGGTTTGCTGGCTTTCCTCGTCCGGATCGCTAAGGAGACCGATCGCCCAGCGGCCCCGCTCAGGGCTAACGTTGAGGAATTCGCCTGCCTGAACGGGAACCACCGCCATGACCGCTGACTGCATGCCGGCTAATTATGGCCGCACCCCGACATGGTGAGCGGCCTACGAAAACTGAGGATTGAAGTTGAGGACTATAAATACTGGCCACCTTTCGGTGGTTGACCCGGTGAGAAATTCCGCCAGTCGCTGGTGTCGCCATCTAGTGTGGTTAGCGGCACTTGTGGCGGCCCTGTCGTTGATAGCGTGTGAACAGGAACAAGTTCGCGACCTTCCGGTTACGGCCGTCCCGACCAAGGCCCAAGGCACCGTAGCGCCAACCCCGACGCCGGTAGTGAAGGCTACGACGGCACCGTCTGGTGGTGTCCAACCCGCGAATGGTACTTCGCCCGCTGATCCGGGAGGGCCGTTAACAATCAGTGTCGTCGGTGATAGCCTCCAGTACGATAAACAATCGCTCACCGTGAACGCTGGTTCGGACGTAACCCTGTCGTTCACCAACGTCGCAACAGTGCAACAACACAACTGGGTACTGGTCAAACCGGGCACCAAGGATGAAGTGGCGATGGCCGGAACCTTGGCCGGTGTTGCCAACGGCTGGATTCCGGTGGATGATGACCGGGTCTTCGCCTACTCAAGCCTGCTGGACGCCGGGGCTTCAGAGGAGATCAAGTTTACCGCCCCTGCCGCAGGCACCTACCCGTTCGTTTGCACCTTCCCTGGGCACAACGCCACCATGGTTGGCGAATTCATAGTAAAGTAAAGGCCGGGCTCAGCGGCGCTAACTTTCTTTTGCAGCCAGCGCGGTAAACCGGCCGTCCTGGCCAACTTGCAGCTTGAGCACTCCGGTCACCGCGCCGGTGTCCAGCGGCCCGTAAATGTGGGGGTAAATCTCTCCGGACCGGCTGGGCTCGTGTTTCAATGGGGATGTCAGGCGCTCCGTTTCCACCTCCAGCACCAGCATGTCTTGGCGGCCGCCATGGAGCCTGTTGGCCACCGCCAAGGCTTGGGCATGGTCCTTGGAGCAATGGATAAATCCTTCCGTAGCCAGGCTGTCAGCCCAGTATTCCTGCTCGAACTGTGCTGATTCCCAATGGGACTCCGGGACCAAGTGATATATAATCGCCATCACCTTTCACCGAGATATTCCAATCGAATATTGTGCTGAGTCCCCGCTATTTTAACTGAGAAGACATCTGAAAGTCCCTTGTGCCTCCGGGATAGAACCAAGATGAGGGGGCTGAGGCGGACTGGGAGCGACTGTAATGCAGGCTGAGCAGCATCAGGGCAACGGGTTGAAATACTTGACCATAACGCCCGACGACTACGACCCGGACAAGACCTACCCGTTGGTGATGATGCTTCATGGATTCGGGGCCAATATGCAGGACCTGGCCGGACTGTCTCCAACCATCAGCCGCACCGGGTACGTGTATGCTTGCCCCCAAGCGCCCACAACCTTTGACCTTGGTGGCGGGCACATAGGCTACGGATGGATGGCTCCCCGAGGGATGGCGACGCCGGAGCAGGCGGCCCAAGCCGTGGAATTATTGTTGGGCTTTTTTGAAGAGGTCTTCAGTCACTTCAATGTCGGGCCTGCCCAAGCCGTTTTGATGGGCTTTTCTCAAGGCGGGGGGATGACTTATCGGTGTGGACTGCCTCAGATTGAGCCGTTCGCTGGTCTCGCGGCTCTCAGCGCGACTATGCCCGACGCGGAGGAATTGACGCCGTTGTTGCCCCAAGACCGCACCCAGCCAATCTTCATAGCGCATGGACTGGCGGACGCGATGGTGCCGGTGGACAGGGCTCATGCCGCTTTGACATTCCTGCAAGGAGCCGGTTACGCACCGGAGTACCACGAGTACAACATAGGGCATGAAATAAGCACCGAGGTGCTGAATGACTTGGTGCCCTGGGTGTCGGCAGTGCTGCCCCCTCTACCCGTTGCTGTGTAACAGCAGCCCCTAAATGGGTAGGGGCCTATTCGTCTTCCTTCCATGAAATGGTCTTCCGAACGGTAACGTCGATCACTACCATGCCGGATCCGGCCAGCAGTTCCTTGGTGTACTCGGCTCCGCGTTCCAGACCTTCATAATGTACGCACAAACGCTCCACTTCCTTCTCCATGTTCTCCTTCGTCACTACCGCGTCCCCTTCCAGAATGACGTACCGGTAAGGGTGTCCGTCGGTGGCGACGGACAAGGCTACTTTGGGGTTCGCGTTGACATTCCTGACCTTCACCGATGACTCGAAAGTTATGACCTTGACCTGTTCGTCCTCCCGGATGTACCACACGGGCGCAACGTGGGGCCTGCCGTCGGGCCGGATGGTCGCCAACTGGGCAATATGAGGAGCTCTCAAGAACTCGTCTATTTCCATGTGGGTCAGTGTGGCCAAGATACTTCCCTCCCTTCTCCGATGGCCGGACTTTCAGCCGCTCTAATGAAACGCCTTCCAGCGGGCCGCGTGAGATAATGGACAAGATGATAGCACGCTGGAGTCTTGGGCCGCTGCCGGTGTTTTCCTTGTCAGTATTCCCATATTTGCTGCTGATTGCCGGGTTGCTGGGCTTGGCCATGTCTGGTTGCGCTCGCGCCGCCGTCCCACCGGCGCTCGTTCCGACAGCGGCGCCGGCGAATATAGCCGCGCCTACCGTGCCGGTAACACCCATCCCATCCCCCGCCTACATAGGAGCTCTTTCGGAGAGGAACCAAAATCCTGAAGTGAACTTGCCCAACGACGAAGGCGCCCACCTTTCACCTATCGAATGGTGGTACTTCAACGGTCACCTCACCGATGACGGCGGTTCTGACTATAGCTTCCACTACGTGGTGTTCCAGTCGGTCCTTCCCAGCGGTTTGACGCCGCGGTTGGCTCACTTGGGCTGGGGCGACCACGACAAAAGGGTCTATCTCACGGCTGAGAAGCCGGATATGCCCCAAGCCAAGACTTCTACCGGAGAGTTCGACTTCACCCTGTCAACTTGGAGCATGAGCGGAAACGGCGAAGAGTACGCCTTGGCCTTCGACGTGGGAGAGTATGCCCTGGAACTACAGGCCGCTTCCCGAAAGCCGCCAATCCTGCATCAGGGGACGGGCTTGGTGGACCTGGGGCCGGCAGGCAAGACATACTACTACAGCCGGACCCGGTTGGACGTGGCCGGTACGCTGGACATGGCCGGCGAAGAGCGGGCTGTGTCCGGCATAGCTTGGATGGACCACCAGTGGGGAGAGTTCAGCACTGCGCCCTTGGGTTGGGACTGGCTGAGCTTGCAGTTGTATGACGGCTCGGAGCTTACGGTGTCCCTGATATGGGATTCCATTGACCACAGTCGTATCATCAACTACGGCACTTATGTCCCGCCCGACGCCGAGTGGGTGCACCTGAACGATGATGATATATCCTGGAAACCCACCGGTGCTTGGACCAGTCCCACCACCGGGGCCGAATACCCGATGGGTTGGGAGTTGGAGATCAAGCCGCTGTCGTTGGCAATCACGCTGACCGCCCTACAAGAAGACTCGGAGTTCAAGGGGAGCGAGTTCGTGCTGCCTGCCTATTGGGAAGGCGCGGTAAACGGCGACGGTGTCAAAGGCGGCAAACCTGTCAGCGCCAAGGGGTTCGTGGAAATGGTGGGCTACGATACCCGGGAGTTCGAGTACCCTGCTCCTTCCGAGGAGAACAACCGTTAGGCGGCCTTGCCCGGTTCAGCTATCCGAATTTGGGAGCGGTTTCCAGTCCAGCCCGCCGTCGGAGTTGCCGCCGGTTGCGATGGTGGTCGCTTCAATGCTCTCCGGGTCTTCAGCATCGAAAATGACAATATCCGTTTGATCAGACACAAGAACGATTTTTGCACTGTCCGGTGACCAATCCGGTGATTCATCTTCCGTTACAGCGAAGGTGATGTTGTAGTCGTTCGTACCATCGGCGAACATCGTATAAACTTCAGCGTCTCCGTCCCGGAACGAAGTAAAGGCGATGGTGTGGCCGTCGGGTGACCAGACGGGACTTAAGTCATCTTCAGGACTGTTCGTTAGTCGGTTTACATTTGTTCCGTCCGACTGCATCTTATGAATTTCATTGTTTCCTTCTCGATTGGAAGCAAAAACTATCTGGCTGCCATCCGGTGACCAGTCCGGCGAGTCATCCAAATGCGCGTCATCGGTCAGCTTCATTTGATTCGACCCGTCGGCGTCCATGATGTAGATGTCTTGTTGCGAGTCGCGTGTGGAGACAAAGGCGATCTTGGTGCCGTCGGGAGACCATGCGGGGCTGACGTCTTCGGTCTCGTTGTTGGTCAAGTTAACCGGATTGGAACCGTCAACGTTCATGACGTATATTTCGGAGTTTCCATCCCTGGTAGCCCACGAAAATGATCTTGCTCCCGTCATGGGACCAATTCGACTCTGAGTCGACGGTAGTATTGTTGGTCAGCCGGGTCATGTTTGAGCCGTCGGTGTCCATGATGTAGATCTCGCTGTTGCCATCCCGCGAAGAGTGGAACGCAATCGCCGCGGTGGACGTGAACTTGGCTGTCACCGACTTGTCCCCATCCATAGTGATCACGCAACTGCTGCTACCGGAACAGTCGCCGCTCCACCCGGAGAAGGTGTAGCCGCTTGTAGGAGTCGCTGTCACCGTAACCTCGCTGCCTGCATTGTAGGATGTTGTTCCCTCGGGTGACACAGTCCCCCCTGATGACGGCTCGGCCATTGTGGTCAGCTTGAACCGAGTAAAGAAGTTGGCGGTTACGTTCTTGTCACCGTCCATGATCACTACACAGGCGTCGGTCCCGGAGCAAGCGCCGCTCCATCCGGAAAATCCGTAACCGTCCGCAGGAGCGGCCGTCACCGTAACCTCGTTCCCTTCAGTGTGTTGGGTAGTTCCCTGGGGTGAAACCTCGCCCCCGGTCGACGGACTGGCGACCACAGTCAGAACGAACTGTTTGACGAAGTTGGCCGTTACCGTCTTATCGTCGTCCATGGTTACTACACAGGGACCGCTTCCAGTGCAGTCTCCGTCCCATCCCGAAAATCCGAAACCGTAACCAGGACGGGCCGCTAAGGTCACTTGGCTATTCGAGACATAGGAGGTTGTTCCGCTGGGGAACACTGTTCCCCCATTCGCTGGACTGGATGTGACGGTTAGGTCGAACACTTCGGCGAAGTTGGCGGTCACCGATTTGTCAGCATCCATGGTAGCCACACAGGGGCCGCCGCCGGAGCACGCGCCAGTCCATCCGTATAGCTGATAGTCAGGTGCTGAATGGGCCAAAACGGTAACTTGCGTTCCGGCCAAAAATGAGGTTATGCCTTCAGGGAGTATGGTGCCGCCCTCGTTTGGACTGGCTGTAGTGGTCAACTTGAACACCGGGCCGAAGTTAGCCGTCACCGACTTGTCGGCGTCCATAGTAACCACGCAGGTGCTATCGCCCGAGCAATCACCGCTCCACTCCGAAAATTGGTATCCAACGGCAGAACGGGCTAGAACGGACACCTCATGACCGGCGACGTAGGATGTAGTGCTTCCGGGGAATACGGTCCCTCCGGCTGTCGGAACAGCAGTCACGGTCAAGTCGAACACCCCGACGAAGTTTGCCGTCACAGATTTGGCGGCGTCCATGGTTACTACGCATGAGCCACTTCCTGAGCAGTCTCCCGTCCATTCTGAGAACTGGTACTCATCGGCCGGGGTGGCAACGATTGTCATGGTGGCGCCGGAACTGTGCGATGTTTCACCCGATGGGAGTACGGTCCCACCATGCGGCGGGTGGGCCGCGACGGTCAGGTCTACTCCCCGGACGAACTTCGCCGTCACTGCTTTGTCCTCGTCGATTGTCACCAGGCAAGAGCCGTCGCCGGTGCATGCGCCACTCCACTCGGAGAACCGGTAGCCAGCAGCCGGATAGGCCAGGACGGTTAAATTTGTACCGTCCACGTATGAAGTTAGGCCTCCGGGCAGCACTGTTCCTCCGTCGACAGGGTCGGCTGTTACGATAAGGTCGTGCACTGAGGCGAAGTTAGCGGTCACGGATTTGTCCGCGTCCATGGCGACGACACAAGCGCCTCTGCCGGTGCAGTCACCGCCCCACCCTGAAAATTGATGGCCATCGGTTGGATTGGCTATGACGGTTACATGGGAGTCTGCAGTGTGGGAGGTCGCGTTGTTCGGAGATACAGTTCCGCCTACAGGCAGGTTAGCGTGGGTGGTCAACGTAAAAACGCGGACGAAGCTGGCGGTTACCGATTTGTCAGAGTTCATGGTCACCACGCAGCCGTCGCTGCCGGTGCAGTCGCCGTCCCACTCCGAAAATTGGTAGGCGTTGGCGGGGTTGGCAATAACCGTTACTTCAGTACCGAACGCATGGGCGGTATGGTCTCCTGGAGACAAAGCCCCTCCGCCCGTTGGGACAGCCGTGACAGTTAGATCAAACACCCTGACGAACTCTGCCGTCACCGATTTGGCAGCGTCCATGGTCACTACACATGCGCTGCTTCCGGTGCAGTCGCCAGACCATTCTGAGAATTGGTACCCATCCGTCGGGATGGCAACAACTGTTACGGCGGCGTCGGGCCTGTGCGATGTTTTACCCGCCGGGAGCATGGTCCCACCATCTGATGGGTTGGCTGCCACTGTCAGGTCTACTCCCCGGGCAAACTTCACTGTTACTGCTTTGTCCTCGTCGATTGTCACCAAGCAGGGACCGCTCCCGGAGCAGTCGCCGCTCCACTCAGAGAACCGGTAGCCGGCAGCCGGGTAAGCCAAGACGGTTACCTTTGTACCATCGACGTATGAAGTCATGCCCCCAGGCAACACGGTTCCCCCGTCGGCCGGGTCGGCCGTTACGGTCAGGTCGAGCACCGGGGCGAATTTGGCCATTACGGAATGGTCCGCGTCCATGGCGACGACACAAGCGCCTCTGCCGGAGCAGTCACCGCCCCACTCCGAAAATTGATACCCTTCGGTCGGGTTGGCAACAACGGTTATTTTGGAGCCTGCGATATGGGAGGTCGTGCTGTCCGGAGACACGGTTCCCCCTGCAGGCGGGTTGGCTTGGGCGGTCAATGTGAAAAGGCGGACGAAGTTGGCAGTTACCGATTTGTTGTCGTCCATGGTGACGACGCAACGGCCGCTTCCGGTGCAGTCGCCGGCCTATTCCGAAAATTGGTAGCCGTCGGTTGGGTTGGCGATAGTCGTTACCTCCGAGCCGGACTCATGGGCCGTATTGGTTCCAGGAGAGATGACGCCTCCTCCGAGTGGGTTGGCCTCCGCAGTCAGATTGAATACCCGGACGAACTCCGCAGTTACCGATTTCGCGCCGTTCATGATGACTACACATGCGCCATTGCCGGAGCAGTCACCGTCCCATTTCGGAAACTGGTGGCCGTCGGCCGGGCTGGCAACAACCGTCACGGCAGCGTCGGGTTTGTGCGATGTTGTGCCCCTCGGAAGTACGGTCCCTCCATCCGTCGGTTTGGCCGAGACCGTCAGGTCCACTCCCCGGACGAAATTGGCGGTCACCGTTTTGTTGCCGTCAATTATCACTACACAAGGGCCGCCACCGGTGCACGGGCCGTCCCACTCAGAAAACCGGTATCCGGCTGCCGGATAGGCTAAGACGGTTAACTTTGCACCGGCAACATATGAAGTCACACCCCCGGGCAGCACGATTCCCCCGTCGCTCGGATCAGACGCGACGATCAGGTCGAAGACTTGGGCGAAGTTGGCCGTCACTGATTTGGCGGCGTCCATGGTGACGACGCAAGCGCCCCTGCCGGTGCAATCACCCCGCCACTCCGACAATTGGTATCCATCAGCCGGATTGGCTACAACGGTTACTTGGGAGCCTGCGGTGTGGGAGGTCGCGTTGTCTGGAGACACGGTTCCATCGCCCGCAGGGTTGGCTTGGGCGGTCAATGTGAAAACGCGGACGAAGTTGGCGGTCACCGATTTGTCGTCGTCCATGGTCACCACGCAATCGCCACTACCGGTGCAGTCGCCCGTCCATTCTGAGAACTGGTACCCCTCGGCAGGACTAGCAAAAATCCTCACAGTAGTATCAGGTTTGTGCGACGTCCCGCCTTCTGGGAGTACGGTTCCCCCGTTCGGTGGGTTGGGCGTGACGGTCAGGTCTATTCCCCGATCGAATTTGGCGGTCACCGTTGCGTCATCGTCAATTCTCACTACACATGGGCCGTCGCCTGTGCAAGCGCCGCTCCAGCTCGAGAATCGATAGCCAGGACCGGGATGCGCCAAAACGATTACCTGAGTGCCGGCGACGTATGAGGTTACGCCCCCAGGTATCACAGTTCCCCCATCTTCTGGGTCGGCCGTTACGGTCAGATCGGATACAGGAAGGAACTTGGCCGTCACCGTTTCGTGACCTTCGATAGTCACCACGCACGGGCCGTCTCCAGAGCAGTCGCCGCCCCATTCGGAGAATTGATACCCATCGGCGGGACTGGTTATCACCGTAACCTGCGTATCTTCCCTGTGGGATGTTTTACCTTCAGGGAGGATGGCGCCGCCTTCTGGCGGGATGGCTTCGGTATTGAGGTCGAATACCCGGACAAACTCCGCCGTTACCGATTTGCCACTGTCCATGGTCACTACGCAAGCTCCACTGCCGGAGCAATCACCGGTCCATTGGGAGAACTGGCGGCCCTCGGCAGGGCTGGCCATAACCGTCACTCGTGTAGACGCTCTGTGCAACGTTGCGTCACTGGGGACCACGGTCCCGCCGTCCATCGGACTGGGGAAGGTGGTCAATTCGAAAACGGGCGTGAAGTGCGCCGTGAACATTTTGTCGCCGTCCATTGTCACTATGCAGTCAAGGCTGGTGTGGCACGGTTCAGACCAGTGGGAGAATACATACCCGTCGGCAGGAGTGGCGGTCATGCTCACTTGAATGCCCGCACGATGGTGGGTGACGCCCTCCGGGGAGACACTACCGCCTTCTTTGGGAACGACTTCGACAGTCAAAGCATACGTTCGCACAGGACGCGGGGTTGGTGTCGGCACAATGGTGGGTCTTTCTATCGCCCGTGGCCGCGGTTGATAAAATGGAACGGGCCTTGGTATGGGAGTGGGAGTTACGCTCGGTGGGACTATGTCCATGGCCACAAGCCGGTCTTGGTTCATGTAGATGGTGGCAAAAGGACCGCGGATGACGTCCACTCCTCTCCACTCAACCCCGTATCCCGCCGGCAAGGTCGCGGCTATGGTTATTTTATAGTTGAATTGAAACGCCCCATCTGCTTCCGCCGCTTGGCTCAGTACCACGGTCCTGCCGCCTACAGACATCATGTCATTCAGCGCAGGGGCTTGAACTCCATTGATGAAGAGCCGAAACCTTGGGCTGGGCGACGGCTTAATGGTTGGCGTTGCAGTAGCAGTCGCAAGTCTTTCATTTGCTTTGGGGGTGGTGGACGGGACCGCAGTAGGAGGGGACACCGGAACAGGAGACGCTGTCGGGACCGGAAGTGGCTCCCTTGTTGGAGTTGCGACGGGAGTAGGTGTCTGGGAGGTCGCGGGAACCACAACGGTAGCCAACTTCACGACCGGGGTTGCCGTTGGGACAGGAATGGGAAGAGAGGTCGCGGTTGGGCGGGGATTTATCCGAGCCTCCGTTGTCATCGCGGTTCTCGGTTCAGGACGAGTCACCATTACCGACGTTTTCAGGGTGGACAAGGTTTGCCCGTTGGCAGTAACCAAGGCCGATACTTCCCGCTCTCCCAAGGGTCCCTCGTTTGGCGTAATTATCCAAGACCATCCCGCTTGGCCGTCGCGGACTTGTTGCGGAACCTCGCCTAGTGGGGCCATCTCGAACCCGGGGGCGTCCAGTGTGAAACTCATCCGCCGGTGGACCGGCACCGGCGCTTCCCTGACAACTCCTAGTACTACAACGACGCGTTATCCTACAAGGTAACTCGTGGGCGGATTTTGAAGCTGGCAACGAACGAGTGCGAGTCTCCCGTGATGAACGGTCAGTAGCTGAAGAAGAAGACCTGAGCGTGTTTTCTCATAACGCGTCGTTGTAGTACTAGAGAATCACCCACCGTTGGCGGCGGACGCTCCGGCGCAATTTGGCCTTCACCAGACCGTGGTGTGGACCGGTTCGCCGGAAACTCACCGCCCAAAGCTATCCTCAAACTGACCCGGGCGGTATTCGTCGCGCCCAACTCCTTGGGGATTGTCAGGCTTACCACGCCTGCACCAAGATACCCTTGCGGCAACACCGGCCCGTACGTCAAAACTCTTTCAGGATAAGAAACAGGCTTCTTTACGGTCAACGCAAGACTGTTTGGGGCCTGGATTTTGGCTCGGGCCGTTCGGGCGGCGAGGTCTATGGTCGTCTGTAAAGGAATCCACTTCCGGGCGTTCGGGTCGAAGCGTTGTATTGAGACATTGGAATGGGAGTCGTTGAACGCAGTTGCTTCTTCGCCGGTCAAGAACACGGTCACCTTGACGGGTTGCAGGAACCGGAACTCCGTGTCGTCCCGTGCTTTGGGGGCTGCCACGGACAGATCGAATACTTTGTCGGTCAGGGTATAGTCAGGAGGAAGTCCCGTGACTGTCGCGGTTGACATTCTGCGATAAGACACTGTCGTTTGCCGGTCCACCGACCCAGCCGGAAACTCCAGCAACACATCGCCTGCGGGCGATGCCAGAAGGGATGATTTGCTTGGTGCGACAACAACCGTGGTGGCTCCGGCTTGACCGGGCGATGTCGAGGAAGGAAAGGGTATCCACCCCAAGAAGAAGAGGGCGACAGCACCGCCTGCTGTCAGAGACAAGACCGCGCCGGCCACGACTGTTAAGGCGAGGAACTTCCAGCTTCGGCGGCGGTATCGTGAGCGGAACATATGACCTTGGACGGCCTTATACCGGAGGACGGTTTGAGGTGGGGGAGGGTCCGATGTATGACCCGCGTATGACCCGCAATGGAGGCTGCGGGCCCGGCAACGCGGGCGATTCTAGCATAGCCTCAAAAAAGGGACAAGACCATATCGGTTGTTGCACGCAGCTAGCGGGTATTGATTACCCCGTTGGATGCATATAGAATGAACCGTTCCCTTTTCAAGGCTAACTAACGTTTGGAGGGCAGGTGATTGAATGGACTAGGACTTCATCTTTTGCTAGAGCTCAAGGATTGTAACCCGGAACTGCTGAACGACCTCGACTACGTCCGCGAATCAATACTCCTAGCAGCGCAAAAAGTGGGCGCTCACATTGTGGGCGAATCATTCCACCGTTTCAGTCCCCAGGGAGTGACTGGCATCCTCGCGATAGCCGAGTCCCACATCTCGATCCATACTTGGCCCGAATATGGCTATGCCGCCGCCGACGTGTTTGCTTGCGGCTCCTCATTCCAGCCGATTGAAGCGGCTGAAGTACTGATCGAGCGGTTTGAATCGAAGGACCCGGACACCACGGAAATCCGGCGCGGCAAGGTATTGACCACGGTAATCAACTGACCAGCCGCACCTCGGCGAGGGTTATGGACTTATCCGGCAAATGGTACCTTGAGACTATCTTCCCCGACCTGCTGGCGATGTTGCAGGTACGGAATGTCATCTATTCCGGGCGGACCGCCTACCAGAACGTAGAGGTACTGGAGTCGGACCTCTTTGGGCGCAGCTTGGTGCTAGACGGCAAGACCCAGTCTACCGAGCGGGACGAACACATCTACCACGAGTCCTTGGTCCATCCCGCCATGCTGTCGCATCCCAATCCCCGCTCCGTGTTCATCGGCGGCGGCGGCGAGGGCGGCACGCTGCGGGAGGCGCTCAGCCACCGCTCCGTCGAACGGGTGGTGATGATCGACTTGGACCAGGAAGTGGTGGAGTTGTGCCGGACTTACCTGCCGAGTCATCATCAAGGCAGCTTCGACGACCCGCGGGTGGAACTGCTTCACCAGGACGCGAGGGAGTACTTGGCCAACAGCTGGGAAACCTTCGACGTTATGGTAATGGACTTGGTCGACCCCTTGGAGGGGGGCACTGCTTACCTTCTGTACACGACGGAATACTACGACATCATCAAGGCGAGGCTCGGCCCACAGGGAGTTATGGTCACCCAGTCCGGCCCATCGGGGCTGCTCAGTTACCAGGAGTGCTTCACCACCATTCACAATACCATTGCCGCCACCTTCAACTGGGTGGTCCCCTGCCAAGTTCACGTTCCGGCCTTCCAGACCCTGTGGAGTTTCGTGATTGCCTCCGACTCTCCGATTCCCAGCTTCGGTGAAGACCAGGTTGATGGGCTGGTTGCCGACCGCATCGACAAGAAGCTGCGGTTCTACGACTCCGAGACCCACCGCAGCATGTTCGCCCTGCCCAAGTTCCTGAGGGACGGCATCGCATCCGAAAGCCGCATCAACCGGGACGCCGATCCTGTGTACATGGTCTAGCCCCTCCCCCGGACCGTCCGCACTGCCCGCGCCTCTCCTGTCACCGCGCCCCTCTTGTACCACGCTGAGCCGCCGTATGGCTTTGCGCAAGGCGTACAATCGGTAGCCATGGCTGCTTCCTCTGAGAACCCCTTTGACAACCCCTTGAGCGCCAATGTCGTAGTGCGTCCCGGCAGGCTTGCGGAAGTCATGGTCGGCTTGGCGGCCGGATTGGGCATGTTCCTGGCGGCGCTGGACATTGCCCTCAACGTGGCCCTGCCCTCGATACGGAGCGACTTCGCCAGCGACTACCAGACGGTCCAGTGGATCATCGTGGTGTTCATCGCCACGCGGGCCGGGCTGGTGCTGACGGCTGGGAGCTTGGCCGACCGGCTGGGCCTCCGGCGGGTCTACCTGTTCGGGGGCGTCACCTACCTCGTGTCGATGGTCTGCATTGCCTTGTCGCCCAACCTGGGCGTGCTGGTGGGGTTCCGGGTGCTCCAAGCCTTGGGCACCGGGTGCTTGTACGCCGTCTCGCCGGCCATCGCCGCCAGCTTGTTCCCAGAGTCGCGGCGAGGGCTGGGCATGGGCTTGACATCGGCCAGCCAAGCGACGGGGATGCTGGCGGGGACGCTGGGCGCGGGGTTGCTGGTGCGGTGGTTCGACTGGGAAGCGGTGTTCCTGGGGAGGATTCCCTTCACGGTCCTGGCCTTGGCGCTGGGGATGTGGTGGATGGGGCGGGGCCAACGGGCGCCGGGCGAGGGCGAGCGGGCCGGCAAGCAGTCCTTCGACTTGGCAGGCGCGGTGACCCTGTTCGGGGCGTTGACCTGCTTGGTCATAGGGCTGCGCTTGGCGCGGTCCATTGGGTGGCTGTCGCCGGGGCCGCTGGCGCTGCTGTTGCTGGCGCCGTTGCTGCTGGCGTGCTTCTGGTGGACGGAAGGGCGGGTCCCTTGGGCCATACTGCCCCGGGAACTGCTGAGGATACGAGGGTTCTTGGTATCCGGTGGGGCAACCTTCCTGGCCCACTTGGGGGTGTTCGTCATCTGGTTCATCTTCCCGTTCTACGTGGAGGACAGCTTGGGGCGGGGGCCGGCGGCGCTGGGGGCGATGCTGGCGGTGATGGCCGGGCTGAACATCGGCTTCTCCATCATGGGCGGGTGGCTTTGCGACCGCACCGGCCCCAAGGCGGTGGGAGTGACAGGCCTCATCGTGCTGGCGGCGGGGCTGTTCGTCATGGGGTTCCTGGAAGGCCAGTCGACGGTGGGCCAGGTTGCGGCCAGCATCGCCTTGGTGGGGGGCGGGATGGGGCTGTTCCAGTCGTCGGCCTACTCCTTGATGATGGGCAGCGTACCAGCTGAGCGGTTCGGAACGGCGGCGGCGGCGCTGTCGCTGGCCCAAGCCTTCGGCACGGTGCTGTCGGTGTCGGTCACCGGCGGCCTGTTCGCCCTCAGAAGCGGCTTCCACTTGGGCGGCTTGGCCGCCGAGGGGTTGACGCAATCGGAGATGGAAGCGCGGGCGTTCATCCTGGCCTTCCGGGACGTCTTCTGGCTGGGGGCAGTCATAGTTGTGATGGGGGCGTTTACTTACCTTATGGCGGGACGGCGACCGGGTTGTCAGAATCAGGATTTACCGGATTAGAGGATTTTCAGGATTGGGGTTACGGGTTGTCTGAATCAGGATTTACAGGATTAAGGGATTTTCAGGATTGGGCGCCCGCGCTCCGGTTTGGGGCGGGACGGCGTCTTGACGCCGTTTCGGCTCGTTGATAGACTGATTTTCCACGGGCGGTTAGCTCAGTTGGTTAGAGTACTTGCTCGACACGCAAGAGGTCAGTGGTTCGAGTCCACTACCGCCCACCACTCTCTTTTCATGGTCTTTCCGGTCCGGCGCCACACGCCCGCAGCAGTAGCTTGCCCATGCCCCGATTGCATTTCAGCCTTTCGATGCTTTGCCGGTGGATTCCTGTCCCCGCCTTCGCGGGGGCAGCCACGGCAATAGTAAGGACTGAGGGGCGAGGTAGAGTCAACATTACGGAAGGTCCTTCGATAGGTGGAAGATTTTTTGTTTTGCGGACATTACCGGATATTTGCGGACATTTTGTCTGAACTGGGATTTTTGGGATTTTTGGGATTGACGGGATTTGGGTCCGTTGTTGCGGGTGTGTATTTATGATAGGCGGGGTTGGGCTGATTTGAAAGGGGCATGTGTCAGTGGGGTGGATTCTTGGCCCGGCCTTTGCGGGCGGGACTGCGGCGTTCCGTGTAGAGCCGCAGCGCTTGGTGTGGGCGGGACTGCGGCGTTCCGTGCAGAGTGGCCGCGCTTGGTGTGGGTGGGACTGCGGCGTTCCGTGCAGAGTGGCCGCGCTTGGTGTGGGCGGGACTGCGGCGCACTGTGCAGAGTGGCCGCGCTTGGTGTGGGTGGGACTGCGGCGCTTCGTGCGGAGTGGCCGCGCTTGGTGTGGGAGGGGTGGCGCGGTCTGGGTAAAGTTGTCCCTGTTTGGTGCGGGCGGGATGCGCTCGGTTCTTCTCGTTTCCTTTGGGGTATGCGGGGTGCCTTCGGTTCTTTTTGTTTTCTTTGGGGAATATATGAGTATAGGAGTGGCTTATTTTCATGGCAAATGCGTGTCAGGGGTTGGGTTTTGCTATGGGAAAAGGGTTTGCACAGGCGGTGGGTGGTGGTCGGGTTGTATGGATTCCCGCCCCCGCCTTCGCGGGGGCAGGCTCTGCGCGGGAATGACGAATGGGCATCCGGGGGGGTTGGGGTTACATAATGAAGCAAAACCATTGGAAGAGGGGTAGCAAACAAGTTGACACGGTTACGTGCTAGTGATAGATTTTCTGCTGTTGTGCGGGTCAGGAATTGGGAGAGCCGCGTCAACCAAAGATCGCCGAAGTGAGGAATTACATGTTAAATCGGTCTTCTAACGCGCTAAGAACCTGGGTGGTAGTGGGCGTCGGCGCCTTAGTGTTGGCGCTATCCGCTTTTTTCATACTATCCACTTTTTCTTCTGATTCGACCTTCGCACAGGAAGGGCCGATAATGTACGCCGAGAACGGCGACACCCCGGTGCGAACGTTCACCTCCGAGGACCCGGAGGGAGCGGGGATTCACTGGGACGTGACGGGTATAGACGCCGACGACTTCAGCATCTCGGGTGGCGTGTTGACGTTCAACAACCCACCCGACTACGAGAGTCCGACGGACAGGCCGCACGGTGATCTAGATTTCAATGGAGACGCCGACACCGATGACATGGGTGAGGCGGCCGGAGACAATGCACAGGGCGAAACAAGAAGCACGAACACTTACCAGATAACAATCCGGGCCAGCGAGATGAGAATGTCCGGCTACACAGGCCGGGCCCTTTCGTCTGAGACCCATGTGACCGTCATGGTCACTGATAAGAACGAGCCGGGCACGGCGACGCTGAACCGGCGTCAGCCCGAGGTTGGCACCACGATTATGGCCTCCTTGAGCGACCCGGACGGCGAAAGAGGCGCCGCCGGAACCGAAGACGTCACTTGGATGTGGTACGTCTCCACGGTTACAAACCCCGTGGAGGACGCTGAAAACCATTGGGCGCCAGCTACAGGTGCCGTCAACACCGGGACCGGAGATGGATCCCTGATGACAGCCTACACTCCGCGCGGCGACTGCGTGGATGGAGACAGGGGCATCGGTGCCGGCGAAGGCGGAGCATGTCCGGGAACCGGGCTAACGGACCCTAACCGTGTGGTTGACGAGAACAAGAAACTGAGGGCAGTAGCGACCTACGATGACCGTCTCGGGACGGGACGGAAGGCCATCATTGTGTCGGAGTTCCCGGTGCGGGCCGAGGTCTCTTCGGACTTGGACCTGCTTGAAAACCCCGCCAACGGTTCCCCCGGGTTCGACCCGAACCTCTCCTACACCAGGACCGTGTCGGAGAGCTTGGGGAAAGGGATGAATGTGGGCTCCCCGGTGGAGGCCACGGACCCGAACAACGACACGTTGACTTATGAGTTAATGGCGGTCGACGATGAAGCAAATACCCCCGGTTGCCAGGGTGATTTGTGCGGCGATGTTGACTCCTTTGCAATAAACAAAGCGACAGCCCAGATAACAGTGAAGAACACTCTGGACTTCGACATGAACGGCAGCCCGCCGGACGGGAATTACAAGTTCATGGTCGTGGCCATCGACCCCAGCGGCGAGACGGCGGAAGTTGAAGTGACTGTCGTCGCCGAAGACGCCAACGACACCCCGGTGATAATGGGGAGCCGGTCCTCAACCCTTCAGGTTGGTGACCCGACGCCCGGTCCGGCGTCGGAGATCCGGGTGATGGAGCAGGACAGCGACGACCGGGACGGCAACAACCAGCCGGATGCGACCTACTACGGCACGACCAATGGCATTGTGGGTCCTACGGATGGCACTGCGATGGGGCTGCCGGTGGCGCTCGTACTCGGCAACCAGAACGTGTTCACCGTAAGCGACGAGGACGAGCGCGGCCAGCGATTCTGGGACCTGCGGGGAGACGACGCCGACGACTTCACGCTCACCCAGGGCGGCACAACGACTACCGGCACCCAAGGCAGCCTAAGCGGCCCGGATGAGCCGATAGCCTTGGTGTTCACCAACCCTCCCGACTTCGAGATGCCCACCGACGCCAACGGTGACAGCGTCTACAAGGTAATCCTCGTGGCCAGGGACAGCCAAGGCGCAGAGAGCACCAAGCCTATGACCATATTCGTCGACAACGTGCCCGAACAGGGGATGGCCACGTTGTCGGTGGAGCAGCCCTACATCGGCACTGAGATAATGGCAAATGTGGAAGACCCGGATGGCGGTGTGGCGGTGGTCACGTGGCAGTGGTCGAAGTCAAGCAGTAATGCCCCTGATGCCACATTCACCGTAATACACGGCGAGACGGCGTCGAGCTACATTCCGATGACTGCCGATGACGGCAACTACCTGAGGGTGACCTCAACCTACATTGACACCACGAGCAATACGGACGACCCGGAAACGGGTACGCTCGACGAGCGTGTCCAGGAAGAAGCTACCGGCCAGACACCGCCCAGAGACGCGCAAACGGCACACACAGGCGACGGAGTGACCGATGCCGATGGGACGACGCCAGGCACCGCCCCGGACAAGGTCTTCCGTGTGATGGCTACGTCGGCATTCGCGGTGCGGGTTGAACCGGGCCCGCCCGGGCAGGTCATGGCCCCCGAATTCTCCGATGCCTCTTACGAGAGGATGTTGATGGAGAACGCCGAGGTCGGCACCCTCGTGGGCGAACCGATCCCGGCGGTGCCGGAAGATGGCGTGACCTTCGGGTACGACCTGGAGGCCACGGAAACCAACGACAACAACTACTTCACCATCGACAATTACGGGCAGATCAGGGTAGGCGAGGTTGAGTTTCCGAGTGTAATACCCGCCACGATTATCGGGCCGGATGGCAATGGCCCGGATATGGAAGACCCGGTCCTGGACTTCGAGGGCACTAATACCTTCGTGGTCATAGTCACGGCCACGGACATGAACAATGAGAACCGTACGGTCGACGCCAGGATAACCATCAGGCTGAACGACCTGAACGAGAGCCCGCACTTCGACAAGGAGTCGAGGGAGGCAGTAGAAGCGCCGAAGACCTACGCCGAGAGCCGGACCAATATGATCGTCCCATTGGCGGCGACAGAGCCCGACGGGGACAATCTCCGATGGGAAGTGACCGGTGTTGACGCTGCCGACTTCATGATTGTCGGTGCCGCGGACATTGCCGGCGACGGCAAGGACCGGGTGGAACTGCACTTCAAGAACCAGCCGAACTTTGAGGCGCCTACGGACAGGGGACTAGACCTGAATAACGACGACGATTTCGACGATGATGGCGAGTACGCCAGTGGCGACCGTATGTACCAGGTGACGGTGCGGGCAACCGAGACGACCGCCGTCGGCGGCGTGCCGAATATGGCGGCTGAACTACCCGTCACCGTTCAGGTCACCAACTCGGACGAGCCGGGGACGGTGGAAGCGAACTGGCTGCAGCCGGAGGTTGGAACGCCCATTATGGGCACGTTAACCGACCCGGACGGCGCGCTTACAGGGACCGGCGATATAACGGTCAATACATGGCAGTGGTACTTAGCGAAGGTGAGTAACCCCAACCGTAAGCCAGATCCTGCCACCTTAGGGCAAGCAACGTCTGAGTGGGCAGAGATAGATGTGTTGGGTTCAGGTGACGACTCAAATACCTATACCCCCCAGGGCCAGACGGCGGGCACTCAGGAGGCAACGGCAGACGAGAACTACCACCTGCTGGTTGCGGCGAGGTACGACGACGGCGCTAGTGAGGATGCCAACGAAGACGACAAGATCGCTTTTGGCATATCGATGTATCCGGTGAAGGCAGACGTATCCGACACGGACAACAACTCGCCGGACTTCAACCAGGACACGACGACCAGGACGGTGCCGGAAAACAGGTCCGTAGGCATGACCGTGGGTGCTCCAGTGGATGTGGACCAGAACGAGGACAGGGACCGCCTGACCTACCATCTGGACAACGACAGGAACATGGCAACTGCGTTAGACGAGTCCGCCGGTGACCAAATAGTGGGCACCACGGCTGGTAATGTGGGCGACGTGGGGTACTTCTCCATCAACAAGGCGGATGGACAGCTTAGCGTGGCGAAGAAGCTGGACTGGGACAACAACCCGGCGCACCCGGCAGACGCCGACGGAGAGTACGTGTTCTGGGTAAGGGCAACGGACCCGTCAGGCGAGACAACCGACGGCGAGGACCATGACTACATCAAGGTGACCGTCACGGCCACCAATGTAAACGATGCGCCGAGGGTGGTGGATGGATGGGCTGAAATCTCGATCAACGAGGTGAACAGCACCGCGGAGGACGACGACGTCACCAAGTTTATAGGGCTTGGTTACATGCAAGGCGGCGCGGATGATGCCCCGACCATGGAAGTGGACCCGAGCAATCCCAACCTGTACCACAGGAGTGACGAGGACCGGGTGGACCGGGGAATATGGCCTGAGCCTCTGGGCGGCGCGGACGGACGCCTCTTCGAGTATGTAATACCGGACGACGGCATCGGGCGCAGGCTGCTGTTCAAGAAGGCGAACCTGCCAGACTATGAGAACCCCCAGGACGCCAACCGAGACAACGTTTACGAGGTTACCATTGTGCTCCGTGACAATGGGGGAGCACAGGGAAGTAAGGATGTTCGGATCACGGTGATGAACGTGGACGAGATGGGGACGGTGGAGGTGACGCCGGAGGACCCCGACAGTGGGATGCCGGTGATGGCCACCCTGACGGACCCCGACGGAGTGGAGTACATCACCGACCGGAAGTGGTACACGACTGGCAGCCGGCTCACCACCATTTTTAATGATGATGGCACCTTGGTGGCGGGTGTGACGGAACAGATGGGCGAGACGACTGACGAGTACACCGGAGCAGTAGGCAGCTTCGTGTGGACGATGGTGGACTACCGGGACGGATACAGCTTGGAGGACGACCCGATAACCGCCCTCGACGAAAGGAACGACGACCCGGACACTCCAAACGCTATCGAGGAGCACAAGTACCAGAACTATCTGGTTGATGCGAACGGTGACCTGCAGCTTGACAACGAGGGGAACATGCAACGGGACACCAGCGATACTCTGCACCACAACTCGGACATGATGGAACCGAAGGGTACGGACAACGCGGTGCAGAAGGACCCCGACGAGGACGATGACATACAGTTGCCGTCAACGAGCCCGGTCCTGGTGAACAGGATGATCTACGAGAACGTGCCGTCCACCGGGTACGCAGGCACCCCCTTGGATATGACCGGGGAAATGGGCCTGCGATACAAGGACGCCAACGGTGTTGTGCAGACGCGCGACACCATAGGCGGGCCCGACGGAGCGTCCTTCGTGTTCGCCGAAGGATCGTTCACCGATAACACCGCCGGAGTCACGAACTACGACACTGCGGACGCGGACTTCTACGACACCGAGATGGTGGAGTCGGATGATATAGGGGCCAATGATGACCCCAACGACAAGATGGGGCAGTTGGCAGCCAACGTGGTGACGCAATTCGACGCTGAAGGGGACAAGACCGAGTACATCATCGAGGTGACGGACCCGAACGCAGAGGTTGCGGTTGGGCCGGTGCGGGTGACCATCATGGTGATGAACGTGAACGAGGCGCCGACTGCGCCGATGGAACAGCGCGGAGGCCTGTCGGTGACGGGACGCGAGAACCCGATGTTCGACGAAATCCTGGCCGACGACACCAGCCCTGACCTGATGGTAGGGACCTACCGGGGGATCGGAGTGGACGCCGCCAATGCCAGGTGGAGCCTGAGCGGCCCGGACATGGGAGACCTCAGCATCGACGCGAGCACGGGCGAGTTGAGCTTCAACGCTGCGCCGGACTTCGAAAACCCGATGGACGCTGACACGGACAACAGGTACCAGATAACCGTGGAGGCTGACGACGGGAGCAACACGGCCACCCTGCCGGTGACGGTGATGGTGGAGAACGTGGACGAGATGGGCAGGGTGACCTTCTGGAGAGACAGCCAGGATGCCACGGACGCCGCGATAATGGTCGGGGACATGCTGACTGCGGTGGTGGATGACTCGGATGGTAACTCGAGCGACACGTTCCCGATAGGGATGTACACGAGGATAGCCGACGCCAACGTGAGTTCTTGGCAATGGGCCAAGAGCATGGACATGAACACTTGGACGGACCTTGCAACCACCGCGGAGTACACGGTGATGGACACGGATGCGAGATATTATCTGCGGGCGACGGCGATGTACGAGGACCGTGAAGGCGCTGGGAAAACCGAGTCCGAGATGACAGAGGCGGCGGTGGACGAGGATGTGACGCCGCCAGGCGATGACTTGATTGCGATGTACGACGGTGTCGCGAACGGTGGCAACGGCGACGGGCAAATCCAGAAGTTGGAGTACTTGGCGGCCTTGGATGCTTTCTTGGACGGTGACATCGACAGGGACGACCTGCTGACGGTGCTAGACGCGCTGATCGACTTCCTGACCAGCTAAGAGCGGTCCAGCCGGTAAGACAGACATGGAGGCGAACAGGAATTGGGGAGAGAACTTGGTCGTGAAGGTGTTTGCAATTGCGGTGGTGGTAGTGGTCGCGGGGTTGGCGGGTATGGGCCTGCCGGCTGCCGTGGATGCACAGTCACCCAGCGCGACCAGGTCCTTCTCCGCAGCGACGGTAGCTGCAGGGGATGAACTGGAGGTAACGGTGACCCCCAGCGGCTACGGACGATTCGGGCAACTGGTGGAAACGATCCCCGACGGTTTCAACTACGTGCCCACCGGTGATCCGGGCGTTGAGGTTGACGGTCAGGATGTGATTCTGACCTTCCTGGAAGGGGAAACCGTAAGGTACAGGGTGACCGGTGCTGCGGGAACCGGCGTGGGGTTCTTTTCCGGGATACTCAAGGACATAGACAAGGTAGAGCACCAAGTAGGCGGCCAACACCAGGTAACGGTGGGGGCCGCCTTGGATTTGCTGGCCAGGTACGACACCAGCGGAGACAACGCGATTGAGCGACTGGAGTACCTGGCGGCGTTGGACGATTTTATAGACGGGTTGATTGATAAGGCCGCGTTGCTAGAGGTCTTAGACCATTTAATTGATTACTTGTCAGGCGGCTAGAGAAAGAGACCCGTCCAAACGGTCGGTAGGGTATAGAGCCGGATAGAGAAGGAGGAAGAAGCTTGGTCAAAAAAGGGTTGGCTTTGCTGGTGGGGGTTGCGGTTTTGGGTGTAGCTTTGGGAGTGTTCGGCTTGGTTTGGCCGTCCATGGTGGAGGCGCAAACACCCGCTGCTTCTAGGACCTTGTCTCCGGCGACAGTGGCACCGGGCGACGAAATTACGGTAACAATCGACTTGAGCAATGTTTCGCAAGGCAGGGTGGAGGAAACGTTGCCCGAGGGTTTCGGTTATGTTGCGGACTCGGTTACCCCGGATGATGTACTGGTCATACCACGAGGCGGGGGAGTTTACCGCTTCCTTTTCAGGGGGACCGGTCAATTAAGTTTAAGTTACAAGGTAACCGCGTCGGCTACGGCGGGCGAGTACACATTCATGGGTGTGCTGACAGCGCTTGATGCAGGCTTGAATGCCCAAACAGCGGACGTCATGGGTGAGTCGATGGTGACGGTTGGAATGGCCACGACGACGCCGGTGACTCCAGAGACGCCGGTGACTCCGGAGACCACGGACCCGACGGCGACCAGGTCCATTTCGCCGGCGACGGTGACGGCGGGAGGGCAATTCACGGTCACGGTGAATGTCAGCAACTTGGGAAGCGGCGGCGGCCGGGTGGAGGAGACGCTACCTTCAGGTCTTGGCTATGTGGATGGCTCGGTGAGTCCATCGGACATCAGGGTTACTACCGTAGGGCGGACAGTCAGGTTCACCATCAGGGGGACCGACCGGTTCACCTACCGGGTCAACGCACACGATGTGGGTACTCATACCATCGTGGGGA
The DNA here is from genome assembly GCA_965216425.1 of Dehalococcoidia bacterium. GTDB lineage: Bacteria > Chloroflexota > Dehalococcoidia > Lucifugimonadales > UBA3495 > CBDCFV01. Next base: position 953,379 of record CBDCFV010000005.1, on the reverse strand, counting down.
CGCTCAGGGACGATGAAAGAAACAGCTACATGGTTGGGGGCACCGCTTCAGTAACGGTGCAAGCGCGCGCGATGCCATCGGGGCCGGCCGCCAGCAGGTCCCTGTCGGATATGGCGGTGGTACCGGGAGGCGAGTTGACCGCAACCGTCAGCGTTAGCGGACTAGGGAGCGCCGGCGGCCGGGTGGAGGAGACGCTGCCCACCGGGTTCAGTTACGTGATGGACTCGGTCAGTCCCACGGACATCCGGGTGACGGAGCGTGGCCAGACGGTACGGTTCACTATCAGGGGGACGAACCAGTTCAGCTACAAAGTAATGGCGACCGATGTTGACGGCAGTTATTCCATCATGGGCCTTTTGAGGGACGACCAGAAAATGGAATACACGGTTACCGGCGATTCCGCCGTAGCGGTGGGAGCGGTCGCCAACAGGGCCTTGTCGGCGATGACGGTCAGGCCGGGGGCCGGGTTGACGGTGACGATCATGGCCGGCGGGTACGACTCAGCGGGCGCCAGAATCGAAGAAACACTGCCCGACGGGTTCAGCTACATGGACGGGTCTGTCAGTGAGGACGATATCCGGGTTACGATGCAGGACCAGACGGTACGGTTCACCATCCGGGGCACGGAGATGTTCACCTATGGGGTAACGGCGTCGAATTCTCCGGGCATGTATAGCTTCATGGGCGTCTTGAGGGACGGGGACCTGTCCACACACACGATAGGCGGGGACACCAGCGTAACGGTGCAAGCTCCTCCGGCCACGCTCGTGCCGACGCCGACGCGGCGGCGTAGTAGCGGCGGTGGCGGCGGTGGTGGAGGCGGGTATGCGCCGTTGCCGATAGCGACGCCGACGCCGATGCCGACGCGGGCTCCGGTGGCGACGATAGCGCCGACGCCGACGCCGATAATTGTGCCGACGATAGTAGCGCCGACGGTTGCGCCGACGGTTGCGCCAACGCCTGAGCCAACAGCGAGGCCTGAGCCGACGGCAGTACCGCCGACGGCCATACCGACGCCGAGGCCGACGGCAATAGTGATGGTCCCGACGGTTGCGCCGACGAAGCCGCCTGAACCGACAGCTATGCCCAAGCCGACGGTCGCCCCGACAGCTATGCCCAAGCCGACGGTCGCCCCGACAGCAGTGCCGGCGACGGAGCCGCCCGCTCCCACGGCGACGATAGCGCCGACGGTTGCGCCGGTTACTCCGGTGGCGCCGACGGACGATGGGATGCCGACGTGGCTGATCATATTGATCATCGTAATCATCGTGGCCGTAGTGATTGCAGCCGTAGGGTTCTACATGATGAGGATGCGACGCTAGAGACGGGGTGACTGCGAAGGGTTAGGGACGATTTTGAGCCGAGGGCCTTGATATGAGGCCCCCGGTTTTTTATGTGTTTCCGCCTCCGAGTGGATGACAGTGAGGGAGACCAGGGAGAGAGGGACTGCATGCTATAATCGGCGCGAGATGATTGACGGCAAGCCGGGGGAAAGGGAGTCGATCTGGTCTGTTCCCTCTAGCTGGCATGGCTGGTACTTGGGCGTATTCGCTCTTTTCACCGTGTTCAGCGCGGGGTACATTGGCTGGGAAGAGTTTCACAACCCGGAGAATGAGGGCTTCTACGAAACGTTTCTGGCGATGGGACACGCTGCCAGCCCATTTGTTATTCTGTCGGCGGGGTTGGCCGTTATCACGGTGGAGGTTATCGCAATGATAGGAGACAGGCTGTTCAGGCGGCGGTACTTGAAAGAGGGGTTTCAGCAGGGGCGGGAGCAGGAGCGGCGGTTGTGGCTGGATTGGGATAAGCGGCGGAAGGAGGCGGAGGCGCGGGGGGAAGAGTTCAACGAGCCGCCGCCCGGGGGGAGCGCGGACATTGCCTGAGCATGTCGATAGTTGGGGAGTGATTCTTGGGTGCGGGGCACGTAAACGAGAACATTCGATACGAACCGGATGAGGTCCCTCCGCCGTTAGTTACGGTTGGCGCGGGCTTCCAGGCGGCAGTGCTTATCGTTGCGCCGGTGGTGTTGACAGTGGTCATCGTGGCGCGGATAGCGGGGCAGCCCGAGTCGTACATGGCTTGGGGGCGTTTGCCGCGCTGCTGGTGAGCGGGGTCACGACGGTCCTGCAGGCGGTGCGGTTCGGGAGAGTCGGGGCTGGGCACCTGCTCGTCATGGGCACGTCGGGGGCGTTCATCGCGGTATGCGTCGCGGCCTTGGTCAAGGGCGGCCCCGAGACGATGGCGAGCTTGATCGTGGTGTCGTCGCTTTTCCAGTTCCTGCTGGCGGCGCGGCTATCGCTGCTGCGTCGGATATTCACTCCGGTGGTGTCGGGCACCGTCATCATGCTGATAGCGGCGACGGTCTTTCCGTTGGTGTTCAATACGCTGACGGATGCGCCCGAGGGGACGCCGGCAGGGGTGGCGCCGGCAGCGGCGCTGGCTACGCTGGTGACGGTGGCGGGACTGGTGCTGCGGGCTCCGCCGGCTTTGCGGCTGTGGTCGCCGGTCATCGGCATCGCGGTGGGCTGCGCGGTGGCCGCGCCGTTCGGGCTGTACGACGTGCAGACGATACTTGACGCGCCCTGGGTGGGCGTTCCGATAGGGTCGTGGCCGGGAATCGAGGTTACCCCCGGCGTGGAATTCTGGGCGCTGCTGCCGGCGTTCGTGGTGGTGACGCTGGTTGGGGCGATAGAGACGGTTGGCGACGGTGCGGCGATCCAGAGAGTTTCGCAGCGCACACCGCGGGCGACGGACTTCCGGGTGGTCCAAGGCGCCCTGAACGCCGACGGCGTGGGGAACCTGCTGTCGGGCCTTATGGGGACGCTGCCCAACACGACCTACTCGACGAGCATTTCGCTGGCGGAGGTCACGGGAATCGCCGCCAAGCGGGTTGGGGTGATCATCGGGGTCATATTCGTGGCAGTGGCGTTCTTCCCGAAGGTCACGGCCCTGTTAATCGCCATACCCGGTCCCGGTGGCGGCGGCGTACATCACGGTGCTGCTGGGGCTGCTGTTTGTGCAGGGCATGAAGATAGTGATCCAGAACGGGGTGGACCACCGGAAGGCCGCGGTGGCGGGGCTGGCGTTCTGGATCGGGACGGGCTTCCAGAACAAGTGGATTTTCCCAGACCTGCTGGGAGAGGGATTCGTGGGGGTGCTGTTCGGCAATGGGATGACGTCCGGGGCGCTGGTCGCGATTATCATGATGGTGTTCATGGAGTTGACGGGACCGCGGCGGAGGAGCTTGGAGGTCAGGCTGGACGCCAAGGCGCTGCCGAGCTTGGAGGAGTTCCTGTGGGGGTTTGCGTCGAGGTCCGGATGGAACGACGCGTCCACGGAACGGCTGGTGCTGGTGGGAGAGGAGACGCTGGCAAGCATGTCGGCGGAAGAAGACGACCTCCCGGATGGAGACAGGCCGCGTCGCTTGGCGGTCACCGCCCGCAAGGACGGCGTCGGAGCGGAGCTGGAGTTTGTTTCGGCGTCGGAGGGGGAGAACCTGGAGGACAGGCTGTCGTACCTTGGAGAGACGCCGGACATAGCCGACGGCAGGGAGATTTCGTTCAGGCTGCTGCGGCATTACGCTTCGTCGGTGCGGCACCAGAAGTATCACGGCGTGGATATTGTGACGGTGAACGTGGAGGGCGGGCGGTAATTCAACCCTTAGTCTTCGCCGTTAAGACAAACAGGGCCTTTTCATTTTCCGGATTGGGTTAACCGGGTCTCGTCTTTCCCGCGAAAGCGGGAACCTACATGACCGTGGCCTATGGCAATCTTCTCGTGGCAGGACCACATGGATTCCCGCCTGCACGGGAAAGACGAGAGAATGAAAAGGCCTTGTTAAGACAAATAAATATCATTGACAGGTATTATTCGGCGTCTATAAAATCAAGTTATATGGGTTGGGGGCGCCCCTCGCAGGCGGGACTTAAATCCGATAAGCTTTCCCCAACGTAGGGACAGGCAAAACAGCATGGAGGATGAACGGTAGTGAAAGGAAAGATTTACATAGCCCTGGCGGCAATACTAGTCTGTTCGTTGGCCTTGGTCTCCTGTACCTCGGAGCCCGACGAGGCAGTGATCGAGGCACGGGCCAAGCAGATGGCCGAGGAAATGGCGAAGACCATGGCCCCAGAGCCCGACGAGGCAATGATCGAGGAACGGGCCATGGAGATGGCCGAAGGCATGGCCGAGGAAATGGCCCAGGAAAAGATGGCCGAGATGGCCGGGGGCGAGATGATGATGGAGGGCGGCCGGCTGGAGACGGTGAAGGACCGGGGCAAGGTTATCTGCGCCAGCCGCAACGACGTTCCGGGCTATGGCTACTTGGACGAGTCCGGCAACAACGTGGGCTTCGACATAGACCTGTGCCGGGCGTTGGCCGCTGCCGTTTTGGGCGACCCCAACGCCATCGAGATCCGGTTGATTTCGGCGGCAGAGCGCGGGCCGACCGTCCAGTCGGGCGAGGTGGACATGCTGGTGCGGACGGTTACATGGACGACCTCCCGCGACGCCCAGTGGGGCAACTACGCCCAGACGATGTTCTACGACGGCCAAGGGTTCATGGCCAGGAAGGACCTGGGGCTGTCCAGCGCCTACGACCTTAAGGACGCGTCGGTGTGCGTTACCCAGGGCACGACCACCGAGCTGAATATGCAGGACTTTTCCAACCAGAATGACCTGAACCTCTCACCGCTGACCTTCGAGGACACCGATGCGGTGGTGGCCGCCTACGAAAGCGGGCAGTGCGACGCTTTCACCAATGACCGCTCCCAGTTGGCGGCGTTGGGCACCGCCCTCGAGAACCGGGCCGACCACGTCATCCTGCCGGAGACCATCTCCGAAGAGCCTTTGGGCCCGGTGGTCCCCAGCGGCGACGACCAGTGGTTCGACGTCGTGAAGACCGTAATGGGTATCCTCATCTATGCCGAGGCATACGGCGTCTCGTCTGACAATGTTCCTTCCGCCGCCACCGGAGACACCAAGGTGGACCGGTTGTTGGGCTTTGACGGTTCTTACGGGCAGGAAAGCCTTGGCCTCGACGACACGGCGGCCCTGGCCGTGATCAGTTCCGTGGGCAACTACGGCGAGATTTACGACCGCAACCTCGGCCCCAACGGCATCAATCTTCCCAGGGAAAACGGGCGGAACGCCCTTTGGGCCAACGCGCCCTGCCAGGACTGCCCCAAGGGAGGACAGATATACGCAGCGCCTTTGCGGTAGCGTAGTCGCAGGACGAGTATTGCCATCCGTCTTCCCCGCGAATCCGGGGGCCTAACTTGTGGAGGTGGATTCCCGCCTTCGCGGGAATGACGGCTGGGGTACTTCGTAGAGATTCGACATAGTTTATTAAACATTGCACGAAGGGGCGGCCGTTTGACGCAGGCCGCCCTTTTTTGCATTCCGCCTCATCCCGCATTAAACTCACAACTGGTGTCCCAAAATTTTATGTGTCCTGGTAACTAATGGCTGAACTACCCGGCTTTCTGACTTACAGCGGCATCCCGCTTTGGCGGCACGCCAAGATTATTCAATGGGTGTCCCAAGTTGTATCGGGCATCCTGGTGGTCGCGCTGGTTGCTTGGTTCTTCTCCAATATGGCCGGAGCGATCCAGGAACGGGAAATCCCATACGGGTTCAATTTCCTGACCCGCGCCTATCAGACTCCTATTGGCTCACACTTCATACCCTACGAGTCCTCGGACACGTTCCTGTACGCTTTCTGGGTCGCCGTTGTCAACACCTTGGTAGTCTCAGTAGTGGGCGTGGTCCTGGCGACGGCGTTGGGAATCGCCGTAGGGGTGGGGCGCCTGTCGGGCAACTGGCTTGTCTCAAAGGCGTCGCTGGTGTACGTGGAGTTCTTCCGGAACGTGCCGTTGCTGGTGCAGTTGTTTTTCTGGTTCTACATCATCCTGGCTTTGCCTCCGGTGCGGCAGGGGTACGTGGTCGGCGGGGAACTGTACATCAACAACGCGGGTATATCCATGCCGTCGCCGGCGGCAAGCAGCATCATCGGCGCGGCGGTATGGGTAGGGCTGACCCTGGCGGGGATTGCAGTGGGAGTGATGGCCCACAAGGCGCTGACGCGGCGGGAGATTGAGACGGGCAAGGCGTCGTACCCGGTGGTGGCGGGCATCGCCTTGGCCGTGGCGGTTGGAGTGATTGCTTGGCTGGCGGTGGGCGCGGGCTACGGCGAAGCGCCTTTCCATGTATCTCATCCCGAACCGCAGGGAACGTTCGGACGGATCGTCGGCGGCCTGACCCTGCCTGGGGGCTTGATAGCGCTTCTGGCCGGGCTGGTGATATACACATCGTCTTTTATTGCCGAAATCGTGCGCGCGGGCCTTGAGTCAGTGAGCCGAGGGCAGGTGGAGGCGGCCCGTGCGCTGGCGTTATCGCCCATGGAGACGCTGAGGCGGGTGACTTTTCCCCAAGCGTTGCGGGTCATCATACCGCCTCTCATCAGCCAATACCTGAACCTGACCAAGAACAGCAGCCTGGCCGGGGCCATCGGGTATTCCGATCTTACCAACGTGGCAAAGACCATGACCCAGACCGCGCCGGCGGTGTCGATTTTCATCCTGATCATGGCGGCGTACTTGGCGATGAGCCTGACCTACTCGCTGATAGGCAACCTGTACAACCGGCACATCCGGTTTACGGGAGGATAGAGACGTGGCAGCTAACACGGAACGACAACCGCCGCTACAGTTGCCGCCTCCGCGGACCGAGACGGGCGTCGCCGGCTGGGTGCTGACCAACCTGTTCAACTCTTGGTACAGCGGCGTGCTCACTATCTTATCCGCGGCGGTCATTGGGCTGGTCCTTTGGTTTGGGCTGAAATGGATTATCGTGGACGCCGACTGGAGGGTTATATCCACGCTGGGCGGCCGGATGATTATCGGCCAATACAACACGGAGGCCGCTTGTCCGGGGCAAAACTGCTTCTGGCGTCCGCAGGCGGCATTGCTGCTGGTAACGGCGCTGCTGGGAATGGGCTGGGGGTTCAACAGGGGCCGGTTCATAATGCGCATCAGCGTCGCAGTGGCCGCGGTGCTGGCGCTGCTGGCCTTCCTGCCATACGACTTCGATACCATGGGCTGGGACGTGCGGTTGCTGCTGCTGGCCAACCCCTTGGCGCTCATGGCCGGGTGGTCTGTGGGCCGCTATACCCCGTTGGGTACCGCGCGGAGCATCGTCATCGGAGGAGTCATCGTTTTCCTGCTGACGCTGGTGCTTCTGCGGGGCGTCCAGGGAGTCCCAGTCCTGCAGCCTGTGTCGGTGATTTACTGGGGCGGGTTGATGCTCAACCTGCTGCTGGCGGTGGCCGGCATAGTGTTGAGCCTGCCCTTGGGCATCGCGTTGGCGCTGGGGCGGCGCGGCAACCTGCCGATAGTGAAGCTGATGTGCGTGGTGTTCATCGAGGTGTTCCGGGGAGTTCCCCTGATTACCCTGCTGTTCATGTCGCAAGTGCTGGTGCCGTTGGCGTTCCCAGAGGGCTTTCCTGTGAACTCGCTGTTGCGGGCCGGTATCGTGATAACGCTGTTCAGCGCCGCCTACATGGCGGAGAATGTGCGGGGAGGCTTGCAGGCATTGAATCCGGGGCAGATGGAAGCGGCCCGGTCGCTGGGCCTGCCCGGTTGGCAGACCACGATATCCATAGCCCTGCCGCAGGCCATTCGCAACGTCATACCGGCCATCGTCGGCCAGTTCATCGCCCTGTTCAAGGACACCAGCCTGGTGTACATCATCGGGATGCTGGACGTAGTCGAAATCAGCCGGGCGTTCATCCAAGGCAACGTGGAGTTCCTGCAGAACGCCCAGGAAGTGTTTGTTTTCCTCGCCTTGGTGTTCTGGATATTTACCTACAGCATGTCCTATATCAGCAGGCACATCGAGCAGGTCATGGGCGTGGGAACGAGATAGACGTTGGACGAAGGTTGTGGATTCCCGCCTTCGCGGGAATGACGAGGGCGGGAGTTAAAGGGTCGGGAATGACGAGTTAAGGGGTCGAGTCAAACGGTGGGAATGGCGAGTTAGGGGTCTGGAGTGACGAGGCGGGGCTACGGAAGTGACGAGTTAAAGGATGGGAGTGACGAGGCGGAAGCGGGAATGACAGGTTGGGAGCGAGGGTGACGGCAGGGAGAGGGAATGGTGAGTGAGGGTCGGGAATGATGATTGAGGGGAGGCGATAGGGGCGAGTGGGGAGCGGCAGTAGGGAGTGGGGAGAGGGAACAAGGCTATTGTGACGATAGACGAAGGGAAGGAGGCCACTGTGGCGCTAGACGAAGGAAACCAAGACCCCGAGGACATTATCATTTGCCGCGATATGCACAAGTGGTACGGAGACTTTCACGTCCTCAAAGGCATCACCACGTCGGTGCGACGCAGCGAAAAGGTGGCGATACTGGGACCCTCCGGGTCAGGCAAGTCGACCTTCATCCGGACCATTAACCGTCTGGAAGAACACCAGAGGGGCGAGATAATAGTGGATGGCGTTAAGCTCAGCAACGACGTGCGTAACATCGACGCCATACGGAGAGACGTGGGGATGGTGTTCCAGTCTTTCAACCTGTTTCCGCATCTCACGGTGATGCAGAACATTACCTTGGCGCCCATGAAAGTCAGAAAGTGGCCCCGCGCCCAAGCGGTGGAGGTGGCCGAAGAACTGCTGGCGCGAGTAGGAATCCCGGAGCAGGCGCAGAAGCATCCGTCCGAGTTATCCGGTGGGCAGCAACAGCGCGTCGCCATTGCCAGGGCGTTGGCGATGCAACCCAAGATAATGCTTTTCGACGAACCAACGTCGGCCTTGGACCCGGAGATGATAAAAGAAGTCCTGGACGTGATGCGTGAGTTGGCCGACTCGGGCATGACGATGCTGGTGGTGACCCACGAGATGGGGTTTGCCCGGGAAGTAGCCGACCGGATGGTCATGTTCGACGAGGGCGTGATCATCGAAGACGCCAGCCCGCGGGACTTCTTCAACAACCCACAGCAGGAGCGCACCAAGGAGTTTTTATCCCAGATCCTGGGGTGACCTCGATAGCGTTTCGTTTAGGAACGAAACCGAAATGACAACGAACAAAGAAGAGGCCGCAGTTGATGGACCAGGGCCTCCGTGGTCTTCCGTTATCTGTTCCTATCTGATTTAAGTACTATCCCCCGGCCAGTCACCCCCTCTGGGAAGGATGTACCTACCCTTGAGCCATTCGACGAACCGGTCCGTGTGTTGAAGATAAGTCGCCTTTGTCGTGGGGGCCAAGGATGATTCTATAACGGCTATCTCCCACCCGGTCAGGGCTTCGTCCAAGAGCTTCAGGAATTCTTCGTTGTCCACCTTAAGAATACCCTCCTTCATTCCCATTGTCTCCACACTTTCGAGCAGTCCTTACAGCCCCAAATCTTCGCTGTCCGCCTTCTTGAAACCGAACCTCTACTCTCACAGTCGGTGGTCGTCCACATCGCTCACAGTGGGTAGCAAAGGATCTCTCCACGGCACCGGGGTCAGGGGGTCGAATTTCAGCTTCGTCAAGGTTTCTTATCCTCTCCGTCCCCCGTTAGGATGGGCAAAAAGGATGATATGGGTTTATCAGTTGATTATCAAGTGACGGCGATTTAGGCTAACGGTGGTGCTCCCTTGGGACGGGACCGATGCGATGGACCCTCCCTAACTGCGCTTAAGGAGACGGGTAATACCGTATCACGACGGGGTGAGACCAATGACAAGGTCGCGGATGGTCACCATTCCCAGGGGGTTGCGGTTCTGGTCCACCACCAGGGCGCGGGAGATGGCGAAGCGAACCAGCAATCGGACGGCATAGCGGGCAATCATCTCCGACGGCACGGTCAGCACAGGCTTGGCCATTATCTCGTAGACGTTGACGCGCTCAGGAGCGCGGTTCCTGGCGATCACTTCCCGGGCGATGTCCCTGACCGTTACGATTCCCAGTTCGTCATCTTCGTCGCGGCGGTTGACGGCGAGGGAACTGACTTGGTGTCGCTTCATTGTGGCCATCGCGTCGGCCACCGTGGCGAGGCCCTCAATGGTGTGCAGGTTGGTGACCATGACGTCACTGACCCGGACGGGTCTTCTCTGGCTCATATTTCGTGTTCCAGTTCTTCCAGGATAACGGGCAGTTGGGTGTTGAGCCCGACGGCGTCCTCGATTGAGAGTTGGAAAGCGATGCCGGCGCCATGCTCCGATTCGACACGGGCAGCGTCGCGGATGCGCTCAAGGATGTCGCGAGCCCGCGTCTCGGCAACCAGGAACAGGACCACATCGCGCTTGGCGGCCAAGTCGAGTCCGAAGAAAGTCCGCTCCTTCTTCAAACCCTGGCCGCGCACGCTGGTGATCACGGTGGCGCCGGTTGCGCCGCCGGCTCGGGCGGCGTCAATAACGACGTCGGTATTAAAATCATTGACCAAGGCGACGATCAGAGACAGCTTCACGGTCCACCTCCTCGGGATTTTTGGGGTTGCGCCTGTTGTTGATCCAGGACCCGATGATGGCGTAGCCCAGCACGGTCATAATCGGAAAGACGCTGGCGAAGGCGATGAGTCCGAACCCGTCGATGAGAGGGCTTCGTCCCGGAATGCTGGCAGCCAAACCCAAGCCCAGGGCGGCGACGACGGGCACAGTAACGGTTGACGTAGTGACACCCCCGCTGTCGTAGGCCAGGGGGATTATAGTGCGGCTGGCCCTGAAGGTCTGGATTATCACGATGACGTAGGCGGCCATGATGTACCAAGGAAGGGGCGTGCCGGTGACGATGCGGAAGCAGCCCAGGGACACGCCTATGGCGACGCCTATCGCGACGGCAATGCGCAATCCCCAAGAGCGAACTGCGCCGCCTGACACTTCCTCGGCTTTCAGGGCTACTGCGATGAGGGACGGTTCAGCAATGGTCGTCGCAAAGCCGATGGCCCCGGCAAAGGCGTAGACCAGCAGGTAGTCGTCCCAGTCGATACCGTCGGTCAGCCGCTCGGCCCCGATGATCTCGGGTGAAGTAAGCTGGCGGGCCATTGTCTCACCGATGGGGAAGAGGGCCTGTTCCAAGCCGATGAGAAACAGAGCCAGCCCCAGCAGCACGAAGATTGACCCGGTCACGATGCGGCGCAGGTTGGGCAGCCTGCGCCGGAGCACCGCCACCTGAAAGAATACGAGGACAGTGACGATGGGGGCCACGTCGAGAAGGGTTGACAGGACCGTAGAGACGATGGTGTTCAGGAAATGCACCATCAGACCACCATCCCGTATCCCATGACGCAGATCATCGGCGTCAGGCTGGCGAAGGCAATAAGCCCGAAGCCGTCAACCATTGGGCTGCGCCCCCGGATCGAAGAAGCCAACCCGACGCCAAGGGCGGTGACCAGCGGCACGGTGATGGTGCTGGTGGTGACGCCTCCGGAGTCGTAGGCCACGCCGATAATTTCTTCCGGGGCAAAAAAGGTCATTGCCATCACCAGCAGGTAGCCCCCGATTATCAGGCGATGGATGGGCCACCCTTTCAGGATGCGGAACACGCCCAGGACGATGGCTGCGCCGACGGAGAAGGCCACTACCATGCGCAATTGAAAAGCGTATGAACTGCGCGCTTCATCGCTTGATGTGATGAAGCCGGCTTCCGCTGCTACCTTGGCCGCTTCGTCGGCGACAGCAATCAAGGCAGGTTCGGCTACAGTCGTGCCGAAACCCAAACAGAAGGCGAAGGCCAGCAGTATGAAAACGCTGCCCCTGCGTGCCAAGCCTTGAGCGAGGGCGTCACCGAGAGGGAAGAGGCCGCTTTCAAGTCCCTGGATGAAGAGGGTGAGCCCAACCACCACGCAGACCAGACCGACGACGACGTTCCCGAGGTTGGGGAAGGGTTGCTGCAGGACCACGATCTGAAAGAACGCGATAACGGCGATGATAGGCGCAAGGTCACGAAACGCGCCGAGAGTCCGGTGGAACATTGCAGCCAAGAACCGGGTCACGCGTTGCTCCTAGTCCTTCAGATGAGGGGGGCCGTTGGAGAGAAATATAGGGTGAGTACAGGACTCGGTCAAGTTGATAAAAGACTTTGAACAGGTCCGGCACGGGCGTTTGGGCCGTACCACACGCAGCGGCGTTGTGATATGCTAAATGCTCCATACATTCAGGAGAGGGTTTTGGGGCTCAGTCCAACGTGCTGACCCTGTGACGGGGCAGCTCTTAACCCTATCTAAATTCAGGCGATGAAAACATGGAAGCCGCGCAGTTAGTAAAGATAGACCCCAACCCCAACATACCGCAGTTCGGACCTGGCGACACCGTACGGGTGAACTTCCGTATCAGGGAAGGGGACCGGGAACGTATCCAAGCATTTCAAGGCGTCGTGATCCGGCTCAACAACGGGGCAGGGGTAGCGGCCAACTTCACAGTCCGTAGAATTACCGCAGGGATCGGCATCGAGCGTATCTTTCCGTTGCACTCACCACTGATTGAGTCTCTGGAAGTCACCAGGCGAGGATCGGTGCGGCGGGCAAAACTCTATTACTTGAGGGGCTTGCAAGGCCGGGCCGCCCGGATCAAGGAAAAGACGGTGGCCAGGCGACCACGCGGTCAGGCTGGCGCATAGTCGCGGTCGCGTTTTCCTGGAACCACATCTCCTAGAGGGTATGTGGAAATTATCCGCCGTCGTTAATACGGGAGTCCTAGATGTTGGGCCTTGGATTCCCGCCTTCGCGGGAATGATATGCTTGGTAATGCCCTAAGTAGTGGAATGGCTTGTTGAGCGCTATCTACGTTTTGAGATAATTTCTAAGCTCATGAGATACGCGGAAGTAGCGGTGAGCGCCCCTGCCGGCCACTCCCGCACTTTTTCGTATAGTATTCCCACCGAGTACCCGGTCGAGCCGGGCCAGTTGGTCTGGGTGCCGTTCGGGCGCAGGGTGGCGCAAGGCATCGTAACCGAATTTGCTTCCGCCCCGCAGGTCGAAGTTACCAAGGACATCCTCCAGCCTGTCGAACCGTCCCCTCTTGTCAACCCGGTCTTTCTGGAACTGGGACGTTGGATGAGCAGTTATTACCTCTGCCCCCTTTTCGACGCCTTGGCCCTGTGTTTACCTCCGGGTTTTGAAAACCAAGTCCGCTCGCGGGTAAATGCCGTCCTTCAGGATGAGGCTGATGACGCCGGTGTGCTGGATGAGTTACGGCCTGAAACCAAGGAAGCTTTGTCCGCATTGGTCAACACCACCGGATTGGCGGAAGCCGACTTTCTCAAGTCCCTGGGCAAAAATAGCGCGCGTGAACTGCGCCGGTTGATTGACAAGAAGTTGGTGCAACGTCACGTCAGCCTGCCGCGCCCAAGGATGACTCCCCGCTACCAGCGCTACTTGTTCGCTACGAATACCGTTACGGCCAGCGAGGAGGATGTTGAAGGGCATCCTGCGCTATCCGAACGGCAAGCCGGCCTGTTCGCCGCCATCAAAGAGTCCAATGGGTCCTACTCGTACTCCGTTGCCAACAAAGCCTTCGGCACCGGGGTTGGGCAAGCGTTGGTTGAAAAGGGTCTGCTTGGCATGGAGTGGCGCAGGGAGGAAGCGGACCCGGCGTCGTCCGCTGAGTGGAGCCGGGCCGAGCCGTTGTCGCTTACCACTATGCAGGCTGACGCACTGCACCGGATAACGGAAGCCTTGGATGAACCAGCGGTTACGCCAAGGAGCTTTGTGTTGCACGGCGTCACCGGCAGCGGCAAGACGGAGGTATACCTGCAAGCGATCCAACACGCCGTTGGGTTGGGGATGCAGGCAATCTACTTGGTGCCGGAAATATCCCTTACCCCGCAGACACTGGACAGGTTGAATGCCCGCTTCCCGGGCAGAGTTGCAATCATCCACAGTCGTCTGACGGGCCGCCAAAAATTCGACCAATGGTGGAAAATCCAGTCGGGCGGGTACGATGTGGTGGTGGGCGCCAGGAGCGCCTTGTTTTCGCCGGTGGAGAGGCTTGGCTTGGTGATTCTGGATGAGGAGCACGAGTGGACCTACAAACAGTTGGAAGCTCCGCCTCTATACCACGCTCGAACCGTAGCCTTGGAGTTGTCTCGCCTCTCGGGCGCGGTGGTGGTGATGGGCAGCGCGACTCCCGACGTTGAGTCTTATTACTTCGCCAGGGACGCGAATCCAAGGCGACACCGGCTGCTGGAGTTGCCCCATCGAATCGAGGCTGAACCCGGAATTGGTGACCAATCCATGGCCCAAGTGGACATCGTCGACATGCGGCGGGAACTGAAGGAAGGCAACCGCAGCATATTCAGCCGCAGGTTGTCCGAGTCCTTGAAGGAGTGTGTCGAACGAGGCCAACAAGCCATCCTGTTCCTCAACCGCCGTGGCAGCGCGCCTATCGTCCAATGCCGTGATTGCGGCTACGTGGCTACCTGCGCCCGCTGCGCCGTGCCGCTTGCTTACCACTCTGCCGATGGAAGGTTGAGGTGTCACCATTGCAACCGGAGGCGCCGGCCGCTGGTCAATTGCCAGGAATGCCGCAGCGGCAGCATACGGCAACTGGGCATCGGCACCCAGCGCGTCGTGGACGAGGTGTCCGGCTTGTTGCCAGGGGTCAAAGTCCAGCGATGGGACTCGGACGCAGCCGGAAGCGGCGTGGAACCCGGCGCCGCTATGAGACAGTTTGCATCGGGAGAAACCCAGGTATTGGTGGGTACGCAAGTGGTGGCGAAGGGCCTGGACGTGGCGAACGTGACCGTGGTGGGGATGATATTGGCTGACGTTGGGCTGCATCTGCCGGACTTCAGGGCCGGGGAGAGGTCATTCGGATTGCTCTGCCAAGTCGCGGGGCGGGCAGGCCGGGGGAAGGAACCGGGCCGGGCGTTTATCCAGACTTATGTTCCCGAACACTACGCCATAACCGCAGCGGCCCAACAGGATTATGCCGCGATGTACGATCAGGAAATTGCGTCCCGCCGGCAATTGGGCAACCCGCCGTTCAACCGCTTGGTCCACTTGGTGTTTCAAGACAGCGACGAGACCGCGTGCCAGCAGCAAGCAATCAATACTGCCAGGGAAATACGGCGGAAGGCCTACGCGCAGGGGCTTAGCGCCATAGAAATCATCGGCCCCGCTCCCGGGTTCCCGCCCCGGCTCAGGGGCCGTCACCGCTGGCACCTGACGATCAGAGGGCCGAATCTGCAAAGATTCCTGGACGACTTCCGCGTTCCTACAGGCTGCACCGTGGACGTGGACCCGGTCCACGTGCTCTAGTCCGGCTTTACACTCAAAACGGCCTTGGATATAATCACGGGCGAATTTGGTTAACCTTATGTTAAGGCATTCGTTTCTCTCGCTCATCCAGAAGTCTCTGGATTCCCGCCTTCGCGGGAATGACGGGTCTGGATTCCCGCGAAGGCGGGAATGAGGGGAAGGACGGGAATGACGGGAAAGTGTCAACATAACATGAAAGCAGGCATCATCACCGGGAGGCTGGTAAATTGGCGGTCCTGAAGATGCGACATCTACCGGACCCAATATTGCGTCGCCACACCACGAAAATCGGTAAGATTCCTCCGAATCTGAAAAGGTTTACCGATGACATGATCGAAACGATGCATGCAGAGCTTGGTGTGGGACTGGCGGCTAATCAAGTGGGGTCGGTGCAAAAAGTGGCGGTTATACAGCTACCCGATTGGGAAGAGGCCTTGGTGCTTATCAACCCGGAGATAGTCAAGAGGGAGGGCGAACGGGAGGTAATTGAAGGCTGCTTGAGCATTCCCGGTTATCGAGGGTTGGTCAAGCGTTCGGAATCGGTGCGGGCACGCGCCATTGGGCTGGACGGTAAAGTTATCCGAATCAAAGCGGACGGGCTGCTGGCGCAAGCCCTTGAGCATGAAACCGGGCACTTGCAGGGGAACCTGTATATCGACCACTTGGTTTCGTCCGACAGCCTGTGGAAGATTACGAAGGAAGAAGAAGAGGAGTCCGAAGCTGACGGAGAGGAATCTGAGGACTCCGTTGAATCCGGCCCGGACACCCCGGAGCAATCGGCATAGCGAATCACCCCACTATCTACCCACTTTTGGTCCCCTGTAACGCCGTCTCTCAACGCTTCCCGGCGAGGCCGGGTTGCATTCGTATGATATGCGCCTGGAGAACCCTGTCGGCTTTTTGCCGGGCAAACGTTCCATCCGCCGATGATTTCCCATCCAATACGAAATAAGGCCCACGATGCAGACTTGCGGGCTGACGGTAACACCATGCTGAACAAATTAAGAGACTTCTTCAGCGGGCAAGGGAGCAGCGCTTACTTGGTAGGGGGCTACCTTAGAGACACGTTGTTGTCGGTGGCTCCTGAGCGCGACTTGGACATTGCCTTGACAGCCGACGTCCAGAGAGTAGGGCCGGAGTTGGCCCGGTTCCTTGGAGGGACTTACGTTCCTTTGGGCACGGCTCATGGAATCGGCCGGGTGGTGGCGCAGGACCCGGACGGCGGCGAGCAGGAAGAAACTTGGACGATAGACCTGAGAGGGTTCTACGGAGACATCGAAGAAGACTTGGCCAACCGGGACTTCAGCTTAAACGCGCTGGCGCTTCCTCTGGATGCCATACTCGCGTCCGGCCTTACCCCGGCATTGGGCGAGTTGGTGATCGACCCATTCCACGGCCGGCTGGACATGTCCCGCAAATACATCCGAGCGATAGGGCCAAACGTATTCCGGGACGACCCGGGGCGTCTCTTGAGAGCGGTCAGGCTGGCGGCGCGCCTGCGGTTTCGACTGGACCCGGACACTGCCCGCATGATATTGGCCGACGCTCCGAGAATCGACAAGGTAGCAGGCGACCGGTTGCGCAGCGAGTTCCTTGACCTGCTGGCATTGGATGGAGCCAAGGGACACTTGGAAGTATTGGACCGGCTCGACCTGCTGTGCCGGATATTTCCGGAGTTAAGCGCAACGAAAGGAGTGGACCAGCCCAAGGAACACTACTGGGATGTTTGGGGCCATTTGATTCACGCTGTCGAGACAGCAGAATTGGTTACCAAGGGGCACCAGAATTCGCCGGTCTATTCCTTTGTCCCGTGGGCAGCGGAGCGGGAGGCTTATTTTGGGCAACAAATCAGCGACGGCCATACAAGGCGCACACTGCTGAAATTAGGGGCCCTGCTCCACGACGTCGGCAAGCCGCAAACCAAGTCTATCGACGAGACCGGCCGCACCAGATTCCTTGGGCATCCGGAATTGGGCGCGGAATTTACGGAAGCTCGCTTGGCCCAACTTCGGTTCAGTTCCAAGGGTGTAGCCGCGGTGGCGGCTATGGTGCGGCAGCACATGCGTCCGGCAACCATGCACCAGGGTATTGAGCTTCCGACAAACAGGGCGATTTATCGGTACTTCCGGGACCTGGGAGAGGTAGCCGTCGACACGCTTTACCTGTGGATGGCGGACCATTTAGCCGCAAGGGGCCCCGAGCTTGTCATAGATGCGTGGACGGCCCATGCTAGAATGGTGGCGTATATATTACAGGTGGGCACTCAACCCCCTGTATCGCAACAAAAGGTCCGGTTGGTTACGGGGCGTGATCTGATGCAATGGTTCCAACTGGAGCCGGGGCCTGTGATAGGCCGGTTGCTGGACCAAGTTGAGGAAGCTTACGCAGCGGGAGAGGTCGCCTCCCGGGAAGATGCGATGGCCCTGGTCAAGGCGGCCTTGAACCAAGACAGGAAGGGCGTGGGAGGTTAGTCAGTGGCATCCAAGATATTAGGGGGGGTCTTCGGTTCGATCCTCTGGCTGCTGTTTCCCCCCTCCTCTCGAGAGAGGAGTATTCGATTGTCGGTCCTTGTGCTGATCGTTCTGGCCGTATCGGTTGCCACCCTCGCTTTCAGAGATATCAATCTACAGCTTGGGGGGATTACCTTGGAACGAGGGGGCACCGGGCCGCTGGGCCTGAAGTTGGGCCTTGACTTGCGGGGCGGGGGGCACTTGGTGTACCAAGCCGACTTCGGCACCAAGATAGACGTCGCGTTCAACGAAGCCGTTACCCCAAGGGAAATAATCGACGCCGCCGACGGGGTGGACATTTTGGCGTCAGTATTGTCCAAGGGCGGCAACGCCTTCCAGATAAAGACCGAGTTGCTGGACTCTGACACTCGGACCAAGCTCGAGACTGCCTTGGAAGAAGACATCGGCAGCCTTGAGACCTTTACGGTTACGGATATTGACCCCCCAACTCCGGACCAGATGGAGGGGGTACACGAAATTATCAACCGGCGGGTGAACCTTTTCGGGACTGAAGAGCCCATTATTCAACGCTTGGGTGAGGACCGGATTATCGTTCAACTTCCCGGCGCCAGCGGTTCCATAACTCGCGTTACGTTCAGCGAATCCGTGGACGCGGCGGCGTTGCGAACAGCTATCCTGCCGCTGGACCTCGGAACAATCTCGATAGACCAAGAAGATGAGCGGACGTTCAGGCTGAAGACCAACACCATCGGGACGGTAAAGCAGGAACGGCTTCAGGAAAGGCTGGGGCAGGAGTTGTCGGTCGCCATCGAGTCTTTTGGTGTCACCAGCGGTATAGACGAAGCCAAAAAACTGATTGGCCAGACCGCCACGCTGGAGTTCAAAGAGCGCACCTGCACCGATCAAAATTGCACCAGTTTCGACGATGCCGACATTGGCCTCACGGGAGACGACCTCGAGAGCGCTTACGCCGCTACGTCTGAAATCGAGGCGGGTTGGGTAATCAATATCGCTTTCAACGACAGAGGGAGTGAAATTTTCGGTGAACTCACCCGCCGCATTGTGGGTGTGCAAACCAAACGAATTGCAGTTCTTTTGGACGAGGATGTACTGCTGGCCCCGGTCGCCCGTGCGTGGATTCGGGACGGACGAAGTCAGATCAGCGGCGGCACGTTCGACCCGTTCACCCGGGAGGAAGCGCGGACGTTGGCGATCCAGCTTGAATCCGGACGTCTGCCCGTGCCGCTTAACATCATCCAGGAGAGCGACGTAGCGGCGCTGTTGGGGTCCGAGTCCCTGAAGCAGAGCCTGTTCGCCGGCTTGGTGGGATTGGGCTTGGTAATGGTTTTCATGGTGGCCTACTACCGTATGGCCGGAATAGTAGCCGCGGTTTCCTTGGTGGTCTACGCTCTCCTGGTGTTAGCGGTGTTCAAGCTGGTACCGGTTACCCTCACCCTTTCTCACATTGGCGGGTTCATCCTGTCCGTCGGTATGGCGGTGGACGCTAACGTTCTGATTTTTGAGCGAATGAAAGAGGAAGTGCGTATTGGCCGGACACTAGCGTCGGCTATGGAGGTTGGGTTCAACCGGGCGTGGCCGGCAATCCGTGACGGAAACGTTTCCACGCTCATCACCTGCGGCGTGCTTATCTGGTTCGGGGACCGCTTGGGCGGCGGGTTGATCACCGGTTTCGCCATAAGCTTGGGCATCGGCATTATCGCCAGCATGTTCACCGCTGTTGTAGTGAGCCGCAATCTGCTTCAGCTATTGGCGTGGATCGGTTTCAGCCGCCGGATTAATCTCTTTACGCCGGAACGGGTGCAACGATCCAGCGGCGCGACGGTACGGAGGGTGTAGCAGTGTTGGATATAGTTGCCAAACGAGGTTGGTATTTCCTGTTTTCGGGCTTGTTGATTCTCCCGGGCTTGCTTTCCATGATCCTGCCGCCAGGGTGGGCTTCCGGCAATTCCGGGCTCAACCCGGGGATTGACTTCACCAGCGGGGCTGTACTGCAAGTATCCTTTGAGTCGGCCATTACGGAGCAGCAGATTCAAGACCGAATGGACCGGCTCGGCCATCCCGAAGCGTTGATTCAACGGGTGGGAGGGACCTCCTACTTCATCCGCACCAAGCAACTGCAAGAGGCTTTCGGTGACGATATTTCGGAACGGGAGCGGATAGAGTTAGACCTTGAGGAATCCTTGGGACTGGAGAAGGATAAGGTCAAGTTTGACTCCGTCTCGCCCATCGTAGCTAGTGAAACCGTGGTGAACGCGTTTTACTCGGTGCTGGCGGCATCGGTGTTTATACTTTTATACGTCTGGTATGCGTTCCGTCGGGTGCCCAAGTCGTACCGGTACGGCATCAGCGCGATACTGGCCTTGGTCCACGATGTGGTGTTCGTCCTCGGAGTCTTTTCCATCCTGGGGAAAGTTTTGGACATGGAAGTCAACTCCATGTTCATCGTCGGCGTCCTGATTGTAGCCGGTTACAGTGTTAACGACACCATCGTAGTGTTCGACAGGGTCAGGGAGAACGTAATCCGTTTCCCGGACCGGGCACTGGAATCCGTCGTTAATTTGAGCATCACGGACACGCTTGGCCGGTCGTTAAACACCAGTTTCACTACCCTGTTCGTGCTATTGGCGTTGATGCTGATCGGTGGCCCGAGTATCAGGGAACTCCTGTTGGTTGTGGCGGTGGGGGCGATAGTGGGGACCTACAGCTCCATATTCATTGCCAGCCAGTTCATCGTCATTTGGGAACGGGGCGACATCGGCAGAGTGATAGGCAGGGGGCGCAGGTCGTCGACCACGGCCGCCGCAACGTTGATGGGTCTTATTGGGCGGTAAGCGCAAGCCGGCCAAGGACTTGTTTCCTAACCAGCAGGTCGAAGGCAACGCCCGCTTCCTCCAGCGGCAGCGTATCCGCAAGTATCGGAGTTACGCTGCCGAGGGATACCATCTCCGCAATTCGGGCCACCTCGCGTCGGGATACGCCTGAGGATCCCAACACTTGAGCATCGCGGAAGATTACTTCCGCCAAGTTCAATTCCACCGGACGTCCCGCCACCTCTCCCAACAACACCAAGCGTCCGAACTGGGCCAGGCTGCGCCAAGAAGATTCGAAAAGGGCCGAGCCCACCGTATCCAGGACCACGTCGGCCCCCCGGTCTTCTGTCAGGGCCAGGACCAACTCGCTGAAGTCTAACTCGTCCGAATGCAGGATTTCTTCGGCGCCCAGGGGAGCGAAACGCCCCAGCTTGTCCGGCGATGTAGTTACGGCCAAGACCCTGCTGCCCAAGGCTGAAGCGATCTGCAACGCGTGAATCCCAAGCCCCCCTCCCGCTCCGGTTACCACCGTAATATCACCGGGGCCGGTCCTGGCCACAGATTCGGCAGCTCTTAGAGCAACCCCCATAGGACAAGCAAGCAGGGAGGCTTTTACCAGGTCCAATTCCGGCGGGATTCCCACCAAGCTGAATTCGGACATGGCGACATATTCCGCGAATCCGCCGTCCTTGCCGTGGCCTATTCCCGTCCCGTGAAGACAGCGGTGCTCTCTGCCGGAGCGGCACCGGTCGCATTCCCCGCAGGCGTCCGTCAACAGGCTGACCACATGGTCGCCGCGGCGGAAGCCGGTTACAGCCGCCCCTGCATCCACCACTACGCCTGCTATCTCGTGTCCCAGGACGACGCCGGGCTTTACGCCGCGGCGGAGGACCCCGGCCATCACCAACAAATCGTGATGGCAAAATCCGCAGGCTGCCACCTCGACCAACACCTCATGGGGACCAGGGACCGGCGTGGGTAGATGCTTGACGGCCAGGACAGGGGGCCTTCCGGGTTGTTCCAAGACCAATGCGCGCATAATAGTTGGGGGGATTGTATCCGATTCGTCTCTGCCGGAGCCAATAACATAGCGTTAAGCGACGGTTGAAATCGGGCATGGGCGGACAGACGGAATGGTGGAAGGACTGTGACCGGCAAGTGCAAATTCGTTAACCGGCGTTTTCCCGTTGCTGTTGAAAGAAGCTTTGGAGACTGGTTTGCGACGGACTGCCCAACCTTTCAATCACGAGTCGGCAGATTTATAGTTGGGTATCTCAGCACGTTCAACGGGACTTTGTCACACTTAAAACGCACCCGCATTCTAACGGCATCCCCAACTTCGCCGATTTCATAGCATTATTGCCCATTTAATGGGAGGACTAACCGAGACATTAAACATGTCTCCTGCCATATAATTGATTCCGCTTGGGTAACAACCAACAGGGAGGGCCGCAAATGAAAATTGGAGCTCACGTATCCAGCGCCGGTGGAGTCAGCAAGTCCGTGGCGCGGGCTGCCGGTATTGGTTGTGAGACCCTGCAAATTTTCGGGTCGTCGCCCCAGGGCTGGGCTTTCAAGCCCGTGCCAGAGAAGGAAGTAGAAGCCTTTCGAACGGCCTCTGCGGAGGCCGGTATAGGACCGGCGTTCCTCCACGCTATCTACTTGATTAACTTGGGAACGTCTAATCCGGCCAACCTGGAAAAGGGTATTCAGTCCCTCATCAACTACATGAACCTTGCTGCGGACATTGAGGCGAATGCGGTCATCTTTCATCCCGGCAGTCATAAGGGAGCGGGCTACGACGCCATCTTCGACCAAGTCGTCGACTCCTTAAAGCGAGTGCTGGACAACTCTCCCGATGGCCCCAGCTTGGCTGTAGAAAATATGGCCGGTATGGGGGAGCACATAGGAGCAAAATTCGAGGAGTTGGGGCGCATCATCGAAGCCGTCGGAAGCCCAAGGCTGAGGGTGTGCTTGGACACCCAGCACAGTTTTGCCGCCGGTTACGATCTGGCGACTACACCGGGAATCGAAGCCATGATCACCGAGTTTGAAGACACCATTGGAAAGGGACGGTTGGCGGCAGTCCACGCCAACGACTCCAAGCGCCCCTGCGGTTCCGGCGTCGACCGGCACGACAACATCGGCGAGGGGTTCATCGGAGAATCCGGCTTCGCCACCATAATGGGGCATCCGGCCTTTCGTGACGTGCCGTTCCTGTTGGAAGTGCCCGGGTTTGAGGGTAAAGGCCCGGACCAACGGAATATCGACATTCTGAAAACCATCCGGCAGCAGGTCGGCGCCGACAATTGATTTACATATCCGAGCGCAAGTTTCTCAGCTTGGTGCGTCAAGCGTACCGGCAAGTGCCGCCGTCAATGAAGGGGGCGCTGCGCAACCTCGACATTGTGGTTGAGGAATGGCCCAGCCCGGACGACATGGAGTCGGTCGGCGAGGGGCAGACGTTGTTAGGACTGTATACCGGCGTCCCGTTGATCGACAGGGAGGGTCCCGAGCCGCCGTTGCCGGACTGCATCACCATCTTTCGCCAGCCGATCATGCAAAGCTGCGCTTCTGAAGAAGAAGCGGAGAAAGAGATACAGATAACCCTGTTGCATGAGATCGGCCATTATCTGGGCATGACCGAGGAAGACCTCCACCGCTTGGGTTATGGTTAGCCAAGCAGAACGCTTGGCGCGGCTCGTTCTGCTCAGGTTGGCTTGGGCGATGGGCACGGGTCTGGGATCAGGCTTTTTCCCGGTGGCGCCCGCGACGGCCGGGAGCTTGGTGGCGTTGGCGATATATTACGCCACTCCTTTGCACGGGACTTCTCCGGGCTTGTTTTTCCTGACCGGAATAGGATTTTTCGTCGGCGTGTGGGCCACCGGGTCTTTGATTACCGACGATGATCCGGACCCGAAGAGGGCCGTATGGGATGAATTTGTGGGCGTTTGGACCACTTGCCTCCTGCTTCCCAAGAGCTTGCCCTGGATAGTGGCGGCCTTCCTTTGTTTCCGCTTTCTGGACATTGTAAAACCCTGGCCCATCCGGCACTTGGAGAAGCTGCCCCGCGGGTGGGGCATTATGTCCGATGATCTGCTGGCGGGGGTCTACGGTGCGGTCCTGCTCAACGGCGTGCGCCTTGCCATGAGCATTTGACGGCAAGCGCCCACGAAAACGGTCCTACAACTGGCCGAGCGTCTCCGTTGAACGGTGTATGGCCCTATGATATACTCGGTTCACCGAAAACTGTGCTGTGACCGCTCCCGTGAAGGCATCTCGGGCGGTGGTCGACTGGTGCAGTTGTTGACATACAGGGCGTGGTCAGCCCATTGGCCAGAACCAGGGCCGATTAGAACGTTAAACGCAATGGAAAAGTTGGAAAGGCAGGGTGTATGGTACAAAGTTTAGAGGCTCCGGCGGAAGAACGACCGGCTCCAGTCAGGGAACAGTTGACAATGAAGTCCCTTTTGGAAGCCGGGGTCCATTTTGGTCACCAGACGCGAAGGTGGAACCCGCAGATGAAGCGGTACATCTTCACCCAGCGTAACGGTATTCACATCATTGACCTGCAGCAGACCCTGGGCATGATCAACGATGCCTACCGGGCCATGGTGCAATTGGCTGCCGACGGCGGCAAGGTGCTCTTCGTCGGGACGAAGCGCCAAGCGCAGGAAGTGGTGCAAAGTGAAGCCGAGCGTTGCAACATGTGGTACGTAAATCAACGCTGGCTGGGCGGTACGCTGACCAACTTCAAGACCATTCGCAGTCGAATCAACCACATGTTGGACCTGCAACAGAAGAGAGACCAAGGCTACTTCCGGCTTCTCCCCAAGAAGGAAGGGGTAAAACGGCGTGACGAATTGAATCGCTTGGAGAAATATTTCTCCGGGCTACGGGACATGACAGAACTTCCCAAGGCCCTGTTCGTCATAGACATAGGGAAAGAGGATCTCTGCATCGCTGAAGCCCGGCGGATGGGTGTAGAAATATTCGCCATCGTGGACACCGACTGCGACCCGGAAAAGGTGACCCACACCATTCCCGGCAACGACGACGCAGTTCGTTCCATACGATTGATTGCCGGCAGAATGGCCAATGCAGTCCTGGAAGGGCAGGCCCAACGGGAAGCGACGATGTTGGCTGAGAAGCAGGAACAAGAGCTTCTGGAACAAGCGGCATTGGACGATCTCGGGCTTAGCGGAGAAGAGGAAGAAGCTCTTCAACAATGGGCCAGCGGCGCGTTACGACAGGGAGAAGATCCCGAGCCGACTTCCTCCGACGACAGCGGCGGGATTAGAATGCCGGCGTTGGAACGGACGGTCGTTAACGAGACCGCACCTTCGGGCGACGCACAATCGCAATAATCGGGAAGGCCGCCGGGGAGTCTGGTTAAGGCTCCCCAAGCGTTGTCCAGCAAAAAGCTACCAAGCGCGGAACCAGCATCACGCTTCCAGGGAATGGAGGAGGATACACTTGGAGGTCACTGTCGAGCTAATCAGGACCCTACGAGATCAGACCGGGGCCGGAATCATGGACTGCAAGCAGGCCCTGCAACAGACCCAGGGCGATCTGGAAAAAGCGGCGGAGGCCTTGAGATTGAAGGGTTTCGCCCAAGTCAGTAAACGAACAGACCGGGCCACCGACCAAGGTGTCGTTGAAGCGTACGTCCACACCGGTGGGCGAGTGGCTGCCTTGGTAGAGTTGGGATGCGAGACCGACTTCGTTGCCCGCACGCCGGAATTCAAGGCATTGGCCCACGCCATTGCGATGCAGGTGGCGGCCATGGCTCCGGCGTACTTGGACGCGAAAGACATTGAGGAAGGGGATGAACGTCCCGTAGCCCAAGTCAGCCTGCTTCATCAGCCGTTCATAAAGAACAGTTCCAACTCCGTGGCTGAAGAGGTCCGAGAGTTGGCGGCAAAGGTCGGCGAGAACATCAGAGTCCTACGATTCAGTAGGCTGGCTCTGGGGGAATAATCCTGTACGGGCCTTATGCCCCAGGTTCAATATCATAGGGTTCTACTTAAAATAAGCGGGGAGTCGCTCAAAGGCTCCGGCAATTATGGTATTGAGTCGACCGCCGTAAACTACCTTGCCCGGCAAATCGGTGAAGTCCACAACTTGGGAGTCGAGGTGGCGGCGGTCATCGGCGGTGGAAACATCTGGCGGGGCGCCGCAGCCGAGGCCCGGGGGATGGATCGCGCCACTGCCGACTACGCCGGAATGCTGGCCACCATCATCAATGCGCTGGCCCTGCAGGACGCCTTGGAACAGCAGGGCGTTATTACCCGCACCCAGAGTGCTCTCCCGGTGCAGACCGTGGCTGAACCTTACATTCGACGGCGGGCCATCCGGCACTTGGAACTCGGCAGAGTGGTCCTGTTCGCCGCAGGCACCGGCAATCCGTTTATGACCACCGACACCGCGTCGGCTCTGCGGGCACTGGAAATCAATGCCGAAGTGCTTTTGATGGCCAAGTACAACGTCGACGGCGTCTACGATTCCGACCCCAACGAAAACCCCAACGCCACCCGGTTTGGTAACCTGGACTATATGGATGCCTTGAACCGTCGGTTGGAAGTTATGGATGCGACGGCCGTATCTTTGTGTATGGACAACAAGCTGCCTATAATTGTTTTTGACATTAACGATCAAGGCAGCATGGGTCGAATACTTCGTGGTGATCCTGTTGGAACCATTATCACCGGGAGGGATTAACCGTGGCAACGAAGAACAACCCGGAGAACCAAGCGACCTCAGAGGATGTCCTGGCCGACGTAGAAGACATGATGGACCGGGCTGTGGAGGCCTTGAAACGAGACCTCAACACTCTCCGCACCGGAAGGGCTACGCCTTCCTTGATTGAAAACATCTCGGTGGACTATTACGGCGCAGCTACGCCGCTCAAACAGATTGCGTCGATCTCCGCACCCGACGCCAGAGCGATCATGGTCCAACCGTGGGACAAACAGGCTTTGCGGGAAATAGAGAAGAGCCTGCTCAAGGCGGACATGGGGTTCAACCCGTCGAATGACGGCAACGTAGTCACTGTCCCGATTCCGCCGCTTACCAACGAACGCCGCCAGGATTTGGTCAAGGTGCTGAAGCGCAAAATCGAAGAGGGTAAAGTATCCGTCCGCAACGTTCGGCGAGGTGGACAGGACAACTTACGGCGTTTGGAGCGGGACAAAGCCGCATCGCAGGACCAAGTGCGCCGGGCGCAAGACCAACTGCAAAAGGCCACCGACGAACGCACCAAGACCATGGACCAAATCGCCGCTGCTAAAGAGGCGGAGATAATGCAGGTCTAGGTGATGCAATCGAGGGCTACGGCCGACGGCCAGGTCCCTTTGGATATCGGTAAAATTCCGGCCCACGTAGGCATAATTATGGACGGCAACGGCCGGTGGGCCCAAAAAAGGGGCTTGCCCCGGTTGGATGGACACCGGGTTGGGGTTGATTGCGTTCCGGGTGTGCTCGAATTTCTTTCGGAGAAAGGGATACGGTATCTTACTATTTATGCCTTCTCCACCGAGAATTGGGACCGTCCTTTGGAAGAAGTGACGGGCATTCTGGAAATTCTCCATGATGCGCTGCAAGCTCAGACCAACATCTTCCACGAGAACAACGTCCGCATAGTCCACATCGGTAAGCAAGACCGGTTGAACACGGAACTGCGAGAGCAAATTTCCCATGCTGAACACCTGACTCGGAACAACACCGGCATAACCCTTAACGTGGCCTTCAACTATGGAGGCAGGTCCGAGATATTGGAGGCGGTGAGGAGGATCATCCGTGACGGCGTAGCGGAAGAAGAAGTGGACGAGGCGCTATTCCGGAGTTATTTGTTCACCGGGGACTCTCCCGATCCGGACTTGATCATCCGCACCGGAGGGGAGTGGAGGATCAGCAACTTCCTGCTGTGGCAGTCTGCTTACAGCGAGTATTACCACACTCCTACCCTTTGGCCAGACCTGGACCCGGCGGAACTGGCCCAGGTACTGGAAGAGTTCGGTAACCGCCAGAGGCGATTCGGCAGAGTTACTCCCGAGGCCTGATATTGGTCCTGCGCTTTGCCACAGGGCTGGTCGGGCTTCCTATCGTGTTTGCCGCCATCTGGTATGGCGGGGTCTGGCTGGTTGTTCTTGTACTTCTGGCGGCAAGCGTGGCCATCAGCGAGTTTTATCGCCTGTTGCCCCCCGGCGCCGGACCTCTGTCCACTGCCCTCGGTGTGATGTGGACCGTATCCTTGGTATTGGGCGCTCAAGCGGCTTCGGAGACCGGTGACTTTCTTATCACCTCCCTCGGTATTTGGGTTTCCGGGGCGTTTGTGGCTTTGCTCTGGTACGTCGCACTCTACCGCGGCCGCCGGCACGCAGTTGCTATCGCGTACCTGCTCTTGGGCCCGATTTACGTTGGGTTCTTTCTGGGCCACGGGCTGGTTTTGAGAGACTTGGGCCCCTTCGGCGACGAGGGGCGCAACTGGTTGTTGTTGGCAGTGCTGGTGACATTCGCCAGCGACACGGGAGCATATCTGGTGGGACGGGCTGTCGGCCGGCACGCTATGGCCCCGAGCATAAGCCCGGCCAAGACTTGGGAGGGGAGCGTCGGCGGGTTTGTATGCGCTGTGCTGGCCGCGTTAGCGCTGGGGCAACTGCTTAATTTTGACGTGCGGCTTTGGCAGGTGGCTGTAACGGGCGCGGCTGTGGGCGTTCTGGCCCAATGCGGAGACCTGTTGGAATCGAAGTTGAAACGCCTATCGGAGACGAAGGACGCGGGTAGTATAATCCTTGGGCATGGGGGAGTGTTGGACCGCTTGGATAGCATTGTTATATCTATACCAGCGGTGTACTATCTTGCTGCGGTGGTGTTCAAGCCATGAAAAAGATAGTAGTGCTGGGATCAACCGGCTCCATAGGACGGCAGACCCTGGACATAGTGCGCGCCTTCCCGGATGTCTTCGATGTTGTGGGACTGGCCGCGGGCAACAACGTGGAACTGTTGCTTGACCAAATCCAGGAATTCGCGCCCCGCTTCATGTATTGCGCCAACCCCCCGTCATCACTGCCCGACGGGGTCGAATTCATCGGTATGAGAGATATGGTCTGCCTCGACGAGGTAGACACGGTCATGGTTGCCACCATCGGCAGTGTGGGCTTGCTACCGACCCTGAGTGCTCTGAAGAAGGGCAAAACCGTTGCATTGTCGAACAAAGAGCCCATAGTGATGGCCGGGTCGATCATCAAGGACTACGAGAGGAAGTATGGCGGTGCGGTGCTGCCGGTAGACAGTGAGCCCAGCGCAATATGGCAATGCCTCCGCGGGGAAGAAAACGAGATTCGCCGCTTGATGATTACAGCGTCCGGCGGTCCTTTCCGTACGACGCCATTGGAAGACTTGGAGGACGTCACACCGGAACGGGCTTTGCAGCATCCGACTTGGTACATGGGGCGTAAAATAACCATAGACTCGGCGACGTTGATGAACAAGGCCTTCGAGGTCATCGAGTCTCACTGGTTGTTCGGTGTGCCGTGGGATAACATCGAGGTGCTGGTGCATCCGCAAAGCACGATACATTCCATGGTGGAGTTTGCCGATGGGTCCATCAAAGCCCAGCTTGGGCCTCCCGACATGCGGCTGCCCATCCAATACGCCCTTTTCTATCCTCAACGTTTGCCGAACGAAATGATACCCAGGCTGGACACAGGAATCTCTCACGCCCTGACATTTCAACCGTTGGAAAAGGAACGCTTCCCGTGTTTCGGTTTGGCGTTGGCAGCGGGACAGAAAGGCGGGACCTATCCCGCTGTCGTCAGCGCTGCCGACGAAGTAGCCGTGCACGCCTTCCTGAACGGCAAGATACCCTTTACCGGCATTTACAAGGTGATTGACAAGGTACTGTCCGAACATGAATCGTTGGATGGCCTCGACGAGGAAGATGTTCTGGCGGCGGACCAATGGGCTACTGACCGGGCCAAAGAAATCATCGACTCCTAAACTTTCAAAGCGGCCTCTACTACATGGAAACTGTCCTTATATCTATTGGCGCCATGGTTCCCATGCTGCTCGTTCTGGTGGTGGTGCATGAACTGGGTCACTACTTCACCGCCCGCAGCCTGGGTGTAAAAGTTCTTGAGTTCGGAGTTGGGTTCCCACCACGTGCTTTTGGGTTTTACACCGGGAAGACCCGTGTAGCCATATCGCCGCACACCCGGTTCGTTAACATGGATGGCGTGGCGGGACTGAGGCAAGGAAGATTCGTAAAAGTAAGCTCCTCGGAAGATTCCGAAGGCAACTTGGTAGCTCGTGTCATTGAAGCTCCACCGGCCTCTTCAGGGCTGATACGCGGTTTGCAAAGTCTCGTGGGCGGCGGTGAAAAAGGGGAGGAGGACGGTCCGGCAAGCCCCGCAGTGTCGGATGACTGGCTGAAGCATGAAGGCAAGGTGCGGGAGGTGGGCGACGGCTCCTTCCTGCTATCGGACATGCTTTATTCGATGAACTGGACTCCCTTGGGCGGGTTTGTCCGGCTGGCCGGAGAGAGCAATCCGGCAGTGCCTGGCAGTCTGGCGGGTCGCGGCGTCGGCACTCGTTTCCTGGTTTTGGTTGCGGGGCCACTGATGAACGCCATCCTGCCCATCGTCTTCTTCACTATTCTGCTGATGCTGCCCCAAGAGGTTGTCGTCGGCCAGTTGTCGGTGAAGGAGATCGTCTCCGGCTCGCCGGCCCAAGCCGCCGGTATGCAACCCGGTGACATCGTGTTAAGCGCCGGAGGGGACGAATTTGACAACGTAAGCGACCTGGTCCGCACCATAAACCTGAACGGAGGCTCACCGATAGAATTATCGGTGCTGCGGAATGGACAGGTTGAGGTACTGGAGGTCCGACCGGAGTTCAACGGAGAAGGTGGCCGCTGGTTGGTTGGCATATCCACTGAGTTGGTCAACGAGCGGACAGAAAGCCGGTCCAGCGCGCCTTGGATCGCCTTCCGGGACAGTTTCGTCAATACTTGGGAATTGCTGGTATTGGTCAAGCAAGGTATTACCGGAGCTTTTTCCAGCGGTTCCGCACCCCAGTTTTCCGGCCCCGTCGGCATAGCTCAGATAACCGGCGAGTTCACCCGTGAGGGCGGACTGGCTGGCTGGCTTGCCATCACCATCTTGCTCAGCATTAACTTGGCCATTATTAATATTCTCCCAATACCCATGTTGGATGGAGGCCGATTGGTCTTTGTAGTGTTGGAGTGGGTGCGGCGGGGAAAACGCGTCCCCCCGGAGAAAGAGGGCTTTGTCCACCTGATAGGCTTTGTGGCGTTACTCGGCCTGATAGTCTTGATAACCGCCAATGACATAGCCCGTTTGGTGCAGGGACATTCTTTCCTGGGCGGATAGGGTGATGGGTGGCCCGGCTGGAAATGACCGTGGGCCCTGATTATCTCAGGTATAGACAAGCCTTCCGTGGTAAACCGGGGAGTTTCCGTGGTACAGTGACGCAGGCGGCAAAATGCATTCTACGGGTTTCCTCGTACGGTCTATTCTCCCCTTGGAGATTCTCAGGCGACCGCCATTACTCCGTGTTTTAGAGTACTCTCAACCAGACATTGAGGATGCGTAAGGGCAACATTATGAACAGACGCAGAGTTACCAAGCCGGTCAATATCGGCGGCGTGCAGGTCGGTGGCGGGGCCGACATTACCGTGCAGTCGATGACCAAGACGGACACCAGAGACGTGGCGGCCACCGTCCGGCAGATCCATGAGTTGGAAGAGGCTGGTTGCGAGATTATTCGCAGCGCGGTGCCCGATATGCAAGCGGCCCAGGCGATGGCCGAAATCAAAAAACAAATCCGTATCCCGTTGATCGCCGACATCCATTTTCACTACCAGTTGGCCTTGGAATGCGCGAAAGGCGGCGTCGATTGCCTGCGCTTGAATCCCGGCAACCTGCGCAACGAAGACCAAGTCAGGGAAGTGGTGAAGGCCGCCAAGGAACGGGATATACCGATACGCATCGGGGTCAATTTCGGCAGTCTCCCTCCGGTGGGTGGCATCGGCAGGACCCGGGGATTCTCACGGCACATGGACTTGGTGAACAAGCTGCCCAAGGCCGGCGAAGAGCTTGAGGGCGACTACAGCGTGGTAGACCACATGGTGGCGACGGCCCTGTGGGAAATCAGCCTGCTGGAGGAGCAGGACTTCGACAAGATCAAGATTTCCATGAAGGCGTTCGACGTTCCCACCACCGTGGAGGCCTACCGGCGGCTGAGCGAAATGGTGCCGTACCCGTTGCACTTGGGCATTACCGAAGCCGGCACCGTCCAGTCCGGGTCGATACGCACCGCCGTAGGGCTGGGCCTGCTGCTCTATGAGGGCATCGGAGACACTATCAGGGTATCGCTGAGCGGAGACTCCAAGGACGAGGTTATCGCCGGGTTCGAGATATTGAAGTCGCTGAACCTCCGGCGCAAGGGGGCTATCCTGGTGGCCTGCCCCAGTTGCGGCCGCGCTGATGTGGACGTGGTCAAACTTGCCAATGACATTGACAGCCTGCTGAGGCGCAGCGACAAAGAAGTGAAAGTGGCCGTGATGGGCTGCGAGGTCAACGGCCCGGGCGAGGCCAAGGACGCTGACGTTGGCATCGCCGCCGGCGCTGGCCGGGCGGTTATTTTCCGCAAAGGACAGAAGGTCCGGGTGGTGCCGGAAGCGGAAATGCTGTCGGCGCTGATGGAAGAGGTTGAGAAGACCCCTGCTGCTTAGCCAAAGAACACAATGATTTCCCAAGAAGAACGCGTATGCCGAATCGAAGGCACCGTCGAGCAGATGAGCGAACGGTTGGGAAGGATCGAAAACTTGGCAACAGCGATGATAGGTATTCTGGATAGGAAAGCCGACAAGACTGAAGTCCGGTTTCTGTTCGGCATAACCATAACGCTAATCTGCGTCCTTATAGGGTTGGTTGGCTCAGATTTGTCCAAGCCTTAGGCTGCATCGGAGTTCATATATGACAACGGTTTCCCCTGAAGAACGCATATCCAGAATCGAAGGTATTCTTGAACAAATCAACGAGAGACAGGGAACTCTCGAGCGTATGCTCGAGGAACGTACTTCAACGATAATGGGGACACTGGAGGAACGTACTTCAACGATAATGGGGATGCTCGAGGAACGTAATGCAACGATGATGGGAATGATGGAACGTAAGGCTGACAGGGTAGAAGTCAGGTTATATTTGGCCGTCAATGCAACCCTGTTTGCGGCGATTTTAGGACTGTTCGGCGTATTGATAGCCAAACTCTAAACCTATCAACGGAGGCACATCCTTTTCATGAGGTTTTCCAGGCTGGTGACCAAGACCTTACGGGACGACTCTCCCGAGGCCGAGACGGCAAGCCATCGCTTGATGCTGCGGGCGGGCCTGATTTACCAAGTGGCCGCGGGGGTTTACGCCAGCCTTCCGCTGGCTTGGCGGTCGTTGCGCAAAATCGAGAACATCATCCGCGAGGAAATGGACGCGGCGGGGGGCCAGGAGTTGATGATGCCGGCGCTCCAGCCGCTGGAGTTGTGGGAGCAGACCGGGCGTAGCAACGCTTTTGGCGACAACCTTTTTTCCTTGGAGGACCGCCGCGGCCGGCCAATGGTCCTGGCTCCCACCCACGAAGAGGTCATTACCAGCATCGTAAAGGCTAATGTGCAAAGCTACCGCGACCTGCCGGTAATCCTGTACCAGATCCAGACCAAGTTCAGGGATGAGCCCCGGCCGCGGGCCGGTCTGGTGAGGGTACGGGAGTTCACCATGAAGGACGCTTACAGCTTCAACGCCGACGAGGACAGCTTGGACGAAAGCTACCAGGCCATGGCCCAAGCCTACAGGAATGTCTACCGCCGGTGCGCCCTGCCGGTGTTGATGGCCGAGGCCGACAGCGGGGCCATCGGCGGCAAGGACTCCCACGAGTTCATCCTGGTCACTTCCACCGGCGAGGACACGGTCATCACCTGCCCATCGTGCGGATATACGGCCAACGCCGAAAAGGCCA
This sequence comes from Dehalococcoidia bacterium, assembly GCA_965216425.1. Lineage (GTDB taxonomy): Bacteria > Chloroflexota > Dehalococcoidia > Lucifugimonadales > UBA3495 > CBDCFV01. Next base: position 919,811 of record CBDCFV010000005.1, on the reverse strand, counting down.
ACGGCGTCGTACCGGAAGCGCCAGCCTGCCCCGAGGACCCGTTGGAAGAGGTCAGCACTCCGGGAATGAAGACCATTGCCGATGTGGCCGGGTTCCTGAATGTGGAAGAGGCCCAGACCTTCAAGGCCGTATTCTACATGGCCGACGGCGAGCTGGTGTTTGTAACCATCCGGGGCGATCTGGACGTGAACGAAGTAAAGCTGAAGAACATCCTCCATGTGGCCGACTTGCGCATGGCGGAAGATTCAGAGGTCGAAGCCGCCGGCTTGGTTGCCGGCTCCGCCTCCGCCATCGGGATAACCGGCGTCAAAAAAGTTGGCGACCTGTCCATAACCCAAGGAAACAACTTCGTGGTGGGGGCCAACAAACCGGACACCCACTTCACCGGGGCCAACTATCCGAGAGACTTCCAAGTTGACATCCTGGACGACATTACCTTGGTGGAGCCGGGCCACAAATGCGTCCAGTGCGGCAACCCGTTGGAAGCGGTGCGCGGCGTCGAGGTGGGTCACATCTTCAAGTTGGGCACTTTCTTCAGCGAGGCCCTGGGGGCCGGGTACCTGGACAGTGACGGGCAGCAACAACCGATTATCATGGGCTGTTATGGGATAGGGGTTGGACGTCTTCTGGCGGCGGCCATAGAACAGAACCACGACGAAAAAGGAATTGTGTTTCCCGCGCCGATAGCCCCTTACCAAGTGCACTTGGTGGCGTTGAACCTTGCCAACGCGGAAGTGGCCGAGGCGGCGGAAAACCTGTACCGGGAGTTGCAGGCCCACGGCCTGGAAGTGTTGTACGACGACAGGCTGGACCAGACTGCCGGCGTGAAACTGAACGATGCCGATTTGATGGGCCTTCCGGTACGCTTGGTGGTCAGCCCAAGGAACCTGAAATCAGGCGCGGTGGAAATCAAAGGGCGAATCGAGGACCAAGCCTCTTTGGTTGACTCCACGGAAGTGCTGGCCAAGGTGCGAGAGCTTCTGGAGGACGTCCGGTCTACTCTGGGTTCCTAGTGCTACAGTCGCAGATATGGGCTGAGGAGTTTTCGACGGACCGAAACGCTGTATATCTGCCCTTTTTCACCGCACAACCAGCACCGGCCCATTGGAGTGACGCACCACCCGGTCGGCTATGCTCCCCAGCATCAACCGGCGGATTCCGCTCTGGCCATGGCTGTTCATCACCACCAAGGAAGGTTGATGTGACGCTTTGTCTATAATGGCTTGGGCGACATTCTCGTTCTGTTGATGGTCGATGGTCACCTCGAGGGCGCAATCAGCCGTCAGCCGGTCCTTAACCCGTGACAGGTATGCCCTCACCTCGTTTGAGTCGGCCTCGGCCAGGTCGTCGGGCGACATCCATTGAGTTCCCACCTGGGGTTGGAGTAGTGCAGCGCCCAAGTGACTGCGATAGTAGTCCACAGTTGGGGTTACCCTGAGTAATGTTATGCTGGCTCCCAGCGTCGCAGCCATGCCGGCAACATGAGGCAACGACAGTTCCGCACTTTCGGACCCGTCCAGCGGCGCCACAATCCTTTCCACCAAGACCGTCGACGGGACCGGTGCGGTCGCCGAGGCTCGGACAAAGAGCACGGGATTTGATACGGCGTGGAGTACCTTGTCGGCCACGCTGCCCAGCGCCCAGCGGGCAAGCCCGCCTCTTCCGTGGGTCGACATTAACACCAGCGCATTTGCGTCAGCGCTTGCTTGGGCCGATATGGCTTCAGATGGAGCGCCGCGCAGCGTCGCCACTAAGGCCGGATGACCGGCTTCCTCCAACTGCTGGCGGATGCCGGACAAGTATTTTTCCGAACGGGACTGCGCCTCGGTCAGCATCAGTTCCACGATATACCCGGTGTGTCTGTCACGCACGGCCGGAGGCAGAATGTCGTAAGCTTCCACCAGTTCGATGGGAATCGACATGGAACCGGCGACGAGCTTGGCGTAGGGCAACGCTTGTTCGGAAAATTCGGAGTCGTCCAGCGGTACGATTACTTTGGAATACATGGTAAGCGTGTTCCCCCGGCTTCGAATGAAAGGTTGTCAAGGACCAATTGATGCTACCATAACCGGCGATGCGCAACATGTCGGCTGCGGTGTCAAGCTGCGCAGGCAATATGCGCTATGTGATAACCTTGCCAACCGATCATGCTGATGTCCCTGCGTCGCTGACCAAGGCCTATGGTTTCCCGCCTGCGCGGGAATGACAGCTTGGGTTCTGAGACAAGTTTTGAGGTAGTTTCTTAGGACTGAAAGCAACAGGCCAAGCCACTGGAGCTACACTTGCAAGAGTCTCTCGACCACCGTCACCACTGGACTACATTGACGGTTACCCTTGTCTTGGGACTACCCGGTGCAGTCCTTCTGTTCTCCGGCGCCCACATCAACCCGCTGGTCGCAACCTGCGTGTACGGGGTAGGCATTCTGGCCGGCGCGTTCCTGCTCTCCTGGGCTGCGGAGGTGGCCGAACTCGACATCTCCGCATCCCTTGCCATCGCCATTCTCGCCCTGCTCACCATTCTCCCGGAATACGCCATTGAGACGGTGCTTGCTTGGGACGCGGGTTCGTCATTCGACGCCCAGACCCGGGAAATCACTGCTGAGACTCAAAGGGTGGCCGCCAACGTAACCGGGGCGAACCGGTTGCTCATCGGGTTCGGCTGGTCCGTCGTCATTCTGATTTACTGGTTCAAGCACAGAGAAGCTCTGGATATGCGGGGGAAGCTGGGGAAGGAGGTCGCCTTTCTCACCATCGCCACCCTGATGACCTTCGCCATCTTCTTCATGGAGGGGATTCACGTCCTTCTGGCCGCCGGTCTCATTGGTGTTTACATCATCTACTTGTGGGCCAGCATCACCGGGGAGGCGGAAGAGCCTGAACTGATGGGCGTCACAGCGGTTATAGGGTTGTTGCCGGCAAGACGGCGCCGTGCGCTGGTCGTCCTGCTGTTCGTTTATGCTGCGGGCGTTATCGTGGTCGCGGCTGAGCCTTTCGTGGAAGGCCTCATCGAGACCGGCAAGCATCTGGGCATTGATGACTTCATACTCATCCAATGGATTGCCCCACTGGCTTCCGAGACACCGGAAATCATCGTGGCGGTGCTGTTTGCCCTGAGGGCCAACCCGGCGGCGGGGTTGACCATACTGATTTCCTCTGAGGTCAACAAGTTCACCTTGCTGATCGGCGGGATGGTGGTGGTTTTCAACGTCTCGGCAGGTCAGGTGCTGACGTTCCCCTTGGACGACAGGCAGGCGATTGAGTTCCTGCTGACGACCGCGGTATCGGTGTTCGGGTTGTTGTTGATCGCGAAGCGCGTGGTTGATTGGAGGGCAGGGACCGTATTGCTTGGCCTGTTTGTGGTCCACCTGTTCTTCCCGGGTTCACAACACCGGCTGTGGATCGCTTACGCTTATTTCGGACTGTCGGCATTGCTCGTGGCCCTGGACTGGCACCGGGTCAAATTCCTGTTCCGCGAGGAGTGGCCCGGCCGAGACCAGTAACTACAGCTTCTCTACAACATCCCGCTTTCGTGGGGATGACGGGTTGGTAATGCGCCGTTAACGCAAGCCGGGAGCAGGTTCCATTATGGACCGCAAAAAGTCCAGGTTTTCCCGGAGCTGCGGCGCCAGTTCCCGGTGAGCCGAGGAGAGGAGCAACAGCAGCCGCAACTGGGCGGCCAGGTCTGCGGCCAACGCGGCCTTGGCTGCTTCGGGTGTGTCTCCTTCTACCGGCACCCTCACACCGCGCAGCGGCAGCTTGGTCCGGCTCTCCGCCGCCCAGAATTTGTCCAAGCTGTCCAATATGATGATGGGGACTTCCTTGGTGAGGACGAAGGGGCTGTCGGGAGGGGAGTCCGATGGGCGCAGCACATCCACGATTATCCGGTTTACGTCGCTGTGGGTGAGGTGGTAGGTGGCCGCATTGGGAATGCTCGCCCCTGCCAGCCGCCAGTCCAAGTCGGCAGGTGTTGATTGATCGAACCCCGGCTGAATTTCGACCGGACAAGCCAGGTCTTCGGCCAGGACTCGGTCGCCCGGCGTGTTCATTCCGTTTCCCCGCCCAGTTCCCAAGCTGCGTACACCTGCTCCGGCAGGGTGATGGGCCCAACGGCCTCTTCATACTCCCGCACGTGCTTGTTTGTGAGCAGCGCGATGGCTTTCAGCATTTGCGGGCTGACCTTGATGCGCGCCCGGAGGATGGGCTCCCGTTCTTCCATCTGCTCGCCGAAGAAGAGGACGGCGGAGTAGAGGCTGCTGAAGATGTGCATGGAGTCGCAATAGAAGGTAATCGGCTCTCCCGACGCGCCGTTTACCGCTTGGGTGTCGCCCGGGTTGACGTAGCTCTCTTCTTGAGGTACTTGGTCTTCAGGGGGAACGTAAGGGCGTTGTATGATCGGCATATCTACTCCAATCCATGGGGCAGAGTCCCGGTAGCGTGGCTTTCACCGGAGGCTCTTACCCCGTAATCAACAGTCCTCGATGGAAGCGATCCTGAATAATGTCCTATTATACACTCCCGGCACGCCTTACTATGAATCTTGGAACGACAGGTGATGACATCCCACGGCGAGGGCCTTCCATTCGCGGACAGTCTTGCTTTGACCGATCAATCCCAGCATCGCCATTACTTCATAGGCCAGTTTGTCTTCGGACGCCTTGGGATGCCCGGCGATGGCCGCCCGCACTTCCTGGGCATTGTAGACGAACGTAGAGAGGCTGTGCTTCTTCGACCACATTTGTACTTGGTCTCGCAGCATGTCCAAAGCGGGCATCGGCCAATGGATTCCCGAAGGCAGGCTGTACGCAACCTCGTCAGGACGGCGCCGGTCAACCAGCAGGTCCAGGTCGCCTGTCAACCGGGATAGCCGGGCCTTGGCCGACGCACCACGCTTGACATCCGCCCCGATAACCCCCGTGGCTACTATTTCCCTTGAACTGAACAGGGCCCACCCGCTGCCCCCGACGTTTGCGTCCAACGCGAACAATACCGATGGGATTCCGTTCGAGGTCATCTGACGCCGCGACACAATACGATGCTGGCGCCTGCTTGGGCGAACACCACGTTCGCGGTTTGCGTAACCTCACCAATTGACGGGTCAACGCCCAAATGCGAGGGCAATAGCGCCGGACTTATCCTGCTAGCCGTCTCGCGTGACCTGGCGGACTTTTCCTTGGCAAAGAGTGGCCTGTCGGCTTCTTCTCGTTCAGCCTGCGCCCGCCTTTGATAGAGATTGGTGTAATAGTAGGTGCCGCACTGGAGGCACAACCAGTCCAACTCGTCCACCACCAAATCCCCCCCGCACTTTGCGCAGCCCTTCAGGCGGAACCGGCCCATGTTTGCATTCTTCCCCATTTTTTGGATCACCCCGCTAAACTGTATAGAGAGGCTGTGTGCCTTCCCGGAGCAGCACAAATGACATGGAAATGCTACCCAACCAGAATAAAAAAACTATGTTCTGTTTACTATCAACCCATGTCATAAACAAATACGCCCCCGGTGTAAGGTTCCCGATGGCAGGTCAAGGCCTTTTCATTCTCTCGTCTTTCCCGTGCAGGCGGGAATCCATGTGGTCCTGCCACGAGAAGATTGCCATAGGCCACGGTCATGTAGGTTCCCGCTTTCGCGGGAAAGACGAGACCCGGTTAACCCAATCCGGAAAATGAAAAAGCCCTGGATGGCAGGGTGTGATTCTTGACCCTTTTGCCCGCCGTTCATATAATGAACGTGCGCCCGATGACGATTTACGACTATTCTTGAGCGATTGAGGCAGCCCTGTGTGACGGAATCAAGCGGCATATCACCCACCCGAACAGTGCAACAACTGGTTGAAGAGGCGGTTGGCGAACTGGAGGCCATACACGACCTCGACGCCCTGGAAGCTTGGCGTTTGACATATCTGGGCCGGCGAGGGCAACTCACCCAGTTCCTGCGGGGAATATCCCAACTGCCAATGGAACAACGGCGCACCGCCGGCGCCCTGGCCAACGAAGCCAAGACCGACTTGGAAGGACGGCTTGAGGAACAGGCCAAGCACATCAACGACACCCTGCTCTCCAAGGCGGCTACCCAGGACCGCTTGGATGTGACGCTTCCGGGCCGCCCACAGCCCACGGGCCGCTTGCATCCCACCACTCAAATCGTTCGCGAGATTTGCGCCGTATTCAGTTCTATGGGGTTCGGCGTGGTGGAAGGCCCTGAAGTGGAGTGGGACCACTATAACTTCGAGATGTTGAACATCCCCAAAGGTCACCCGGCCAGAGACATGTTCAACACCCTCTGGATCGATTACCAGGACGGGCAAGGCGAATACCCCATGCTGTTGCGCACCCATACCTCTCCGATGCAGGCGCGCGTGATGGAGAGCCGGGAACCGCCCGTCCGGGTTGTGGTGCCGGGCAAGTGCTACCGTTACGAAGCCACCGACGCCACGCACGAGTGGCACTTTTACCAAGTGGAAGGCTTGGCGGTAGACGAGGGTATCACCTTCGCCAACCTCAAGGGGACTCTTTACGAGTTCGCCCGCCGCATGTTCGGAGAAGAGCGAAATATCAGGTTCCGTTGCGACTATTTCCCGTTTGTAGAGCCGGGAGTGGACGTGTCCATCGACTGCTTCGCTTGCCAAGGGGAAGGAAGCGGTTGCCGCATCTGCCGCGACAGCGGCTGGATTGAAATCATGGGAGCCGGCATGGTGCATCCAAGAGTGCTTGAAAGCGCAGGGTACGATCCCGACAAGTACACCGGCTTCGCCTTCGGCATGGGCCCGGAACGCATTGCCATGCTGAAGTACGGCATCGACGACATACGCTTGTTCTACTCCAACGACCTCCGCTTCCTGCGGCAATTCTGAATTGCATATCTACTTGTCTCCGGAGTTGCATTGATTCTATGAGGGTGCCGTTAAACTGGCTGCGGGAATACGTTGACTTGGAAATACCGGTCGATGAGTTGAGCCACCGCCTGACCATGGCGGGGATAGAGGTTGGAGAAGCTATAGTCATTGGCGGCTGGCCGGAATGCTTCGTGGGGCATGTGATGTCAGTCCAACCCCATCCTCAGGCTGATCGCTTGTCCCTCTGCCAAGTGACCACCGGAGTCGAAGAGATGGAGGTGGTCTGTGGCGCCCCAAACGTAGCCGCCGGGCAGAAGATCTGCTTCGCCAAGGTTGGCGCGACGCTGTACAACAGTCACTCCGGAAAGCAGGAAACTCTGAAACCGGCCAGGATCCGGGGTGTGGTATCCCAAGGAATGATTTGCTCGGAACTGGAATTGGGCTTGGGCGACAACCATGAAGGTATTGTGGTGCTGCCCGAAGATGCTCCCACCGGGATGAATTTGGACCAATACTTGGGGGACACGGTCCTGGACTTGGAGTTGACCCCCAACCGCTTGGACTGTCTTTCCATACTGGGTGTCGCCCGGGAAGTGGGCGCGTTGACCGGGCGGCCGGTGCGGGAGCCTGACGTCAGCTACCCCGACGACGGCCCGCCAATTCAAGACTGCATCTCCATCAGCGTGGCCGATCCTGACCTGTGCCACCGTTACACCGCCAGCCTTATCACTGGAATGACCATCGGCCCTTCGCCTCGTTGGCTTCAGGACAGGCTGACCAAAGCCGGCCTGCGGCCCATCAACAACGTGGTCGATGTGACCAACTACGTGATGCTGGAGTACAACCAACCCCTCCATGCTTTCGATTACGACCGCCTCCAGGACCGCACGGTCATTGTCAGGCGGGCGAGGCCCGGCGAAACGTTGACCACTTTGGACGGAGTGGAACGCAAGCTCTCTACGGAAGTGCTGGTGATAGCCGATGCCAACGACCCCATAGGAATCGGCGGAGTTATAGGCGGCGCAAACAGCGAGATAAGCCCGGAAACCACCTCGGTGCTGCTGGAAGCGGCTACCTTCGACAGCCAGAACAACCGGAGGACCGCCCAGGAACTGCGGGCCCACACCGAAGCGACGCTGCGTTTTGAAAAGGGCCTTAATCCGGAGTTGGCGCCCATTGCCCTGCGACGCGCGACACAGTTGATCCGGCAAGTGTCCGGCGGACAAGTAGCGCAGGGTATTATAGATGTCTTCCCAAATCCCCATTCCGGTGGCCGCACGGTGACGGTGACCACGGCGCGGTTGAAAAAAATCCTGGGAATGGATATCCGGGTTGAACAAGTGGAGCAGGTGTTGGGTTCGCTGGGGTTCCAGTACCGGCAAAATGTGCCCGGTGCGCTTGAAGCCGCGGTTCCTTACTGGCGCAACGACATCAACATTGAAGAAGACTTGGTGGAAGAGGTGGTCAGGATCATCGGGTACGACTCCGTGCCCACCGCGATGCTGTCCACTCCGATACCGTACCAATCCGGCAACTCGTTGACCGGCCTGATCAACAGGGTGAAAGACGCTCTCGCCGGTGTCGGAATGCAGGAGACAATCAGCTACCCTTTGATCAGCGAGGATGATTTGACAAGGGCCAGCTTGTTGGAGTCCGATAACCCGCCGTTGCGGCTGGCCAATCCGATGAGCTCGGAGCAGCAATACCTGCGCCCAAGCCTGCGGGGCAGTGTGCTGGCAACCCTGGCGGCCAACCAAGGTCATGGCGAAGGTCCTTTCCGGTTGTTTGAAGTGGGCCGGGCCTTTATTCCAAGGGCCGGAGAGCTCCCCGACGAGCAGGACACCGCCTGTGGAGTGTTGGCCGGGCGCCGGTGGGAGGCCTCGTGGTTGGTTGACGAGGGCGTTCTGGACTTCTACGACGCCAAAGGCGCAGTGGAAGCGGTGCTGGAACAACTGGGTGTCGAGGGCGTCTTCGAGCCGTCCGACGCCCCTATGTTCCACCCAGGGCGTTGCGCCAGGGTTCTGGCCGGCGGGGTGGAGTTAGGCTTGGTGGGGGAAGTCCACCCGGAGATGCTGGAGCGTTTCGACTTGGACCCGCGTCCGGTGGCTTTGTTCGAACTGAGTTTGCAAAGCCTTTTGCAGTGCCTTTCCGATACCTCCAGGCGGGTCGAGTCCTTGGCACGCTACCCTGCCGCTACTCGGGACCTTGCCTTGGTGGTCCCGTCGGACGTTGCCGCCGGCCAAGTGAGGGAAGCGCTGTTGCGGCACCGCTTGGTCGACCGGGCAGAGTTGTTCGACGTCTACACCGGAGACCGTATCCCTGCTGGAACCAAGTCCCTCGCTTTTCACTTGTTCTTCCAGTCGCACCAGCGGACTTTGATCGCGGAAGACGTTGAGAGGTCCTTGCAAGGTCTCCTGCGTACCTTGGAAAACCAGTTTGGCGCCCGGTTGCGGGCCTAAAAGCGACGAGGCCGAAGAGGAGCTTATGGCAAGCCATCATCACAGACAGTCCCATGCCCAAGAGCACGCCCACCGCCACGTAGACGAAGACATGCTGGGCGTTGAGGAAGCTTTCGAGCGGATAATGGCCTCTTTCAACTCCTTGGAGCCCGTGGAGAAACCCTTGCTTGACACCCTTGGGCAGGTCCTGGCCGAAGAGGTACTGTCTCCCTTGGACTTGCCTCCGTTGGCCAACTCCGCGATGGACGGGTACGCCGTGCGGAACCAGGACATTCAAGGCGCATCGCCTGACTCGCCCAGGAGTCTGGACGTTATCGGGATCGTGGCCGCCGGGCAAGTTTCAACCCAGACCGTGGTCCCCGGGACAACGATCCGCATTATGACCGGGGCGCCTATACCCGCCGGTGCGGACACGGTGGTGCCCTTCGAAGAGACAGATGAAGTGGCCCGGCGCAGGGCGGGGCATTCCAGTGACCACATAGCTATTCTTTCCAGCTTGCCGCTGGGTGGAAATGTGCGGCCGGCCGGAGAAGACGTGCACGCTGGTCAGCATGTGCTGCAGCCAGGCATTGTGATTCGTCCATCGGTCATCGGCGTCATGGCTTCATTGGGGATACAGACCGTCAAGGTAGTGCGCCGGCCCGTGGTGTCCATTTTGTCCACTGGGGATGAGTTGGTGCCCAGCGGTCAGTCCCTGGAGCCGGGAAAGATTTTCGATAGCAACAGTTTCAGCGCCGCGGCTTCCGTGGCGGCCTGCGGCGGTATTCCAAAGGTCGTGGGAATTGCCCGTGACAATCTTGAAGACCTTAATAGCAAGCTTAACGAGACGGCTGGGTCAGACCTGATTATCACCTCCGCCGGGGTTTCCAAGGGGGACTACGACATCGTTAAGGATGTCCTGACCCAGCGGGGCGATATGAACTTCTGGTCGGTGCGGATGCGCCCCGCCAAGCCGCTTGCTTTCGGACACCTCAAAGATGAGGGCGGCCGGTCCATTCCCCTGCTGGGGTTGCCGGGGAATCCAGTCAGCGCAATGGTAGCGTTCGAGGTGTTTGCGCGCCCTGCGATTCTTACCATGCTTGGAAGGCGCAATTTGACCCGCCCCACGGTGGATGGGGTGCTGACCGGGCCAATCCACAACTACGACGGACGCCGCGTGTACGCCAGGGTACAGGTTGCCCGTAAAGACGGCACGTATTACGCAACCCCAACGGGCCCGCAAGGGTCCAATATTCTCACGTCCATGGCCCAAGCTAATGGACTGGCGATTTGTCCGGAGGACCTGGCCTCCAAGGAAACCGGCGAACAAGTAAAGTTGATTATGTTGGACTGGAACGAAGAGGTTAACGTATGATTACCCCCGCCCCCGAAATCGATGACGAGCCGGAACAGGAACTGGAGTTTGAAGCGGAGACGTTGTACTCCGTCAGTTTTGACAGGCTGGTGGAACTTAAACGCTCGCCCGTAGTCCTGATAGCTCAGCGGCGGGTGCCTACTTGCCCTTCGCTTGACACGCCAACCCACGAGTTGACCGATCCACAAGCGTTGGTGGAGGAGATTGCCGACCATTACGAAGATGAAGACGGGTTCATCCGGACGGATATGAGCATCCAGGAAATCGCCTTCCGCCTGCTGTTGGCGCGGCGCAACGAACCTATTTCGTTAATGGACCTGCACTACGAGCTGACCGATACTTGGTCTACTCCGGTAAATCCGGTGAACATGAGCGAGGAAGGGTTGAGACGCGTGTTGGACGCGGACACTTACTACGGCTTTGCCAGGATTACACCCAAGTCCTGAACGCATCACGCCCGAGAGATTCCGGCGTGGAACAAAAGATAAGAGGCGCGGTTCACCCGCGCCTCTGCGTTTGTGGTCTGCGAACGGTTTACAGGCTAACCGGCGGTCTGGGCCGCGGCCAACTCCACCAATTTGTCGAAAGCAGCTTGGTCCTGGACCGCTAGGTCGGCCAGAATTTTCCGGTCTAACTCTATGCCGGCTTGCTTCAAGCCGTACATGAACTGGCTGTAAGTTGTGCCGGATTGGCGGCAGGCCGCCCCAATGCGGACAATCCACAACCTTCGGAAGTCTCCCTTCCGTTCACGCCGGTGCCTGTAGCTGTGGGACCAAGCGTGCATCAAGGCCTCTTTGGCCCACTTGTAGTTGCGGTGAGAAGAACCCTGGAACCCTCTCGCCGCCAACATTACTTTCTTGTGACGCCGGTGTTTGGTAACGCCTCTTTTGACTCTGGACAAAGATGGACTCCAACAGTGGTCTGATTAGCTCAGCCGTAAGGTAGTAGTCGTTTCAGCCTGGGCACGTCGCTATCGGCGACGGCCAGCTTGTCCGAATACTTGCGGGTAACCTTAGTGGGCTTCTTGCGGCGCAGGTGGCTGCTCATTCGCTTGCGGCGCATCAGCTTCCCGGAACCGGATATGTGTATGCGGGCCTTAGCGCCCTTGTGGGTTTTGATTTTAGGCATCGGCTACTTTTTGCACCTGTTGATCGGTCCGCACTACGGCTTGCACGGACGGCAGCAGTATCATCGACAGCGCCCTTCCTTCCATAGACGGGGGTTTTTCCAAGCGGACCTCATCTTTAAGATCGTCGGCCACTCTTTTCAGCACCGACAGGCCCAGCTGCTGATGCGCGGCTTCCCGGCCCCTGAAGCGCACCGTCAACTTTACCTTCGAGCCGTCTTGAATGAGCTCACGTACCTTGCGGGTCTTGGACTCAAGATCGTGGGACCCTATGTTAGGGCGGAAGCGCACCTCCCGAAGTTCGGTGCTTTTCTGACCCTTCTTGGACTCCCGGTCTTTCTTGGCGGTCAGGTAGCGTAACTTTCCGTAGTCTAGCAGGCGACAAACCGGGGGGTCAGAGTTTGGAGCCACCTCTACCAAGTCAAGTTCTGAATCGCGGGCAAGTTTGATGGCCTGGGAGATTGTTAGCACCCCCATTTGTGAACCATCCTCACCGATAAGCCGTATCTGCGGAGAGGTAATCCTTTCGTTTACCCGATATTGTCTAGCTATGCTCTCCTACCTCCGTCGAAAGATTCACGATGTGCACATAACACAAGGCGTAAACTCTACCACAAGCCAATTGACTCGTCAATCACAAACCAGTCATTGAATCATTCTACGGCGCCGTTTGTAATGGACGTTTCCGTCTGTATCCATGCCGGAAGCAACGAAAAAAGTGAATGTTCACTCTTGTCCGAAACTACGCAGCGCTTGGTATATGGCATCGCTGCCGAAGGCCAGCGCCTCCACGGGGATACGCTCATCCGGGCCGTGGACCGTCTTGGAAAAATCGAAGTCCCGCGGCAGCCGCATGGGCAAATAACCATAGGTCTGTATTCCCAGCCTGGAGAAGAAGCGGGCATCGGTAGCCGCAGGTAGCAACATGGGCACCGGAGTCCCTTGGGGGTCCGCCTCCCGCAGTATGCCGGCCAGCCTGTTGAACAGTCCCATGTCCGGCTCGGCGGGGCCAGGTTCGTGGCGCGCCACTTCCAGCTCCACGCTGCCACCCAGGAACGGCTCCAACTCCGCAAGGAGGTCCGCCGGGGTGTATCCAGGAAGCAGTCTCCCGTCCAATTCCACCACTACCTCGCTTGGAGCCACGTTTACCGTTTGGCCGCCATGCACGACCGTAGCGGTGGCGGTATTGCGGAACAGGGGTTGAAACGGTAGTCCCTTGTCGCCCATCAGTCCCAATACCGTTGCTGTCAAATTGCGGACGGGCAACAACCGGAGCAATCCGGCTGCAGGAAGGGGTAATCCTGACGCGATAGCCAGGGTCATTTGGCGGGCCGTGGACGTGACGTGCACCGGCAGCCGACGCGATTCCAGTTTTTGCAGAAAGCGAGCCAACGCGCCCATAGCGCCGCCGCCCTGGTCCAGCGCACCGTGCCCTCCCGGTCCGCGCACCGTCGCTCTTAAATGACAGACCTGTTTCTCCGCCACCATAATCGGGTAAAACCTGCTTTCCCCAATGTGGTAGCTGAACCCCCCGAATTCACCCAAGGCGTATCGCACGTCCCTGAACAAATCGGCGTGGTCCTCCACCAAATATCTGGCCCCTTCGCTGCCACCGTTCTCCTCGTCGCAGACCAGCATCAGCAGAACATCGCCGGGTAAGGGGGCGTTTTCAGCCTTGGCGCGGGCGATGGCGTTCAGCATCATTACGATGCCGCCCTTCATGTCCAGGGCCCCCCGCCCCCAAACGTAGCCGTCCACCAGCTTGCCCTCGAAGGGCGGGTGCTGCCAACGTTGTTTGGCGGTGTTCACCACGTCTACATGGCCGTAGAGCAAGAGGGGCGGCGCATTCCCCGCTCCCGGCAAGCGGGCTATCAGGTTAGGACGAGAGGCTGAGCGGCCCAGCAGGGTAACCGGGCACCCCATTTCAGTCAAAAGGCCCGCGATATAGTTGATGCACTCCCGCTCGTTCCCAGGAGGGTTGGTGGTGTCGAAACGTATCAACCGTTGCAGCAACTCTACCGGAGATAGGCCAAGGCAGTTCGGGGAATAAGGCAGGTCAAGGGGTGCCAATAGCCCTCCGGTCAAGCAACGGAGTCGGACTTTGCCCGGCGGATATCTGACGGTTTAATGGAGCAAGCGTCCGGCTTGGTACATGCGCGAGACGGGGAGTCACTGCGGCGCCGGATGATGGGCAGTGATATGACGACTTCAGTCGTTGTCGGGAGTGTCGAATTCCTGGTTCAGACCTCGAAGAAACTCCTCAATGCCGGGTGACAATTCGAGGTTGCTCGGCGATTCTTCGGCCTGTTCGCGGTCGTAGCGTTCCTCCAACCGTTGCAAGAGTGAGGCTCCGTCCGAAGCGTCGTTCATTATGTCCTGAAGCGCCTCGTATTGCTTTTGGCCCCGCTCCGGCTCTTTCAGGCGGTCGGGAAGCTGATACAGGCTGCACAACACTTCCATCAATCGGGATGCGCCGGTAAAGTCTTCATCCACTTGGAAGTATTGGGGCAGGTGGACGACGAAGGTCCTCGTCTCTATGCCCAGCTTTTCAGCATTTTGGGAAATCAAGTAAGTAATGGTGGTTGGCCCCTCGTAATTGCTGGCGCGGGCCCCAACCAAGCGGTAGTCCTCTTCGGCTTGCGACTGCCCGGTGCTTCCAGATACCAGCAACGGCCTGGTGTGGGGTACCATGTCGTACATCGCGCCGACCAGTGAGTACCGCTTGACCCCCAGGAACTTGATTAACTCTGTCATCGACTCGATGTAATCTTCCCCCAGGATGTGGGGTTCCAGCAAGTGGGCAAATATTAAGTCGGGGGCTTGTTCCCGGATGCTGTAACGAATAACGGTGCTGGGAATTGAATATGCCCTGATGCCGTGTTCGATGTAGGACCGGGGCCGGTACCGCGTGAAATCGTAGAACCGTCCGGGCCGTGCCAAGCGTCCCAGGTCTTTGGCTTGGGTGTACCGTTCCAGCCGGTCGAGGCTCAATGTGCCCACGTTGCCCACGTCAATCCAAGGCCGCAGCGTGGCCAGCAGGTGCGGCTCCTTGAACTCGGGCACCGGGTCTATGAGTTCAAAATCACCTATTCGCATAATTATAGTGTGACAGTGGAAATTCGCATTTACAAGGCTTTGAGGGGTGCCTAAAGTAGCGTTCCGTTTCAGGTGGCTGTCCAGCGGCGACGGTGTACTGGATTCCCGCTCTCGCTGGAATAACGGGGGATTTCAATAGACCCTAGCACTGCCCCATCTGGGTTAATTTGCCTTCCCGCCACGCCACCGAACCCGCCCGCACCGTTAGGAAGGTGTCTAATCGTATCTTGCCGTCGACGTTGTGGCCTGCCGAATCAAACCAGACAAAGCGGCCCTCCCGGACGTCGTACACTGCGGCATCGCCGGACATGCCCGGGGCCAGCGACCCCAAGGAGTCCTGAAGGCCCAACACTTGGGCCGGACGTGATGTGCTGGCGGCAATGGCAGCGTCCAAGGGCATACCCAACGCATGGAACTTGCTGACCAGATCGTTCATTAAGTAGACGGTGCGTCCCGGAGGAGCGATGTGGATGTCCGTGCTGATGGTGTCGGGGGAAAAGTCCTGTTGAAGCGACGCCTTCACTACTTCAGAGTCGCAATGCACCCCCGCGTGGGCCACGTCCATTATGACGCCCCGCGCGGCGGCGTCTTTGACCTCCGTCCGAACCTTGCCGTTGCCGTCTAGGATACATTCCTGGTCGCCGTTGAAGGCGTGGGTCACAATGTCTCCCGGTCCAAGAAATCCCAGTATATCGGGCAGGGGGATGGGAGTCCCGCTTACGTGGACCATCAAGCGGCTCTTGGACTGGTCGGCGGCGGCCCTGGCCAACCGCATCGCGTTGTGGGCGTTCCAATGGGCTACGGCGTCCACGTGCATCCTGACCTTAACGCCCACGCAGAACCCGGGATTGTTGGTGATGGCGTCGGCCGTCTGGTCAACGTCGATCACCCTCATGTCGTGCAACGCGCCGCCAAGGACCCGGTTGGCGGCCAAGCCCACGGCCCCGATGTGCAGAAACGCCAAGAGACGGGTGCGGTGGGCCGGGAAGACGTAGTCCCGCATCGCCCCATAGTTGAGGAACCCGGCGCTGCCCGCGTCCACTCCCGTGGTTGTTCCCGCGGAGAGGCATTTTTCATCGGCATGGACGGCGGTGCCGTTGCCGCCGTGATAAAAGTGGCCGTGCAGGTCAATCAACCCGGGCGTAACCAGCTTTCCCGGAATGTCTACGGCGGCGGCGGCGGACTGGGGATCGATTCGCTCCGCAACCGCGGCCACCAAGCCATCCTTGAACGCGATGTCTCTCCGGTCGTTCAGCCCCTGGGACGGGTCAAGTATTGTACCGCCGGTTAACACAAGGTCGTAGGCCATTTCTGTGTCAGTCATTGTTATCCTCCTGACGCTCCCCGGTTATCGGCTACCCGAAAACTAACAGTCGTCATCTAAAGATTCGGGGTACTCCAACCGGCGGAGCCTGGGATAGACCAATTCCTTGGGGTTATCCAAGTCCTTGTCCAGAATCTCCGGAGACTCCTGCACCATGTGAGACCCGAAGCTGTTGATGACTTGTTGGATCAGCAGGCTGACTACTTGGGGCGACCGCCCCTCCAACCGACCCAATTGATACGCCAGCGTCACCGCCAACTGGTTCCTGGTAATCTGGTCAAAGGCTGAAGGGTCTTTCAGGTCCTCGGGCATACCGCCGCATTGGTCGAGGAAGTCATCTAGGACCTGTCCGATGATGTCGGGCATACCCCCCAGTTCGATCTCAGTCATGTACGCGGTCAGCTTGTCGGATAGCTCGACGATGCCGTCCTCCGACAGTAGCAAGCCGTTCAGGTCCAACTCGGAATCTTCGCCCGGATTTTCGGTCATTTGAGACTTACTCCTGAAGAAAGCCTGATGGGCGCCGGGTCAGAACCCTGTAGCAAGTGAGGTAAGGCCCCCAACGACGGGGCCCATCACCTTCCACAAGATGCCCAGGCCAAGGGCATAGTCCAACATAATGATCCCAACCAGAAGCACCGGGCCATACCGCTGGAATCGTGAGTAGGAATCAAGACTGGACTCTGGGATGAAGGCTTCAAGCACCCGAGACCCGTCCAAGGGCGCTAAGGGGATGAAGTTGAAAACAGCCAAAAGCAGGTTGAAGAAAATGACCAAGCCCAGAGTGTCTGACAGCCCGGGAAGAAAGCCCCCGGTCATCACATAGGTTGCTTGGTCCAAGCCCGGTACCTGCGAATCCAGTACTCCCAATTGGAGCGGGATTCCGAGAAGGAACGCCAGGATCAGGTTGGAGAACGGGCCGGCCGCAGCCACCAAGGATGTTCCCTTGACGCCGTGGGCCACCCGGTTGGGATTTACAGGCACCGGCTTGCCCCACCCAAACCCGGCAATGAACATCATAAGGGTTCCGGCCGGGTCCAAATGCCGCAACGGGTTCAACGTGCACCTGCCTTGGTGGTGCGCCGTGGCATCACCCAAGCGGTGGGCCACGAAAGCGTGGTTGAACTCGTGCACGGTGATGGCTGCGATGACAGCAAAGGCGACCAGAACGGTAAGCCGTAAAAAGCTGACCGGGTCGTGCAGCAGCAGTTCCCAGGAAGCTAACAGCATTGGCTACCCGGCGAGAGGCAGCAGCAGACTATTCGTCATCTTCTTCTTCGTCGGGGTCCGCGTGAGAGGGCGTATCCCCTTGCGGAAACGCCGACGCCGGCAGCAGCGCCACGCGCCGGTCTCTCCGGTTTGGTTGAGGTCGGGGCATGTCTTGCAACGCTTGTTTCAAGTCCGACAAGCTTGCTTGGGACACTGCGCCAACGTCGAGGGCCAGGCCGTGTATGCCGGCGTCCCGCAGCATCTCCAATTCCTGCTTCTCCGGAGGAGCCGAGACCTCCACGAGGACGTACTTGCTTGTTCGAGTGGTAACCGCGGTAACCGTCGCCAACTCTCCCAAGGTCCATGCACCCGTTTTGCCGGGCACGTGCACCATGATTACGTCCACTGGCAGGGCCTCTATGGCCCGCAACTGCCTCTCGTCCACATCTGTCCCCAAGCAAAGGATACGAGCGACGTCCTTTGAAGACAGAGCGCCAACCGCCGTATCCGGTAAGCCAAAGGCCACCATGTCGCCGCCGGCTTCCTGTGATGATTGGGCCGACTCCTCGTTCAGTGCGTTCGCTTGGACACCCCAAGGAACTGCCGTAAGCCCTTCGGCCAGGCCCTTGAGGCTGCCGGGATTGTCTACTCCCGATAAAAGCGCCCCGTCCGGAGACACCGACGCCACAATCTCGCAGCCAGCCGTGTGCGCCGCGGATACCAGGGTCACCAAGGCCATGCCGGGCGCCCTCGGAGCGCGCCGGGTCCCAAACCCCATGGGAGCCGGAGCGTTGGTGTTAATCTGTTCCAATCGGTCTAAAAACTTGCTCATCCACTAATTCCCGCAACTGATTCCAGGTTACGCCGGTGATTATAACTTATACCCGTGTATTTGTGCGCATCCCGGTTCATTGACGCAGGTTTGAGCGCGTGTCGGAATGTAGTGGCGCCCCGTGGGAACAAGTTTTATGAGCAAAAAGCGTATGGCTGTCTTGGCGGTGGTGGTGGTCGTCCTCACCATCGTTGTGGCCGTCGCCGCGTGGCAGATCTGGTTGCACGGTCCAGGCGGCCAACCCGTATTCGAGGGTCTTTGCGAGATGACCTTAATCGGCGGCGATTTGGACATAGTGCTTGATTCCTTGGACGACCCCATGCGCACAGCGACAGACTCCGCCAACGAAGCCGGTTGCGGTTTCAACCTGCCGGTCGTCTCCCTGAGGTTGACCATCGGCGACTACGTGGAAACCTTCAACTTCGATCCTCCACGGACGTCCATACCCTTCCCGCTCAATGGCGACGTTCCGTCGGTACAGACCGGTGAGCCGCTCGCCCCCGGTCTGTATCCCCGCCGTCTGGTCGCGGTCGCGGAAGGTGGCCAGGAGTGGGAGATTGGCCCCGGCAGATGGCAGGAGTTCCTGGACACCGTTACTTTGGAGGGACCGAAATAGACGTACACCTGCAACGGCGTGAAACCATGGACGGAGGACGGTTTTCGTTGTAATGGGCGAGGGCATGTGCAAAGTCGCATAAGCTAATCCAACAGTTCATCCCCGCCTCCACGGGGGCAGGCGTCACGCGCCAAGGTAAAGGAACGTTACCATGCGAATGACTCTGGATTTCTGTCCTGCCCACTGACACTTTCCCCTTGCCAGCTCGGAAAACACATCTCTACTATTTTACTTGTCCTGCTCAACGTCCCATTGGACGTGGACAAATCCAATGAGGCCACTCAGGCAACATGATGATTGATGACTAAAAAGCCCTCCAGGAACAATCAACTCAGACCAACCGGGATCTCCAAGTCCCTTCCAACTCCTGCTCCCTCCCAGGATGTCCTGAAATGTCCGCAAATGTCCGCGATTATGAAATTTCCCGGCCAAACCGTCATTCCCGCTCATCATTCCCGCTCCCTGCCACTCCCGCTCCTTATCGTCACTCCCGGCCCCTGTCATTCCCGGTCCTTATCTTCACTCCCGCTCCCTATCGTCATTCCCGCGGAGGCGGGAATCCACCGTACCGCCGCCGGACAGACCACCTGAAAGGGAATGCTGCCCTCTGCCGGTCACGGTAAACTCCCCGCCTCTAGCCGGGGGCGCCCGCCGCCCGCCGCTCCGGCAAATAGATCATCTTGAGAGGACTGCATTATGAGAAGTGAAATAAACGCCCTATGGGCCCCGTCCGCGCCCTTCAATGGAAATTGGCCCGCGAACTTGTCGCCTACCGGCTGGATTTGCTCAGTCGGGACCTTTGCCACCGTTGGTTCGTCGCTTGATCCGACCACAAGCCTTTGCCCGGAATCCAGCCCTTCATCAACCGGGTAATAAACGCCGGCTACCGGCTTCTCCCATTGGGCGCGGCCAACAACTACCTGCAGGATTGTCGCCGCAAGGACACTGCCCCGGAACCCGAAAAGCTTCTCAGCGTCATCCTCCCCTCTGCCGGGAAATATCTCGCCTGAAAGTAACATCACCCCCATGCAGGCGGGGGCGACTTTGCACATGCCCTTGCAATTGACAATGAGCAGGGGGTGTGAGGTCGGTTTCTAGTTTATAATGGTTATCACAAAAGATTCTGAAGTAAATTTACACCGTAAAAAGGTTGACATTGATAGTGGTGTGTCATAATATTGCACGATTAAACTAGGCTCAATCGCCGTCCAACAACCCCTTGTACTCCAATGATTACAAAAGGAGGCACAGCATGGCTAACAAGGAAGACCTTGCTCTCATGGCCCACCTGATGCGCCGCGCTGGCTTCGGGGCTTCTCAAGAAGAGCTCGAAGCTAACGTTGCCAAGGGATACGAGGCCACTGTGGAGGAGTTGATAAATCCCCCCGACCACCGTCCGGAGGACAAAGCCAACCCCTTTGCTATGGTCACCAGGTATCACCCCGGCACGCTGCTGCCGGGTGGCGTGCCCACCCTGGGTCAAGCCGCTTGGGTATACAGCATGATCAACACCAAGCAGCCTTTGGTTGAAAAGGTGGCGCTGTTCTGGCACCACGTGTTCGCCACCGGCAACTCCAAGGTAGACAATTGTGACCAGATGCTGATACAGCTGGACATGTTCCGGGACTACGGCTTGGGCAGCTATAAAGATTTGCTGGTCCAAGTGGCCAAGAACCCGGCCATGATCTTCTGGCTGGACAACAACGAGAACCATCGGGACGCCGTCAACGAGAACTGGGGCCGCGAGCTTCTGGAACTCTTCTCCATGGGTGTCAGCAATTACACCGAGGTTGACGTGCGGGAAGCATCCCGCGCCTTCACCGGCTGGACCATTACCCCGAAGATTCCCCGCCTGCCTTATGGCCGTTTCTCCTGGTTCTTTGACTACCGCGAGTACGACCACGACGACGGTGAGAAGACCTTCCTGGGCAACACCGGCAACTGGAACGGCGAGGACATCATAGACATAATCGTCCGTGAGCCCTCCACCGCCCGGTTCATCTGCCGCCACGTTTACAACTTCTTCGTGGCCGACGAAGTGCAAGTCCCCGCTTGGACCATTGAGCCCGCCAGGGACGAGGAAGCGCTGGACCAGATGATCGCCGTATTTGAAGAGTCGAACTACGATATGCGGGCGCTGCTGCGGTTCGTGCTCAAGTCCGACTTCTTCAAGAACGCCCGGTTCTCCAAGATCAAGAGCCCTGCCGAGGTGGTAGCCAGTACCCTGCGTATGGCAGGTTCTTGGGAGCGCCCGGGACCGGGAATCAGGAACATCGGCTTGCAGTCCAACTACATGGGCCAGGCTCTGATGGACCCGCCCAGCGTAGAGGGCTGGTACACCGGTTCAGAGTGGATCAACAGCGGCTCCCTGTTGGCGCGGGTCAACTTCGTCGCCGATCAAGTCGCCAACACCGGCAACCCCGGTGTGCAGAAGGTCATCGGCGCGATGAGGGTGTCGGGAGTGACCAGCCCGGAGCAGCTTGTTGAAGCTTCCCTGGAGCACATGGGCTTCCTGGAGCTTGGTGACGACACCCGGCAACAGCTTCTGGACCATGCCAAGGGTGAAGGCGACCTTAACTGGAACGACGAATCCGCTGCCGGGACCCGGATCGGCGAGATGCTCGCTCTCGTAGGGGCGACCACTGAGTACCAGTTCGGTTAATCACAAAGAAGGAGCAAGGAGAGAAAGCATGACCTCTACTAAGAAAGACCCGGTCATTGTGGTCCTGCAGCTTACCGGCGGCAACGACTACTTCAACACGGTGATCCCTTACAACGACCCGTTGTACTACGACAACCGCCCGGCCGTTGGGTATGCCCAAGACCAGATCATCAAGATCGACGACGAGATGGGCTTCATGCCCACCATGGGTCCCATTAAGGGGCTTTACGACCAGGGCAAGGTTGCTGTAATCCAGGGCATCGGCTACCCCGACTCCCCCAGGTCTCACTTCCGCTCCATGGACATCTGGCACACCTGTGAGCCGGACAAGGTTGGGACCGAGGGATGGGCCGGCCGGTTGGCCCGAGACCTGGACCCCAACAAAGAGAACGTGCTTACGGCCATCAACTTCGGCCACGGCCTTCCGCGCGCCTTGGTGGTCCCCCGAGTGCCGGTGGCGGCCATCAACGACCTCAGCACCTACGGTGTGCTTACGGGCATCGAAGACCAGAGCCAGCGGTCCAAGGCGCTGGACCTCTTCGCCCGGATGTACTCCCCTGCTATAGGCGCGAGCAACGTTACCGATTATCTGCGCTCCACTGGAATGGAAGCCATGACCGGCGCCGACGTCGTGAAGATCGCTCCGGACCGGTACTCCTCCAACGTCGAATACCCGAACTCCCCCATCGCCTCCCACTTGAGGGACATCGCCCAGGTTTACCTGGCTGACTTGGGGACCCGGGTCTTCTACACGCAGCACGGCAGCTTCGACACCCACGCCGGTGAGGCCGGCGCCCACCCGCAGTTGTGGCGCGAGGTTTCCGAGGGCATCTCGGCCTTCTTTGAGGACCTCCATGCCCACGGTCAGGGCGACAACGTGATCATGTACATGTTCACTGAGTTCGGCCGGCGTGTCCACGATAACGGCTCCGGCACCGACCACGGCGCCGCAGGCGTTGCCTTCGCCATCGGCGATAAGGTAAATGGCGGCATGTACGGCGAGATGCCGTCCCGCCGCTCCGAGGACCTGGAGCAGGGCGACTTGGTGCCGAACTACGACTTCAGGGGCGCTTACAGCACCATCCTGGAGAACTGGTTCAACGTCGATGCCCAGCCGATAGTCGGCGGCAACTTCGAGAAGCACAACTTCGTATAGGTCGTACTGACGGCCCATCGGCCCCGAGTTCATCGGGGCCGATATGGAATATCTTGACCTTTGGGCCGGAGGGACCTCCAGGGAGGACGAACCCTCCGGCCTATAATCTGGGGCAGATGGTATGCCCCATCCCTTGCGACAGGGCCGGAACTATTGCCTACGGAGGCTAATCTGCCGGCCCGGAGCTAGAACAGGAGGGCACAATATGGCGCTAGAAACGGTAGCCGCAGGGCGCGCTTGGATTTACAGCCACAACGTGGGCCGAAATGCCGCAGCGGGATCCGGTTTTTCTCAACCTATCGGCATTGCCGCGGGCAAGGATGGCGTGGTCTACGTCGCCAACCGGGGCACCGACAACAACCCGAACCAGCGCATCAGCAAAGTAACCCTTAACCACGAGTTCATCAACGAGTTCGGCCGCATCGGGCCCGCTTACGGCGGCGGCGCGGAGGACGGCGACGCCGGCGACAACAACCAGTTCGTCTTCCTCACCGGCATTGCCATCGACCCCGACGAAAACATCTACGCCGCGGACGAGTGGATGAACCGGATTACCGTCTACGACAAAGACGGCAACCTCCTTCGAACCTGGGGAGAAGCCGGAGACGGTGAAGGACAGCTCAACGGGCCTTCCGGAGTCGCCGTCGACGGCGATGGGAACGTAGTCGTCGTTAACAGCCTCAACAGCCGCGTACAGAAGTTTACCAAGGACGGTCAGTACGTCAGCGGCTTCGGCGCAAAGGGCGACGGCGAGGGCGAACTGGACATGCCTTGGGGAATCACCCTCGACAACAGTGGCGATGTCTACGTTGCCGACTGGAACAACCACCGGGTGCAGAAGTACAGCCCGGACGGCGCTCTGCTCGCTACTTTCGGCCACGGTGGGACCGGGCCGGGAGCTTTGCAGCACCCCACCGGAGTGGCGGTGGACGGCGACGGCGATGTCTACATAGTCGACTGGATGAACGAACGGGTCGTTATCTACAACTCCGACGCCAACCCGTTGACCTATCTCACCGGCGACGCCGTTGAGATGTCTCCTTGGGGTCAACAGTCGCTGGACGCCAACCCCGACCAAGCTCGGCGGCGGCGGCAGGTCTATGATCTCGAAGAGCAGCAGCGGCGTTTCCGAATGCCGGTGGATTGCACCTTCGACCAGGATACCAACCGCCTCATCGTCTGCGACACCCAGCGCGGGCGGCTGCAGGTCTACATCAAGGACACCGAGTACCAGGACCCGCAGTTCAACCTGTAGCATCCCCTGGTATCACCGGAGCTATCGAGGCCAGCGTCAGTAAAGGCGCTGGCCTTTTCTATTACGGGAAAATCAGCGCCGTTGACTGAGTCATAGCGCCCATATATGGTTGTGTTATGATTCCCCCAAGAGTGGTTGAACGTTGCTCCTGACCATCGACATAGGCAATACCGCCATAACCCTCGGCGTGTTCGACGGCGACCGGCTGACTACCACGCTCAGGGTAGCTACCGACACGCGCCGGTTGGCTGACGAGTATGGCCTGTTGCTCATAAACCTGCTGGGCCTCAAGGGAGTTAAACCAGCCGAAATAGACGCCGCCTGTATTTGCAGTGTCGTGCCGCCCTTGACGGTGGTCGTTGAAGACGTTTGCCGTAACTCCTTCCACGTGGAGCCGGTCACGGTCTCTGTCGGGACGCGCACCGGGCTCAAGATACTCTATGACAGCCCCAGGGATGTCGGAGCCGACCGTATCGTGGACGCAGTGGCCGCCATAGACCTGTACGGCGCCCCTATCGTAGTGGTGGACACTGGTACGGCGACGGTGTTCGACGCAGTCAACCGGGACGGCGAATACTTGGGCGGCGCCATTGCCCCCGGCATCAGCTTGGCGGCCGAGGCATTGTTTCTCAACACGTCTCAACTCCGCCGGGTGGAGTTGGTCGCGCCGCAGGCTGCCATCGGCCAGAACACCACCAGGGCGTTACAATCGGGGTTGGTGCTGGGGTACGCCAGCTTGGTGACCGGCATGGTGCAGAGGTTCAAGGATGAACTCGGGCAGGACGCCAAGGTAATTGGCACCGGTGGCCTTATAAACATCATTGCCCAGGAGACCAATGTGTTCGACGCCATAAACCCGGACTTGACCCTTATTGGCCTGCGTCTGATTCACCAAATGAACCGCTCGACCCAGCAACGGACATAGCAACTAAAATGGCTACGGCAAGTGTGATTTTGGGTCTAATTTCAATAGCCTGGTTGTTTTTGCACCTTTATTTATTAGGTAGAGATTTCGACGGTATTTTCTCTGTATATGGTGTATATGGTTATTTTCTTATTGCCGTTCCTTTCGCCGTGATAGGTTTGCTTCTAGGGATATCATCGTTCCGCAAGAAGAAGACTAGCGGTAGACTTATAGTAGCATCGGGGACAGCAATAAATGTGCTTGCCATCCTTCCTTTGGTTCTATACGGATTGCTCCTGTTTGTAGTTTCGCAAGCGCATTGGGGCTGACGGGGTTGGCATTGCCCGGGAGTTGAAACAGGGGGATAACCTTGACTGGACCGTTGGAAGACAAGCACATCGTCCTTGGAGTGACCGGCAGCATAGCCTGCTATAAGGCCCTAGACCTCGCCAGCAAGATGGTGCAGGCGGGCGCGCTCGTGGATACCGTTATGAGCTACGGCGCCACCCAGTTCGTTACTCCATTGGCCTTCCGCAGCATTACCCACCGCGAGGTGGTTACCGACACCTTTGACCCTGACTCCCGTTACAGCGTGGAACACGTGGCCCTCGCCAAGCAGGCCGACGTAATCGTTATTGCCCCGGCTACCGCACATTGCATTGCCAAGCTAGCGGCAGGGTTGGCCGACGACGCGTTAACCACCACCGTCATAGCCGCCTCGTGTCCATTACTGGTGGCCCCGGCCATGGACGGCAACATGTTCCATCACGCCGCCACTCAGGAAAACCTCGCTAAGCTGCGAGAGCGCAGCGTGGTTATAGCCGGTCCGGCGTCGGGGCGATTGGCCTCCGGCCTGACCGGGGTAGGGCGTTTGTTGGAGACGCCCGAGTTGCTGGGGTATATCGCTTACACCATGGGCAAAGACGGCGACTTGGCGGGACGAACCATAGTGGTAAGCGCCGGCGGCACTGCCGAGCCCATAGACCCGGTGCGGGTTATCACCAACCACTCCTCCGGCAAGATGGGCTACGCCCTGGCCGAGGCGGCCCGGGACCGGGGCGCGCGGGTGGAGTTGGTCAGCGCGGCTAAAGGACTGCCCAACCCGCCGCTGGTGCACGTAGTGCCTGTGCAGACTGCCCAGCAAATGTGCGACGCGGTGCTGGCCCGTGTGAACAATGCCGACGCGTTGATAATGGCGGCCGCGGTGGCCGATTACCGCCCGGCGGAAAGCGCCCTTCAGAAGATAAAGAAGTCCGACGACCAGTTGAATATCCCGCTGGCCAGGACTACCGACATACTGGCTGCGGCAACGGGCAACTTCGTGAAGGTAGGTTTTGCTGCCGAGAGCGAGAACCTGGTGCCTAACGCCAAGGTCAAAGTGCAGAGCAAGGGCCTCGACCTTATCGCCGCCAACGACATCACCGTGGAAGGTAGCGGCTTCGGCGCAGACACCAACAAAGTGTCGTTAATCGACCGCAGCCTCAACGTTGAAGACCTGCCCCTGCTCACCAAGTACGAAGTCGGCAACCGAATCCTCGACAGGGTGGCACGGCTGTTTAGAGACTAATATTCCTATCGTTTTGGTCTACCGAGGTTAACAATGGCGTTTGACGGCCCAACCGCAACAATCATTGCTTCCCTGATTGCCGCTGCGGTGATCTTCGTAGTCACAGGCTTCAATGTTGTTTTCCGGCTTGGCAAGCTGGAGAAGGGCGCTGAGGATGTGGAGAAGGCAATGGTAAAGCTTGCCGGAGATACGGAGAAGGCGTTGGCAAAAGCTGCTGCGGACACGGAGAAGGCACTGGCAGTTGCGGCAGCGGATACGGAGAAGCGCTTTGACCGGTTAGAGGAAATTATACGGACTGAACAAGATGCCACACGGGCGGAAATCCGGCGGTTGGCTGAAGCTCTGGCATCGCACACTCACGACGCTGACGGAACAACCATCTTTCGGATACCGCCCGGTTAGTCTCTGAAATACTGGTTCCTTCTCCCAATTGCAAGTGGAGGCAAAGGGTAGCTACCCTGAAACGGCCTCCTTGAACCGGCGTATCGCGTCTATGTGCTGGTCGGGACCCTTAAGTCCTGCCCGCATGGTGTTGATCGACAGGTGGGTGGCGCCTGCCTCGTCCCATGCGGCTGCGCCCTTGTTCCAAACATCGGCGTCGCCGTCCGAGATGTTGAGTCGGCCTTCTATACCAATGCTCATGGGGTCGCGCCCCGCCTCCGTGGCGTATTGGCGCATCTCGGCTATGCGTTCCTGTCCCGCCGAGTCGGGTTGAAACTGGGGGAACCAGCCATCTCCCATCCGTCCGATGCGCTTCACGACTTGGGGCGCTCCTCCTCCGAACCAAACAGGAATGGGCTTCTGCACCGGCTGGGGGTTTATCCCCGCGTGGGTAACTTGGTGGTAGCGGCCCTTGTAGTCGACGACTTCCTGTGTCCACAAGGCCCGCATCAGCTCTATCTGCTCCTCGCTGCGCCTGCCCCGGTTGCGGAAGCTCTCGCCCAAGGCTTCGTACTCCACATGGTTCCAGCCGACGCCGATGCCCAAGCGCAGCCTGCCCCCGGTCAAAACGTCTACTTCGGCGGCCTGTTTGGCCACCAGCGCGGTTTGCCGCTGGCCCAGAATCAACACGCCCGTGGTCATTTCAATGGTTTCCGTGAGCGCAGCCAGATATCCGAATAGCACAAACGGCTCGTGGAACATGTCGTGTTGGCTGTAGGGCCGGTCCCAAGGTGCATGATGGCTGGGATCGGCGCCCAGCACGTGATCGAACACCAGCAAATGCTGGTAGCCCATTGACTCTGCCGCTTGAACGAAATCGCGAACTCCCACCGGGTCCGCGCCAATCTCGGTCTGAGGGAATATTGCTCCTAGTCGCATATGCGTCTCCTCGCTGGGACAAATCAGTCGCTTCGGCCCTTCCCCCGCATTGCCAGTTTGCGGAGTGTTGCTCTTCAGGGTGGGCCATCGCCAGTATCAAGGCTTTCGCCTCGGCTAGTCAACCGTCCGGGTCGTTGTTTCGGACGTTGAGCATCTAAGTTATACTACTCACAACGCCCCGCCGCCAAACTGCCACGTTTATGGTCTGGCTTGGCGGCAAGGACACCGGATTCGGGACAACCCCAATTGTCTCTAATTTATGATACCGGAGAGATAACATGAAGTTTGGACTACTATACGAAGCTCAACGGCCCTTTGATGGGAACGACGTGGACTGGAATTCTCTGTACAAGGAGACCTTGGATCAGTGCGAGTTGGCTGACAAGGTCGGGTTCCACAACTTGTGGTTCGTGGAGCACCACTTCCTGATGGGATTCTCCGGCTCCCCTTGTCCTGAAGTGCTGTTTGGCGCTTTGAGCCAACGGACCAAGAACATCCGCATTGGCTTCGGCGTATCCATCCTACCCAATCATCACCCGGTACGGATAGCGGAACGGGCGGCCATGGTAGACCAGTTGACCGATGGGCGCGTGGAATTCGGCACAGGCCGTTCCAACGCCTATGAGCAGATGGGCCAAGGCATCGACCCGAGGGAGACTCGGGACCGCTGGGATGAAGCTATTAGAATGCTGCCGCAAATCTGGCAATCTGACGAGTTCTCTTGGGAAGGAAAGTTCTGGAACGTGCCAACTCGCCGTGTGTTGCCCAGGATGTACCAGAAACCCCACCCGCGGATGTATCTGGCTTGCACCCAGACGGAGAGCTTCCGGCTGGCGGCTCAGAAGGGTATCGGCGTGCTGTCCTCAGCCTCTTATGCCGTCGACATCCTGGCCGAGCACGTCAAGGTGTACCGGGATGCTATCAAGGACGCTGACCCGGTTGGCGCGTTCGTCAACGACTTCTGGGGCAACAATGTGCACTCATTCTGCGGGAAGGACGACCGGGAGGCCAAGGAGTTGGCCGCCGAGTCGATGAAGACCTTCTTTGGCCCGGACAAACCCTATATCCAAGGCCGTATCGGCGCCTATGAAGAGTTGCTGGAAGCCTGGGGAGGCATCCCGGAACACTTGCAGGCCGACTTCGGGCGGTGGTTGCGCCAGTCTGATGAGGCCCACCAGACCCAAGCGGCAGAGGCCGGAATATCATTGGACGCGGGCCCCGGCGCCGCCCGCGCCGCCATTGCCCAACTGGACGCCGGGACTCTCTCCGACCGCGGCGTCATCATCGCCGGCAACCCGGAAAGTTGTATCAAGACCGTCAAGATGTACGAGGACATCGGCGTCGACCAGTGCATGCTTATCATGCAGACCGAGACCATCCCTCACGAAAGGGTAATGGAATCCATCGAACTGTTCGGCAAAGAGGTTATTCCGGCGTTCGAGAAGTCCGAGGCATAGCCAACCCGGACGGTCTTCGTCAAGTACAATCGCCCCGGCCGGTTAGTGTAACGACCTTCAGCGAGCCTCAAGGGGATAAACCCTTGGGGTTCGCTCACTTTGGAATGTGTCCCCAAAGACCCTTGCCATCCGGGAACCGGCAGGGGGTGAGGGCCGTTCCAGCCGATGGGCGAGGGGCCCTGGGAACCTCTGAATAAGTCATCGGCATTGCAGGGAGAGCCGAAATCCAGGCGGTGAACTTAACGGCGTCAGTTATGTAATGACTGCCGTCACCCCTATCCTAACCTTCCCCCGTCGAGGGGGGCAGGTCGCGAAACGGAACGGTCGGTTCGTATAGCCGCCGAAGCGCGTATCAGGGAATTGGAAGCAGAACTTGTTCGAAGAAACGGGGAAGTATAGTTATTTGGAAAACCTGAATAGACACCTGGAAGGAGGAAAGCGATGCCAAACGTGACGGTTGAAGAGAAGGTGGCGGTTAACAGTGCCGACGGTTACCAGCTGCAGGTGGATGTTTCCCGGCCCGTCGGGGCCGGCAGTGCCCCGGGGCTGCTGTTTCTGCCTGGGGGCGGGTGGGTTACCGCCAACCACGAGCCCCTGAAGGAGCGCTACGGCATCCCCCTGGCGGAACGGGGGTTCGTCTGCATTACCGCTCCCTACCGAATAATGGAACAGGCCAGATGGCCCGCCGCCATCCAGGACGCGAAAGCCGTCCTGCGCTGGATGCGCACTAACAGCGCCAGCCTGGGCATCGACCCGGAGCGCATCGCCGTGGCCGGCAAGTCGGCCGGCGGGCACCTGGCCCTGCTGACGGCGGCCACCAACGGCAAGGTGGAATATGAAGGCCCGGGGATTACGTCGGCGGACCTGAGCCGGGTATCCGCCGCAATGGGCGTGGCCTCGGTGTCGGATATCAGCGAGTACTGGCGGCGGGAGCCCATGTTGCCCTATACCGGCAATGACCCCTCGGATGCGGCCCTTAACGCCGCCAACCCGATGAAGCTGGTCCACTCCGACTGGCCGCCGGTGATGTTGCTGCACGGCACCAGTGACGACCGGGTTGACCACCGCATGTCCATGCGCCTGTTCGACCTGCTGGAGGAGGCGGGGGTGCCCGTCGATATGCGTCTGTTCGCCGGACAGGACCACATGTTCGACTCGATACCCGAGTTCAGCCAGGCCATCGTGGAATCCATGGCAGTGTTCCTGGAACGGTACGTGGCCGCGTCGGTGGCGGAGGCGGTGGCAGCCGATAACTAGTAGTCAGTCATGTTAGGAATCGAAGGGATAGAGGCGGTGTAATTTGGTTCGGGCATCCTGGGTGTTGAACCGCCAGTTGATGGTGACCCGCGCCTCGTTTCGCTCCTGCGCCGAGGCCCCGACTTCCCGTTGGAGCGATTCCTCGTCGGGGAGCCGCTGCCTCAGGCAGGAACGGGACAGTACGCTGAACTCGATCTCCGCCATGTTCAGCCAACTGCCGTGCTTCGGCGTGTAGTGGAACTCCAGCCGTTTGGCAATCCGCCGCGCCTCGGCTGCCGGGAAGGTCTCGTACAGCGACGCCACGCGGTGAGTGTTCAGGTTGTCCAATACCACCCGCACCACCGCTATCTCCGGGTAGGCTTCATCCACCAGCCAGCGCATCTGCTGGGCGAAGTCCTGCATCGTGCGCCGTTCAGTAATCGCCACGTGGCGCCAACCGGCCAACGGTTCACAGGCCAAGAACAGATTGCGGGTGCCTTCTCGGCGGTACTCGTAGTCCTGCCGCAGGGGGTGTCCCGGCTGGGCCGGCAGCGCTGGCTGGGTCTCGGCCAGCAACTGGGTGGAGGTCTCGTCAAAGCAGACCACCGGCCGCTTTGGGTCATAGGGCTCGGCGTACAGGTCCAGCACTTCCTCCATGTGGGCCACGAAGTCGGCGCTCAGCTTGGGGATGCACCACTCTTTCTTCTGCCACGGCTTGAGAGCGTTTTTTTGAGCCGCTGGCGCACCGTCTCGTGGGACAAGGATGACGCCAACCCCAACTCCACCACCTTCCCAGCCAGCAAGCGCAGGGTCCAATGGGCATGTCCTTCCGGCGCTGGGCTACAGGCCAGGGCGATCAGGTGGGCTTCGCCCCGGTCCTCCAGCTTCCGGTACCGGTTCGCTTGGACCCGGTCTTGCAGCGCCCCAGCTAATCCAGCTTCGGCAAAGCGGCGCTTGATGCGGAACACCGTGCCCTCCGCCACGTCCAGTGCCTCGGCAACCCGGGGCGCGGCCCAACCAGCGTCGGTCTTGAGCAGTATCCGAGCCCGAGTAGTCACCCGAGCGGTACTTTTACCCGCTCGTACCAAGTGTTCCAGTTGGTTCCGCTGCTCCGGCGTCAACCGGACTCCGTACTTTTCCCTAACCATACCACCACCTCACTTCAACCCAGTCTGTTGCTCAGAATAGCGCCTTGATTCAGACTCTTTAAACTACCATCAAAAACAGATTTGACTGACTACTAGGGCATTGGGTTGTCAATTCAGGCATGGCTGTGTGACAGATAGGATTGTGGGGGCAGATGGCAACGAAAACGCCATCGGGCCCCTCATTTACCATATTGCCGAAGCCGAAATGGGGTGGCTGTGGGGAAACATAAAGGGTCTTTCTCAAATGCCGCCAGACATCCTGGCGTACTTTCGCTTCGAGCCGGTGGATCAGGAAACGGGGAGGCTCACCAGCATTCTGGGCATACCATTGGCGGAGCAACTCGCTCGCCTTGAGAAGAGCCGAGGGTGTTCCTGAGGTAGGTACAGGGGTTCACCCTAACCCAATGGCGAACCCCGCGACCCGACCCGGAAGATATCACCTACGAGACCACGCCGGAGTGAGCATTTTTTCACGTTATTGAGCCGGTTACAACCAGTACGTTGATTTCGGCCAGAACCGAAGCGTAGAGTCCCAACCGTTTCCGTTGAGGTTGTTTCTTCAGAGGAAAACGCCTACCGGGTTACGGTTGGGATTCTGCTGACACAACCCCTCATCACTGACTGACGCCCATGGATTCCCGCGAAGGCGGGAATGACAGGTTGGGTAGTGCGCCAAGTTTTGAGATAGTCTCTCGTTGAAAGCTCTTTTAACGCTCGTGGGACAAGGGGAAAATCTCCGACATGTCCTTGGAACGCCGCGGCGGGTCCAGCATCGGGCCCACGGAATTTTTCAACAGGGTCAACACTTCGGCGAAAGTATTAACGTACTCCATTGGAAGCGCATCATCACTCCGTCCTCGCTTGGACTTGGCCATGATCGCTTCCGTAAACCTCACTGCTACTTCAATGGAGTCCATTGGTCACCTCCCCAACTCATCACTACATTACATAATAACGGAAGCCGCACGGATTAAGTAACTCACATTGACGCGTCATTTGGTCAATCCTGACTCATGACTCTGGTTTCCATCCCAAAGCCGGAATTAGGTGTTGAAGGCTTGGGGAACTGTTGTTATGGGTCTATCAACACCCCGGGATTCATGATTCCCCCGGGATCCAGGGCCCGCTTCGCCGCCCGAAGAGCGTGGATGAACAGACCGGCGTTCTCTTGGTTGTACCACGGCTTGTGAAGCCGCCCCACCGCGTGATGATGAGTGATTGTGCCGCCATTTGCGATTATGGCATCCGAGGCAGCTTCTTTTATTGCGTCGTGCGCCTCGATCTCCCCGCCCCTGGGTCCGTAGCCTACGAACGTGTAGTACGGGGCTGGGCCATCGGTGTATACGTGGGTAAACCGGCAGGTCACCCGTCCTCCTCCGCAAAGGCGGTCCAGCACATCCTGTATGGCTCCTCTAACCGCCGTGTCGAGCTTCGGCCACTGGTCCCAAGTAACGGCGGTCTCCAGTGTATCCTCCACAAAGCCGAACCCGGTGGTCACGTTGCGGTTGTACGGCGCGTTGACGAAAGAGTCTCGCCAAGCGCCTACCGCCCCTTGGCGGCCTGTGGCTCGGCCTGTCTCGCCGGATACCAGGATGTTGTCTTCATCGACTTGGCCCCCGGCATCTCTGGCTATGGTTACGGCTTCCCGTATAAACTCGGCTTGCGGCACTTCCGCCGATTCAAAACCTATGACCAAGAGAGACTCAGCCCCGTCCAGACCCGCGGCTGCGCCGGCCTCGCCGGGGTCCAGCAGGCGGCAGTTGGCAGGCCACAGCTTGGCCTGCACGATCCGGCGGGCGGCGTTCCAACCGGCCTCGAAAGTTGGGAAGTTGACCCCCGCCGAAGCGCGGAACCTGGGGCGGACCTGAATGCGCATCCAAGCCTCGGTTATTATCCCCAAGGTCCCTTCGCTGCCCAGAATGAGCCGGTCCGGGCTTGGCCCTGCTCCGCTTCCCGGCAGCCGTCTTGTTTCCAGGGATCCCGCCGGCGTCAGCACCCGCACCGACTCCACGAAGTCGTCGATGTGGGTATGATTGGTGGCGTAGTGACCACCGGACCTCGTGGCGATCCAGCCACCGAGTGACGAAAACTCAAAGCTTTGCGGGAAGTGTCTCAACGTGAATCCGTGGGGCCGCAACTGGTCTTCCAACGCGGGGCCGTAGACCCCGGCCTGTATACGCGCTGCCCGGGAAACATCGTCAATCTCAAGTACGCGGTCCAAATGGCCCATGTCGATGGTTACTGCGCCCCCGGCTTCAGGGTCAGGCTCTATGCCGTGGACGGTGGAACTGCCCCCGCCGAAGGGTATCACGGTATATCCGCTTTCCTGGCACCAGTGCAACAGCCGCTCCACGTCTTCCTCGGTCTTGGGGTATGCCACGACGTCGGGAGGGTTGGGGAACTCGCACCGCAAGGCCCGCAGCTTGTCGGCAAAATTCCGCCCGTAGGCGTGCGCCGCCCGGTCGTGGAGGTCAGTGGAGCAAATGCTTTCCAAGCTTGAAGGCGGTGTGATCCTGGGTTTACGCAGGTCCAAGTCTGCGTCTCTGGGCACCGGTGGGGCCTCCAAAGGTACGCCGTATTGCCGGGAAAGGGAATCAGCCGCCTCTCTGCGTTGTGCGTCTGTAGGTTCCGTATCCTCCATGCCCCAAGCCCAGAAGCTTTTTCTCGCCATGGCCGCCGACCTCCATGTGTGTAGTAGCCGCATTCTCCGAAAGATTATAACAACCCGCAGGTTTGACACCATTACTGCTTTTCAATACACTCAGCCTTGTATCTACAGAGAGTCTAGGATTGGGAAAGGAACGCCGCGATGACCACTGAGCAGATTACCGAGCAATGGTACTTGATAGGAGAGTACTTCGAGAACTGCAACTGCGAGATTTTGTGCCCCTGCGTCATACCGGTGCCGCCGGGAGCGCCAACCGAGGGCCATTGCGACGTAGGGTTTGCCTTCCACATCGAGGAGGGGGAATTCAACGGCGTCAGCCTTGGCGGCCTCAACTTCGTAGCGACGGCCTACACTCCCGGCATCATGGGCGAGGGGAATTGGACCACCGCTTTCTACGTGGATGAACAGGCTAGCCAAGCGCAGCGTCACGCCATAGAGAGGATTCTTTCGGGTGAAATCGGCGGGCCGATGGAGAGGTGGATGCGGCTGACCACCGACTTCAAAGGAGTCACCTATTGCTCCATCACCTACGAGTCCCGGGCGATGACCCGCCGTGTGTCCATTCCCAATATTATTGCTTTCGCCATCGAAGGGATTACCGCCGGACGCCGGAGAGCGGTCATGCGCTTGGACAACACCGGCCACCCGGTCAGTAGCTCGCTGGCGTTGGCCAGGGGGACGGACAGTACCTACGAAGACCATGGCATGACTTGGGACAATACGGGCAAGAACGCCCACTACGCCAATTTCAGGTGGAGTTGGCCCTAGAGCTAGAGAGCTTCAAAAGTCCTCTCACCCTAACCCTTGGGTGCGAGGACTTCGTAGACCGGGGCAGACCAATCGGCGTAGGCTGCAATGTCGCCCAGTACTACTTGCCGGAATAGCTCCCTCAACCGCGTCACCACGGGTCCCGTTTCTCCATTGCCAACTTGGTACTTGTCTACGCTGCCCACAGCCTGTACTTCCACGGCGGTGCCGCAGATGAACACCTCATCGGCGATGTAAAGCTCCGTCCGTTCCACGTCCCGCTCCACCACCGGCACCGAAAGCTCTGTTTCGAGCAACTCTTTGACCACTTCCCGCGTGATGCTCTCCAGTATTCCGGCGCTGACCGGGGGCGTTATAGCCACGCCGTCCCTCACGATGAAGATGCAGGCGTAACTGGCTTCCGAGACCTTGCCTTGGCTGTTGAGAATTATGCCGAAGTCATAGCCGTTCACCCGCGATTCGGTGGATACATAACGGCTGTTCTGGTAATTGGTGATGGCCTTGGCCCTGGGCGGCATTACGTTGTCGGAAATGCGGTTCCAACTGCTGACGTTGCAGTGGGATATGGTGGGGGTCTCGAGGTTTGTTGAGGAAGGGCGAGCCGTAATCAATATCTCTCCCGGTCTCTCCAATACAGCCAAGTAACCGGGTATCCCCCCGCCAAAGTAGGCCAACGGCTGGATGTAGGTGTCGCACCGGTAGTCGTTGGCCCGCAGCAACTCGCCGATACCGAGGCTTAGCTCTTCCGCGGAGAAGGGCGACGCCATCCTCATGATTTTCATTGATTGGAAAAGCCGCTTCAGGTGGGCGTCAAGATGGAATATGTAAAGCTGTTGCTGCCGGTCGTTCCAGTAAGCCCGGATGCCCTCGAATACCGACGAGATAGCCGACCATCCCAGCAGGGAGACGTGCACCGTAGCCTTGTCCCATTCCACCAACTCGCCGCTGTGCCACAGGTAGGCAGGGGTCTCGCGGCTCGTCTCTTTGACTTCCTGTGATACCTTCTGCTCAACCATCAGTCCGAAAACTCTCCAAGTCCTATGGGGAGGTGCACAAAGTTATAAACGGGCCGGCCCACCAAGAGGCCAGCCCGCTTCAGAGATCGAGCCGGGACGTTAACCGGCCTTCTCCACCAAGTTCGTCAGGTCTTCGACGCTAAGGTCGCCCCAAGTGAACTCCTCGCCTATCTGATAGGTGGGAGTGCCGTTGACACTGTGGTCCCGGGCATACCGGTCGTCGCGGAGCACCTGTTCAGTGTAGTAACCCGACTCCAAACGCTCTGAAAGCTCAGTCCAGTCAAGGCCGCACTCGTCGGCTAAACCGTTGAGGACGTCCATGTCTGAAAGGTCGGCGCCGTCTTCCCAGTAAGCCTTGGCGGCAGCGTGGTGGAACTCGCCGTCCAAGCCCTTGTCCCGGGCGTAGGCGGTGGCTTCATGGACGCGAGACGTGTTGGGAGACCAGTGGGGGCGGCGCATCACCAAGCCCGCTCCGCTGGCCCGTTCCTGCATAGCTGTAGAGAATTCGGTCTCCGTCTCGCCCTCTCTCATCTGGCGGAGTTCACCTTCCGGAGGGCCGTCGAGCCGCAGGAAGAGGGCTTTGCGGTCGACGTTGATTGAATGAGACTCTGCAACTTTGTCGAGCCTGGCCAGGCCGATATAGCAGAACGGTCAAGTGTAGTCGTACCAAACGGTCAGGTCCATGGGGGTTCCAGTGGCCATGGTCGTCCTCCTTCAAAAGCGGGGGCGGTGAAATTTCGGCTATTGTAGCATGGTGGACTTTACTCACCAACAACACATAGAATTGCGAGAAGCCAGTGTACTCCAACCGCATCGGACACACATACCGGGCTACGGACGGCCGCTAATCTACCAGGCGGGAGCAACGTCATGAGCCAACTGGTCTTTATCCACGGTCCAGGAGCGGGCGGTTGCCGCGAAGGCTACGCTTATCAGTTGGAGCGCTTCCCCGGGAGCTTGGCTCCCAACCTGCCCGGCCATCTGGAAGGCAGGTCTTGCGCCAATGTCCAAGGTTATACCGATTGGGTCCGAGGCTGGCTTTGGGGGCACGATTTACGCGAAGATCTGGTGTTGGTGGGTTTCACTCTGGGCGCCTGCATCGCCCTTCAGTACGCGCTTGACTATCCCGAGGAAGTGAGCGGGCTGGTGTTGATGACGGTGGCCATGCGTCCCAAGGAGCGGGACCCGGGAACGCTGGAAATGCGGCTGCGGGCTGCCGAAGACCCGCAGGCCCACGAAACCTGGCTGCGGGCCATGGACCACGCCATGATGTTTATTGACCCTGTGCTCAGGGAACGTTTGCTGGAGTGGCACCGTCAGGTGGGCCCCATTTCGCAACACGACGACCTGGTGGTGATCGACCGCTTCGACGTGAGGGACCGCATCCATGCCCTTCAAGCTCCGCTCGTCTTAATTCGCGGCATCGACGACCCGTTGACGTCGGATGAGTACGAGTTGGAAATCCATCAGGCCGTCCCCGGCTCCAGGTACATAAAGTTGGACAACGCCGGTCACTTCCCGATGGCGGAACGCCCGGACGACGTTAACCAAGCCATAGAAGAGCTGCTGGTGACGTTAGGATAAGAGGTCGCTTTCAACGCCTAGCAGCAGTCGAAATGGGGCATGACCTCTTCGGCGAACAGGCGGAGGCTTTCCGTGGAGATGGGGTCGGGGAAGAGCAGGAAAAAGTACGTGATTCCGCCCGCTACGTACTGCTCGATTCGTTCGATACATTGTTCCGGGGTCCCCGCGACGGCGCGGGTCAGGGATTGCCGGTAATCTTCGGGCGACATGCTCGCCTCTTGAGCCTTTTCGACGACCATGCGGTCGAATCGGCTTTGGTCTTCTGCGATGATTACCCTCGTGTTATGGGTTATTTGTATCTCTTCGGAAGGCCGGCCGATGGCTTCGCAATGCTGTTGCAGCACCCGCCACTTGGCTTGGTGTTCTTCCAGCGTCATATCGAAGCCCCAGTTGCAGTAGTCGGCGTGTTTGGCGACGCTCCGAAGCACGTAGGCTTCGCCGCGCCCGCCGATCAACACCGGGGGATGCGGCTGTTGCACCGGCTTGGGTTCGTTTCCGGCGGCCCTTAACGAGTAATGGCGTCCGTTGAAATCAACACTGGGCTCGGTCCACAACCTCTTGATAATCTCCACCGCCTCATCCAGCATCCGCGTTCTGGTGGGCGTAGACGGGAACTCGTACCCCGAAGCCAAGTGATCGTCGCGCCCGCCGCCGGCCCCGATGCCCAGTTCCAAACGCCCGCCGCTGATTACATCCAGCGTAGAGGCCATCTTGGCCAGCAGTGCCGGGGGGCGGTACGGGTTGGCCAGGGTTAACGGTGTGAGACGAATTCGTTCAGTCACCGCCGCCAACGCCGACAGAGTGGTCCAGCACTCCAGGGTTGGCACATTAAGCAGGTCGTAGAGGGTGGCCGAGTGATAGCCCAAGCGGTCGGCCTCGGTCCATATCCGTTTAAGCGCGTCGAATGTGTATCCACCCTGGTGGATACGCACTGCGAACTTGATTTTGTCGTTCATCAAAGCAGGTCTCCGCCATGCTCGGGCTGAGCAGGGATTATGCCGGATTTTCGAATCAACTCAAGCGTTCTATTGCACCGCCCACGTCCGCGGGTCTTCGAATTTTCTACCTTGGTGGAGAGCCTGGACCTGCTGACTCCTCCATGGCTCCGGCTCTCCATCATAACCCCTCTGCCCATAGATATGACACTGGGAACCATAATCAAATACCGGATAAGGACACGTGGCGTGCCCGTCAGGTGGGAGAGCGAAATCTACTCCTGACGGCGTCTTCGGCCTCCGTAGGCCTGAAACGCTTGCGCCAAATTGCATTGCCAGTATAATCTGGCACATCCCGAATAATTTCCGCGTTATGGGTAATGGGACCAAACAAGATTATTCTCGGAAACGTGAAGCTCTGGAGGTAACTATGAAAGCCGCAGTATTGCGGGAGGTAAACCGCCCGCTGGAAATCGAGGAAATCGACATCGCCGCCCCCGGCCCGCGGGAGGTGCTGATTCGTACCGGAGCAACCGGCGTTTGCCACAGTGACCTTCATTTCGTCGAGGGACTGTACAGGACGCCCATGCCGGTTATTCTGGGCCACGAAGCCGCCGGAACCATTGAGGCCGTGGGTGAGTTGGTGGACTATGTGAGGCCGGGTGACCGGGTCATCACTTGCCTGTCAGTGTTCTGCGGCACCTGCGAGCGGTGCACCGAGGGCCGCACAGTATTGTGCTCTCGGACTGGGCTGAATCGCACTCCGGACCAGACGCCACGCCTCAGCCAGAATGGCGAGGCGGTGGCGCAGTTTGCCAACCTGTCGTCATACGCCGAGCAGATGCTGGTGCACGAGAACGCGGTGGTGAAGATCGAGCGGGACGTGCCTTTCGAGCAGTTGGCGCTCATCGGTTGTGGCGCGACTACCGGCTTGGGTGCGGCCCTCAACACCGCCGCCGTGCGCCCCGGCAGCACCGTGGCAGTCATCGGTTGCGGCGGCGTGGGCCTGAACGCAATACAGGGAGCAGCACTGGCCGGCGCGCTGCGCATCATCGCCATAGACGCGGTGGAGACCAAGCTGACGCTGGCGCAGGAGTTCGGAGCCACTGAGGTCATTGACGCTTCAGGAGGGGAGGTAGTTAACAAGGTGCTCGACCTGACCAACGGGGGCGTGGACTATTCCTTTGAGGCCATCGGCAAGAAAGAGACCGCCGAGCAGGCGTTCCACATGCTGCGGGCGGGCGGCACGGCCACCATCATCGGCATGATTCCGCAAGGCACGAAAATCGAGCTGGACGGCCCGTCCTTCCTGCGCGAGCGGCGCATCCAAGGCAGCAGCATGGGCTCTAACCACTTCCGGACCGACATGCCTCAATACATAGAGTTCTACCTGCAGGGCCGGTTGAAGCTGGACGAGTTGGTGACCCAGCGGCTGGAACTGGGCCAGATTAACGAGGCCTTCGAGGACATGAAGCAGGGAGAGGTGGCCCGGAGCGTTATAACGTTCTAGGGGGTACAGTGTCCCGGATTAAGGAGACCGGCAATGGCAGACACCGAGATTATCTTCCAGGTACGAGAATCCCCCGGGGGCGGGTACGAGGCGCGAGCACTGGGTTACAGCATCTTCACCGAGGCCGATCACTGGGAGCATTTGAAGGAAATGATGCGGGATGCCGTGCTGTGCCACTTTGACGAAGGGCAGGCTCCACGGTCGATTCGCATTCATCTGGTTCAGGAAGAGGTCATCCCGGTGTGAGGTTGCCCCGCAGCCTCTCCGGAATGGAGTTGGCTACCCTGTTACGCCGACACTATGGTTACAACCTCACACGGCAAAGGGGCAGCCACATGAGACTTACAAGCACTTACCGGGGGTACCAGCATCATGTCTCTGTGCCCCGCCATAATCCTTTACGGGTCGGTACCCTGAGTGGGATCCTGGGAGACGTGGCGGACTACCTGGAGATTGACCAGGACCAGTTAGAGCAGGAATTATTCCACGGATAACGGACAGTACCCTCAACGGTAGCTGAAGCTTGGTGAGTTGGTGACCCGTTAGTAGGTCCACTCCGGGTCCCGCTTTTCCAGGAACGCGGTGATGCCTTCCTTGGCGTCCTCTTTCAGAAGGTTGTCGACCATCACCTTCTGGGCCATATCGTAGGCGGCAGGCCGGTCTAATTCTATCTGTTGGTAGAAGGCCTGCTTGCCTATGGCCAAGGTCTGGGAACTGGCGTCGCAAATCTGTTGGGCCAGCGCCATGACTTGCTCTTCCAGTTCATCCGCGGGCACCACCCGGTTGACCAAGCCGTGCTCCACGGCGTCACGCGCGGAAATGGGCGTGCCGGTCAGCAGCATCTCCATGGCCTTCTTGGTTTGCACAGCCCGGGACACTGCGACACCAGGTGTGGTGCAGAACAGGCCAATTTGCACCCCTGGAGTCGCGAACGCCGCATTTTCCGACGCTACCGCCAAGTCGCAGGTTGCTACCAACTGGCAACCTGCGGCGGTCGCCAAACCCTGCACTTGGGCAATTACCGGCTTGGGAAGCAGCCGGATGGCCTCCATTACTTCGGTGCAGAGGGCGAAGACCTCGGCGTAGCCGGCTTCTTCACCGTTGACCAACTCTCTCAGGTCGTGGCCGGAACTGAACACCGGCCCCTCTGAACGAAGCACGACCACCCGCACACTTGCGTCGTCGCGGACATCTTCCAGCCGTTGCTTCAGAGAGGACAATACAGGGCTGGACAGGGCGTGTCGCCTCTCGGGATTGTTGAGGGTCAAAACGGCGATTCCGCCGGTCTGTTGGTAAAGCACCGGGTCCTGGGTCATTTCAGGTCTCCTTATAGTTCAAGCAGGAATCCGGGTGGTTTAGAGACTATATCAAAACTCACCAGTCCTGCAGATTTCCTCGCGTCACTGGCCGAGGCCTTGGATTCCCGCCTGCACGGGAATGACGGGTTGGAAACTGTTTCTTGGTCTGCCACTGGACCAAGTGTAACATCGGCCGATGGACCGTTCCAGTTGAGGGGCGGACGGTCGGGGCATGTGCAAAGTCGTCCCTGTCCTGCCTTCAGCCAAGGGAACCCGCAGGCCGGAAATTTCAGAATCGCGGACATTTGCGGACATTTGCGGACATTTCAGGACATTCGGGGAGAGTACCGGAGTTGAAAAGGACTTCGAGGTCCCGGTTGGGTCGGGACAGCTTGTTGCTGGGAGTCTTTCCGGTCATCAATCATCACGTTGCCTCAGTGGCTTTATTGGACTTGTCCACGTCCGATGGGACGTTGAGCAGGACAAGTAATATGGTAGAGAGGTGCTTTCCAAGCTGGCAAGGGGCAAATGTCAGTGGGGAGGAAAGTCGTTGAAAATGTCCGTGGCGGCGGCCAGTTGTTGGCCGCCGAGGGCAACGAATGACTCTGGATTCCCTCCTTGGGCCGCGAGGGGTAACGTTCCTCCGCGAGAATGCCGGTGAACCGGCAAGTCAACTCCCGTGACTTTGCACATGCCCTAGCGGGCGGTGAGCTAGACGCCGACGGCCTCGGCAAATCTGCGAATGGCTTCAATATGCCGGGCAGCGCCCTCGAAACCACCTTTTCTGGTCTCGATTGAGATGTGGCTGGCGCCCATTTCCTCCCAGACCTTCGTCTCGTCCACCCAGTCTTCCGGCTGTTTTTCCGCCGTTCTCAACCGCCCGTCCAGCTCCAGCGCGGCCGGGTCCCGGCCTGCCTCGGCGGTGTACTTCTGCACACGGGCCACAACCGCTTTGCCCGACTCGTCGGCGCCGATGTTGGGGCACCACCCGTCGGCTATACGGGCTATCCGGCGCAGCACCGTGTCCATCATCCAAGCGTCGCTGCTCGAGCCGCCGCCTATCCATACCGGGATGGGTTGCTGCACCGGCAACGGGTTCAAGCCGGCGTGGGTGACGTTGTGCCAACGACCGTGAAAGTCCACCACGTCTTGCGTCCACAAGGCGCGCAGCACGGCGATCTGCTCCTCACTCCGGCGGCCCCGGTTATGGAAATCTTCCCCCAACGCATCGAACTCAACCTTGTTCCAACCCACGCCGATGCCGAGGGTCAAGCGCCCGCCGCTCAGCACGTCTATTTCGGCAGCTTGCTTAGCCACAAGCGCGGTCTGACGCTGGGGCAGAATCAGGATTCCCGTCACCAACCGCACCCTTTGGGTGACGGCGGCCATGTAGCCCATGAGGGTCAGCGACTCGTGCACCAAGGAATGGTGGCTATAGTTGGCCAGGGACGGATGGGCATGAAACTGAGGGTTGGCGCCCAGCACATGGTCGGCTACAAAGATGTGGGAGTATCCCAGGTCTTCCGCAGCTTGAACAAAGTCACGCACTGCCGCCGGGTCGGCCTCGATTTCCGTCTGAGGGAAGATAACTCCGATGTCCATAGGATTGGTCCTTTGATAAGGTGGATCCTGTAATTCTAAGGTTGGTAGAAGGTGAATGAGCGTCCTTGTGAACGCTTGCGCCTCCGGATGAAGGTGTAGGTCACACCAAAAATCACAAGGCCGGCGATTGTCCAAAGTCCACCCGGAAACAAGGCGTTTACCAATGTTTCACTGGGCATGACGGCTTCTCCGCCGAGACTATCCGGGTGACTGTAAGAACTCATCCGCAAGTAAATTGCTAACAGTCCATAAACGGCGAAATAGAGACCCAAGGCCACTATTCCCCATTGCAATGCGCCCATTACTCGATACATGTTCGACACGATTCTCGCTTTTGTCTTCTTCTCGACTCGGCGGTCACTATCCCGGATGACTAGACTGCGGTTTTAGTACTTGAAGCAGTTCTTGTAACAAGTCCCAGCCGACCCAAACGTCCACACCTGCTTGTACTTGGAGAGGCTGGGTGGGTGTTAATCGTCCCGCATCAGCATTACGGTTACATTGGCGGCCGCTGCCAATGCAGCCCGGGTGTCGTCGATGTGGGTACCGACGACCGCAGGTGTGACCGGCTGGTCGATAACGGACGCCAGGATAGCGGCGCGCTCAGCAGCGCGTGTGATGTCGTTGTCGTTGATGGTTACGGAAATCTCAGCAACCACATGCATATCAGCACCGTCTGTCCGGCGTCGGCAAGTGAAAATAAGGTTGATCAGTCTGAGTTGATTATTCTGATCACCGGTAATGACATGGTCGTCCTCAGACTGTTCAATCAACTCTTCAAGCGCGGCGTCCAACCCAGTCAAAGCGCCGAACAACACCTTGGTCCTACGGACGTTCAGGTGTTGTCCTGCTATACCGCCAATCTTCTTCTGCACTTTGAACTCGTAAGTCATACCGACCTTGTACCATATTATACCCGGCGCTGGTACGGGCCGTAATGGCCGGTGAGGTCCCGACCTTTATTGACATCGATGGACTGGGTGCTCTGGATAAGAAGTGGTGGGCTTATTATCGCCTGTATTCGTCGCCACAGTCTCCGATGATTTGGTACAGGTCTTGGGAGCGGGTCAACACAGCCTCGATCTCTCCCAAGTCTTTGTCGTCGAGTGAGAAGCCGAAAACTCTGGCGTTGGCGGATATGTGCTCGCTGGCGCCCAACCTGGCCCCGATGATAACGCCGCCAACGGCTGGCTGGTCCAACACGTACCGCACCGCGACGTTGGCGATGGATACTCCATGTTTGGCGGCGATTTTATTTAACGTTTGGAGAAGTTCCTGGAACAACTCCCAGCCGCCCCAAACGTCCACCATCTGCTTGTACTTGGAGAGGCTGGCGGTGTTCAGCATGGGACGGCCCGGTTCAGGCTGGCCCAAGTACCGTTCGGAAAGCAGCCCGCCGCACAGCGTCCCGTAGGCCAGCAGGTGCATGCTTTGTTCCTGGCAATACTGAGCCATCCGCACTGCCGGACGCCGGTCTATCAGCGAGTACTGCACTTGGTTCGATACGATTTGAACGCCGTGGTCCACTATGCGGCCCATGTGCTCGGTGTCGAAATTGGTCAGGGCAAGATGCCGGATTTTGCCTTCATCCCGAAGCTCTTGCAAACGGGACATGGCATCCAGGTAGGCCGGATTCCCATAGTCCCACCAATGAAACTGGAGCAGGTCCAAGCGTTCCACGTTCATCCGGCGCAGCGACACGTTAACGGCGTCTTCCACGACCGGGCGGGTCATAGCCACCGGCCTGGGCACCCACTTGGTGAAGGCTTGCATATTGGCCAGGGCTTCCGGCCCCTTCCGGACAGCCAGTTGCCGTCGAAACTCCCCGACGAAGTCCTCCGCAGGGCCGTAATGGTCGGCCAGGTCCCAAGTGGTGAATCCCGCTTCCATATACGGGAACATGGCCGCCACCGCTGCCGTCGGGTCGATACGCCCGTGA
The DNA here is from genome assembly GCA_965216425.1 of Dehalococcoidia bacterium. Taxonomy (GTDB): domain Bacteria; phylum Chloroflexota; class Dehalococcoidia; order Lucifugimonadales; family UBA3495; genus CBDCFV01. The sequence continues at coordinate 874,941 of CBDCFV010000005.1, read as the reverse complement.
GCGCCGGAAACCTGCCACATGCCGTTCAACAGACGGCAGATTTCCATGTCCGGCGTGAATTGTAAACGGGTGGACGACGGCGAAGGCAAGGTACGTCTCCTAAGCGGCGACCGCTTGGGCTACCTGGCCAAGGAGGGTAAGTGTCCGGTCCAGGGACGCTTGCGGGTCATTGCCGGCCAACACCGGAGACACCAGGATTTCGGACGCGCCGGAGTCCAACAGCTTCCGGATGTGGCTGGCCGTGTGTTCCTCGTTGCCATATAGCACCAAGCCATCGATCATGGCGTCACTCCAAGTAGAGTTGGACGCCTCGGGAAACCCGGAACTCACTAGCATCCGGCGGTAGAAAGGCAGGCGTGGGTAATTGCTGAACTGTTCCCGGAAAGCGGTGCGCACCTCGTCGACGTCGTCATGCACACATACCGGAGCGTGGGCAATCAGGGGCGGTGTCGCCCGGCCCGATTTTTCCGCTCCCTCTTTCATAGCGGGCAATGCGACATTCTCCAAGTACGCCCAAGGACACACCCAGCTTATGGCCCCGTCGGATTCCGCGCCGCACAACTCAAAAGACCCGCGTTGCAGGGCCGAGGCCATTATGGGCACATCCGCCGTTTGCGGAATCGTCTCGTGAGCTTGATAGAAGCTGCCGTCGAGGTCAACCTTTCCTTTCTGAAGCAGGGCCTTGAGCACTTGCAGGTACTCGCGCAAGTGGCCCAGCGGCTGGTCTATGCGGATGCCCATTTGTCTCATGGTGGGGCGATGACTTGGGCCAACCCCCAGACGGAACCTTCCCGGCGCAAGTTGGTCTATTACCTGCACCTGCTGGGCCATCACCAAGGGATGACGGGGATAGGTGGGCACTATGGAGGTGCCGAACTTTATGCGGTCTGTGCGGAGGGCGGCCGCGGCAAACACCGTCATGCTGTCCAAACGCGCCCCTCCGGTGGTCATCCACACGGCGTCAATACCCTTCTGCTCGGCACGTTCTATGTCTGCCAAAACCCCTTGCGCCGTGGCGCCACCTACGGCCAGACCTACTTTGGTCATTTTTCTACCTCGCCACTTGTTTATTGTTGTTGTAGAGGGCCCTCAACCTGATCAGGCCATTCACAGGTTGTGCACGTTGGGCAGCAGGTCTCTGCCCACCAACTCGATGTGGTCCATCACGTCTTTCTGCTGCATCTCCGGGTAGAAAAGTCGCAGAATCACTTGAGTAAATCCCAAGTCCCGGTACCGGGCAATTTGCTCGATACAGTCATCGGGGGTGCCCACAATGAAGGTATCATCCATCAGGCCTTCCAAGTCGCCAGTCACCTTGCCCACCAGTTCCGGATCGGTCCCTTGCAACCCGTGGGTGGCGTACTCGGCATACTTGCGCTCAAAGCCGCTCCGGGCTTTGTCCAACACATCGTCCCGGCTGCCGGCGCAGAAAAACTCCCGGACGACTACCATCTCTCCAGGATCGGCGTGGCCGTTTTCGGCCAGCGTCTCGTGATACAACTCCACCTGCCGCTCTATGGTGTCGTAGGGTTGGGCAGGGCCGATGAACAGGATGTGGCCCTCCCGTCCCACGCGGCGGATGGCCGGGTCGCTCATGGCGGCGAGCCACAGTTTGGGATAGGGCTTCTGGTAGGGTCGCGCCGTGGGTCTGGCGCCGGTTACGTGGTAGTAACGCCCGTGATGGGTGACTTCATCCTCGGTCCAAAGCCGTTGCATCAGGGCTAATGCCTCCGAGTGCCGCGCTCCCCGCTCGGACATCCGGGTGTCGAAGGCTTCGCATTCCTCGGGCCGGTAGCCCAGTCCCAGCCCAAGAATGAAACGCCCCTCGCAGATGTGGTCCAGGGTTGCTACTTGCTCGGCCACGTCCACCGGGTTGAGCAGTGGAAGGAGCAAAACCGACGTGGCCAGTTTCATGTCGCCCGGCTCGGCAGCTAAACGGGCCAAAACCGGGAAAGGCTGGAAGTGCTGGAAGGGGTCGATCAGGTAGTGGTGGGCCCAGCAGTAAATGTCGAACCCGGCGTCCCTCGACCCTCGGAACTGCTCCAAGTGGTTGCGCCACTGTTGCTGAGGATCGAGGCTGTCCCTTATGACAACCTGGCCTACTTGGTAGCCAACCTCCATTCTGGTCACCCTTTCGCCGTGGACTCCGGGAACAAAATGGGCCGTAGCAAACGGGCGGCATTGAACTGTTCAATACCCGTTACCTCACCGTCGTCGTTCGACCTCGCGATAAGCTGTTTGGCGACCGTCTCTCCGCAGGCTCCCGGCTTTTCGCTTGTGACAATCAGGGAGTCGGTGTCCTTGAAGTAGTGAATTTGCAATTCTGGTTCAGGCTCCTGGTTCACCTTTAGCAGATAGGGCTGGAGCAATTCAGCGGCGTACTCCAGTACAATGCTCGTTACCCAGCCGTCGTTGTCTGACATTGCCACGACATCCTTGGCAACCGTTTCCCCGTTGGCCCCAACCACCCCCCCTGAAAGTATCAGTGTATCGGTATCCTTGTGATACCGAATCAGTAACTCAGGTTCCCAGTCCAGTATGGAGGTGGTGGCAATCGTCTCCTTGTCTGGGTCGGTTGTCATGTCGATACCCCTTTCTGAGTTACTCCTTACGGCACCCGCCGGTACTTGAGCAGCCGTTGGCCTTCCAGGTGCTGGTTGATGTACAGGTCGCCGTGGGCGTCCATCCAAACGGCGTGGGCGGTTGCGCCGAAGGGGCCCTCCCACTTGGATATTACCGTCCCGTCAATGTCGACGATGGTCAGGAATCCGTCCAGCTCGGGAATGAACACCACGTTGTTTTCGTCGATGAAAAAGTCGCACGGGCGGGCGAAGCCGGTCCACTGGGTGATGAACTCGCCTTCCTGGGTGAAAATCTGCACCCTGTTATTCTCACGGTCGGCCACGAACACCCGGCCGTCGGTGTGCACCCAAACCCCATGGGGCACGTGGAACTCGCCCGGAGCCGTCTTGCCCGGCGCGCCCCACGAGTTGAGCAGGTTCCCGTCCTTGTCGAACTTGTGTATCCGTGCATTTCCGTACCCGTCGGAGATGTACACGTAGCCGTCGGGGGACATGGACACATCGCTGGGCCGGTTGAAAGGGCCGGCGGCCCGCAGCGCAAGTTCCTCTGCCACTCCCGGCCAGCCGGTGTCCGACGGTTTGTACCACTCGCCGAGGGTCATCAGCAGGTTGCCGGAACGGTCGTACTTTTGGACGACATGGGAGTTCTTGACCGGAAGGTAGAGGTTTTCATCCTCGTCGATGTGCAGGCCGTGGGCGTCGTCAAGGACGCCCTCGCCCCAGGACGTGATGAAGTTGCCGTCCCGGTCCAAAACGATGAGTGGATGCTCGCTCCGGTTGAACAGGTACACCCGGTCCTGGGAATCGGTCACGATGCCGGTCTGGCCAAGCACCCATCCATCGGGGAGCTTCGCCCAGTCCTCTATAAGCTCAAAGGTGTATTTTCCGGTCCCTACGGTTGCCATGACAACGTCACCTCCTGACCGAATACGGGTTAGTCGCCGGCGGCGGCCTCCACCTTACCCTTGAACGCGGGCATTACTTCCTTGGCGAACCACTCCAGTTGCTCCAGGATGACCGACTGGGGAGTGCCTACGGGATGGCTGACGCCAACCCGTTCCATTCCCGGGTAACGCTCGGCGACCACGCTAAGCTGCTCGATGATGCGCTCCGGCGGGCCGCATAGGGCCGCACCGTTTTTTACAGCCTCTTCCAAGCTGGGAAGTCCGGCGAAGGGCGCCCGCGCGGGGTCGGCGATGTCCCTCATCTGCTCCTCGCTAAGCCCCCGGTGGAGCCGTAGAGGGCCGAACATTTTGACGTTCTCTTCGTAGAACCCGGAAGCTTCCTTGACGGCCTGTTCCACCGTGTCAGCCAAGTAGAAGTGGAACCCTACGCTGATGTCCTCGCCAAGCTCCGCGTCGCGGCCGGTCCGGGCCAGTGCGGCTTGGTATTCCCGCATCGTGTCGTCCATGGCGCCGCCTTCCGCGACGCCGCCTCCGATCATGCCCTTGATACCGTGTTTGGCCATGAAGTCCAAGGCTCTCTGAGTGCCGCCCTGTATGGGCTGCCAGCACTCTACGGGAAGGTTCCGGGGCCTGGGCACCAGCGTTATCTCCTCCAGTTCATAGCCCCGGTACGGCACCTTGGGCGGAATGTCGTAGTATTGTCCGTGGTGGGAGAACGAGGCTTCGTTGAACGACTTGAAGATGATCTCCACTTGCTCCTCGAACAACTCCCGGTTGGCCGGTTGGTCCAACATCGGGTTGCCAAAAGTCTCTACTTCCCTGGTGTGATAGCCTCTCCCCATGCCGAACACTACGCGTCCTCCCGTAAGGATATCCGCCGTAGCGTAGTCCTCGGCCAACCTCAACGGATGCCACATCGGAGCGATGTTAAAAGCGCAACCCAGCCTGATGTTCTTGGTCAGGTGAGCTAAGTGCACGTTCGTCATCAACAGGTTGGGGATGCACTCGTAACCTTCCGGCTGGAAGTGATGCTCTGCCATCCAGAAAGTGTCGTACCCCAGCTTGTCCAGAAGCTTGGCGATGGCTTCGGCTTTGGGGAATGCAGTGGTCAGGTGTTCATCAGACAAGGAACGGTCGTTTACGGGCGTACCTGCATACCCCACGTTGTCCATGTCTACGTGCCCGGCGAAAAGGCTGTCAAACTTTGTAATCATGGCTTGCCTCTCGGTTGGTTCTTATGGAAAATTCTGATAGCAGTCTCATTGTAGTCTATGGGCATGGACTGTCAACCGCGAGGAGGAATTCGGGTGATGGGAGGCGGTTGACAAGGCACAACCGCCGCATCACCATTGCAAAATCAAGCAATCGAAAGGGATAAATTGTGACCATGAGGGATATTCAGGAAGGCCATGACAAGTCCGGCTCGGACGAGGAGATTAACCAGCTCGTCGAGCAACTCAAGGCGGCCGAGAGGGACCTTCCGTTCGTCGGGTTCGATTGGTTCCGCAACGAATATTTGCCCCGGTGCGGCCACCATTGGGCCAAAGATCCCAAGAAGATAGATTCATTGTTATGGCAGGCGTTTGAACGGTTTCTGGTTTTGACATGGCACGTCCCAGACCCCGCTGAACGCCTACGCTCAATTACGACAATCATGGTAAATCGGAAACTTCGTGAAGTTTCATCCGATACAGAAAAACGCGGTATGAAGTTCACTCCGATTCGGATCAAGGGTGGGCCGATTTCAGAAACCGTCAAGGAGGACAGGGCCGACCGGTTCTGATGTCCAGCTACTATTTGGACACAAGCGCCTTGGTTAAGCTCTATCTGGAAGAAGAAGGCACCGCAGGGGTAGTAGACCTGATTCGAGATGCGGAAATAGGCCGGATAATAATACTTGAAATCGCCCTGTTGGAATTCCGTTCGGCCTTACGCCGGAAAGAGCGCAGAGGCGAGATTTCGGCTTTTGATGCCAATTCAGCCCTAGCGCGGTTGGAGCAACAAGCCGCCTCTTTGTACCGTGTGGAATCGTTGACCCCGACAGTGGCCAACGAGGCCGCCCGGCTTATTGACCTGTACCCGTTAAGGACTTACGACGCTGTGCAACTTGCCGGCTGTCTTGCGGTGCGAAGTAGCGTGCTCCCCCCGTTAACTTTCGTTTGCGCCGACTACCGTCTTTGCGCGGCGGCTAATTTAGAGGGAGTTGCTACAATCAACCCATTGGACGAACGATAAGCCGGCGCATACTCCATCAAAGCCCCAGTGAGACAGGGTCTCCTGCCTGATCGACACCCCCGTCGACTATCTGTATCACTTGGTCGCTCATTCCGGCTAATGCCAAGTCGTGGGTGGCGACTATGACCGTCGCCTTTCTTTCCCTGACTACCTCGCGCAGGATGTCGCTGATGGATGAAGCGGTGGTGGTGTCCAGCTCTCCGGTGGGCTCGTCGGCGAATATGGCGTCGGGCCCTGTCACCAACGCGCGGGCTATGGAGACCCGTTGCTGCTCACCGCCGGAAAGTTCGTAAGGACGGTGGCGCGCCCGGGGACCAAGCCCCACCAGGTCGAGGGTTTCCATGGCGCGCCGCCGCCGCTCCCGCCAGGACACGCCGGATATGTGCAATGGCAGTTCGACGTTCTCCAAGGCGGAAAGCAGGGGCATCAGCCCGAATGACTGGAATACGAAGCTGATCTTCCGGCGGCGCAGTTCCACCAAGTCGGCTTCCATCATGGTTGACAGGTCCCGCCCTTGGAAAAAGACTTTTCCGTTAGTGGGTTGGTCCAACCCCGACATAAGGTTCAACAACGTGGTCTTTCCCGAACCCGACCGGCCCACTACTGCCAACAACTGCCCTTGGCCTACTTGCAGGGTGATTCCGTTAACCGCGGTTACGGCCATTTCCCCTGCCCCGAAAACCCTAGTAACGCTTTCGGTGGAGATGATGCTCTCGGAGTTGGGTTGAGATTCCAGGACTTCGCTCATCGCCCAATGCTCAATTGGGCGGCCTGATCGCCGTTTACGAAAGTTGTCTGCCTCACCGGCCGCCGCTCCTGTTGACGCGCGGCAAGGGGCCCGCCGGGCGTATGGTCACGGTGTCGCCTTCAAGCCCTGCCTTGGCAAGCCCTCTCTCGCGTAGGCGCCCTGAAATGTCTTGAGGCAGTTGTATGCGGCCTGCCCGGTCCACCACCACGTACTCTTCTTCCACCGCGCCGCCGGTCCTTTGAAAGGTAGGGGTGGAATAACTTTCTGAACTGATGCGTCCGTCGCGGATGTTGACGACACGATCAACGTGATGAGCCACGCCGGGGTAGTGAGTTACCATCACTATCGTGACGTTGTAGGTCTGGTTCAGGTGACGCAGCATTTCAAAGACTTGGCCGGCCGTTTGGGTGTCCAACTCGCCGGTCGGCTCGTCGGCCAGCAGCAACGGAGGCCGGTTGGCCAACGCCACTCCGATGGCGACCCGTTGTTGCTCGCCTCCGGATAGTTGGTAGGGGTACCGGCCACCCTTGTCCGACAATCCAAGGGAATCCAGAAGCTCCGAACTCCAACTGTGGCGCTCCTTGGCAGGGGCGCCGGCCATAGCCAACGGCACCTCAATGTTGTCGCGGACGTTCAAGTAGGGCACCAGGTTCCTGCCCGTGGCCTGCCAAACGAACCCTACTTCCAAGCGGCGGTACATTACCAAGTCGCGGTCGGTGATGTTCAAAAGGTCCCTGGACCCGACGCGGATTTGCCCTGCCGATGGGCGGTCCAATCCCGCCAGCACGTTCATCAGGGTGCTCTTGCCGCTTCCGCTGGCGCCGATGATAGCTATCAGCTCTCCTGCCCGCACCTCCAAGTCCAGACCCCGGAGGGCCACTACCTCCAACTCCGACCTCTTGTAAATCTTGAACAAGTCGCGGCACTCAACGTAGACGCCCTCGGACTCGTCCTGCTCCAACGCCCGGGGTTCGGGGGTGGTAACGGGCGTCGGTCTCTCTAATACGCTGCGTCTGTCCAACTAAGCCTCACAAAACCATATTGCTATCGGGCAAGCGGCATCGCGCCTCGTCCGGCGCACTGCTCAGCCCTCTCCGATTCTCAATACTTGGTGAATTTCCATTCTAGTGGTAAACCAGACCAACCACAACAAAGCCGCAACGGTGAATACCGCCAGGACCAAGTAGGACAACCCCAAGGTGGACCAGTTTGTTTGCAGCACCATGTTGGGTGTGACCCTGACTCCTGCTTCGGCGACTTCCATCAATGGCAAAAGACTGGTGCCGATTACCAGACCGGCCACTGTGCCCAAGGATACCCCGCATACGGCCACCAATACCAAGCTGAACCAGACGCACCCGTTGAGCTGCGTTCTGGAAGAGCCCAGCGTGCGCAGCAACGCGAATTCCGTTTGCCGCTCTCTGGTGTCGATGAACGAAAACAGCACAATCCCGGACACGCTGGCCAGGACCAGGGCCAGGAACATAAGCACCAGCAAAGCACCCCAACCGGCATTCACCAAAGGCTGTTCAACACGCTGGGACACCAGATCCGAAGCCTTGAACACGTCCCTGACGCGCAGGCCGCTGTCCTCCAATTTGCCGATAATAGCGTCCGGGACGGCGGCTTCCGGGTCCAAGTCGACCCACACCTCGTTAGACCAACCCACAGGTCTGGGGCTGTGTATATTTGCATGGCGGATAAAGGTCTCCAAGTCCACCACGGAAAAAGGTTTGCCGTCCGGGTCTAGGGTTGGAAAATAGTCCACGGCAGCCTTTATCTCCAAGGCCACGGAAAAGGTTGAAAGCCCTATGGTTCGCAGGTCGCCTACTTCAGCGTCGGCAATCTCCAGGAACCGATTGCTTACCAACGCGGGTACAGGTGTTTCGATCCCCCCGGGTCGTATTCCCCGCAGCCCTATGCTGCCGGGGGCCCAACCAAACCGGGCAGAACGGTCGCTTCCCGGCGGCGCCACTGAGTCACTTGCCTCCAGGGAATACAGCCCCGGTTTGACGAAATCTTCGATGATCTGCCACCCGCTCAGGTCGCTGAAGTCGTCCAAAGTCCCGCCGCCGTCCGGGCTGCCGTAACCCAATTCGCCGAAGAATATCGCGCCGGGTTCAACGACGGGAGACCGGTGGGCCAGTTGCAGCGACATCAACGTGACCGGGTACGTAACGCTTTCCGGGCGGGACAGACCCAGAACGGAGTCAACGGGGACTATATTACCTTCCAGACGTTTCCAGCCGCGGAATCCCACGCTTCCCAAGGACACGTCGAAGTAATACCCCAAGGCGTCCCTCAATCTGGCGTGCACAAACAGGCTGCGGTCGGGACGGCTTGGCTGCACCAGGACGGTCAAAGTAGTGGCATCCATCGGCAGCACGACGCCCTGATTCTCAGGCGATGGCTCCGGCGTCAGCAGGGCGGTCAGTTCCTCCAAGGACTGTCCTTGAGAGAAGTCCGGCCTGAACCAAGCGACCCGGTCAAAGTCGTCCGCTTCCACCGCCAGCAGGGTGCCGCTGGTGCTGAATCCCGTTGTTGTAAGGTGGCCGCCGCCCCGTTGCGCTTCAATGACCGTCTCGGCCAGCCCGTCAGCCTTCACCCCCTCTGATATCCCTTGGAGCACACGTGGGCTGGACTTGCCTCCATGTTCGACGCGCAGGTCCGCCCCTGCGGCATACAGGGCGCGGTCCATCTGGCTACGCTCCAGTGTGGCGCTGAAGGCGCTTCCTATAACTCCCAAGGCAGTGGCGAACATCAACAGCACCACCAACGCCCCAGGCACCACCGGGTCCCTGGAGACATGCCTCAATCCCTGCAGCAGCCACGATGGCGCGGCCGGCTCGGCCAAGCGCGTCAGTACTCCTATGGCTATGGGGAACACTCGCATGACCACGAGACCTATGGCCAACAGGCCAAGCAGCGGCCCCAATAACAGAGTGTAATCAATCTCCAGTCCTTGATTTCCCAAGGACCGCACCAGGAAAGCGCCCCGGCTCTGAATTTGCCACCAGAAGAGCGCTATCAGGCCCAACAGCAGAATATCCAAATAGTAACGGTGTACGAACGGAACGCTGGGAGGCCGCGCGCCCGTTTGCCGGAACTCCACAACGCTCTGGCGGGCAGCCACCAAGGTAGTGCCGGTCAGCACCAACACCCCCAACACCCCCCCGGCCAGTCCTACCAGGAAGGCCTCGGTAGGAATAGCCAATGGCACAGCCGTAAGCTCCCCGCCGCTTCCCAGACCGAAAAACACCCGGCCCAGCAGCGTCACCACGGCAAGGGCCAGGAAGGGGCCGATAACAACCGCCGGTACAGCCAGCAGCAGTCCCTCGACGGCGGAAAGAATGGCGACTTGCACCGTGGTCGCGCCCCGGCTTTTCAGCACGGAAATCTCCGTGGCACGGGACTTGATGATCAGCGCGGTAATCAGCGCAAGGTAGTACGCTAAAGTGCCGACGATGAGGAACAGTATCAGATAAAGCGGAATGCGGGCCAACAACAGTTGCTCTTGATAGTCTTCCAACACCTCGTCCAGCTTGATCCCGTTGCTGGAGTTGGCTAGGTTCGTCCGCACGTCCCGATGGATGCGCCGGAGAGAGTCCAAGGCTTGGTCGACGTTCCCCGAGTCTATGGTGGGCCGGTCCACGTAATAGAACCAGGTTACGTCGGTGTACAACGTGGGATATTGATCGTAGACATGGCCCAGGATGGCCTCCTCTGAGGTGAACAGGGGCACAATGGTCCATTTGTTGTCGTGGAAACTGAAGGCGCTGTTGGAGGCGTACCAGAACTCGTCGTCTACGTTGACACGTTTGAACACCCCGACGATTTCCACTGGGATCGACGGTGGGTCGGTGAACGACGCCGCCGGAAACGCCTCCAGCCTGTCGCCAACGTCAAGCTGGAGCAACTGGGACCCGAGTACATCGACGGCAACCTGCAGAGGCTCGCCCGGCTTGGGAGAATCGGCCGGCTGGCCAGAGTAGGGCCAGTGCCCCCGGACAATCTCGGCCCGGCCTGAGGCCAGGGCGGTCATGTACTTTATTTCGCCGCGGGGTCGGACTTCGTTGTCCAACTCCAATTGGGGGTGGCCGATGAAGAAGAATGTAGAGGTCTCGATCAACATGGCCCTGTCGTTGACGTGGGAGTCAATCAAGGCCAGTACCCTCTGCTCATTAAAAGCCTGCGTGGCGCGGTGGTAAGAAGTCCTTCCTTCAGCGGTGGCGGCCGTATCCTGGCCAGTGAAAATTCTTATCCAGAAATTGGCTTCCTGCGGTGTGGCCCGGTTCATCGCGTGGCGCAGCGACGTCTCAGCCAACAAGTTGGAAAATATAACGCCGCTGGCCATCAGAGACACGGCCAGCAATATGCCCGCGAACAGGACCAACTCCAATCGCCAGTTGAGGGCAATCCTCCGAACGGCGATGATGTAGCCCAGCCTGGTTAACGCCATCATTCTGCGTGGACTCCGCCGAATGGCATGGCTCTTTCTCCTATTCCCCTGTGCGCAATATGTCTGCCGCTCTCAGTCGGAGAGCGGACACCGCCGCGACGATAAGGCCAAGTATCAGGGCGGCGGCCAGCCCGCCCAGCACGGATATGATCAGCCATTCCTGGGCGGCGAGTATCATCGGGGGAATGGACGGTTCACCCCGGGTATTGACGTCCAAGTAACCCAAAATCCACCGGCCCATCCACACGCCGGCGGCGCTGCCTATGGCCAGTCCCACTATTGCCACCAATACTCTCTCCAACCCTAGGGACAGAAAGAGTTGCAGCCTGGACAGCCCCAGGGTCCTGGCTACCGTCAGGTCCACCCTGCCCGTTTGTATGGCTACCAAGGCATGGATAACCAGCGTGAGCAAGACGGCCATGATGATGGCCGCCATACCAAGGATGGTGAGGCCGTTCCAGCCGCCGCCCGCCAACGGGTTGCGCAAAGCATTATTCACCAAGGAGTCCCGGTCCCTGATCCCGACGAACACGCCGAGGCGGTCTTTTATAGAAGCCGCCGCCGCATCCCGGTCTGCGCCGTCTTTTAAGGAAACCCAGAACTCCCAAGGGTCTTCAACCCTCTCCGATGAAGTACGGCGGACGTATTGGCTGTAGGCATCCAGCGGCACGATCAGGAACGGACGGGTTGACGGGTTCAACGTGGGGAAGAACTTGGTAGTGTCCTCCACCACTACCGGCAGCAGGTGCTTGCCAATCTTGACTCTCATCGATTGGCCGGGGACGAAACCTGGACTGCCAATGGCGGGCACCGGGTAAGGGTCGGTTGGCAAGACCACGCCGCGGTTGGTTTCCTTAAAGGGCTCCTGCCATCCAAAAGACAGGCCGGCCTCTCCGGAATGGGCGCCAAAGGACGTCCTCTCCACAATGTCGGGGACGCCTCCTTCGTTAATCAGGGCCACCCATCCCCGGTACTCCTCGAATCCCTCTATGACTACACCCGCCGGAGGAGTTGACGGTCCTTTTATGGTCAGGTCGTCGAAGCTGATACTGCCGGGCGGCACCGGCGTGAACGAGTTACGGCTCAAAAAAATGGAGACCAGCCAGGAAGTCTCTACCGGAAAATCAGGGTTTTCAGGTATCTCTCCCTCAAGATAGACCCATTCCGGCGGAGTGCCGGCCGCTGTTGTCGGGGCATTCATTCTTGTGCCGAACGACTTGATGGGTTCCAATTCCCCAAGGAAAAGGTTGCGATACCGGCCGCGGTCGTCGTAGACCCTGGCCCAAAGGTTCATGTTGGATGCCAGAGGCCCGGTGTTGAGGCGGCTTTTTTCTACCCAAACGCCGAGTCTCCGCGCGTCGCCGGGTATCTCTATCCCTGCCAAGCTTTCAAGTCCAAGTCCGGCCGCCGCGCCCACCGGCGACGGCCCCAAGGGCGCCAGCAACTCCCCCAGGCTCTTGTCGGCGAAATCTTCGCGGAACCATACCGTCCCCGGCAGCGCTTTCGGGTCTACAGCCAGCAGCGTGGTCAAAGCTCCGGGGAACACGTCCAACAGGGTGCCTGTCTCCTGTACGACAGGACTGAAGGACTCTACGGCCGGCTCCTCGGCCAGCCTCTCTCCGTCGGAAACCGTTAACGTAGGTCCTGTGACCGACAGGTCGCCGCCCGCCGCGTAGAGGGTCCGCTGGGTCTGGGTCAGCGACAGGGTGGACTGGAAAGTTGCGCCGAATACCCCAAGGGCCGACGCTAGAATAAGAATCACGACCAACGAACCATGGGGGATAGGGTCCCGGGCGAACCGCGCCAGCGGAAACGCTACCCATGCCGGTCCGATTCGCTCGGCAAACCAAGCCATCAACTTGACCAAGAGGGGCAACAACCGGAGCACGACCACCGCAACTCCTACCAGCATCAGCACCGGGCCGAAAAGAGGCACGAGGTCAAGTTTCAAGTCCTGGGACGCCAGGTCTCTTATAAAGAACCCTTCGCGGCCTTGGATTTCCCAGATTAAAAAGGCAACTGCGGCCAGCACCAGGAAGTCCACGTAGTACCGTTGCAAGAATGGCAACGTCGGCGGCCGCGCCCGCTCCCTTAACGATTCGGCCAAACCCAAACGTGCCCGGCTGACGCCGGAGAACAGGAGCACTGCCAAGCTCAAAAGGCCGCCCAGTACTCCCATCAAAAGCATGTTAAGAGACAGTCCCACCTCGACCGGCTGGGATGTTCCGGTTACTGGGTCTATGGTGGACAGCAGCAGGTAACGCAGGATGACAAAGGCCAGCAAAGGTCCCAGGATGATGGCGACCACCGCCACTATCCCCTCGCTGATTACCAATATGGCGCTTACCTGAAAGAGGCTTGCCCCGCGGCTTCTCAGAAGACTGGCTTCGTCGTTACGGGAACGGGCCAACAACCCCAGCACCAGTGCCAGGAAGTAGAGCACAACCAGCACTACCAATGATATGAACAGGAAGATTGGCACCCTGGCCAGCAACAACTCCCTTTCATACTCCCGCAAGGTTATCTTCAGCCCGGTGAACACTAAGGATTGAGGAAACCGGCGGTTGACGTCTGTCTCCAGGCCGTCCAGGGCTTCTTTGGTAGGCCCAACCATGGACGCCGTTAACACCTCGGTGTTCAGGAACAGGAACCAAGTAAAGTCGCCAACCAACGATGGGTGCTTGGCGCCGATGCTGTCAAAGAAGACCTCTTCTCTGATATAGAACGGGGCCATCAGCCTGTTTCCAAGGTCCTGGATAGCGAAATAGGAAGACGGCCCGTTCATCCAATACTCTTCTCCAGAGTCGATGGGCTCAGCCAAGCCTACGATGTGGACTGAAATGCGGTCCGACTGGTCGGTGGAGAAGGGAATCAGGTCCACGTTGTCCCCCACGCCAAGCGACATCGACGACGCGGTCTCGGCCCCCAGCACAGCCTCTAACGAAATCGTGTCCCCGCTCACTGGTGCACCGTCATTCCCGCGAAGGCGGGAATCTTGAGGCCAGCGGCCATCGACCAAGCGGGAGTGCTCCTGGAGCCCGGTCAGGAAAAAGGGACGGACGAAGATACCATCTAACTTGAGGGGATCGGCCGACGGGTCCCGGGTAAAGCGTATGTCCCCCTCAATCCTGCCGTACCGCTCCATTCCCCGGGTCATGTATCCCAAACGGGTGTCGGCGATGTCTTCGACCGTCGACCTTAGGTTCCGGTAGTCCTTGACCCCGATTGGGCGGTTTTGGGTAATGACTTGAACGTTCAGGATTTCGGGATGGGTGGAGGCGAGGGTGTGGCGAAGGCCGCCTTCAGCAAGGATGTTGGAATATCCCGCTCCAACCGCCATCAGCGTGACGGCTGCGATGATCCCGAACGAGGTAATCAAAAGGAGTGGCCAGGAAGAATGAAGACGCTTCGGCAAGAGCCAAAAAAGTGCGCCAGTCCAACCCATTAGTTATATAACTCTTTCCACACGGCGAGGGTATCTCCGGAGAAGCTTGGCAAGGAGTTGGAGGCGAGTGTAAATGGGGCTTAACCAACTGTCAAATGACGCCCCGGAACGCCGCCGCTGCAGGGCGCTTCGCTTTTGGTCCAGTCGAAAGCTCTTGGGGAGAAACTTGGGGCCAAGCTGCCCCGGACCGTCTTGTGCTATTATTGACCGCACCGATTGTCTTCGCCCTGCCATGCGGCCAGCTAGGGCGACGTAATCATCAAGGCTCAAAACGAGGCCTTTTATGACTTCCAACCTCTCGCAGAAAGTCGTTGCCTTCATCCCTTACAAGAGGGACTATGCCGACGATTTCTTCTATCCTGACCCCGACCCCAAGCCGGACAGTATGGAACAAGGTTACACCATCCACGAATGTGCCTACCTGCTTCATGACTATTTCGCAGACCGGCCTGACGTGCTGGTTGATGCCAGCGGCTCCGTTTACTATGATCGGCAGGACCGTATCCGGGGCCACCTTGCCCCGGACCTCTACGTCGCCTTCGGAGTGGAAGCCGCCGAGGTCTTCCAACGGAACAACTATCTGGTCTGGGAGGCCGGCAAGCCCCCCGACTTCGCCTTGGAAGTGGCGTCCAGGAGCACCCACAACGTAGATACCCAGGACAAGCCCGCCCGCTACGCCGCCATTGGCGTGGGCGAGTATTGGCGCTTTGACCCCAGTGGCGGTAGCTATTACGGCTACGAACTCGCGGGGGACGTCCTGGTAGACGGAGCCTACTGGCCACTTCCGGTGACTGAAACGGACGACGGTGTGTTCCACGGATACAGCCCAGCCCTCGACCTGACCATGTGTGTGCAGGAGCGGAGGTTGTCCTTCTACGACCACAAAAGCGGCCGCTATCTGCCGAGCATCAGCGAGGAGCGGGCCGCCCGGCAGTCAGCCGAATCGGCCCAACGAGCAGCCGAATCGGCCCAACGGGCAGCAGAAACGGAAGCTGAGCGGCTTCGGGCCGAACTTCAGCGTCTGCAAGGAGGATAGGCCCTCACATGATTACGAGGTACGACTTATGAATAGACTGGAAGGGAAAGTCGCTCTGGTTACCGGCTCCGGCCGCAACATTGGCCGGGCCACGGCGTTGAAGCTGGCTGCGGAAGGCGCGGATGTGGTGGTCAATGCCCGCTCAAACCGGGAGGAGGTCGAATCGGTTGCCGAGGAGGCCCGCGCCTTGGGCGTCAGGGCGTTGCCGGTATTGGCCGACGTGGGCAACAAAGAGCAAGTGGACTCCATGGTGTCTATGGCCATGTCGGAGTTTGGCAAAGTGGACATTCTTATCAACAACGCCGCCATTCGACCCCACAAGCCCTTTCTTGAAGTAACGCTTGAGGACTGGGAAATGGTGCGGGGAGTGGTGCTCGACGGCGCGTTCTATTGCACCAGCGCGGTGCTACCCTCCATGGTGGCAAACCAGTACGGACGCATACTGTTCTTCACCGGCGACGGCGCTTTCCAAGGCACCCCTCAAAGGGCCCATGTCTCCGCGGCTAAAATGGGTCTCATCGGCCTTGCCCGGAGCTTGGCCAGCGAGTTTGCGCCCCACAACATCAGGGTCAACGTCGTCTCACCGGGCAGTATCGACACATCGCGGGAACACCCGGAATGGTACCCCCAAAGCCGCCCGCCCGATGCATCGAGGATCCCATTAGGGCGTCAAGGCATGGTGGACGAAATCGCTGCCACATGCATGTTCCTGGTCAGTGACGACAGCGGCTTTATAACCGGGCAAGCCATCCACGCCAACGGCGGCACGGCGTTCTTTTAGCTGGTTAAGGCTCGAAAGGCCAATTAGAACGGGCGCCCCCGGAGCATAGGCATGGGGATTAGGCGCTCATTTACCGAGTCTGCCACCAACCGGAACAGTTGCAAAGTCATGGCTCCAATCAAGGAACCAACCCCCGGAGGGCCGAACACGACAACAGTGGGACGCGCTGCTCTTCCCAACCGTAGCCGTGCTTCCCCCATGTTGTAGTCCACGACCCTGCCATCGGCCAAGTGGAGTTCCACTTGTTCAGTGGGCTGGATGCCTAGACTTTCCAGCAGGTCACTATCCACCATAGTATAGTATGCGCCCGTATCTACCAAGGCATCTACGCTGGCAAATTCCACCGCCGTCAAGTTCCCCACTTCGAGCGTCGCTGTGAACGTTCCCAATTCTCCTTACCCTTTAATCCCGCATCCGGAATTCGCGCAGGTCGCCGGGGATAATCAGCCTTGCCTCGGTCAATTCCTGGATTTCCTCGGGGTTCCAGCCTGGGGCGTGCTCCCGCAGCACGAACCCTTCCGGTGTTACCTCGAACAGACCCAGGTCTGTGGCCACCAACTTGACCACTCCCGGCGCGGTGATGGGAAGGCTGCAACGGCTTAACATCCGGGGTTGGCCGTCGCGGGTGGTGTGCTCCATTGCGATAAACACCCGTTTGGCACAGGCGGCGAGGTCCATTGCTCCGCCGATGCCGCCGCCCTTGCGTGAGGGGATGCGCCAGTTGGCGAAGTCCCCGTTCTCCGCCACCTCGTAGGCGCCCATGACGGTGACGTCCACCATTCCTCCCCGGATGACGGCGAAAGAGTCGGCATGGTGAAGGATGGACATGCCCGGCTGGGCGGTGACGAACTGCCCCCCCGCGTTGACTAGGTGCTTGTCCTCCTCGCCTTCGCCGGCTATCGGGCCGTACCCAATTACGCCGTTCTCCGAGTGGGTGATGATGGTCCTGCTGTTGTCTACGTAGTTAGAGCAGAGGGTTGGCATACCCACGCCCAAGTTAACTATCCATTCGTCCTGAAACTCCATCGCCAACCGGTCGCACATTGCTTGCCGCGCCAACTTGGGCTTATCCGCCATTTTTATCCTCCGGTGAATAGATTGACCGCAAAGAACGCTGAGAAAGGTCAGTCCCAAATGCCGTCTGAGGGTATCTTGACTATCCGGTCCACGTATATACCCGACAGATGTATGTGGTCCGGGTCTATTCCCCCAACCGGCACAATGTCTTCCTCTACTTCGACAATGGTGATCTTTCCGGCCATGGCCATGACCACGTTGAAGTTGCGCTGGGTGAGGCGGAACTGTAGGTTGCCGAAAGTGTCGGATTTCCAAGCGCGTACGAAAGCGTAGTCGCCGGGCAGGGGATGCTCCAGCACGTGCATTCGCCCGTTTATCTCCCGGTGTTCCTTGCCCTCGGCCAACTCGGTCCCCACGCTGGTGGGGGTGTAAAAGCCGCCGATTCCGGAGCCTGCGGCCCGCAGCCGCTCGGCCAAGGTACCCTGCGGCACCAGGTCGGCGTCGATTTCGTCGTTGTTGTACATTCGGACGAAGGGGGTTACCTGCGACGGATGGGTGGCGGCGGTAAAGGCGCAGACCATCTTTTTCATCTGCCCCGCCTCGACCAGAGTGCCCACATCGATGGTGGAGCCCAACTGACCGGCGTTGTTGGAAACCCCGGTCAACTCCCTGGCGCCCTGCCGGTGCAGCGCGGCAATCAGGTTACGGGGAAGGCCCACCCCGCCGAAACCGGGGAAAAGGACGGTCACGCCGTTTGGAACGTCCGCTACCGCTGCGTCAAAAGTATCGAAAATCTTGTTCTTCATGGGGTGGTCTCCTGAAGGGCTTTCGGTTCTAAATACTACCGCAGAAGCGGCGTCGTTGCCAGAGTCTCGGAACGCTGCTCAAGACGGGCCTGTGTGAACGGTTAATGACACGCCAACCACTTGACAAGCCGGTCAAATAGTCAAAGAATCCAGATAGTTTACTCTTTGGAGGAAATCCATGGCTACGGCTAATAAACAAGCCTATGTATACGCCGGGTTGGCGGGGGAAGGGGAGCACATCGGACAGGGCGGATTATACCGCAGGGCCGCCAACGGGGGCGAATGGGAGTCCATCGCCAAAGGACTGCCGGCGGAACCCCAAGTGCGGGCCGTATTGGTCCATCCGCAAAACAGCAGCACTGTCTACGCCGGCACCAACTTGGGAGTGTACCGGAGCGACGACCAGGGCGATCATTGGGAAGCGTTGGACTCGGAGAAAAAAGACGTTTGGTCGCTGGCGTTCCGTCCCGGCAACCCCGACGTGGTCTTCGCCGGGTTCGAGCCATGCGCCATCTCCAGGTCTCTCGATGGCGGAAAGACTTGGAGCATGATGAACACTGAACGGGTGGAATTCCCCCACATCACCACCTACATGCCCCCGCTGGGCAAGCGGGTCATCGACATAGCCGCCGATCCGTCCAACCCCATGGACATGTACGGCGCAATCGAAGTCGGCGGCCTGCTGGCCAGCCGGGACGGAGGCGAGAGTTGGGAGTCGATTATCGACGGCCCCTACCTGCGCAACAATACGCTGGACCTGCACGGCGTCCAAGTCAGTTCCGCCGCGCCCGGTACAGTACATATCATCACCCAGGTTGCCATGTTCCGCAGCCGTGACCGGGGCGAGAAGTGGGAACATGTCCAGGTCGAAGAGATGTTCCCCGGCGGCTCCTATTGCCGGGACTTGGCGGTTGCTCCGGACGATCCCAAGACCCTGTACCTCGCCGCCGGTGCGGGCGGGGGCGGTTCCCCTAAGGGCACCCAGGAGGCCGGGGCCCTGTTCCGCAGCCGGGACATTGGCGAGACCTGGGAGAGAATAGACATCGGCGACGTTCCCCCCAGCCGGATGTACGGGGTCACGATAGAGCGGGCAAACCCCTCCAACCTGCACTGCTGCTCCTCGCTTGGGCAGGTCTACAGCAGCCAGGACGAAGGCGGTACTTGGAGCAAGAGCGAGTTGCCGGCGGAGCTGTCCCGCAGCCGTCACATATACTCGTTGGTGTCCGGCTAGGCAGCCAATCCGGGCGCTAAACACCGCCCTGAAATGGACCATACAGCGCAACGGCCGGCAAGCAATGACGCCGGCCGTTGCGGCTGATTTTGGGGCGGACCGTCGCCCAAGTCTGAAAGAGGTACTATCTCCCGCCATGGCGTTAGAAAAAGCAACCTTCAGCGTCACCACCGACGCCCTCGAATTCATGGTATTGGACCGGGCCGAGTTGCCCGAGGAGTTTCACGGGTTCCAAGTTGTGCGGGAAGGCCCGCTGGACAATGCCACTATGGCCGAACAGGGTTTTTCCGGTAATACTGCCGAGCGTTTCACGGCTGCGGGCCGAGTCACGGGTTTCATGCGCGAACTGGGAGAAACCTCGTCCGCATTCACCCACGACGGCTTCAACTTCGCCGCGGCCACTGTCGCCCACCTGTTCGACAATCCCCAATCGGTGTCCGACTGGATGGCCGACATTTTCCTGAAGGACTTCGAAGAACACTTGGGGGAAAACGTCGGCGGAGACCAACAGCTCATTTCCGCCGAGCCGTTAGAGGTTAACGGATTCTTCGACGAGGCCGTAGCTCTGAAGGTCCTCCAAGGCGGCGTTGCCGGTCTGATTTCGTCCACCGTCATCGACTTCCGCGTCGGCCGCATCCTGGGCGTGGCCTTCATCGGCACCATCGGCAACCATGAAAGGACCGGCCTGACCACCGAGTTGGCCCTGGCCCTGGAAAGACGCATCGTCCGGGTGGTGCTGGGCGGGGGATAAGTAGCGGTGCCGGAAAGCCCGCGCTCGTTGAAGATATGTCTACACAGCAAAACGGCGAAGAGCCCTGGCGCAAGCACATAGACGAACATTCTCGCGGCGTTGCAATCATTCGTGACAAAGGGATGTCGGTCTGGTCGCTGGTGCGGTACCTCCGGGTCTACAAGGGAGACAAAGACCGGGTGCTGGCCGGGTATCACGGTGACCTGACCGGCGAGGAGTTGGAGGCGGCCCTGTCTTACTATTGGGCCAAGCCCGACGCCATAGACCGGAAATTGAAAGATATTTCAGGGGACGAACATGGCAATTGGCAATTTGGTCAGGCGGCCTCTAGTGACGCGCCTTCGAAAGAGACTCGGGAACGGTCTTGGGGAAGGTACATAGACGAACAGTCACCGCGCAGTGTTCCTGTTATTCGTGACAAGGGGTTTTCTGTCTGGTCGGTGGTGGGTTATTACAAGGCCTGCGGGGGAGACGAAAAACAAGTCTTGGAGGACTATGGCGGCTATCTGACCGGCGAGGAGTTGGAAGCCGCCTTGGCTTACTACTGGGCGGATCCCATCCTGATAGACGAGAAGCTGGAGGAGATTTCCTCTTAGTGGCGCGTTTATATCTGGATGAGGACATCCCGCCCGAAGTCGGGGAAGCGCTTACACAGTATAACCATGACGTCGTTCATGCAGTGCAAGCGGGCAATCAATCCATACCCGACCCGGCGCATCTTCTGATAGCAGCGGAGGCCGGGCGAATCCTGGTTACCTTCAACCGACGGGACTTCCGGCAAGCCCATCAACTCTGGACAGCCCTCCACTCATGGGGGAACTTGGATAAATCCCACGCTGGTATATTGACGTCTATGGGTCAGATCCCCAAAAACGAGTGGGCAAACCTGGTCCACACTTTTGTAAGCGGCGGGCAAGAACTGGAAAACCGGATGTGGGAGTGGAGACGCCAGCAACAGCAGTGGCGGCGCTTTGGGTGGTGATGATGAGTTTCGCACCTTGGGAAAGCGCGTGGTTCGGTGTGCCAATGGGTTAGTAGACCCGAAACTCGCGCCGAGGGAATGCACGGTCTTTCATGGACCTGAGACTGGACCCTAGCCTTGCCGGTCAATACACGAGCCCCAGCCAAATCGCCCGGGTTGTCACCGAGGCTTGGGCAAACATTAACTTATACTGCCTTGCTTGCCCCTCCAACCACCTGACCGCTGCCAAAGCCAACACTCGTGTCCGCGACTTTTCTTGCCCTGCATGTAACACTTCCTACCAACTGAAGAGCAAGAATGGGAGACATGGCCATGTAGTTGGAAACTCCGCGTATGGCCCCAAAATAGCCGCCATTAACGAAGGGCAGGCGCCCCATTACGCGTTCTTGGATTACAGTTGGACCAGTTGGACTGTGACCGGATTGTTCGTAGTCCCGGGTCATTTCATCACCCCCGGAGTGATTCAGAAGAGGGAACCACTGAGACAGACCGCAAGAAGGGCCGGATGGGTGGGTTCCAATATACTGCTCCGAGAAATTCCTGAAGATGGAAAGATCGATTTGATTTCGGCATCCACTCCACGAGACCCGGATGTGGTGCGCCAAGAGTGGAGAAAGGTCGAGTTTCTTGGAGCGGATGCACGAGCTTTGGGAGGATGGGGAGCGGATTTCTTATCCTGTGTTCGCGAAATGGAGTCTGAAACCGGTTACAGGGAGTTCACACTACAGGCCTTCTACTCACGTTTTAATGAGTCGTTGTCCCGGTCCCATCCAGACAATAACAATGTGCAAGCCAAGATTCGCCAGCAACTTCAGGTGCTGAGAGACGGCGGAATGTTGGAATTTCTTGGTCGTGGGCGATACCGCGTCATGACCTGAACAGTCATTAAGACCAGGTCCGCATACCTGACAAACCAGCCGCATCGATCAACGATCCCAATCCATATTTTTACGTTGGGAGGGCGGCCTTGGATGACGGATGCGAGTGGACAGGGATTAAATTAGCCCAGGAGTTGATCGCGGACCTCGAAAGCTTGCAGGGTTCTTGGGTAGAGTGGAAGATTGTGAGAAAGCCAGATTTTAGGCAAGCTTTGATCAGGTTCCATACTCGTCAAGATTCGGTCTTCCGGCTAAGGATTGATTTAATCGGGAACGACGAGTCAGACAAGTTCGACCAAGAGTTGGCTGAGTAATCTTCATTCTTCTTCCAAGTCATCACACATACGTACTCTGTCCGGTAATGCTGCTGGAAGTACTACAACCCCCGCGACGTCAACGATTGAATAACCACATTCAAGCCAGTTGTGTTTACCTATTGTCTTCCAAGTATAAACCCGTCCACCAGTACTCTTGGCTAAAGCTTCGGCATCGGCCGCATCCTCGATTTCGAACATCTCGGTGTCCATCAATAATTCCAAAGTCACTCGCATAATGTGCCTCTTCTGTATAACGTGTCGTCTATAGCTGCTCTGGTTACCTCGAATCGAGCTCACTGTTTCGCGCGGATCCTAAGGGGTGTCGTCAAAAGAGTTTGCTCCAGATCATCACTGCCCGGAGTTGGCAGGCGGCCAAGTATGACGCTGTCCTCTTGGCATAACAGGTCGCTATCCCGCGCCACTGCTTGAACTCCAAGAACCCGTTCTCCACCAAGTGCCTCAATTTGTACAGTGCCCGGTCATAGCCCCGCTTTTCCCTCCGGTTGCTTTTGGGCGGTATCACCGGGTCCATTCCCAATTCCCGGACAGTGGCTATGATCGCATTGGTGTCATAGGCTTTGTCCGCCAGCAGGTGCTCCGCTTCGATACCCTCAATCAAGGGCAACGCCAAGGAGCAGTCGGCCACCGTACCTTCGGTCACCGCCAGCCTTACCGGCATTCCGTGAGAGTCCACTGCCAAAGCCTGCCCCGGCGTATGCCAGGTGCAGCTTGCTGTTCAGCCCCCTTTTGTGCGGGCAATGGCCTGGCTTCCGCCCCGGGCTCCGGCGCTGTGGGGATGGGCCTTGATATAGCTGGCGTGAATCATCAGCCACTCAAAATCAGGGTCATCAATCACCGCCTCCAACAGTCCGGCCCACACGCCCCGATCCCGCCAGCGGCAGAAGCCTTTAGCCCCCCGGCTTGACCGGGGGGGCCGGTGGGTATTCTTCCAGTCTCCGTAGTCCGGGGGCAGGTCGCGCCAAGGAGCACCGGTGCGCAGAATCCAGCACACGGCGTCTATAAACCGCCGGTTGTCCTGGGCCGGTCGGCCTCTCTTGCCCTCTCCCCCGGGCAAATGCGGCTTCAACCGCTTCCAAACGTCCTCGGTCATATCGTGGCGCCGGTGCGCTGCCGTCATACCCCCACCTCCCACACTCTCCCCATTTCCAACAACTTACCGCCTTATCATTGTTTTGACGACACCCCATAGCTTTAACGAGCTACTTTTCGAGACTCGCTTGACAATTCCACTGTTTCGATCAACGATCTCGATCCGTTCACGTCTGGACGAGATTTTGAATCGAGGGAACGACAGTGACTCAGAGAGTACGACGCACCAATTCATCCAAGGTTCTGGAAACGGCGCGCGAACGATTACTGGCATCGGCTCTTAAACAGCGGGTGAAGAACGTCCACTCCCTGGAGCGTTGCTTCGAAGAAGTGGGGTGCACTTGCGGCCCCCTCCGGCAAGAACTGCGGGAACTCCAAGAGCAACATCGGGTTGAAACCGAACGTCAAAAGCTCGAACTTGAAAATTCGGAGTTGGCCCGGCGCATCGGCGAGGTGCGCGAGAAGATATTCGAAATCGACCGCGTAGAGCACCGGGCCTTGGATGCCATTGCAAAACAGACTTGCGCGTTTCTGGGAGTATGGCTCCTCGATCAAGTCAGAGCCGGAAACACCAATGTGTTAGACCTCGGGGATAACGATCTCGGACGCCGGTATGCGGAAGCGTGGTACGCTGGGTGGCGGCCAAAGTCGTTACAAAACTCTCTCGACCCAATCGAGGATAGATAAGCTCAAAGCGAGTGCTTCCTGTAAATACAAACCCCCACCGAATTTATGTGAGCCTTAAGCGGCGCGTAGCTGATGTGTTCGTAAGCCTGCACATCGCATTTCTGGGGGATGTCCTTGTCCTCAAGGTCCAGTGCCAAGCGGCCCAAGCGGTGGGGGTCCAGGATGCCGCGGGTAGCGAGGTCGATGTCGGAACGGGGCGTCGACTTGCCGGTTGCCCGAGACCCGTAGAGGAGTACTTCAGTCAATTCGGGGTAGTGGGCGAACACAAGTTGCAGCGTGTTAAGGGTCTTTGTCGATAGGTCGGGAGTTTTCACGGCTCGATCGCCTCTTCCACTAACCTTTGGTACAGGTGATTCAAGAGTGCAAGATAGCGGTTGTAAATGTTATTGAGCACGGCTTCAATTTTTGCCGCATCGTAAGTGTGCGAACTCAGATTACGGTCGGTGAGCATATCAAGCCACGTTTCACCATCGCCGATGAGACCGGACTGGAACGCTTGCCTGATGACGCTTCGTGGCGTGACCGTGTGCAACACAATCCCGTCATACTCCAACCGGTCCTTGAGAGTGTTCCAAGCTAACTCGAACGTGTATTCAAAACGCTGGATTACCCCCTCGCGCTCCAGTTGGTTGAGCGCCCCAACCCCGGGTTCGAGGGCATCGCGCAGCAAGGTGAACGCCCGCGAGAAGTTGGTGAAACGGTATTTCCAACGGGGTTCGTTGGTCATTCCGCCAACAACCTCACCACCTCATCTCCAACCTGCATTGTGGAGGCATTGCCGCCCAGGTCCCCGGTGACTACGCGGCGCTCCTGCAGGCTGCGGGCCACGGCGTTTTCCACCCGCCGGGCCGCGTCGTTTTCTCCCAAGTGGTCCAGCATCAGGGCCACCGCCGATATGGTGGCCAGCGGATTGGCCAGGTTCTTCCCAGCAATGTCAAAGGCCGCGCCGTGCACCGACTCAAACATTGAAGGGTGCCGCCGCTCCGGGTTGATGTTGGCGCTGGCCGCCAGGCCCATGCTGCCAGTCACCACCGCCGCGATGTCCGACAGGATGTCCCCGAACAGGTTTGATGCCACGATTACGTCGAAGTCCTCGGGCCAGCGTACCAAGTCCATGGATGCCCGGTCCACCAGCAACGATTCCGTCTGAATCTGCGGGTATTCTCGAGCCACGTCCTCGAAGACCTCATCCCAGAAGACCATGCTGAACGCCAAGGCGTTGGACTTGGTCACCGACGTAACCTTGTTCTTAGTGTTACGCCGGACGCAATACTCGAAGGCCGCCCGGATGATGCGCTCGGTGCCCCGCCGCGTGAACACTCCAGTCTGGATGACGGTCTCTTCGGGAGTGCCCGGATATAAACGGCCTCCGATGGGAGAGTATTCGCCCTCGGTGTTCTCCCGGAAGATGACCATGTCGATCTGTCCCGCCTCCTTGCCGGTGACTGGTGAAACAACACCCGGATGGAGATAGCAGGGGCGGATGGAGATGGCTTGATCGAAGGCCCGGCGCATCGGCAGCAGCAAGCCCTGTAGCGTGATGTGGTCCGGGATGTCGGGGTCGCCCACCGCGCCGAAGAGGATGGCGTCATGGCCTCCGAGTTGCTCCAAGCCGTCCTCGGGCATCATCCGCCCCGTCTCTCGGTAATATGCGGAACCCCAAGGGAACTCGGTAAAGGTGAACCCCAAGTCGTTGGAGCCTGCGGCCAGTACCTCCATTACCTTCCTGCCTTCCGCCACTACCTCCGGACCAACTCCGTCGCCGGAAATCACCGCAATTCTGTGCTCTGCCATGCTGTTTCAACCCCTCGATAGATATTCGGCCGGTGAACGCCGGCCTATTTCCTGGACTCAACCGGTTGAACGCCGCCCCCCAGCAACCGGAAATGGTGCACCATCTCCGCATCCGGAAAGGCTTCCCGTGCTTGCCTGAAAGTGGACTTTCCCCTCCGTTGCCGGGCGTCCAACAGTACCCCGATGATGGTGCCACTGTGCCCCACGTTGACGCCGACCGCGCCGACTTGGGCCGCGAACTCGTTGACCTCGGCCAGCTTGGGCTTTGACAGCACGTTCCGGCTGGCCAATGCGCTGATGGTGGACCCTCTGCCAACCATTGCCGGGTCGCCCTGTTGCACGCCCGCTCTGACCAACTCCAAGGCTTGTGACGTCTCTGCTTGGATTGACTTCCATAGCGGGCGGCGGTCCACCTTGTTGAACTCCACTGTATCCACCGCGCCGCCGAAGTCCAGGGCCACTATTTCCATGGGTGGTGGCGGCCCCAGGGACTCTGCGATGCTTCCCGCCAAGTGATCGAACATGGCGATGCCGGGGAACATGACGCCGTCCGTCGGCTCCACCGACAGCGCGATTTCGGCTATCGCCGCGGGTTGCAACTCTATCCCCAAAGCCAACCCCGTGGCGGCTACGGCGGCAGCCACGTCCGCGGTGCTGCTGCCCATGCCCTTGCCGCGCGGTATGGGGTTGTTCACGCTGATTCTGGCGGACAAGTGGTCATGGCCAAGACGATTCAGAGTGACGCGCAGGGCTTCGGCTGCCTTGGGATGATTGGCGCATCCGGTGACTTCCGGCGGCTCTCCGGCAGGCGCGCCGTCATACAGGTCCACCCGCACCCGGGAGAAGAAATCTATTGGGCAGGTGACCAGGAATAGGCTGTCGCCCTGCATACCCTGCACCAACTCTCCGCAGACCCCCGGAACCCGCACGGTGGCAGTGCCCAATGACAGAGCCGATGACCGATTAGTAAAGGAACGGTTGATGAGAATACTCTCCCTTACCCGTCGGAGGGCGATTGTAACTCGTGGTCAAGACTACTAATCCAATCCTCCACCTCTCTCGCCGAACCCAGCCTGTTCACCGTGGAAGTCATATCGAAACCGGAATCAAAGCTGATCAAGGCAGAGAAGCCAAACTCTTGGCCCGCCACTACGATTAGGCAATCGTGGAAGTTCAGCAGTCCCTCAGTTTCCCTCATTATAGCCAAGCAACGGTCGTACCAGCCAGGAAGGTGGGGATAAGCCCAAGTAATGGCGGAACTTGGAATTACTCGATGAATCTGTTCTACCAGGACATCGAACATTTGCGGTCTACGCCGTTCTCGGCAACGTCGAGCAAGTACAGTGAACAACTCGTTAAGTACGCAATCGAGGTGGCATAGTGACAGGTTACTCTGATCGAGCAGAGCGTAGATTTCCATGGCTCTATTGTGCCAAAGGTCATCTTCATCGAAGAAGCCCACAAGATAGCTGGTATCTAGGCAGATCAGGTTACTGGTCGTATTTGGCCGCATCTTCCACCGCATCACCTCCCAAAGATACCATTCCTGCCAGAGGCCCCAGACTGTTGACTGACATGGCAACTACAGCCCTTCGGTAATCTCCCGGCGGGATCCGATTCAGGTCGATCCCGCCCAGTACAGGAAGTGGATGGCCGAGTTTGAGACTCGCCAGAATCCAGCCCTCCAGGGTGGAGCGCAACTCGTCCTGGCACTCTCGCAAGGCTGTTCCGCAGGCGTGGACACTCTTGCAGACGGGTATTCGTCCAGCAAAAGTGCCGTCGTCTAACTTATCGTAGACTGCCAAGGCTAATGCTTGGTCTACATAGTCGGTAAGGACAAATCGCCCTTCCATTCCTAAGCCTCTGCCTTAGATGAATTTAGGCTTAATCTCCACCGGAATCCCGGCCACTACCAGATAAACGTTGTCCGCCGCTGCGGCAACCCTCTGGTTGACCAAGCCGAGCAGGTCTTGAAATCTGCGGCCAAGGGAGTAAGGTGCAACCAAGGTTAGCCCCACCTCACTGCTGACCATAAAGATATTGCCCGTAAACCTGCCGCAGGCTTGAAGAATATCCTCAACCGAGGACAAAATCAGGGACTCAACTTCCTCGGCAGGACCGTTTTCGTGCTGTAGCAACACATTGCTGACCCAGTGATCCAGGCTGTCCACCAGCACCGCCTCCGGCGTTGGCTTATGACCCACGACCGATGTCAAACCTCCTGCCAAGTCAATGGGTTCCTCCAAGGTTGACCAGTTCTGGGGACGCCTTTCCCGGTGATGGCTGATGCGTCGCTTCATCTCTGCGTCGGTGGGCAGACCGGTGGCCATGTACAAGGTCGGCCTGTCGAGGTCCCGGGCCAGCTTTTCGGCAAAGGCGCTCTTGCCAGACCTGATACCCCCCAAGACCAGCGTCAACTGAGACGGCATCGGCCAACGTTAACGGAGCGGAGCGACGCTGTCGAAGTCGCGGGCCAGACCGGCAATCTCGTAAACCACGTTCATGTTCAAACTGCCCCGCACCCAGTCGGCCAGCTTGTCGTACTCCCCGTCCAGTTCCACCGCGCCAAGAGAATCCGGCAGCTTGACCCCTTTTCGTTGGGCCAATGCTTGCAGCACCGCCCTGCGCAACCCGGCGTTATGGAAAAGCCCGTGGATGTAGGTGCCCATTACCCAGCCGTCGCCAGCTAAAGCGCCGTCCAGGTTGTTTTCGCCGGTCACCTGCGCGTCGGCCCTGTCGTCAATGACGAAGGGGGCAACCATTCCCTCTCCGGACGTCCTGCCCATGTGTATTTCGTACCCCTGCACCGGCAACCCCTTGGCGCCGGCCAAAAGTCCAGAGTCCTGCGCGACTTGGCCCCTCACCCGGTGGGTCTCCTTGGCCCCCTCAAAGACCGTTGTCATGGGCAGCAAGCCCAAGCCTGGCATCTCGGTGATCGACGATTCCACCCTCTCGGGGTCGTACAGCATCTTGCCCAGCATCTGGTAGCCGCCGCAAATTCCGACAAGGGCGCATTCGTCCCGGTGGCGGTCGCGCACCGCGTCAATCAAGCCTTGGCGGTCCATCCAAGTCAGGTCGGGGATAGTCGTTTTGGAACCCGGCAGTATTATCAGGTCGGGGCGCCCCATCTGGGCGGCGGACTGTACGTACCGCAGGGATACACCGTTCTCCCTGGCCAATGGGTCAAAATCGTCGAAGTTGGAGATGTGGGGGACTTGTATGACGGCTATGTCCAGCACTGCGCCGCTGGCCTTGGGCGCTTGCAGGTCCAGCGCCACCGAGTCCTCTTCAGGAACGTGTATGTCCCGGTAGTGATGCACCACGCCCAGCACGGGTATACCGGTGCGTTCTTCCAGCCAGGTCAGCCCGTCGGTCAACAGGCTCACGTCCCCCCTGAACTTGTTGATGAGCAGGCCTTTGATGGTATGGCGTTCCTCCGGTTCCAGCAACTCCAGCGTTCCCACCATAGCCGCGAAGACACCCCCGCGGTCGATGTCGCCGCACAGCAGCACCGGGGCCTTGGCATAGAGCGCCACCCGCATATTAACGATTTCGGTCGCCTTGAGGTTGATCTCCGCGGGGCTGCCCGCCCCTTCTATGACGACGATGTCGTATTGGTCTCTCAGAGTATCCAGCGAAGTGTGGACCGACTCCCATAGCTGGGACTTCAACGCGAAGTAGTCCCTTGATCGGGCGGACAGCAGGGGCCGGCCCATCAGCACCACTTGGGACAAGTGGTCCGCCTCCGGCTTCAAAAGGACTGGGTTCATCTCCACTTGAGGCTCCACCCCCGCCGCTTGGGCTTGGACTGCTTGGGCTCGGCCTATCTCCCCCCCATCCAGAGTGACGTAGGAGTTATTGGACATGTTCTGGGCCTTGAATGGGGCGACCTTGAAGCCATCCTGGCGGAAAATGCGGCACAAGGCCGACACCAGCACGCTCTTTCCGACGTGGGACGCAGTGCCTTGGACCATTAACACTTTGCCTGGCATAGTTGCCCCTGTTCCGCCTTCAGGCCCCTGCCCGCAGGGGCTCGAGGTGGGAGGTGTCGTTGTAAAGACGCAGCACGGCGTTGTCTGGATAGGTGTCGATGATGCTGAGACTGCAATTGGCCATTATGAAACGGAAGGTTGCATGGTCGGGGAGGTCAAGCCAGCCCAGTATGGCCGCTCTCAAGGTGCCTCCGTGCCCAACAACCAGCACCGTACTGTCCAGATGGGCGTCTCGGAAGTCCTGCGCCCAAGCAGCCATGCGTCGGTTGGTCTCGCGAAAGGTCTCGCCGCCGGTGGGCGCGAAGTCCAGGTTATTGAGTAAGGAGGCGGCGAACATTTCCGGATAGCGCTGCCGCCGCTCTTTCGCAGTCAGTCCTTCGAAGACGCCGTGGCTCCTTTCGCGCAACTCCGGGATAGCATGTAGCGGAACGTCGCGTCCTTCGAGGGCGATTTCCGCCGTTTCCCGCGCCCGGCTCTGGTTGCTGGAATACGCCAAGTCTATCGCCGTAGTGGACAATCGGCCTGCCACCAATCGCGCTTGCTCGCGGCCTTTCTCCGATAGGTCAACGTCGGTGCTGCCTTGAAGGCGCCCGTCCAGATTCCACGGCGTTTCTCCGTGTCTTACCAATAGCAGTCTGCCCATTCGTGGAGGTCCCCTTTCATCCCTGTGTAGCCAAGCCATTTTAGCAGAGTAACGCTTGGACCGTTCGAACGACGTCATGCACTATAAGGAATGGTCGAAATCCGCTATACGAAATCTTGACAGCTAGGCTCGAAACCATTTACGTTAGCTTTACACTTTGAAGGGAGCGTTGTGATGGAAGCCTATTGTGTTAAGTGTCGAAGCAAGCGGGAGATCCAGAACCCGGAGTCTATTACCATGAAGAACGGCAAACCGGCCACTCAAGGTGTTTGTCCTTCGTGCGGGACCAAGGTGTTCCGGATCGGCGCCAGCAGCTAACGGCGCTAGTCCAAAGCTTAGGTGAGTAACTTTTAGCCGAGCGGACAAAATCCCGCTTGGCTATTTTGATTCCGGGAAAGTCCGTCAATTGGCGGGACGCTCCATCGCTAGTATGATGGACAGGTCCAGTGAGGCGCTCCGTTGCGCCGGTCCACTTAGACTATTAAACATAACCTGCTAACGCCAAAACCGGAGGATAAGAAATGACCCAAACAGCCAGTTGGCAAACCCTGCTCGAAGAGAACGCGCCGGACCTGATGAAGGCGGTTTCCGGGACAAGAGATACTGTGCTGGTGGATGGTGCTCTATCGTTGAAGGTCAAGACGCTCATGACCATGCTTTGCGACGCCCTGTTGGCCCACCCTGACGGGGTTGCCAACATCGCCAACCGCGCCCGCGCCGCCGGAGCCACCGAAGAGGAAATCGCGGAAACCATCGGGGTGGCCTTCCTGTTTGGCGGCATGCCCGCCTTGGTGACCGGGTCCAACGCCTTCAAGAAGTAGAGGTCGGCCTCGGCGGCAGGGCCTGTGTAAAGTCTTTTCCCATAGCGAGATCCCACCCCCCCAACCCGTCATTCCCGCGCAGGCGGGAATCCATATGTGGAGAGGTAAGAGAACGTTATCGTCAGCGAATGACTCTGGATTCCCGCGAAAGCGGGAATGATGGGGTTGGGTACCGCGACAAGTTTTGAGATAATTTCCAAACGCTGTTCTGACGTGAGAGGTACTGCCGTGGCGCAACAAGGGAACATAGTCTTCTTCAACGGGGAGTTGAAGCCGGAAAGCGAAGTGGGGATATCCATCCGGGACCGGGGCTTCATTTACGGCGACGCCGTTTTTGACGCTACCCGCACCTTCAATGGCACCCCCTTCAAGCTGCGGCAGCACATTCACAGGCTGTACGATTCTCTCCGGTACCTGCGTATCGACGTTGGTATGGATATGGCCGAAATGGAGCGGTGGTCGCTCGAGGTGGTGAAACACAACCATCCTCTGTTGCCCGCCAACCAGGACCTGTGGGTAATGCAACGCATCAGCCGCGGCGTCGAGACGACCCAACCAGGGGAGGAATCCAGCCCCACGGTCCTCATCGAGACCCACGCCATCCCCTTCGCCCGCCGCGCGTCGCTGTACCGCAACGGCGCTCACGTCATTACCCCGTCCGTTCCCCGGATACCGCCCCGGTTCATCAGTCCCAGGGCCAAGACCCACAATTACCTGAACCTGGTCCTGGGAGACTTGGAAGCCCAAGCCACCGAACCCGATTCGTGGGCTGTTTTGCTGGATGAAAACGGCAACCTCACCGAAGGCCGCGGGTCAAACATCTTTCTGGTCAAGGACGGCGTGGTGGCCACTCCTCAAGGTCAGTTTGTCCTGGAGGGCATCACCAGGTCTACGGTGCTGGACTTGGCGAGAGGGCTGGATATGCTCACAGAGGAGCGAGACTTGGACTTGTTCGACGCTTACACCGCCGACGAGGCGTTCCTCACGTCAACCAGCTTGTGTATCTGCCCCGTTTCCGCTGTCAACGGCGCCCCAATCCGGGATGGACGTGTCCCCGGCCCGGTCACCCAACGGCTGATGTCAGCCTTTACCGACCTCGCGGGAATGGACTACGTCGACCAGTATCTGTCCCATCTTCCCTGAACCCGTCGCGCCTCGATCAAGTCGCAGGTCTACAGGAGGTCGTCATGGCTGACAATCTGGACCAGGTCGTAGCCTCGTCAGAAGCCGAACGTTTGGCTACCAATTTCGTGTTCACAGAGGGTCCCCTGTGGGACCCCTCCGGCAGTTGGTTGTTCGTTGATATCCGCCGGAACTTGATCTTCAGATTGGCTCCGGGAGGCCAGCCGGAAATCTTCCGGGACAACAGCAACGGCTCCAACGGACTCACTTACGACCTGCAGGGCCGTCTGATTATGTGCGAGGGTGATGGACGGCGCATCGCTCGCATGGAGGCCGACGGGTCCATTACGGCCATCGCCGAGAGGTTCGAGGGCAAGCGCCTGAACCGCCCCAACGACGTGGTGGGTCGCTCAGACGGCAGCATCTACTTCACCAACCCGGCCAGCCGGCTTGAGCCTTCCGACCTGGAGTTGGGGTTCAGCGGGGTGCATCGTATCGCCCCTGACGGCACGGTGTCGGCGTTAACCGGCGATCTGCAATTTCCCAACGGGCTGGCCTTCTCTCCCGACGAGAGCGTACTTTACGTTTCTATAACCCGGCAGGATGAAGGCTGCATCCAGGAAAAGGAACGTGGCGAGGCCTGCTCGCACCAGTTGATCCGGGCCTTCGACGTGGCCGCCGACGGAAGCCTTAGCAACAACAGGGTCTTCGCCAGCTTGGCCTCCGCCGCCGACGGCGTGCCCGACGGCATGAAGGTGGACAGCGAGGGCAGGGTCTATTGCACCGGGGCTGAGGGCTGCTGGGTCTTCGACTCTGCTGGCGTTCATCTGGGTGTCATCCACCTTCCGGAAGTTCCCGCCAACTGCGCTTGGGGCGGCCCGGACTACCGCACCATGTTCTTCACCGCCCGCACCTCGGTCTACACCATGCGTATGACCACCCCCGGTACCCCCGTGCCGCGGGCGGGGTAATGGTGCAACCCCAATAAAACTTTCCTTGTGAACAACCACCGCCGATGCTACACTGAAGGCCGTTGTTGTGAAGCTATGAATTACTTGACCGTTTACAAAAAGCCGGACGTTCCCCTCAAGTATCTCATCATGGCGTTCGCCGGGTGGGCTGACGCCGGTGAGTCCGCTACCAACACGATTAAGTACATTCGCCGCAGGCTGGACGCGAAAAAATTCGCTGACATCGACCCGGAAGAGTTTTTCGACTTCACCCAGACCCGGCCATATACCGTCCGCAAAAAGGACGGCTCCCGCCAAGTCAACTGGCCGGCCAACGAGTTCTCCTGGGCAGTGCTGCCGGGCACCGGCGAAGGCGTAATGTTTTACTTGGGCGTCGAGCCCAACCTCCGGTGGCGCACTTTCTCCAAATGCATCGCCGGTCTGGCTCGGGACAGCGGAGTCCAGACTGTCGTCCACTTGGGGGCGCTTCTCGATGCCGTGCCCCATTCCAGGGAGGTCAGGCTGACGGGCGCCGCTTCGGGCGACCGTATGCAGGGTTTGCTGGAAGACTTCGATATCCAAGGGTCCAACTATCAAGGGCCCACCGGCATCAGTTCGACCGTCCTGGAGGCCTGTGCCAAACAAGGGATGGCCTACGGGTCTCTTTGGGGCCATACCTCCCACTACCTGCAGGCGGCTCCCAACTATCGAGTCAGCTATACGCTGGCCCAGACCTTGTCCAAGATGTTGGACTTACCCTTGGATTTCGATGAGCTGCGCTCCGCCGCGGAAATGTTTGATCGTGAAGTGGCCAAGGCCATTGCCAAGGACGAGCAGATCAGCGCGTACGTAAGCAAGCTGGAAAGCCAGTACGACGAGACTGCGCCGGTCGCTGAAATGCCGGACCCGGCGGACATG
Organism: Dehalococcoidia bacterium; assembly: GCA_965216425.1. Taxonomy (GTDB): domain Bacteria; phylum Chloroflexota; class Dehalococcoidia; order Lucifugimonadales; family UBA3495; genus CBDCFV01. The sequence goes on along the minus strand of CBDCFV010000005.1, from coordinate 840,731 downwards.
GTGCGGGACTTGGAGCAGTTCTTGCGGTCCGAGCAACGGCGTAGACCCGAAGACCCTCACGGCTAGACAGCTACCCTCCTCATTGTCCCTGCTGGAGGCGATTGGCGCCCTTGACTTCCCTCGCCGCTACTATTGAACAAACACCCTCGGACATCGCCCGGTTCATCCAGGTAATGTCAGACCAGTACGGCCCCTTCCCGGAAGAGGCCCGCTTGGACGCGGCCCACGAGATCGTATTCACCATCCTTTCCCAGCACACCTCGGACATCAACTCGTCCCGCGCCTTCCGGTTGCTGATGGAACGATTCGGCAGCTTGGAGCAGGTGGCCCAAGCCGACACCGCCGAAATCGAAACGGCGATAGCTCCCGGCGGTCTGGCGAAGGTCAAAGCGCCCCGCATCAAGCAGGTCCTGAACCTGATCCTGGAACTTAACGACTCGTTGGACTTGTCGTTCCTGCGGGAGTTGCCTCTGGAGGAGGCCAAGGCTTGGCTCAGGCAACTTCCGGGCATCGGCCCCAAGTCGGCGGGAATAATCCTTAACTTTGCTCTGGGGATGCCCGCTATGGCCGTCGACACCCATATATACCGGGTGTGCAAGCGCATGGCCATCATCGGCCCCAAGGTCACCGCCGAAAAAGCCCACGAACTATTGGAGGCGGTCGTCGAGCCTGAACAGGTCTACCAGTTCCACTTGGCGTTCATTACCCACGGGCGGCAGGTGTGCAAAGCCCAGCGTCCCCTTTGCCCGGAATGTGTGGTGGCGGAAAGTTGCCCGTCTCGAGACCAGTTCTCGGTGGAAACAAGACAAACCGGTGACAGTGTTGGCAAGATCGCCAACAAAAAAGCGAAACGCGCTGCCAAGCTCCCCCACTCGGCGGCGGTCAAGGAAAAGGCGAAATGAAAGTCGGTATCATCAACGTCACTGGCTACGCAGGTTCAGAGTTGGCCCGCATTCTCCACCGGCATCCCGAAGTGGAAATAACCTCGGTTACGGGCCGGAGCGCCGCCGGACAGCAATTGGGCGAGGTGTTCCCTCACCTGTCGGACTTGGACCTGATCGTCCAGCCGGAACTGGACGGCAGCTTGGACCTGGTGTTCTCGGCTCTGCCGCACAAGGCCAGCGCCGAAGCGGTGCTTCCGTTGGTGCAACAGGGCATCAAAGTGGTGGACATCAGCGCCGACTTTCGCTTGAAGCAGGCCGACGAATACGAGGAGTGGTACGGTGTCCAGCACCCCGACGCCAGCTACTTGGAAGACGCGGTCTACGGCCTCACCGAGTTGCACCATGAAGAGGTGGCGTCGGCCCAGTTGGTTGCCAACCCCGGCTGCTACCCCACCAGCGCTATCCTGGCGATGGCCCCAGCCTTGGGCCCGGCGCTCGAGCAGGGCATTATCGAACCCGACATTGTCATCGACAGCAAGTCCGGCGTCTCCGGCGCGGGCAGGGGCCTGAGCATGACGACCCACTTCTCAGAAGTCAACGAAAACGTCATGGCCTACTCACTGAACGGCCACCGGCATCTTCCCGAGATTACCCAGGAGTTGGGACTTCTGTCAGAGGAGCACCTCGACATCACCTTTTTGACCCACCTGATTCCGATGACCCGCGGCATCCTCAGCTCCTGCTACGCCAAGCTGCGCCCCAGCGACGGTTGGGACGGCCCCGACGCCAGACAGCGTATATGGGACCTCTACAACGACTACTTCGCGGGCAGTCCCTTCGTCCGCGTGGTCGAAAAGCCCCCTCAAACCAAGCAGACCCAAGGCAACAACTTCTGCCTCATTTACCCCACGGTAGACCTGCGCACCCGCCGCCTCATGGTCATATCCTGCTTGGACAACCTCGTCAAAGGTGCCGCCGGCCAAGCCGTCCAGAACATGAACCTCATGTGCGGTTTCCCCGAAGAAACGGCCCTGGAGGGCTTGGCGGTCTACCCGTAGAGGGAGTGCCAAGGAAATCAGGGCATTGCTGTTGATTTCCCGCTTCGTTCGGGGCAACCGCATTTTAACTATCAGTGCACCAGACAGGTCAAATCTGCCGCAGAACCTTCCGTCATTCCCGTGGAAACGGGAATCCATAGTCGTTGGAAAGGGTAAATTTGTCTATGGTAGACAGTGGGGATTCCTGCCTTCGCGGGAATGACGCCTGCCCCCGTGAAGACGGGGATTAAATGGGCTGCAAAACTTTATAACCCGATTGCCCTGCCGCTTCGTTACAGCTACTGGCGGCAACTTCCCGAATGTAGTACCATTAAAGCGTTGTGCCCCGGTCGTCTAGCCAGGTTAGGACGCCACCCTTTCAAGGTGGAGATCAGGGGATCGAAGCCCCTCCGGGGTACCACCTCCCACCACTTATCCAGACCGCTCCCGCAAGGCCGGTCTGCTCGTCCTCAGTCGGACGGTGTAGCCCGCTCCTCTTGGCGACCTCATCCGCATACCGCAGCCATCCCCTGTATCCTTCGCGGGCTTAGTTTGCTATAGGACACACTACCCTTCCCTGTTGGAAGGTGAACTTGGCCTCTGTAAGCTCAGTAGGCCGCAGCAAGGCTGCTCACGTGGTCCGCCCGTAGACCTCCGGCATCGCTCCTCCTCCTCAAAACTTGTCACAGCACCCAACTCGTCATTCCCGCGCAAGCGGGAATCCATAGGCTTGAACCATCGACGAGTGCGACGCCAGCAGAGCAAGATGGTTTTGAGATAGTCACTTAGTTCCGGTAGCGTCGTTCCGGCGGCGTTATTGACACCCACCAGACCGTTGCCTACCATCGGGCCAGCAACGGCAACTGCGTGGCACCGGAACGCACCGCGGGAGAAACACTCAGGAGACGTACCAATGAAAGCGTCATACTTTGCATGCATGGGGTACGCGGAACGGCACAAGTTCCCCCCGGGATGGCCCGTGCCCCCGGTCCAACAAGACTCCAATATAGCTATGCGAAGCTACCAGGAAGGCTTGGCCGAGTGCGAGTTGGCCGAGAGAGCAGGGTTCGACTGGGTGAGCCTCTCGGAGCACCATTACTCCGGCAACCGTACAACCCCTAATCCGGCGGTAATGGCGGCCGCCGTGGCCGAGCGATGCAAGCGAGTCAAGATAGCCCTGTTGGGACAACTGCTGCCGTTGAACAACCCGGTTCGCGTGGCTGAGGAGATCGGGATGCTGGACAACCTGACCGGGGGGCGGCTGGTGGTCGCGTTCATGCGAGGTGTCCTCAGTGAGGACCAAGTGTACGATCTGAACCCGGTGGAGGGCCGGGCCAAGCTGATCGAGGGTATGGACTTGGTTATCAAGGCATTGACCGAGCCCCAGCCATTTTCCTGGGAGGGCCGTCACTACCGGTACCGCACCGTTTCGGTATGGCCCAGGCCGGTGCAGCGGCCCATGCCTCCGATGATAGTGGCTACCAGGAGCGAGGACGCGGTACGGTATGCCGCCCACAACCGCTTGGGGTTGGGCATTGCCTACGCCTCAGTGGAGGACGCATCCAATCTCGCCGCCAAATACGTCGAGCTTTGCCGGGAGTCTGGCTGGCAGCCGGACTCTGACCAGATCGTCTATCGGGGAGGGATCTGCCTTGGAGAGACAGACCGGGAGGCGGAGGCGCTGTTTGAAGGACTGGTGTCGGGCGGGGTGGAGCGAGGCCTGACCATAGGCCCAACTCTGACGCGGGCGGTACAGTCGGCCCGCGCCGGAGAACCATTCGACGGGAGCAAGGTTTTCGCCGCTGGCGGTCCAGCGGGCGCGGGGCTCGGCATCAGGGGAATGGTGGGCTTCATCGGAGGCCCGGACACGGTAACAAAGCAGCTGAAGGCGTTCCAGGAACAGTGTGGCGTAGGTGTCGTCGACCTAGCGTTCCAGCAGCCGGGCATAAGCCACCAACAAGTGATGAAGGGGATAGAGCTGTTCGGCAAGGAAGTGCTGCCCCGCATCAGGGAATTTTAACGAACATCCCAAGTCGATTTCCTGATAGTGTCAAAGGTGTCGGCACTCGCGGCCAGGGCCTTTTCATTCTCTCGTCTTTCCCGCGCCGGCGGGAATCCATATGGTCCTGCCACGAGAAGGTTGCCATAGGCCACGGTCATGTAGGTTCCCGATTTCGCGGGAAAGACGAGACCCTTTTAACCCAATCCGGAAAATGAAAAGGCCCTGGCGAAGGCGGGCGGATGCTTGACGTGCTGCAGTTCATATGCACGAACTGTGCGGGCGTCAGGTAGCCTCTTGAGTTACTGAGATGGCGTTCGTCGACGGCACGAGACTATGTCCACATTGCGCTAGATTCCAGCGCCTTCTTATCATGATTGCGGAACCGGTATACATCCCTCTCCCCACTCTCGGATTCTTCCTTCAGATCCCTAATTATCGTTTCATGTAGCGGCTCCGACATACTTCCCTGTCAAGCGGCCGAAAGGACGTTGCCTTTCCTTACCTTACCTTCCCATGTAAATTCCACCAGTCCCAGTGTCCCCGCAACTGGTGACGCCAGCTCCAATCTCTACCGATCCCCAATACCCCGCCCCTCCCAACCCGGTAATCAACGAACCGCAGCCCCTTCAAGCAACCGCCGCTCTGTCCTCTCCACCACCGCACCACAGCGTTCGATGATGGGACGGAATCGCTAACCATCAGAACAACGTGGTCAGCGCCTCCTGCGGGTTGATCGCACGGATTGGAGAGCGTTCGTAGTCCCTGACGTTCCTGGTGACGATGTACCGGGCCCCGCAGGCGCGGGCGGCAGCCACCTGCATGGCGTCCTCGAAGTCCGCCATCGGGAGTTCGGCGGCGTAGCGGATGCTTTCAGTGTCAGTTGCAGCCACGGCCACAAACCGCGTCAACTCCACGATGAAATCGCGGGCGCTTATCCCTCCAAGCGCCGGAGCCACTAAGTAATAGAGATTCGACACGGAATGTCACGCGATGTATGCGGCCTCTGCACCATGTTCGATGCGGTCCAAAAGTTCCGAAGCCAAGTCTGAGTATGGACGCCTGTCGAGGGCGACGTCTATGAGAACGTCAGTGTCCAGCAGGATCATTGGAGATACTTCTTGGCCAAGGCGTCGTAACGCGGGTCGTCACGCTCTGCCGTCCGGAACTTGCCCCGCCATCGAGAAGCGAAGGATTGGGTGCTCTCGCCTGCCATTTCCCTGAGAGACTGCTCGACGAGCGACGAAAGCGACACGCCGCGTGATCGGGCGTACCGTTTGGCTATTGGGAGTAGTTCACCGTCCACGGTGATGGTGAGCTTTCGCTTCATCGCAGGTTGCCACCTTTTCTTTCGTATACATATATCTGATATAAGTATACGTGTATCCGTGATGGTGTTCAACGAGCCGGGGCAGCATCTCCCTCCGCTGGGAACGGGTCCTGCTCACTGACCAGCGCCTGCGACTCCCGGATGGACAGTCCCCGTTTGGTCTTGTCTCCCCAGAGACTCTTGACGTAGGCCAGCACGTCGACAATCTCCTGACGGCTCAGATGGTCACCGAATGCGGGCATACCGCTTTTGTAGCTGGGCATCTCCGGTATCGCCCCTCCCTGGCTGACTATCCGGTACAGTAGGCCATCCCCATGGTGCCACGTGTGCCCGTCGCCATTGAGCGGCGGGGCTGGCAATATCCCGTCGGCTTTCTCGATGTGCCAGTCCGGTTGACCCTCCCCGGCGGCTCCGTGACATGCGGCACAATTTGATGCGAATAAGTCCCGCCCTATTGGAACAACCTGCACCGTGGGGGAATTGACGGGTGTAGGGATGTCTTGACCAGGAGAAGACGAGCACCCTGCTAACAGGGCCGAGCCGACTATCAGTATCGCAGCCGCGGCAGCCCAACCGAGAACTTTCACACCAGTGGAGCGGGCGTGGTTAACTGTTGGCAAGGCCTCCTCCTGTAGTGTCGGGTCACCGTTAGCCGTCGTTAAGGTGAGCCGGCCGGGTGAACTAGGCTCAGCACACAGTTGAAAAAGCATCTCCTTCGAAGATGCCTTCGGCCCGCTGCATCTCCCGGACGTAACAGATGATCCTTTCCACGTCGTCCGATGAGACGCCGGCGACTGGAGGCATATTGCCAAACCCCCAATGGTGTTGCCGAACTCCCTGATTGACCGCGTTGCGAATGCTGAAGTCCGCATGATGGCCCGGGTGGTAGATTCTGTCCATCAGGGGCGGGCCCCGCCTTGTACCGGAAGCGTTCACTCCGTGACAGACTGAGCAATTGGCATTGAACAACGCCTCCCCTTCACGGGCCATGTTGGACAAGGCAGTTCCCGTGGCGGAGTCCCGTCCGGTCACGCTCGATTCACTATTTTCGTTCCCCGGAGAGCTCCCTCCGCCACATCCAATTACCACGAGCACTATGAAGGTTATAACGAGATTGCAGACAAAGCGTCTGTCCATTGGAATTCCGCCATTCGACATAGTTAGGATTCACCAAAACACTCTGACTCTTCCCATCAGTCGGACACACTCGCCTCCCATGACAATCGCCAGTACTACATGATGATGAGGGCTACTCCCTGTCAAAGGGATTCTGCAACTCAACCCCAAGCTGGCCAAAGTCACTTACGTTTCGAGTGACCACCGTCAGCCTGTGCACAATGGCTGTCGCCGCAATCATGGCGTCTTCGGTCGTGGTGTCCGACCTTCTGTGCATGGGACGTGCCCACTCCCGGAAGGCGGGCCCATCCATCGGCAACACACCGTAGGAAGCCAGGACTTTGTCCAGCCAAGCTTCCAGCTCTTCCCCATTAGCCTCATCCTGCTCCCGAATAATCTAGATCCCTGCCTGTATCTCTCCAACCGTGACGGCAGACACGAAGAGCTGGTCTCCCGGCACATCCGCGATCCAATCCAGGACGGCGCCATGTGGACGGGGGCGACGTAGCTCTGAGACCACGTTGGTGTCGAGAAAGTACACAGACCTACTCCACGGACAAAGGTGGCCGGCGGCGATGCTATCGGCACGGCGGCGTAAGGTCTTCGGTCCGCGCTTCCGGGGCGAGGAGCAAATCCTTCAGGTCCGGCCTGGTCATCCGCTCCAGTCTCCGCCACTGCTCGATGGGCAGGAGCACGGCGGTTTCCACTCCCCGTTTGGTAACGATCTGCGGCCCTTCAGAGAGGGCGGTATCGAGCAACTCGCTGAACTTCGACTTGGCGTCTTGGACCGGCCATCTCTTGCTCATGGTTCACTCCATATGAAGGGGCTGTTCCTTTTGCTAGGCCTGCCGCATCAACGGCTCAATAGCTGCGGCGTTGTCGGGCACATAACCAAGCCTCAGTGGACTTGCCACCGCATTAAGAAACTATCTCAAAACTTGCCGCAACACCCACCCCGTCATTTCACCATCCACCCCGTCATTTCCGCACCCAACCGGTCATTTCCACACCCAACCCATCATTCCCGCCCTTACCCCGTCATTCCCGCGCAGGCGGGAATCCATAGGCCTCGGTCAGCGACGTGGGGAAATCAGCGAGACTGATTGGTTTTGAGATAGTCTCTGAATGCCTTCGCCTGAGCCCCCGACAACCGGCCGCTCGGCATAGTACGGATGGAACTTGCAGCTACGAGGCTTGGCATCCTACTCGGTGGGCCAACCGTCTGGGACCTCGTTGGATTGAAGGGCCGAGTTGATAGCTTCGGCAGCCTCTGGAGTCACCCAGCCGGCCCATACGTCCGTGTTGTTGTTCAGCCACCAGATAGCCGTGTCGTTGATGCTGGCGTCCCCGTTTGCACGGCGCCACTTGCCGACATCCTGGTAACGGTCAATGTTCAGGTCCCAGGCCCGCAGCATGTCTACGATTTCAGGCGATCTGGCAGGCAGGTCGGGATGAACGGCGATCAGGATTGTGGCGGGTTCGTAGGCGCAGGCCTTGGTGGTGAACCAGCACTCGTCGCTATACGGGGGTTCTTCAAGTTGGACCAGTCCAAGCTCCACGGCGGGGTCGTTGGTGCCCCACTGGTAGCCTAGCCACGGTTCCTCTTTTTCGTAAGCGCCGTAAAGGTCTGCGTTCGCGGCGGCGCCATCCCCCGGGTTGACGATATGAACGTGGTCCGAAAGTCCGTATCCCTCGACCTGTTTGGCGTTGACCACTTCGCAGGCCCAGCCGATGACGCAGGACACCATGCGCGCCTTGCCGCCCGTTTCGGCGGTGGCGAACAGTGCTTTGTATTTGTCGTCCTTCAAGTCTTCCACGCTGTCCAGTTCGGGATACTCCTCCTGCAGGTAGGCTGGCATCACGAAAGCCGACTGCCAGTCTTCGCCCAGGCTCTTGCCCACGGAAACGACTTCACCCTCCGCGAGGGCATCCATCCATGCTTCATCCTGGTTGGGCAGCCAGATTTCCATGGTTACGTGGGTGTCGCCCCGCCGCAGTCCTTGGAACAGAGGCAAAGTGGAACCGAATACCACCTTGGTAGGATAGCCGTAGCCCTCTTCAACGATGTACTGGGCCACGCGGTTCTGGAACTGGGCGCTGGTCCAGTTCAAGTCACTGAAGACTATGTCCTCCTTGACCTCCTCCGGTTCTGCCTGGGAGCAGGCAATGACGGTGGTCATAGCCAGTATGATCAAAGCCGCAGCGAACAGTCTGAATTTGTCTAACAATTGATGCCACCTCTTTCATTGTTGGAGTTGGGTTAACGCTGCACCCGGCATTCTACGGAGTAATACAGGGCTTGGCTGGCAACTTGAAACTGCCGCCGGTTGGCGGCGGACGGATTTGCAATTCGTTCCTATCCCGCTCTCACTGACTCACTCCTTCGGCCGGCCACCGCTTGGGTCAAGCGGTCTATGATGATCGCCAGGAACACGATGGCGAGCCCCGCGATCAGACCGTTCCCCGGTTCGTTCTTCTGCAGGGCGCGGTTGACGTTGTCGCCGAGCCCTCCGGCTGCCACGAGGCTGGCTATGGTCACCATTGCTAAGGCCATCATGGTCGTTTGATTGATACCGGCCATGATCGTGGGCAGGGCCATGGGAATCTGGACCTTGCTCAGGATCTGCCATGGCGACGACCCGAACGCCCGGGCCGCCTCTACTGTCTCGGGTGACACTTGGCGAATACCAAGGTTGGTTAACCGGATCACGGGGGGAATGGCGTAGACGATGGTGGCGAAGATGCCCGCCGGTTTTCCCAAGCCGAAGAAGAGGATGCCGGGAAGCAGGTAGACGAAACTGGGCATCGTCTGCATCCCATCCAGGATAGGGCGCATCAGGTTGTCGGCAATCCGGTTGCGGGCGCCCAGGACGCCCAACGGGAGTCCGACCGATATCGCAATGGCCACGGCTACTATCATCAGCGCAACCGTGTCCATGGTGTTCTCCCAAAGACCCATGAATCCGACGAAGAGCAGGGCAAGGGACGTGAATATGAGGAGGCGCCAGCGTCCCACCGCAAACGACAGCAACGCGAGACCAACCACCATCACCGGCCACGGCGTCCACTTCAACGCTCTCTCAATGTTGACGAGAGCATAGGTGACCACTGTGCTGAGTCCGTCGAACAACCACGCCCCCTCCTTCGTCATCCAACCAACGGCGTCGTCAATGCCGTCGCTTGCAACGTCGCGGGCCGTCCTGTCCAAGGTTACGGAGCCGTCTGTGGAAGTTCGCTGCGACACCTTGGTGGGGAAATCCATCTCCGGACCCCAGAGCAGGAGGGTTGCCAGCAGCGTTGCGGCAACAACAGCCATCGCCACTGTCCAGCGGTAGATTGGCGGAACAGCCCTGGTCCTGCCACGCAGGTTGGAAGCTGCTGAGCCCGGTTGGGCGTCCGGGGTTTGAGCCATATCTAGTCTCCTAACCGCCGTCGGATATGCCAGTGAGCAGGGCGCTCCTCCGGATCTCTCCAAGCAGGCTCCCGTCGTCATCAACTACCGCCACCGGATGCTCGGACTTGGCGGCTATCGGGATGATTTCTTCCAGATAGGTCTCGGGGCTTGTTGTCAATGCCGGCGTGACCTGCGCCTCTTCCAAGGTGCCTCTGCCCTGGGCCGCCATGGCCTTCACCTGCTCTGCGGTCAGGATTCCCCGCAGCGTGAAGTCGCGCGCAATGAGGAACACGGCGTCGAGGTGATTGCTGTCCATGGTATGCAGAGCCGCGCGGGGACCCTGCCTCTCGTACACTACCGCGTCGGGTTTCCGCATGATGGCCTTGGCTTGGATGACTTTAGCCCTGGATACGTCCCGCACGAACTCCGTCACGTATTGGTCGGTCGGCAGCGTGACGATCTCCTCCGGCGAACCCTCCTGAACAATCTCCCCGTCCCGCATAATGGCTATTCGGTCGCCTAACTTGAGGGCCTCGTTGAGGTCGTGAGTGATGAAGACGATGGTCTTCCGGAGTTCAGACTGGAGGGAAAGAAGTTCGTCCTGCATCTCCCTCCTTATGAGAGGGTCCAGGCCGCTGAAAGGTTCGTCCATCAATAGCACATCAGGATTGACCGCCAATGCTCTGGCGAGTCCCACCCGCTGTTGCATGCCGCCGCTCATCTCTCTTGGATAATAGTCTTCCCAGCCCTTCAAGCCCACGGTCTCGATGGCCTTCAACGCTTCCCTGTACCGGGCCCCCTTGTCCAAGCCTTTTACCTCGAGGCCGAACGCCACGTTGTCCAGCACGCGCCGGTGGGGAAGCAGGGCGTAGTGCTGGAACACCATGGCGGCATTGCTGCGACGGAACTGCATGAGTTCGTCCGCTGAATAAGCAAGGATGTCCTCGCCGTCGAAACGTATTTCCCCTCTGGTGGGTTCTATGAGCCTGATGAGGCAGCGGGCAAGCGTCGACTTGCCGCTGCCGGAAAGGCCCATGATGACGAAAATCTGTCCCGTGTCGACGCTGAAGGATACGTCCCTCAGCGCAATCACAAGGTCCAATTCCTCCTGGATTTCAGCGCGGCTCTTCGATGCATAGTCTGGCTGAAGGCAGCGTTCCGGCCTGTCGCCGAATACCTTCCAGATACCGTTGACCTCTATTTGGTGTTCAGACTGGCTCATGCGGTGAAGGTCCTATTTTACCTTTGGGAACAACGCCCTCTCAAGCGGGTGGCAGCGTAACCCAGGGCCTTTTCATTCTCTCGTCTTTCCCGCGCAGGCGGGAATCCATGTGGTCCTGCCACGAGAAGTTTGCTATAAGCCACGGTCATGTAGGTTCCCGCTTTCGCGGGAAAGACGAGACTCGTTTAACCCAATCCGGAAAATGAAAAGGCCCTGCAGCGTAACCCAGGGCTTGTGCAAAGTCGGTCAGCAAGTTAACCCCTCCGTCCACCTCAGACGCCACGGAACCGAACATTCTACCTACCTTCAATGCATGTTCTTCTGCTTCCTTGATTTCATGACTAACGAACTCGAAGACAGGGACCAGTTCAGCATATCCATCCAAGGTAGATTGTTCATCAGGAGGGCGGATTGCATAGTAACCTTTGCTGACGCGGAATCCGACAGGGTCTTCAAGGCGGTATCTTTTTTCTTTGCTCGGATAGAAGCATGTCGGTACTGTCAGCTCCGCGACGTAGATCTGTTCTCCGCCTCGATTCAACATGTTGCTGGCTCCCGCCGCCCCTGACGCCTCTACTCTTGGTCCATCATGCGGAGTACGTTCTCGATTAAGTCCGTTACTATCTCATTGCTGAAGTCGTTGAGGCTGAATCCATGGACTATGGCGTTTCTGTACTTCTGTGTTTTGGACAGGTCATGATATGCCTCCGGGGATATGACTCCGAGAGATACGGCTTGGTCAAGAACAAAACCCGACGTGGTGACGTCGGAAGCCGCGTATCCTTGCTCTGCGATCCGTGACCTGGCTGTTGCTTCCAGTGCTGACCATGCGAGCAATAAGGCAGCCTCGGGGAGGTCAGACGCGAGGGCTCTTTCGGCCTCACCTATCCGTTGGAGGACGTCCTGACGCCCGAAGGAGCATATCCCTTCGGGCGAGTCCAACTTCTCCGGTTCTCCCACCAAAATCAGTTCAAAGTTCCAGTCTGGCATCGAATCGATGATGCTGGCCAATTCCCTTACCTTGGGGTTTGCGGCTAGCGAGGTCCTATGTCTGACCTCTATTACTCTTGCCTCACCGTCCTTCCTTACTACGAGGTCAGCGGGAAATCCAGGGAAAAAGTCGAGTGGCACTTCTCGTGACACCTCATAGCCCTTGCCGCGATATTCTTCTGCGATCTTGTGAGCTAAAAGGTATTCGGAGTCAGTGGTTTCCCTGTTCATATTGTCACCCCTTGGTTTAAGGCATCATCGGCTAGAATGTAGACGAATGAACCAGGGTCTGCGAGACGTGCCAGCAATACTTGGGAGGGGTTGGGAATGCGGAGATCATCTCTCCGATCTCTTTTGCGACAGAGCAAATCGGATACAAGACGGTCTTCCTCATAAACCACCGTCCGTAAGGCGTCCAAAATTGGCTTAGCCTTGTTGTCTAGATCAGGAGGGGGCCATTGAGGAAGAAGTTAGTAATTGACACGAACACATGCCCCTCGAATGGGTCACTATTGCCTCAGTGTTGCTTGGCTGCAGTGTGCACAGCCTGCTCCCACCTTCGTCTGAAGCGTCCGTCTGATACTCGCGACAGAGGAGGCCCATCTATGACGAATTCGAGCGGCATCGGCATATCTGCATATTGTAGTAGAAAGACCCCCTCTCTCCAATGGTGCCCTTTTAGGACGCTACCCTTTCGATGCGGAGGCCTGTAACATACCGTCCTGTCAAGGCGTAGACTCACGAAACCGAAGTCCTTCAAGCAACTGGCCGTTCGCTCGGCTCGGATACTGCGCTAACGCGTTCTACGATGTGATGGCATCGGCAACCATCAGAACAACGCAGTCACCGCCTCCTGCGGGTCGACCGTACGGATTGGAGAGCGTTCGTAGTCCCTGACGTTCTTGGTGACTATGTATCGGGCGCCACAGGCGCGGGCGACAGCTACCTGCATGGCGTCCTCAAAGTCTGCTATTGGGAGTTCGGCGGCGTAGCGGATGCCCTGCGTGTCGGTTGCGGCCGCGGCCACAAACCGTGTCAACTCGACGATGAAGTCGCGAGCACTTACTCCTCCAAGCGCCGGAGCCACCAAGTAATAGAGATTAGACACGGAATGCGACGCAATGTATGAGGCCTCTGCGCCATGTTCGATTGCGTGATAGAAGTGTATGTGTGCCCACCATAGCGTTCAACGCGCCGGGGACCTGTTGGAGCCTCTGGCCGCGGACGTTTCACGGAGACGCAGCTCAAGGACATTGACGTGTTATGTGTGCCAATCGGTGAGTCGGCCGGGAAACTTGACCGTTATCTTGGCAGACACCACTTTCTATGATGGTCACGCCGCCTCCTTAAAGCCCCCCTACCTGGTCCCCGCCGACCTGCCGCCGTCCACCATGTAAACGCCGCCTGTGCAGAAGCTGCTGTCGTCGCTGGCTAGAAACAGCATCATCTGGGCCACTTCCGCGGGGTTTCCGTACCGTTCCAGCGGTATACGCGTCGCCGTGACCTGTTTCACTTGGTCGACCGTTACCGAGGAGTCGTCCAGCGCCGCCACACGCATCTCCTCGATCGACCGCATCATGCGGGTTTCAATCGGGGAAGGGTTCACGGTGTTGACCCGGATGCCGAACGGCGCGCCCTCCAGCGCGGCGGTGCGCATCAAGCCGATAACCGCGTGCTTGCTGGTGTTGTACGCCGACATATCCGGCGTCCCGCCGATGCCCGCGGTCGAAGAGGTGACCACGATGCTGCCGCCTCCACGTTCGCGCATCACCGGGACCACGTACTTGATTCCCAGCCAAACTCCGCGCACGTTGACCGCCATGACCCGGTCGAAGACTTCTATCGGATAGTCCGGTATCGAATACATGGCTCCCTCGATGCCAGCGTTGGCCAGCAGCACGTCGATGCCGCCCCAACGTTCCACGGCCGCGTTCACGTAGGCCTGGGTCTGGTCGGGCTGCGTCACGTCGGCTACGGTGTAGCTGGCCCGGTCTTCGCCGATTGACTGCACGGCCTCCTGGAGCGCCGTTTCATTAAGGTCAACCAACGCCACCCGCGCCCCCTCGTTGGCAAATAGTCTCGTCGCAGCGCGGCCTATGCCACCCGTGGCCCCCGTGATCAACGCCACCTTTCCTTCCAAGCGGGTCATGTCCAACCTCCTTTCAAGCGGGCGTTCCCGGCCCGCTTCCTGTGTTTGTACCACTGGCTGCATCAGACAGGCAAGCGCCGCCGGAATTGAGCCGCCCGTATCTGTGTAAAGTCTTTTCCCATAGCGGAATCTCGCCTCAAACCGTCATTCCCCCGCGCAGGCGGGAATCCAGGGTCATTTGTTGGCAGTAGCGGCCTCTTACCTCGGCGAGTATAGATTCCCGCCTGCGCGGGAATGACAATGAATTAGTAAATTAGCTGTCCTCACTTTGAATATTCTCCGTCAACCCCATGCTCGCCAGCATGAATGCGTACTCCTCCGCCACCTCGTACAGCCGGTCGTACCTTCCCGACCTGCCGCCGTGGCCCGCCCCCATGTTGGTCTTCAGCAGCAGCAGGTTGCCGTCCGTTTTCAACGTCCGCATCTTTGCTACGTACTTTGCGGGCTCCCAGTAGGTCACCCTGGGGTCGTTCAGTCCCGCAGTCACCAGCATCGGAGGGTAATCGCGGTGCATAAGCTGGTCGTATGGCGAGTAAGACCGGATACATTCGAAAGCGGCTTGGTCCTCTATCGGATTGCCCCACTCCGGCCACTCGATGGGGGTGAGAGGCAAAGTATCGTCCAGCATAGTGTTCAGCGCGTCAACGAATGGAACGTGGGCCGCGACGGCGCCCCACAACTCCGGCGCTTGATTCACCACCGCGCCCATAAGCTGGCCGCCGGCGCTGCCCCCGGCAATGGCGATACGGCCCTCTGTCACGTAGCCATGCTCTATCAAGTGATGGGCGACATCCACAAAGTCGTTGAACGTGTTGGCGCGCTGGTCTAGCTTGCCGGCCTCGTACCAGCGGTACCCCAGGTCGTCGCCCCCGCGAATGTGGGCGATGGCGAAGATGAACCCCCGGTCCAGCAGCGACAACCGCGTGGTGGAAAACGACGGCGGAATGGCGTAGCCGTAAGCGCCGTACCCGTAAAGGTACAGTGGCGCCGTGCCGTCCACCGGGGTTTCCCTGTGGCGGACGATGGACATGGGAACCTGCACGCCGTCGCGGGCTGGGGCCATTACCCGGTCGGTAACGTATTCCGAGGCATCGTACCCGCTGGGGACTTGCTGAACCTTGCGGACTTCGAGTTCGCCGGTCTCAACGTGATAGTCGAACACGGTCGTCGGCGTCACCATCGACGTGTACTCCAAGCGCAGCGTGTCCGTCCGGAATTCCGGGTTTGTGGCGGCATGAACGGTGTACGCCGACTCCGGGAAGGGTATGTAGGTTGACTCCCCCGCCCGGTCGATCAAGCGCAGATGGTCCAGGCCGTCGATGCGTTCCTCTACGGCGATAAAGTCCTCGAATGCTTCGTGGCTCCGTATGTAGTGTGAATCGGAGGGGTCCACCAGTGGCGTCCAAGCCCCTTCGCCGGGGTCGTCAGCGGGGGCTGTCGCCAAGCGGTTGTTCTTGTGCCTGTCGTTGGTGCGAATGATGAAGCGGTCGCCTTGGTGCTCCACCGAGTACTCGTGACCGGTCCGGCGGGGAGAGACCAGGATTGGCGCGGAGCCCGGATCAGACGCGGGTATCAGGCGCACCTCCGAAGTGACGTGGTCGCCCGCGCCGATGAGGATGTACTCCCTGGACGTGGTTATCGACAGGCCGACGAAGAAGCCGGGGTCCGTTTCCTCGTAGACGATGGAGTCTCGTTCCGCGGGTTGCCCCAGCGTATGCCTTCGTATCTGCCACGGGCGCCAGTTCTCGTCCACCACCGCATAGAAGAACGACGCGTCGTCGGCCGCCCAAACCGCGCTTCCTATGGTGCCCTCAATTTCGTCCTCCCGCATCTCCTCGGTATCCAGGTCCCTCACCACTATCTTGTACCGCTCGGAGCCGTCGGTGTCGGTGCTGTAGGCGAGTAAGGAGCCGCCGTTGCTGACTGACATCGAGCCGAGGCGGAAGTATTCGTAGTCCTCCGCCAGCGCAGGCTCGTCCAGTATCGTATGGGCGTCGGCGGTTGCTGTTTCCCGCGCGTTGGGGCCGCCTGCCGGCCAGCGCATCCACACACGGTACTGGCTTCCTTCCTGATAGCTCCACTGGTAATACCAGTCGCCGCGCTTCCACGGTACGCTGGACAGGTCCGGTTGCTGCCGAGCCTTTATTTCCTCAAAGATAGTGTCCATCAACTCCTTGTGTGGCGACATCTCAGCTTCGAAGTATTCGTTCTCGGCTGCGAGATACGCCAGCACGTCGGCGTCGTTTACCGTTGGATAGCCAGGGTCGCGCAGCCAGTGCCACGGGTCCTCAATGGTAACCCCGTGATGGGTGGAACTATGCGGCCTCTGGCCGGCTACGGGCGGAGGTGCTCCCGGCCCGGCTGTTTCCAAAAGTCCCGGTGCGTCGTTGCCTGCCGAAGATGAAGAAGCATGCTGGGTCATTTGCGGCATCTCCTTGTGAAAGCCGTCGCCGAGCGGCGCGGCGGGAATTAGCTTCTAAACATTTTGACATATCAAGCAAATGTGATTATCGTTGACCAAAACAAGCTCTTCAATTTCCAATCCGCTCCGAAAAATTCCGAAACAGGTGGAAGATATGCCAAAGCAGGGCGTAATATCAGATGAATTGACTAAACCTTTCTGGGTTGCTGCTAACGACCAACGGTTGGTCATCCAGAACTGCAAGTCCTGCGACCGGTTGCAGCACCCGCCGTCGCCGGTGTGCGGCCAATGCCGCTCCGGGGACAACCTGGAATGGAAGGAAATGAGCGGCCGGGCCAAGATATACAACTACTGTGTAGTATACGACTGCCCGATAGCTTCCCTCAAAGAGGATATACCCTTCAACCTTGCCGTGGTTATGTTGGACGAAGACCCCGGTATACAGATGTACTCCCACTTACCCGGGACGCCGGTGGACGAGGTCCCTGTGGGCGCCGCTGTGGAAGTGGTGTTCGAGGCCACCACCAACGGCCAAAAAGTCCCCGAGTGGCGCGTCGCAGGCTAGACCCGCCTGTCTTTCCATACCGCCCGTCATTCTCGCCATAATAACGGCCATTCCCGCGCAGGCGAAATCACAGGCCATAATAACGTCATTCCCGTGCAGGCGAAATCACAGGCCATACCAACGGCCATTCCCGTGCAGGCGAAATCAGAAGCCATACTAACCGTCATTCCCATCATACCATCCGTCATTCCCGCGCAGGCGGGAATCACAGAAAGGAGTGAACAATGACCACTCAGAACGCTCCGGAATCTATGTATCGGTCCACCGAAGGTTTGGGAATTTGGCAACACCGGGGGAAGGTGGCGGCAGTCGGTATCGGACATTCTCCGACGGCTCGGCGCTGGGACGGCAAGCCGGAAACCTCGGTAGGCGCCAACAGTATTCTGGCCCTGCGAAAAGCCATGGAGGATGCCGGTGTTTCTCCGGACCAGGTCGACGGTTTGGTGGTGGTGCCGGTCACTACCACCGGTGCGCACTGGCCCGAGGATACTCCGGTGCCCATGGACGTGGTCAATGCCTTCAATCCTACCGACAACCCGTTGGACGGCATAGGCCAGCTTAGCGCCGAGTGGCTCCTGAAGAACATGCCGGAGTTGACCAACGTCAAGTTCACCATGTACGCCCCCGGATGTATGTCCGCCGCCATCGTCGTCGCCGCCCAAGCTGTCGGTGATGGCTTGACCGACACCTGCTTGGTGCTCAAGGGTTGGCACAATCTGGAAGGCCGGTACAACCACGGAGGTATCAGCGCTGCCGACACTGTCCCCGGAGGCTACGCCATTGGCCCCGGGCGAACTCTCTGGGGCGGCCCCGGTTGCTTTGGCACTGCGTTGCAGTTCGCCGAGTACTGCCATAAGTATGGTAAGAACCACGACATGATGGCCCCGTTTATGCAGAATTCAAGGAGGAACGGCCTGATGTTCCCTGAAGGGTATTGGGCTCAGCACCGGCCCGAAGAACTCATTCCGGAGGACTACCTAGCGTCACGTTGGATCGCCAAGCCGGCCAACCTCTTCGACAACGACATACCGATCATGACATCTGCGGCCTACCTCTTTACCACCGCCGAACGGGCCCAGGATATGAAGCAGAGTCCCGTTTACATCCTCAACCACGCATCGAGCAGGGGCACGGCCAGAAGCCTCACGCCAACCCTGGAAGAGATACAAGCGGAGACTGCCTTTACCGGGCGAAAGATATATGAAGGGGCCGGCATCACCGCTGATGACCTTTCCTTCGAGAATATGTATGACGGCTTCGCTCAGTTCCACCAGTTCCACATCGAGGGCCTGGGCTACCGGGGAATGAAATTCGGGGACGCTCTGGACTTCTACCAGACGGACATCAGCATCGAGGGACCGAACCCGGTTCTACCCAGCGGCGGCAACATCGGGAGCGGCCGCAGCCGTTTCTGGATGCACACCGACTGCATGCAGCAGTTGCAACGACGGGCCGGCGCCCGGCAGGTCACGGGAGTAAAGCCCGAAATCGCAGTCTCCGGCGGTCCCATGCCTACGGGCGGTAACTTCACCGTGTGGAGTGCCACCCCCGATTAGAGCGTGTGGCCATTCGGCTGGTGAACCAGGAGGCCAATGGATTGGGTTGCCACTGACAGAGTTCAGGAGATCTTCGAGGACTCAAGGGTCCTCTACGATGACGCTATCGAGATGCTGAGTCAGGGAGAGGTGATCCCATCGAACCATGCCCGTCACTCCCGCGCAGGCGGGAATCTACGGCACTACATATCCAGTAGAGGTGATCCCGCTTGGTAATACTGATAAGTTTTGACATAGACGGCACCCTGGAGGTTGGCGATCCTCCCGGAATTTTGACCATGGATATGGTAAGACGCACCCAAGAGAAAGGTTACTTGATTGGCAGTTGTTCCGACCGCCCCATGAGCAGCCAGAGGGCCATCTGGGAACGGCACAATATCCCGGTGGACTTCGCGGTTCCGAAACACATGCTGCCGGACGTGAAGGCCAAGTTCCAAGCAGACGTTTACTACCACATCGGCGATAGGGAAGACTTGGACAAGAAATATGCCCTCGATGCAGGGTTCGAGTTCCTTTGGCCCCATGAAGCTGCCGAGGAACCCTGGCTTCTCAGGGACACCGATTCTGCCGAATAGGATTGGTCCAAAATGACACAGGCCACCGGAAATCATCCCGACCCTGCGGACCCCGCCAGTCATTCTGCATCGGCTCGTCATTCCCGCGCAGGCGGGAATCCATCCCAAGGTAAGCCAATGGAAGGGCGCAAGAAAAACCGGCCCTTGGAAGGCATCCGCGTCGTGGACTTCACTTGGGTCCGCGCCGGCCCATGGGCGGCCCGGTGGCTGGCGACCCTGGGGGCCGAGGTCATCAAAGTGGAGTGGCCTGAGAACCTCGACACCCTTCGGCAAAACCGCTTCACCATACCGCCCGGCGTGGAGCCGGGGCCCAACTCCACCGGCCAGTTCGCCGACACCAACGCCGGAAAGCTGGGCATTAGCGTCAATGTCCGCCATCCCAAGGGTCTCGAAGCCGTCAAAAGCCTGATCTCGGTTTCAGACATAGTCATCGAGAATTTCAGCTCCCGGATAATGACCCGCTGGGGTCTGGGCTACGAGAACCTGAAAAAACTCCGGCCCGACGTGATTTACGTTTCAATGGCCGGTTTCGGCCACACCGGACGCCAGCACTATTTCGGCACCATGGGTCCCGCCGCCCAAGCTCTGTCTGGACTGACCTACCTTTCCGGTCTGCCCGGCAAGCCGCCCGCCGGATGGGGCTGGTCCTATTTGGACGACACCGGCGGCATGTACGGCGCAATGTGCGCCCTGACTGCCCTCCGGCATCGCAGCCGGACTGGCCAGGGACAGCACGTTGATCTGTCCCAGATGATTACCGGCATCACCCTCACCGGTGCGGCCTTCCTGGACAAGACGGTCAACGGACGGGACTCGCGGCGGGAAGGATACCCTCCGGGCAACCGCACCGTCTGGCCCGGCGCGCCGGTTATGAACAACTACCGCGGCCCCATCGTGGCGCCCCACAACGCCTACCGTACCCTCGGCGGCGGCTACAACGATTGGTGCGTCATTGCCTGTCTTTCCGACGAAGAGTGGGCAAGCCTTGTCGACCTTATGGGGAGGCCAGGCTGGGCGTTGGATGACAGGTTCAAGAGATTGGAGGGTCGACTCGAACACCAGGACGAGATGGACCGGGGGATCGAGGAATGGACCCGCACTCTGGAAAAGTACGATTTGGCGGACAAGTGCCAAGCTGCCGAGGTTCGTGCCATGCCGGTCCAAAGCTCCCAGGACCGCATCGAAAACGACCCGCAGCTTCGGTCCCGCGGTATGTACACCGAGCGGCAGCATCCCATGCTGGGCCCGTGGAAGTTCCAGGGCGCTCCCTTCCGGCTGGATGGCGAAAAGGTGGCGGTAAAAGGGCCCCCGCCCTTGATTGGAGAGCACACTGCCAGAATCATGGTCGACCTGTTGGGGGTGAGTCGCGACGATCTGCTCGATGGCTACGACCAAGGCGTCTTTTGGCCGGAATCAAGGCCCAAGTACGACTATATTCAGCAAGCCATCAACGGATAGGGGGACATATGACGGCAGCCGGGTCTGAAAATAGCTTGCCCGGCCCCTTGGCCGGACTGCGGGTGTTGGAGCTGACCAACGAGCACGCTCAGTTCTGCGGGAAGTTGATGGCCGACTTGGGCGCAGACGTCATCAAGATCGAACCGCCCGGCGGCCAGGAGACCCGGAATATCGGGCCGTTTCTGGACGACGAGGCCCACCCCGAGCGTAGCCTCTATTTCTGGCATTACAATACCTCCAAGCGCGGCATAACCCTGGATATAACCAAGCCTGAAGGCCGCGAGGTCTTCCGCAAACTCGCCGCCACCGCCGGGCTGGTGTTGGAAAGTTTCCCGCCCGGGTATATGAAAGAACTGGGGCTGGACTACGAAACTCTGTCGGCAGACAATCCCGGCCTCATCATGTGCTCCGTCACTCCCTTTGGACAGGACGGCCCTTGGCGTGACTATCAAACGTCCGACTTGGTGCACCTTGCCGGCGGAGGCCAGATGGCGTCCTCCGGTTACGATGAAGAGGACGTGCCGGGCGCTCCGCCCATCGCTCCGGGTGGAGGCAATGCTTGGCACATCGCCAGCCATTACTCCTACATGGCCATCATGGCCGCTCTTTACCACTCGGACCTCACCGGGGAAGGCCAGTACATCGACGTGTCGGTCCACGAGGCCTGCTGCCTCACCACCGAGGGCGCCATCGCCATATACCTCTCCACCGGAGAAGTAGTGCGCCGCCACACGGGCAGGCACGCGTCTCCTGACCAGTCGTCGGCCATCCAGTTCGCCACCAAGGACGGCGGCTGGCTCAACACTACCCGCTCCGGCACCAACCTCACTCCGGCTCGGTTGAGGATTCTGGTCGAGTGGATGGACTCCCACGGACTGGCCGGAGACCTGATGGATGAGAAATACCAGGACCCGGCTTTGCTGGAGCAGAGCGGGCAGCATTTCTCGGAAGTATTCCAGAATTTTTTCGCCAATATGCCGCTATTGGACGCCTATGAAGGCGGTCAGGAACGGGACTTCCCTTGGGGCGCCATCCGCACCATGAACGACATCATCGGAGACCCCCACTTGGAAGACCGCAACTTCTTCACTCCCGTCGAACACCCCGAACTGGAGCGGGAATTCACCTATCCCGGCCCCGCGGCCATCTTCAACGGCTCCCCTTGGCGCATCTACCGCCGCGCCCCCCTCATAGGAGAACACAACCAGGAAGTCCTCTGCGGCGAACTAGGCTTCTCCAGAGACGAGATAGAGGCGTTGAAGCAGTCGGGCGTCGTCTAGGTTCGTTGGATTCCCGCCCGCGCGGGAAAGACAGGTGTGGATAGGTGGTTTCGTCCAATAATAAGGGGCGAAGATTCCCTTCGCCCCTTGCCCTTGTAAGGCGTGAGGCACCCGTCACCCTTGAAGGATGCCCCCGGACAGCGCCTAATTAGGCACCCAGGCCATTGCTCCCACCTCGCTGAACTCCCGCTTCAACTTCTGCCAGGAATCGCCAGCGTCGCTGCTTGAGTAAATCTCGCCCAATAGACTGGAGGCGAGTACGACATCAGGGTCTCCGGGGTGCGTAGCGATGGACCAGATATTGGAATTGGGTTCCACCGGCAGGGGTCGCGTCTCCCAAGTCTTGCCTGCGTCTTTGGAGCGTTGGAGCGCACCTGTGCTGCCGATGGCTGTGTCGCCAAGGGCGGCGTAGATAACATTGGGGTCGTCGGGCTTGAAAGCAATACCCCGGCTGTAGGGCAGGGGGAACCCCGCGGTTGTGACGACTGACTGCCAGCTTTCGCCCATGTCGGTGGTGGCGAAGATTTCACGGGGGGTGCTCGCCAGGACCTGGTTCGGCTCCCCAGGACTGATGGCCATGCCGTGGATGTCAGGATGCACGCCGCCTTCGACGTGGGTCCAAGTGTCACCGCCGTCCAAACTGCGGTACACGCCATCCACCTCGACTCCGGCCCAGACGGTGCGGTGGTCTTTCGGGTCCACCATCAGCATGGTCACCATCGGAGGACCGATATGGCATTCCTGGGCCATCTGTACCGACAGCTTGGTCCAGCTACTGCCGCCGTCCCGGGAACGGAACAGGGCCGCCGGTTTGATTCCCACAAAAATAGTCTGGGTATCCTGCGGGTCTATGGCTATCGACCAGATTGGCATTCCATCCATGGGCGACCACAGCTTTCCCCAAGTGGCCCCCTTGTCTTCGCTGCGATAAATGCCGTAGTCGGACCCGGCCAGGATGCGGTTGGGGTTATCGGGATAGACGGCCATTCCCCTGACTTGGCTTCCCAACGGGAATGGGTCTCTGATCCGGTTCCAGTTCTCTCCTCCGTCCGGGCTGTGCCAGACCCCTCCCCCAAAACCGACGGCGCCTACGCAGATACTATAGTCCTTTCCCATAGCAATAACCGCCTCTCGACATAAATTTCCCCTTTCTATGGGGATAAACCGCGCTAATAACATAAAGTATACCCGTTTTCACGCTTGAAACCCATCATAGACGACCTTGGACACAAGGCCTTTTCATTATCTCGTCTTTCCCGCGCAGGCGGGAATCCATATGGTCCTGCCACGAGAAGGTTGCCATAGGCCACGGTCGTGTAGGTTCCCGCTTTCGCGGGAAGGACGAGACCCATTTAACCCAATCCGGAAAATGAAAAGGCCCTGGCCTCGGATAAGACTATGCACATGTCCAGAGTAATGGCCCTCCCAAACTTTGCGAACAAGATTGCGAGCAGTATAATTTCGGCAGGGTTGACGCTGAGCGCTGTAGACCAAAACGGACTCCACTATGCAGCGGCAGCTATCAGGGAAGGCAACAATATGACAATGACCGGTGCAGTAGAGACCATATTCGAGGATGCAACACAACTACACCGGAGCGCCCTTGAAAGGCTTGAAGCCGGGGACATCAGGGACGCGGCGGAGAAGGCGTGGTGCGCCGCTAAGCGGGCCACCGACGCTTTGAACCTCGCCTGGACGGGCGTTGAGCCGGAAAAGACGCCGATGACAACCAGGGGGTTGAATGAACTGGTGCGGCAGGACGGGCGTGTCGATATCCTGATACGCCGTTACTACACCCGGATGGGAAGCCTCCATGGCGAGTGCTTTTATCTCGGATTGTGTGACCCCATTGAAACAACGGAACGGCGGATTCGGGAGACGGACCAGTACATCGAAGATGCCAGGATTTTGTCAGGAAATTAAATTCGTGGAGTAAGCCATGCCTATCATCAATCACAACGAGGCCCCGGAAGTCCCTTGGCGTCCCGGCTACCGCAAGTGGGACATAGTTGGCGGGGAGGAGGGCCTTACCAGCACTCTCAACATCAGCACCGGAGAACCCGGTGCTGGCGCGCCCCTGCATACCCACACCATCGACGAGCTTATCGTCATAATGGACGGTGTCCTTGAAGTGCGTATCGATGGGGAGGTGCGCACCGTTGGCAAGAACCATACGGTCGCTATACCTCCCGGAGCGGAGCACGGGTTCCGGGTAGTCGGTGACCGGGCGGCTGAAATCATGGTCTTCTTCCCGGCGTTGGATCCCTACTCGGAAGAGCACACCCACTACTTGGAGGGCGCGCGCCCCGCTTCAGTTAAAGACTAAAAAGCTATCTCAAAACTTGGCGCACTACCAAACCCGTCATTGCCATGAAAATAGATATTTTCATGTTTCATACGTGGCCCTCACAGTACCAAACCCGTCATTCCCGCGCAGGCGGGAATCCATGGGTCTCGGTCAGCTGCCCAGGGAAATCAGCAGGACCGGTTCATTTTGAAATAATCTCTAATTTGCACAGGAGGCACATCTCATGACTACGTCCTACCGTCCTACGGGCTTGGTCCGTTACCACGCGGCCGGCGCATACCGTGGGTATACCCTCTTCTCGGCCAACGGAGGGGATGATGCCTACCTGATAGACATGGAAGGAAACTTCGTTCACCGGTGGCACTATCCCGGCGGCATCGCCTATGGCTACCTGCTGGACAACGGCAACCTGCTCTTCCGCGACCAAGGGTCCAACCCTCCTGGCGCCGATCACATCCGCGAACTGGACTGGGAGAGCCGGTTGGTCTGGGAGTACTACAACCCCAGCATGCGGCGGCATAACCGGCTGCCCAACGGCAACAACCTGTTCCTGTTGCAGCGGGACAGGATATCAGCCGAACTCACTCGGCGGGTCCGGGGCGGGTTTGCCACCGCCGCCGACCCGGAGCAGATGTTCAGCGACCAGGTTGTGGAGGTAGCTCCCGACGGGACCGAGGTGAACATCTGGCGGTCCGCCGACCATCTAAACCCCGAAACCGACGTAATCTGCCCCTTGGAGAGTCGTGAAGCCTGGGGCGGCGCAAACGACCTCACGTCGTCGCCCGACGGCAGCACCTTCCTGATTAGTTTCCGTATCCTGGACACCGTGGCCTTGGTGGGCCGGTCTACGGGGGAGTTCATTTGGAAGTGGGGCCCCGGGAACATCTCCCATCAACACCATCCCACCTACTTGGACAACGGCCACGTCCTTTTGCTGGACAACGGCTCGCACCGGCGGGGGCTGAGCCACTCCCGGGTCATCGAGGTGGACCCTGCCACCAGCCAAATCGTGTGGCAGTACCGCGGACTGCCGCTGGTTTCCTTCTTCACCCATTTCACCGGCGGGGCGCAGCGCCTCCCCAACGGCAACACCTTGATAACCGAGGGTCTTGCGGGCCGGCTGTTCGAGGTAACCCCCGGAAACGAGATAGTCTGGGAATACATTAGCCCGTTCGTTGTTCCGTCCCAGTTCGGGATGGCCAACGGCGTTTTCCGCTCCCACCGCTACGGCCCCGACCACCCGGCCTTGCAAGGCAAAACCCTGGACCCCGCCCGCTACGCCAACCTCAACCGGCTTTACGGGAGCACGTAACACGTAAGAGGAACTGTGGACGGACGTTGACCGCAAGAGCGGTGTCTGATACATTGACTCGCGTAAGCACGGAGTGGCTGGATAACGCCGTCCCGCCTAAGGGATCGACGCCAGACATAGTCGTGCTTCAGTTTTTCTAAAGACAACACGGGGAATTGCCCATGACGACTGCGCTGACGGCGGCGGAGTTATTTTCCGACGCCCGAGAAGTCCATCTCCAAGCCCTGGAACGGTTGGAGGCGGGCGATATCCGGGACGCTGCGGAAAAGGCCTGGTGTGCCACCAAGAGAGCGACCGACGCATTGATTCTTTCAATGACCAATGATATGCCTCAAAGGACGAACCAGACCTCGGCCGGCATACGTAGATTGGGACAAGAAGGAGAGGGACTTGCATCGCTGCGAGGGCGGTTCAGCGATATAGTCCACTATCTTCATTCGGACTGTTTCTACGACGGTCACTGCGAACCGCATGAGTTCGTCGAGGAACTGATTCGTGGGACCAGCCGCTACATTGACGATGCGGAACAACTGGCCGAGGTGTAGAAGGGTTCGTCATAAACCCTCTCCGGCAAACTCGGTCCCAATCGGGGAATCACCCAAATTGCCCAAATTAAATGAATCACAGTTCAGGACAACTGCTTCCGGAGCGAGATTAAAAAGCTCCCGACCCGCGTCACCATCTTATTGATGACCTACCTGCCCAATGCTATCATTGGCCCACACTTGGTCTGACTCAAGTCCCGTTAATGTCGGCAAGTGCGGCAGTCTCCCCCGAAGGGTCCCGGATGACTTATCACCCGCAACTGCTTGGGGAAATAGACGTTTCGATCGACGAGCCTTTCCGGGCACGGTTGTCCGAAGAATGGCTGCGTATGGTGATGGAAGCCGGCCTTGGCGAGGCGCTCCCTGAAGGCGGACCCGCCCAGGTCGGCTTGGTAATTACCGGCGACGAAACCGTGCGGGACTTGAACCGCCGGTTCCGCGGGCTGGATGAAGTGACGGACGTGCTCTCATTTTCCGCGGAACACTCCGGGCATTGGGGTGGAGAGGACGAAGAAGACGGCTTCCCGATGCAAGACCACGCGGATACAGCCATGTCGGGCTTTATTCTGCCGTTGGAAGAGCCGCCTCCTCTTGGAGAAGTAATAATATCCTTTCCTCAAACCCAGCGGCAGGCTGCTGAGAGGAACGTTCCGCTGGGGCGTGAGTTGGCCCTCCTCATAGTCCACGGCGTACTCCATTTGGTGGGGTACGACCACTTGGAGACCGAAGACCTGGAACGGATGCAAAGCAAAGAGCGGGCCGCCTTGGCGTCGGTAACTCACTTCATGCCATCCGGCGGAGTTCATGAGGCCCGGGGCCAATGACGACCCAAGTGTACTACCAGAAATGGCGGCCCTCCTGCTTCAGCCAGTTGGTAGGCCAGGAGCACGTCTCTACTACTTTGCGCCAGTCTGCCAAGCAGGGGCGTGTCTCTCATTCTTACCTGTTCTGCGGCCCCCGCGGCAGCGGCAAAACTACAACCGCCCGTATCTTGGCCAAGGTGGTCAACTGCCTCGATCTTCAGGACGGCGACGCCTGTAACGCCTGCATCATTTGCCAGTCGATTAACGAAGGGCGGTTCATGGATATCATCGAACTCGACGCCGCCAGCAACCGCGGAATCGACGAGATTCGGGATATACGGGAAAAGGTGAACTTTTCCCCCGTCCAGGGCCGCCGCAAAGTCTACATCATCGACGAAGCCCACATGCTCACCGACGCGGCCTCCAACGCTTTCTTGAAGACCTTGGAAGAGCCTCCCGGCCATGTCATTTTCATCCTTTGCACCACCGAGGCCCACAAGATTCTCCCGACGATTATCTCCCGTTGCCAGCGGTTTGACTTCCGCCGCATTTCCTCCGATCTGATTAACACTCGTTTGGAGGAAATTACACGGACGGAGGGAGTGGCCGTAGATCCTGACGCCCTGCGCTTGGTGTCCCGCTATGCCGGGGGCAGCCTTCGGGATGCGGAAAACCTTCTGGAACAACTCGCGGTGTCCTACGCCGACGGCATCAGCGTCCGCCAAGTGGAGGAACTGCTGGGATTGGGCCACGGCGAACGTGAGTTGGAGTTGGTTTCCTACCTGCTCACCGGCAACACCGCCGACGCCTTGGGCGCAATCAATCAAGCGGCTTGGGACGGCGTGGACTCCCGGCAGCTTCACCGACAGACCCTGGAGTTGCTGCGTGCCGCTATGCTGGTGCAGTGGCGTCAAGGCGACTCTGCCGGCTCGTTGGACTTGGCCGAGCAAACCTTGTCCCGCATACGGGAATTGACGGCCCAAGTGCAGGGTGGGCGCATCGTCAGGGCGTTGAAACTATGGGGGGACGTCAACATGCGTCACGACGCTCCCTCCACCTTGCCATTGGAAGTGGCGGCAGTGGAAATCTGCGGCTACGAGGACCCGGCGCTAAATGGCGCCGGTGAACAGGCCCGCTCGCAACGTGAAATCGACGCCCCTCCGACCCGTTTAGGGGCCGTCGCCGACCGCCCCCCGGCGCAGCAGCGGCCCGCCTCGCGCGCTCCCCAATCCCAGGCTCCGCCTCCGTCGCAGGCGGCTGCCCCGACAAGCCGGCCTCAACCGCCATGGACCGACTCCACCCCTGCCCCCGTCGCAAGCCGGCCTCCCGCGGCAGACGACAATAGCTTGGCGGGCCGTTGGTCGGCTACCGTAAAGGCGTTGGGCCGTCACAAGGGCCGAAAATATAACCTTGGTGCGCTGTTGCGCGATTGCCGGGCCGATGCCATCGCCGTAGAGGGCGACACCTTGGTGCTGGCGTTTACCCACCGCGCCCACATGGAGCGGATGCAAGAGGAGATGGAATACCCGGAAGGGAAACGCCAGGTGCAGGACGTGGTGAACCAGCACCTCGGCAGTGTTTATGACCTGAAGCTGACCCTTTTGGACGAAAAACGAGACGGCGGCGCAGGCCCAGCCCAGAATAGCCCATTGGTCAGGATTGCCTTGGGAATGGGCGCCAGAATCATTGAGGAGGTCTCGGAATGAACCGGAACATGATGCGGCAGGCCCAACGCCTGCAATCCCAGATACAGAAGGTGCAGGAGGAGTTGGAAACCCTCACCGTCGAGGGTACCGCCGGCGGCGGTGTCATCAAGGTGGTCATGTCCGGCAAACAAAACGTCGAGTCGGTTGCCATCGACCCGGAAGCGGCTGAAGACATTGATCTCCTCCAGGACCTGGTGGCGGCGGCGGTCAACGACGCTTTCACCAAGATCCAGGAACTGACCGCCCAGAAAATGGGCGCCATCACCGGCGGCTTGAATATCCCCGGCCTCAAATGACGGATAATAGGCGCGGACTCACGAACCCCGCCGGATGGCATCACAAACCTCGCTGGATGGCATAATGAGTACCGATCCAATCCCAGCGGCATCGCCTTCCTTGTCCAGGTTAATCCGGGAGTTGCATCAACTCCCTGGTATTGGGCCCAAAAGTGCGCAACGCCTGGCCTACTACCTGATACGGCTCTCTGATGAGGAGGCCTTCGCCTTGGCGGACGCTATTATCTCGGTCAAACGCAACGTCCTCTTCTGCGAAGATTGCCAGAACCTGACCGACACACCCCTGTGTGCCATCTGCACCGGTCCCCAGCGTAACCGGGAGCAGATGTGCGTGGTGGAGGACCCGTTGGACGTAGTGGCGTTGGAGCGCACCCACTGCTACCAGGGCCTGTACCATGTTCTCCACGGTGTCATCTCCCCTCTCAACGGTATAGGCCCGGACCAACTCAAGCTCAAGGAACTGTTCGACCGCGTTTCCGGCGGACTGGTGAAGGAGTTGGTCATCGCCACCAACCCGACGCTGGAAGGTGAGGCCACCGCCATGTACATCCGCCGCGGCTTGGCTGGACAAGAGGTCAAGATCACCCACTTGGCCCGCGGCCTGCCGGTGGGCGGCTCCTTGGAGTACACCGACGAATTGACCCTCAGCAGGGCGTTTCAAGGACGCCAGGAACTGTAACGATGGCTCCCCCTCGTACTTACCACTGCGAGGCCCTGACCCTGAAACAGGCCCCCTTTGGCGAGGCCGATCTTTTGGTGACGCTCTTCAGCAAGGAGAAGGGCAAGCTCCGCGCCTTGGCAAAGGGCGCCCGCCGCTCCAACAGCAAGCTCGTTGGGCACTTGGAACCGCTTACCCACGTCCGGCTGACCCTTAACCGGGGCCGCAACCTTGACTACATAAACCAAGCCCAAGTCATCGACGGCTTCCCCTCTGTCAAGAACGACCTCCAAGCCATAGCCCGGGGCTTTTACGTCGCCGAGTTGGTGGACGGCTTCGGTTCGGAAGCCCACCAGAACCTGCCCTTGTACGACTTGGCACTGGCAACCTTGGGCCGCGTCGCGCAGGATCCCAACCCCGAACTGGTCCTGCGGTCCTTTGAACTGGTGCTTCTGCGAACATCGGGCTTTATGCCCGAGTTGTACCGTTGTGTGGAGTGCGGCGAGGACTTGGTCCCTGACCGCCACCGGTTCAGCATAGACTTGGGCGGCGTCCTGTGCTTGGAATGTCGTCCCGCCGGCGCCAACATCCGTGCGCTCACTCTCCGGGCCCTCAAGGTGTTGCGCCTGTTGGACCGCACCTCGCTGCTCCGTTTGCCGGTGCTTCAAGTCGATGACGCCTTGGCGCAAGAACTGAAAACGCTGCTGGGATTTACGGTTGAGTATTGGCTGGACAAGCGGGTCATGTCCCAGTCGGTCTTGGAGCAGGTCAGGGTAAAGACCCCAACGTGACCGGGTGCTGAATTTACTGGTTTTTTGTTACAGGGCCTTTTCATTCTCTCGTCTTTCCCGCGCAGGCGGGAATCCATGTGGTCCTGCCACGAGAAGATTGCTGTAGGCCACGGTCATGTAGGGTCCCGCTTTCACGGGAAAGACAGGACCCGGTTACCCCAATCCGGAAAATGAAAAGGCCCTGCTTTTTGTTACGAAAATGTTGCGTAGTAGCCGGTTAGTTATAGTAAACTAGAGGTCACTTCTTGCAAGGGCGGTGAAGGTAGGGTTGTGTGATGTCGCGTGCGCTTCAAATTCACGCCTTTTTCTTTATTAATCGGGTGTGGTCCATCACAGCCTCTCTAAGACCGTGGTGTATATGTAATAGCCCTTTCAAGCCATCCACCGGAGCCCTCCAGGTCAATTCACTTGCAAGACCGAAAGGACTACACAGCCCAGATGAAGGGGGCTTTATGACCACAGTTGAAGGTGACAGGTCAGACCGGGAGACCGCCGCAGCTATCGCCGTGGCAATGGCGTTGTCAATGGACCGTGCCGGCGAGCCCGCCGCTGCCGTTTTGGAACCCAATATGTGGCGTTCCTACGGGCGCAGGGAACAACTCCTCTCCCGCCTTCAAGGGGCTGGCCAAGGAGCCCGCCGATGGCGTTAATGCCCATGCGCATCAAGGTCGGCGAACGATGGTTCTCGGTCAGAGTCGGCGACATCACCTACTCCCCGATTGAAGTCACGGTGGAGGGGGAGATTATCTCTGTCGAAGTGGAAGGCCTCCCCAACCGCCCGCCTCCGCGGCCCGCCGGGGAACGCCGGAGGGCCGCCCGCATCGTCGGGCCGCCGCGGGACCGCCACGCCGCCTCCCGTGATCCCTCCGACAAAACCCTCCGCAGCCCCATGCCCGGCAGGGTCATCGCTATCATGGTGCGGCCCGGCCAGCAGGTATCCGCCGGCGACGAAGTGTGCATCGTGGAAGCCATGAAGATGGAACAGAGCATCCGTGCCATTCACGATGGCACGGTTCGCGCCATTCATGTGCAGCCCATGGACTCCGTCGGCGCCCAGGACCCCTTGGTGGAGTTCGACTAACATCCCGGGTTTTCCATCGCCGCGCAGGGGCCGCGGATTTTCCAGACCGTCTCCCGTAGCCTCGGTCACGCCCGTATGTGTATCTTGGCGTTGCGAACCCTGAAAGTTGCCCAGAGGCCCGCTATGACAACGATGCTGACCTATAACCGGATGACAGTGATCGACTATGACAGCCTGGAATTCAACCCCGACGAACCGGAACCCCTGCCCGACGGCATGATTCAGAATCCTGTTTTGTTTGAAATCCTGTCCATCCTGGCTGACCGGTTCTCTATAAACAGCCCCCGTGCCGACGTATTTCTGGACAGCAACACCTTCATCTGCTACAACCCGGACAACCTGAATGTATGGGTCGGCCCGGACGTGTACCTGGCCTTCGGTGTGGATGCGCGGGCCATCCGGGAGCGGCGGATATATCTGCCTTGGGAGGCGGGAAAGCTACCGGATTTCGTTCTCGAGGTTGCGTCAGTCACCACGGCCAGTTACGACGTAGCCGGGAAGCGACGTCTCTACGCCCAAATAGGCATCCCGGAATACTGGCGGTTCGACCCCACCGGCGGAGAACACTACGGGCAACCGCTATCCGGCGAGATTCTTTTCGAAGGCGAATACCGCCCCGTTGAACTGACCACGGAGCCCGACGGGGCGCTGAAAGGGTTCAGCCCGGCCCTTGGACTATACCTGTGCCCCAACGAGGATCGGTTGACATTCTTTGACCCCGCCACAGGAAGCTACCTTCTGAACTGTCCCAAGAACGGGACGCCCGTCGCCAGGCCGAGTTCACCCTGCAGGCCGAGGTGGCGGCCCGTCGCCAGGCTGAACTCGCCTTGCAGGCCGACCGGGAAGCTGACCAAACCAGGATAAGACAGCTCGAGGAAGAGTTGAGGCGCCGACAATCGGAGGACTAGCCTGCTCCATCATGACGGCTGCCCTTGACCGGTTGCATAAGTCCGGCAGACCAGGGCCTTTTCATTCTCTCGTCATTCCCGCGCAGGCGGGAATCCATATAGTCTTGCCACGGGAAAGTTGCCATAGGCCGCGGTGATGTGGATTCCCGCTTTCTCGGGAATGACGGGACCTATGTAACCTAACCCAGAAAATGAAAAGGCCCTGTCCGGCAGACATTGACCCCTTCACGTCAATATAAGTACAATGCCCATCACTACAGGTCCATAAAGAGTTTCGTTCTAACTCATCAACGAATTCGTGGGAGGCTTAGCATGGCTACTCAAACTCAGGAGACCGCCGCCGTCCAGTCGCAGCCCTTGGTCAAGATTACCGAGATGGACCACATCGTCCTTCGCGTTAAGGACGTTGAGGCCTCGATGAAGTTCTACGTCGACGTGCTGGGCCTCCAGCCCGAGCGCGTGGACCAGTGGAAGGCTGGCGAGGTCCGGTTCCCTTCGGCCCGCCTCAACGCCGACACCATTATCGACTTCTTCGCTTCCGACCAGGAAACGATTGGCAGGGAAGGCGCGAAAAACCAGGACCACTACTGCATGGTCATTGAAAAGACCGACATGGAAGAGCTCAAAATTAAGTTCGAAGCCATGGGAGTGGACATCCAGGCCGGGCCCGGCAAGCGCTGGGGTTCCCACGGCGACGGCATTTCCCTTTACATCTATGATCCGGACAACAACGTCGTGGAGTTGCGCCACTACTAGGCCTTAGAGACTATCTCAACACTCAGCGGGCAACCCACCCCATACTCGCGGGCAACCTGCCTCTACTCGGGGGCAACCCACTCCGTACTCAGTGGGCAACCCACCCGTACTCGGTGGACTGTCCGCTCCGTCATTCCCGCGGAGCAACGTCACCCGCCGCGGAGCAACGTCACCCCCGCGCAGGCGGGGGGCGGGAATCCACGGCCTTGGGCAACCGCTGCGGTTGCCCTTGCGGAACAATATCACGCCCGGTGTAGGGGCAACCCTTGTGGTTGCCCTTTGATTTTCCACACCCATCGAGAGTCGAAACACCCCGTCATGACCCAGCCGAATCGCCGCAAAACACCGTCCCTTGGATAACCTGGGCGAGACCCACTGGCGGCGTCGGCTGGCCGACCGGCTCCCCTTCTACTACGGCTGGGTTATCGTTGCCAACACCGTACTCGTCAGCTTCTCCACCCGCGCCGTCATGGCCGTGGCCGTCCTGTCAGTGTTCGTCGTGCCCATGACAACCGACCTGGGCTGGTCGAGGGGCTTGTTCTCCGGTGCGGTAAGCTTGGGCGGCCTGTGCGCCGTGGTCACCGCGCCGCTCATCGGCCGGTGGGTGGATCGTTACGGCTCGGGGATGTTGATTGCCGCCTCATCGGTCATAACCGGCGTTTGCGCCGTCGGCTTGGCCTTCATCACCCTTCCCTGGATGTTCTATTGCCTGTACGTCCCAGGCAGGATGACCTTTTCCGGCCCCCTGGAACTCGGCATCCCCACCGCCATAAGCAACTGGTTCATCCGCCGCCGTCCCCTGGGCTTGGCTGTGGACACCGTTGCCAAGGGCGCTGGCCTGTCGGTCATGCCATTGGTGGCCCAGTTCATCATCATCGGTTGGGGTTGGCGCACGTCATGGGCCGCTATCGGACTGCTTTGCTTGGTTGTCGGAGTGATCCCGTGCCTGCTGTTCATAGCCCGCCGCCCGGAAGACTTGGGACTGGAGCCGGACCCGGCCCCCAAAAGACCGCCGGAGTCCGAGACCGCTTCTGCTCCCAGTCGTGGTAATACCGCCGCACCTTCGAGCAACTCTACTCCCAACCCTTCCCCTTCCGGTAGTGCCAGTCCCCACCCCGATACGGGCGCTGCTGCCGCGCGGAGCAGCGCGAACCCCGCCGCCGCCACTCGCTCTGACAGCGCCAACCTCAACACCTCAACCGAGACCAACCTCACCCTGGCCGAAGCGTTGCACACCCGCGCCTTCTGGTTGGTGTGCGGCTTCGCCGCCATGAACTACATGTCCCAAGGCGGCATCAGCCTCCATCAAGTGCCCCACTTCATCCATCAAGGCATCGCCGCGCCGTTGGCCGCCCTCACCGCCAGCATCTACGCCTTCGCCCAGATTCCCGGCGGACTCTTCTGGTCGGCCTTGGCCCGCCGGGTCCCGGTCCGGTTCCTGTTGGCCGCAACGGCGTTGCTTATTGCCGCCGGGGCGGTGGGCATCTCCGTCAGTTCCACCTTCGTAACGGCGATAGCCACCTCCGGGCTGATGGGGTTCGCTGTCGGAGGCCTCCACCTTCTGGTACGGCTCACTTGGGCTGATTACTACGGCCGCCAGCATCTCGGCAGCATCCGGGGCGTGACCTTGGCCGCCCAAGTCAGCGGACAAGCAATGGGCCCCGTCATAGCCGGCTTCATGTTCGACTACACCGACAGCTACCGGCTCCCCTTCTGGTTCTTCGCCGCCGGCGTACTCCTCGCCAGCCTCCTCGCCTTGGCCGCCACCCCGCCGCGGAGGGTGGCTTAGAACTACCTCACAAGTTGGCGCACTACCCAATCATTCATTCCCGCGAAGGAACGTCGCCCTCGCGCAGGCGGGGGCGGGAATCCACTGCTTTGCTGTCCCTACAACCTGCCGCCCCAACCCAACCTGAGCCGTTCTGCTGGTATCAGTTCTTGCCGCACCGGGTCAACTGCCAGCTCGAAAAATTCCAATGTGGTCGGACCTACGAAGAGATGTCCTTCAGCCCCGCTTTTTTGTTCCTTATCATCAACAAGGTTGGCCCAAATGTTACAATCCTCCCGGCAACGCTTTCCTTCAGGAGAGCCATCATGGATAAGAAAGAAAGGCAACCGACGTTCCTGACCAAAGATGCGTTGGACTATTAACCATGGTCACGCCCAGATTTGACGAGGCAACCGACTACGCTTCCCAAGCCCGCGAGTTTCTGGCCAAGAGTCGCGAATATCTCGCTGTAGACGACCTCCACCAAGCCTCTGAGAAAGGATGGGGCGCTGCATCCCACATGTTAAAAGCGGTGGCGGTAATGGAGGGGTTGGAGTACCGGTCGCACAGTGACTTCAACCGCCTTCTGAACGAGTTGGCATTGAAACTCGGCAACGATCAGTTTCGCAACCTTCGTGGCGCTGCCAATGTGCTTCATATCAACTTCTACGAAAGGAAGCAGAACCTGAACGCCGAGATCATCCGTCGTGACTTGAACAATGTGGCCGAATTGGTGGAACTCCTGGGCCGCCCGTTCGGGTTCTAGGCAGCCTCACGAATGAATGTCAGTCGAGTCGACTGCTTGAAGTGGTAACCTTGTTTTCAGCAAAGAATATCATCCGGGTGTGGACCGATACGGTCCAGGATGTCATCAAACCCGCCTTGAATACTCAGCCTGGCCGGGTCTTCGACATTGATCAAGTGGTTCACACGGCTGAAATCTCTATCCCATCTTTGCAAGGTGTCTATGTTGGGTATGAGGATCGCAGTCGCGCCATGAATCGCATCATTGGGATACAGGTTGTAGTCCCGTGCAAGTTCCGCAGCGTGAAACGCGATGCGCTGGTCAACATCAATCTTTCTTAGCCAACTCCACCCGAACATGTGAGTGATTAGGTTCGCCGCCACCACGTCGAATATCCTCGATATATTCGCCCAGAGGCATCCCGTCAGTAAGGTCGTCAATAATCCCTGACATCTGCTCGATTGTGTGGAGTTCGGAGTTCTGGGGGTACGGTTCAAATCCGTGCACCATTACCAATGTGCGTTGCCCTCGGAAATTCGACTTGATGTCTCCGTGGACCAGAACGCGGCTCCCCAACGCTTCCTTGGCGCGCTCCAAGAGAATATCCGGGAACCGGCAAGTCACCGGACGGCCCTCAAGTTCTTCCCACACTCGAAACTCGTTGCCACGATGAACGGAGATAGAATCCAAGTTACCGACAATCGACCCTAGTGATTCGTATTTGACTTTGATTAGGGACTGAATCCCATCTACAGTGTGGGGGCCTACGTCAACCTCGTTAGAGTCAGTGGATACTTGTATCAGGTTCAACCCGCCGGGCTTGCGATGACTGTGCAACCTGGCAAGTTGAAGGGCCTTTTTCACTGCGGCGTCCGAGTAGTCCGGGAGCCTTTGTCCTTGAGAAAGTTGTTTTAGCCCAACTATGCAACTGCGTTCTACCTGGGTTAGGCCATCTGCGGCAGTAAGGGAACGGCCTCTGAACGTAACCACCGCGGGGCTGTTCTTGCTTATAGACTCAATCTCCCAGTGGATAGAACCCATCCGCCTCTTGGATATTGCCAAGTCCAGTTCACGAAGCATCCCCCAAAAATGCTGAAGCGCATTGATATAGGTATTTGGGTTCAATACCTCGTCGTGCCCTTCAAGCCTCAGATTGATCTTGCCCGGCATTTACGTCCCCCGCCGGTCCCAAGTCTGCCAAGGTAGTTCCGGGACACGGCTGCCACATTCATCCCGATTGTATATGAGGGTCTATGTAGATTCCACTTTGATGTTACTTCAGAAGAAAAAGTTATCATCAAAATCACCCAAATCAAACGAATCACGGTTCAGACAACTGACACCCGCCCCTTGCCACCTCGTAAAGCACCTCCCTACCATAAATACATGCTCACCCCTTCAGCCCGGCTCCGTCGAAGGGCGCCCCTGCCCAAGCGGGGCCGGCAACCCGCCCCTCGGGCGAAGTGGGAGAAAATGAGAGGAAATGGGAGACAAATCAAAAATGTCCCATGTACCGCCCTCAAATAAACTCTGCGAGGTGAATGTTTACCGATGGGAGAACTAAGAGCCCGCGTCCGCGCCCTCCAGAAAAAAATGGCCCTGGAACTGGCCATCGTCAGGCTTCGCCGAGTGGTCGAGGAATTTCGCCTCAAGTGGTTCGTCGCCCTCACCGACAATAAACCCCTGCCCGAGCCCCGTTCTTTTGGCTTCCGGGTGGTCCAGGCCGGCATCCGGCTGCCCACGTTTATGGAGGTCAACAAGTACTTGGAGAAACTCCGCCGCGAAAAAGTCGAAATCGACAACCATGAACTCCTCCGCACCCTCATACCCTGGGTAAGTAAATACCGCATGGACCTGGTCTGGGCGGAAGAAATCTGATTCGAAACGGTTTGAGATGTTCCACCAGACCATGCCAGTGCTAAAATACTCCTCGTAAAGGTCGGGCCGCCGGGAGGCGACTCATCATCCATGCTGCCCAACACGAGGCTGGTTATGACCTCAACTTCGATGCTCCACTACCGTCGGCAGGGCGACATTGACTTCGCCAGTCTCGACTTCGACCCCGGTGTGTCGGTGGAAAAGCCTGAATCAATGGAACAGCACCCCCATCGGTCATCTACTCAGTCCTCAGGGACTGGTTCGTTGACTTCCACCATCGGCCTGACGTTTTCGTCGACTTCGATTCCAACATATGCTACGACCGGAGTAACTTGAACGTCCGGGTCTCGCCGGACGTGTACGTGGCATTGGGCGTTGATGCCGCCGCTATCGTGGCGCGCAAGCTCTACCTGCCCTGGGAAGCGGGCAAGCCGCCGGACTGGGTGCTGGAAATCGCTTCGGAAAGTACGTGGCGGGAGGATGTCTATCGCAAACCGGCCGTTTACGGTCGGATCGGAGTGTCCGAATACTGGCGGTTTGATCCCAGCGGCGATAGCCATTATGGGTATCCACTGGCCGGTGAACGTTTGGTCGATGGCGCCTACCAGCCCATAGAGTTGACCAGTGAGCCGGACGGCGTTCTGAAGGGATACAGCGATGTTCTGAAAATCAGCCTCTGTTGGGACGAAGGCCAGGCCCGTATCTACAACCCGGAGACGGGGACGTATCTGTCCAACTTGACGGAGGCGCGGGTGGCCCGTGCCGAGGCGCAAGATCGAGCAGATGCCGCTGAGGCGGAGGTTCGCCGGTTGCGGGAGCAACTCCGGGGCCACTAGTCTACATAGGACAACGGAGGCAAATGGAGCTGCACAACCCCTCGCCGGTGCTGAAGTACTCTCCTCAAATGACCGACCCTGCTGAACAATCGAGTTCCGAGATGCCCCAGCCGCTCACCGGCTACCGAGTGCTGGACTTGGCCGGGCCTATGGGCGTCTACTGCGGCAAGTTGTTGGCCGACATGGGTGCCGACGTTATAAAGGTTGAGCCGCCGGGGGGCGACCCCATGCGCGGCATTGGCCCGTTCATCGACGGCCAGCCCGGCCCCGGCCGCAGCCTGTACTGGCTCCACTTCAACACCAACAAACGCAGCATGACCCTTGACGTAGATTCGGCGGATGGCGCGGCCCTGCTGCGTAAGCTTGCCCTTACAGTCGACGTAGTGTTGGAGACGCACCCGCCCGGCTACATGGACTCCTTGGGGTTGGGATACGATGGCTTGGCGGCGGACTCGCCGGGACTGGTGTACGCCTCCATCACTCCCTTCGGTCAGACCGGCCCCTACCGCGACTTCAAGGCTTCCGACTTGGTGGGCTTCGCCATGGGCGGGTACATGTACGTCACCGGCTGGCCCGATACTCCCCCGACCCGGCTGTGGGGGTCTCAAGCCTACCACACCGCGTCAAACCGTGCTTACACTGCCATCTTGATTGCCCTGTTCCACCGTATGGCTACCGGTGAAGGCCAGTACATTGACGTTTCGATGCAGGAATCGGTAGCCGCCACCACTGAGCACGTCAACACCACCTACAACTATACCGGCGAGGATGCGATCCGTTGCGGCTTTCGCCACGGCGGCCAGTTCATCGCCACTTGGCGGTGCAAAGACGGCTACGCCAGCATCACCACCAACACCCAGCAGGCGTGGAACGACCTGAGGGCTTGGATGGACCGGGACGGCATGGCCGGAGACCTGATGGACCAAAAGTACAACGACCGTTTCATCCTGCGGGGCGAGCTTTCTGACCACATCGAGGGCTTGATACAGGAGTGGGCTCTGCTTCACACCCGGCAGGAGATAACCGAGTTCGGCCAGTCCAACCACCACCCTTGGAGCCCCGCCGCCACGTCCGACGAAATCCTCGAAAACGAGCAGCTATGGAGCAGGGGCTACCTGACGGAAGTAGAATCGACTGACGGCGGCCCACCCTTGGTATACCCCGGCGCCCCCTACCGCCTTACCGAGTCCCCCTGGCGGTTCAGGCACCCGGCCCCCGCGCCAGGACAACATAACGCCGAGGTCCTTTCCGGCATCCTTGGCCTCTCCCCCGAAGAACTGGAAGATCTCTCCAAGTCAGAGATTGTTTGAATGGCAATTGCAGGCAGTTCAACTGACCCGGGCCAGGGGCTTCAGTTGTAATGGAGCGTCTGCTTTTGGGTCTTGTGGCCTGTCAATTGATAAGTGTAAGACGTTTTAAGTCTTCTTCTGTCCAGCCGGTGCTTTTCAAGATGTTAGCCAGCGTTCCGGGCGGTACGGTTTGGCCTCCTCCATGGTAGCTCATTAGGACTTGCCTGCCGTCCGGGTGGCGGTACATCCGATGAGACTCCGTTTGTCTATGGAGTGTAAATCTGTCTCTATCTAATGCTCGAAGCAGGTTACGGGTTGAAACATTGCGGAGAAGATGGACCAAACTCATACGGCGATGGCTACTGTTTCTCCTGCAACACTGTCAATGTCATCAATATGGTCGTTGGGAATGGAGTCGCCATGTTCCAGCATGCAATCGATATAAAGTTTCGCGCCTTGACGCAGCTCTTCTATCGCGTCACTCTTGGTGTACGCCCACACCGCGCAACCGGGCAAGGAATCAATCCATGCGCTCCACCGGCCATCTTCCTCTTCTTGCAGGGAAACCTTGAACGTGTAATCCATTCCGATTAGCTCCTTGCTGTAGTCGCTCCGATGACATTCTGTGTGATAAGCGTTGTGAATTGGAACACATTGTTCAATATGGGCGAAGGCTACACATGCTCAAACACAATGGTAAACGGTGAATAATTCCCGAAGTCATGGCTCAGACGCTGGCTTTATCTGCGGCACAAGCCCCATCATATACGTGGAGTTGCAATGAGTCCTGCCAACGAACATCAACAGACCGCCCTCGCTCTCCAAGGCATCCGCGTGCTGGATTTCACTTGGATACACGCCGGGCCTTCGGCCACGCGCATCCTCTCCGACCAAGGCGCGGAGGTAATCAAGGTCGAATCGAACAACGCCCTGTCCGTCATCGGCGGCCCGGCCTCGGCCACCGCCAGGGGCCTGGGCCAGCGTCACAACTGGAACGCGGGCAAGCTGTCAGTCTCCCTCAATATGAAGACTCCCCAAGCCATCGGCATCGCCAAGCGACTGGTCGCGGTGTCCGACGTGGTGGCGGAAAACTTCAGCGGCCGGGTGATGCCCTCATGGGGCCTCGACTACGACTCTATACGGGCCATAAACCCCAGCATAATCATGCTGAGCATGTCAGGCTTTGGCCGCACCGGGTTGTGGAAAGACCGGGTCAGCTACGGTCAGACCCTTCAGGCTTGGTCGGGATTTACGGAACTGACCGGGTTTCCGGACGTTGACCCGTCGGGGCCTGCCAGCGCCTACAGTGACGCCGTGGGTGGGATGGCCGGTGCCCAAGCGGTGTTGCTGGCGCTGATACACCGCGCCAAGACCGGGCGAGGCCAGTGGCTCGACGTTTCCCAGTTCGAGTCCTTGTCGTCCCTGTTGGAAACCTTGGTGTTGGACATGAGCGCCAACGGCCCCGCCGCTGCTTCAACCCGTGCCGGCAACCGCTTGCCCCACGGCGGCGGCGCTCCCCACGGCGCGTACCGCTGCGCCGGCGAGGACCGCTGGGTGGCCATCTCCATCTTCTCCGACGAAGAATGGAGGGCTTTCGCGGACGCCGTCGCCAGCCCTCAATGGGCCGAAGACCAACGCTTCGCCTCTGCTGACGACCGTTGTCGCAACGCCGACGCGCTGGACTCCTTCGTTGAATCTTGGACTACGCAACATACCGCCGAGGACGCGATGATACTCCTTCAAGCCGCAGGCGTCGCTGCCGGGGTGGTGCAGACGGGGGCCGACCTGTCTCGCGACCCCCAGTTGAAAGAGAGGGGCTTCTTCCGCCGGGTGCTGGACCACCAAGGAGAGTACAGGACCATCGAGAGCGCACCCTACAAGCTGTCCCGCACTCCGGGCAGCGTGACCAAGGGCGCGCCCGCCTTCGGCGCAGACTTGACCTATGTGCTGAGTGATGTGCTGGGCATGTCCGACGATGAATTGGCCGACTGCGCCATTGCCGGTGTGTTCGACTGAGGAATCTTCTCAAATTCCGGCACAGTGCCCAACCCGTCATTCCTAGGCAGGACGCTACCCCCGTAGGAACAACGCGTCATCCCTGCACAGGAATGCCATTTCCCCGCAGAAACAAACCGTTATTCCCGCCCCCGTTCGTCATTCCCGCGCAGGCGGGAATCCATAGGCTCCTGTCAGCGACAAGGAACGTATTATATCCTGAGGTTCCGCAGCGTAGGCCGCGCCACCCCCAGCAGCAAAGCCACGACCATGAACATGATGGCCCCGCCGCTTATCGCAACCTTCCAGTCGAACAGGTCCGCTACCAACGCCGATGGCAGCGCCCCGATGAACATCAAGCCGGCGCTCACGTACCAAAGGCTCATGATCCTCCCTTGAAGGTCGTTCGGCACGCTCAATTGCAGCACGGCGGTGCCCATCGAGATGAACCCGGTGCTCCCCATGCCGACGAACAGCATGATCGCCAACGAGACCCCGTACCAAACGGACCAGGAAAACGCCAGCAGCGATACGCCGAAGATGAATAGCACCCCCAGCAGCAGCCAGTTCTTGTACCTGAAGTTTCCCAGCGTCGCCAGCGTTAGTGTCCTCGCCAAGGAACCAACGGCCGCCGCTGTCATCAACAGGCCTGCTTCCGCGGCCCCTGCGTCCAGTATTTCCTTGGCGAACGCGGGCATAACCTGCATAATCGGCATACCAAAGAACCCGAAAAGGACCCGATGCCGATGATTGTGAACACCACCGGACTCGACCAGACGTGCACGATCCCCGCGGCCAAGTCTCCCGCCACCGAACTTCGCTTTATCACCGGCCTCTTGGGCACTCCGCGAATGGACAGGACACACGAGGTCGCCAAAAGGTACCCGGCGGCATTCAGGTACAGGGCCGGCCCTATATCGATCCACTCTATTAAGAACCCTGCCGCCGCCGGGCCTATGATCCTTCCCGTGAACATCATCGACGAGTTCAGAGACACCGCGTTCATCATGTCGCCTCGGTCTACCAAGTCGGCGACGATAGCCAGCCGGGCCGGCATGTTAAGCGCCTGCAGCGTTCCCAGGATGAACCCCGTAGCGTATACGTGCCAGTCCTCCACCAACTCCAGTGTGGTCAAGGTGGCGAGGCTGAATACCACCAAGGTGACGATTGATTGAGTGGTGATGAGGACGGTGCGCCGGTCGATGCGGTCTGCGAATATGCCGCCGAACATGAAAAGGCTCAGGTTGGGCAGACCATACAGGAAGAGGACGACGCCCAGCTTGGCCGGGGAGTCCGTCAGTTCCAGTATCAACCACCCAAGGATGAGGAACTGCATCCCTTGGGCCATCCCCGACCCACTGGTGTTGAACCAGAACCAGCGGAAATTGCGGCTGCGCAATGCTCGGAAGGTCTGTAACTTGTGCCGGGCCGCCGTGGCTTGCGCCAGCAGCGGCAGGCTGCCAAGGCTGAGTAGAAGAACGCCGGAAGCCAGAATTGCCAAGCCGGCGACTGTCATAAGTTAGCCCGGATAACTGCCGGGGAAGCTATTCTTGCTCCAGGAATTCGCGCACCCAAGCGCTGGCCGGCTCTTTGTCGGCCATGTTGTAGAGAATTACTGCGTTACGGACCGAGTCGGCTTGGAAGAACCGCTCATAGAGTATCTGCCGCGCCCCGAAGGCGCTGCAACTGACGTCCCACGCTAAGCGGAACAGCCGTACCCGGTCGCGGGCCGACGCCGTGTCGGTCTCCAGGTACTTGTTGATCTCCTCAGCCAGGGGCCCTTCAAGGTCTGCCTCCGTTGGCAGGGCCATCAGGCTGCTGGAGCCCAGCAAGTGCAGTATCTCTCCCATCCTGGGATACATGCGGATGAACAGATTCCGCGCCGCTTGCAGGGGCAACTCGGCGGGGCACATCACGCCCCATTCGTCCAACGATGCGTCGACCTCCGCCGCTCGCA
Organism: Dehalococcoidia bacterium; assembly: GCA_965216425.1. Classification (GTDB taxonomy): domain Bacteria; phylum Chloroflexota; class Dehalococcoidia; order Lucifugimonadales; family UBA3495; genus CBDCFV01. Next base: position 797,122 of record CBDCFV010000005.1, on the reverse strand, counting down.
GGCATGCCTTGGTCACCTCTAGGTTCTCTACAATTTCGGCGATCAACTGTTGGGCTTGCGGTTGCTTGCTGGAACCCAGGGTCTCTGTCATCAGGTTGGCGACGCCCAGCATGAACTCGCACTTGGCCACGTTCTTGGTGACTACCTGGTGGCCGGAGTGCAGGTGCCGGTTGGTCGCCTGTTGCAGGTTGTTGCACATCTCTACGTCGCCCAGCAGGAACACTCTCTCCCAAGGCACAAATACGTTGTCGAAGAAAGCTACGGCGTCCATCTCCTCGAATCGCGACCCCAACGGATGGTCGAAGTGGGATCGGCCAAGGTCGAAGCTCTCGCGGCACTGGAACTTGAGACCCGGGGCGTTGCAAGGCACGGCAAAAGCAAAGGAGTAGCGCGAGGGCGCTTGGCCCGGCAGTTGGTGCGACTGGGTAGGGTACAACGCAATCTCTTCCGACAAGGGCGCAAGGGTTGCCAGCACCCGCGCGCCGTGCACCACTATGCCGGCATCGGTCTCCTTGACCACTCCCAGCGCTACGTCGGTGCGGTCCTCCAGCGGCGTGCTGCCGGGAGCGCGGCTGCGCTGCAGGTTGAGCAGCGTGTGGGTCAACACCAAGTCGTTCTCCCGGATGAACTCGTAGTAGCCCTCAATGTTCTTCTTGAACTCCGGCCGGTTCCGGGCAAAGTAATCGCTTGCCGCCGCCATCGCCATGATGTTCACGTTCATAAAGTCCGGGCTGCGTCCCATCATGCCGAAGGTAAGACGCGCCCAATGACGCATCATCACCCGCCGCCGCTCCAGGTCCTCGAAGGTCCTCGGTATGATGAACGAAGTCCCCACCGGGTCTCCGGTGGTGGGCGAGGTGTAGGTCATCTCGTCCTTGAACTTGGGATCGTGCTGCAGGTCGTACAGCCGCGCCAGCGTTTCCACTCCGTTGCGCAACGCCGGGTGAGTGGTCACGTCCTTCACCCGCTTGCCGCTCATGTATATCTCCGGGTGGTTCTGCTTTAGCCCTGCTATGTATTCCGCTCCGGTCCTGGCTGGCATGGCGTCGCTCCTTAAACTCGGCTTTGGGCGATGTTGGCGGCCTGACCTGGTGCTTGTCGGAATGATGGTATCACGGCTGCGAAACTATCTCAAAATGGCCCCAAGACGCGCCTTTCGGCCCTACGGTTCAGGAGAGGTCAAGGCTCAGGGCAATCGCGTTATTAAGTTTTGCCGGCCATTCAATCCCCCGTCTTCACGGGGCCAGGCGTCATTCCCGCGAAGGCGGGAATCCACGCTGTCTCCCACAGGCAAATTTACCCTTTGCAACGACTGTGGATTCCCGTTTCCACGGGAATGACGGAAGGTTCTACGGCAGATTTGGCATGTCTGGTGCACTGATAGTTAAAACGCGGTTGCCCTGGGTCAAGGTTCATGCCGTTGCCAGAGACCCCCAAAGAATGTACGATGCCCGATGACCCGCCTGCACCGAAATCCCTTAGCTCAAACGCAAATGGAGGCACCAATGTACGTGATTATCGCGCCTATACAGATCAAAGAAGGGCACCGGGAAGAGTTCATCGAGGCCATGCTCGACGACGCCAAAGGGTCGGTAAATGACGAGCCCGGCTGCCTGCGGTTCGACGTAATCCAGGACGCCGGCGACCCCCACCGCGTCTGGCTTTACGAGGTCTACAAAGACGAGGCCGCTTTCCAAGCCCACACGCAAGCTCCCCAATTCATCAAGTGGAGGGACGGCACTCAGGACCTCCGGGTTGAAGGCATCCAGGGCGCTGCCCGCGGTAGCACGAATATTTGGCCTCCCGATGCGGAGTGGAAGTAGGCGTTGGTCCAATTCATGCGGTTTAATTTCCGCGCCTAACTGTCATTCCCGCGAAGGCGGGAATCCACCGTACCGTCACCGCTGGACTCACTGCTTGATACGGAACGTCACCGTGACAGTAATGGGATTGACGGTCTTGCGGGCAGCCCCGGACTCCATATTCCAACGCAACGAGGTTAACTGATGTACGTGATTATCGCCCCGATTCGGATTAAAGATGGTGTGAAGGAGCAATTCCTGGAAGCAATGCTGCCCAACGCCCAAGGATCGGCCAACACCGAACCGGGTTGCCTGCGGTTCGACGTAATCCAGGACGCCGGTGACCCTAACCTTATCTGGCTATACGAGGTGTACACCGACGAAACCGCTTTCCAAGCCCACCAGCAATCGCCTCACTACCTGAACGCTAGAGGAACAATCCAGTCGCTTCGAGAGGAGTCGTCGGGCCTGCAGGGCGCAGCCAGAGGCAGCACCAACATCTGGCCCCCTGATGGCGAATGGAAGTAAGGTGGCGTCCCCCGGCGTAGTCGATGTTACAATAGAAACCTGCATCTGGCGTTAGCCGCTGCCAACCCCGGCGGATGGTGCGCCACTCATGGGCCGTTAGCTCAGTTCGGCAGAGCACCGGACTTTTAATCCGGGTGTCGTGGGTTCGATCCCCACACGGCCCACCAAACTGGATAAAATCAAGAACCTTTCATATCAGGTTCACGGTGGCGATGTGATCAGCGATTCACCGGCTAATTTGGGTGAGTAGCCAAGCCCCCGCTGACACTGCGGGGGTTTTTCCTTCAAGCGTGTGAGCCGCCAGGCAGATTGGGCGACGGCAGCCCGGGGGAACTCGGTCACTGCATTCCCTGTTCCCGTTCCATCGTCTCTGGCTTCCCCAACCGGTAGCCGGCCGTGGGCTCGCTGAAAATGTACATGGGATTATCAGCGCTCTCGCTCAACTTGCCGCGCAGCCGCCTCACGTAGGCCCGCACCACCTGGGGTGACCGTCCTCCCGCGGCGCCCAGACCCGGCTCATCAGGTAATCGCGGCTCAACTTCCGTCCCGCGTTCACCGACAGCTCGTAGATCAGGCGGTACTCGGTCTCCTGTGGTCGAGGCATAGGTCCTTTTCAGCAAACCCGGCGCGAGCCATTTGCGGCAAGTAGTTTGTGGACGCTGTGAAGGTGTGGTGGTTTAGTTTGAAAGATCTGTCACAATGGCTGCTAGGGTTAGCCCTGCTGTTGTTAATGCTGCGTATTTGACCGAGAGTATGAGTAGATGTGGTCCATTTTGGTCTTGGACTATTTTGCAGTAAGTTTTGCGGAGTGTACCTTTGAAGCTCTCGTCTTTGGTCAAGTTTGCGAGGGCACTTTCTGCTATTAGTGCTATGAGGCTGGTCAGAAGGAAGAGTGCCAACAACTGGGAGTGTATGCCTGTTTCAATGATGAAGTAGAAAGTGAGAGCTATTAAGCCCGAATCCACCGAAGGACGGCCTTTGGGACAGCCCTTGAAGAAGCCAGAGGGTGCTCCTCTGAATCTGGGATAATGGTTTTGAAACACGAAACCAACCCCGGAAAAGGAGCACCCAATAGATGCTACCACGCCACTACCCCGACCGCATCCGTGTCTCCTTCGACGATCACCGCCTGGTGGCCAATGCCGGGCTGATCCTGCCGGCCACCCTCGCCCTGCGCCTGGGCCTGCCCGAACTCGTCCGGCAGCGCCTCGACCTGGGCAATGCCCCGGGGCGGGCCAACACCGGCGACAAGATGATGACCCTGGTTGCGTCTGCGCTGGCTGGTGGCGACTGCATCGACGACGCCGACGTGTTGCGCACCGGCGGGACCGCCCGCGCCCTGGGCGGCACAGTCAAGGCGCCGTCCACCCCCCGCCTTCGCGAGGGCAGGCTCTCGGGACCTTCCTGCGCAGCTTCAGGTGGGGCCATGTCCGCCAACTGGACCGGGTGAGCCGCGAGTTGCTGGCCCGGGCCTGGGCGGCTGGGGCCGGACCCGGCGACGCACCATTCACCATCGACCTCGATTCGACCATCTGCGAGACCTACGGCCTGGCCAAGGAGGGTGCCCGCCACCACAGCCTGCCCCGTACTTGATACGGGGGCTATACCGGCAAGCGGGGCTATCACCCGCTGCTGGCCGTGGCCGTCGGAACCGGCGACGTGCTGATGTCCCGGCTGCGGGAGGGCCGCGCCAACACCGCCCGCGGTGCCGCCCACTTCCTGCGTGAAACGGTGGGGCGGGTTCGCTACGGAGGGGCCAGCGGGCAGCTCACGGTGCGCGCTGACAGCGGCTTCTACACCCATAGCATAGTATCCGTCTGCCGCAAGCTGGACGTGCGCTTCTCCATCACCATCCGCCAGCACCAGAGCCTGCACAATCTCACCGAGGCGATACCCGAGGCGATACCCGAGGCGGACTGGGCGCCGATTCCTTACTGGATGGACGGCGCCGCCGATGTGGCGGAGACCACCTACACCCCCTTCCAGAGTGAGCCGGACGCCGCGCCGGTGCGGCTCATCGTCCGGCGGGTGAAGCCCACGCCCGGTTCCCAACTGGCCCTCTTCGCCACCTACAGCTATCACGGCTTCATCACCGACCGGGACGGGGAGACCCTGGAACTGGAGGCCGGTCATCGCCGCCACGCCGAGATCGAGAACGCCATCCGAGACCTCAAGTACGGCGTAGGGCTGAACCATCTCCCCTCGGGCCGCTTCGCCGCCAACGCCGCCTGGCTGGCCGCCCAGGTGATGGCGCATAACCTCGCCCGCTGGACGGCGCGGCTCGGCCTGGGCGAGCAGATAGTGACCACCAAGACCCTCCGGCGGCGGTTCTTCGCCCTGGCCGGGCGGCTCACCCGCTCGGCACGCCGGTTGACTCTGCATCTTCCCCGGCGCTGGCCTTGGGAGGAGCAGTTCAGCCGCGCCCTCGCCCGGCTGCAAGCGATTCCACTCGCAGCCTGACGACCCGTCTGCCACTGACCCATCAACCGGCCAACCAAACGTCCCCGCCAACTCGCGCCACTCCGGTCCGCGAGTGTCTCTTGCTGCGTCCTATCCCCGCCATCTTGCCCTGCCCAACGTCCGCAGACGTCCAATAGGGGCCCTGTGCGACGACTGAAGACCCTCCGCCGACCTCCCATCTACCCCAATGGAGCCCAGGCCATCTCCCCTGTAGCTCCCTCACCCCCCCTTCCGCTGTTCTCACGCCGTCCATTCGGTGTCCATCGGTGGATTCGGGTTAAGGGGTAGGTGAGAAACGGCACCAGATAGATAAAGAATGTTCGGATGCGGGTTGTCATTTTCGAGTCCTTACTTGAGTCTGTACGGCCTTAGAAAATGGGCTTTGCGCAATGAATGTCTTTTAATTCCGATTCATTGTACAGAATTTGTTTTAATTCATGGTGGTTATCGGTGCTGTCGAGCCACCTAGCTGGACTCGGACTTCCATTCATCGGTAAGCTAAAGGGGCACCACCCACTCAAAGGTTTGTAACACAGTAACACACGGCCCACCAAGCTACGTTTGCTAGGAGATTTGGGACCATTCTGACCAATCAGCACGTTGAGAGCCGTAAGGACAGGGAAGCCGAAGTCCAACACCCGGTGGGATCCGTGGGTAGAAAAACAACACATCCACACTTGAAATATAGAGCACGACCTACCTAGAATCCTGTTGGAGGTAGACTACGGTGACGATCAGCAAACGCATTCGCCTAGTAGCGTTCGACCTCGATGGCACCCTGATACGTGGAGATACCGTGTGTGAGGTGTTGGCCGGAGGGTTGGGACTACTGGAAAGGATGAGAGAGTTGGAGCGGAACACGTCCCCATTCGACGCCGCCGCCGTAAAGACTGCCCGTGAAGAAATGGCTACATGGTACGGTGAATCCACCATCGACGATCTCACCTCTCACCTTGTTCTTGCCAAATTGGCTCCAGGTGCTATCGAGGGTATCAATTTGCTCAAGAGTAACGGGATAGTACCTGCCATTGTCTCAATGACGTGGGAATTTGCTGTCGAGTGGTTCGCCACGCGTCTGGGTGTCGACTACTTTGCTGGAACTCGTCTGCTGCCAGGTGGGCTTATCTGCCACTTCTGGCCTCACGATAAGCCAATCTGGTTACGGACCATCACCGAACGGCTGGGATTCGGTCTCGATGCTGTAGCAGCTGTCGGCGACTCGACTGGCGATGTCCCAATGCTCGAGACGGTCGGATACCCTTTCTTCGTTGGGCACACAAAGCCTCGGGAACTGATGAGAGTAGAACACTTCCCAGATTCAAGCATCGACACAGTGGCTCTACGCATAGTTGAGATGTCGCACTCATGATTTTAACGTCGCAATCGCCGGCGTTCACTGGCTATTGGCGAGTTGCGACTATACAGGAAGTACTAGTAGTCCAACAGCATTGAAATGATAAATGGTTGGGGTACTCTATCCGGGAGAGTACCAAGTAGATTGGGTTGTGGGAGGATGGGAATGCCAGCCAAGAAGTACCGGGTGCAATTGAATGTGGAGGAGAGGCGGGAACTCAAGGGCTTGGTGTCTCGGGGACGGGCAGCGGCTTACAGGCAGACCCATGCCCGCATCCCCCGTTTTCACGAGGGCAGGCTCTGCTGCTGAGCGATGAAGCCCGGGAGGGCCGGGCCATGAAGGACGAGGAGATTGCCCGGTCCCTCCAGATTGGCAATGCGACGGTGGAACGGGTGCGCCGCCGCTGCGTGGAGGAGGGGGTTGAGGCGGCGCTGGGACGCAAGGAGCAACTGCGCCGCCGTCAGAAGAAGCTGGATGGTTTGGGTGAGGCCCACCTGATTGCCTTGGCCTGCGGAGAACCGCCGGAGGGCCGGGCCGGTTGGACGCTGCAACTGCTGGCGGACCGGCTGGTGGAATGCGAGATAGTGGAGAGCATCAGCACCGAAACGGTACGTCAAACGCTGAAAAAAACGAACTCAAACCCCCGTTCTGCAACGGGGCAGGCTTTGGCTGAAAGAGTGTTGGTGCATCCCACCGCAGGAAAGCACGGAGTTTGTGTGCGCCATGGAAGACGTACTGGAAGTCTATCATCGCCCCTACCCAGACAACGAAGTTCTTGTCTGTCTGGACGAGACCAGCAAGCAACTGGTGAAAGAGACGCGCCGGCCGCGTCCGGCCCGGCCTGGGGCGGCGGGCTCCTACGATTATGAATACGAGCGCAACGGGGTGAGCAACCTTTTCATGCTGTTTGCGCCGCTGGAAGGGTGGCGCCGGGTGGAAGTGACGGACCGGCGCACCAAGGCCGATTGGGCGCAGGTGATCAAGAAGCTGGTGGACGAGGACTACCCGCACAAGGAGCGGATTGTGCTGGTGATGGACAACTTGAACACCCACCACCCGGCCTCATTGTATGAGGCATTCGAACCCGCGGAGGCGCGGCGCATCGCCGAACGGTTGGAGATTCACTACACACCCAAGCATGGCAGTTGGTTGAACATGGCGGAGATTGAGATCGGGGTGATGGCCCGACAATGCCTGGACCGCCGCATACCAGAGCAGAATGTCCTGCGGGGTGAGGTGGCAGCGTGGGAAAGGGAGCGCAACCGGGACGGGATACGAGTGGACTGGCGCTTCACCACCGCGGATGCGCGTATCAAACTGAAGTCTCTATACCCATCAATCCAACACTGACGGACTACTAAACTAAAGCCAAGGTGAAATGTACATATCGCTAGACCGCACTGCCGGTGCCCACCCAGTTAGAGCCTAAAGGTGATATGAGGTGCCGTGGAGTCCTTTCGGTCGTCGTCAAGACCCCCGAAATGCACATCCCATTTTGGTATTGGTTTAGCTCAAAGACGGTACTGCGTACAGTAACCTCAGCTCCACCAAACTGGTCAAAATCAAGAACCTTCGCGCTGAGGTTCCTTCTGGACCCGTAGTCGGGCCTTTACCCCGGACAGTCCTGCACTCCGAGGGTGTTAACCGAGCAGTACAGGCAGACTTACAACCGAGTCAGGCCTCACAGCTCCCTGGGCTACAGGCTGCCAGTATTGGAGACCGTACTCCCTGCTGACTCTCTCCCACTGCTACCCAAAGACTAACATTTCTCTCGGACCAGCTTTCGGGAGGCAGGTCACTGCACCGGAACCTCTCATTGGCTGTGGTATAACTCTTGGGGGAAAGTCACTTCGAAGAGAAACCAAGTTAAACTCAGGCAAAAGTGTACTCAAGTGCCCGTAGCGCTTCGCATCAACACCACGCTGACGGTCAAGTCCTCCAGAGTGCTGCTATTGTTGCCGTTTTGAGGTAAACGTATGACCGTGATCAGTAGAGGTGATGTAGACCCAACCTGGTCTTCGCATCCTTACCCGCCGGATAGTCGCATGAAATGCACCGGCTGACCGGCATCTCCCCAAAGCCCGGCCGCCGCGTTTTCTATGGATGGTTCATCGTCGGGGCTGCGGGTCTGGTCACATTCTGCACCGGACCGGGCCAGTCCTACGTTTTCTCGGTATTCATCGATTCCATAATCGAAGACACGGACCTGTCCCGCACCGGAATTTCGTTACTGTACACGGCCAGCACCGCAGTAAGCGCCGTTCTGGTCACATTAGTGAGCCGCCTTGCCGACCGGTACGGGCCGAGAATAATGCTGGTAGCCGCCGGACTGGGCCTCGGCGCAGCCTGCTTCGGCATGGCCACCGCCACCAACATTCTCCTCTTTTACATCGCCTTCGCCGGTTTGCGCGCCCTGGGCCAAGGCTCGTTGGGCATCAACTGCATCCTGCTGGTGAACCAATGGTTCGTCTCGCTGCGAGGCCGGGCCGTCGGCATGATGACCATGGGAGCGGTGATATCCACTGCTCTTTTCCCGCCGTTTGTCAGGATTCTGATTGACAGCATCGGCTGGCGCGGGGCTTACGCTGTACTGGGCGTGGTATCGATTGGGATGATCGTTCCGGTAGTGCTGTTAATCGTCAGAAACCGGCCCGAAGACGTAGGACTGTTCCCGGATGGGTTGTCACACCCACCCGTCTCAGAGACCAGGTCGGGAACGCCTGGAGTCCGCGGGGATACCAGGGTTTACAGGTCCCCCGCCTTCTGGCTGATGGCGTTGTCGCTGAGCTCACCCAGCTTGGTTACCACGGCGCTGATCTTCCACCAGACATCCATCTTCCAAGAGAACGGGCTGAGTGCAACCCTTGCGGCGGGAGTCTTTGCGATTTACTCCGCCGCGTCCGCGGTCAGCTCGCTGGCTGCTGGGTTCGTGGCGGATCGGGTCGGCCCCAAGGCCCTCGTCGTTTTCTCGATGGCGACCCTGTTGGTCACCTTGGCGCTGGCTGCGGTAATCGACTCGCTGTTCGTGGCAGTGGTCTATGTGGTGGTGATGGGTATCTCCGGAGGGTCCTACACCATCGTCCATGGCACAATCTGGGCCCACTACTACGGCCGTATCGGATTAGGCCGGATCCAAGGGCCGGCGATGACCATATCCGTCTGCGCTTCGGCCGTTGGCCCCCTGCCCTTGGCGGTGCTCCACAGCCTGACCGGGACTTACACCCTTGGCATCTTGGTGATGATGGTCCTGCCGGTGTTGTCAGTGGCTGTCCTGTTTTTCGCCCGCCCCGGCGGGACAAGCCCTTCGGAACGGCTCAAGCCGGATGTACCTCAACCATCGTAGGCATACTTAAAACTACCGGTTAGGTTACGGAATTCGAGAAGGCCTCAGAATTAATTCGGATGGCTGAGTATGATATGCCCCCGGTCCCTGGTCGTCCGCTACGATCTATAACTCCAGGGTGTAGGGAGCAAGGTAATAATACAGCCCTCAGGCATCTGGGGTGATAAGAGCCTTATATGGGCATCCACATCTCGAAAACAGTACTGCCTACTGTCAAGTCAGGCCCACCAAACTGGATAAAATCAAGAACTTTTCTCATCAGGTTCCCGGTGACGGTGTAATCGGCCGTCTTCCCGACTACACCCGATGGAAGAGGTTGCCAAGCCCCTGTTCGCAAGGCAGGGGCTTTTCCTTTGGAAACTTTGGTGTCCGAGCGTGCCGAATGCCAACTTTCCCCGGAGGTGAGGCTATGCGACGCCTTTCGACATTTCCCACTCCTTCCCAGCAGCTACAGTTGCCCTTAGTTTAGGAGTGGGACTCTCACTTGGCTACCTGTCCTATTTCCCGGGCCCACCTCATTTGACAGGCAATCAGCAACTGACCGATGATTTCTCCATGATGTACGACCTGCATAAACTTGGATGGCGTAGCTTCCAACAGTTGTGCCACACAATCGGCGGTGAAATCCTCGGCCAGACCTTGGAATCCTTTGCCGATTCTAATGACGGTGGCAGAGACGGCGCGTTCAGAGGGACGTGGAACCCCGGCCGTTACGAAGACCTTGAAGGCTCTTTCGTGATCCAGTGCAAGTTCACAGCGAAAGCTGATGGTCGTCTAACGCCGTCTGGTCTCTCAGAGGAAGCAGAAAAGGCAAAAGCGCTCGTCCAGCAGGGCGTCTGCGATTCATACATTTTGATGACGAACGCCACCATCTCGGGGTCCTCGAACCAACGAATTGTCAAGATGTTAGAGAACGCCGGCGTCAAACACGTGCGTATATTCGAGGCAACATGGCTGACTAGGCAAATCGTCGAAAATAAGCGCCTGCGCATGCTCGTCCCACGAGTGTACGGGTTGGGAGACCTGAGCGAAATTTTAGACGAACGCGCGTACTCCCAAGCGGGAGCGATCTTGGAGACAATGCGCGAAGACATCAGCAAAGTCGTCGTCACTGACGCCTACCAGAAGGCAGCGTCAGCATTGGACAACAACGGATTCGTCCTTCTTATCGGTGAACCAGCCTCCGGGAAGACCACCATCGCATCGCTTCTAGCGATGGCAGCATTGGACAATTGGAACGCCCCCACGCTCGTCTTGCGCGATCCTGCACAGGTTATCGATCACTGGAACACCCACCAATCAACGCAGTTTTTCTGGATTGACGATGCATTTGGCGTCACGCAACAAGACGATGCCCTTGTTGACAGTTGGAGTAGGGCTTGGCCGACCGTACGAACTATGGTTAGGCGTGGAGCTAAGATTGTGCTGACCTCCCGCGACTACATTTACAACCGAGTCCGCGACAGGCTGAAAGAACCAGCGTTTCCGCTATTGAATCAAAGCCAAGTAGTCATTGACGTGCGCAAATTGTCTGAAGATGAGCGAGGGCAAATTCTGTATAACCACATCAAGCTTGGAAACCAACCCACTTCCTTTCGAACTACCATAAAACCCTTCCTTGAGGAAATAGCGGTACACCAACGATTCGTTCCTGAAACCGCCCGGAGGTTGGGAGACATAGCATTCACGAAATCCCTACAGCTTTACGAATCTTCGATTCGCGGGTTCGTTGAAAGGCGAGAGCAGTTTCTCCGAGAGACAATCAGAGGGCTGGATACTCATAGCCTTGCAATATTGGCGTTGATATTTTTGCGCAGGGGACACCTACAAAGCCCCATAGAATTGCACCCATTAGAAAAGCACGCCATCGGTCGCCTCGGCAGTGATTTGGCCGGATGCTCCTCTGCGGCTACCTCGCTCGCCGGTAGTTTCGTTCACCTCTCGCACATAAATGGCGAGGCGTTTTGGCAATTCAGGCATCCGACCATCGGCGACGCATACGCAGGAATTTTGGCAGACAATCCTGAGCACCTCGTCGTTTTTGTCGCAGGTAGCGACCCAAACAAGTTGATCGCTCAAATCACGTGCGGAGACGTTGGCATCCAAAGAGCTACGATAGTACCAAGATCTCTGTTTCACGAAGTCATGGGTAAATTAGATGAACTTCAAGAGGTCGCCCAGTCCCATCCCGATGACCTCACGCGTTATACCGCTACGCACGGACTATTGGCGTTTCTCGCAAGGCGCTGCTCGGACGAATTTCTCCGGTTATATCTTGATCGCCATCCAGACCTCCTGGACCAAGTTTCTGAACCCGGAATGTCACTTATTTATGTGCCGGAAGTTCCTCTGGTTCTACGTCTTCACGAACTTGACCTGCTGCCTGAGGTAAATAGAAAACGGTTCTTGGATACGGTAAGTAGGTACCTACTCAACGCATGGGACGCGGGCGCCTTGTCGAATCCGCGTTTAAGAAATTTGTACCGGCAGGACGAATTCGATGAGCTAATCCAATCCTTAAGGGATGAAGTCTTGCCGGACTTGGACAATATTAGGGATGGAGAGGAAAGCAACTGGGACGAGGAAGTCCCCCCTGAAGATTGGATGCAACAGTTGAAGGATTTTTTCAATGCTCTGGGCGACTACTTCCAAGACGAGCAAGAAATCGCCGATCTCATTGATGACCAGTTGTTAAGAATCGAATCTTGGATTGGAGAACACGCCGATTATGATAACGAAAGGGAGGAGAGGTTAATCGGACGCGTCGAACTCCCGGTCGCCCTTACTGGAGGCCGCAGCATATTCGACGATATTGATGTAGTGTAATCATCGGCCGTCACCGCATCGAACGGTTGGACCAAGCGGTACTGCACTATAAACTTTCGAGTGGATGATCTCCATATAGTCTGGTATGGTGGGCCGGGACTCTGTCTCCGGTACCCCGGCGGGACCGAGTAGGCCAGCATCTTGCGCACGGTGTCCCGGTGCAGGCCAAACTCTCTGGAGACCTCCCGAATACTCTTACCCTCCACCATCACCGCCCGGCGAACCCGCAGATATACGTCCACTCTGTACATCCATCGCACCATCCGTAGAGTCGGCTATGACCCTATGAATGGCGGCGGGCGGTACACTTTTCAACCGCCGATTTGTTGACGTTCAGCGAAAGCGTCCGCGCTAACTGGCCAGCAGAAATGTCACACTCACCTCATGGAGAATGTGACTTTGACTGCCAAGGAACAGACGAGACTCCAGGTTCTCAACAGTTTGCTCGCGGAGCACATGACACTGGACCAAGCCGCCACTCTGATGGGAGTGAGCCAACGCCACACCCGCCGCATCCTGGCGGATTACCGGAGGAACGGCGCTGCATCCCTGGCCCATGGCCACCGGGGCCGCAAGCCGGCCAACGCTATTCCCGAGACTATCAGGAGCAGGGTGATTCACCTGGCTCGCACGGTGTACGAGGGAGCCAACCACACCCATCTCTCAGAGTTGCTCAGTGAACGCGAGGGCCTCGACATGGGCCGGACCACGCTGCGGCGCATCCTGGTCAACGCCGGTCTGAGCAGTCCGCGGCGAAGGCGCCCGCCCAAGCACCGGGTGCGCCGCCAGCGGATGCCACGGGAGGGCATGCTGGTCCAGCTGGACGGCAGTTATCACCGGTGGCTGGGCGAGGACGGACCTCAGTTCACGATCCTGTTCGCCGTGGATGATGCCACAGGCTGTGTACTCAATGCCCTGTTCTGCGATCATGAGAATACCAGCAGTTACTTCCTGCTGATGCAGGGCCTGCTCCGGAACCGCGGCATTCCTCTCGCCCTGTACACCGACCGGCACGCTGTCTTCAAACACCGTTCGGAATATCAGCCCGCCGGGACGACAACCCAGTTCGGCCGGGCCATGGAGGAGCTGGGGACACAACTGATTTTCGCACTGTCGCCCCAGGCAAAAGGGCGGGTGGAGCGGACGGCCGGAACCTTTCAGGACCGGCTGATCACGGAGCTCCGGCTTGCAGGTGCAACCACCGTTGAACAGGCAAAGCCCGTGTTGCAGCAGTTCCTGCCCCGGTTCAACCGGCGTTTTGGGGTTCCGGCCCAGTGCCCTGAGCCCGCATTCCGTCCCATGAATCCGGAGTCGCGCTTGGGGCATATCCTATGTTTCAAGCACCGCAGGAGAGTGGCCCGTGACAACACCGTAAAATATTACAGGCACACCCTGCAATTGCTGCCCACTCAGCAACGCCGCAGCTACGCTGGAGCGGTGGTCGTGGTGCTGGAGGGGCTGGACGGCCGGCTATTGCTACAGCATGAGGGACGCATCATTGCTTCCCAGGAAGCACCGCCCAGTCCGGCATCTCTCCGCAGCCCCAACGAGACATCCCCAGCTGCTACCATCCCGCCCTCCGATCCCGAGCTCGCGTCAAAACCCTCGGTTACAGCTCTCGATCTGCCGGGCGCAAAGCCAGATCAAGAAGAAGACGCTCGCGCTGAGGCAATCGACGATCCGGACGTAGCCGGGTTGCGGGTAGTAGCATCACGACGAAAGCCGACGTTTCTGCAGCAGGAGAGATGGAAGGCGGTGCAGCAGGCCAAGCTTCAAGGGATGTCCATCCGACGGATGGCGAGGGAATTGGGAATTCACAGAGACACGGTGAGGAGATACATCGACGCCGACAGTCCGCCGACGCGTCGGCCCCCGGCAACTCCTCCGGCACCAGCATCTGATATCATCGCAGACTAGGCGAAGGACATTTCTGCTGAACACTTAAGCGGACATTTTCCCTGAACAGCGACAGCCGAATGTGAGCAGCCAAGCCGCCCACGTGGTCCACTTTAACTCCGCCTCTTACACGAGGGCGTCATCACCGGCTTCAGCTTTGCCCCAGCCAGCGTCAAAGACCAGACCTTGGCCGAAGACTTCTCCGCCTTCCGGCATACTCCCCATCCCAGGCTGCCCACTTTGGGGGAGCCAGCCCGGGGTTGGTATGTAGTGGACAAAGGCTTTTCGGGCCAGGCGTTGGGACAGCGATGGCAAGACTGCTATGGAGCCTGGGTAATCTGTCCGCCCAAATGCAACAGCAGGAATCCCCGGTCCAAAGAATTGCGCCGATGGCTGGCTGGGATTCGCCAGATGATGGAGACCGTCTTCGACAAGCTCCACCATGCCTTCAGGCTGGACTGGGAACGCCCGCACCAACAGGAGGGCTTTCAAACCCAGGGAGGCGGCTGAACGGGCGTTCTATTCATTAGTCGCCGTCCTAACAGGAAAAGCTGAGAACTCCAGTGGTAAGTCGTCCAGGTCCAGTTCAGTTTGTGTTGTTTCCAAATTGCCCTTTTCTACCAGCAATATGGACATACAAACTTGCGAGTAGCACGTGTCTGCCATCTCTGAGACCTCATGGAAATAGCCGGTGCCTCTCAAAGCTCGCGGGCGGGGCTCCAAGTCTAATAGGAAGCTGATCACATCGTTGGCGTCGCTCACTACATAGGGAACTACCGCTTCCTGTTCCTGCCCATCGAATTGGATTCGATAGTGAGAATCTTGGAGACCTCCTTGTCCTTCGATATCCTTTAACAGGCGCATATCTGCCAAAACGAACCTGCTGGTTACTCGGTACATTTCCTTCCATACTTCCTGGTATCGAGGCTCGATAACCAGCACACTGGTGCAGTGGACCAAGTCGAATGTCCCGTCGTCGAAAGGAATTGTCACCCCATCGGCGACCTCAAATCGGGCTTCCTGATAGGTCCGGCGGGCTAGGTCGACGGCGGGCTCGGCTATGTCTATTCCAGTATAGTCAATGGTTGGTTCCAGGGCACGCATGATGTTGAAGAATCCGCCAGAGGCACAGCCCACATCCAGTACTTTAATCCCCGGAAACAAAACCCTTGGCAAAAAAACTCGCTCCGATGGGTAAAGGTCGGACACTTCATGACGATGTTTGGAGTAATAATCGATGGCGCTGGGCTGGGACCATGCCTTGGCATTTTCCAAAATGCGCATTCTCCTGTTCAATAGTTAGCTGGCATTAAACGCCTGTGGTTTCCGGTGGATGGGTGGGCGAAAACAGCCTTATCTCCGAGCTTTCTCGGGATTCAGAGTTTCTGTAGCGAAAAGTTTTTCAGCTGCTTGGAGGTCTTCCAAAGTATCAATCTCCGCCCACCTATTGAGTGCGGCACAGAGAATGGCCAAACGCATGGAGCCTTGAGAAATCAGGTCGGCGAAGACCGCCTCATAATATTGGTCATACCGTTGCTGCGCCACGTAGGAATCGAGGCAAGGAACTATCTTGTTCTGTAAGGTCTCTTGAGACAGTTTATAGATATTTACCGTTTTGTAAGCGGATGCGTAGTCGAAATCATCCCCTTGGTGCGCTTTGAGGATCATCCTGCTAGCCCTCGGGCCATTGGCCTGGATAATCGTCCCATCCATGTAAGGCTGAAATCTTTCGACGATAGCAACGTTCGGCTCAGGAGTTTGAGCCAGTCTCTGCAACAACTCGGGTTCGAAAACCAAGTCCCCTTCCAGCAAGAGGACCTGGTTATCCAGGTGTTGTCGGGCTAACCACAGGGAGTAGATGTTGTTGGTGCGGTCATAAATATGATTTTGAACGTAGTGTATGTTCATGTCGCCATATCTGATTCCGTACTTCCCGGACACTAATTCCGAAAGATAGCCCACTACCAGGATTACGTCTCGGACACCTGCCGTCAACAATGCTTCCAGCTGATGCTCCAAAATGGGCTTGGAATTGACCGGGACCAGACATTTTGGAACGGACATCGTAATGGGGCGCAATCGGGTGCCCATGCCAGCAGCGAGGATTACTGCCTTCATCCTCTACCTCCACTGGTGTAATCCGGATGTCCGAGAGATGATTCGGCTTTTAGTCCCTGTAGGGCAGCTACTAGAGCCGTATTGTCCGCTTGGGTGCGGGAAGCAATTCGTATGTAAGGGCCCTCCAGCCCCTCCTTTCCACTGCAATTGTTGACCAGAATATTGTGCTGCTCGAAAAGGGATGAAGTTAATTCCTCTCCGGTTAGGCCGTAAAGAACCCGGCACAAGACGAAGTTGCCTTCGGTGGGGAAGGGGTAAAGGTAGGGCACTCCGCGAAGTTGTTGAAACAGCCGCTGGGTCGCTTCCCGCACCTTTAAGCACGACACCGTGAACTCCTCTCGGTACTCTCCGTAATGGCGTAAGAAGAACTGGGCTAAAGAGTTGATGTTCCAGATGGGGAGGTCTTGTCGCAGCTGCTTGACGCGCTCACTATTCCCGGATACAGCATACCCCAAACGAAGCCCCGGAACTCCGTAATTCTTGGATAGGCTCTTCAACACGATCAAGTTCGGAAATTCAAATACTAAGTTTGATGCTGCCTGGTCCGATTCCGCGGTTACGAACTCAATAAACGAGTCATCCACCAGCACCAGGTCCAGGTCCCTGAGGTCTTCCAGCAAAAAGGCAAGGTCAGATTTGGAGATAAGGGACCCGGTGGGGTTGTTGGGCCGGATGAGTACAGCCGCATTGGCCCGCGTTTTTCTTACGTGCCGGACAAACGCTTCCGGGTCGAGTTTGAATTCGTCACCAAGGCGGAAGGGGCTGACTTTCCTGCCCAAGGTCTTGGCTCGGTTGGTGAACTCATTGAACGTAGGCATAGGGATGGCCAGATTCCGGACGAATCGATTGACCAAAATGTCTATCAATTCGCTGGCGCCGTTTCCGACCACCACCTCCTGCTCGGTTAATCCCAAAGGGCCCGCCAGTAATGATGATACATACCAGTTGGTCGACGGATAAGCCTTGACCAATTCAGTCAAATGTGTGCCCAGGTCCTCCAAGAGAGCCTCGGGAGGGAAAAAGGGGTTGGTCATGTAACAAAAGTCTTTGACTTCAAAGTCCCAAAATCCACCGTACAAGGAGGATAAATATTCTACGGTCCGGTCGGGCATGGATACCTCCAACGGAAGCCTTAAACACAAGACACAGCAGGCCTTGGTTGCCTTTAAGGAGTCACGGAAATTCGGATAGGGTCCCAGTGGGCTAGGAGAATCGGAGGAGGTAGCCAAGTAGAGACTCCTGATGACGCTTCGTGGGCGAGCCGAACCGTCCGAAGCGCCCAAAACGAAGGTTGAACCTGAAACCCACGTCCATGAAGCGCCATCAAAGCATCCAGAGATTCCGATTCCCACGGTAAAAAAGGCTACGGCCAAACTGTAAGTATGTATCCGCCTATATCAATACCTTAATGGATTGGAGGTGTCAACTTGGGAGGCTAAATGATTCCCAGCGCCTTATTGCTACCTAAATCGAGGCGCTGATATGACTT
The DNA here is from genome assembly GCA_965216425.1 of Dehalococcoidia bacterium. Lineage (GTDB taxonomy): Bacteria > Chloroflexota > Dehalococcoidia > Lucifugimonadales > UBA3495 > CBDCFV01. Next base: position 779,306 of record CBDCFV010000005.1, on the reverse strand, counting down.
CTCCGATTGATTGGGCAAGGAATTAATCCTAGGGAGTAGAAAAATACCAGCCTCCCTGGCGAGTTCACTCCGGCGATAAAACGCAGAGCCGTCCTGAAGCGGTTAATGGGTCTGGGTTATAGACGTAGCTTTCGCCTTTGGCCAGCTTCTCTTGGTAGAGCACTTCCTCGTGATCGCCGTATCTGATAATCAACGCGTACCAGTCACCACGAGGCAGACCAATAATCGCGTAGCCCTGCTCGTTAGTCCGGTAACTGCCTAGTCCGGTGACCATGACTTCCGCGCCGGATACTGGTCCGCCGGCTTGGTCAAGAACCCGGACCCGGCTGTCGCCCGATTGCGGGATGGCTCGCACTGAGATCGGGCTTTCCGGGACCAATTCCAAGATATCCTTCTCGTACCCGGTCCTCTTAGGAGTCATCCAGTCGGCGCCATACTTGCACCGCAGATATTCTTCCGGTGGATTCGGCACGAGGAACTTCTCGCCGATGAAGTCAATTTCCTTCAGTTGAGTGACCAGTCCGACGGGGATTCGGACCCCAGGGTACTGAATTATGTTGTCGTCGACGATCCGATGGCAGATCCAGTCCGTCCTAATATTGGCCTTCACCATCGCCACACTTATGTAGTCGTCGTTGGGTTCCACTTTGGCAAAATACCCGTTGTCCCTGAAGGCAGCCACAACGCCGTCTATTGAATTCTCGGTGAGCCCGTGAAGTCCGATGACCGAGCTTAAATCCAAGTCATCATCCCACGGAATGAATCCGTTGTCCCTAATTGCGCCGAGACATGTCCCCTGACGAAGAAAGAAAACCACGCCCAGTTGGTCCATGACCTGCTTTGCTTCTTTCAGCATCCTTGCGGCGGTGGCTGGGTCCATCGGCTGCAAAACCGAATACGACCTCTCCAAGGCCGCCTCATCGGCCCCATTGCTCGGCGCCATATTCCCTCCTTACCCTGAATCAAGTTTAGAACATCCAATGCCTGCTTCAGTTAAACGCTTGGTGTGAATTGTAAACTGACATTTGATAAGGAAGGCATCCATAGCCGATAGTTAACTTCTAACCAGTCAAGAAAGAGGCCAAGCCATGGTGGATACGGACACCTTCCTCACGGTACTCTATGTGATGGCAGATGCTTTTTGCAAATGCCAATCCCGGCCCGAGGTCTCCCCCTGCCTCAGGGCTTCTCTGACCGGGAGCGAGGTAGTTACCCTGGTCATCTTCAGTCAGTGGGGACGCTTCCGAAGTGAACGGGACTTCTATACGTTATGCCGCCAGTCGACTTCGGTCAGCTTTCCCGACGCTCCCCCACCGGAGCCAGTTCAACCGGCTGACCCGGCGCCGCTACGGAACCCAGGCGGCCTTCTCCCGTCACCCCGTATCCAGTACGGGGCAGGCCCTGGTGGGCTTGCTGCAAGGACAGCGCTGCCTCTAGAAGTCCTGGACAGTTCCGGTGTTCCCACCAGGTCCGCCAAAAGCCGGGGCGCCGGTTGGCTGGCCGGGAAGGCTGACATTGGCTGGAGCAACCGCTTGGGCTGGTATGAAGGCTTCCACTTGCTGCTTGCTTTCGGTCAATCCCGAGGACGTCATCACCGGCTTCAGCTTTGCCCCAGCCAGCGTCAAAGACCAGACCTTGGCCGAAGACTTCTCCGCCTTCCGGCATACTCCCCATCCCAGGCTGCCCACTTTGGGGGAGCCAGCCCGGGGTTGGTATGTAGTGGACAAAGGCTTTTCGGGCCAGGCGTCGGGACAGCGATGGCGAGACTGCTATGGAGCCTGGGTAATCTGTCCGCCCAAACGCAACAGCAGGGATCCCCGGCCCAAAGAATTGCGCCGATGGCTGGCTGGGATGCGCCAGATGATGGAGACCGTCTTCGACAAGCTCCACCATGCCTTCAGGCTGGACTGGGAACGCCCGCGCCAACAGGAGGGCTTTCAAACCAGGGTGGCGGCCAAGGCCGCCTTGCACAATTTCTGCATCTGGTTGAACCGGCAACTGGGCCGCCCATCGCCAGCTTGCTTGGTAACATCACCTATTTCACACCAAGCGTTACAGTGTCAGAGTGAACCTAATCACGAAGGTTCTTGATTTTGTCCAGTTAGGTGGGCCTGACTTGACCGTAGACAGTACGATCTTTGAGATGTGAATGGGGATCTGACCCTATCAACAACCTCTATTCAGTTGTGGGGCAACAGCCCACTTTAGCTCTTCTTTTCTGAAGGCGAGGCAGGCTAAGGGGATGGAGTTTTATTGATCTACTCAGGCTCCCTTAAATGAAATCGGAGTCGAACAAATCCGCCGGCGTCCCCCTGCATGATCTCGGGTTCGGTCCCGTTGAACTCTCGCATCGCCCTACGCATCACGGGCCAACCCCTTCCCCTTTGTTCCATTAAACCCATTACAAGCATAAAGTTAGCCAACAGCTCATTCCTAGATCGTGGGTGACCGCCAGCTTGTACGCTCTCGACGCTCATGTGATTAGGCAGTCCACCTGGACTGGTCACGTCGACGTGTCGTTCGAAAACCTCAAGCAGTACATTGGATCCAGTGATTGCGTAATCCCGGTGTACTACTGCGTTCACCAGCGACTCCCGCAGCGCCACTTGCGGCAGCAACGGGCGATCCCCCCGCACAAGCTCTTTGTACGACTCGAACCGACCAAGGCTAGCAAACCAACCCACAGCCCGTTGTACTTGTTCGTCTAGACGGCCGGAGGCTTCTGAGACTTGGAGAACCTCTGTAGCCCTGTCGGTTCCCTCATATGCGACACAATCTACCCTGAAGTTGTGTGTTTGTGGATATCTTTGGGGCTCCTTCCCAAAAGCCAGCACACCATAGAGGGTCGGATGCAACGTTCCTCCCAAATCCGAAAGCACACCACGATTTCGAAGGTCGTCCTCATTTCGGGGCTGAGGACCGTCGTCCATCTCTAGTCCCATCCTTTGAAGATAAGTGCGGAACACCTGGATATCTATCTCAGCCGCCGATGCAGCCTGGATTGTACGCTCCTCAGTAAAGATATAACCAAATGCGTTATAAAGTTCCTGCAGCTCAGTGGGCGATGGCTCGACGATACTACGCTCACGACGGACCCAGACGCGGCCATCATAACGCAACGGCTCGAATCCACGTTGTCGCGGAATCTCAAGCCAGTGTACCCACCCTTTCGGGTCCTCATGACGCCCGCCACGGGCGGTTACCGGAGAACTACATCCGGTTTGAAGGAACGACGTTAACCTTTCCTGGACGCGCTCCGCATCCTCTTTGACGCCCACAATCTCTTGAGCGTTGGATACTCCCAGGATGACAACTCCCCCTTCGGTGTTCGCAAATGCGCATATCGCCTTGCCGATCGCTGACAAGTCTCCAAGTCCGAGTTTGAACTCTGTTTGACTACTCTCTCCTGCTGCAACGCGACCGAGAACATCCAGCCATTCCATCTCACACTCCCTAAAACCCGTATTTGAGCCTGCGCATACGAAACGCTTCGTCGCCGCCATCGACCGTCCGTACTATGGCGTCCCGAATGGCAGGATCCTCGATCGCCCCTGAACTTGCAATATGGCCCCGGTCCGCTGTCGCCTCCAAATGGATCACCTGATCGGCGTCCCCGTTGACGACTATGTTCGCGTTATGCGTCGCAACGATTAACTGTCTACGTCCCTTGAGCCGCTTTAGTGCCGGAAGCATTGTGTCAAACAGGAAACGGTTGTCCAATTCATCCTCGGGTTGATCGATCACCAACGGACGTTCGTCATTCGTCTCCAGTAGCAATGAGAGCAGGAGATTCACCCGCTGGCCGCCGGAGAGATCGTTAAGCAGACGGTGGCTGCTGTCGTCCATCATCAATTCTAGTACGTACTGGTCGCGACAACGAAGAGCAGACAGTTCACGCCGCTTCGATGGGGTCATTTGTTCAACAAACGTCTCTTGCACCGCATCACTCATTCCTATGCCGCCGAGACGTCGCGCTTCCAGCTTTTCGAGCAATTTGTCTGGAGTGGGCCGCAGCCTCTCGCTCAAGTCATTCCACCATCGCGTAATGCCTCTCTGGCTGAAGTTCTTGAGGAAGGTATCCAGAGGCCCTTTGTCACCATCATTAACTCTCCGAGATACTATCCTTCCATCGAACTGCAAATGAACCTTTTGCATCACCCGGTCAAACGCCTCTCGCTGCTGAGCGACTAGATCTTGCCGTTCCCCGCGCGATGCTTCGAAAGTATTCTCGGCATTAGACAGAGCATCCCGTGCTTGGTTGCGGGCCGCTTCGTAGCTCCCCAACAATGCCGCATGGACACTTAACGCTTGAAGCTCATTGATTCTCGCTCCATCAAGCCCGTTTTCCGCGAGCTTGCGATCTACTTGGACCCGAACATTACCTACGTAAGCTTCCAGGGAGTCCGTTATCGATTTGGTTATCGAATTCGCGGCACTAATCTCCTCCTGTACGGCCATCAAGAGGTCACTGACACGTTGCCAATGGGCGAATAACGCCGTTTCATTGTCAACAATCTCCGTATCAGGTAACAACTGCACTAAGGGTTCGTTGGTCGTCGGGAATTCGACCGCAGCTATAGCATCAAGCAATTTTTTCAGGTCCGTGTCAAGATTCTTAGTAGCAGTCAAATACTCCTGCCACTTGCGTAGATCACTTGATGCATTGTTCAGACTCTCTACGCCAGCGTCAGAAAAAGCAGCGAGTTCCTCCGTTGCCTTTTCACTTCGTTCAACCGCCTGTTCCCCGTCCGCAAGTTGATCAGCCAAGTTTCCGAGTTGCCAGGCATCTCTACTCAAATGATTATCTAATGCGACCAAACGAACTTCGCGTTCCTTGATACCTTGCGTCTCAGATGCTACCAGCCGTGCAAGAATGTCCTCTACGGCATCGGGACTTTGTGCTAATCGCTGCAACTCCGTCTGTGCATAGAAAACTGCAGGCCATTGCTCATGACTTGCCGCAGTTGGATCCCTGCCTGGGCAGTCGAGAACAACTTTGGCGGAGCCACTGAGGAAACGCCCCTTCCCTCGGGCTTCGACTTGTCTTTTCACGCCATCGTCCTCAGGCAGTGGCGCGTTGACATGCATCCTCAGACCGTCAAGGAGCGTGCTCTTGCCAGTCATACTACCGCCTATGATGCACGTCAGATCGGGGCTGAGATCAAAATGAGTAGGCTCGCCTTCTCCGGCTTTGCCGAAGAAGGCGGCCCTTCCTATTACCGAGACGGACTTGAGCCATGGTCGGTCGTTCATCGTTACGTCGGGCGGGTTAGGTATCTCAGTTAGTCCGGCGTTTGGGCCTTTTTCGTATCCGATGCGTATCCGAGAGTCACTGGCGATAAAAGCTTGGCGCAGTGCTTCTATTCTTGGACTAGCCAGTTTGAGCCAAGTGTAACGATTCCCGATTTCCTCAACCAAATAAGCGTCGCTGCTATGGAAAAACGCTTGACGGTGCTCGACCATTCCAGCAGCCAACTGAGGACGGTTTCTCAGGGAATCTTCGGGTAGATGTTCATCGCGCAGTTCGAGCCCAGCGATTTCGCTGACCGGAAAGTGTTCTAGCACTTGAGCCCTTTGTGCACCTAAAATGCCTTTGTCGTCTTCTATATGGGGCGCCAACACGATATAGTCCCATTGAAAACTCTCATACCCCATGTTGGAACACTCTTGCTTCCGAAACCTGCTAAGCTCGTCGAATGCCTCCTCCGCGTTCTTGCTAGACATTCGAAGCTGGTTATCAGGCCACGGAGATACCCCCCCCATGATAAGGTCGAAGGCCTTGAGATAGTTTTCGCGTCCGATCTCGGGGTCAAACAGAAAAAGCATATGCGTTCCCCCTTTGCCATCGTTGAGGGACGGCTCGAAACCGGGGAACAGGGCATAGATTTTTTCCCGAAAAGGGATTCCATCATCGTCGGCACTGTAATTCCACTGGTGCACTATTTGCCAGACGGCGCTGCTATCCGCAGTAGTGCCGATTCGAGGCGAATGGGGCGTAACTCCAAGAATCTGTACGCCACTTTCCACGGCACTCTGTAGGAATCGCTTAGCATAAGCGGAAATAGTGTCTGATGATTCAACCGGACCGGTAATGCCGGATGGCATCTTTGCCCTGCGTCCACGATGGTCATCTATAGTGTGGATGTGCAGATCGGCCTTAAACCAACGCACGCCCGGCACTTGTTGGCGCCAAGTGCCAGCTTCTTCTCTCTTAAACGTAACCAAATGACCTCCGTAGACATTTGCGTAGACATGATGGTTTGAAGTGGATCCTGTTGTTAGGACAGGACCTTCTGTTAGGCACTTGTCCAGTTTACTAAGTCCACCTCAGGCTGAGATGGTCCCCCCTAACGGGACTCGACCTTCCCTCGCTCGGGAGACTAAATGGTCACCACTCATTCAAAAGCTTGTAGTGCAGTAACGCTCAGCCTGCCTTTTTCCGGTCTCAACGGCCCGTCCTGTCCGTCGCTAATCTACTCCCCCGTCCCCGGCGACCACTTATACACCCTCGCCAGCGTTCCGCCCATGAGCGTGGCGCGGTCGGAGTCCGAGAGACGGTCGGTCACGCGGAAGGACTCGACGCCCTGCTCGTAGTTCAGCAGTCTTACCGCCCTGGTCCAGTCGGTGCCCCACAGGCAGCGGTCGAGGCCGTAGGCATCGAATATTCGGCCCAGAGGCTCCCAGATGTCGGCGTAGGGGTAAGGCTCGTGGGACAAGGTGCAGGCCCCGGAAATCTTGATGACCACGTTGTCCAGTTCCGCCGCAGCCAGCACATTGGGGAGATCGGCGAAGGGTTCCGGCGGTGCCGGCGGCACGAAGGGCTGGGCCAGTCCCACGTGGTCGATTATAACTTGGGTGTCGGGGTTGCGGCGGGCCAACTCGGTCAGAAGAGGCAGCCTGCCTGCGGCCATGACGTTGACCGGCACGCCGGCCCGGGCGCAGGCAGCGAATATGGCGTTGAGACCCGGATGATTAGCTTCATATTCCTGGCCCGCCAGCATCACGCGGCAGCCGACCACGCCCGTCGTGGCGGTCCACTCGGCCACGTCTTCGGCGACGGTTTCTGAGTTGGGGTCAAAGGGCCGGACCAAGCCGAACTTGCCCGGATGCTTCTCATGTACCTCAAGGGCGTAGCTAGCGTCGTGGCGATACAGCGAGAAGGGCGAGATCAGAATAGCCCCGTCCACGCCGACGGCAGCCATTGCCGCAACCATGTCGTCGCCGGTGACTTCATCGGGCCCCTCCAAGTGTCCGTGCCAAGGCCGTTCGGGGCGATTGCGCTCGTAGCAGTGCACCTGACAATCAATAGTGAGAGGTCGTGTCGTCATCGTCTTTCTCCTTGCCGTTGATGGATGTCGGGCCGGTATGTGGCCCTGCTCCAAGGCCGCCCGGAGTGTCGGCCGTGATACGTCATTTTACACCGGAATGGCCCTCCCTTACTGACACTTCCCACTTGCCAGCTCGGAAAGCACCTCTCTACCATAATACTTGTCCCGCTCAACGTCACATGGGACATGGACAAATCCAATAAAGCCACTGAGGCAACATGATAATTTATGACTGAAAAGCGCTCTGGGAACAGGAAATCCGGGCTCAACCCGGAACCTACAAGCCCCTTTCGACTCCTTCGCCACGCACGAATGTCCTGAAATGTCCGCAAATGTCCGCAAATGTCCGCGATTCTAAAATTCCCCCGCCAAACCGTCGTTCCCGCTCCCTGTCGTTCCCGCTTATCATTCCCGCTCCCTGTCATCCCCGCTCACTGTCATCCCCGCTCATCATTCCCGCTCCTTATCTTCATTCCCGTTCCCTATCGTCATTCCCGCGAAGGCGGGAATCCACCGAACCGTCGCCGGACAGACCACCTGAAAGGGAACTCTGCCCTCTGCCGGTCACGGCAACCTCCCCGCCTCTGGCCGAGGGCGCCCGCCGTTCCAGAAAATAGACCACCTGAGGAGACTGTATTATGAGCAGTGAAATAGACGCCATCCGCTCTCGCGTCCGCGCCCTTCAACGGAAATTGGCCCGCGAACTGGCCGCCTACCGGCTGGACCTCCTCAGTCGGGACCTTTGCCACCGTTGGTTCGTCGCCCAGTCCGACCAGAAGCCGTTGCCCGAAATCCAGCCCTTCATCAACCAGGTAATAGACGCCGGCTACCGGCTCCTCCCGTTGGCCGCGGCCAACAACTACCTGCTGGATTGCCAGCGTAAAAACACCGCACCCGAACCCGAAAAGCTGCTCAACGCCATCCTCCCCTCTGCCGGGAAATATCCCGCCGGCAGGGTTCCTTGACCGGCGAAAAGACATGACATGGTCCCGTAGGGGCAACCCTTGTGGTTGCCCATGGGTGCTCCCTGGGCCTTTTCATTCTCTCGTCTTTCCCGCGCAGGAACGTCACCCCCGCGAAGGCGGGGGCGGGAATCCATGTGGTCCTGCCACGAGAAGATTGCTATAGGCCACGGTCATGTAGGTTCCCACTTTCGCGGGAAAGACGAGACCCGTTTAACCCAATCCGGAAAATGAAAAGGCGCTGTGGGTGCTTCCCCGTGGGCGTTGACGCAATTTGTTGCCGGTACTAGGATTGGGGGTGACATAAAATTGCCCAGCCAAGCACAAAAGGAGGGGTAAGGATGGACTTCGGACTTTTCAATACTTGGAATGCCCTGTACACGGATGACAAGGTTCCCTGGCACCCCGAGTATAACGGCGGAGTGCTCCTCGAAGAGGACGCTTACGTCAAGAACTACGAAGAAATCGATGCGGTGGAGGAGATGGGCTGGGACTACGTCTGGCTCGGCGGAGGTCACTTTTCCAAGCAGGCGAGCATGGACCCCCAAGTACTTCTGCTGGCCGCCGTGATCGCGGAGCGCACCAACAGGATCAAGATAGGGTCGTCCATTCACCGGCCGGTGATAAGGCAGCCGGGAGAGACGCTATCCCCCGCGGCGCTGCCGCATGAAAGATACGGGTTTGACAACCTGTTGTTGGAGGACCCCATTCAGACCGCCGAACAGGTCTCCATCGTCGACCAAGTCAGCCAAGGCCGGTTCATTTACGGCGCCGGTGGGCGCACCCGCGGCTCTGCGGAGCGCCGGGACCAGTTCTTCGAGTACCTGGAGGTAATGAAGCAGCTCTGGACGGAAGACCAGTTCTCCGGGTTCGAGGGAAAGTATTACAACTACCCTGCATTCTACGAGTCATACTTGGCCATCCCGAAACCCTACCAGAAGCCCTATCCGCCCATGTTGTTGCCCGTGGATAGCCAGGAAAGCTTCGTCCCCATGGGTACACAAGGCTACCGGATCGCCATCGGCGCGGGAAGCTCTCCGCACAATCCCAGAGGGTCGTCGGTACTGAAGGAAGATGTGAAAAGCTACCGGAAGGCTTGGATGGACGCGGGGCACCCGGGAGACCCGACTACCGTGGTCCGTATTCCCACCCTGGTTGCCGAGACGCAGGCGGAGGCCACCCGCCAGACCGAGTCCCTCATGAATCTTGCTAGGCGATATTACTCCGGGCGGATAGCCATCGGAAGCACCGACGCGGGCACGGCCAGCCCCGACGCCACCGAGGAAGTAAACCTGTTCGGGACGCCGGAGGAAGTGATCGACAAGATCGAGATGCTCCGGGACGACTTCAGCACGGACGAGATCATGTTCGAGGTCAACTGGACTTCTTCGGTCCCCCGGGACGTGGTAATGAATACAATGCGGGTCCTCACCGACAAGGTGATCCCGAAGTTCAAGTAACATCGGGATCTTGGGGCTTGTCCTTTTGGCCCCCTACGCAATCAAGTCTGGGAGGCGGCGCTGATGGCGACGCTGGCTGCTCAAAACCCGAGGTACGAGGCCCACGAAAACCCTCCCGTCCCCGTTTCTTTGGGATATGGGTTTCAGTTCAGTTTTTTGGCCTCTGCCAGCCTGCTGGTGACCCCGGTAATCGTAGCCCAGGCTTCGGGGAGGGGCGACTCCTACTTGACGTGGATGGTCTTCGCATCGTTGATCGCCGTCGGCCTCTCCACCCTGGTGCAGGTGCGTCGCCTCGGCCCCGTCGGGGCCGGCGCGGTCCTCCCCATGTTCACCGCCGCTTTTTCCATCCCGTTCTGTATCACGGCGGTGGTGGACGGTGGCCCGGCAACCTTGACGACCCTGATCCTCGTGTCCGGCTCCCTCCAGCTAGTCATCTCCAAGTGGCTGTTCATCCTGCGCCGGTTGGTTACGCCGACTGTGGGCGGCACCGTGATGATGATCCTTTCCATCACCCTGGCTTCCGTAGTCTTCGGGTTGTTGGATGCGGCGTCCGAGGTCGAGCCGGTATCGGCGCCTTTGACCGCGCTGGCTACGTTGATTGTAGTGGCCATCCTCACTTTTCGTGGGACCGCGGTGCTGCGCCTGTGGGCGCCTATGATCGGCATTGTCATCGGCTGCGCCGTTGCTGCCGGCTTCGGGATCTATGAGATCCAAAGGGTATTACAGGCCCCTTGGGTGGGACTTCCCACAGAGTGGCCCGGTCTGGCGTTGGACTTCGGTGTACCCTTCTGGACCATCCTTCCGTCCTTCCTGTTCCTCGGCATCATCATCTCCATCCAAGCCAACGGCGAGGCCATTGCCCAGCAGAGGGTCTCCAGGCGCGATGCCAGGGCTATTGACTTCAGGCAGGTGCAGGGGACGCTGGCCGGGACCGGCGTAAGCAACCTGATTGCCGGCGTCGCCGGCGCGGTGCCCATTATCATTCATCCAGGAGCAGTGGCGTTTACCCAGGTTACCGGCATCGCCTCCCGCAGAGTTGGCTACTGCATCGGTTGCATGTTCATCGTAGTGGCCTTTCTGCCCAAAGTGTCCGCGCTGCTCAGCACCATACCCGGGCCTGTAATGACTGGATACCTGATCATGGTGACCGGTACCCTGTTTGTTGACGGCGCGCAGACGGTCATCCAGAGCGAACAGAACCGGCAGAAGGTCGTGGTTGCCGGGGTTTCCTTCTGGATTGGCGCAGCCTTCCAGTTCGGCCTCTTTAACCTGCCGGACGTTGGGCCGATATTGGGGACGCTCCTGAAGAGCGGGATAACCACTGGAGGGTTTGCGGCGATAGCAATGATCCTGTTCCTGGAGTTCACCTCCCACCGTCCTATGCGTTTCCAGTCGCAACTTCACATCGAAGCCTTGGAAGACCTCAACGCTTTCATTGCTAGGTTCGCTGACCGCCGGGGCTGGGATACCGCGATGAAGGACCGGCTGAGCGCTGTGGCGGAAGAGACTCTGCTGACATTGGCTCCGTTGGACCTGGAAGGAGGTGGAGAGGATGAGGAACGGGATGACCGTAGGTTGGTCGTTCTGGCGTCCAGCGATGGTCCGGTGGCGGACCTGGAGTTTATCGGCGGGGGAGACGACGAAAACCTGGAAGACCGGATCCGGCAACTCCAGCAGCACGATACGGAAACACCGGCGGAAAATGAACTCTCCCTGCTGCTGCTGCGGAGCTACGCTTCATCGGTACGGCATCAGCAGTACCAGGACACCGACGTAATTACGGTACGGGTTACCCGTCCCGCGTCGTGACAAACTATCTCAAAGCTCGTCGCATTACCCCCAACCCGTCATTCCCGCGCAGGCGGGAATCTATAATCTTGACCATCCACAAGTGGATGTCAGCGGGGGCAGCTGGTTTTGAGACAGTCTTAAGAGGTTCTTCAGGACGCCGGTTCTGAAGAAGTGCGCCCGGAGGACTTGGATATCCAGAGCAGGAGCAGGGACACGGCGCCGAAACCCAGCACCGTGGTTCCAAGAAGCGGGTAGCCGTCCACAGCGATCATCAGGCCCCCTCCCGAACTTCCGGCGGCAACTCCGATGTTGGTGGACACGCGGTTCAACGATGTGGCGGTTGCCCGCTGACTGGCGGCCCGGTTGACTATCAGGGTATCCGTGGCCACCAAGCTGAATCCAAGGCCGAAGGAAGTCAAGATGGTCAGTGCTATCGCCGGGAGGATCCCCACAGGGAGTACCAGGGCCAGCCCGCCGCCCAGTCCGATCGCAGCCGCACCGATGATGGCTAGCCAGTAGAGCGGTAACCTTACAAACCGGCTGCTGGCAACGGCGCCGCCCATGAACAGCCCCATGCCCGCCATGGTGAAAATCCATCCCACTTCCTGGGTGCTGATCCCGAACCGGTACACGAAGAACGCCCCCCGGTAGGTGTTGAAGCCCCACAGGCTGATCGACCTGACCAAGCTGGAACCTATCAGAAACATGGTTGGAAAATCGGTTACAAGGGACGCGTAGGCCGACAGCCCCAAGCGGGAGCCTGAAGCACTTCCGGTGCTTGGAGCATCGGGCGGGATGCTCCAAGCCATGTAGATCGTTACCAGTACGTTCAGGGCGGTAAGAAACCCGAAAGACACGCGCCATCCGCCGAAGTATGCGATGGTGGTCAGCATCGGGATGCCGATTATGGTGCCTACGGACATTCCGATGGTTGCAAGTCCCACGGCCCCCCGACGGTTGTCGCCCGCCAAGTGTGTCCCGGCTATGGCCACCGCCAAGGGCCTGATGATGGCTTGGCTTACCGCTCCGAAAGGTGCCATCAGCATCAAGACTCCGTAGCTCGGAGCGATGGCGGTAATGAGTGACCCGACACCCAGCGTAGACATGCCCGTCAGCAGGACTTTGCGGTGCCCGTACCGGTCGGCCAACGGCCCGGTGATCATGCCCACGGGTATGCTGGCGAACGCAACCAGGCCGGAAACCTGTCCCAGCAGCGCGACGCTCGTGTTCAAGTCCTTGGCGACAAAGGGAAAGAAGGGAGTGAGGGCCACAAAGTTAAGTATCCACAGGAAGCATGCGGCCCCAACGGCGATGGAGAGTCGGTAGTTGGTCCGTTCCGATTGCATTGGTGTTGTGGTGTTCTCGGTCACCGCGATAACTCGTTGCCGTCTTCCAACGATATCCTACCCTAATTCGAGTAGAGGAGTATTTTGTCCGAGACAGTAGCATTTCCAATATCGGGCCCCGATTTGCTCCAATCCCGTTTTCGTTTCCGTTGCATGTTCTTTTGTCAAACCGATACCATGGGTTCTAATATGCCCCCGGAGTAATTGGTTTCCGACGTGTGGGGTTGGTGTGGTGGGTTAGGGTGTTATTACAAGCATTTAGAAGGTTCAATCAACTATTCATCCCGGCGCCGGCAACCGGTCGCCATATCACTCCAAGCCCGTCTCCCCGGGCTGTGACCTTCAAACAAGCCCGATGGGGCATCCTTCTCGTACTGCTGCTGGCAGCGGCCTGCCTGCTCCTCACCCCGCAAAGCGTCTTTGCCAATAATCCCCCTGCCAAACCCGCGAACCTTACCGCCCTTCCGGGAAACCAAGAAGCAACCTTGTCTTGGGACGACCCGCAGGACTCTTCCATTACTAGGTATGAGTTCCGCCAGACCTTCACGACTCCCGGAGTCGAAGTGGATGTCGAACGTAATCTAGAGGCGTCGCCTTGGCTTACTATTCTCGACAGCGACGATACCACTACCAGTTATACGGTCACACCGTTGGCTAACCACCAATCCGGGCAGCAAGAGTTGATGTACCACTTTCAAGTGCAAGCAGTAAACGTTGCGGCTGACGGAACGACCGAGCAGTTTAGCGACCCTTCCGACACTGTTAAGACTAACCCCGGCTTACCCTTGGCCATGCCAACCGGCTTGGTCGCCTCCTGGGAGGTAGAGACAGGGAAGATTACCCTTGCATGGGAAGAGCATCCCGACTCGGATGGGGCGGAGTTCGAAGTCAGTTGGCGCAACGCGACTGAGCAAGAAGGTGCGCAAACCAAGTTAGTGCAGGCTACGGCCAATACCCCCGTAACTCCGGCTACCGGCACAGAAATAGATCCAGGGATTTCCTACGGTCAGTATGAGTTCCAAATCAAGGCCCGGCTCCTACTGGGCCCTTGGTCCACTCAGACATCCGCAGTGCAACTGGACATCAGCCCCTTCGTGGACGGCCAGGCCACCACCCGCGAGGTGGACGAAAACGTGGTAGTGGACGACAACGTGGGCAAACCTGTGGAAGCAGTGGTCCCCGCCGGTTTCACTGCCGCCTACTCGCTGGATGACAATGACCCCAACAATGACTTCTTCACCATCGACTCGGCCACCGGCCAGATAACGGTCAAGAACGACAGCCTTACCTCAGGAAAGCACACGGTTACGGTAACGGCCGACATCTCGGAAACGACGCCCAGCACCCCTCCCCAGACCGCAACTGTCTCGATTGAAATGGCCATCAACGTCACGTCGTCAGGACGGTGGTCTGAAGTGGCTAGGCTGTCTGCCCCCAGAGGAGCACTCCGTGATTCATTCGGTTCATCGGTAGTGGTGGATGAATCCACCGGGAATATTGTAGTCGGAGCCACGGGCGCCGGGTCCAATGCCGGTGCGGTGTATGTGTTCGACGGGATGGAAGACGATAGCCCGGTCAAATTGACCGCTCCCACTGCAATAGTCGGTCAAGAGTTCGGCTATTCGGTAGCCATCGACGGCAACACCATCGTGGCGGGTACGTCGCCTTCCTCTGCCGCTGGCAAGGTGTACGTGTTCGTCAAGCCGGCAACCGGTTGGGCGAACAGCAATCCTGCCATCGCCACGCTCACCGTCGCCGGCGTCACAGCCGGCGACGGGTTTGGAGAGTCGGTGGCTATCAGCGGAGACATCATCGTTGTAGGGGCAGCGAAGCAAACTTACACCGATAGCACTCCTGGTAGCGCCTCGATGGTTAACGCCGGTGCGGCCTACGTGTTCACCAAGTCGAACAACAGTTGGGCCAATACCAGCCAAGCATTCAAGCTGCGGGCGTCCACTCCTGCCGAAGGAGACTTCTTCGGGTCGTCGGTAGACGCCGACGATGCTAACGTGGCGATAGGCTCCCCGGGAGCTAACAAAGTTTTCTTGTTCGCCAAACCGTCAGGCGGCTGGGCTGATAGCCATACGCCTGGCAACACGGTGATCCCAACGGACGGCCAGGAAGGCGACGCGTTCGGAGCATCGGTGGACCTCGACGGCAATACCCTCGTTATCGGGGCAACCCAGTATGACTCCACCGCCAATGCCGTACAGACCAAGCCGGGAAGGACATACGTGTTCACCAAGTCCCAAAGCTCCTGGAGCCAGGGAAATAACGTCCTGATCGGCTTGGGAGCCGATCAGGGAGACCGGTTCGGCGCCAGCGTGGCCGTGAGCAATGGCTACGTCGCCGTCTCCCGTGGGAACCAAGCGGACAACAACAACGCCGGATCGGTCCAGGTGTTCCCCAGGGGGTGGACATCGTCCACCGATCCCTACGTCGTGGTAGCGTCCGACGGCATGGCGAATGACAATTTCGGCGCGTCGGTGGCTTGGGGTGGGTTCGACTTGATTGTGGGCGCTCCCGGGATCTCCAATGGGACCGGAGCGGTGTATGTATGGACCACCGCGCCGGTGGCCCCCACGGGCTTGACCGCCGCGCCGGGGAACAGCCAAGTGGCCTTGTCATGGGATGACCCGGAAGACTCCACGGTCACCAAGTACCAGTACCGCAAAGTCACGTCCAATACTGTCGACGGGCCATTCGACTTCTCTGGGGTGGGCTGGGTGGACATCCCCAGTAGCGGAGCCGGCACTACCAGCCACACGGTTTCCGGACTGGAAAACTCCAGCGATACCGTCACCAGCGACGTTGTATACAATTTCCAAGTCCGGGCCGTGAACACCGCGCCCGACGGTTCTACCGAACAGTTTGGGCCTCCTTCTAATGGAGTAAAGGCCAGCCCGGGCTTTGCTAAAGATACGCCCACTGGCCTGACGGCTGTCTACGATCCGAGGACGGGGACCATTATCGCGACCTGGAACGAAGACTCTTTCCCAGGACCTACCGAATTTGAGGTCAGTGCACGCGACACTGCCGTGGGTGGAGAGGAGCTGTTTGGAAGGTCTGGGCGAAATGCAGGCTCGTCACCGACGACCACCACCACCAATGTAGACGTGGGCGCCTCCTATGGAGAGTATGAAGTCAAGGTCAGGGCACGCTTCAACGCTGGGCCTTGGTCCGGGTGGACGGAGCCTGTGTCGCTGACACTCAACCCCTTCACGGAAGGCACGAGCGTGACCCGGGAGGTGGACGAAAACGCCGCGGTGGGCGACGACCTAGGCAAACCGGTCGCAGCCACGGTGCCGTCAGGGTTCACGCCCACCCACTCGATGACTGACAACGACAACTTCTCCATCGTCCCGGAGACCGGCCAGATAAAGGTCAAGGGCAGTGACTTGGCTTGGGGCCAGCAGGCGATGATGGTGACGGTCAGCGTTCAGAAGGACGGAGCCGACGTCGACCCCACCACGGACACAATCGATGTAACCATCAACATCACGTCCATGGGTCCGTGGGTGGAGGTAGCCAAGATCACCGCCTCCGATGGGGCAGCCAATGACTCGTTGGGGACGTCCATCGCCGTGGATGAGACTGCCGGGACCATTGTGGTAGGGGCAAGGGATGCCGGGTCCAACGCCGGAGCGGTGTACGTTTTCGACGGGCCCGATGATAGCGGGGTAAAACTGACCGCCTCCGCTGCTGGCACGGCCAACGAGGAATTCGGCTATTCGGTTGCAATAGACGGCGACACCATCGTGGTGGGCACATCGCCTGCCACCGGTACCGCTGAAGGCAAGGTGTACGTGTTCGTCAAGCCGACTAACGGCTGGGAGGCCAGCAATACCCCGGACGCCACGCTCACCGCTACCGGCGTCACAGCCGGCGACGGGTTCGGAGAGTCGGTGGCTATCAGTGGAGACACCATCATTGTGGGGGCACAAACCAAGGATGATACGGACGGCCAGTCCAGTACGGTAGCTGACGCCGGAGTGGCGTACGTGTACACCAAGCCAACCAACGGCTGGGCCGCTTGGGCTAATACTGACCAAGTAGCCAAGCTGCGGGCGCCGGACCCGGTTGCCAACGGCTTGTTCGGAAAGACGGTGGATGTTGATGGCCACACCGTGGCAGTGGGATCTACCGGAGCCGAGAAGGTGTACGTGTTTACCAAGCCTTCGGGCGGTTGGACAACGGACAGCGATCCTACCGGCACCGCGGTGACCCCGGCGAACGAACAAGATGGGGACCAATTCGGCTGGTCGTTGAATTTGGACGGCAACGCCCTTGCCGTTGGTGCGCCTCAGCACGACAAGTCGGGTGCGGCGTACGTGTTCACCAAGAGTGGAGCCGCGTGGACCGAGGCGGTCGTGCTGACCGGCGTGGGGGTGGATGCCGGAGACCGGTTCGGCGACAGCGTAGCCCTGAGCGGGGATTACCTCGCCGTGTCCCGCGGGACCCAAGCCGACAACGATCACGCCGGGTCGGTGCAGGTGTTCAAGAATCCCGGCGCCGGATGGGCGTCGCCCATCGTGCAGCCGCACGTCCTGCTGGCCTCCAACGGCGCCGCGAATGACGATTATGGGTCCTCGGTGGCCCTGGACGGTAATACACTGGTGGTTGGTGCGTCCGGCGTTTCCGGCAGCAAGGGCGCCGCTTACGTTCTGCTGGCCATCCGCACCTCTCCAACCGAATGGATTGGCTTGGTCAACGCTGCGACAGGGAATATAGTGACATCATCGGACGGAGATACAACGACTACTGTCGATATCCCGGGCGGCTTCGTCAGCCAGGATTTTATAATCAAGGTCGACTCGGTTGCCGACGACGAATGCGGTACGCCCTCGTCTGCCGTCGCGTCGCAACTTTGCGTGGAAGTGGACCTGTTCGAGACCGACGGGGTTACCCCGCTGTCGGAAACCGCTATGCCCGATGACGAGGACCCGGCTACTCTGACCATAGAACTCGACGCAACGACGTGGAGCGCGCTGAAGGACACTTACGAGGAGGGCAACCTGAGCCTGTGGAAACGCAGAGGGTCCAACCCGTGGGGTGTAGTATCGAAGTGCCCTGACGTAGCCGCGGACCCGCCCAAAGAGTGTTACACAATCACGCCAAACATAGCCGATGGCGATGCCACGGTCACCATAACAAACATCCGGAGCTTCAGCCAGTACACTGTGACCACGCCGGCCTCGGCGACCAAGGCCAATAACCCCAATACGCCCAATACGCCCAATACGCCTACGTCGCCGGGGTCGCTGATGAACGTTGAGCCGCAGCAGCAGCCGGAATCCCGGCCGCGCAGCCGCAGGTCGAGGGGCGGAGGAGGCGGGGGCGGAGGAGGTTACGCGCCTCCCCTGGTGACCAACAAGCCGCCAAACGCGGTCGGTTCCATTCCGGCTCGAACCATGGAATTGGGTAGTGGTACGGTGTCGGTGAATGCCTCCTTCAACTTCCTGGACCCCGAAGGAGCCAAGTTGACCTATACCGCCTCATCTTCTGATGTGTCGATGGTAACGGCAACGGTGACCGGCAATCAGGTTGTCTTGAACCCTGTTGGCCTCGGACAAGCGGTGGTTACCGTGACCGCAACCGACCCCAGAGGAGGAAAGGTTGCCCAGGACATAAGGGTAAGGGTGCGGGAGGCCAACACACCGCCGGTGATGGTGGGTCCGGTGCCGCTCCAATCCATCAGGATAGACCGAGGGGCTACGATGCTGGACGTAGGCAGCTACTTCAGTGACCGTGACCAGTTGTCTTACACCGCTTCTTCATCGGACCAGGGTGTGGCCACGGTGACGATGACCGGCAGCGTTTTGGCTATCACCCCCGTAGGCATCGGCACGACCACCATTACGACAACAGCCAAAGACGATCATGGGGCGGCGGTATCCGGGACAATCACGGCGACGGTGAAGAAGCCCAACCAGCCGCCGGCGGCGGTCTCTGAGGTCCAATCACCGATATTAGTGGAGGGCGCCGACCAGACGACGATAAACGTCGCCGACAATTTCAGTGACGAAGACGGCTTGGCCTTCTCCGCTGCGTCGTCGAACGCCTCGGTAGTCATGGTATCGATGAGCGGAGGGTATATCACCATCACGCCGGTTGGCATCGGGAACGCGGCAATCGTAGTGGTGGCCTCAGACCCGGATAGGGAGACAGCGACCCAAGTGTTCAGAGTCAGGGTGCAGGACGCGACCGAAGCGCCGCCCACGGCCGCGCCTAAGCCAACGCCCGCGCCCACCGTGGCTCCACCGACTCCCATCATGCCGCCTCCGACTGCCGCGCCAACTCCCGTCCCACCGGCGCCTGTGCCTGCCGTGCTGTCTCCGACCGTTGCGCCAACTCCTGTGCCGCCGAGTCCCGTCCCGACAGTGGCCCCACCAACTCCCGCGCCCACGGCTGCGCCGACTCCCGTGCCGGCAGTCCGGCTAAAGGATGCGCCCCCGGCGGCACCGTTGCCAGTGGAGCCCACAGCGGCCCCGAAACTGGTTCCCCCGTTGGCGGTCTTGGAGCCGTCCCCGGTCCCTCCGGCTACGGAGCAGGCTGTCGTGGACCAGGAAGCGGACCTGCCGTCGTGGCTGTTGGTGATAGTCCTGACCGGCGTATCCGCCGCCATGATAGGCTCCGTACTGATCCTCTCCAAAGGGAGAAGATTGTCCAAGCTGTCTTACTAACGGTGCAAACGTATTGTGGTTGACTGGGGACCTCACAGGTCCCCTCTTCCACCAGTGTCCGGCTATGGGCGCACGGCGTAGGCTTCTTCGCCGTGTTGGGAGATATCCAGTCCCTCTTCTTCCTGCTGCTCGTTCACCCTCAGCCCTATGGTGTATTTCAGGACTAACAGTATTCCCATGGTTGTGACGAAGGCCCAGCCGAAGGATACGCCTATCGCCAGTAGCTGCCTCAGGACCTGCTCACCCCTGCTCAAGTCGGTGAGTTCACTGATAGTCATGAAGCCCACGCCAATGAAGAGACCGGCGGCCAACATGCCCCAGATGCCTCCCACTCCGTGGATCGCCCAAACGTCGAGAGAGTCGTCAAGCCTCAATCGGGTCTTCAGCCAAACGGCGGTGTAGCACAGGGCGCCGGCGCCAAGCCCGATGATCACTGCCGGTATGGGGCCTACGAAGCCGGATGCCGGGGTGATGGTTGCCAGTCCCGCCACCGCTCCGGTCGCCGCTCCCACAACGCTGGGCCTCCGGTTCAATATCCAGTCCAGCGCAACCCAAACCACCGCGGCAGTTGCAGCCGAAGCATGGGTTACTACAAAAGCGGAGGTGGCTGCTGCCATCGAGGTCAAGGCACTGCCGGCGTTGAAGCCAAACCAGCCAAACCAGAGCAGGGAAGCGCCCAACACTACGAAGGGCACGTTATGGGGATTCATTTCCGCTTGACCGAACCCCAAACGCCGCCCAAAGATGATTGCCGCGGCGAGAGCGGCGGCCCCGGAACTGATGTGGACCACCGTGCCGCCGGCAAAGTCTTTGGCGCCCATCTCGCCCAGCCAACCACCGGCTCCCCACATCCAGTGCGCCAGCGGAGGGTATACGATGGTCGACCAAGCAATTATGAAGATTACGAAAGTGCTGAACTTAATCCGTTCGGCGAAAGCGCCGGCAATCAGCGCTGGCGTGATGATGGCGAACTTTGCTTGGAAGACCATAAAGGCTTGGTGCGGAATCGTGTCCGCATACGGCCCGGCCTCGGTGGCGGACACCCCGTGGAGTCCGGCCCACTGAAGATTTCCGATAAAGCCGCCAATATCGGGGCCGAAAGCCAGGCTGTATCCCCACAGAATCCAGGACAGGCCCACGATAGCAAGTGCGATGAAGGACTGCATGAGGGTGCTCAGTGCGTTCTTGCTGCGAACAAGCCCTGCGTAAAAGAACGCCAGACCCGGCACCATAATGAAAACCAGCGCGGACGAGGTCAGAACCCAAGCAGTATCGCCGCTATCGATCATCATCTCCCCTGACCGGGTTGATTAGCTCCCCGCAACTGGGGGCATAGTATAGTAGGGCAGTGCCCGGTTTTCAATCTTGCGGATGGACTGGGACAGGCCGACATGGCAGATGGATTGACGGATTTGATGAAATTCAAGGATTTGCCGGTACGGCAACGCAGCATAATTCGTGCTTGGTGCATGTACGACTGGGCGAACTCCGCCTTCGCCACTTCCGGCGTCGCCGCCATCTTTCCCGTGTACTTCGTGCTCTTGTTCAAAGAGGCTCTGGGCGAGAACGCCACCTTCCTGGGAGTCACTTTTACGCCCAGCTCAATGTGGAGCCTGGGAGTCGCCATCTCGACGGCAACCGTCGCCGTCTCCAGCCCGCTGCTGGGCGTAATCTCAGACCGGATACCTATCAAGAAAGCGCTTCTCTGGACCTATACAGCCGCGGGTGCGTTCTTTACGGTATTGGCCTTCTTCTCCGCTTATACAGGGCAGCCATGGGCGTGGCTGTTTGGCATGTTCACATTGGCGAATGTCGGTTTCGCCGGGTCCCTGGTGTTCTACAACGCATTCCTGCCGCACATGGGGCCAAGGCACCTGCTGGACGACATCAGCAGCCGCGGCTTCGCCTACGGCTACGCAGGGGGAGGACTACTCCTGCTAGTCCATCTGGCGTTGATTCTGGCGACGAAGGATTCCGGGATCGCAGATCTGGTTACGAGAGGCTCTATCGCCTCGATTGGGGTCTGGTGGTTCGGGTGGGCGGTCTGGACGCTGCGGGTATTGCCAGAACCCCCGGTCAATCGTACCGCTGGCCGATTGACGGCGGTATCAGCGATTTCCATGGGATTCCGCGAACTGGGTAAGACGTTCCGCGAGCTTGCGCGGTTCCGGGTAGTCCTGGTGTTCCTGGCAGCCTACGTCATGTTCAATGACGGCGTTCAGACGGCCCTGGCCATTGCCGGGGCCTTCGCCGCCGACACGATAGGCATATCCCTCGCTTTCAACATGGCGACGATTGTGATCATCCAGTTTGTCGCAGTACCCGGCGCCAAGGCCTTCGGATGGCTTGCGGAGAAGATTTCCACCAAGCGGGCTTTGATGGCGGCCTTGGCCGGCTGGAGCGTTGTTCTCTTTTTCGGAGTCGCAATAGCCCCGCTATGGCCCAAAGAACATGACGACTTCGACTTTCAATTGAGCTATCGCCAAGCCTCCAACGACTATATCATCGATGCTGCCCCGGAGTTGCCGGACTACGGGTTCGAGATGCGGTGGGAAGGCGAGCGCTGGATCCTAAGCAAGGGCGCCGTCCTGAAGCCCCAAGCGGTCCGGAGCCTGCCAGAGGCTGTACAAGGTTCAGGCGGCGTGGCTTACAGCATGTCGTTCCGGGGCGGCGACATGGACGGCCAGTCCGCCGTTGGTCCCGCCCACCCCGCCGTGCTGGGCGACGGCCCGCTGGACTGGTGGCCTTCGGCGGTCCGTGCCGCGCTCTGGGAGCCGCTTGGACTGGACGCCGGCTACCAGTGGCTGCTTCTTGGGACCTCCGTCGGGCTGGTAATCGGCGGCAGCCAGGCTCTCGCCAGAAGCCTGTTCGCCCAGATTACCCCCCAATCGCGCAGCGGCGAATTCTTCTCGTTCTTTGGATTTATGAGCAGGGCGTCTTCCGTGTTCGGCCCGATGTTGTATATCCTGGCTACAGCGGTATTCGATACCCGCGTCGCGGTGACATCGATCTTGATAATGATCGTCGCGGGCACGATTGTCCTCGCCCGGGTGGACGTGGCGGAAGGGGCGCGCGTCGCCGAGGCGGAAAGCCGTCCGGCCCGGGAAGGCCGGTCCTCCTAGCCCACGGTGGTCTTGAAAGTCCGGCGATTCCTGAAAAGCGCCGGTTCAACGTAGGCGCTGGTGGAGGACAGGGCTTCTTCGATAATCTGCAGCACCGCCATTACGGCCGGGTCTTTCATCAGATTGTCCCGCTTCTCTTGAGTATCGGTCATGGCTATGTGCGCGGGATTGTTCGCGTTCTGCTCGTCCACGATCCCAGCCGTGTCCCTGACAGCGTTTTCGATGTCTTCCTGGGTAATGACATTGTGAAGCTTCCAGTTGGCAATCAGGGCACTGTCGATTCTCTCGGTGGCCCGGTCTTTCATTTCCTCGATTTGGTCAAAGTTGAGCACGCCGGTGCACCCGATTCCTTGGTGGACCCAGGGGGCCACGTAAGCCATCATGCTATGGAGGTAACGCAAAAGGAGGTCCCGTTTGGTCTCGGGCGTGTGCAGCTTGTCTTGGTCCAACAGCGGGAACGTCAGCAGCGCCCGCCGGAGTATGTTAAGCGCGGGAGAGTCTTCCATTGTCCGCTGGACTTGATCCACGTCCACCATGTGATAGTGCATTGCGTGGATGTCGCTGGGGTACGGCGCGGGTACCCAAGCGGTGTTGCCGCCGGTGCGGGGCTGGTCGATTTTCCTTTCCAGCATTTCGGCCATCGCCCGATTCCTGACCTGCATTCCCTTGCCGATTTTGCCGTGGGTATGCACCCCGGCCCGAATCCCCACGTCCACGTTGTGCAGTTCGTAACTGGTGTTGAATGTCTCCCGGGTAAGGTCGTCCCGCAGGTCGACCGGACCGGCCTGAATCTGCACCCGGATTTGAGAGCCTGTGCGGTCCAGGAACCCGGTATTGATGAAAAAGACCCGGCTCTGGGCTGCCCTGAGAGCCTCGGCAAGCTGGAGCGTCATACCCAGTTCCTCGTTCATGATTCCTATGAGGATGACGCCGTTGGGCAGTCCCAGCGTGGCCTCGACCGCCTCGAAGAACCGTACCTGCCCGGCCACCTCTTCCCGTGTCTGGAGCTTTGGGGTCACTTGGTAGAAATACCCCCGGCTGCTGTTCGGACCGCGGGCCGGCATCGCGCCTTCGCCACGGCCGGTGAGCCGCCCTTCTCCGCTGGAGCCGTTATCGTGAAGGGACGTGATCAGGGTAGTCAGAAACACCCCCAGAATCCTCTCGGGAATATCCCGGCCGTCCAACTGCACCATGCCGGTGTACATGTGGAGAGACACGTTTCTCACCGACATCAGGCTGGTGGCCTTGAACGTTTGAGAATTCCCGAGTACATCCCAGCAGGTCTTGTCAGAATTGATTGTCTTCAGATTGCCGCGAGAGCCGTGGGCATGAAGGTCTCCCCTCATCAATCCCAAGTAATTGCGCAGGCCCGCGACCATGTCCTCGGCGTCGACGATGGCCACGGCGTCTTCGAAGTCAACGATGTTGGTGACGGCCGACTCAACCACCAGGTCTTTGAACTGGCCGATTTCCGGGTGTACACGGCCTCCTTCGTATAGCTGGAACTGTATCTTCAGCCCGTTGTTCTCCAGAAAAAACTCCGCCGGTTGTCCATCTTCATCCAGGTTGAACCCCACGAATTTCTCCGGTTCCCGCAGGCCGAACTCTTCACCGGCGGAGTTTACGCCCCTCAACTCGCGCCTTCCCTGGCTGTTGGGCATAACCTTGTATGAGACGATGTCGTCGAAGATTACGCCGCCGTCCCACTGGGCAACATGTTGGTCAAGGAACCGATTGGTCTCCTCCACGACCATCCTGAGACGGGCGGGCTGTTGGGTCTGCCGGTCGATCTCCGGGTGTATGTCGCTCAGGTAGTAGGCGTCGTACAGGCTGCCCCAACGGGCGTTGGCGCCGCCCACGGCCATGCTGGCGTTGGTCACCGGCGTAACCAACTCGGGCCCGTTCTGGTCCATCTCCGGGTCCAGTTGGGGAGTGGTCATGGTGAAGCCGGCGTCCGGCTCAGCGTCCAAGCAACCTATCTCAACCAGGAACCTCTCCAATTCCAAGGCATCCGTATCGGCGGACTCCCGGGTTGGGCGCCAGCCCCCAGCCCTCTTGGAAATGTAGAAGGCATCGATACGCCTTTGCGCCTCATCGCGCTTGGCCAGAAGCTCCCGGTTCCTGGGTTCGAACTCCTGGACCAGGCGGCCCAAGGACCGAAACACCTCCTCCGGCGTCCATTCGGAGCCGGGCAGAGCCTCGTCCCGCATGAAGTCGAACAACACATCCGCGACCTGCAATGTTGCGCCGGAATCCAAGGTAATCGTAGCCATCGAACTGCTCCAGCCAGCGTTTAGACCTGTGAATCCGGCCTGTGCCCAGTCAATCCACGATAGCATAAGACACGCGGCGGTGGGTAGTTCATACGAGTGGCAAAGGTCTGAATCAGGATTAAAGGATTTTCAGGATGCTTCTGATCCTGAAAATCACCTAATCCGGCAAATCCTGATTCAGACAAGCTAAGAAGCGAGAGAGCGCCGGGCCCAAGGGAGAAGGACACGGAACAGGCGCTGGGGGTCGGGGTCGGTGTTGCGGCGGCGGCAGTCGTCCAGAAAGTTATTGGCCGACGCGAAGGATGGGAGCCGGAGACCGGCTTGGCCGAGTCCCTTTATCAAGCGTTGGGGGTCGGGCGGGAGTTCATGGTTGGACGTGGCTACGAACCAGCGGTGGCAATAGTCGTCGGCCATCCGGCGCACCTTGACGATCGCCAGGGCGTGGACCATTTTCCGGTGGAGGGCGTTGACGCGGGATCGTAGGGATCTCAATTCACTCATGGGGGTCACCTCGTTAAGTTTATCCGGGGCCGAAATTTTCAGATTGCCTGACATTTCATGACATTCCCTGACATTTGTCTGAATCAGGATTTACCGGATTTAAGGATTTTCAGGATATCGTCGAGTCCAGGCGCCAGGGCAACCACAAGGGTTGCCCTTACGACACGCCCTTGCTCAGGTCCCGGCGTATGGGCAAGGGCGTTCCTACTTGGTGCGGGCGGGACGCCCGCGCTCCCATTTGACCAACCGGTTTTGGTCGCACTCGTCCGAGCTGTATGAACGGCGGGGAGTTGTGATGCACAGGTACTATAGTAGGGTGTTGTTATCCGAGAAAGGAAAGGGCAAGTGTCAGTAGTTGTCCCGGTCCGGGAGTGGTTTGCATCGGATGACTGGCGTGGTCTTTGGCAGAAGGTTGCCTTGAAGGCCCGGGACCGCGACGATTGTGGCGACGAAAAGGCTTGGAGGAAAGGCTCTGGGCTTGGGGATGCACAGACTTGACACGACGCGGGCTTTTGCGTTTGAATCCTGCGCATGAACGGTTTTCGGACTGTTGTTCTGGTGCTGGCGGTGGTCCAAGTCGTTATCACCGGGTTCACGGCCGCGGTCGGGGCATTTGCCGACGGGGGCGACGTGTGGCAGCGACTGGTGTTGGTGGTGCTTCATCCTGCCTGTGCCGTGGCGTTGCTGTTTCTGGCCCTGCCACGCAGTCCCGCCAAAGTGATGGCGCTGGCGGTTGCGGGGCTGCTGGTAGCGAACGTGGCCGCCGACGTTGCGCTCTCGTCGGCGATAGCCCGGGGCGTCATAAAAGGAGACTCCTGGCTGCCGCTGGTATTCGCCGTTATTCCGGTGGTGGGTATCGTCTACGCGATGGTTCTGTTGGTGCGCCGA
Source organism: Dehalococcoidia bacterium (assembly GCA_965216425.1). Taxonomy (GTDB): domain Bacteria; phylum Chloroflexota; class Dehalococcoidia; order Lucifugimonadales; family UBA3495; genus CBDCFV01. The sequence goes on along the minus strand of CBDCFV010000005.1, from coordinate 752,952 downwards.
CCGCAGCCTGCCCCTTAGTATTACAACGACGGATTGGCGAATAAATGGTTGACGGTTCTTGCCCAGCTATTAATCAACGATGGTGAAAAGATTGCAGCGGTGCTATGGCAGGTCCAATTTCCTAGCAGGAATCACCTCGCAAGTTCATCCGTCGTTATAATACTAGAGACTGGATGTCCGCCACGCTCGCGGATCAACCTGCGCCGTTGCCCAAACAACGCTGGAACGGCTGTTTCTTACACACGTCGCTCTTCCAAACTGGGTCGGCTATCCACCCTCAGTGGAAGACGGGCGCACCCCGAAGTGGGGCTCACCATGCCGCCAAGCCCAAGCGGTCTGGACAGCGCAGAGTAGTGCGTCGAGGCTATCGCCGGTAGGGCCTTCGATGAAGTCGAAATACTTGGAAAATTCTGAAAAGGACGAGGCCAACGCCCGTCCCTCGTTCGTTCCCCAAGCAATGCCCCAGAGGGTTTAAACGGAATTCAATTCGGCCAGAAGCGGGCGAAAGCATCCAAACTCCGTTTTGGCCCTTGTATCGCCAAAACCGCAGTATGCTAGGAACAAGTGTTCGAAATAAAACTGACTGAGGTCGTGCAAGTAAACGAGCAATCGTGATTCATTTTGAGAAACATCGTGGAGATCTGGCTTTATTTCAGCCTGTGTTCGCATCTTTAGAGGGTGAGGGCCATAGTTCCGGACTTCGTTGAGTAGATAAACTCCTTTCCCCGATTGGTCATCGAGTATTTTGCCAAGCTTGGTGAAAACTGGCAGATTCAGCTCTTTTAAAGACCTACGCGGGATTCCTTTTTCCTTTAGCACCTCACTGATTTGCTTCGCATTGTTGTCGCGGATTGTCTTGTCTTGAACCAGGCTCGCTAAAGTTTCCAATGCCGCGTAACTCTCGCCTATCGCGCCCAGTCTGTTGCCGTTTTGCCTGCTTGTGGCACTGCGGATGTAAAGGTCAATCGCCTCGCTGATTTCCTTACTCTTCACCTTCCACTTTTCCCAGAACTTAGGGAACAACCTTTCCAGATATCCGCCTTGGGGAATATCTTGGGAGTTGACGAACCAATTGAGGGGTTTGTGCTGAGCATCCGGGAAACGGGCCACTCGTCCCCACACGGGCCTTCTTTCTTTGTTATATCCTACTGCTACCGTCGGAAAGCAGTGGTGGCCCGCGACAAATGCGAAGAAAGTACCTATTCCCTTCAGTATTTCGGTCAGTGCGTCTGTACTGTATGCCCGGCTGTCATGAAAAGTAATTACTCCGGTGTGGGCAATTGACCCGCGGGTTTCAACTTCCTCCTTTGTTATAGTGACAGACCATCCTTCATCACCGTCGAGTGTGATGCGGCTAGGCGGGGCTTTGAGTTTCAAGGACCAACCGTCTGGCAATTCGTCGTTAGCTAATTTCTGAGCGTTGGCAAAAAACGGTGGGTCGGGGAAGGAGTGTCCGTATTTGAAGTCTGGAAAATTCATGAGACTGAAACGTGTCTCAGTGAATAGGCTTTCTTCAAGCACAACCATATTCTGGTCAAGGGCCAATCTCCCCATGTGGCCTGTTCCGGCATACATCACTTCGCCTTTTATGTCGAACGTATTCTCTTGAGGCGGAAAACTTACGGATTTCTTTAGAGTGAGCTTGACTACTTCGTCTCGAAGCCATGCCATCTCGAGAGAAGGGTGAACGCCAAAGATCTCGTTCCCGGTCAACGTTATTACCCCGTTTTCCGTTTGAGGACGGTATGGAGTAGCGTTAAAGAACTTGAACGCAAAGTGCCCGTCCCTGCTGATTTCAGGCACGACAATCATATCTATAAGTTCATCCTGAACCGTCAATGTTGCGTTTATGGGAACGTCTAGTTGTACTCGGAGGACCTCGTCAAAGAACGTCCTTTCCAATGCATTGAGTTCCACTTCACCTCTCCCTCTGGGACTAATGTGCCTTCCCCCAAGACTGCTTGCGTGCGATGCAAATTTCTTGTTCTAGGTGCTATCGTACTCTGGAAAATGGTCGCCAACAACGACCAAAAGGCAGTGAACTTATTTGCCGATGCGAAAGTGTTTGTTGTAAGGGTGACGGGGGTCTGAGTGCCCGCCTGCACAGGGATGAGTCAGTGAGCGGTCCTCCATGCAGATCAAACAAAGAATACCCCGAGGGCACCTCTGTCAACCCCGCCCACTGCACAACTACTACACTGTTGCCAGTATTACAACGACGGATTGGCGAATAAGATGGCTGACGGTTATTGTCCAGCTACGAATCAGTGATCGTGGAAAGATCCCAGCCGCGCTATGATAGGTTTAACGTTATTCAGGCGGTGGGCATCATCTACGCGATGGCCCTGTTGGTGCGCCGACTGCAGCCTGCCCCCTAAATCAGCAGTCCAGCCACGCAGGCGGTCATCATCATGGCAAAGGTGCCGCCCAACATGGCGGGCATCGCCAGCCGGGCCAGTTCCAAGCGCCGCTCCGGGGCGATGCCGCCGATGCCGCCTATCTGGATGCCGATGCTGCCGAAATTGGCAAAGCCGCACAGCGCGTAAGTCAGGATGGTCCGGGTGCGTTCGCTCAGCACCACCTCGGAGCCGGGCTGCGACCATTCGGCGAGCCTTGCATAAGCAATGAACTCGTTTAAGGCCATCTTGGTGCCCAGTAGCTCTCCGGCACGGAGGGACTCGCTCCACGGTATGCCCATCAGCCAAGCGAATGGCGCGAATACGTAGCCGAAGATACCTGACAGAGACCAGTCCCAGGACTGCCCTAACCATCCGCCAATCCAGCCGCCGAACAAGCCCAGTATCGCGTCAACCATCGCCACCAGTGCGAGGGCCACGATGAGCATGGCGGCCACGTTCAGGGCCAACCGCAGGCCGTCCAAGGCCCCATCTGTCACCGCGTCCACAAGGTTCCCGTGGCTCCTTTCCACCTCGACCCCGTTGCTGCCCAGCGTAGCGGGAGTGGCGGTCTCCGGAACCATCAATTTGGCGATCAGCAGAGCGGCCGGGGCCGAAATTACCGAAGCCGACACCAAGTGTCCAGCGTCGATACCCATGCCCACGTAGACCGCAAAGACGCTGCCGGCGATGGTCGCGAACCCGCCCACCATCAACGCCATCAACTCGGACCGGGTCATTCCCCCCACATAAGGCCGCACCATCAGCGGCGCTTCGGTCTGCCCAAGGAACACGTTGGCGGCCGCCGCCAGGGTTTCCGAGCCGGAGGTTCCCAGGGTACGCCGCATCAGCCAAGCCAGCGTCAGGATAATCTTCTGCAGGACCCCCAGGTAGTACAGGACCGACATTACGGACGAAACAAAGATGATGGTGGGCAGTACCGGAAGGCGATAAAGTGGTGGGCGGACTCCTCGCCAAAGACGAAGATGCTGCCGGCGTCGGTGAAGCCCAGGATGGCGGCGAAAATGTCGCCTATAGCCTTGAACAGGGTCACGCCCACCGGCGTTTTCAGGATGAAGAGGGCCAGGGCGAATTGGAGCAGAAGCCCGCCGCCTATGACTCGATAGTTAACCTTCCGGTTCCGGTCGCCAATCAGCCAAGCCAAGGCCATGATGACCACCAGTCCTAAAAGGGCGATCCAACGTTCCAATCGGGCCTCCTGCTGCGGATTCTTCCCACCGCGACTTGTTCCGAGCGGCCAGATTCTAACAGACCATTGCCGGTGTAAGCAGCTACGGGGTGGCGAGGGTTCAGGGTTATTGCATTTGGTTGCCTGAATTCTGTCATTCCCTGAAGGTAACGTTCCTTTAGGCGTCTACGCATGGATTCCCGCCTGCGCGGGAATGACGGTATGGGAGCGGGAATGACGGTTGGGGAATGGGAATGACGGCTGGGCGTGCGGGAGTGACGATGGGCGTGCGGGAATGATGGTGGGCGTGCGGGAACGACGGTGGGCGGACGGGAATGACGGTGGGCGGACGGGAATGACGGTATGGGATCGGGAACGACGGTTGGGGAGCGGAAGTGACGGTGGGCGGGCGGGACGCCCGCGCTCCCATAGGAGCAACCGGTTTAGGCGCACCCTGACTGAAAAGGGTTGTTGCGGAGGCCGTCCGCCGGTTGGTATTCTGAGCCAATGGAAGTTCTCGGAATAGCTCCGGCGCTCGTTGAGGTTTCTTCCTTGTCGACCATCCCCTACTTTGGAGGCGCGGCCGCATGGCGATACCCGATTCCCTGACCCGGAGGCTTGTCCGGTTTGCCTTGGACACTCGTTTTGAAGATTTGCCTCCGGGGGTGGTGGACACCTGCAAAAGCATGATGATCAACGCCGCCGCCGTAGGGTTGGCGGCGGCCGGCCACCAGGAAGCCCTCGACGTCACCAGGTACGTCCAGGACATTTCCCCCCGCAACGGCAAGTGCACCATTATTGGCATGGGGTTGCGCACATCCCCGGGCAACGCCGCGCTGGCCAACGGGACCATGATTCACTTGCTGGACTTCGACGACCAGTTCCTGGGCCAGGACACCCATCCCAGCAGCGTGATTTTCCCCGTGGTGATGGCCTTGGCGGAGATGAACGGCCATACGGGCACGGATGTGCTGACCGCTTTCGCCCTGGGTTGCGAGACCATTGGCAAGCTGGCGTCCTTGATCGAAACGGCCACAAAGTCACCGGCATCATCTCCGAGCTGGCGCTGGCACGGCGACGGGATAGCAGGCGCAGTAGGGGCGGCGGTTGCCGCCGGACGTTTGCTGGGGTTGGACGGAGACCGTCTGGAGCAGGCCTTGGGAATAGCCTGCGGTGGGGCAGGCGGCATCCAAGGAGACGCCGCGTCCCACAGCCGAGCTTTACAATGCGGCAGGGCGGCGGCGAGCGGGCTCTCAGCAGTCCTGCTGGTCCAGAAGGGGTTTAGCGGTCCCAATCAGGCTATTGAAACCCCGGGCGGGCTGCTGGCCACCTACGGGTCAGGCGACCTCTCAGAGTGGTCATCGGCTTTTTCCGGATTGGGCGACCCTTATCACGTGGTCCAACCGGGTATCGTCCTGAAACCCTACCCGTGCCACTTGGCGGGTCACACAGTCATCGACGCGGTGCACCAACTGGCGCAGCAGTTCCAGTTCGGTCCTGACGAAGTCCGCTCGGCCAAAGCAGGGGCATCTCCGGCGGTCCTGGACGCCCTCCCCTTTGCCAGTCCGGCCAGTGGCGGGGAGGCGCGGCTGAGCTTGAGTTATATTGTCGCGGCGGCGTTGCTGCACGGGCAGCCTCTCATCGAGCAGTTCACCAGCGAAGCGGTGCAGTCCTTGGAAGTCCGGGCTATGATGGACCGGGTGATCGTAGAGGCCATACAAGAGACCAATACTGGGGCGACGGCAGCTATCCCGGTGACGGTGGAGTTGACCTCCGGCAGGGTGCTGCATCACCAAGTGGAATACTCCAGAGGAAGGCCGGAGCTTCCGCTGGAGCCGGAAGAATTGAACGCCAAGTTCCTGTATTGCTGCCGGTACATCCTGCCGCCGGACCATATCGACGGCGCCTTGACCCAGTTTCGCGGTCTGGAAGAGGTGAAGGACGTGACGGGTCTGGCGTCCATTCTCGGTGGCTGAGGGTCTAATTTCCCGCCGCTGCCATCAGACTTCAGGCAGACGACAGGCAGGCGGCGGACTTGACGGAGGTAGAGCATGAAAGCTGTGAGAGCCCATCAAACCGGCGGTCCGGAAGTGTTGCGCTACGAGGACGCGCCAGTCCCGGAAATCGGACCGGGACAAGCCTTGGTAGACGTCCGGTCCATCGGGGTCAACTATACCGACGTGGCCAGCCGGAACGGCCTCAATCCGCCGGCCGCCTTCCCTTGGACGCCGGGACGGGAGGCGGCTGGGGTGGTTTCCGCGATTGGGGAAGGAGTGACGGAGGTGGCCGTGGGAGACCGGGTGGCATACGCCATGCACACCGGCACTTACGCCGAGCAGGCATCGGTCCCTTCCTGGCTGCTGGTCAAACTGCCCTCCGAAATGGAATTCGCCACCGGGGCGGCGGCCATGCTGCAAGGGATGACGGCCCACTTCCTGGTATACGGCATCACCAGCATCAAGGAAGGGGACGCGGCGCTGGTCCACGCGGGGGCGGGCGGAATGGGGTTGATTCTTATCCAGATGCTGAAGAGGCTGGGCGCGGAGGTCTACACCACGGTGTCCACCGACGCCAAGGCCCAATTGGCCCAGGATGCGGGCGCTGATCAGGTCATCCTGTACACCCGGCAGGACTTCGAGGAAGAGATAAAGAAAGCTACCGGCAGCCGCGGGCTGCGGCTTATATACGACGCCGTGGGACAGACCACGTTCCTGAAGGGCTTCAACTGCTTGGGGCGGCGGGGCCACATGGTGCTGTACGGGCAGGCCAGCGGCCCTGTGCCAGACTTCGACTCCGGGGTGTTGCGCAACGGATCGTTGTCCCTGACCAGGCCGACTCTGGGGGACTATACCGCCACGCGGGAGGAGTTGCTGGAACGGGCCAACGACGTCCTGGGCTGGGTGGGCTCCGGTGACTTGAAGCTGCACATAGGCTTGACCCTGTCCTTGGAACAGGCGGAAGAGGCCCACCGGCAATTGGAGGGGCGGCAAACGGTGGGCAAGATTTTGCTCACGCCTTGACGCCCATCGTCGTGCCTGAAGAGACCCTCGCTGAAACGAGAGGGACCCTTCAGGCCATTACTGGGCGACCCATCCCCCGTCGATGACCAGTTCGCTGCCGGTCATGAAGGAAGACTCGTCGGAGGCCAGGAACAGGACGCCGTAGGCCACGTCCTCGGCTTCCCCGTACCGGCCCAAGGGAATGCGGGACAGTGTCACTTGGTTCCTGTCCGGGTCTGCCCGGCCCGACTCGGTCATGGGGGTTACGATGGGCCCAGGGTGGACCGAGTTGGCCCGGATGTTTTCACCAGCATACTGGATGGCTGTGGCCTTGGTGAGCAGGCGCACCGCTCCTTTGGATGCTTGGTACTGGGGGCTGCTGTTGTCCACCCCGACGATTCCAAGTTGTGAAGAGATGTTGATGATGGAGCCGCCTCCGGCGCGGCGCATCTCGGGAATGGCAACCTTGGTGCCTAGGAACACGCCCTTGGCGTTGATGTCCATCACCCGGTCCCAGTCTTCTACGGTGGTGTTCTCCACTGTGCCGTTGCCGCCGATTCCGGCGTTGTTCACCAAGACGTCCAACTTGCCGAACCGGGCCACCGTGGCGGCGACGGCCGCTTGCCACTGGGCTTCGCTGGTAACGTCCAAGGCCACGAAGAGCGCTTCTCCGCCCTCTTCACCAATCTGAGCCGCCAGCCGCTGCCCCTCGTCCTCCAGAACGTCGCCGATGACTACCTTGGCGCCCTCTTTGGCGAACAACCGGGCCTCCTCGGCGCCCATACCCCGGGACCCGCCGCTGATGAAAGCCACTTTGCCTTCGAGCCTCATACGCCCCCCTGATTACTGCGTTTGTGGTGGGAAGTTTATCACACAAGGCGGAGCGCAAATTGGGGAAGGTTCCCGTATAATGCGCCTTGAAGAATGCGGTGCGGGCGAATCGGCGCATCTGCGGGACGTTGATTAATTTGACACTTGCCATTGTTGCAGTCCCAAGTACCAGAAGGTCCGTTATGCGGGAGTCGGGGCCCGGCTACCGGGGTAACGGGGCGCGCCGGCGAAGCGACATCCCGGAGCGGTTGCTTGCCCGGCTGTGGCAGCGCCGCGCCGCTCGCCAAGCGTGGTTCCGGGCCCACGGCGGCCAACTGGTAAGGGTCATTTACCCGGGCCGCCCCGGCTTGACCGCCGGGCCGGACTTCCGGGACGCGCTGTTGGAAGTGGAGGGCGTAGGCTTGGTCCGGGGCGACGTGGAAATCCACATCCGCCAGCAGGACTGGTCAGCCCATGGCCACGGGGACGACCCGCGGTACAACGGGGTGGTGCTGCACGCAGCCTTGGAGACCCAACCAGCGGACACCAAGCTACAGAGCGGCGGCACGGCTCCAGTGGTCTCGTTGGCGTCTCTGGTGGATGACGCCGACGCGCCCGAAGACCAGGAAGGCTATCCCCTGTGGGAATTCCTGGGCGACTATGGTTACACCCGACCGGAAACCGCCGGCGATGCGGGGAAATTGCTGGACCGAGCTGGGGACGACCGGTTCGCAGCCAAAAGCGCCCAGTTCCGGACATACTTGGCGGAACAGGAAGCGGAGCAGACCCTGTACCAGAGCCTCATGGAGGGGCTGGGATACCGCCAGAACCAGCACCCGTTCCAGTTGCTGGCCCAACGGGCTGGCTACCACGCGCTGCGGAGCGCCGCGCTCCGGTTGCCGGAAGAGGAGCGGCTCCACGCAGTCCGGTGTTGGCTGACCACCATGTCGGGGTTGTCCGCGCCGGGGTTCTTGACGGAGGATGCCCAAGCCAAGGCGTTGCCGCGGACCGGTTTCGGGCGGCGCCTTTCCGCGGACTCGTGGCGTCTGTTCAGGGTCCGCCCCTCGAACCACCCGCTGCGGCGGATCGCCGGGGCGGCGGTCCTGATAGCTCGTTTCCTGGAGACGGGCCTTGTCGACGGTTTGAGACAGGCGTGCAAACCGGGCAAGCCATCACACTTGACGTCGGCGCTGGCTGCGTCCGGAGAAGGGCGCGGCGCCGCATTGGTGGGCCAAGGGCGAGCACGGGACCTAGCGGTGAACGTTGTGCTGCCCTTCCTGCACGCGCTGGCAGAGTCTCTACAGGAGCCTCAGCCCGAGAGACGCTCCGATGCTCAGCCGGACGGACCGTTCCTGGCGTTGTACCGCAAGTTCGGGAAGCTGCAGGAAAACGAGGTGACCCGTGAGGTGGCGGAGCAACTTCTCCCCGACGGCTGGCGGGAGACGGTCAACTCCGCCCGCCGCCAGCAAGGATTGTTGCACCTGCACCACTTGGTGTTCGACGCCTCCTGAACGCCGTACAAGGCTGATACGGCTTCGTCCCAACCTTCAGGCTTCCAGAGAGTGGAAGGTCCGGCTGTTAAGAGGGTTCGGACAATGGGATGGCCAAGGAGGTGCGCATCCCGGCGTAGGGAGAGCGGGCGATGTGGCCGTGGCCCGATAGGTCTTCGGCCACCAGGATGTCGCCAGGCTCCATCTGCACCTTGGAGCCGTCGGCGCACTCGAACTCGGCAATGCCTTCCAAGTTGACCACGTACTGTCGCCGCGGGGCCAAGTGGTAATCGGAGAAGTTGGGGGCCTCCCGGCGGCCGATGGTGATGTCGCCGGGGCCGACACGATTTACGATCCCCGCCATTTCCTCGAAGGATACTTCCTCGAAGTGTGACTCGCCGTCGTCGCCGGCGAAAACGCGGATAATTTTCATATCGTCTCTCCTATCTAGTCAGCCAACGGGACGGCCAGCAGGCTGCGGGGTTCGTCGCCCAGGCCGCGGGCGATGTGGCCGTGGCCGGTCAGGTCCTCCGCAATTAGAATGTCGCCGGGGCCCATCCGGTACTTGGTGCCGTCGGCGCACTCGAACTCCGACAGCCCGCTCAGTCCCACCACGTACTGGCGGCGTGGGGCGGTGTGGTAGTCGGAGAAGGTGGGTGATGGGCGGGTGTTCAACTGTACGTCGCCGCTACCTTTGTGCTTGGCTATCTCGGCGAACTCCTCAAGCGTCACCACTTGGAAGTGGGACTCGCCGTCGTCGCCCGAATAAACCCGGACTATGTTCATTTCTCTTCTCCCGTGATGTCAGTATCGGAATAACCCGCCAAGGTCGCGGCGTCTGTGATGTAGTCGGCGGTCTCGCGTATGCGCCGTTCCACTTCGTCAGCGGGCTCGCAGACGCCCAGGTAAAAGCAGGCGCCGTGCAGTTCGCTTTGCCTGGAGTAATAACGGCCGCGCAAAGGACGGACGGCATGGTCTTCGGTGGCCAGCCTCGCCAGCCCTCGTGTGGTATCGGACGATATTTCCGGCTCGATGCCCGTCCGCGCCAAGATCAGCGCGTCGGTGGCGCGTTTGGTGGCGCACCACGCCTTTTCCGCAGAGTCGCGGATGTCTCCAGATTCCAGCAGTCGCAACGACTTGGCATGGACGGCGCGGGCGTCGGCGAAAATGGCGGATATGCGATCAGTGGTTACCATCGGTGTATCTTGCTCTCTGTTTCGGTGTGTTTCCTGCGCCGTAGCTTAAACGTCGGTGCGGCGCGTGGCAACAGGGGGACGTCAGCAGGTCAAGCTCGGGTTCATTTCGAGATAGGGTAAGGTGCGTAAATCCAACCTTCGAGCCGCGCGGCATCCAGTTCCGACATGGCCATCGCGCCCGAGGAAGCGCGACGGCGTCCTTCTGCGGGCGGGCCTAACAGCGTATCTCCGGGACGGCGGAACTGCTCTTGGTCCCGTACCCAGAGGAAGGCGGCTACGGCGGCGACCAGCGAATCAAGGCAATCGTGGCTTTCCAGGCATTGGGCGCGGAACTCAGGGAAGTTGACGATTGGAACTCCCGACTTATCTTGCAGACTATCCAGTACCTGCTCACGCAGTTGGAGTCTCCGCTTCCCGTTTTTGTAACCCTTGTGCGGCAGACCGAAAGCGTTGATTACCGCGCCGGGCATGGACTCCAGCAGCAAGGGGCCGTTCCCCCCTGAATCGTTCAGTGGCGGCACCCGGCATCCGGCGTTCCAGAGTTGGTGGAGCATCTGCATTCCGCGAAAGGTCATCGGCACCATGTTGGGATTGAACTTGTGGAGGCAGGAGTAGCACTCCGGGAAGTAGAGGTCGCCGCGCCGCATTGGTTCACCCCTCTCGAAGCAAAAGGCGTCACGAATAGCAAGAAATCCCTCGTATTCCATTTCCGCCGCTACTTGCCAAAGGGTGGGCATTTCAACCGCTTCGGGAAGCCAGACTTGCGCGAACTCATGCGGAACGGAAAATGGGAAGTCAAGGGCTGCGACTGTCTCACCCGACAGGGATGCCAGCAACTCAGTCAGCTCGGCCCGTTTCATCTGCTGGCATGACAAGATACGGAGGTTGTCTCCCTCTATCAGCGCCTGGGTGACCCATGTGGCGTTGTCGGTCTTTGCGCCGCTAAAATCCACGCCTACTATCATTGGGTTAGAATACAAGAAATTTTGGTTGGAGGCTCTTTATGGACTTCACGACGCGCCGGGCGAGATACCGGGGGATTCTGGCTGGGGACAAGTGCGTGCATCCGGGGTCGGTGTTCGACCCGATTTCGGCGCGGATTGCCGAGGACCTGGGCTTCGAGGTGGGGATGTTCGCCGGGTCCATCGCTTCGTTCACCGTGCTGGGGGCGCCGGACATCGTGGTACTGACCCTGACCGAGTTCGCCCAGCAGATACACCGCATCTGCCGCGCCGGCGACCTGTCGCTGATGGTGGACGCCGACCACGGTTACGGCAACGCTCTCAACGTGATGCGTACGGTGGAGGAACTGGAGACCGCCGGCGTCTCGGCCCTGACCATCGAGGACACGGTGCTGCCCCGCAGCTTCGGCGGGGGAGGCACGCAACTGCTGTCCGTGGAAGAGGGTGTGGGCAAGATGAAGGCGGCGCTGGCCGGACGCGCCGACCCTGCCCTGACCATCGCCGGACGCACCAGCGCCATTCAGGTCACCGGCTTAGAGGACGCCATCCGCCGAGCCAAGGCCTACGAGAAGGCCGGAGTGGACGCCATCTTCATGGCCGGAGCCTCCACCCGCGACGAGGTGGTGGCGGTGGCCTCCGAGCTGTCGGTGCCGCTGTTGTTGGGCGGCGCCACCGGCGAGTTGCAGGACAAGGAATGGCTGGGGGCCAACGGTGTCCGCGTGGCGCTGCAGGGGCATCTGGCTTTCTCGGCGGCAGTCAAGGCGGTCTATGACACCCTCAAGGCCTTGCGCGACGGCGTGCCGCCCGCCGACCTGCGTCCCAACCTGGCTACGGACGAGCAGATGGCCGAGTTCACCCGCCGCGCCACCTATCAGCAGCGGACAGCGGACTTCCTGAGCTGATTCCCCTTGCCCACCTTTTTGGGATAAACTAATGTTGCAATCGAAACAATACAGGAGGGAACCCGTGAACGTCTCTTACAATCACCTTCACTTCCGCAGCGCCGACCCCGATGGCGCCGCCAAATTCTACTGCGACAACTTCGGAGCCGAAATTGTCGGAGAGCGGCCCCTGTCAAACACCAAGTCCATCGAGCTGTCGCTGAACGGCACCTACTTGATGACCATCTCCGGGCGGGCCGAGGGCGAAGACCCGGTAGCGGGTTCCACCGAGCCGCGCTATGGCTTGGACCATCTGGGTTTCCAGACGGATGACATCATGTCCTTGGCAGCCACGTTGAAGTCCAACAACGTCCAGTTCAACTGCGAGCCTTGGGTGATGCCCGCGGGGTCCGCCGTTGCATTTGTCGTTGCCCCCGACGAGGTAAGCGTCGAGATAATCCAGCGCCCCAAGTCCGGCGAAGAGCGGGTCGTGCTGGCCTAGCGCCACTAGTACTACAACGACGGGTTTAAGGTGGCGGCTCCATCCTGCCTTCGCGGCGGGTGGAGCGGCGTCTCTCGTGGGAACGGCGAGCCCGTTCGTTGCGTAGCTGCGTCTCCTCCAGCCATAGCAGCAACTCCTCCGGCCCGAACTGCTCCCGGGGTAGCATCTCACGCACCACCCGGCACACCTGCGGTCTCGTGATCCGGGGCATCTTTTCCCCCCCAATCCTGCTGCAGGCCCAGCAGGAACGCTCCCCCCAGCAGGCACATGGCTATGTGGTGGTGCCAGCCTGCCCAGCTGCGGGTCTCGTATTCGTCCATCCCAACGTCGCCCTTCTCAGTCTCAAACTCCGTTTCAATGCGCCACCTGGACCCACCCACGTACGCCAGGGTCTCCAAGGTTGTGTCCTCAGGAGCGTTGGACAGGTAGTAGCGGGGCTCGCTGCCGTCCAGGTTCCGGCGCCAGACGGCCCATCCCTCCTCGCCGGGCTTGCGCCTCCTGGTGGCCCGCACCCGCTGGGCGCTGAACCGGTAGGTGCGCGGCCCCTGGCTTCCCTGGGCCACCGTTATCTCCTGCCAGGCCTCATCCGGCAGTTCATCACCGCGCTGCTCCATGGTCCGGCGCTGCCCAGACCGCAGCCTGGGTTTGCGGGGTCGCCCGAACCCTGGATATTCCGGACTGGTCCAAGCCGGCTCCAAGGGCCAGACCGTAGTGCTGCCCGGAACGTCCAGCACGTACCACATCCCCAGAGCCTCCAGTCCCTCCCGGAAGGACGGGGACATCCCGAAGGCGTCGTCTCCGGCAACCCACTGGGCCCTTAGGTAGCCCAGCTCCATGGCCCGCTCCAGCAGCTCCAGGGCCAACTCCGTCTTCGAGCGGTAGTTCCGCCGGTCCTCCGGCACACCCGCCGCAGCACACCGGTCCTGGTCGGAGGTCCAACTCTTGGGCAGATACAGCCGCTTGTCTACCAACGCCCGGCCCAGCGGGCTGACGTAGGCCAGGAACATCCCACCCTGGCAGTTGGCCACCTTGCCCAGCCGGCCGCAGTACTGCCGGGCCACTCCCGCCGACTTCCTGCCCTGCTTGGGGAAGTCGCTCCCATCGAACACCCACACCGCCTCCGGGTGTCCCAGCCTGGGGGCCAAGTATTTCTGCAACCGCCCTATGACTGTCTCATCGGACCACCGGGCCTCGGTCAGAAAGCGCTGCATCGCCCGGGCCGAGATGCCCACCGATTCCGAGAGATTCTCGGCGTTGCGCCGCTCCTGGTCCTGCACCAGCAGCGCCTGAAGGTAATTCCCGCTGTGCTCCCGCCACTGCTTGCGGCCGAAGGAGGCCGCAAAGAAGGCGTGGAATTCCTGAAGGCTGTCGTAGACCCGCTCGAAGCTCTCCGCATCCATCACCCAAACCACCCAACATAATCTGTCCAGCCATCCTATCAGACAACTCGTCGTTGTAGTACTAGGGGTGTTCAATCGCAGGGGCGCATATATGTGCGCCCCTATTCTTTTGCCTACAGCCCCTCGAAGAAGTCGCTGCTGACCGTCTCGCCCTCCGTTACCGGCGGGTGGGCGCGGACGTAGAACTCCCGGCCCAGGATGCGGGCGGTGACTTGGCGGGGGACGCGATGGTAGGGCCAGTCCGGGGCCACCTGGGTGCGGTGGCAGAGGATGCAGGCTATCTTGGCTTCCATGTCGCCGTCGCCGGAAACGTCCAACTCCAAGTGCATTTCCTCATCAGGGACGCCCTGAAGATCCTGGTCAGGGGTTGGCATGGGCCAGTCGATGCCCTCGCCGCGCAGGGCCTCGGCCCACTGGCGACGGAAGCCGCGAGGGCGCACGCTGTAGAACAGCCGCTGTGGTTGGTGCGTCTCCAGCCCGCCGGACAACTGGTGCGGAAACGCTGCCGGGTCTGCGGCCAGATGGAAGGCCTCGGTGGTGTGGTTGGAGATGGCGATGTGGTCGGGGTGTCCGTACAGTCCGTCCGGGCCGAAAGTCAGCATCACTTGAGGGCGGAAGCGGCGTATCTCCAGCACCAGGCGTTCCAGCACCTCGCCGGAGTCCGCGTTGATGAATGCCTTGGGATGGTTGTTGGACTCCCATCCCTGCATCCCCGAATCGCGGTAGCCCCACACATCGTTGCTGCCCAAGCGTAAGGCTTGGACGGCGCAGCCAAGCTCGACCCTGCGAATCTGTCCCAGCGTCTCCCGGGTGGCTGATCCCTCCTGCCGGATTTCGCCTTCCTCGCCCAGTGTCGTGGTGACCAGCCGCACCTCCACTCCCCTTCTGGTGTGGGCTACAAGCGCCCCGCCGACGGGGAACGCCTCATCGTCCGGGTGAGCGAAACAGGCAAGCAGGCGGTGACCGGGCATAAGACCTCCAAAGTTGTCTGAGTCGGGGCCTTCAGGACGAATTGTCCCGTTCTTCCTCGTCACCGAATAGAAGCTCCAGCACCTCAGGGGGTAGCTTGCCGCTGTCGACAAGTTGGGTGGCCTGTTCTTTCCGCCGTTTCTTTTCCTGTTCCCGGCCCTTTTCAAAACGTTCCCTCAAGAATATTTCGGAAAGCATGAAACCCACCTCAACCAGGATGAAAGTCAACGCGGTCGCGGGAAGGACGAAACCACCAACGTTGTGACCGATGGCGATGAATGTCTCTACCTTCGTGTCGTCAGTCTTTTGCCATCCATGATACCAAATGAGAACACCAGTGATGATGACCAGTTGAAAGGTGAACAGCCAGAAAAAGGCCTTTTGCCACTTGGCTGGCACACTCCAGATCGATGTTCTATCGTCCAAGTGGTGAATTATTCAGGATTCACTGAGTTTGGCCTGTCACCAGGGTGCGGCGTGACCGTCGCCTCGCGGGTCCGACGCCCCCATCAACACCCCGCGCTGTTGGTCAATCAGGATAAGCTGCACCTTGCCGTCGTAAACTCCCGGGCGGCGCCGGACCACCTTGTGTCCCAGTTTTTCCAGTTGTTGCGCAGTCTCCGCGGGCATCTCCGCTTCGATCCGAAGTTCCAATGGTCTGTCCAGGCTGGCTGGGTCGGTGCCGGGGAAGCTCCACCAGCGGGGCGCCTCCACTGCTTCCTGCGGGTCCATACCGAGGTCGATCAGGTTGGTCAATATTTGAGCATTGCACTGGACCTGATGGTCCCCACCGGGCGTGCCTCCGATGATGGCCGGTTTCCCATCCTTCAGCGTCATGTAGCAATTCAGGGTGTGCATCGTGCGTTTACCCGGCTCAATCACGTTGGGGTGGCCGGGAACCAGGCTGAAGCCGCGCCCTGCCCTGTTGTTGAACAGCACTCCGGTACCCTTGGCAACCAAGCCTGAGCCGAAGGCGTTGGAGAGGCTGTGAATCCAGGATACGGCATTGCCCTCCCCGTCGGCCGCGCAGAAGTAAGTGGTGTTGCCGCCAGCTTTTACCGGCTCCAAGGGCGGAGTCTCGCCTGCGGCGCGCCGTGGGTCGATGTTGCTGCGTCGACGCTCGGCGTATTCCTTGGAAATGAGTTCCTCCAAGGGCCATTCCACAAACTTGGGGTCGCCGGCCAGCCTGTTCCGGTCGCTGTAGGCTATCTTCTTGGCTTCAACCAGCAGGTGCATTCTCCCGGCGTCGTCGTCGGGCCCCGACCCCGCCAGATCGAACCCTTCCAGCAGGTTCAACATCTCCAGCACCATGTAGCCTTGAGAAGGCGGGCGGGTCTCGTAGACAGTGTGCCCCCGGTAACTGGTGGAAATGGGGTCATAGATCTCCGCGTAGTGCCCGGCAAAGTCATCCTCGGTGAACAACCCTCCGGCATCCCGCAACCCGGCCACCATCTCCCGGGCTAGGCCTCCCCGGTAAAACTCGTCAGATCCACCTTCGGCGATGCGGCGCAACGTCCGGGCGAGGTCCCGGTTCACCAGCACGTCCCCCTCTCCCGGAGGCGAGCCGTCCTTCATGTAGACCTCCACCGTAGGCGGGAACTGGGAAAGCTTGGAAACACCATGCTCGAAATCCCGTCCAATGCCCGGCGGCACAGGGAAGCCTTCCCAAGCGTAGCCGATGGCCGGTTCCAGCAGTTGGGCGAAAGGCCGGGTGCAGAAACGCTGGTGCATCTCCTCCCAAGCGGCTACCTCGCCGGGGACCGATATGGCGTGGGGCCCGGTCAAGGGCATGGTCTCGTGTCCCCGGGAACGGTAGTAATCGGAGGTCGCGCCCGATGCGGCGACGCCGCTGCTGTTTATACCGGTTACCTTGCCGGAGGCGGCTTCATAAAGCAGGATGAAGGAGTCCCCGCCCACGCCGCACGACGGCACGATCATGACCGTCTCTGCGGCGGCCACGGCCAAGGCGGCGTCAAAGACGTTGCCTCCGTCCTGCAACACCTTGATACCCACGGAAGCAGCCAGCGGCGAGTTGGAACACACCATGCCTTTCTGGCCGTATACCAATTGACGGGAGAGTCCGTTTGCAGCCATCGTTCCTCGCTTATCCGAGGGGCCTTGCCGCCCCGGTGGTGTTTTCTGGCAGTTTAAGGTGGTGGAATGGGGGAGTCAATCGTGTGCGGTTGGACCGACAGGACGATATGACTCAGTCTTCATTCAGACAAAAGCCCGCACTCGAACAGAGAACCAGTCTACCGGCGAATGATGTGTATCATATATACACATCATTAGGAGAAGGCGGAAGACAATGGCCAGAGTCCAGCTGATAATTCCCGACGAGGACCGTGACAGGTTTGTTCACGAAGCGCGCAGGGAGGGTATGACGTTGAGTGCTTGGTTGAGGGCCGCCGGCCGGGAGCGTCTTAAAGAACGACAGCGCGTGGAGCCGTTTGAGTCACCAACGGACCTCCAAGCCTTTTTTGCTGCGTGCGATATGCTGGAAGGGCCGGAGCCAGAGCCGGAATGGGGGCATCACCTGGAAGTAATCGCCGAGTCGCGCAGAGGAAGAGCATCCCGCACGTGACCTTCGTAGACACCAACGTTTTTATGTACGCGGTGGGGCGGCCTCATCCACTTCAAAGCCCGGCACGGGAATTCTTCTTCGAATCCAACGTCAACCGAACGCCTTTGTTTACGTCGGCAGAGGTCTTGCAGGAACTGGCGTACGCATACCTGCCGGCCGGGAGACTCCAAACGCTGGATGCGGCGTTGTCGTTGGTCGTGAGGTCTCGCGTGGAAGTGTGGCCACTGGAGCAAGAGGATGTTGACCTCGCGCGGCTACTGCATGAACAATACCCTACGCTGGAACCCAGGGACCTTTGCCATCTCGCCAGTTGCCGCAGGCGTGGCATTACAATGGTCAAGACGTTCGACCAAGCCTTCCACGCCATTGCCGGTTAGATGCATACATTCACCCAGATGAGTTTGGGCAGGTCCTGATTCAGATGGTTCTTGTGATAATATTATGGTCACTACCAACTTGCTTCTGCATGAAGCCTTTTCTGGAGACAAAGCATGCTCGACTACAAGCCCAACATCGTCCTTTCCACCCAAGAGTACAACGTAGTAGGCACCAGGCCCATCCGGCATGACGGGGCCGACAAGGTCACCGGGCGGGCCCACTACAGCGCCGACATCAGCCTTCCGCGGATGCTGTACGGTAAAGTCCTGCGCAGTCCGCACGCCCACGCTCGGATCAAGTCCATAGACGCTAGCCGCGCCCTGGCACTGCCCGGCGTCAAAGCGGTCATCACCGCCGATGACATCGAACATCCATCAGGGGTCATGACCGACCAGGGCGAGGGCGCCATGGTCAACTTCGGCTTCCTGAGCAACAACATCCTGGCGATGGACAAGGCGCTATATAAAGGGCACGCCATCGCCGCCGTCGCGGCAACCAACCCCCACGTGGCCGAAGAGGCTTTGGGACTTATCGACGTGGACTACGAGGTCCTGACCCCGGTGATGCTGGCCAAGGACGCTATGGCGGATAACGCGCCGTTGCTGCACGAACGGCTGGCCAACACGTTCAACGCATCCTCCCGCGCCGGGGGGACCCGCGCGTCGGATGACACCGAGGGAAGCACCAACGTCGCCAACCGGCTGGAATTTCGCTTGGGCGACGTGGATAAAGGGTTCAAAGATGCTGAAGTCATAGTGGAGAAAGAAGTCTCCACTGTAGCCGTCCACCAAGGGTACATTGAGCCCCACTCGGCCACGGCAATGTGGCACGACGACGGGTACCTGACCGTGTGGTCCAGCAGCCAGGGGCACTTCTCGGTCAGGGAGCACACAGCCCGGATGGTAGGCATACCGGTATCCAAGGTCAAGGCCGTTCCGATGGAGATCGGCGGCGGGTTCGGCGCCAAGCTGGCTATCTACATGGAGCCGTTGGCGGCGCTGCTGGCCAGAAAGACCGGCAACCCGGTGAAGATAACCATGAGCCGCACTGAGGTGTTCGAAGCTACCGGCCCTACTTCCGGCACTGTCGTCAGTGTAAAGTTGGGCGCGACCAAGGATGGCAAGTTGACGTCAGCCGAGGCACACCTGATTTTCGAGGCCGGAGCGTTCCCAGGTTCCCCCGTTCCCGGGGGCGCCCAGTGCATGATGGCGGCCTACGACATTCCAAACGCCTACATCGAAGGTTACGACGTGGTGGTCAACCGGCCCAAGACAGCGGCCTACCGCGCGCCCGGTTCGCCCTCCGCCGCTTTCGCCATGGAGACGGCCATGGACGAACTCGCCGAAAAGCTGGGTATGGACCCCGTAGACCTGCGGCTGATCAACAGCGCCAAAGAAGGAACGCGCCGGGCCACCGGCCCGTTGATGCCCAAGGTTGGGTTTGTGGAGACTCTGGAAGCGACCAAGGCCCATCCCCACTACTCCGCTCCCCTGACCGGTCCCTACCGGGGCCGCGGCGTGGCCAGCGGATTCTGGGGCAACAACACCGGACCGGCAGCGGCCACCGCCACGGTGAACCCAGACGGCACCGTCAACTTGGTGGAAGGGTCGCCGGACATCGGCGGCACCCGCACTGCCGTTTCGCAGCAGTTGGCCGAGGTGCTGGATATACCGGTGGAGGACGTTAAACCCCAAGTTGCGGATACTGACACAATCGGCTTCACTTCGAACACCGGCGGGAGCGGGGTAACCTTCAAGACCGGGTGGGCCTGCTATCAAGCCGCCTTGGACATCAAGACCCAGATGATGGAGCGGGCGGCCAAAATATGGGACATCTCCGTCGATGATGTTGAGTACGTGGACGGCGTGTTGCAGCACAAGTCTGACCAGGAACTGCGGATGACCTTCAAGCAAATGGCGGCGAGGCAGAACGGCACCGGAGGCCCCATCGTAGGGCGGGCGGGTGTCAACCCCGGCGGCGCCGGGCCTGCTCTGGCCGCTCATATAGTGGACCTGGAAGTGGACCCGGAGACCGGCAAGGTCACGATCCTCCGGTACACTGGACTGCAGGACGTTGGCAAGGCTATCCATCCCAGCTACGTCGAAGGCCAGATTCAGGGGGCTTGCGCCCAAGGCATCGGCTGGGCGTTGAATGAAGAGTACTTCATCAACGAGCAGGGCCACATGCTGAACTCCAGCTTCCTCGACTATCGGATGCCGGTGAGCCTGGACCTGCCGATGATAGATACCGTGATAGTAGAGGTGGCCAATCCTGCCCATCCCTTCGGCGTCCGTGGAGTAGGTGAGGTGGGTATCGTGCCCCCGATGGCGGCCATATCCAACGCCCTCTACCAAGCTTTGGGTGTTCGGATCAACAGCCTGCCGATGAACCCCGGCACGGTGCTGGAAGCCATTTGGGGAAAGGAAGCCTCCAAGTAATCAAGCCGACGCCCCTGCGGACGGGACCGTCCGCAGGGAAATGTGCCATGCCCGGCGGCGCCATGCCATTGGCGCCGCCGCTGGTTCCGGCCCAAACTGCCGTTGGGAGTCGATATGCCGCGTGTGCCGTTAAGTCCTCGTGCTCTTCTGCAGCCAGCCTTCCAAGGAATATCCGACGGGCAGTCCGGGTTGGCGGAAACCTATAGTGGCCTGTACGCCAACCCCGGGTTGGCGGCGGTGCTGGCCCGATTGGACCATTTCTTGCAGGACCAGTCCGCCCTGGAGGCCGATGTCCGCTTAACGATGGCGCTCACGGTGGCCCACGAACGCAACAGCCGTCCGCTGTGGGACTCGTTCGAAGCCTTGGCACGGGATGCCGGCGTGGGAGACTTGGTCATAAACGGCATCGTCAACGGTACGGCGCCCCGAGGACTGCTGCCAAAAGACGGTATCTGGGTGCAGTTCGCGTTGGAAGTGCTTCGCAATGAGACCCGCGACTCCACTTGGCAGGCCGTTACCCACTTGATTGGAGACGCTGGCGCTGTCCTGGCAGCGTCGATGGTGTGTTATTACGACATGATGGCGCGTCTCAATCACACACTGGCATTGGACAAGGGTTAATCCCCTGAGGGCAACAATCTCGCTTGGCCTTGGGAATGTGTCGGTGTTTCCGGTAGTTGCCGCCATGCCGAGAGATTGAGCCTTACCAATCCTGCATAGTTCATAGAGAGGCCCACCGCAATGTTCGAGGGCGTTTTTACCGGCTTGAAGGTATTGGACCTGAGCGAGGACATCGCAGGGTCTTTCTGTGCCCGCTTGCTGGCCGACTACGGGGCGGACGTTCTGAAGCTGGAGCCGCCGGAAGGGGCCTCTCTGCGTCGCATGGGGCCTTTCTTCCAGGACGACCCTCATCCTGACAAGAGCCTGTTCTTCTTGGTGATGAACCTCAACAAGAAGGGCGCGACGTTGAACCTCCAGACTGCCGTCGGCCAGGACATTCTGCGCCGGCTGGCGGAGCGGGTTGACGTAATCATCGAGAGCTACAAGCCCGGCTATCTTGAGTCATTGGGTTTGGGCTACGATGCCCTGCGCCAAATCAACCCGGCGTTGGTGATGACCTCTATCACTCCCTTCGGACAAGATGGGCCTTACAGCTACTACCAAGGCGAGGAAATCGTCAACTACGCCATGGGCATGATCATGAGCATCAGCGGGGTGCAGGGCAGGGAGCCGTTGAAGCACGGCGGGTTCCAAGCCCAGTACGAGGGCGGGCTGAATGGCGCCGCCTCTACCGCAATGGCGCTCTTCCACCAGGAAAATACAGGGCAAGGGCAGCACATCGATGTTTCCATCACGGAGTGCGTCGCCTCCACCATGATGGCGACCCAGACCATGTATCCCTTTATCGGCGGCACCCAACACCGGCGGCG
The DNA here is from genome assembly GCA_965216425.1 of Dehalococcoidia bacterium. GTDB lineage: Bacteria > Chloroflexota > Dehalococcoidia > Lucifugimonadales > UBA3495 > CBDCFV01. The sequence continues at coordinate 731,328 of CBDCFV010000005.1, read as the reverse complement.
GGCCCAAGGCGGCATGTTCTCCCACCCTATGCCCTGCTCCGACGGTTGGATCATCGTCCAGACCGGAGGCGGGATAACCTGGGAGGGCTTGGCCGAGTTTTTTCAAGCGCCGGAGATGCTGAAGCCGGAGTTGGCAGACCCGGCCCAAAGGCCCCACAACAGCGAAGAACTGGACCGGGTGGTTTTGAACGCCATCAAGGACCGCGGCAAGTGGGAGTTGTTCCCCAAGGCCGCCGAACAGCGGATACTGTTTGGCTTGGTGCAAACGCCCGGCGAGTTGGCCGACTGCCCTCAATTGGAGTCCAGAGACTTCTATCGGGAAGTCCACCATCCGGTCATCGGGGACATAAAAGTCCCGGCCGTGTTGTTCAACTACAGCCTGTGCCCCTATCAAGTTCGATGCGCCTCCCCAACTTTGGGACAGCATAACCGCGAAATATACGTGGAAGGCCTCGGTTACAGCCAGGAAGGGTACTGCCGCTTGCGGCGGTTGAACTCAGTTTAGAGGTACGTTTCTATGCTCGAGCCGCCCCAGCTGCCCTTGGAAGGCATCCGCGTTCTGGATTCCAGCTACGTGTTCGCCCTGCCCTATGCCGGCGGGCTGCTGGCCGATATGGGCGCGGAGGTCATCAAGATCGAGGGGCCGGGGCGCCCCGATGTCACCCGCACCGGCGGCTTGGCAGGAGCCTTCCCAGACAACGAGGCCGGCGAAAGCTGGTGGAACCGTCCTTCCACATACAACCTGATCAACCGGGGCAAGCAGTCATTGGTGCTGGACATGACTGATCCTAGAGGCCGCGACCTGTTCCGGGAGTTGGTGCCGATAAGCGACGTCGTCATGGAGAATTTCACTCCCCGTGTCATGCGAGGCTGGGAGTTGGACTACCCAAACCTGCGCAAGCTCAAGCCGGACATTATCATGGTGTCCAACACCGGGTACGGCCACGGCACGGGCCCCTACTCCGGCTACCCGGCGCAGGCCACGACCCAGGAGGGCACCCACGGCCACTGCTGGGTAACCGGATACCCCGGCGAGGGGCCGGCCAAGGCTGGGGCGTCCTTCGTCGATTTTCTGTCAACTTGGACGTCGCTCCTGGCCATAGGGGGCGCGCTGCGCTACCGCAACCGCACAGGCCGGGGCCAGTGGGTTGATATCGGGATGTACCAAGCGGGAGCCATGTTCCTGTCGGAGTACATCATGGACAGCATCGCCAACGGGCGTGAGGGCGGGCGGATCGGCAACCGGCATCCATACCGTGCCCCCCAGGGCTGCTATCCGGCGCAGGGGGACGACCAATGGGTTACACTGTCGGTGGGCAGCGATGAGGAATGGCGGACTATGACCGACCTGATGGGCCAGGAGGCATTGGGCTCCGACACCCGGTTCAGCAGCCTGCTTTCCCGTCAGGAAAACCACGACGAGCTGGACCGCATCATTACCGAATGGACCATCGGCTTCGACAAGTACGACCTGATGCACCTGCTTCAGGGAGCCGGCATAGCATCAGGGCCGGTGCTGACCGGCAAAGATGTTCACTTCGATCCCCAGTACCAGAGCCGGGGATTTTTGGAACGGGTGACGTACCCGCCGGAACGGAAAATAGGTGAGCGCATGTTCATGGGTCGGCCTTACAAGTTCTCGGGCACTCCCATGAGCATCCGCGGCCCGTCCCCAGCCTTCGGCCAGGACAACGAGCGTCTGATAACAGAGCTATTGGGAGTGGAGGAAGCCGAATTTCAATCGCTGTTGCAGGACGCGATTCTGGTGACAACTCCCACTCGAGGCGATGCAAGCCCAGTGATCCCCTCAGAGGAGATGGTCAGGTTGGGCTTTCTATCCGCTTGGGACCCGGACTACCGGGAGCGGCTGGGGCTTTCTTGACATGGGGATAACCCATAGCTAAGCTTGAAGTGAGGGCCCGTAGCTCAGCGGTAGAGCGGCCGGCTCATAACCGGTAGGTTGCAGGTTCGACACCTGCCGGGCCCACCACTGATCCATCGCTGATTCCTGCCTGAGGGTACTGTGTCGCCATCGCTCCTGTTGGGGCAATGTTCCTGGCTTCATAGCCCTTGCCCAGGCTGTCTGTCCGCTGTCCGTTTCTGCTTGGTTGCCCTGCCGGATGTGCGTTGTGCATGGTATGGCTGGAACATTGCCGCGGGAAGTTATCCTACGGCGCTCCCCGTCCTGCTTACACTGTGCCGTTTTCGGTATGGCCAAGGGTGTGCTGTGCAATAGGGTGTGCTGTGCAATAGGGTGTGTGCTGTGCAATGTTGAAGGTGCGTTCCCCAAGGTTGTCGTTGCCAGCGCTAAAATCTGGCGGACGTTTATGACACCCGCCCCTTCCCATCCCCGGCAACACTTCTTTATCATAGACCTGCCTTATATGACGCTCTCCAGCTCGGAAGCGAATTCAACACTTCTCTAGGCTATGCAAAATGGGAGAAAACGAGAGGAAATGGGAGCGTTATCGAAAAATACAGACCCGCTGCCAAACTAAAATGTCAGGAAATGTCCGCAAATGCCATGCGATCTAAAAATCCAACCGGCTACTTAATGTCTCCGGTTGCGGGTACGAAAATCTGACGGACACCCGATTGTACAGAGGACGGGATCAGTGCGGAGAGAGTGATATAATTTTCAATCAAGTATTTGTCGGCGTCCTGTTGACTTGGAAATGGCGGCGCCAGGAGAGAAGATGTTCGCGATTCGAAAGTCCTATTGGGTTGTAGCTGCCTTGGTTGCGGTTGTCGCGTTGGCGATGGTCGGCTGCGCGGGTGAACCGCAGGTGCGGGAAGTGCCGGTAACGGTGGAAGTTGCAAAAGAGATTGTGGTCGAAAAGGCCGTCGTCAAGGAAGTCCCGGTAACCGTTCAAGTCGAGAAGGATGTTATCCGGGAAGTCCCTGTGACCGTGCAAGTGGAAAGAGAGATTACCAGGGACGTTCCTGTAACGGTCCAAGTTGAAGTCGAGAAAGAGGTCATCCGGGATGTTCCGGTGACCGTTGAAGTCCCTATGGAGGCGCTCGACCCGCTTGTAGTCGGCAACCTCAACGTTTTCACCGGGTCGCTTTCTGAGTTCGGGCCGCCCCTCCGTAACTCCATTGAACTGGCTGCCGACCACGTTAACCGGGCCGGAGGAGTCGGCGGCGCGTCCATGGTCATCATCAGCCGCGATACCGCGGTGAACCCAGTGCAGGGAGTTGACGGGGCAAAGGGCTTGGTCGACGTGGAAAACGTTGTCGCCATAATCGGCGCGCTGTCCAGCGGCGTCACCATTGCCGTCGCCCAGTCGGTTACCGTGCCCCAAGAGACTCTGTTGATTTCCGGGGCGTCCACTGCGCCCAGTATCACGGTCCTGGAAGACAACGATTTTGTCTTCCGCACTACGCCGTCCGACGCTTCTCAAGGCGTCGTCCTGGCCCGCGTGGCCCAGGAACAGGGATACGAGACCGCGGGCATCATGTACCTGAACAACGCCTACGGGGAAGGTTTGGCCGACCAGTTCGAGGAGAGCTTTACCGCTTTGGGCGGACAGGTGACGGCAAGGGTTCCCCACGAGGACGTGCAGCCCACCTACGTTTCCGAGTTGGACAAGGCCACCGAGGGAGACCCGGATGTGTTGGCGGTGTTGAGTTACACCGGCCAAGCCTCGGTCTATGTTCGAGAGGCATTGGAGGGCGACTACGCCGACAAGTTCCTGTTCGCCGACGGCACCAAAGGGGCCGAGTGGATTGAGGGTATAGATGTTTGGGATGCGCTGGACGGATCGCTGGGCACTGCTCAGGGAAGCGAGGGATCACCTGCCAAGGACGCGTTTGAGAATGGCTATACGGACAGTTACGGTGTCCCGCCGTCCCATCCCTTCATGGCCGAACATTATGATGCGACTGTACTGGTTGCGCTGGCGGCGGCCAAGGCTGGAAGCACCACCGACTCCGCAGCCATTCGCGACTCCCTCCGGTTCGTGGCCAACGCTCCGGGTGAGATGGTAGGTCCTGGCCGGGACGAGATCGCCAAGGCCCTCGCTCTCATCGCCGACGGCAAGGACATCAACTACAACGGCGCCGGCGGGGACATTGAGTTCGACGAAAACGGCGACGTATTCGGCACCATCGAAATCTGGCAGATCAAGGATGGGGAAATCAGTTCCACCGGCAGGTTCGAGTTGCCCTAACTCCCGCCTGACCGGGTTAGTCAAATGCGGCGGTGGCCAACTATGGCCGCCGCTTTTTTATGGGTCGGGAGTGCGGGTCACCCGCCTCTCTTCTCCAAGAATGCCTCCGGGCCGCAGTAGGATTACCGCGACGATAAGGACCCCTATCATAAACAGCCGCAAGCTGGGGTCGGCGAAGATTCCGGGGAGAAACTGGGTGCCCGACCAGATGCCCCAGACCACGAAGGCCCCTATAATCGCTCCTAGGTTATTGCCCGACCCGCCCACCATCAACATGGCCCAGATAATGAACGTAGCCAGCAGCGGGTCGAAAGTCAGAGGGGCCAGGAACCGGAAGTGGTGGGCGAACAGGGCCCCGCCAATGCCCATTATCACCGCCCCAAGGATGAATGCTTGGAGCTTGAACTTGAACACGTCCTTGCCAACCGCTTGGGCCGCCGTTTCGTCCTCCCGGATGGCCCGCAACACTCGTCCCCAAGGCGACTTTACCGCCCGCTGCACCAACAAAAACACCGCCAGCAGGACAATCAGCACCACCACGAGGTACAGGTAATCGTAATGTTTAGGGGATACCAAATCACCCAGGAACGTAGGTATCCGGTACAACCCTTTGGAACCGTTGGCAATCCACTTCTCATTCAGGAAGAATAACCTTACGGACTCGGCTATTCCCAGGGTCGCAATAGCAAGGTAGTCGTCGCGGAGCCGGAGGGTGATGTAGCCGATTATGAGGGCAACCACTCCACACACCACGGCTGCGGCCCCAATGCCGAGGAAGAACCACAGATCGATCCCCAGGTCCAGAAACCAAATCTCAGCCATGTTGCCGCCGAACTTGAAATCCTCGAACAACGCAGGGTCTGGGGGCCGGGTCGTCAGCAGTGCGGTGGTGTAGGCGCCGAGGGCGAAAAAACCCGCTATACCGATGTTGAACAAGCCGGTGAAGCCCCAGTGGACGTTCAATCCCAAGGCGAACACCGAGTAGATGCCGGCGAATATGACGAACCCGGCCAAGTAACTTAAGAGTCCCGCTACTTCCATTCCCCCGGTTTCTCCTTGGTAGTGCGCTATTTACTCGCAGTGGCCGTCAATTCCTTCCTTCCCCGAAGATTCCGCGAGGTCTTACCAGCAGCATGATAATCATGATGGCGAAGGCGACCGCCGGCTTGTAGCTGGGGTTCAGCCACTGGGTCGATACCTCTGACGTCACGCCTATGACGAACGCGCCTACCAGCGCACCGTAGGGGTTGCCCAAGCCGCCCAGGATAACCGCGGCGAAAAGGGGGATGAGGAACTTCCATCCCATGATGGGCAGCAGTTGGGCTTGGTACACGGCCAGGAGTATGCCCGCAGTGGCGGACAGGGCGGCAGCCATGCCCCACGCCCACCAGATGACCTGCCGGGTGTCGATGCCGCTGACCAACGCCAGGTCCGGGTTGTCTGCGGTAGCCCTCATGGCCTTGCCCATCCTGGTGCGTGTCAGTATGACGTAGACGGCCGCCACCAGTATGACGGCCAGAATGGCGATAAAGATTGCATCGGGAGGCACGCGGACGTCCATGGGCAGGTGAAAGACTTGACGGCTTTCCCGCGGGAAGTGCTGGACCTCCCCGGTCCAGATGACCTGCACCAAGCCGCGCAACGCGATGGCGATGCCCAAGGACGCCATAGACATGACCACGGCATTCACTCCCCGCGCCCGCAGCCTACGGTAAATGGTTACGTCCAGGACGATTGCCCCGGCGGCTACTATGGCAACCGCGATAGGAAGCGCTATGAGCACCGGGTAGCCGAAGGTGAAGGGACCAAGTCCGCTGCCCTCGATGCCCAGCGACGGCAGTACTCCCACAACAATGAACAACGCCACGTAAGCGCCCATCGTCATGTAGTCGCCGTGGGCCACGTTGGCGAAGTTCAACAGGCCGTACACCATGGTGAGCCCGATGGCCCCCAAGGCGATGATGGCTCCAAGGAAAACGCCGTTGACCACCAGGCTCATCTTCACGAACGGAAGGAAACCTACGACCACCGCCAGTGCGACGATGGCGATGGTGGTGTACGCCGGGGTCCATGCAAGGCCGATTCGGCCTGCGGCGTCGCGCAACACCGTCATAATCTTGCTGAACCTGTCGGACCATGGGTCGAAAACAATCCGGCTTATCCTCCCAAGTAGAGGCTGGCTACCTCCGGGTTGTTCAGCAGGTCGCGGCCCGTGTCTTCCAACCGTTTTTCCCCGGCGACGAGGACGTAGCCCCTGTGGGACATCCCCAGGGCTTGGCGGGCGTTCTGCTCCACCATCAGCAGGGCGACGCCCGTTTGGTTAATCTCCCGGACCCGCTCGAATACGGTGTCCATCATGGCGGGCGAAAGTCCCGCCGACGGCTCGTCCAGCATCAGCAGAGTCGGGTCCAGCATCAGCGCCCGGGCGATGGCCAACATCTGCCTCTGGCCTCCCGACAGGCTGCCGGCTTTGCGCCTGGGCTGCATGGCCAAGTCCGGGAACACCTCGAACATTTCGTCAATGCGCCCCCGGAACTCGTCGCGCCGCACGAACGCGCCCATCTCCAGGTTCTCGCGGATGCTCAGAGAAGGAAAAACATTGTTGGTCTGGGGGACGTAGCACAGCCCCGTCCGCACGATCGTTTCCGGCGGTGAGCTTGATATTTCCCGGCCCCGGAAGGTAACTCTGCCGTTACGGACGCGTATCAAGCCGACGATGGCCTTCATAAGGGTGGACTTGCCGCACCCGTTGGGGCCGATGATGGTGACGACCTCGCCTTCGTCCACGGTAATTGATACGCCGTGGAGTATCTCCGTCTCCCCGTACCCGGCCACTACGCCGCAGGCTTCAAGCAGCGGCACCGGCCCGTCCGCCCAAGTAGGCTTCCATGACTTGCGGGTTCTGCTGTATCTCCGGTGGCGTCCCCTCGGCGATCACGGCCCCGTCGGCCATGACGATGATCGGGTCGCACATGGCCATTACGAACCGCATGTCATGCTCGATGATGACGAATGTAATATCGCGCTCCACACTGGCCACCATGATGTTCCGCGCCAGGTCCTGCAGCAGGGTGCGGTTGACCCCGGCTCCCGGCTCGTCCAGCAGCACCATGCGGGGTTCGGCCATCAGAGTGCGGCCCAACTCCAGCAGCTTCTTCTGGCCGCCGGACAGGTTGCCAGCGTACTCGTTGGCCAAGTGAGAGAAACTGAGCAGTTCCAGCACCTCCAGCGCCCGCGCCTCGATGCGCCGCTCCTCCAGGGCCACCTTGCCGGGCATCAGCCAGGACGTCCAGATGCGCTCACCCGCTTGGGGCGCGGGCACCAGCATCAGGTTTTCCAGTACGGTCATCCGCTTCATTTCCCGCGGAATCTGAAAGGTGCGCATAATGCCAAACCCGAAAGTCCGGTGCATACTCATCCCGTCGATGCGCCGCCCGTCGAAGAAAATCTGGCCGCTGGTGGGAGACATGGCCCCGGATATCAGGTTGAACAGAGTGGTCTTGCCCGCTCCGTTTGGGCCGATTATCCCGGTAATCGCGCCGGGCATGATTTGCAGGGTGCAGTGGTTAACCGCCCGCACCCCGCCAAAGTCCTTTACCAAGTCGCGGACTTCAAGGATGGGCGCCTTTGTCGTCAATGTGCCTCCGTTGATTTGGCCAACTTGATCACTGCCGCCGGCATGAATCTTCACGTTGAACTTGTTCAAAATACCCCGACTCAACCATTTCCTTCAAGCCCCATCCTTACCTCTACTTCCAAGCGCACGCCGCCGCCGCCCTGGAGTACGCCGCGGATGGGGGATACGTCCTGGTAGTCGCGGCCTACGGCCATGCGGACGTGGCGCTCGTCGGCCAGGCATTGGTTGGTCGGGTCGAAACCGGTCCAGCCCAGACTGGGGAATAGACATTCCACCCACGCATGGCTTCCCGATGCCCGGGCTTGCTCACCGTCTTCTCCTGCCACATACAGGTAGCCCGACACGTACCGGGCGGGTACTCCCCACGACCGCGCGATGGTGATCATAATATGGGCGTAGTCTTGGCAGACTCCTTGGCCGGACTCCAGCGCATGTTCTATGGGAGAGATGGCCGACGTGCTCCCAGGGACGTATTGCAACGAGTGGTAAAGGCTGTCGGAAAGCAGCGATACCGACTCCAGCGGGTCTCCCGTCGGCTTGATTCCGACCCGTTCGACAAAGTCCGTCAGGGTCGGTGACGGCCGGACGAAGGCGCTGTCGTGGGTGAAATCCCAATGCGTGAGCGACTCCCGGTCCGAACGTATCTCCTCCCAGACTCCGTCCTTCAGGGAAGCCGGAAGTGGCGCCGGCGGTGTGGTTTCCACCGTTGAACTGGTCACTATCTCCAAGAATTGGTGCTGGCGGTGGATGTTGAGGACGTGCTTGGTGTTGCCGTAGCTGTCCGTCTCGGAGTTCATAGAGGCCAGCGGTTCCGTGGAGACGCTGAACCGGAGCAGGCGCTGACCGCCGTCATCGCGGGGCATCAAACAAAGGGACATTACGGAATTGCGAACAGGGATGTTATAGAAGTATCGAGAGACGTGCTCTATCTCATACCGGCGCAAACTGATCATGTCGTTAACTGATCATGTCGTTAGTGGACGGGGGTATCTTCTACTTGGTATTCAAAATACGCAGCGGTCACGAACCCGTGGAGCCTGCGACAGTCTTCGCTGACTTGTTGCAATAACTCCTCGCGGTCATCGCGGTCCGGCCATTCGTAATGGACCAATGCGGCCAAGCGTCCTGCTAACCGCTGGGCCATACCGTTGGATCGAGAATCTGGACCCGGTGCGATGGAATCAAGTTCCGCCGCCGCCATGTCAACCGAACGGCAGAGCGAGTCCGGTAGTTGAGGGTCCGTCGCCAGCAGGTCCAACGCTTGGCTGGGCCGCACCTCTATGGTGTAACGGCTGCTATAGGCTTGGAGGGCATGGTAAAGGCGCAGCAAGGTGGTCCAGTCCTCCTCTGCGTACTCCATGTTGACCCTGTCGGCGGCCAACTGGGTGAGAAACAGGGAGGAGGACAATTGGGCCCGCTCGATAAAGCGCCCAAGCTGCATGAAGTGGTAACGTTCGTCCCGGTACATGCTGGACGCCGCCACACCCACAAAGGTGTCTATCTCCGCTACCACATCGGCGTAAAAGCTTTCGGGTGAAGCGACCCAAATGTCCTGAATCTCAAGGTTGCGGAACCGCAGGTAGGCCAGGTTGAGGCTGGTCCACATTTCTTCGCTGATGCAGTGGCGCATCTGCCGGGCGTTCTCCCTTCCCAGTGCGAAGCTACTCCATACCGAAACCGGGTTGGAACGGTCAAAGGTCAAGTGGTCGGCCAAGGTATATGAGTCGGCCAGGGTAAAGTCATCGTCGTCGACGGGTCCAAGACTCCCGCCCGGTGGTTGCAGGTACATGCTGTCGTAGATGCGCTCCCACCCAAGGTGGATCTCCTGCGCCGGACGGTCTACCAAGGCCTGGGCCTGCAAGCGCAACAGCCTGCAGAGGTGTTCCGCCCGCTCCAAGTGGCGGCCCATCCAGTAGACTCCCTGCGCACTTCTGGAAAGCATCGTGTTCAGTCTCCCAACACCCACAGGTCTTTACCACCGCCGCCCTGGCTGGAGTTTACCACCAAGCTTCCACGGCGAAGCGCGACGCGACAGAAGGCCCCTGGGACAATGCGGGTCTCGCGTCCGGTGAGCACAAAGGGCCGCAGGTCCACGTGCCGCGGCTCGAATTGACCATCGATGAGGCATGGAGCGCGAGACAGGGCGAGGACCGGCTGGGAAATGAAATCGGGCGGGTTGGCGCGGACCTGTTTCGCGTACTCCTCCCGTTCTTCCGGGGTTGAGTGGGGTCCGATCAACATGCCATACCCGCCGGACTCTCCCACCCGTTTGACCACCAGGTCCTGCAGGTTGTCCAGTGTATACTCCAGGTCCTCGGGCCGCCGGCACATGTAGGTATCGACGTTGGACAGGATGGGTTCTTCGCCCAAATAGTAGCGGACCATTTCCGGCACATATACGTAAACGCTCTTGTCATCCGCAACCCCGGTGCCAGGTGCGTTCGCCAAGGCCACGGTCCCCCGCTTGTAGGCGTGCAACAGTCCCGGCACACCCAAGAGCGAGTCTGGGCGGAAGACCAGCGGGTCGATAAAGTCGTCGTCGACGCGGCGGTAAACGACATCGACGCGCCGGAGGCCCGTGGTGGTACGCATGTATACGAAACCGTCGTCCACCAGCAGATCCCTGCCTTCCACCAGTTCAGCGCCGATCTCGTGAGCCAAGAACATGTGCTCGTAAAACGCGGAGTTATAGACTCCGGGCGTCAGGAGTACTATGCAAGGGTCGGACTTGCCGCCGGGCGCCAACTCCCGCAGGGTCGTCAAAAGGGTCTGGCCGTACTGCTCAACCTCTTGTACATGAGAGGTTCGGTACAACCGGCGCATGCTGGCCTTGACCGCCTTGCGGTTGGCGATCATATAAGACACCCCCGAAGGGACCCGGAGGTTGTCTTCCAGCACGCGGAATCCGTCGTTGGTCCTTACCAAGTCGGTGCCGCAGACCGCGACCCAAGTGCCGTGCGGGGCGGAAAACCCCCGCATCTCGGTGCGGTACTGAGGACATCCAAGCACCATGTCTGCCGGAATCACGCCGTCTTCTAAGATGCGGGCATCGTTGTAGATGTCTTCCAGAAACAGGTTGAGGGCTTTCAAACGCTGGGTCAAGCCCTTATCCAGGAACCGCCAATCGGCGCCGGTGAGGACACGGGGGACGCAGTCGACGGGAATGATCCGCTCTTCCCCTTCGGTATCCCCGTAGACTTGGAAGGAGATGCCTTCGTTGTAGAAGGAGCGGGTGACCCGTTCCTGGATGCCGTTGGTTTCCTCTACCGACAGGTCACGCAAAGTTTCATGGAGTTCCCGCCAATGTTCCCTAGGAGTGCCGTCGGGCAGAAACATTTCATCGTATATGGACGGGTCGAGATCGTAAACGTCAAATTCCATCACAGTAACTCGCGCCCATGTTGTAAATACCCAAGGCCTTATTGACCCTTGTTGGCGTCAAACAGGTCGATAGTAATGTACTAGGAAACGATGGCAATTTCCAGCGGCTTTGAACGGCTAAAGCGTCACATAATTATTCGCTGTGATTACCAACTGCATCATCCGAGCCAAACGAATCACAGTTCAAGACAGTAGCCGCCACTGGTATTTGCCACCTCCTCCACATCTGTGATGGAAATTCGATCTGCCATCGTATACTACAATCGTTGGGATTTACGGACCGTTTTCCCTATAATGTGTACCCTACAACTTATCTCGAGTGAGTTCGAAATGCCAGATTTAATCATAAAGAACGGTTTGGTCATCGACGGCAGCGGCAGCCCTGGGTTCTACGCTGCGGTGATAGTCGACGGGGAGACCGTTGCTATTCACAGGGGCGACGTTTCTGGGCTGGATGCCGGGCGGGTCATCGACGCCAGCGGCCACGTCGTCTGCCCCGGATTCGTTGACCTCCATTCCCACGCCGGGCTGACGATCCTTGGGGAGCCGCACCACGACCCCAAGGTGCGGCAAGGGGTCACCACCGAACTTGTCGGCATCGACGGCATCTCCCACGCTCCTTTCAAGACCCGTGAGGAGTTGGAGCGGTATATCTGGTTGGATTCCGGGCTTAACGGCTACCCGCCGCTGCCCGCCGACTGGCTCACCGTGGCGGAGTTGCTGAGCAAGTACGATAACTCGGTGGCCATCAACATGGCCTACATACTGGGCAACTCCCCCGTGCGCATCTGGTCGGTTGGCTGGAACGACCGCCCCGCCACGGACGCGGAGATGGCGGACATGCGGGCAGTGGTGCGGGAGGCGATGGAAGAGGGGGCGTGGGGTCTTTCCACCGGGCTGGACTACCCTCCCGGCTCCTACGCCGATACCGCCGAGCTTGCATCGCTCTCAGAAGTCGCTGCAAGCCTGGGCGGCATGTATCACACCCATACCAGGGCCAGCCTTCGTTCCCAAGGAGTGCTGGCCCCGTGGGAGGAGGCGCTGGAAATCGGCAGGCGCAGCGGCTGCCCGGTGCACTTGACCCACTACCGGCAAAGCGCGCAGGGGGTGGGCAGCCACTTGGACTACCTGGGCTTGGTGGAAAGAGGACGCGACGAGGGGATGGACATCACCTTCGACTGCTACACCTATCCCTACTCCGGCACCACGGTCACCATCGGTCTACCCCATTGGGCCAAGGACGGCGGGCCGGAGCGGTTGATGGCTGCTCTCCAGGACTCCGACGACCGGGCGCGAATGAAGCGGGAATTGAGCCGGGACCGGCTGGAATACAACTGGTTGACGAACTTCACCCAGCCTCAAAATCGCCAGTACGACGGGCGGCTGATTACCGACATCGCCGAGATGCGTAACCAGGACCCGGCTGACGCCCTGTTCGACCTGCTGGTGGAGGAAAACCTGGGAATCTCTACCGTGGGGCTTGGCACCAACCCCCACACCCTGGCCGCTTTCGTGTCTCATCCGATGGGCATGATCGCCAGCGACGCCATCCTGTTCGGGGAGTACCCTAACCCGCGCACCTACGGTTGCTTTCCCTTGGTGTTGGCGGAGTTCGTCCGCGCGGAAAAGCACCTGCGGCTTCCGGAAGCCATCCGAAAGATGACCTCGTTCCCGGCGCAGAGGATGGGTTTGCCGGACCGCGGCCTGTTGCGTGATGGGTTCAAGGCCGACATCGTGGTGTTCAACCCCGACACGGTAAAGACCCATGCCACCAAGGATGACCCCAAGCACTACCCCGTTGGAATCGAGTACGTCATCGTCAACGGGCAAGTAGTCATCGACCAAGGGACCAACACCGGGGTGTTGCCAGGCCGCGGCCTGCGCCGGGGGAGGGCTTCGACGTAATTGGATGCCAGGACCGTTTAATGCGGAGGATGCAGAGTTTTTTGGAGGAACGTCATGGAACGTGAGTTTATGAACCCGGAAGGTATGGCAACGCCGCCGTCCAACATTTACAACCATGTGGTCAAGGTGGGAAACACGGTGTACATTGCCGGACAATTGTCGCGGGACGCAAACGGCAACGCGATTCATATCGGTGACGCGGAAGCCCAAACGGTGCAGGCTTGGGCGAATTTGAAGACGGCGGTGGAGGCTGCCGGGGGTACCCTGGCAGACATCGTAAAGACCAATACCTACGTGGTTGGGACCGAGAACCTGGCAAAAGTCCGCGCCGCCCGCCTCAACATTTTGCCCCCGGAGGGTCGCCCCACCAGCACCACCGTAGTAGTTGCCGGTCTGGCGGACCCCGGATTGGTGGTTGAGGTGGAGGCCATCGCTGTGCTTGGTTAAAACTTGGCCCGGTGTTTCATAGGAGAGCGCGCTGAGACCGCAGAGCTTTTTTAGTGTCCAGTCGCAAATGCAAACTCTGCACTCCCAGTGTGCGCTGGAGTAAAGTTGTAAAGCCTGGCTGCCGCTATTGGCGTAGAAGGAGAATGTAATGCAGCACGGCACGGACGGTTTTAAACTAATCAGGGCCGGCCGCTTGATAGACGGGAAAGGCGGACCTCCCATCGAGTCAGGAGCGGTCCTGGTGCAAGGCTCCCGCATTATGTCCGCCGGCCCCGCGAACCAGGTCCTGCCGCCTGAAGGCGCCGTAGTTGAAACTTTCGACTATCCGGGCAAGACGGTGATGCCGGGTATGATCGACTGCCATACCCACCACAACGGGTTTGGAGACGGTCGTCCAGGCGAAGACGTGGCGGCGCTGCCCGACGAGGTGCTGACGCTGCAAGCCGCCCGCAACGCCAAGGACAGTTTGTTCTCCGGTGTGACATCAATCAGGGACAACGGGGCCAAGAACCAGACCATGTTCCGCTTGCGGGACGCGGCTCGTATGGGCATTATCCAAGCCCCGCGGATGGTGCTGTGCGGCAGGCCCATCGCCATCGTAGGGGGGCACATGGGCTACTTCGGCTCGGAAGTAACCGGGGCCGTGGAAGCAGCGGGCGAGGTCCGGCAGTTGGTAAAAGAAGGCGCGGACTACATCAAGATTTGCGCCACCGGCGGGACCACCCGCACATCCTTCCCCCTGTTGCCGTCTTTTAACGTAGACGAGTTAAGGGCTATGACCGCCGAGGCCCACAAGTTCGGCAAGCTCACCGCCACCCATTGCAGTTCCACTCAAGGGACCATCAACTCCCTCGACGCCGGCGTGGACATGCTGATTCACTGTGTGTTCAAGAACAGCAACGGAACGGCGGATTTCCGCGAGGATGTGGCGGAGCGAATAGGGGCCCAGGGCGCCTACGTCAATCCCACAGTGCACGTGGCAAGGTCCCGCGTCTGGGCGTTGCAAAACAAGAAGGAATCCCTAGGCTTGACTCCTCAGGAAGATGTCGAGTTGGACGGAGCATTGTGGGAGCTGGAGGTGCGCTGGACTCACCTCACCCGGCTTATAGACATGGGGTTGAATATCATCACCGGGTCGGACTCTTCGTGGGGCAACTACAAGTTGGGCAACACTGTCTACGAGACCGAATGCCTGGTGCACGCCGGAATGTCACCGATGAGGGGGATAGTTTCCTTGACCAGCGACGCTGCCAAGTCCTTGGACATAGATGACTTGACGGGGTCGCTGGAGCCGGGCAAGGAAGCCGACGTGATAATCATCGACGGCAACCCGGTTGAGGACATCACGACTCTCTGGAAGGTTGCGGACGTGTTCCTCGCGGGCCAGAGGGTGGACCGGGGGCCGGAAAGCCTGCTATCGAGCATAAGGCAACAACCGCCGGCTTCCCTGCCGGAGGCGCCCATTATGGACGCCCTGGCATCGAGGGAGTGAAGCGGCGGCTTCAAGAGGGGCTCTTTTGACTCGGGGTTAGAATCCGGGGAACCAAGCGTTGAAGTTCTTTGCTTGGTCGGGGGGTCCTTCGGCGGTCAGCCGCCCGGATGCGAGGGCCTGCTCCACTTGCAAACGCCCGAACATCAGGAGGATGTAGTCACCGGTACTGCAACGGAACACCACGTCGGCGGGCTCGTCGCCGGAAGGGCCAGCTTGGTATTCCTGGCCGGTCACCAGCAAGTCCTCGCGCACTTCTACCGGGCTGGATATGTCAAAACGGTACCGCACCGGCGTCGGCAAGTCCTGGTTGGGAATAAACGCGGTGCGCAGCCACCGGGGCACCATGCTCACCATCAAAGGCAACGGTTCGTCCCACAACTCGGCCGCACTGTCCAGGCCGGAGCGTACGTCCCAGCCGTGGAGGGTTAGCTCCTGAAGCTGAACGCCAACGTATTGCCAAAGCGGCAAGGGCCCGCGCCGGTGGAAACAGGGCTTTCCCCAGTCCTCGTCCTTTACTCCCGATAGGGCCTGGCGCAGGTGGTCGTGCCCCGCGGCGAACATTTCCAGAAGCTGAGCTCGGGACTGTTCCCTGGAAGCCCTTATTTCAGGGCCATAAGGATGGGAAGCCCGAGCGCCCGCCGGCAGGAACGATCCCCCAGGGGGCGGCCCGGCGTCCCCATTCAATGCCCTTTCGACTGTGGCGGCCCAATTGCCGCCGCTTCCGGCCAAGTGGGCCACTACGTCCTCGATTATCCACCCTTGGCACGCGCTGTCTGAGTCCCAAGCCTCCGGGGCCATATTGTTCAGGAAGTCCTTCAACCGGACCGCCTCGCTGGTTACCACTTGCGCCATGTTGCTGGTTGAGTTGGTCGCCACGGTCTCTCCTCCTCTGACGGTTTTGTGGACCTCAGGCCGATGCCTTGCACGGTCCATGATATTGGACGTTGTTGTTTCTGCCCAAGCTATTAAATGCCGTGGGAGTATCCGAGTCAACAGGGTTCGAAATCCGTGCTAGCATTGGGTCGGGACAAATGAGCGAAAGGTGACTAATCTATGGGTATCAAGGTAGATATTCGCGTACCGGTTGGCCTTCCGGTTAACGAGACGGCGGACTTCATCGCGGAGTGCGAGGCGGCGGGATTTTCCGGAGTGGGCATACACGACCACCAGCACAGCGGGCGCGACGTGTTCCTGACGCTGGCGCTGGCGGCGGAGCGCACCTCATCATTGGCATTGTACCCTGCCACGTCCAACCCGGTGACACGCCACCCCTCGGTCCTGGCGTCTCTAACCAACTCCCTGTCGGAGATTGCTCCCGGCCGGGTAAGATTGACCATCGGGCCGGGGTTCCTATCTGTTGGCAACATTGGTCGCCCAAGAGCAACGGTAGACGTTATGCGGCGCACCGTAAAGACCATCAAGAGTCTGCTTAACGGGGATACAGTTACGTTCAATGGCAGGGAGACTTACATGAGGCACGCCACTCCCAAGACGCCTCCGGTGTACGTTACCGCGGCGGGTCCCCGGATGGTGGAGTTGGCTGGGGAGGTTGCTGACGGGGCGATGTTGCTGGTTGGACTGGACGCAAAGGCGATTGCGGCGGCCCGGAAACGGCTTGCGGTTGGCGCCGCTCGGTCAGGACGTGACTTGGACAATTTCCGTACGATTTTCATCACACCTATGGGATTGGACCAGCCGGGCCGTGATGGACGCAGTTGGCCCCAGCAATGGCTGCGGCCTGACTTGCCCTTTCTCAACTATCCAAGCGCGGCGAACCTGCACTGGCTTCGCGAGGCCGGCATAGACCTGCCGGAAGACCATCGTCCGGACGAGATTTCCGACGAGTTGGCGGGCAGGATCTGCGACGCTTTCGGACTGTTCGGCTCCCCGGAGGAGTGCCTACAAAGGCTCCAAAGGGCGGAGGAGGAGTCCGGCGTGGAGCACGTATTTATCTTCCCGTCCCACACCGTGGAAGGAGGTTACGACATGCCCCGCCGGGAAGTCGAAGCCTTCCGCAACACCATACTCCCCGGTCTGGCAAGGTAACGTCGTGGGCTTATTACTATCTCAAGACAACCAGCCCTGCTGACACTCACTTATAGATGCCCAAAGCCTATGGATTCCCGCCTGCGCACGAATGACGGGCTGGGTACTGTGCTGAGTTTTGAGATAGTTCCTTATTCCGCGCCCAGATATATCTCCGTATCGGGCTTGAACGCAGCTACGGCGAACCAGAAGGAGTTAGTGTGGGGCACCGGGGTCAGCGTCTTGCCCTTCAGTGGCCCCTCGACGGCCTCGCCCCGGATGTTCCAAACGCTGCCGGTCCCGGTATCGACGAAACGTCCTCCGTCGGACTTGAACGTCAGCTTCTCGCCCTCGAGTTCAGCACGAAACAGGCCCGCCGCGCCGATCTGCCTACCTGAACTGATGATTCCGCTGTCCAATGCAGACCTGACGCCGCCGGGCTTGAACAGCGCCACTAAGTCCACGCCGCCAACGTTGTGGTTGACCACCAACTCGGTTCCCAGAACGGAGAACGGGAAAGCAACGTGGGTCTCTCCGATATTGACCGTCAAGACGCGTTCTTTCGGTTGCAGGCGGTCGTCCAGCTCACCGTCGTACAGGAAGGGAGGCTGGTCGACGCGGTCGTAACCTGAATAGGGGTTGGAGCCGTAGCTCCTGAGGTAGCCGGTGTTCTTGGAGAGCACCTTGCCGTCGGGATAGATGGACTTGAAGTCGTTCCACGATATGATTGCCGCCGGCAAGAAGGTAAGAGTCCTCCCCGCCAGTTCGCCCACGATGCCCTCTCCGGTAAGTTGCTGCCACCAAGACTCGGTTTGCCGGTCCCACATAATCAGGTCGCTGTTGCGCAGCTTGCCGGTAGTGCCGAAGGTGTAGATATTTCCGTCCAACTCCCGGTGGAACACGATGGCCGAATTGCACAGGGGGCAGAAGGTTACCACAACCGGTATGCCGCCCACCTCATCGTTCACGATTTCGTGCCAGGTCATAATCTGCAACGGGTAGGCCCGGGCGTCGCCCTCATGGACGAAGGACACCACCGGCTCCAAGGGGTCCAAGAACTCGTCGGCCTCGGTGAACGTGACGAACGTGGGAGCATCTATTGGAGGTATGCCGTCCCGGGGAGGCCCGCCTGACATAATGTTGTCATAAGGCACCGTGTGAAGGGAAAAATCGGTCTCCCAGCCCCCGGTGTTGATTCCCGCCTTATCCAGCTTTTCTTCATATCCCAAGTCCGGCTTTACTCCTAAGGCCGGTTCGGCGGCTTTCTCCGCAACCGGTGTTTCGAGTGGGGTTTCGGGTATGGCGGCGGATGTCGCGGGAGCGTCCTCCGCCCCAAAGGCGTCGCCAAGGCAGCCGATGGTGACCGCTTGGGGGCAGGGAGTCTCCTCGGGGTATGTGAGGCCCGCTGTGGCGGGGGGTTGTTCGGCAGTGTTCTTGGCGGCCTCCTCCGAAGCCGGCGAGTTGGTGGTCCCACACGCGAAGAGGACCCCGGCCGCCAATACAGCCAGGAATAGTGCAGTCCAGTGAAGGTTAACGGTCATAGTGGGTCCTCCATGCCGAGACGTAAGTTACCCGTGTGGCCTGCGACCGGTATTTCCGATAAAGACTCAGCAGAGACTCAGCCAAATTGCTTCAGGGGACATTACTCTAGTGTAACGGAGAACGCCATATTGTCTAACACGGTCACAGGGCATGTGAAAAGTCGTCCCCACTTGGGGGCGGGCGGGACGCCCGCGCTCCTTTCATGATGCAGACTCCTCAGATGGTCTATTTGCCGGAGGGGCCGGAAATTTCAGAACTGCGGACATTTTCGGACATTTCAGGACATCCGGGGAGAGCGCCGGAGTTGAAAGGGACTTCGAGGCCACGGTCGGGTCCGGACAGCTTATTCATAGAGGTCTTTTCACTCATCAATCATCACGTTGCCTCAGTCAGGGCCTTTTCATTTTCTGGTTTAGGTTACATAGGTCCCGTCTTTCCCGCGAAAGCGGGAATCCACATCACCGCGGCCTATGGCAACTTTCCCATGGCAAGACTATATGGATTCCCGCCTGCGCGGGAATGACGAGAGAATGAAAAGGCCCTGTTGCCTAAGTGGCTTTATTGGACTTGTCCACGTCCGATGGGACGTTGAGCAGGCCAAGTAATATGGTAGAGAGGTGCTTTCCGAGCTGGCAAGGGGCGAATGTCAGTGGGGAGGAAAGTCGTTGAAAATGTTCCCGGCGGCGGCCAGTTGTTGGCCGCTGAGGGCAACGAATGACTCTGGGTTCTCTCCTTTGGCCGCGAGGGGTAACGTTCCTCCGCGGGAATTGCGGTGAACCGGCAAGTCAACTTCCGTGACTTTGCACATACCCTAACACGGCCCGGACTGGCGTAATGCCAACAGCGGCGTGGTAATATCAGTCCACAACTTGTCAGTTGCCAAGGATGGCTGCGTATTAAATTCGCGCCCTGATCGAATAGAAAAGCGGAGGACATTATGAAACTGCTCAGAATCTCTCGCATCGACCACGAACCCATTCCCACTGCCACGCCCATAGAGGGTTGGACCGGCGGCGAGGTCAGCCGTACACGCCAACCCCTGCTGCCCGACGGGGCCAGCGAGTTCTTCAGCAGCAGCATAGTCAATTTCAGCAAGGGAGCTACGACAGGCTGGCACCGCCACGACACCGACCAGATTCTGGTAATCACCAGCGGCAACGGCATTGTGGCCAACGAACAGGAGTCTCACGATGTTAGCGTGGGCGACGTGGTGCAGATACTGGCCGGGGAGAACCACTGGCACGGAGCCACCGCCAACTCGTACATGGGCCATATTACTATTACGGGAGTCACCAGCTAGGTGGTTTCAGGCAAGTGGTTCCAGGCCAGGCATAAACCGGAGGTTAACGTCATGGTGGTAAAACGGCCTACCGTCGAAGAGTTTTTTCGAATAGCGGAAGCATACAACCTGAACCCGTCGCCCGCCGACGTGGAGTCATTTATCGAGCTGAGCCAGCCCATCCTGGACTCGTATGCGCGGTTGGACCAGCTTACCGCGCCGAGCCTGCCGGTCAAATACCCGCGTTCCCCAGGCGCGCGCCCCCAACCCGAGGACAATCCGCTGGGGGCTTGGTACTGGCGTTGCGAAATAAACGGCCCTCAGGGCGGCATTCTGTCGGGCAAGACGGTGGCAATCAAGGACAACGTTTGCGTGGCCGGCGTTCCCATGATGAACGGCACCAGCGTACTGGAAGGCTACGTTCCCGACGTTGACGCCACCATCGTCACCCGGATCCTGGATGCCGGCGGCTCCATACTCGGCAAGTCGGTGTGCGAAAGCCTGTGCTTCTCCGGCGGCAGCCATACGTCGGACACCGGCCCGGTCCGCAATCCCCATGACCACGCGCGCACTGCGGGCGGGTCCTCCAGCGGCAGCGCGGCGTTGGTCACGGCTGGAGAAGTGGACATGGCCATCGGTGGCGACCAAGGCGGGTCGATCAGGATACCGGCCAGTTGGTGCGGCATATACGGACTCAAGCCGACCTACGGGCTGGTGCCTTACACCGGGGTCTTCCCAATAGAGCTAACCTTGGACCACACAGGGCCGATGGCCCGGACTGCCGCCGACGTGGCGCTGTTGCTGGAAGCAATCGCCGGCCCCGACGGGCTTGATCCCAGGCAGAAAGCCGGCCTCCCCGGGCAGGCGTATACCCAAGCGTTGACCGGAGACGTGACGGGGCTCCGCATAGGGATCGTGCCGCAAGGGTTCAATTTGGAGGAATCCGAAGCGGACGTGGACCAAGCGGTAGAGAACGCGGCCCGCTCGTTCGAGAGTATGGGAGCGCAGGTGGGGACGGTTTCCATACCCTGGCACTTGGATGGCATTCACATCTGGAGGGCCATCGCGGTGGAAGGGGCTACTATGCTGATGGTCGCCGGGAACAGCATGGGCACCAATTGGAAAGGCCATTACACCACTGGATTGCAGGACGTGTATGCCCACGGATGGCAGAGTCGGGCTGACGACCTGTCGGAGACGACCAAGCTGGTGGTGTTGATGGGACAGTACATGCAGGACAGGTATCACGGCCACTACTACTCAAAGGCCCAGAACCTGGCGAGGACGTTGACGGCCGCCTATGACCAAGCCCTCAGCGAGTACGACCTGCTGGTAATGCCGACCCTGCCCATGAAAGCGACGGTTATTCCGCCCGCCGATTGCAGCCGCCAAGAGTACACCGACCGGGCGCTGGAAATGATCCCCAACACCTGCCCCTTCGACGTAACCGGACATCCGGCGATCTCGGTCCCCTGCGGCACATCGGACGGGTTGCCCATAGGTATGATGCTGGTGGGCCGTACTGGGGACGACGCCACCGTCCTGCGGGCTGCAGACGCCTACGGACGCAACAATTAGGGCCCGGCTATGGCAGGACGGTGTCCGGATTCTCCTGGATGTATTGGGCCTGCCGGACGCCGAAGTCCTCTTGAAGCTGCACTGTAAGTCCGCCGTCTACCACTAGGGAGTGGCCGGTGATGAACGAGGCCTCGTCCGAACACAGAAACACCACAGAGTTGGCCACGTCCACCGGCCGCCCGACTCTTCTCAGCAGGTACTGGTCGGCTAAGAAGCGCGCTCCTGACGGGTTGGCGTTGGCGGCGGCTTGGATGCGTTCCGTAGCTATATGGCCGGGGCAGATGGCATTGACCCTGATTCCCATAGGCCCGAAGTCGGTGGCCATCTGCCGCGTCACGCCGATCACGGCCGACTTCCCCGCTTGATAGACCAGCTTTCCTGGGGCCATCAACAAGCTTTGCACCGAAGCCATGTTGATGATGCTCCCCGCCCCCGTCTTACGCATCTCGGGCACGGCGTACTTGACCCCCAGGAATATGGACTTCACCAGTATGCTCATACCGGCGTCCCATTCCTCTTCCGAGACCTCCAGCGCCCCTCGCAGTTGCTGGCCATGGGATGGCGTGTACCCGTTGTTGACCAGTATGTCCAGCCTGCCCCACAGGCTTGAGGCCCGCTCGACCATCGCCTTGATGTCCGCGTGACTGTACAGGTCGGCCCTGAAGCTTTCTGCCACGCCACCGGTTTCCCGGATGGCTGCCGCGTTGGCCTCCGCAGTGTCCATGTCAATGTCAGTGACCAGCACCTTAGCCCCTTCCTCCGCCAGCCTCCGCGAACAAGCGCCTCCGATGCCCTGCGCGCCGCCGGTCACAATCGCCACCTGACCGTCCAATCTACCCACAAATCACCTCCATACGCGAGGAACCTTCACCTTCCCGCGGTTGACTGGGATGGGCTAATCCATGAAATATGGCTTATGAACCTACTCAAAACCAGCCCGTTTTGCTGATGCTCGATCGTCTGCGGTCGAGACCTATGGATTCCCGCCTTCGCGGGAATGACAGGTTGGGTGTTGCGTCAAGTTTTGGGACAGTCTCTTTGGGGCATTGTAACCGATGGGGATTTGCGGGGTGTAGGGATAGTATTGTTTCCAAATCGTCTGCGGTCGAGACCTATGGATTCCCGCCTTCGCGGGAATGACAGGTTGGGTGCTGCGTCAAGTTTTGAGACAGTCTCTTTGGGGCATTGTAACCGATGGGGATTTGTGGGGTGTAGAGATAGTATTGTTTCCAAAAGGTAATAAGCGATTGAAGCTCGACCCCATGCTATAATTCCGCCATGACTCCCTCCACCGATATTCTTGAAGGCTTGAACGACGCTCAAATGGAGGCCGTTGAGCACATCGACGGTCCTCTCCTCATCATAGCCGGACCCGGCAGCGGCAAGACTCGCGTCATCACCCACCGCATCGCCTATCTTGTACGTGTTTGCGGGGTAAGTCCGTTCAGCATCCTCTCCATGACCTTCACCAACAAGGCGGCACGGGAGATGAAGGACCGGATGGAGCGGTTGGTGCCCGGACGGGCTGAGTCTCTAAGAACGGGCACCTTCCACTCATTTTGTGCTCTCCTGCTGCGGCTTGAGGGCGAGCGGATAGGGTTGCCGCGGGCTTACTCCATTTTCGACGCCGACGACCAACTGTCCTTGATCAAGCAAGCGATGGAGATGGCGGAAGTCAATCCCAAGCAAGTCCCCGCTCAAGGGATACGGAGCGTCATTTCCCGGGCTAAAAGCGTGCTGCGAGACGCCCGAGGCTTGGGCCACTACAGCCAAAATTACTTTGAAGAGGTCTCGGCACGAGTCTATCGCCATTACGAAGAGCTCCTAGCCCGGAACGGCGGAGTAGACTTCGATGACCTGCTGATGCGGTCGGTGCAGCTTCTGCAGGAGCACCAAGAAGTTCGAGAGAAGTACCAGGAACGCTACCGATACCTGATGGTGGACGAGTTCCAGGACACCAACATCGCCCAGTACCGGTTGGCCAAGCTGCTGACTGGGGAGGACGAAAACATCTGCGTAGTGGGAGACCCGGACCAGTCCATCTACTCTTGGCGCAGCGCGGACATTCGCAACATCCTCAGCTTCCAGAACGACTACCCGAAGGCGAAGACCATTTCGCTAGAGCAGAACTACCGGTCCACCAGCAACATACTGGAGGCTGCTCAAGGGTTGATTTCAGTCAACGGGATGCGGTTGGAGAAAGACCTCTTCACCGAAAACGGGGAAGGGGAAGCGGTGCTGATCCACGAGGCTTACGATGAGGAAGAAGAGGCCGATTTCGCCATCAGCGAAATCACCCGGTTGGTGCGCCAGGAGCGAGTGAAGCCCGGCGAGTGCGCCGTTATGTACCGAGTCAATGCCCAGTCCCGCGCCTTGGAAGAGGCCTGCATGGGCCGGGGCATCAAGTACCGGCTGGTGGGAGGAGTCCGCTTTTACCAGCGCCGCGAGGTAAAGGACCTGATAGCCTACCTGCGGTTGGTGCACAACCCTCTCGACGAAGTTAGCCTTGCCAGGGTGATAAACGTTCCTCTCAGGGGCATAGGGGCCAAATCGATTTCCGACTTGTCCCATTGGGCTGAGCAACAAGGCATATCCCTGATGGCTGCCATGCAGCGCGTGGAAAGCGCTGTCACTCAACAGCAGCCTGGTCCGGCACCATTGACCAACCGGGCCGCCCAATCCATCGCCAAATTTGCCACCATGCTCCAGACCTTAATCGACAACAGCCTGCGACTGCCCATTGTAGACTTCATAGACTTGGTGCTGGAAGAAACAGGCTACCGGGCCTACCTAGAACGCGGCGACGATGACGTTGGCGAACGATGGGAAAACGTCTTGGAATTTCGCGATACAGCCCAGGAGTTCAACGCTGAGACTCTGGGAGACGGCTTGGCCAGTATGCTGGAGCGGGTGTCGTTGGTGGCCGATGTTGACAGCTACGAAGAATCCGACGATTCCCTGACGCTGATCACCTTGCACCAAGCCAAGGGACTGGAGTTCCCGGTGGTGTTCATCGCCGGCCTAGAAGAGGGGCTATTGCCCCACAGCCGCTCCATGGAGAGTGAACAAGAACTGGAAGAGGAACGCCGGTTGTGTTACGTGGGCATCACCAGGGCGCAACGCAGACTGTACCTGCTCAGGGCATTCCGCCGCGGATTGTGGGGCAACAGCCGTCCCACCACGGCATCCCGCTTCTTGCGGGAGATTCCTGACCGTTTGGTGAAATCCGCCGCCAAGTCGAATCCACAAGGGCAGCCGGCCCGGACTTCCTCTTGGACCAACAACGCTCTTTCCAACTCCGCTCCACCGGCCGCCGCACCGTCAAGGCCGGTCCCCCACATCGGTGAGTTGGTCCGGCATTCGGTCTTTGGAGAAGGGGTGGTGATGGACTGCGTCGAGACCCTCGGCGACCATGAAGTAACCGTCCATTTTGAGGGTGACGTGGGAGTTAAGCGCCTGCTTCTCAGCTTCGCGCGGTTGGAAAAGGTAGAGGGATAGGGGCAACCCCGATTCAGACAATTGCCCGTTTGACATCAACAGGCGTCGGGGTGGATTATAGACGCCGGTTTACGATTACCAACTGACATAAATTCAGAAAGTTCAGGAGGCGTTGCAGTGAAAGCCGCCGTTTGTTACGAGATCAGGAAGCCGATGGTCATCGAGGATGTGGAGTTGGATGACCCCAAGGCCGGAGAGGTATTGGTGAAGGTCGGCGCTGCCGGTATATGCCGCAGCGACCGCCACTTTCTGCACGGAGACGCAAATATCAACCTGCCGGCGGTGCTGGGCCACGAGGGTGCGGGTACGGTGGAAAGGGTAGGACCGGGGGTCACGTCGGTCAGCCCCGGGCAGCAGGTGATATTCTCCTTCGTCCCTGCTTGTGGACGCTGCAAGACATGCTTGGACGGAAGGTCGCACCTTTGCGACAACCATATGATCAGCGGGCCCTTCATGTACGATGGCACCACCAGGCTGCACAAGGGTGACCAGCGGATCCATCACATGGGCAAAGTGGCTTGTTTTGCAGAGTACGCCGTAGTACCGGAGACCGGTGTGGTGCCGGTGTCTTCACCCATTCCCATGGACAAGGCCGCCATGATCGGCTGTTGCGTTATGACCGGCGTGGGTGCTGTCATATTCAATGCCAAGGTGGCGGCGGGCAGCACTGTGGCAGTGGTGGGATGTGGTGGCGTAGGCGTCAACGTCATCATGGGAGCCCGACTTGTCAATGCCAGCAAGATAATCGCCATAGACATCAGCGAGAGCCAGCTTGAGTTCGCTATGCAGTTCGGCGCGACTCATACCATCAACGCCCGCGACCAGGACCCGGTGGCCCAAGTGAAAGAGCTTACCGGCGGCCAAGGCGCGGACTACACATTCGAGGTCCTCGGCTCCCCCGAAACAGCTAAGGCCGCCTTCGATATGTGCGCCAAGAGCGGCACGGCGACCATGGTGGGCATTGCTCCCACCGGCGCGGAGGCATCGGTGAACCTGGTGGACCTGGTGCGGATGGAAAAGACGGTCAGGGGTTGCTACTACGGCTCCGGCGCCCGCACCGACATGCCCACCATGGTTGACCTGTACTTGGCGGGGAAGTTGAATCTGGATGACTTGGTGGTGAGGCACTACAGCCTGGACCAGATTAACGAGGCCTACGACGACATGGACAAAGGCGAAGTGGGCCGCGGCGCCATAGTTTTCTAGCAGCCAGAAGTTTGATGCCTGACGAAGTCGTCGTCAAACTGGTGGAGACCGAGGAAGAGCTGGAGGGAGCCATCAGCGTCCGGTTCCGAGTCTTCGTGGCCGAGCAATCGGTCCCGCCGGAAGAGGAACTGGACGACGCTGACGCCACAGCCACTCACGCCATCGCCATATCCCAAGACAAGGTTATCGGCACAGGCAGGTTGATTGTGCAAGACGAGTCCACCGCCATCATCGGCCGCATGGCGGTGGACTTGGAGTGGCGCAGGAAGGGCGTCGGCGGCCGTATCCTGACCTTCCTGGAACAGGAAGCCCGCTCCCGCGGCCTGCGTCAGTCCCTCCTCCACGCCCAGGAATACGTCAAGAGCTTCTACGCCAGCCACGGTTACGCCGAGCATGGGGACGTGTTCCTGGAGGTTGACATTCCGCATATTGAGATGCGGAAGGGGTTGTAGGGCGGCCTACGCGGTAGCCGGTACAGCCGCCTCTTCTATCACTCTCACTTCCATCTTGGCGATGTGGCTCGTGGGCACGTCGCCCAAGGCCTTCCTGCCGGGTGACCCGAAATATGCGGCTTCCTTGTCCGCGATTTCGTCGGCGCTGTTGAACCGGCGCACCCAGATGAACTCGGTGCGGTCTGCGTTGACCCAACTAGCCACCACCGGCACTCCGATGCTGTCGTGGATAGGCCGTATCTGCTCCTCGAACAGCTTGACCCAGGAGTCCATCATTCCCCGGTTAATGGTGTAAATCCGCAGTTGAGAAACCATGTGTTTACCTCCGGTCTTATAAAGTTAATCTAGCTTACTTGGTACTGCTTAAAAGCATCTTCGCTGAAGTTCAGACCCAAGCCGGGCTTGTCGGGCAGGACAAGGTCCCCGTCGACGATTTCCGGCGTTTCCTCGAACAGCCGCAGGGTCCAAGGCATGTATTCCACCGTCAGGCCGTTGGGTATGGCGGCCATGAGTTGGATGTGGATTTCAGGCACCAAGTGGCTCACCACCGGCAGGTTGAATGCCTCGGCCATGCCGGCCACCTTTTTCCACTGGGTAATTCCTCCGACCCGCAACAGGTCGATCATGACGATGTCTATCGAGCGGGATTCCAGCATGTGGCGGAAGGGCCGGATGCCGTAAACGTACTCGCCGGCAGCGATGGGGGTGGTCAGGGCATCGGCCACACGGGCAAGGCCTTGATAGTCGTCGTGGGCGACCACGTCCTCCAGCCAGAACAGGTGGTACTCTTCCACACGCTTTCCGACGTCGATGGCTTGGTTGACGTTCCACAGTTGGTTGATGTCGCACATCAGGTCGATGTCGGGGCCTATGCCGTCACGCAATACCCGGATGCGGTCCACTTCCTTTGCAGGGGTGGACTCCGCGCCCATCTGGGTCTTCATCTGTTTGAATCCCATGTTGACCAGCCGCGGGCCGGCCTCGGCCAAGTATTCCAGGTTCATTTCCCTGACCAGAGCGCCGCTGGCGTAGGTGGGCACCCGGTCCCTGAACCCGCCGAGCAGTGAACAGACCGATTGGTCCAGCGCCTTGCCCTTGATGTCCCACAGTGCGGTGTCGATGGCAGACAGGGCCAGTGTGAAGATGCCGCCGGGGCCTGAACCACCCGCGTTGCGGCGGATGTTTTCCGAGATGGCTTCCACGGCCATTGGGTCCCTGCCTATGACCAGTTCGCAAAGCCCGTCCACCGCAGCCCTCAGTGTTGCGCTCATGGGAGCAGCGCTGGTGCCGGGGGCGAAAGTCAGGCCGATGCCCTGGATGCCCTCGTCGGTGTCCAACTCAAGGGTTACAAACTCCCTGGTAGCGCCTCCGGTGGGGACATCAATCACCAAGGGACTGTCAGCCGGGGTGCGCAACACCCGTGTTTTTGCTCGCGTTACTTGCATTTAGCGCCTTCCTCCGGTTGAAATGGCCGATGGTTGAGGGAGTGTGCTGCGTCCCCTCTACCGATGGAACAAGTTTACCACGAACCGATTTAGGAACCATTCTTAAGTTTGATTCTTAAACCGGGGTCATGTAAGATTGTGACCAGCCTTGGGCCCAATGCGGCGCCAAGGCGTGATATGTCTTTAGGAGAGAGGGCTATGCCGGAGGTCAAGGAGCTCAACCTGGTCTGCATGTCCGGCCAGGGTTCGGTTCAGGCCGGTGAGGCGCTGGCCAAGTTGTACGCTCAGGAAGGGGCCTTCGTCGCCGTCAACGTCTACCCGGGCACCCGGGCCCGTAGCGCGCCGGTAATCAATTATCTCAAGGTGTCTGACGCACCAGGGTTGGCCAGTTGCGCCAACTACCATCCAACGGAAGTCATAGTCTTCCAGGAAGAGTTGCTTCTGACTGCCAAGGAGAACTCTCACGAACTGGTGGCCGACGCCATCGGGAGGATGAACCAGGGCGTTCTGCTGGTCAATTCACCCAAGCCGCCGGAAGAAATAGACCTTCCTTACGGCTTGCAGGGCGTGGTGGCGACGGTGGACGCCACCGGCATCGCGGCAAGGCTTCTGGGACGTAATCCTCCCCCGGTTGGCTTGACGCTGTTGGGGGCCTACTCCAAGGTCACCGAAAACATCAACCTGGACGACCTGTTCGAGGTTATCCGGGAGACGTTTCCCGGCAACGTTGGCGAACGAAACGTGCAAGCCGCCCAAGAGGCTTTCGAGCAAGTGCAGGTTACGGGCGTAAGTTTCCAAGTAGACAGACAGCCTGCCCACCTGCAAAGGGCCAACGTTGAGGACCTTCCCCAGTATTACCGTTTCGACCGGTATGAAGAGCTTCCCGGCTACCGGCGGGGAAGCCCATTTGTGTGGCGGGACAAAATCCCGGTCTGCGAAGACGCCAAGTGCATTTGCACCGCCAGCTGCATCAGCGAAATTGTGTGCCCTGACGGGACCGGTTTCATAGTCCGGCAAGGACTGGAGCACCAAGGCTACCGGATAGACTTGGACTTCTGCCGGGGCTGCGGCCTGTGCGCCCAAGTCTGTGTAGGGTCAGCCCTGGACATGGTGGATGAGGACCAAGTAAAGAAAATCAACCCCAACTTCCAGTCTATTACAATTGAACCTCACATCGGCGAGGTGGCCTCCCGCCAACGCTTCAGAGAGACACCGGACGCCGGGGCCGGAAGCCAGGAGGAGTAACGTCTATGTCATCGCAAGCTCCGGTCAGGCGGTTGGCCTTAACCGGGAACAAAGCTGCTGCCCGCGCATTGATGCTGGCGCGAATACAAGCGTTGTGCTATTTCCCAATCGGCCCCTCCGATGAGGTCGGCGAAGAGGTTTCCCGGTACATACAGCGGGGAACGTTCAGCGCCAAGTTGATCGAGATGGAGCACGAGCGCAGCGTGATGAACGCCCAGATCACCACCACTCAAGCGGGCGCGCGGGCTTCTTTTGCGACCAACTCCGAGGGCCTATTAATAGCGGCCCAACAACTGATTTTTGCATCTTATGCCCGGGTACCCATCGTCATAGTGGTGGCCCACCGGGCGCTGGAACCGCCCGCGGTGGTGCGGACTGACGATCAGGACACCATCATGTACCGGGACATCCACTGGATTCACTATCATTGCGAGAACGCCCAGGATGTTCTGGACACCGTTATCCAAGCCTACCGGGTCAGCGAACATCCCGACGTGTTGCTGCCGACTTTCGTTACCTATGACGGTTGGGAAGTGTCCCACAACAGCTATCCGATTGAATTGCCTTCCCAGGAAGCGGTGGATAGCATACTGCCCCCGTTGGTGCTGCCGCCGGAACTGGACTTCATCAAAAACCTGGACTTCGCCGAATATTATTCCGGAACCCGGATGAGCGGCTACGGTTACATTGACGTTGACCGGGAGTACATGGAGCGGCGATACCAGTTGGACCACGCGTTGAACGTCACCGCCAAGGACGTCATCCGGCAAACTCATAAAGAGTACGTGGAAAAAGTGGGCCGGGGTTACGGCGGCCTGATTGAAACTTACAACCTTGAGGACGCAGAGGTGGCCGTGGTCGCCATGGGTTCCTTGGCTTCCACGTCCCGGTTCGCTATCGACCGTTTACGGGAGCAGGGCAAGGCGGTGGCACTGGTGAAGATCCACACCTTCCGTCCCTTCCCGAGTGAAGACCTCATCAACGCCCTGAAAGATGTGAAAGCAGTAGTCGTGTTGGACCGCAACACCGTAGCGGCCGTGTACCATGACCTGCGCAGCACCCTGTTCGGCCAGATTGCCCCGCCGATGGTCCTGGGTAGAACGGTTGGGCTGGGCGGTAGGGACGTTACCCACTACGACATAATGTACATGGCCGAAGAGGGTCTGAAGGCGGCCCGCCAAGGCCATCCGGACCAGCAATCGGCTTGGCACTTCGACGTGGTTGAAGACGAAAACATGTTGGAGCGTCTGATCAAAGAAATATAGCTTGGTTGCTATCTGAATTTCACCGCATAGTTATTAATATGGGGCCTGACAAAGACTCTGCGGTGGGATACTGACCACTAACGACTGATAGGGAGGGTGCCATGCCTATAAAAATGGTGATGGAGACCGAAGACAAACGGGTCCACATGAACATCACCGCCAACCAGTGTCCGGGATGCCCAGAGAACCTGGCGACCAGGTTGGTGATGCAAACCGTGTTCGATCATTTGAAGGACGAAGACCCAATTATTTTCGGGCAAGGCTGCGGCATTGGCCGGGACTTCCTGCAGCGCAGCGGCTTGGGCACCCACGACAGCGGTATAGTCGGGATGCTTACGGCGATGGAAATCCGCGGCATCGACCGGCCCATTGTGGTCATCGATGGTGACGGGCAGGTAGACCTTGGCTTGGAGGACCTGGCGACGGCGTTCCAGCAGGGTTACAAGTACCTTCACGTGGTCTGCGACAACCAAGCCCACGCCGCCAGCGGCAGCCACGCCACCGGCAGCACCCACCCGCTGGCGCGCACCGGCGTGCGCCCGTCGGGCAAGCTGCGCCATCCCAAGCACTTCCCGCTGATGCTCATGTACAGCGGCGCCGCCTACGTGGCGACGGCCTCCACGTCCCATCCGCAGGACTTGGACCGGAAGATAAAGAACAGCCTCAGCCGGTTGCCTGCCTACATCCAGATTCTCACTCCGTGCAACCCGTCCTGGGGCTACGACGACGACAAAGGTATCGAGGTGTCCCGCTTGGCGGTCAACTCCGGCATGTGGCCGTTGTACGAGTGGAAAGACGGCGTGTTCCGTCGGCAGAGAATCCCCCGCAAGAACACGGTAGAGGAGTACGTGGCGTCGCAACGGCGGTACGCCCACCTGAAGGAAGATGACATCCGGCTAATGGATGAGTACGTTCAGGACCTGGACGACATGCTTGGAAAGCTGGAACGCGGCTCAGCCGCATAATTTCACTCCGAAGAGGTCAACGATGAGCCAGTCCTGGCTGCAACACTACCCCGCCGGGATGCCGGCGCGGTTGTCCTTCCCCCAAATCCCGTTGCACCGGCTCCTCAAGCAATCGGCGGCGCGGTTCTCAGACCGCACCGCTTTGATTTACTACGATGGCGAAGGTGAGCGGGAACTCTCGCGGATGACCTATGAAGCCTTGGATGAAGCATCCGACCGATTCGCCGCGGCGCTGATCGGGTTAGGAATCGCCAAGGGGGACCGGGTCGCTTATTTCATGCAGAACTGTCCCGCGCTGGTCGTCGGGTTTTACGGCATATTGAAGGCCGGCGCGGTTATCGTCCCCTGCAATCCCATGTACCGCGAGCAGGAATTGGCCCACCAACTCCAGGACTCCGGGGCCAGGACTATTCTTTGCGACGCGGACCTGTACCCCGTGGTGCAGGACGCGCTCCACGATACGGTGTTGGAGCGGGTCATAGTGACCGGCGCTAAGCCCGAGGCTTTGGCGCACTCAGCGGAAGTCCTGTCCATGGAGGCGCTGATTGAAGCTCAATTGCTGCCTGACGGCGGTTTCTGCAGCCCCGGACTTGTTCCACGGCAAGACCTGGCCCTTTTGTGCTACACCGGTGGAACCACCGGGACTCCCAAAGGGGCCATGCTGAGCCACTACAACATGGTCGCCAACACCCTCCAGTTCCGGCGATGGTTCGACTACAAGGAGGGCAACGAAACGTTCATTACTGCGTTGCCCCTCTTCCACATTGGAGGCATTGCCGGGGCCATGAATGTTCCGCTGGCATCGGGCGCAACCATAGTGTTGTTCCGGCGGTTCAACGCCAAGGGCGTTCTGCGGGCCATCCAGGACTACCGAGCCACACGCTTCCTTGGCGTGCCGACAATGTACCTGGCCATCCTCAATCTGCCGGAAGTCTCCGATTATGACTTGTCTTCCCTGCGGCCCAGCCGCACCAGTGCCGCGCCTCTGCCGGCGGCGGTCAAGGAGGCTTTCGACAAAATGGTGGGCCACGAAGTCTTGATTGAAGGGTACGGCCTGACCGAGACGTCTCCCCTCACCCACGCCAACCCGGTCCAAAGGGCGAAGGGTGGCTCCATCGGCGTTCCCCTTCCAGATACTGCGGCCCGCATCGTCGATGCCGACGACGGGTTGGAGGTGTTGCCGGTGGGCGAGATTGGCGAGTTGATATTGAACGGACCGCAGGTGATGGCGGGGTACTGGAACAAACCGGAGGAGACCGACGGGGTGTTGCGGGACGGCTGGCTGTACACTGGGGACCTTGCCCACATGGACGAGGACGGCTACTTTCACATAGTTGACCGCAAGAAAGACGTTATCAATGCC
Organism: Dehalococcoidia bacterium; assembly: GCA_965216425.1. GTDB lineage: Bacteria > Chloroflexota > Dehalococcoidia > Lucifugimonadales > UBA3495 > CBDCFV01. Next base: position 698,431 of record CBDCFV010000005.1, on the reverse strand, counting down.
GCCGGTTTCAAAGTATGGCCCAGGGAAGTGGAAGAGGCGCTCTACAACCACCCCCAGGTTCGCGGCGCGGCGGTTACGGGAGTGCCCGACGACTACCGCGGCGAGACGGTCAAAGCGGTGGTGGTCCTCAAGGAAGGCCACGGGCTTGGTCCCGATGATGCGGCCCGACAGGAAATCATCGCCCATTGCCGCCGGGAACTTGCTGCTTACAAGGTGCCCCGCTTGGTGGAACTGAGGGACCAACTGCCGGTGAGCGCGGCAGGCAAAGTGCTGCGGCGGTTAATCAGGGAAGAATCCAGCCAGTGATAGTGCGGGCCGTCAGACGCATACGTGATACTGAAGGGCTGTCTCAAAAATTCTCGCCGCACTTCCGTTCTCGCGTTGGTATTTGACTAATTTGCTATGTGAGAACCATACTAATTCAACTATGACGAAACGGCTACAAATCACCCTGAGTGATGAGGAATATCTTGAGATTGAAGGCGTTGCCCGGAAACAACGGCTAACTGTTGCTGAATGGGTCCGCCAAGAGCTGAGTAAGGCGAAAGGCGGCTATTCTGGGACTGTCGAAGCCAAACTTCGAGCCATCGCCAAGGCGTCTCAGCAGGAGTTCCCCACCGCGAACATTGACGTGATGCTTGAAGAAATCGAATCGGGCTATCGTCTCTCTTGATTTTTGTTGATTCCAACGTACCAGTGTACTTAGAGACTATCTCAAAACCAATGAGTCCTGCTGATTTACCAACACCGCAGGCCGAGGCCCATAGATTCCCGCCTTCGCGGGAATGATGGGTTGAGTGCTGCGACAAGTTTTGAGATAGTTTCTTAGTGGGAGCGCCGCATCCAAACAAAGACAAGGCCATCTCGCTCTTAGGGCAATTGGTGCAGTCAGAAGAACGACTTGTTACGGATGTGGAAGTCTACCAAGAGATACTTCATCGCTACACATAAATCGACCGGGTGGAGATCATCGACATAGCTTGTGAGGCGCTGGACTCGATTATCGATGATGTTCTGACCTTTGGCATGTCAGATATTCGGACTGCCAGATCACTCATAGGTTCTATACGTGGGCTCTCCGCTCGAGATGCCCTGCACGTGGCGGTTATGCGCGGCGCCGGAATAACTCGCATTCTCAGCTTTGATCATGGATTCGACGCTTGTCCCGGCCTGGACCGCCTGAGTTGATTACCGCTCATAGTCTGCAGGGAGACCATTCATCAAACGTTGCACTGCAAGGAGGAAAACCTTGACTACCCAATCAGACGAGATCAAACGGTTGGTAAGGGAACGCTACGGGGCCCGCGCCAAGGGAGTGATCGAGTTGGCGCAAGTAGCCGATGAGACTACAGACGCCGCCTGTTGCAGTCCGTCGGACGTCGACCGGGCGCTGCGCCTATACAACGAAGGGCAGCTTGCCGGGTTGCCCGCTGAGTCCATCGCCGCATCGGCCGGTTGCGGCAACCCGACCGCATTGGCGGGATTACGGCCTGGGGAAAGGGTATTGGACTTGGGGTCAGGCGGGGGCATCGACTGCTTCCTGGCATCTCAACAAGTGGGGTCGGAGGGACACGTTACCGGGTTGGACATGACCGACGACATGCTGGCGTTGGCGCGGGCCAACCAAGCCAAGCTGGGCATCGACAACGTGAAGTTCGTCAAGGGCGAAATGGAAAACATGCCCCTGCCCGACGCAAGCATGGACGTGGTTATCTCCAACTGTGTGGTCTGCCTTTCGCCGGACAAGGACGCCGTGTTTCAAGAGGCTTTCCGGGTTCTGGCCGCTGGAGGCCGCGTCCACATCTCCGATATGCTGTCCATCACCGAAGAGGGCCCTGCCAGGACCGACGCGGAGGCTTGGGCATCGTGCATTGCCGGGGCAGAAAGCCGCGATGTGTACCTGGGCCGCTTGGAGGGCGCAGGCTTCGTTGACATTGCCTTGACGGAGGAAACGGTCAAGTGCGACGAGGAGGGCGTGCCGATGAACGTCGCCAGCGTTAAGGTTGTGGCGCACAAGCCGGGGTAACCTTGACGATAGCCATTTTTCTCCGATGTGACGCCTTGATACTGTACGAATTACATCATCATTGGTCCCATTGATGCTACCAGCATACGCAAGTAGTGTATATCTACACCGATAAAGGAGAGAGCAACGGAGCGGTTCCTTGGAAAGTATTGGGTTCTTTAACTACGCCTTTTTCGTCGGGTTGACTCTCTATTTTGGGTGGCCGCACCGGTGGGACTTGTTGCAGGGAACGTTCGCATCTCCGTATTGGCCGATGTCTATGGCGTAGCCGCCGGTACAGCCGTATTCATCACTATTTTCGTTGAGGCGTTAGGTCGCATGGTACTACTAATTCCAGCAGCAGTGAAAAAACTTAAATCTGAGGGACGACGGGAGCAACGTCGCCGGGAAAGACAGGCTTTGGCGAAATTTGGTCGTGAAGTGAACGGTGTGTTAATGCTTCCGATGACACCGGAAGTTGAGCAGTTTTTATCCGGCGAATCTGATGAATCAGTCCGTCCCCCAGAATAAACGATTGACGGTCTGCCCTCTGTCATTTCCTATGTAACTATGGATAGTGATGAAGTCACGTTGGGGGGCCGGTTCAAGGCGAGGCCGCAGCGTGACTCCTACTCCACTCGTTTTACCCTCTCCCCAGGAAGGGCATCTTCGTGGCCATGATGGTCATGAACTGGACGTTGGTGTCGAGTGGGAGGTTGGCCATGTAGACGACGGAGTCGGCAACGTGGTTAACGTCGAAACGGGGTTCGGAGACGACTGCGCCGTGGGCTTGAAGGGCGCCGGTCTCCATTGGATCGGTCATCTCGGTGGCGGCGTTGCCGATGTCGATCTGGCCGCAAGCGATGTTGTACTTGCGCCCGTCCAAGGCGGTGGACTTGGTCAGGCCGGCAACGCCGTGCTTGGTGGCGGTGTAGGGAGCGCTGTTAGGACGGGGAGAGTAGGCTGACACGGAGCCGTTGTTGATGATGCGGCCACCCATCGGTTCCTGGTTCTTCATGATCTTGATGGCTTCCTGAGTGCAGAGGAAAACGCCGGTGAGGTTGGCGTCCACTACCCTCTGCCACTGCTCGTACGTCAGGTCTTCCATGTTGATGGGCGGTGCGCCGGAACCCGCGTTATTGAACAAGACGTCGAGCCTGCCGAAGGCTTCTATAGTCTTTTCGAACAGTACCCGGACCGACTTGGGGTTACCAACGTCGGTGGGAACAACTATGCTCCTCGATCCGTCTTCTCCCGCATCGGCAACGGTTGACTCCAAGGGTTCTACGCGGCGTCCGGCCAACGCTACAGAGTAGCCGTCCCGCAGGAGCGCCAAGGAGCAAGCCTTGCCAACCCCGGTACCTGCGCCTGTCACGATTGCAACCCTTCCGTTGGATGCCATTGGTTTACCTCCTTTTCAACGCGGAGATCGCCGATTTTCGCAGGGGAGCGGAGCCTTCCAAGTTCATCCCAAGCGTACTACTTTGAAGGCCTCGGCGTACTCCCAGCCCACTTTCTTGGCGGTGTCGGCGCGGCCTTTGGGGAAGTATTTGTCTGCATCTTCCTCGTTAACCTGTGACCGGTGAGCTTTCAACGCCTCCATCGCCGTTTCCATGTGGCCCGAAACGTCGATGAACATATCCGAGCCTTCCCCGCCGCCGCCTATCCAGACTTCTTTAACCTTATGCGGTTCCAGTCCCTCCTCGAGGAGTTCCGGGAAGGTAAGCCGGTCCCGTGCAGTCGGGTAGACGGCTGCCAACGTAGCCTCGCCGGCGGCCAAGTGGTCGGGGTGGGCCACATAGTAGCCCTCGGCAATGTTTCGTGCAGGGCTTTCGGCTACGATCACATCGGGCCGGTGCCGCCTTATTTCCCGGGTCAAGTCTTTGCGCAGTTCTATGGTTGGTTCCAGGTGGGAGTCGGGATACCCCAAGAACACCACTTCTTTCACTCCCAATACCCGACAGGCCTCCCGCTGCTCGGCCTCGCGTATCCGTGCCAGTTCCTCGCCGGTCATATCGGGGTCGTCGCTGCCTTTGCTGCCGTCGGTGCAAAGGACGTAGACCACTTCCCAACCTTCGGCGCACCACTTCGCCACCGTGCCCGCGCATATCCATTCGGCGTCGTCCGGGTGCGCGATCACCACCATTGCGCGCCGCGTTGGTTGTTCATGGTCAGTCATAGGCCGTTCCTCCATTTATTTGAGCCAGTTTAGCATAGGGCGCTTTCCGTCGCTGACGGCTGGGGGTGAGATTGTCTGAATCAGGATTTACCGGATTTCAGGATCTTCAGGATGGGGACCGATTCATCCTGTGAATCCTTCAATCCCGATTCAGACAATAATTTGATTTGTTGTTGCGGGCGACGGGCAGGGATGCTAACGTAGGATAACCCCAGCAGCCACCTCAACCGCACACCAAGAGGAAAACCTATGGCCAGGCTATGGGCAAAAACTGTTACCTTTGACACGGTTTTCCCAGGCGACCAGTTGCCCATTCTGGTCAAGTCTGAGACTGACGACACCATCGCCGGGTTTTACAGCTTGTTGTCTCCTGCCTCGGATGACTCCGTATCTGACGAAGCGTATCCTCAAGTGGAAGCTTACAGCGGCAACCCCGCGCCCGCCGCGGCGCTGTGCGCTTACGTGTTCGAGTTGTTGGAGAAAGCGTTCCCGATAACAGGCCTTATGGCGAGCGGTAGCGGCCTCAACGTTGAGATTATGGCGCCGGTAAGGGCAGGGGACACCGTCACCCTTACCGGAGAGGTCGTGGACAAGGGGATTGACGATGGCCGCAAGGTGGTGCGCTGCCGGGTGGTGATGGAGAACCAGGACGGCCAACCAGTAGCCGAAACGACCGCGCGTGTATGTCTTTAACCGGCTGATTTGATTGGTTGGATGTGAAGCAGACTCCGGTCAAATACGAACAGCGCCGCACGTCACATCGGGTGACGGGACGACCTGCCCGGGCGGCCTCGGCGCCGCCTGCGCCTCCGACCGGGTCTCCCTTCGACGGGGTCGCCGGATTCGACGCCGGAATGGTTGGAGGGTTGTGACAGGGCCCGGTGCCTGCCCCACAGGTATTGAGTCAACACGGTCAGCGCAATGCCTGGGGCCATCTGAAATGCCATGGCAAGCGGGTTGACGGAAGTGTCTGATTTAGCGGCCAGGAACCCAATCCACCCAATGGTCGATATCAACATTGCCCAAGACAGAGTACCCGTGACGAAGCTTGTATGCCACGGCGAACGGATGATGAGAAGCGGCCACACCGGCCATAGCGAGATGAAGCCAAATTCCAGCCATACCGGCCAGCCGAAAATGAATACGGGAATGAGGAACCAATTTCTGTAGTACCAAGGGCGGATCCCGGATGGAGGGGATGGAGGTGTCGGGTCCTGCAAGGTAGTCTTGGACTGGATAGGATGGGGGACTTGCTCTAGTTCCGGGCCAACAGCAGGTGGAACTCCAGCATCTGTATCTGGCGTCGCTCGCGGATGGAAGCCACGGCGTACTCCGCGCACATCCGGGCGAAACCGGAGTAGTGGAGAACGTTGGAACCCATCACCACCAGAGGCACCTCGCGGTCCAGTTCAACCTGGAGTTGAGTGTCCTGTTCGCGGTCGATTTCCAAGTGTATGGAGCGGCCGGTCAGCCGTTCTATCTTTGCGTGCAAGCTCTCAATAAACCGTTCGTCATCCATTCCGGCAAGCTCCCCCGTTTCGCAGAATCCACCCCGAGTTAACTTAATTCTATCATACGGGAACGTCGCTTCGGTCCGTTACCGGTGCCTGACCGCGACAATGAAAAGCCCTGTGACAGAACGCGACGCATTGACACCAACATCATCGTTGACGATACTTGACAAGTTTTCCAGCTACCCTATGGAACGATGATAGCGATGACCGGCAAACCTAGCCCTTTTAACGGCGTCAGCCTGCTTGCGGCCCGTTCCATTACGTCGAGCGGCATGGTTGCGACCACCATTTTCCCGGCGCGCGCCAGTGGACGGCGTCTGTGGTAAGGCTCTTCGAACGTTTGGAACGCGGCTCGTTAAACGAGTATTGGCACTACGCTTGGGCCATCGTGGCAATGGCCACGGTCCTCCAAGTAACCACCAACTTCATCAGCCAAGCGTTCTCCATCCTCATTGTCACGCTAAGGGAGGACTTCGGCTGGAGCTTGACCGCGATAACGCTGGCTTACTTCTTCCGGAGTATAGTCAGCGCCGTGTTATCGCCCGTGGCCGGCTGGATAGGCGACCGCGGGGGACTTCGCACCTCCCTCCTGATAGCGTCGGTGTGCTACGTCGGCGGGCTGCTGTTGTTGAGCACCATCAACGCGGAATGGCAGCTATATCTTTACTACAGTTTCATCCTGGGCATCGCCCAATCCCTGTTCCGGATCAACATCCCCACCACAGTTGCGGCATGGTTCCGCAGAAAACTTGGGCTGGCTGTGGGTATTCAACAGTCGGCCGGCGGAATGGGCGGGTCCATCATGGCCCCGGCGCTGGCGTTGCTGCTGGCGGCCACCGACTGGCAGACGGCGTTCTGGATAATTCCGGCGGTTGGCGGCGTTATTGTCTTCTCGTTGGTGTTTCTTTTCCACGGAGACCCCGCCGACCGGGGTATGAAACCTTACGGGGCGACTGACAATGACCCTCCGCCCGCGCCCAGGGGCGATCCGGTCGTGACCAAAGTACGCAGCCAGGTCTTCCTGCGGCACGCCCGTCGCACGCGGGCGTTCTGGAACCTGATCGCCATCCACCACTTGGGCTGCATCGGGCATTCGATTGTCATGCTAGGGGTGGTGGTCTATGCGACGGACCAAGGCGTTACGTTGCAAGACGCCTCGTGGATCGTTAGCCTTTATTCCCTCAGCAGTGTGGTCAGCCGGTTCGCAACGCCGATAATCGCCGACACATGGGGTGGAAAATGGGCCATGACTTTGGCCTACTCTGTCCAGGGATTGACAGTGGCCTTGCTCTTCTGGACCCACGACCCGTGGCAATTTTACGTGTTCGCGGTCCTCTTCGGACTTGGCTTGGGTGGGGAAATGTCAGCTTTCCTGGTGGTCAACCGCCAGTATTATGGCATGGGCCCCGTAAGGACCATATACGGTTTCCAGAGTATGGGGTCTGGCGTAGGCATGGCTTTTGGCGGCCTGCTGGTAGCCATTACGGTGGACTATTTCGGCACATTTAACGTCGCTTGGCTCATCTCTTTGTGCACCAGCTTGGGCGGCGTAGCCTGCATCCTGCTGCTGGAACCCACAGGGCGGGTGTTGATACCCAACTGGGAAGACTCGTTGCCTATAGAAGCCCGTACTCCCGCGCCCACGCCTTCCGGGTAGTGGTGGAAGGACATCTATGGTTAAATCTAAGGAATTGTATACTTGACTTTGTAAGCGAGGGCTGGAAAGCCACTGGCAGCCAAGCAAGGGAGTAATATGGCGCAAATACGGACACCGGAGGCGATCTTCGCCGATGCCAGGGAGATGTATGAGGCGGCGGTGGAACGGTTGGAAGCGGATGACATTCGTGACGCGGCAGAGAAGGCGTGGTGTGCCACCAGGCGGGCTTCCGATGCCTTGACCTTGGCTTTGACTGGCAGAGAACCGGAAAGGGCGCCGGAGACAACCCGTGAATTACGAAGATTGGGTAACAATAACGCTGATGTCGACCTGCTGGTAGACTGCTATGCAGCGATGCGGGATTTTTGCACGGCGACTGCTTCTATGTCGGTCTGTGTGAGCCGATAGAGGACACCGAACGCCGTATACGCCAAACTCTTGAATATATTAATGATGCCGCACGGCTCGCGGGTCCGGCCTGATGGCATGTTGTTGGAAGATGGAGGTGAAAAGCAATGTCTAATCAAATCTCGGCGCAGGAACTGAACTCACTATTGCAGGGGGATTCGGTATTCGCCCTCATTGATGTTCGGGAGGCGGGCGAGTACAACAGTTCACATATCCCGGATTCCAGCCTCATCCCAAGGCGGCAACTGGAGGGCCAGATAGGGCAGGCAGCGCCGGTCAAGAACGTCCATATAGTAGTCTGTGATGACGACGGTCGGAGGGCCAAGATGGCCGCCGCTACATTGGAAAATATGGGCTATCCCGCCGTATCCGTGCTGGACGGGGGAATAAACCGGTGGAGCGTGGAAGGCTATCCCACCGAGTGGGGCACCAACGTCATAAGCAAGGACTTCGGCGAAAAGGTGGAGGTGGTGCACCACGTCCCGGAGATCGAAGCCACTGAACTCCACGAGCGCATCGAGCGGGGCGACAAGCTGGTGATCCTGGACACCCGCACTCCCGAAGAGTACCAGCGGTTCTGCATTCCAGGAGGGCGAAGCGTTCCCGGTGGTGAGTTGGCGCTGCGCATCACAGACATAACCAAGGACTTGGACGAAGATACGACGGTCATTGTCAATTGCGCCGGCCGCACCCGCAGTGTCATAGGCACCAGGGTGTTGCAGCGGATGGGAATGACCAACGTCTACGGTTTGAAGAATGGCACTTCCGGATGGGTGTTGGCCGGGTATGACCTAGAAACCGGCGGGGACCGCCTGGGCTTGCCCGACCCGTCACCCGAAGGTCTGGCGTCTGCAGAGGCATACGCCGACAAACTCGCGGCCGAGGACGGGGTGCGCTACCTTGATGTTGCCACTGTACAGCGGATGCTGGATAACAGGCTTACAGACACCGCCTACTTCGTTGACGTGCGCACTACCGAAGAGTACGTGGCGGGCCACATCCCGGGATTCCGGTGGTTCCCCGGCGGCCAGGTGGTGCAGCGTTCCGATGACGTGCTGGTGGTAAAGAATTGCCCCGTTGTCTTTGTTTGCGACCGGAAGGCCAGGTCCACAGTCGTAGCGTCCTGGTACCGGCAGTTCGGGTTCCAGGAAGTCTACGTGATCGAAGGCGGCCTCGAAGCTTGGTCCGCGGCAGGCTTGGACTTGGAGACGGGGATGCCGCAGGACTCCGTCGCCGGCTTGGGTGAGGCCGAGACCAAAGTGAAGCCGATTTCTCCCGGAGAGTTGCAAGTATCCACCAACCAAGTCATTATATTCGTGGACACCAGCCAGGAGTTTGCCCAAGGCCATGTACCGGGCGCGCGGTGGGTCCCCAGGGGCTGGCTGGAATTCCAGATAGGCGATCTGGCGCCGGATAGAGACGGCGTTGTTGTTGTGACCGGGAATAGCGCCGCTAACGCGGTATTGGCCGGTGCGACGTTACAGGAGATGGGCTACCGCAACGCCCTGGTTCTGGAGGGAGGCATGTCTCTTTGGAGACAGCAAGGGTTGCCCATGGAGACCGGGCTTTCCGGAGTAATGAGTCCCCCCAACGACCTGGTGGCCGCCGGCCCGGACCGGAACTCTGCCGATATGATTACCTACCTGCGGTGGGAGACCGCATTGGGCGAAAAGTACGCCAGTTAACAGACCGAAATTTCTGTAAACTGTACTGGGAGGGTTTGACCATGGCGACCCAGCAATCGGAAGGAGCTACCCCGGACTTTTTGCGGATGGACGGGCCGGGAGGCCCCCACTCCACTAATCCGCATAGCGCCGATAGTTGGTACGGCTGGCCGAGCAAGTCCGTGAACCCCGTCAACCTCTACGAGGATAGCGGCAGGGTGCAGCGCGTGCGGACACCGGTCATGGACCTGGAGGGGTTGATCACCCCCACCGAGCTTCATTATGTGGTGCAGCACTTCGACATACCCGAGGTTGTTCCGGCGGACAAGTGGAGCTTGGACGTCAGCGGAGAAGTCAAAAACCCCTTGAACCTCAACTACGAGGAACTCCGCCGGTTCCCGGGCCGTACCGTTCGCACCGTAATGGAATGTTCCGGAAGCGATGCCACCTACTTCGAGTATTTCAAAGGGGAAGGCTCAAAACCCTCCCGGAACCAGGAATGCATGATCCTCAGCGCCAGCGAATGGACCGGCGTGCCATTGGCTGCCGTATTGAATGAGGCGGGCTTAACCGGCAAAGCGACTCACGTGCGAGCGGAAGGGTGGGACAAGGGCGTGCCTGCCACCGCCGAGCCGGGCACGGAGCCTTTCTGGTACGACAAAGGGCTGCCGATACAGAAGGCCCTCCATCCCGACACCATCCTGGCGTATGCCCAGAACGGGCAGCTTCTGGAGCACCTGCACGGAGCGCCGGTGCGGCTGTTGGTTCCCGGCTGGTCGGGCAACTGGTCGGTAAAGTGGCTCTGGAAGCTGGAAGTTTTGGACCACGAGCCGGACTGCTGGTACCATTACGAGTTCTATTACTACGGTGACTCTCCTGAAGACCCGAACAAGGAGCTAATAACCACCATCGGCGTAAAATCGATGGTCACTCATCCCAACGACGATACTGCGAATATATCCGCCGGCCTGCACGCGGTCCGGGGCTACGCTTGGAGCGGGGGCGGCCGGATAACCCAAGTTGAAGTGAGCGTGGACGGCGGGGAGACCTGGATGGCCACGAGATTGGAGGAGCCGCAGGACAGGTGGATGTGGGTCCGCTGGTCCTATCTCTGGGACGCCAAGCCCGGTCAATACAAGGTGATGTCCCGGGCCACCGACGCCGCGGGCAGGGTGCAATCGTTGGAGCCCAGGTACAACAACATGCGCAAGAACTTCAGCGCCGTCGTGGGTTACGACATTACCGTCGCGGAGTAGCAACATGCCTGTCATAGAACACAGTAACATCCGAATGTCAAAGGTGGTAAACTACCGGAGTGAACGCACCCTGGTGTCCAGGGCGGATGGGGCCCATTCCCTTACCGTCAAGGAGATTGAGCTTCATCCGGGTTGGGAAGGACGGTTGCATACCCACCCGACCGACATGGTTATCATGGTCACTTCGGGAGCGGTGCAGGTGGTTCTGGACGACGAAGTCACTACAGTAAGGGCCGGAACCACCTTGGTTGCGCCCCCGGGAATGCCTCACAAGCTGGTAAACCAGCTTTGGATCCCCGTAAGGATGTTGGTGACTTACCCCACCGGCGACTTGGAGACTAACTACCTGGAATAGGCCCGTAACGGGCTGATACAGACCCACTACAGGAGGCTGTAATGACCACACAGCAGACCCCAACCAAGGTCTACCCACAGATAATCCCCACCAACGCGGGGTTCCGCACCTTCGCCGCCCCCCCGGCGGCGTTGCAAAAAGACATCGTCCCCAACGAGCTTTTCTACGTTCGCAACCACTGGACCGAGATACCCAACATCGACATAGACAGCTACAGGCTGGTAGTTGACGGCGAGGTGGAGAACCCGCTGAGTTTGAGCTATCAGGACCTGCTGGGAATGCCCCAGAGCCGGTTCCAAGTAACTTACGAGTGCTGCGGCAACAGCCCGGTGCCGGACTACTGGGCTAAGTCCACCCGCACCAGCTCAGTGATGGAGCAGATCAAAGGTCACGGCATCATGGGCAACGCAGAATGGGCCGGTGTGTCCGTCGCCCACATCCTGAAGCTGGCCGGCGTCAAGTCTTCCGCGGTTGAGGTGATGTTCGAGGGCGCCGACCATGGGCCGGACGAGACCGTTGGAGACCCGCCCGAAGTCACTTACGAGCGCAGCCTGCCCGTAGCCAAGGCCACCCACAAGGATACCCTGCTGGCCTACGAAATGAACGGCGAGCCCCTTCCGCCGGCCCACGGCCACCCGGTGAGGCTGTTGGTTCCCGGGTGGTATGGAATGACCTCCATAAAGTGGCTGGTAGGAATCCACGTTCTGGACCACGAGTTCAAGGGCTTCTACATGACCGAACGGTATATGACCGTGAACGGTCCCGACGCTGATTCCTATTACACCTACCTGACCAAGATGAAGGTCAAGTCCATCATCACCAACCCTCTGCCCGGCGAGGTAATTCCCGTCAGCGGCTACACGCTGGCCGGCGCTGCTTGGTCCGGAGAGGATGAAGTAGTGAAGGTGGAGATAAGCACCGATGGCGGGGCGACCTGGAGCTTGGTGGACAACGTCCGTCCCCGAAGCGGCTACTCCTGGTACCGCTGGGAACATAAGTGGAACCCGCCGGGCACCGGCAGTTACACGTTGATGTCCCGCGCGACCAATGACAAGGGCGAGACCCAGCCAATAGAGTTTCCCAACAAGTGGGATGGGCGGGGTTACGGCAACAATATGGTGTTCCCGGTCGAAGTTGAAGTAGGCTAGGCGCTGAAGTGAGGACTGTTCCCCTTCCCATATCCTTCTTTGTCGTGGTAATCGTCACCCTCGCTCTGGTTGTATTCTTCGGAGCGTGGGTGGCGTCTGCAGACTTGGAAGAAAGAGACCGGGTGTTTAGCTTCGGCGTCCCCGGTGGGGCGTCTTTTGAGGCCAAAGGTTCTTCCGGTACCGAGGAGCCTTTGGGGATAAGGGAGGCGTTTGCCGCCTCCGATGGCAATCTTGAGCCGGACTCTTGGTGGGGGAACTCCTTCCTCAAGGCGTGTCCCTTCCATTAGCTATCTCCCGGTTTTAACCATTTCCTAAAGAATGACTTTCCAAGCGAATATCGCTGGCTAAAGAAGATCGATCATGACCTTCACTGGGGTGGCGGTATTCGCCTCCGGTATACTCCTCATAGCCTTGGCAATCGTTCCCGAAGTCAATCGTCGGCTGCGGGAAGATAGGTTACGTCTGGGAGCCATCCGGTTGCCTTGGGGCCTTCATTACTGCTGGATCGTCGTCGTGATTCTCGCGTCGGTCCAAGTACTAGCCACGTCGATAAGCATGGCCGCCGGAATTCTGCTTCCGCCGTTGACCGATCCCGGTGGAGACTTCGGCTGGAGTATCGGCACCATCGGCGCCGGCATTGCAACCTACTATCTGGTTGGGGCGTTGTTCGCCCCGGTAAGCGGATGGTTGGGAGACCGGTACGGGGCGCGCCGCATGATGTTGGCGGGCGGCATCCTTTACGGCACAAGCATGGTGCTGCTGGGGTTCGTTTCCAACCTGTGGCAGTTCTTCGTCGTGTACGGGGTCATGCTGGCCCTGACTCAAAGCATTTCCATGGTGCCGCTGATGGCATCTATCAGCGGATGGTTCAGGCGGCGCTTGGGCTTAGGCACCGGTATCCTGTGGGCCGCAGGCGGAGTCGGAACGGCTATCCTGGCCCCTTTCATGGGTTTTATGCTTGAGGAGGTAGGCTGGCAGGGTACGTTCTGGAGTATCGGCATATTCGGCGGATGCCTTATCGTCATCCTTACCGGCCTGCTACGGAACCATCCGTCAGACATGGGGTTGAAGCCCTATGGCGCAACCTCGGCCGATCCACCGCCGGCCCCCCGCAACCTGGTCGTGGAGAGGATACGGACCAAGGTTTTCAACCAACACATAAGGCGCACCAAGGCTTTTTGGAATCTTCCGACAATCCACGGCCTCGGTTGCGCCGGCCACGGGTTGGTGCTGATTTACTCCATCCCGTTCGCCGTAGAGCATGGAGTCGGCTTGACGTCGGCGGCAGTTATCCTGACGATCATTTCCTTGGTGAGCATCATCAGCCGCTTGACCACCCCCATAATGGCCGAGTATTACGGCACCAAGAAAATAATGGCATCCTGCCTGTTTTTGCAGGGCGCAACGGTGTTTATCCTCTTTTGGGCCCAGGACCTGTGGGCGTTCTACCTGTTCGCCGCCCTTTTCGGCTTGGGGTTTGGCGGGGAATGGACCGGATACCTCGTGATAAACCGCCAATATTTTGGCAACGGGCCCATGGGTGGTTGCTACGGTTGGCAAATGACCGGCGCCTTGACGGGACATGCCGTCACCACCGTTCTGGGAGGGTTGTTAATCTACCTCACCGGCTCTTACGAGATGATGCTGGGCTTGTCGATAGTGTTCAGCTTTGGGGGCGTGGTGGTGATTATGCTTCTGGAGCCCACGTCGCGGGTACTCATCCCCGACTGGGAGCTGTCGTTGCCGCCGGAGGCCCGGTCCGGGCCAATTCGGGCGGCAGGCGCGGCTGATTGACGCAGGACTTGTTAAGGAAGGGGTTATGGCTAGCCTGATTGACCTTACCATTACGCTGGGCAGCGACCGGATTACGGTAGTGCCGGGGCTGATTGGCGTTACTACCGAACCCCTCCAGACCCACGAAACTCACACCCGCTCCAACACCAAGCTGACCCTAGCCACACACTTGGGCACCCATGTCGACGCTCCTTACCACTTTGACCCCAACGGCGAAACCCTGGAAAATATGCCCCTCGAGAGGTACATGGGTCCGGCTCTACTGCTGGACCTGCGGCAGGTTGCCAAGAGCAAAACAGCCCTTTCCGTGGATGAGTTGCAGGAGGCCGGAGCGGCAGCAGACGATGTAAAGGACCGGATCGTAGTTCTCTTCACGGATTGGGCGCACCAGGAGTCGGGCAACCAACGGTTCTATTCCGACGGCCCCTACCTGAGCACCGAAGGGGCCGATTACCTGGCCCAACATGGAGTCAACGCCGTGGCGGTGGACTTTCCCATCGATAAGCACCCTGCTACGCCCCAGTCCACAATGAGTGACTTCCCGGTACACCGGCTGTTGCTGGGCCAAGGCATACCCATCATTGAAAACCTGATCAACCTGGACCAACTGGTGGGGCATCCCTTTGAACTTTGGGCACTGCCCATCAAGCTCAAAGGCGGCGACGGCGGGGCGGCCCGCGCCGTGGCGCGCCTCATCTGATCTCCAAGACGACCCTCCAATGTCCGCCCCTCGCTTCAGTCAGACGCCCATTCTTCTAGCCACTGGCAACCCTGCGAAACAGCGCATGTTGGCGTGGCTGCTGGAGGAGACCAGGTTGGTCCTTGTCACTCCGCAGCAGTTGGGGCTGGACGGCGTACCTGACGAGGACGGAGACACCCATATTGCCGTTGCCCGCGATAAGGCCAAGCAGTGGTCCAGAAGCGGCTCGACGCTGGCTATAGCTTCCGACGGTGGCTTGGTGATTCCTGCTCTGGGTGACGGATGGGAAAGCCTGTACACTCACAGGTTCGCAGGTACTGACGCTGACGACGATGAGCGAGCGAAGCGCCTGTTGGAGTTGATGCAACCCTACCAAGGCGCGGACCGGGAAGCATCCTGGATAGAGGCCCTGGCCATTGCCGACCGGGGGAGGGTGTTGGCATCCTGGGAGTTGCGGGGGGCCACGGGGGTCATCGCGGAGTCAACCGCCGGGGGCATGGAAACACAAGGCTTCTGGGCCTTTTCTCTATGGTGTATTCCCAAGCTTGGAAAACGTTACAGCGATTTGAACGCACCCGAGTTGGAGTCGCTGGACGACCATTGGACCCGGCTGCGCTTCTTGGTGCGAAGGTACCTCCAATCCTTCTTTGTTCCTCGACGAGGCTGACCGATCATCGAGTATAACCAACCCAATTGGGCGGTCAGCCGCCCTTCTCGTCGCCCGGCTCAGGTGGTGTAGCTCCTTCCCGATGGGCTACAATAGCTCTTGGCCATACGTCACCCTTAATTTGGAGTGTTTCGTTGACGACTGCCGCCGTTATGCCCGGGTCCATCGATGAGGTGCAAGACCTCCTTCGCAAGCAGAATTATATTAGTGACCGGGGCTTGGCCATACCGGTCTTTCTCGCATTGACTTTGCAACGGCCCCTCTTCCTGGAAGGCGAGGCCGGGGTCGGCAAAACGGAGATTGCCAAGGTGCTGGCCGACGCATTGGACACCCGGTTGATCCATCTCCAGTGCTACGAAGGGCTGGATGTCAACCATGCGGTGTACGAGTGGAACCACACGCGGCAGATACTGGAGATGCGGTTGATGGAGCTTGGCCGGGATGTGGACCGCGAGGCCGCAACTGCCGACCTGTTCAGCGAGCGGTTCCTGATCAAGCGACCTTTGCTTCAAGCCATAGAGGAAACCATGGACCGGGCGCCGGTGCTTCTGATCGACGAATTGGACCGGGCGGATGAGCAGTTTGAAGGGTTCTTGCTGGAGTTGCTGGCCAATTTCCAGATAACCATTCCCGAGTTGGGCACCTACCGGGCGGTCCACCCGCCGGTAGTGATCATAACCTCCAACCGCACCAGGGAGATTCACGATGCGCTGAAGCGGCGCTGCTTGTATTACTGGATAGACTACCCCGACTTTCAGAAGGAACTGCAAATCGTCACCACGCGGATACCTGAAGCGCCGAGGCGTTTGGCGCAGCAGGTAACCGGGTTCATCCAGGAGCTTCGAGAGACGGAACTGTACAAGATACCCGGTATTTCCGAGACATTGGACTGGACCGCGGCTCTCATGGCCTTGAACCAATCGGAGTTGGATCCTCAAGTAATTGACGACACTATGGGCATAATCCTCAAGTACCAGGACGACATTGAACTGGTGCGCGGTGAACCGGTCCGGGCGATGCTGGAACGCTCCAGGAACAGGGGGCCCCGCCGGGGCAGGCGAGGGGGAGGGTAAGCACAGGGAGAAAATACCATGAAACTGGACCCGCTTCTGGAAAAACACCGAGAGGAAATCATCCGTATAGCCGCCAAGCACGGCGTGAAGAATGTTCGGGTGTTTGAATCGTTCACAGGGGACCCGAATATTCCCAAGGACGATATAGACCTCTTGGTAGATATAGACCCGCTCAAGAAGCTTACTCCGTGGTTTCCGGGGGGACTTATGGTGGATCTAGCAGACCTGCTGGGACGGGAGGTGTACGTTTCGACTATGGGGGATCTTCATCCGCTCGTTAGAGACCATATACTGAATGAAGCCGTGTCGGTGTAATGACCGACGGGTTTTATCTGGCGTATATCTTGGAGCGGATTAACCGGATAGAATCGTATGTGGTCGGCGGAAGGGAGACATTCATCGGGTCCATTCTTGTCCAGGACGCCGTTCTCAGAAGCCTCCATGTATTGTGCGAATCGGCTCTCCGTCTCTCCGATTCAGCGAAAGCTGCATGTCCGAGTACGAACTGGCAACAACTCCACGGGTTTCGCATAAGGCTGGTTCACAGATTTCTTCACATCAACCTGGATACGGTCTGGGACATCATCACAGACCACCTCCCGGTATTGAAAGGCGAAATTCTCGCCCTGACGCCTGATGACAGGAATGCTCCATGATCACGCCGTCCGAGGCAACATCAGATAACGGCCACGGGCACATCCTCAGCAACCTGCTGATGTTTGTCGAGGTGCTTCGCAAAGTGGGGTTGGACGTGGGATCGAGCAACGTCCTGGACTTGGTTCGCGCATTGGAGTATGCCCCAATAGGCCGCAAGCAGGACTTCCGGCTGGCGGCCCGCTCAATTCTGGTACACCGCAAGCAGGACCTGCCCATCTTCGACGAAGCCTTCCAAGTGTTCTGGCGGCGGCCGGCCCTCCATCAGTCCACCCACGACCTTCGTTCTATGGGAGAACAACGGCGGTACCGGAGCCCACAAGTCGCTCCTCCTCGGAGTGGCAACGCCGATGAAACGGGTTCTGAGACAGGAGAAGACGACGGTCCGCTTGGAGACAGGATCGACCTTACCCGGACCTACAGCGTCAGGGAGGTCCTGCGGCAAAAGGACTTCTCAAGCTTCAGCCCGTTGGAGATCGCCGAAGCAAAACGGATGATGACAGAGTTGTCGTGGGACTTGGGCCGCAGGCGAACCCGGAGGATGACCCCCGGCGACGGCAGTTGGCTAGACCTGCGAAAGACGCTGCGGCTGAACCTGAAGTACGGCGGGGAAATCCTGGAAACGGCCCACCGCGAGTACAAAGACAAGCCGCGGTCGCTGGTGCTGATATGCGACGTGAGCGGCTCCATGGAACGTTACACCCGGATGTTGCTTCACTTCATTCATTCCATGGCCCGGGGTCAGGACCGGGTGGAAGCCTTCCTCTTTGCCACTAGGTTGACTCGCATTACCCGATACCTCAATTATCGCAGCATCGACCAAGCGGTGACCGATGTGGCCAAGGCAGTCCCCGACTGGGCCGGTGGCACCCGGATCGGCCAAGCGATCAAGACGTTCAACTTTCAATGGTTGAGGCGGGTGCTGGAAGGCGGAGCGGTAGTGCTGGTAATATCCGACGGATGGGATCGGGGCGATCCGGAGCTTTTGGCCCAAGAAATGTCCCGCTTGCAGCGCAGTTGCCACCGGCTCATTTGGCTGAATCCTCTGTTGGGCTCCCCCGGTTATGAGCCGCTTACACGCGGGATGCAGGCTGCCATGCCCTATATCGACGATTTCCTGCCCGTACACAACCTGAACAGCTTGGAAGAACTGGCCCGCCACTTGAATAACTTGGATGACCGCAGAACGCTGGGCCGGCGTTACTCGCCCCCACCTCCAACTCAACCGGAACCGGCGGTCGATCCGGTAGAGTCACGAGAGGTTGGTCCGGTCACCGCCCCAACTTTCAGACACCCCTTGTGGAGTAGAGGGCCGGGCGCCTGACGGAGGCTGCCGCCTGAGGCCGAGTCTGATCCAAGCTCGGGAGCTGCACTGGACCGGCCCGTTAATTCCGGCAAAGATGCGCGATATGGAAATACGCTACTGTCCCACATGCGGAACAGGGGCTGAAGCCTCCTCCAACTTCTGCGGGGTTTGCGGCAATGCTTTGCCCGCTCCCACGGAAGTGGAACGGCAAAGCGCCGCTCAAATCCATTCAATGCCCACGGCAGGCTGTCGTATACCGCCTGGGCGCATCTTGCTTATGACATTGTTATCCGGTGGCCTTTATCAGTACTACTGGTTCTACCGCACTTGGGCGCAGTACCGCGACCACACCCGCTCTGAGGCGTTTCCAGTGTGGCATGCCCTCTCGTTGGCCGTGCCTATCTACAGTCTTTTCCGCATATACGCCCATATGCAAGCCTTCAAACAATTGATGGAAGACTCCGGTTTGAGAAACACCATAAGTCCCCGCTGGGCTGTGGTGGCAATTGCATCGTCGCAGTTGCTTGGAGCTGCCTCCATTTTTGTCACGGGAGGGTTGTCCAGTGAAGCCGAAATCAGCCGGTCTACGGTTATCGTCCAAATAGGGTTTTTAGCCATGACCTTGGCCATTACGGTCTCGCTTCTATTGCATGTTCAAACGAACATCAACAATTACTGGTCGAGTCAATCGGGAACAGCAGCGGCGGTCATGAGAATAGGCATGGGTGAGTTGGTGCTTACGGGCATGGGCGTCATGGTGTGGTTGCTTACGATAATGACGTTAGTGAGTCCCCCGTCGGCTTCGGAAGGCCAATTCAACGACGAAAAAAGCAGCTATGGCCAACAAGCCGCCGGCTATGGCGTCAAGGAAAAAGTGGTTGCCGGTTATTACGATGGCGAATGAAGTTAACACTGGGTGAACCGGGCCCAGAGCCTTTTCATTTTCCGGGTTGGGTTACATGGGTTCTGTCTTTCCCGCGAAAGCGGGAATCCACATCACCGTGGCCTCCGGCAACCTTCTCGTGGTAAGACTATATGGTTTCCCGCCTGCGCGGGAAAGACGAGAAAATGAAAAGGCCGTGGAATCGGGCCCAGGGAATTTGACGCCTCAAACCCAGCCCGCTATCCTGTGCAAGTCCGAAGAATAACCGTTGCGACTTCTGTTGTGTCAGGGCGGGCTGGCGATTTTGAAGAAGTTGCCGAAATTGACCGCTTTCAACAGCACGGAGGTAACCGCAACCATGACCACGACCAACCGGTTCATGTCCGACAGTCAACTGGACCTGCTGAGATTGATGCTCAATCGTATTATTCCCGAAGAAGGGACGATGCCGGGAGCTGGCGACCTGGGCTTGGCCGAGTTCGTCGAGGGTGTTGTGGGGAAGCAGACCTCGCTGCGCAGGTTGTTCAGCGAGGCCATGGCCCAGGTCGATATTCTGGCGGGCCGCCGCGATGCGGACGGGTTTGGGGCGCTTGACAGTGAAGCGCAAGATGCGCTATTGAAGGATATCGAGGCGTCCAATCCGGTGTTCTTCGACGAGTTGGTGCGGCAGGCCTACAACGGCTATTACACCAACCGTCAGGTATTTGAACGTTTGGACTATGCGCCGCCGACGCGGGAACAGGCTGAGAGGCAACCTGAGTTGCTGGACGAAAGCCTGCTGGAGCAACAACGGAAGCGTGCACCATTCTGGCGGCAGGTCTAGCCTTGAACCCCCCAAGCGGGAAAACGCACGCCGCCGCCGTTTACTGCGCCAATGCTACACGCTGAAGGCCAACTGCATCTGCCGCTGGGGGCCCTGCAGGTTGCGGGCCGGTTCCATGGAGTACACCCCCCAATTCCTGCGAGCATCGGCAACGAGGTTCATCACTTGATTGGTGTATTCCTTGGGAGCGTAGGTCTTCCGGTATATCTTGGCGTAGGCTTCGGTAAGGTGCGGGTACGTCTCCCGCAGCATCGGCATGAACCACTCTTTGGACCCGGGCTTGAGAAACAGGACATTGGCCCCGATGAAACAGGCCTTGTGTTCGGCCGCGGCCCGGGCCACGGCGTTGATACTTTCTGAATTATCCGAGATGCCGGGCAGCAAAGGCGCCATCATTACCCCGGCTGAGACACCATTCTCCACCAAGTACTGCATCGCTTCCAAGCGGGCCAAAGGACGCGGCGCCCCCGGTTCGGTCATCTTCCAAACTTTGTCGTCGATACTGCCGACACTGAAGTTGACCCGTACTTCGGCCACCCGGCTCAACTCCCGCAGGACGTCCACGTCCCGCATCACCAACACTCCCTTGGTGGTGATGGAGGCCGGGTTCCTGAACTCGACCAGCACTTGAAGCACCTTTCGGGTGAGTTCGTATTCCGACTCGGCGGGTTCGTAAGGGTCTGAGGCCGTGCCTATGGCGATTGCCTCTCCTTGCCATTTGGCCTTCTTCAGTTCCTGCCTCAGCACCTCGGGAGCATTGACTTTGGCGAAAATCCGCTGTTCGAACTCGCGCCCGGCGTCCAACCCCCAGAACTCGTGCGTGGGTCGCGCGTAGCAGTACCGGCAGGCGTGACGGCAACCCCTGTACGGGTTCAACGTCCAACGGAAGGAAAATCCGGGTACATCCAAACGGTTCAGAAGAGACTTGCAACGTATTTCTTGAACTTCAGCGGCTGCCATAATCACTCCAGAGAGTAGCTAATTTAAATCATGTGTTCGTATATTAGGCGTGGCTATACACTGGGTCAACAGGCAAGTGTCAGTAAAGGACAATAATAAAAGCGGCCCCGCACATCTGCGTGGGCCGCTCTTTGGCAAAGGGGGGTTGCCGGTCTAGCGGCGGTACACGTATCCGGCGGTGGTACGTTCGCAGTTCAAGCGTCGGTTCAGGTGTAGCCCTTCCAGGATGAACTCCACAGCAGAGGCGACCACTTCAGGACGTTCGTCGTCGGTCAATTGCCTGACGGCATCGTTCAACCCATGCACCTCTTCCAGCAATCCTGTGTATTCACGAGCTGGCTTATCGCTGCCGGTCTCGGCGACGGCGCCCATGTCAAACGACAAGACAATACGCTCCAAGGCGTCCACATCGAAATAGTTGCCGAACACCCGCAACAACCCTCGCCGCGTCAGGTCGTCGGTGACCCGTTCCTCGCGTCCTTCTTCGAAGGTCTCCAGTTCGATCTTCCCGGAAAACGAGGCGGCGATGTAGGGTAGGTCGCTCGTCCGAGGGCAGACGTACTGCTCGTCTTGGATGATGGAACGCCTGAGAGCGTTGCCCAGCAGTGTCTCGAAGTTTGCTATAGAGACGCGGACGCTGACCCCGGAGCGTTGGTTGATCTCGCTGCTCAGCCGGGCTTGGCTGGTAATCTCCGCCAGTATCTCCTTCATGTAGTCAGGTATCACCAGGTTTTCCTCGTCAGGGAAGGAGACACGCTCCTGGTCCATGATGGAGATTTCGTGCTCGATGGTCTTGGGGTAATGGGTGTGAATTTGGGAGCCGTAGCGGTCCTTCAGTGGAGTCACAATGCGGCCGCGGTTGGTATAGTCCTCCGGGTTGGCGGTGGCGACCACGTACACATCCAAGGGCAAACGGATGCGGTAGCCTTTTATCTGCACGTCCCGCTCTTCCATCAGGTTGAACAGGCCCACCTGTATGCGCTCTGCCAAGTCGGGCAGTTCGTTGATACAGAAAATTCCCCGGTTGGTGCGGGGCACCAGCCCGTAGTGAATGACCAACTCATCCGACAGATAATGCCCCTCAGCCACTTTTATCGGGTCTATCTCGCCGATAAGGTCAGCGATTGATATATCCGGTGTGGCCAGCTTCTCCGAATACCGCTCATCCTTGGGCATCCAATCGATTTTTGTATCCGCGCCTTGTTCCGCAACCTTGTCCAAGCAAGACCGGCAAATGGGCGCGTAGGGGTCGTCGTTTATCTCGCAATCGGCGATCTTGGGGACATAGTCGTCTAACAGGTCGACCATGCTCCTGATCAGCCGCGACTTTGCTTGCCCACGCTCTCCCAGCAAGATGATGTCCTGCCCGGCGAGGATGGCGTTTTCCAACTGAGGGATGACGGTCTGCTCAAAGCCTATAATGCCGGGGAAAACCAACTCCTCTGACCGTATCTTGGCGATCAGGTTTTTGCGAATCTCATGGCGGACAGGAAGGACTTGGTAGCCGCTGGCGCGTAGTTCTCCGATGGTGCCCGGCCGGGTGGTCGAAGTCATGGTCTGCGCTCCACTTCAGGTTGCGGGACCGCTGGGCTTCTCGCAAGCATCTGTAAACGCGGTTGAAGGAGCAGCCCCAAGCAAAGTCGTAACAGTATAGCTTATGCAGGCTCGGTTCGGTAGCAATCTTGGCTGCTGGCAGAGTTTGGCACTTTCTTCGCCCATATCGACACGTATCCAAGCGTTCCCGCATTGGTCTATAATTGACATCATAGATTGGTTCATGTGGGTTGGGGGCAATGTTGTATCGATTGGCCGCACCGTTATTGCTTTTCCTCTTGCCTCGTCTCGGACCCTCGATCTTTCGGTTCTTGAGGCTGGCATGGAAACTTATTTTCGATAAACGGGTCCCAATGGTACTGCGCCTGCTTGTCCCGTTGGCGCTGCTATACGCGTTGCCGGGATTTCCCAACATATTGAAGGACTCGCTGCATCCGGTTTTGGGCAGGTTCGACGACCTGATCGTCTTGGGATTTTCCCTGCTGTTGTTAACCAAGTTGGCCCCAAAGCATGTGGTGGATGAGCACATGGGAATCCAGCCGGCGAACCCTCGTCCCCAGGAAGAGGACCCTTCCAAAGTAGTTGAGGGTTCGGCGCAGATTTTGGAAGAGGACTAACCTTTCGGGCCTGATGCCGGTACGCCGATCGAAGCCCGAAAACGGCACTCGTGTTGGGGTCGTTCCTGTTCGTTATCGCATGACTTGCCAATCCTTCACCTTTATATGATTTGGCCCATGCCAACAGCCGGAGTATGTTGACCGGACCGCACACCGCCGCTTCGATCGTCCCAAAGACCGGTATGGCGTTGTACGTTCATGTTCCTTTCTGCAACACCAAGTGCCCATACTGTGACTTCAACACCTACCAGGGTATCGAACGGCTTATGGGACCGTACTTGGATGCGGTGACCACAGAGACCCGTTTATGGGGCAGCCTGTTGCGTCACCCGGCGGTCACGTCGGTTTTTCTTGGCGGCGGGACGCCCTCTTATCTGTCCAACGGTTATGTAGACCGGATTCTGGCGTCAGCAAACGAGGCGTTTCGAATCGACTCAGACGCCGAAATCACCATGGAGGCCAACCCGGGGGACTTGGGCGTGGAGTCCTGCCTCAGGCTGTCGACCGCTGGAATCAACCGGCTCAGCTTGGGCGTGCAAAGCTTGGATGACGGGTTGTTGCGTCTGTTGGGCCGCCGCCACGATGCCGACCAAGCCATGGAGGCCTTCGAGTCGGCCCGCCGCGGCGGGTTCCACAACATCAATCTGGACCTGATGTATGGCCTGCCGCAGCAGACGATGGAGCAGTGGAAGGCGACGCTGCAACGCTTGGTCTCGCACGGCCCGGAGCACATCTCGATGTACGCCCTTACCCTAGAAGAAGGGACCCCGTTACAGAAGTGGGTGGAAATGGGCCGGTACCCCGAACCCGATCCCGACTTGGCTGCGGACATGTACCATTACGCTGAAGACCTGCTGGAAGCCGAGGGTTATCACCATTACGAGATTTCCAACTGGTGCTTGCCGGGTATGGAAAGCCGTCACAACATGGCCTACTGGCTCAACCAGCCCTATTTGGGCGTTGGACCGGGGGCACATTCCAGCCTTGGGTCTTTCCGGTTTTGGGACGTTTCTTCGCCGGTGGCTTACATAAAAGCAGTGAAGGACTGGGGTAGCAATCCCTTGCTGCCTCTTGCGGTATTGACCGAAGAGGTACTGGATACCGTTCCTCCGGTGGACCTTTGCGAGTTCATAGACGAGGAGACCCGGTGCTCCGAGACAGTGTTTCTGGGTCTGCGGTTGCTCGAAGGAATGGACTTGGCCACTGTTTCCACCGATGTGGGATGCGACCTCGAAACTCGCTACCGCCGGGAGATTCAAGACCTTGTCGGTTTGGGTCTGTTGGAATGGGACAACGAAATGCTTCGCTTGACCAAGCCCACCTACCTCATCGCAAACCAAGTCTTCACCCGGTTCGTGGCATGATGGACGGGTACGGGGACCTCTAACGGTAATATGAGCGCTAATGGTTAAACTTCGATTCGTCCACGCCGCCGACCTTCACTTGGACAGCCCCTTCCGGGGGATCCGCAGCGAGGCGCCCGAACACGTTGCCGATACTCTCCACCGCGCCACCTTCGATGCCTACCGGAACATCATCGACCTCTGTCTCCAGGAACACGTCGACGCGCTGCTGGTGGCAGGCGACATCTACGACGGAGCGGACCGCAGCCTGCGGGCGCAGTTGAAGTTCGTCGAGGGGATGGGGCGGCTGGACGCCGCAGGCATCCGCTCCTTCATCTGCCACGGCAACCACGACCCGTTGGACGGATGGGAGGCCCGGCTGGACCTGCCATCGAGATGCTTCCGCTTCGGGGCCGAAGTAACGGGCGAGCCGGTGTTTCCCGGCGAGCCTGAGCGAGCCACGGTCTACGGTGTCAGCTACCCCAGGCGTGAGGTGCGTGAGAACCTGTCGCCTCTCTTTGCTGACGCGGCAGCGAGCCGCGGCTTCGGTATCGGTCTGCTTCACGCTAACGTGGGCGGCAACCTCGACCACGATTCCTACGCCCCCTGCTCTGTTGCCGACTTGGCCGACACCGGCCTCGACTACTGGGCGTTGGGTCACGTCCATACCCGGCGAGTGTTGCGGCAGGAACGCCCCACGGTGGTCTACCCCGGCAATCCTCAAGGGCGGCACCCCAACGAGCCGGGTGCGCGGGGCGTTTACTTGGTGGACGTGGACGACTACGGCACAGTCAGCTTGGACTTCCGCGTGGTGGACGTTGTGCGTTGGGAAACGCTTTTGTTGGACATCGGCGGATTGGAAACCGAACAGGCCCTCATAGACTCCGCCAACGACTTGGCCGAGTCAGCTCTCGCAGCGACCGGTGGCCGTTCCGTCGTGGCCCGGCTCACGCTGACCGGTCGCGGACCGCTGCACCGCTGGCTGCGACGCGAAGGTACTGTGGACGACGTCCGGGACCAACTTAACGACCGGTACGCCAATTCCGAGAATTGGCTGTGGTGTGAGGGGGTCTACTTGGACACCGCTTCTCCGGTGGACCGGGAGCAGGTGGCACGTCGGGAGGACTTCGCCGGAGACCTTGCGCGGTTTGGCGTTGAGATTCGGGAAAACCCCGACGCCCTTGCCGAACTTCGAGATGCCCTGCGTGTGCTGTACGTCAACTCCAATGCCGCGCCGTATCTGCGGAGATACCTGCCGCCTGACGACGAACTGCGGGAGTTGCTGGCCGCCGCCGAGGACGACTGCCTAGCATCGTTGGTGAGTGAAGAGGACGAAGGGTGAGGATAGAAGAGCTATACCTCGATGGGTTCGGCCACTTTCACCAACGGACCATCGGTCCGGTTTCGGGACCGGTGACCGTTTTCTACGGCCCCAACGAGGCTGGTAAAAGCACCACCCTGGCCTTCATACGGGCCATTCTGTTCGGCTTCCCGGCACGGTTCAACAGCCACTACCCGCCCTTGGCTGGCGGGCGGCACGGTGGGCGCATCACGGTGTCCGACAGCTCCGGGACCGTCTACGGCGTGGAGAGGTACGCCGGAGCGCGGGGCGGGTTGAATATCGCCACCTCCAATGGCTCGACATCCAACGTCGAAGCCTTGTTGCAACGGCTAACGGGCAACGCCACGCCCGACCTGTTTCGCAATGTGTTTGCATTCAGTCTCGACGAACTACAAGCAGCTGCATCGCTCAATGATTCCAGTGGCGCCATATACAGCGCCGGACAGGGTGCGCCGGGATTGCCCGCGCTCAGGAAGTCGTTGAGCGACCACAAGAGCCAGATATACCTGAGCCGGGGTAACATTCAGGAAGTCCCCAAGCTCCTGAACACGCTGAGGGACGTTGATGAGCAACTGCACACCATAGAAGGCAACGCGGGCCGCTACGGCGCCCTTACCGCACGCAAGTCGGAGATTGACTTGGAGTTGGAGGAAGCCGACGCAGGGCTGGAACGTCTCGGGGCCCAACGCGCCGAAATCCAGAACTTGCTCAAAGGCTGGGATGACTGGGTGGCGCTGTCCGACTGCGAAACGCAGTTGCGGGATATGCCGCTGTACGTGGACTTTCCGGAGAACCCCATTGCCCGGCTGGACAGTCTTGATGAACGAGTGCGTGAGGCCAGAGAGAACCGGGACGAAGCCGCAGGTCAGCTACGTCGGGCCGAGGAATCCGCAGCTTCGGACATCCCCGGCGAGGACTTGCTGGACGACGCAGTCAGCATCGAAGCAGTCCGCCGCGCCCGGAGCAGCTTCGATAACTCTGTCCGCGACCTGCCGGAACGACAGGGCGAACTGCGAGGGCTGGAAGCCGACTTCGCCAGGAACCTGACCGACCTGGGCCACCAGTGGGGCGAGGAAGAACTGCAAGCCTTCGATACGTCGCTGGTGGTCAGGAACCAGGTGGACGGCTGGAAAGAGCGGATAACCGGAACCGGCGAACGTGCTCAGCAGGCGCAATTCCAATTGGTACAAGCGCAGCGAACGCTGCAAGGCCAGCAGGAGGAAACTCAGGAAGCGGAGCAAAAGCTGCCGGCGGAACCGCCGCCGCTGGACGCCGCCGCCCTGATGAAATGGCAGGACGCGCTCCGCACCGCTCGAGGGCGACTGGAAGGCTACGAAAGAGAGCGCCAAAATTACGATAACCTGCGTGGTCAGCTCAAGGCCTTGGCCGCCGGGCGGGAAACACTGTCAGGGATGACGGTGCGGCCCAACATCGCGCTGCTCGCCCTGATGGGACTGGCCGGAGTGGGTCTGGTCGTCGCCGGTTCGCTGGTAGGCGGGGGAGCCATGATTTTGGGCATCGTAGGTGGACTGGTCCTGCTTACGGCGGCAATCGTGCTTTGGTTTGTGGGCAGGCCGACGTCAACCCCTGCTCCTTCTCCGGTGGCGGCCGCGCTGGAGCAGCAGACCGCCGAAGCAGGGATCGCAACGGAAACGGCACGCCAATCGCTGCTGGACTCGGCGGCGGCGCTGGGCCTTGATAGGCAGCCCGATGCCGCCTCGTTGGACTCGGCGGAAGCGCGCCTGAACGCCGCCCGTAACGCGGTGGATGCTTGGAACTCCGCCAACACGCGGGTCGAGGACGCTTCCCGTCGGGAGAAATTACAGGGACAGCGGGTAGAGGTAGCGGTGCGGGAACACGAAGCAGCAGAAGCGGAGGCACAGGAAGCGCAACAGGAATGGCGGCAATGGCTCAAGGAGCGAGGGCTGGATGAGACGCTGACCACGGATACGATGACCACATTCCTCGCACGCGTGGACACGACTCACAGCTCCTTGTCGGAAGCTCGCCGGATGCGCGACCGGGTGGCGGCCATCGAGTATGACATCCACGAGTTCCGAGAGCAGGTGGAGCGGCTGGCCTCCCGTCACGGACTGCCGCTGGATTCCGACGACAAGCGTCAATTGGCCAGGGTGGCCGACGAATTGATCCAACGGTTGGACGAGGTGCAAACCGCTGTTTCCCAACGTGAGCGAAGCAGGACACAGGCGGAAGAAGTCCGGCAGCTACTTGAAAGCAGGGGACGTCGTTTGCTCTCGGTAGAGGAGGACCTGGACGATCTGCTTAAGGCAGGAAACGCGGACGACGCTGAGGACTTTCGCCGCCGGGCGCGGCAGCACGAGGAACGGCTGGAACTGGAGCGGCGACGAGACGAACACCGCCGCAACCTGGAATGGCTCAGCGGTCCCGGCGAGCGGTTCGATGCCTTCCGCGAGGTGCTCGCAACGGCTGACCCCGATCGTCTAGGCGACGAGTCAACTCGCCTGTCGGAGCTTCATACTGAGGTGGACGTCCGTCGTAACGCCCTACGGGAAGAGCGGGGCGGCATAGATACCGAACTGGCGCAACTGACCAGCGAAGAGGAATCGTCGGCCCTCCGCGTCCGCCGCAGCACACTGGAGGAGCAATTGCGGGAACGCGCCCGCGAGTGGTCCCGGTTCACCATCGCCGAGGCGCTGCTGGAAAAGACGCGTCAGAAGTTCGAGCAGGAACGCCAGCCCAGCGTCATCCGCCACGCCCAAGACTTCTTTTCCGGTGTTACCGGCCAGCGATACCAGCGTCTCTACGCGCCCATCGGTGAGCAGACGATAACGGTCACCGACGCCACCGGCGCCGGCAAACGACCGGAGGAACTGAGCCGGGGTACCCGCGAGCAGCTATACTTGGCCCTGCGGTTCGGCCTGATCCGAGAGTTCGGCGAACATGCCGAGCGCCTGCCGGTGGTGGTGGACGAGGCGCTAGTCAACTTCGACCCGGAACGGGCTCGCTTGGCTGCCGAGTCCTTCGCCAAACTGGCAGAGACCAACCAGGTCCTCGTCTTCACCTGCCATCCCACCACCGCCGATATGTTCGCCGACGCCGCTGGAGCGCAGGTGGTGGACATCAGCGGGACAGCTTCCTGAAGCATCCTGGGAGACTAACTTCCCCAGGCCTTGCTTCAGCCCGCGCCCGTGGCCTCGAATCGTGTAGAATCCATTCAAATCTTATTCCGGTAGTGGGCGTTCATGTACGTTATTGGCACCGCCGGCCACGTGGACCACGGGAAGTCCACCTTGGTCAAAGCGTTAACAGATATAGACCCGGACCGCCTTCCCGAGGAAAAAGCCCGCGAGATGACCGTTGACTTGGGGTTCGCTTGGTTGACGCTGCCCAGCGGCCGCGAAGTCTCAATAGTGGATGTCCCCGGGCACGAGCGTTTCATCAAGAATATGCTGGCCGGGGTGGGTGGCATAGACCTGGCCCTCCTGATAGTCGCCGCCGACGAAAGCGTCATGCCCCAGACTCGTGAGCACTTGGCCATTCTGGACATACTCCAGATTCGCCGGGGGATTGTAGTCGTAACCAAGACCGACTTGGTGGACGAAGAATTGGTGGAATTGGTCAAGGCCGAGGTGGAAGACACGCTCGTCGGCACATCTTTCGAAGGATGTCCGATGGTTGGCGTTTCCGCCTATACAGGGGACGGGATAGCCGAGTTGAAGACCGCCATGGACCAAGTCCTGGATATGACGGAGGCCCGCCGCGACTTGGGACGCCCTCGGCTGCCTGTAGACCGCAGCTTCTCCATATCCGGCTTCGGCACGGTTGTAACGGGCACCCTGATAGACGGTGGTTTCGCCGTAGGGCAGGAAGTGGAGTTGGTCAATTCGGGACGGCGGGCCAGGATTCGCGGTCTGCAGAGTCACCAGTCCAAGATAGACGAGGCGCAGCCCGGCATCCGGCTCGCGGTCAACCTGTCGGGACTCTCCCGCAGTGAAGTGCCTCGGGGCGAGGTCCTGACGTCTACGCGCTGGTTGCGGACTACCAGGCGGTTGGACGCCAGGGTGAGGATGGTCAAGGGCGCCCCCCACGCGCTGCGTCACAATGAGGGAGTGACCTTTCACTTGTTCACCAGCGAGACCACCGCCCGGGTGAGGCTTCTGGACGCCGACCGCTTGGCCCCCGGCTCCGACGGCTGGGTACAGGTGTTGCTGTCGGAACCTCTTCCCATGGTAAAAGGCGACTATTTCGTCTTGCGCTCCGCAGAAGACACCCTTGGCGGCGGTCAGGTGGTGGACCCCAATCCCCGGCGGAGGCACCGCAGGTTTTCTCCTGAGGTAATGGACCGGCTGATGACGCTGGACGAAGGGACCGGCGAGGACATTATCCTCAGCGTCGCGGAACAGTGGGGCCCCTGCGACATAACGGTATTGGCCCAGCGGTCCAACCTACCGGCCGCCGAGGTGGTGGAGCGAGCCGAGATTCTTGCCGAACAGGGCGACGTCATCGTGCTGGGGGAATTGGGGAGCGATGCCGATTCTGTGGTCTACTCCGCACTGGGCTGGAACGCCATGATCAACAAGATTTCCCAGACGTTGCATACATATCACGAGCAGTACCCGCTGCGCCGGGGCGCTCCCGCCCAGGAAGTCCGCAGCCGGTTGGGAGTCCCCCAGCCGGTATACCTGCGGGTGTTGGCGCGCTTGATATCGGAGGAGTACGTGGCTGAGGATGGACCCCATTTGCGGCTACCAGACCACCAGATCACGCTAACGGTGGAAATGGAACAGCGCGTCTCCGCCTATATCAAGGCGTTGGAACAGTCGCCCTTTGCTCCGCCCAGCGACGACCCCTTAGACCCTGAGCTCCTGGGGGTGCTGGTAGACGAGGGCAAGGTGGTGCGGGTAAACGAATCGGTAGTCTTCTCATCATCCGCCTACCAGGAAATGGCCCAACGCATCACAGCCCACCTCGAAGCCAATGGCACCATCACGGTGGCCGAGGCCAGGAACCTGTTCGACACCAGCCGCAAGTATATTCTCCCATTCCTCGAGTATCTGGACCAGCAGCGCATCACCCGCCGCGTAGGCGACGACCGGGTGTTGCGGTAGGGCGCCGGTTGTGATGTGATGAGGGTCAGCAGAGTCGCGAAGATACCGCCCGGAAGAAGCGTGGAGAATAGTTATCCATCACGGAAAGTGATTTATGCCCCTTGATCTGGGAAGCGCGTTTCTTCAGTTGGACTGTGTCAGTGAGGGACTGGGACGTTCCAGGGAAGAGTGGCATCACCGGCTGCGGACTTTTCTTGAAGCGGCGGGAAACGTGACCAAGGCAACCGCCTTGGAAAAGACCCGGTACGGTCCCAACCGTCACTTCCTGGCAGCGCAGGTTACTGAGAGTCTCATCGGAGCACATCAACCCGGCGACTTGCCAACGGACTGGTCAGTGGCGTCAGTGGACGGCTCGCACATAGACGTGGACCGGCACATTCCGTTGAGCTGCTACGTGGTGAACCTCGGCGGGTGTGTCTTGACCTACGGGTCCACGCCCGGTGCATCTTTCTTCAGCCAACCGCGTGTCTCCCACCAACACCAGGACTTGTTTCTGGCTGATCCTGCCAATCCTGCCAACGAGGAGATGGTGACCGGGCCAGTGCTGGCACTGATACGGACGGTCCAGGAGTTGGAGCGGCTGGCCCAATTGGTCGAAGCGCTGCCGGGGGATACCCCGGTGTTGGCGTTGGTGGATGGGTCCCTGGTGCTGTGGGGCCTGTCCGGAAGGGGGCATCAACCGTTCGTGAAGCAGGCCATCATCGACGACCGGTTGGTGGGTGTGTTGGACCGTCTCCGGGAGGCGACCCGCGTCCGCCCTGTTTGCCTTGCGGCCTATGTGTCCTTCCCTCGAAGCGCCGAGGTTGTCAATGCAGTCAGAAGCTGTCTGTGCCCCTACGAGTTGGCCCAGTGCCGCTACACCTGCGGTAATAGCCGGTCCGCCAAACCCCCGTGCGACCTGGCCAACGGATTCCTTGACCGGGACCTGTTTCAGGGCCTGCTGGAACCGGGCTGGCGCTCTGCGACGTACATGACCAACTCCTCGGTGCCGAGAGAGAACTACGGAGACCATCAAGTGGCCTTCTTTTACCTCCACTGTGGCGAGGAAATAGCCCGGGTGGAGATACCCCACTGGGTGGCGCAAGACGAACGTCTGCTGTCGTTGACGCACAGCTTGGTTTTGGACCAGTGCCGCCGCGGCCAAGGGTACCCGGTGGCGATCTCGGAGGCCCACGAGCAGGCGGTCATCAGCGGGTCAGACCGCCGCCTGTTCCGCGAAATGGTGGCCCAAGTATTGGACCGCCAGGGCGTAACAACCTTCACCTCCGAAAAGGAACGGTCCAAGCGCACTCCTTGGTTGTGACCTGCGTTCCTGACCAGCCCCGCTGACACCCACTTGTGGATGATCAAGATTATAGATTCCCGCCTGCGCGGGAATGACGGGCAAGTAGTAGGGATGACGGGTTGGGTGCTGCGATGAGTTTTGAGATAGTTTCTTACTCCCTCGCAGGAAGAGCGCGGGACGTGGGCGGATTGCCCAAACTCTCCAGCAGGTCTTCCGGCTGGCTGAAGGTGGCAACCAGCTTCAGAAAGGCTTCCAATGAACCACTGCGGCGGCGCAACTCCTCCAGTTGAGTCCGGACGGGGCTGATGGAGGCGGGGCTGTCGGCGTAGGAGCCGTGGAAGGCGAAGTAGGCTTGGTTGATCTTGCGGATGTAATACCCGTTGTCCACCATCAACATGCGGCGTTCCTCCATGTACACCTCGGCTTCATCAATCTTCCCGTCGGCCAGCAACTCCTCGGTCCGCAGCCGGGTCTCCCGCATTTCCGCCCTGAAGTCGAAGGCTTCGGGGTCTCGCGCTCCTGGCGGTTGGGGTCGGCGGTCCACCTGCTGGCCGGTCATTGCCAGCAACGCCAAGTCCCCGATTTCCTCGCCGGCCAATGTTGCGACCGACTCGTTCAAAGTGGTCATTTCCTGGCTGTCCCAGTAGTGCTGGCCGAGAGGACGGAAGAAGAACCAGTGGTGCAGCCACTCATGAGCGCCGATGACCAGGGCGTAATGCAGGCTGGCCGAGTCGTACACCACGCTGGGATAGGTGGCGACGCCCCCGGTGTTTTCCACCAAGGCCGATAGGTCCTCCCGCTGGAAGACCAGTTCCTCGATGCTGTTCCTCTCGTCATGGCTGATGCCGGGCACCAGGAGGGCGGTCTGCTCCACGTGTATGTGGTCCCTGGCGGACAATATCAGCACGCTGGGCGGGCTGGACAAGACCATGTCGACCGGCGGGAAGATGAGGCCGACCCGCGACTCGAAGCCGTGCTCCGCCAGGACGGCGCTGATCTCGGACTCCATAATCTCTTCCGCGCCGGGACGGAGAGCTTGACGCCGCTGCTTCACTTCTTTGAGCGCTGCGGTCAAGGTCCGCTCTTCTTCGGAGGTCAACTCCCCGCCGGCGTCATCGTGAAAGGCCAGATGCCGTTCAAGGAGGGACTGTTCCCGGTGCAGGTCGAAGTATTCCTTGGCCGAGGCGATGCGTTGGGCGCGATCCGGCTTGGAACGCGAAGGCAACAGGAACGATGCTTGGCGCAGCCACTTATCGGGGAAGTGAGCAAACTCCCACCCCACCAGGTTGTACTCGTAGGGGAAGATGGCCCGTTCCACTGCGGATGGCCGGAAGTCTCCTTGGCCCGCGGCCAAGAGCAGGGCAGTTACGCAGAGAGCCTGGAGTCCGGAACGCAACGCCCGGAACATAGGGCGGTCTTAGGCGAGCACCCGGTAGCGGTAGCTGGAGTTCAACAAGTCACCCTCGGCAAAGCGGTTGAACCTCAAGGGGTTTATGTCGATAGTGGATGACTGTCCTTGAGCGATCAACTCCGCCATGGTGACGCCGATCATCGGCGAAAGCTTGAACCCGTGGCCGCTGAAGCCCACGGCGCAGTACAGTCCCTCTATCCCCGGCACCCGGTCCAGGATAGGGTGCCAGTCGGGGGTGGTGGTGAACAGGCCGGCCCAGCCGCCCCGGTAGTAGCAGTCGGCCATGAACGGCATCCGGCGAGTCAGCTTTTCGATGACCTCCGGTACTTGGTCCATGTCCACGCCCTGGTGATAATCGTCCGCATCCACCTCCTCATCGTCGCCGAAGCCGCAGAGGGTAATCACCGGGGTATCAGGCCGGAAGGAGAAGGACTGGGCGATGTCCCCGACGATGGGATGGCTTGGCATAGGCCGTACCGGGCGGGCAAAGGAGCCTATTTGATGACGTACCGGGACCAGCGGAACGTCGACGCCGATCTGGCCCA
The DNA here is from genome assembly GCA_965216425.1 of Dehalococcoidia bacterium. GTDB lineage: Bacteria > Chloroflexota > Dehalococcoidia > Lucifugimonadales > UBA3495 > CBDCFV01. The sequence continues at coordinate 664,198 of CBDCFV010000005.1, read as the reverse complement.
ACACCTGCTTGGACCAGGGGCCCGACGCCACCACCACGGTGGACGTCTCCCGCCGTCCTTCGGCGGTCAATACGGCTTGCACCCGCCCTCCAGATACCTCGATGCCAACCGCGGGGTTGCGCATCTCGATGCGAGCACCCAAATCCGTGGCCCGGGTCGCGTAGGAGTTCGTAACGAGGTAGGGATCGGCGGAGCCGGAGTTCGGTTCCCAAGCGGCCAACTCGTCCTCGTGTATCCGGACCATTGGGGCCAAGTCCCGCAGGTCTTCCGAGTCCACCATGTTGGTGTCGATGCCCAGTTCCCGGCCTAAGGCCACATTCTTTTCGATGCCGACCCGTTCTTCGGCCTCCACCACCACGATGTAACCGGTGTTGACGAACCCGGAGGAGCCGCCGACGGCGTTGTCGAAGTCACGGTATATCTTCAGGCTCTCCCAAGCCATCTCGGCAGTAACCCGGTTGGAGTAGTGCATCCGGCAAATGGCTTGGGAGCGGCCGGTGGAGCCGGAGCCCAGCACGCCCCGTTCCACCAGGAGGGAGTTGGTCATTCCCAGCCGCGCCAGATTGTACAGGATGCTGCATCCCATGACGCCGCCGCCGATGATCACTACGTCCGCCGATTGGCTCATGCTCTTGTATTCTCCTGCGCTCGGATCCCTGGATTCCCGCCTTCGCGGGAATGACGATACGGGGAATGGATCCTGAGATTCCGCCTTCGCGGGAATGACGATACGGGGAATGGATCCTGAGATTCCGCCTTCGCGGGAATGACGATACGGGGAATGGATCCTGAGATTCCGCCTTTCGCGGGAATGACGATACGGGAAAATGGAAATAACTTGATGAAAAATCTATGTCAGTTGGAAGCAGGGAAGTTCAGGGCCTCGTGGAAGGCGGTCAAATGCTCCATCTGCTCGAACATGGGGTTCAGCATCAACATCTGCGCACCGGCTTCGGCAATCTCCTGCAGGCCCTCGGCGCACTTGTCCATGCTGCCCCAGACGGCTACTTGCGACCCCATGTCCGCGCTGCCGTAATGGCGGCCGAACCAGTCGCGCAGCCGCCCTTCGGCCCGGTCCTCATTGTCGTCCACCGCTATGTACACCCGCTTGGAAATGAAGAAGGAGGCAGGGTCGCGGCCGGCGGTGTCCAGCGTTTCCTGGACCACGGCAACTCCCTGCTTGAACTGCTCGGTGGAGGAGGAGCCCGCTCCCATCCAGCCGTCGCCGAACCTCACGGCCCGCCTCAGGGCGTCGGGATGCCTGGCGCCGAACCACACGGGCAAGTGGGGTTTCTGCACCGGCTTGGGTTCCATTGCTTCGCCGTTCAACTGCCAGAAGTGGCCTTGGAAGTTTGCTTGGGGTTCTTCCCACAAGGCCTTCATTACTTTCAGGCTCTCCACCATGTAGCGCACCCGCCGGTCAGGGGCGCCGCCCAGCAACTGGTCGTGCTGGGGGCGACCGCCAAGCCCCAAGCCCACTATCAGACGGCCTTGGCTCAACTGGTCAATGGTGCTGAACCGCTTGGCCAAGTGCACCGGGTTGTTGGTGGTTGTAACCACCACCGACGTTCCCAGCCGCGCCCGCTTGGTGATGGCGGCCACGTAGCTCAACAGGTGCAGACCCTCCAGCGTGGGACTTGCGCCGATTATCCGGTCCTGCACCCACAGGCTGTGGTAGCCAAGCTCTTCGGCCTTTTGCACGTACGTGGCCACCAGGTCCATGTCCACCGGCGTGTCCTGGAAGACTTGGGGGATGGCGATGCCGCAAGGTACGGAAATTTTCGACCCAGCCATGGATGGTCACCTCGTCGTAGTGGTTAGCGTTCTCTGGACTCCCGCCTTCGCGGGAATGACGATATGGGACTACCGGTTACCGGACCGCCAGCATGTTGCAGGCCAAGGCCAGCATGACCTTGGTGCCGCTGACCAGGCTCTTGACGCCCACCGATTCGTTGGTGCCGTGGGTGAAGGTTAACATAGGGTCGTCGTCGGGATGGGAGCCGGTAAAGCCGTAGGTGATGATTCCCAAGGGCCGGGTAAACCGCGAGTCGGTGAACCCGTTGCTGATTGCTGGCACCCACTGGATGTCCACCCGGTCCAAGGACTGGGACATGGCCGTCTGGATTTGCGACGCCAACTCGCTCTCGAAGGGAGATGAGTTGGGCACGGCCATGTAGTCTATCTCGATGCTCACGCCGGGGATACCTTCCAGCAACTGGTCCAGTTGGCTTCTCACGTACTGGTCGTCCTGGTGGGGCAGGGTGCGCACGTCGCAGGTCAGCCGGATGGTCTCCGGCACGCTGTTGGACTTGATGCCGCCCTGAATCATGGTGGGGGTCAACGTCATGCGGGACAGGGCCCGGAGCATGGAGGCGAAACGCGGATTGGTCGGCTCAACCTCGGCGATAATCTGGTCCACGTTTTCCGGGGAGGGCTTGTCCTCAATGGCGAAGGTGGACAGGTAGTCGAACAGGCTGGTGGAAGTGTCCCGCTCCGCCTCGTATCCCTCGATGCTCTGCAACGCCCGGCTCAGCCGGTACATGGCGTTGGTGCTCTGCCACGGCACAGAGGCGTGACCGCTGGTGCCCTTGATGTCTATCTCAATCTGGAGGCGGCCCTTTTCGCCCACGCCCAGGATGTAGGTAAGGTTGCCCGCCGCCTCTATGGGGGTGCCGCCCCCCTCGTTGACGGCGTAGGGAGCGGCCAGCTTCTCCGGGTAATTGTCGGCCAGCCAGCCGAAGCCGTATCGCCCGCCGTGCTCCTCGTCGGCGCCGCAGGCCAGAATCAGGCTGTCCTCCAGCTCGATGCCGTTGCGTTTCAGCAGGCGCATGGCCATTAACTGGGCGGTGAGCAGGCCCTTGCAGTCGGAGGCTCCCCGGCCAAAGACGCGGCCGTCGGCCACGGTAGCGCTGAAGGGAGGGAACCGCCACTTGTCCACGTCCTCCACCGGCACCACGTCGCTGTGGGACATGAACAGGAGGCCGGCGCTGCCCGAGCGCCCTTCCATCCGGCTTAACAGGTTGCCGCGGTTGGGGGCAGACTCCAGGATCTCGGACTCGATGCCGTCCTCGGCAAGCCAGTCGCGGGCGTACTCGGCCACGGGCGTTTCGTCGCCGGTGGGCATGGCCCCGGTGTTCACCGAGGGTATCCTGACCAGTGCTTGTTCCAAGGCTACGATGTCATCGATGGCGGCATCCACTTGGGAGAACAAATCGTTCAGGTCAGGCATGTTTACCCTCTCATTGGTTGTTTGAAGGGCGGTCTACCGGCCGCCGGGAATGGCTGCTTGGGCCAGCTTTGGGAGTGTAAACAGCAGGGTCACCGGTGTCAACGAGGGGCTCTCGTCAGGGGTTCCCGGAGAGAGGTATGAGGCCGAAATGCCAAAAAGTGTGTCATTCTGGACCATTGTGTGTCATTCAGCTTCGGCCGCGGAGACAATACTTGGGACATATGTACCACTTTTTGTGCATTCATGCCCATTTGGGGGCCGATGTTGGCGCCGTATTGTGTCATTTTGTGCGGCTGTCAGAATCAGGATTTCCAGGATTAAAGGATTTTCAGGATGGGCCTCACCTATGCTGAGAACTCTGGCATCGGGTAAGTCCCGCCACCCGGGATTGTTGCAAGGGGTGGAGTGAATCCAGCTTCTAATGCTCCCGTTTTCGGGTGTTGTCCCAAGAGATGTATCTATGGTACGGCGGAGTTCCGAGGTTGGGAAGGGGGCGGGTGTCAGTCAAGGAATATACGCTGTTTGAACGGGCAGTACTCTTCACCATGCTATCATTACGGCGCGATGACATTTTTTTGTCCGTTATAGCATTTTTTCATGGTTAGAATGAGATGATTATGGGAAGGCTGGCTTTTGCGGTGGCCGTTGTTCTATGCATGGCCTTGCTTGGCGGTATAACCGTGCGGTTGGTTTCAGCCAGCAACCCAACTCAGCCTCTGCCGACCCCTACTCCCCCCCTCCACCGAACGAGGTAGGCTCGCAGACCTCCGTTGCAGACCTTGTTGCATTGATCTCGCTGTACAACGCGACGGACGGTCCGAGCTGGATGTACGACACCAACTGGCTGAGCGAAACGCCTGTAGGAGAATGGCATGGCGTTTCCACAGACAGCAGCGGCCGGGTCGTTGGACTCAACCTGTATCACAATGCTTTAAGCGGAACGATTCCCGGCGAACTAGGGAAACTCACCAACCTGCGATCGCTGAGTCTTTTCGGCAACCAGTTGAGCGGGGAGATACCGCCTGCGTTGGGCGATCTTAGTAACTTGGAATCGGCAGACCTTTACAGCAACCAGTTGACGGGGACCATACCAGCTGAGTTGGGCAAGCTTGCCAACCTGCAAAGGCTAGATTTCAACAACAACCAGTTGACTGGAGAGATACCGTCCGAGTTGGGCGATCTTGCCAACTTGAAATCATTGGACCTTTTTAGCAACCAGTTGAGTGGGGAGATACCGTCCGAGTTGGGTGAGCTCACCAACCTCCACAGGATGTGGTTTTACAACAACCAGTTGACCGGAGAGATACCATCTGAGTTGGGCAACCTTGGCAATCTGGTACAGTTTTCACTGGGAGGTAACCAGTTGAGCGGGGAGATACCGCCCAATTTGGGAAACCTTGCCAACCTGGAATGGCTGGTCCTTTCCTATAACCAGTTGAGTGGAGGAATACCGTCCGAGCTGGGCAAGCTTGCCAACCTGCAATGGCTAGGCCTTTCCTATAACCAGTTGAGTGGAGGAATACCGTCCGAGTTGGGCAAGCTTGCTAACCTGCAATGGCTAGGCCTTTCCGACAACCAGTTGAGTGGGGAGATACCGTCGGGATTGGGCAACCTTGCCAACCTGCAAAGGCTAGATCTCAACAACAACCAGTTGAGTGGGGAGATACCGTCTGAGTTGGGCAACCTTGCGAACCTGCAATGGCTGTACCTTTCCAGTAACCAGTTGGAAGGGTGCATACCCTGGGGGTTGGGAGGTGCGGAGAACAATGACCTTGGCGAACTGGGGCTGCCTTTCTGCAGCGCGTCCGGAGACCCGGCGGGCAATGTGGTGACGGAAGTGGGGGTAGAGGCGGTGCCAAACGCTCCCAACACAGTCGCCAAGTGGACCGTCCAATTCACTAACGGCACAATCGACAACGCCGCCCATGGCCACACCGACGCCGAAAATACCGCCCACAAAAACACCGACCAGGACGATAACATCCTGTCGGGCGGGCTGAGCGGGGACGTAATCAAGATAGAGTTTGAGGATGACGTCCAGTTTCCGGGGGCGTTGAGCGCAACGAACGTTACGATAACAACAAACACGGTGTCCAACTACGATTCACAGGCGGGCGACCCCGGCATAGTGGTGGTCAACCCACTCAGCGTAACTATCGCCAAGGTATCCGAGTTCGACGGCACAACCCAGCAGACCAGCCTGCCGTCGGACGAAACCCTGGTGACGCTGAAAATCCCGGACATGGTCGACTCTATCGACCACCCAGGGTCCCAAGGCATCGCTCCGGGATCCCTGGTGACAGTGGTGTTCCGGCAGACCGGCGGAATAAAGAACCCTACCGAGTCGAAGGAGGATGTGGTAAGCCCGACGGAGAGGGCGCAGGCGTTGGACGCCAATGGGGACTTCGACGCCTCCCTGCTCAAACCGCTTTCCGGCTTCAAGGTGCAGGTAGCCACTAGCAATAACGGTCACTTTGTGCCCTCAGCCCCTACTAACCGGGCTGTCATTGCCCGGCGCGTGATAGTGAGCGACCAAGACGGCCCAAGGGGCAGCACGATCGCGGTGGTGGGACAGGGTTTCCAGGACTCCGCCACCGTCACCATCTGGAACGACAAAAACCAGAATGGCCTCAGAGATTCGGGAGAAACCGATCTCGGCAGCACCTTGGTAACCGGGAGCGACGATTTCACCGCCACAATCACCATCAATAACCCGCCCTTTGATTTCGACCCGGCTACGAACGGCATCAACGCGGTCGACGGCCTTAACCGGACCATCATTCCAGGCCGACAGTATACGAGGGCCGTCTCCGGAGCCACTTTCACGGAAGAGATTCTGTATTACAAGCTAGAGTCCTCCTTCAGCGTAACTCCATCACCCGCTGGCATTGGAGACACCGTCCGAGTCACAGCCCGGGACTTCGTTGCGGGCGGCGACATCGCCAACGCGCGAATCAGTATAGGCGGAGTGCCGGTTACCGAGCATGCTTCGACCGTAGTAAGTAATACGGGCGATGCGGTATTCAATGTTGTGATACCCGCCAACGTTGCCCAGGGCACCCAGAACTTCGTAATCAAAGACGGTCCCAACGCAGCTTCCGACCCCACCCACGACATCGTCAACACCGGCGGCGCACGCTTCAACATAGTTGTACTCGGGGCACAACTGAACGTGACCCCCAGCCAGGGGTTGGTGCCTAACCAGACAGTGATCCTGGTTGGCCGACGCTTCTCCACCGGTGGAACCGCCGAGATCAACGTTGACGGCAGTTACGCCACCATCAGCGGCGACGACACGGACCTGGGACTGCGCAGCGAGAAACTTAACGAAGGCGACCCTATCGAAGTCGACAACGCGGGGAACTGGTCGTCCTCTATCGTAATAGCCATCACCGGTGTCACCACCACCCCGGGAAACCAGGAACTGAGCATTACCGACACCGGAGGGCGGAGTGGCTCGGTGAACCTGAACATGGCCGAGCGGCGACTGACGCTGACACCCGCGTTGGGCAGGGTCGGCACCAGGGTTGACATCGAAGGGTCCGGCTTCCCGGCGGACAACCCGGCCGAGGGCGCCGACACCACGGTTACCGTGGAGATTCAGTACTCGGTTACGGGAGACACCAGGACCGTGGTGACCTTGACTCCCGACGAGTCGGGCAACATCAGCGGGTGGTTCACTGTGCCCTTGGATGCAGGGATACCTTCGAGCAGTGCCGTGCGGGCGGTCTTTGAAGTTCCCGCCAGCAACGTTACAGTAACCACCAGCACGGTCCATCAAGTGCCGCGGGCCAGCATGACCCTGGACAAACAGAGCGGCCCATCGGGCACTGTCGTGACCATCAACGGTGAAGGGTTCAAGAGATATACCACCGTCAGCGAGATCAACTTTGGCACCTTGGACGTCCGGTCCGACTCCGGCCTCTCAACCGACGGCGAGGGCGCGTTCGAGACCACCTTCGTGGTGCCCGTCAGCCACACCGGGGCCCAAGCGGTTGTGGTGAAAGTCGGCGAGACTATAGCCAGCACGACCTTTACAATGACGGCCGCCCCGATAGTGCCAGGCGCCCCCACTATTATCACCAGTCCTATCATTGCGGGGCCAAATTCGCTGACCGTAACCTGGGCCGCTCCCGGCAACACCGGCGGGTCGGTCGTCACGGCCTACGACTTGCGCTACATCCGGACCGGCGCCGACGAGACGGTGGAGGCCAACTGGACCGCAGTGGAGGACATCTGGACCGGTTCCGGTGGCTTGGAATATCTCCTTACCGGCTTGGCAGCAGGTACCCTGTACGACGTTCAATTGCGGGCGGTCCATGTTACCGGAGAGGGCCCCTGGTCCGCGACCGGGGTCGGAACGCCGGCAACATGGGGAGCCACCCGGTCATATTCGCGGGTGCACGTGAGTCCCGGAAGCGCGGTGGTAGTACCAGTCACCGCCTCCGGATACGGCGCCTCTGGCGAGGTAGTAGAGACGCTGCCGCCCGGGTTCACTCATGTATCCAGCAGTCTGCCGGGACCCTCAGTTGTGGCAACAGGCCAGGGAGTCAGCTTCACCCTGTCGGGTAGTCAGGCCTTTACGTACATGGTTACCACCTCCAGCATGGAGGGTACGTACTCGTTCTCCGGAGTTGTAGTGAACGCGGATGAATCCGAGCAGCCTGTTGCCGGTATTTCCAGCATAATGGTCCGCATCGCACCGGGCGTATATGCCACGAGCAACACGGCTACCTCAGTCAGATTCAACACGCCTATTTTTGTGACGGTCGCATTCAGCGAGCCGGTTTCGGGCTTTACCATCGAAGATGTCGACGCGGCGAATGGCGCCGTCAGCAACTTCACCAGCAGCAGTGGCAACGCTTTCTATACGTTCGACGTAACGCCAAACGCCGCCGCCCCCGTGACTGTGGACATTGCGGCCGATGCGGTGACGGGCGCTGATGGCAAGGGCAACACTGCATCCCCGCAGTTGTCGCTGGGTATCCCGTACGACGACGACGGCGACGCCGGGATAAGCAAGGAAGAGGCTATAACGGCGGTAATTGACTATTTTGCTAGTCGTATCACGAAAGAGCAGGCTATCGCGATCATCATTCTCTACTTTAGCAGTTAATTTTTCCGAACGGCCTACTCGTTGGGCGATGACCCCTGCTTCAGGAGGATGCCTGCTGTGGTGAGGGTCATGGGGGCGACGCTGACGCATAGCAGGGCCAGCCTCAAGTCCCCGAAGTGTTCCTGGAGCAACCCTGTGACCAGCGGGCCAAGGGTAGATCCCAGGGAGACCATCATGGCGATGAATCCCACGGCCACGGCGACCTCGCGGGGCCTGATTCCCCGTAGGTGGAAGGGCACCGTGTAGAGAATGGGCCAGAAGCCCCATGCAACCCCGTTCAGAAAGTTAAACAAGAGCAACAAGGGCACCGACCCGGTCAGAGGCATGGCGGCAAAAGTGTAGGCCATCAACGCTCCCAGCACTCCCAACAGCACCTTGTCTTGACGGGTCACGGTGGCGATATACCCGACAGCCAAGCCGCTTGCGCCGCCTGTCACGATTCCCAATGCCAGCAGGCTGCCGGACCAGCGTAAGGGGATGTTGTAGTTTTCCAGCGCCATGGTCGGGAAAAAGGATATGAAGGCGAAGAACGCGAGGGTTGCACCCAGGAAGCCGAAGCCCGTTATCCAAAGGTCCCGGTATTTGAAGGCCCGGCGGATGATGTCTATGTCCAGGGCTTCAGACCGGCGGCTCGTCGCGGCACCGGCATTTTCCCGGCCCAATACGATCCACAAGACGGTCTCCAACGCCAAGAGGCCTCCGAAGACGCCCAGGGTCATGCGCCAATCGTTGCCGAGACCGCTGAGGATGAACGGGGCGGTTGCAACTCCTCCACCCACCACCAGCCCGAACATGGTGTTACCGATGGCGTTGACTGTGACAAACTCTCTGGGGGGGAACCACTGCTGCATCAGGATGGCTTGGGCAGGTTGGCGGGCAATTACTGAGAAGCCGAAGGCCAGTCTGCCAAAAATCAGGACCGCGAACAAAGGCGCCGAGGCTTGAACAAGGATGAAGACTGTGGAGAAGACCATCGTCACGGTGGTCAACGTCTTGGGGCTGAACCTGGAGAACAACCAACTCAAGGGCACCGCGAGCGTCAGGTTGCCCCAGAATGCCGCCGACCCAAGCAGGCCCTGCTGCGTGGGAGAGAGACCCAGTTCCGCAGTGATTTCCGGCAACAGGATTCCGAAGGTGGATACAACCATGAACCCTGAGACGCTGGAGACCATCCATATCACCATCACCACCCATCGGTAGGGCGAAAACTGTCCCCTGGTCTCAGCAACTACCACTAAACGGGTCCTTGACTCCTACGCTCCGGGCGCCGGCGTCATAGCTGCCCGCTCCCAAGAAGTCTTTACAAGCGACTCGACTGATTCCAGCCAATGGGCAGTGTAGAAGCCCTGCAATATACCGTCAATCGGCGCGGGGGACAGGTCAGGGCCTTTTCATTTTCCCGATTGGGTTAAACGGGTCCCGTCTTTCCCGCGAAAGCGGGACCCTACATGACTGTGGCCTATGGCAATCTTCTCGTGGCAGGACCACATGGATTCCCGTCTGCGCGGGAATGACGAGAGAATGAAAAGGCCCTGGGGGACAGGTCAAGGCAATCGCGTTTTAACTATCAGTGCACCAGACAGGCCAAATCTGCCGCAGAACCTCCTGTCATTCCCGTGGAAACGGGAATCCATAGTCGTTGGAAAGGGTAAATTTGCCTATGGGAGACAGCGTGGATTCCCGCCTTCGCGGGAATGACGCCTGCCCCCGTGAAGACGGGGGATTAAATGGGCCGCAAAACTTTATAACGTGATTGCCCTGGGGACAGGTTCGTGCTGTGGGGAACGTTCCCGATAATGTAATATACAGAGCGAATATTCCGGCGCGGCAGCGTCCGGATGGTCCATAGGAGAACGATGTTGTTCCAACGGACACCGACTCATTCTTGTTAAAGGGTGCAGATGACTATGGAATATCGGCCAATGGGGCAGACCGGAATGAACGTCTCCGAAATCGGTTTCGGATGCGGCAACGTGGGAGGGCTGCTGATACGGGGGAGCCACGAGGACCAAGTGAAGGCGGTGGCCCGGGCGATGGAGCTGGGGATCAACTACTTTGACACCGCTTCATCCTATGGAGACGGCCAGTCAGAGACCAACCTGGGCAAGGTGTTGAGGGAGCTTAACGCTCCGGTATACGTGGGCACCAAGTACCGGCTGTTTGCTGACGACGGCTCCGACTTAAAAGGCGGCGTGGTGCGGTCGGTGGAGGCCAGCCTGAGCAGGATGGGCCGGGATAACGTGGACCTTATCCAGTTGCACAACCGGGTCGGCTCGGAGCGCGACCTGGGGCGCGATGTCCTGACAGTGGAGGACGTTCTGGGTGAGGTGAACGAGGCTGTCCAGGCCTTGCGGTCCCAAGGAAAGATTAGGCATTGGGGGTTAACCGGTGTGGGGGAGACTTCCGCGTTGCACCGGATTGCAGACTCGGGAGCGATGCGAACCATCCAGACGGTCTACAGCTTACTGAACCCCAGCGCGGCGGCGGACGTTGGAGCAGAGTTCGACATGCCCAACTACGACAAGCTTATAGACAGGGCGACGGCGTCAGAAATGGGGGTAATCGCCATCAGGGTATTGGCGGCCGGAGCCCTTGCCGGTTTCGAACAAAGGCACCCTATGGCGGCGCCTTCGGTAGGTCCTATCGGATCGGGCCGGGACTACGCCCAGGACCTAGGCCGGTCGGCAGACTTCAGGTTCCTGGCGGACGAGGGCTACGTTGACGATTTGGTGGAGGCGTCGTTGCGGTTCGTTCTGGGCAACCCATCGGTTTCGACGGCCATGGTGGGGTATTCCAGCGTGGACCACTTGGAGCAAGCCGTGAAGTGCGCCGCGAAAGGGCCGTTGCCCGGCGAGGCGCTGGCGAAGCTGCCGGCGGTCTGGGGGCGGTACTCCGAGTAAATTTACCGCAGAGGTCGCGGAGAGTTCAGAGTTTTCTTCGTGAACAGGAAGGAGGAAGTCGAACCGTGACAACCAGTGAGCGAGTCGCTATACCTGCGAGAAAAGGGACGGCCTGCTTCGTCGCCAAGGGCCAGCAGTTCAAGGTCATCAACACCCATGGGCAGCAAGTGGTGGATACATGGGCGTTCAACCGCGACGACATGGCCGAGTTCATGTCCATGGAGCACTGCCGGACGGCGATAGACGGCATTTTGCCGCGGGCAGGCGACATCATGGTCACGAACAAAAGGCGTCCGATACTGCACTTCGTGGAGGACACGTCAGGCGGGCTGCACGATACGTTGATGTCGGCCTGCGACCGGTACCGCTACGAGTTGCTGGGCTGCGAGGGTTACCACGACAACTGCACCGACAATCTGAGGGCGGCGTTGACTGAGTTGGGGCTTACGCCGCCAGACATTCCCAGTCCTTGGAACCTTTTCATGAACATACCGGTGCAGCCCAACGGCAACTTGACCTTTGAGCCGCCGGTGTGCCAGCCGGGCAACTACGTGCTGCTGCGCGCCGAGATGGACTGTGTGATGGCCTTTTCAGCCTGCCCTCAGGACGTGGTGCCGGTGAACGGCGTGGACCGCCAGCCCACGGAAGCCCACTACCAGTTGTTGTGAGGGTATGATCGCCGGGCCCGTTGCACTGACGTTTGAAGAGCGGGTGTGTGACATCGCCGGTCTCAATGGACTCACGGTCCTTGGGGTAAAGAAACTCCGAGAGTGCACCGGGTCAAGCATAATAAACAGCGGGGCCAGGCTCCGCACGAGAAGCAAGGCCCCGCTGTACGACGCGGTAGTGGTTTTACGCCAGTCCTGCTAGGCGTTTCCTCCCTCCCATAACGTCTCAAGCACGCTACCCGGCGTCATGGGCAGGCTGGTCATTCGGACGCCGATGGCGTTGCTGATGGCGTTGGCGATGGCCGCCATGGGGGGCACCAGTGGCACCTCGCCGGTGCCGCGGACGCCGTAGGGGTGGCCCGGGTTAGCTACTTCAACGATGACCGTGTCGATCATCGGCAGGTCCAGGCTGGTGGGCATACGGTAGTCCAGGAAGCTGGAGTTCATCATCTGGCCGTTGTCGTTGACGAAGTACTCTTCGTTCAAGGCCCAGCCGATTCCTTGGACCGCGCCGCCTTGAATCTGGCCCTCCACGTAGCTGGGATGGATGGCCTTGCCGCAGTCCTGGAGGGCAGTGTAGCGCAGGATTTCCACCTTTCCGGTGTCGGGGTCCACTTCTACGTCCACTATGTGCAGCCCGAAAGCGTTGCCGACACCTCCGGGGTTGGTGGTGCCCCGGCCGACGATTGGGCCTCCGGTGGCGTTCAGGCGGCGGGCCAGTTGCTTGAAGGTCGTCTTCAGTTCCGGGTCCTCTTTATGCTGAACGACGCCGGCATCGTAGACCACGGATTCGGGGTCCACGTCCCATTGCTTGGCGGCCCGCTCAACCATCTGGCGGGTGACGTCCTGAGCGGCCAAGTAGCAAGCCGTACCCATTTTGAAAGTTACGCCGCTGCCGCCTGCGCCGGAGCTATATCCGATGGAGTCGGTGTCCACCACCGCGGGCTTTACTTCCTCTACCGGGATTCCCAACACCTCGGCGACGTGCATGGCCATGGCGGTGCGGGAGCCGCCGATGTCTGGAGACCCTTCCACCAAGCTCACGGTGCCGTCGGGGTTGACGCTGACGACTGCGCTGGCCGGTCCGGTGCCGTTGAACCACGCGCCGGCGGCAACGCCCCTGCCGCGGTTGGGGCCGGTCAAGTCGGTTGCGACATGGGGATGCTGCTGCGCGGCCTGCAAAGTCTCGACGAAACCGATCCGGCGGAACACCGGGCCAGCGGCCTGCCGAGTGCCTTCCTCGGAGGCGTTGCGGAGCCTGAACTCAATGGGGTCTATGCCCAGTTTCTGGCAAAGCTCGTCGACAACCGACTCCGCCGCGAAAGCCGCCGGCGGTGATCCGGGTGCGCGGTACGCCGCGGCCTTCTGGGAGTTGACCAGGACGTCCAGCCCCTCTACGTAGACGTTGGGTATGTTGTAAGGGGCCAGCATAGTGCGGCATCCCGAGGGCACCGGGGAGCCTGGGAAGGCGCCGGCCTCGTAGACCAGCCTGGCCTCGGCGGCGGTAATACGGCCGTCGTTGGTTGCGCCCATCTTGACCCGGATGTGAGTGGCGGATGTGGGGCCCGTGCCCTCGAACACCTCGGTCCGGTTCATGGTTATCTTCACCGGCTGGCCGGTCTTGCGGGATAACGCCGCTGCCACGGGTTCCAAGTACACGCCGCCCTGTCCCTTGCCGCCGAAACCGCCGCCGATCTCCATGGGTACAATTTTCACATGGGAAACGGGGACGCCGAGAATCAGGGAAGTGTGGTCCCGCACTGCGAAGTGGCCTTGGCTGCTGCACCAGATGGTGACGGAGTCGTCGGTGCTCCATAGCGCAGTGGCCGAGTGTGGTTCGATGTACCCTTGGTGCACCGGCTTGGTGTGGAACTCCCGATCGACGATGACATCGGCTTCCTGGAACCCCTTTTCTATGTCTCCCATAGTGAACTGGAAGCGGTTCGCCACGTTGCTGGCGTTCTCGGTGTCTGTCGCTCCCCAACCCCCGGGGCGCAATGCCGGGTCGGCCAAGGTCAGCAGCCTTTCATGGAGGATGGGAGCGTCGTCTTTCATGGCATCGTCGGCGTTGAGCACCGGCCCAAGCACTTCATAGTCAACGTCGATTAACGACAAGGCCTGCTCGGCAATATGGGCGCTGGTCGCTGCAACCGCGGCCAAAGCGTGCCCCCGGTAGAGGACCTTCTCTCGCGCCATCACGTTGCGGCTGTAGAAACCGTAGTTCACGGCGGCGCCCTCTTCCAAGTCTGCAACTTGCGCTGACACCTCCGGCAGGTCTGCGGCGGTAATCACTGCCTTTACGCCCGGCAGGGCCAGCGCCCGGCTGGCGTCGATGTTCCGGATGCGGGCGTGGGGATGAGGGCTGCGCAACATCTTGCCGAATAACAGGTTGGGCAATTGGATGTCGGCCCCGTAACGGGCGCGGCCCGTAACTTTGTCCGGCCCGTCATGGCGGATAGGACGGGTGCCCACTACGTCGAACTCTTGAGTGGAAAGCACTAGGTTCGGCTTGTAGTCCAGCATATCGCTCCTCCTTCAAAAACGATCAATAACGGTTTGTAAGCTATGTTGATATTTCCTCGTCATCCCCGCGAAAGAGGGCCCCACAGTCCAACTAGGATGGGCACTGCTATTATCCAAGGCCCGTGGATTCCCGCATTCGCGGGAATGACGGATGGTCCTGTGAGGGCCACTTATGGGGCATGAAAAAACCTATTTTCATGGGAATGACGAAATCTGGTTGGTCGGCGGTTCCACACCGGGTTAAGTAAACGGAGTGGGCATCATCCCGACGGGCACCTCTATCAAAACCGGGGCGTCCAGCTCCAGGGCTTCACGTAGCTTGGACTCCAACTCCTTCGAGTCATTGGCCCTCATACCCTTGACGCCGTAAGCTTCGGCCAGCTTGATAAAGTCCGGGTTGTGAAGCTCCGCACCTATGGAGCGGCCATCAAACCGGGTGACTTGGTCTCGCAGGACGTTGCCGTAGGCGTTGTCGTTGAACACCACGACGACCACGTTGATTCCGTGTTGGACCGCCGTAGCCATCTCCTGAGAATTGAACAAGAACCCGCCGTCGCCGGACAAGGCCACCACCGCCTTGTCCGGCTGGGCTACCTTGGCGCCCAAGGCAACAGGGTACGCGTAGCCAAGATTACCGGAATAGGACGATGTAATGAAGGTGCGGGGTTCGTAAACCGGATAGTAAGCGCGGCTGTAGTAGCCCATCTGAGTCATGCCCGCGATGAGGATGCCGTCTTCAGGCATGGCGTTGCGGACCGCATCGAGGTACGAGTCCTGTGGCTCTACCCTGGGCTCTGTTTGGGTACGTGTCACCTTGAGCCTGTCGATCTCCGCTTGGCGGCTGGGCTTGGCAGACATGGTAGAGGACAGGGCGTCGTATAGCCCGGCCAGAGTCACCCGGGCGTCGCCCTGGATGCCCAGGGTGTCGTCGTAGTTGCGGCCCAGTTCTTCGGGGTCGATGTCGATCTGCACTACGCGCTGCCCGTTGATGAACTGGGGGTTCTGTATCCTGGTGCCCACGGCCAGAATCACGTCGTGGCCGTAGTCGTCCTGCCCGAAGGGGTCGTTGCGCAGCCTCATTGCGCCCAAGGACAGGGGATGATGGTCGGAAATAGCGCCTCTCCCCTCGGCAGTCGCCAACACCGGGGCTTGCAGGAATTCTGCGACCCTGATGAGTTCCCGGGACGCCCCGGAGGAGATTACACCGCCCCCGACGAGGATCATCGGTGACTCGGCTTCCTTCAGGACTTTGGCGGCTTCGGCGATTTGCCGGCTGTCCGCTCCCGGCTGAGGGTATTCCTCCGGTTCCCGCAACTCTACGTCGGCCATGTCGGCCAAGGTTTCCGGCGGGATTTCTATCTCGACCGGCCTGGGCCGCCCGGTCTTCAGATGGTAAAAAGCCTCGTGCACCACGTCGGGCACCTTGGCCGGGTCCAAAATGCGCTCGGCCCACTTGGTAATGGGGCGGATGCAGTCCTGCTGGTCGTTGACCTCGTGCAGCACTCCACGGTCCACGCCTATCATGTCGCGCTCCACCTGCCCAGACACCACCAGTATCGGGGAGGATGCGGAGTAGGCGGTGCTGATGCCGGAAGCCGCGTTCAGCAGTCCCGGCCCAGGCACCATCAGCGCCGTGCCGATGCCGCCGCCGGCTCGGGAATAACCGTCGGCCATGTAGGTGGTTGCCTGCTCGTGCCTGGTGGTGATGAACCGGATGCCGGGTTCATCGTACAGTGCGTCCATGGCGTGGTACAACTGGACTCCGGGCAGGCCGAAGATTACCCGTACCCCCTCCAAATAGAGGGACTTCATCAAGGCTTGACCGCCGGTCATTTGAGTCATTCTTAACCTCTCTTGTTCCGGTCTAATTTTTTGGGCGCAACAGGCCCGTTTAATACAGAGGGCGCCCAGATTGCGCAGAGTTTTCTTTAAGTTTCCGGTTGGCGGTATTTTAACACCCTGCCTCGAATTCCACACATGGGGCTGGCCAATCTCATTTGGTTTGGAGGGAAATGGGCTTAGTTGGAATGAGTCGCGCTTTGACTTGATAGCGGCTACCATGTAGCATACTCTGACCGCCGTGAACAGGCGTCCTGTGCCCGATACACACGCGGGCAAGCTCACCCCGCATTAAATAGGGGTTTCCAGTGGGGACAACAGCATGAGTTCGGATAGCCAACAGCAACCCCCCTCTCCCCTCGCCGCGCCGGCCGTCAACCCAGGTTTCCTGAAGGCGTTGGACGAATTGGCAGGACTGGCAAGACAGGGGCAACCGGCGGAGAGCCAGTTTTTCAATCCTCCCATCGAATGGCTCTACCAGCACATGCCGGTCCTTCAGGATATGCCGGAAGAGGCGCAGCAACGCATATTCACCGAAGCCAGCGCCATAGACCGGGAGGCCGAGGAGGCCAATGCCGCAGGTCGGGCGGCCACAAGGGCGTGGCCCGAAGTGGTAGTCAGGCTGGACAGCGGCGGGCTGGCGTTTTTCAGTCAACTGGGGGTCGTCCGCCGCCCGGACCTTACCCAGTACTTCGTCGATGATTTCGTTCAAAACCGGGATGCGCTGTCCTTCAGCGAGACTAACCAAGCCCTATTTTCCGAAGTCTTAGAACGCATCAACGATTACATGAAGCAGCAGTTCGCTTCGGGACAGACCATCATCCAGACCGACAGGCAAATTTGTGACGCGCCGGGCCGGTCCTTCCACGCGCGCCAACTGCTCTTCGGCGCCCGTTACATGCAGATTCCCATCATGTGGCGCCAACTTACGTTCGACCTCCCCGAGGATGAACGCACGTCAACACCGGATATTCTCGAGGTGACCATCCCGAATTGGCTGGAAGACCTGGACTTGTCCGACGATCTCAAGGCCCGGATCGAGGAGTCCGGCCTGACCAAGCTGGTCTTCAAAGCGCCCACCAAGGGGCTATCGCTGCACTTGGGTTTCGACTACGTGGGCGAGCACAAGATGGGCCCTCTGTCCATCGCAATGTTCCTGGTAAAGCAGGCCAAAGGACTGGCCATCCAAGCCGCTTTGAGCATGGCGAGGGTAAAGACCCTGGAGGGCGCAGCCAAGAATACTGCTTTGATTACGGTGGGGCCTTCTCTCCATGGCAAGAGCACCCTCACCATAATGATAGAGTTGGCCAACAGCAATTTAGCCCAACTCCTTTCCCTTAAAGAAGACCAGGAAGAGGGCGTGTACCCGATGAACGACGACATCGTGTTACTGCAACCCCTCTCCGAGCCCATAGAGGTTGAGCACAACAACCAAAAGGTACGAATCACCCACGGAATCGACGGCACGGAGAACAACTTCTACGCCATGCCCTTCGGGTTGAACCAGGAAGAGGACCCTATTACCTATCAAGCCATCCGAGGCACCGAAGACGTTCCCAATGACCAGGAAACGCTGGAAAACGTGCCGGTCAATATTGATGACGGCGTGCCCGATTATATGCTTAACCCGGTCCGCAACATGCGGGTCACATTGTCCCGGCCCCGGTTGATCGACAGGAAAAATGCCCAGCACCTGATTGAGGCCATTACCAACGGCCGTTTGAAAGACTCGGTCCACGTTCCAATGGAGACCACCGACCGGATTTTCTGGCAAGCCGTCATGCGCCAGAACACGATCATACCTCCGTTGCGGAAGTTGAGCCTGGAGCAATACATAAGGGTGCTGATGTATGGGGAGGCCGTGCAAATGGGCGCGGCGGTGGGCGCAATCGGCAGGCCATACGTGGAGTACTTCTCCGACCCGTTCATCATCGGGCTGGAGGACGAAAACGCCAACCTGTTGTACCACATCCTGCGAGAGATAGACCAGGGCGGCATGGCCCAGGAGTACTACGTTTTCAATACCGGCGGTGTGGGGGCAGACGTCAACGATGAGGCCAGCGGCGCCCGGTATCGGAAGATTCCCAGGGAACTGACGTTGATGCTCCAGGAGGCATTGCTGAGGGAAGCGGTGGTGTTCGAGCACGACAACGCGCTGGGGTCGGACATTGCCGTTGCCATCGTGGGTCCCAACGGGGACGTGGCGCTGGACATGCGGAAAGAATGGTCACCGAAAGATATATACGGCGAAGACGACTACGTTTCGCGGATGCGGGAGCTGAGCCGCCGCCGCTACTACAGCCGGGACGCCGCCGACAAGGCCGGCATCCTGCGGTACACCAAGGTTGAGGAAGCGATCCTCGACATATCAGACATCCCCGCGCCGGCCGCCGAGAGGGAGTTGGCTTGGTTGTTGTCCTTCTACTGGCACGTGGACCAAGCCTACAACAGCCTGTCGGACTTGAACGCCCACCTTAACGAAGGGACGCGGCCTTCGGACGCACGCTTGGCAACCCTGGGGAATATGTACCGCTCCGGCGTGGAGCAGGGCTTGGTCATTCCCGCCGGAAGCGAGGGTTATTTGGGGCGGTTGGGGATAGGCTGAAGGTTGAGGAAGACTGAAGCAGAATGACGCCGGACATGATAGCCATCATAACCGTCGGGGTCGCGCTGGCCGGTTTGATGGTGTTCATGTTCCAAATGACGCATAAGCGGCTCGATTCCTTAGACCAACGTTGCGTCCGCATAGAGCAGCGTATGGAACAGCGGTTTGATACCTTTGAAACCCGTTTCTCGGTATTGGAGCAGCGGCAGGCGCGGCTTGAGGGGCTAATGGAAGGGATACGGGATATGCTGTCGCGCATCCCATTGGTGAACTAACCGGGCGCAGGCATTTTTATTCTGCCCTGCCCTATCCTTCAGCGGCGATCGTTACCCTTGTCGTTCCCGTATTAACCCCATAATCCTGTCGGGACTCAAGGGAAGCTCGTTTATCTGAATGCCCAACGGCGACAGCGCATTTACCACGGCATTGGTCAAGGCGGCCCCGGTGGCAACGATGCCGCCCTCGCCGGCGCCCTTCACCCCCAACGGGTTCAGGGGTGATGGAGCCTCTTCCAGAACGATGCTCTCTATGTCCGGGGCGTCGGTGCTGGTGGGTAGCAGGTAGTCCATGAAACTACCGGCGAGCAATTGGCCGTTGTCGTCGTAGGCAAGCTGCTCAAGAATAGTTGCCCCGATGCCTTGGACGGCGCTCCCCACGGCCTGCCCGTGGACCATCAAAGGGTTGATGGCTCGTCCGATGTCCTCCACGACCACGTAGCGGAGAATGTCGACCTTCCCCGTTTCCGGGTCCACCGCGACGTGGGCCACGTGGCTGCCGTAGCTGTAGGTAAGCTCTTCAGTTTCAAAGTATTCGGTGGTCTCAAGGCCGGCTGGGTCTTCGTTGTCTTCGCCGGGGCGTTGCGCCAGCCCGGCCACCTCTCCCAGCGTCATCAGTGGTGCGGACCCGTCTTCTCCCTTGCGGTAAATGGATCCGCTTAGAAGCACTAAATTCTCCGGCTCGGTGTCCAGGTAGGTACTGGCCAGCTCCAATGCCTTGACCTGTAGCTCCCGGCAGGCCAGCACCACGGCGTTCCCGCCCATTACCGCGCCGCGGCTTCCGTAGGTCCCGCCGCCGTAGGGAATGTAGTCGGTGTTGCCGTGGTAGATGCTGATAACGTCCATAGGAACGCCCAACGAGTCGGCGCAGACTTGGGCCATAGCGGTCTCGTGTCCTTGGCCCATGGTGGTGATTCCCATGTAAACCGACACCTCGCCCTGCCGGTTGACGACGACCCGCGCTCCTTCATAGGGGCCCCGGCCGGTGTTCTTCACGTAGGATGCCAAGCCGACGCCTTGATACCTGCCGTCGGCGTGAAGTCCTTGAGACGTTTTTATTTCTGAATAGCCGATTTGCTCCAAGGCCGCATTCAGTCCCTGCGGGTAATCGCCGCTGTCGAAAACGGTGTCGCCCTCGGCCCTGGTGCGCCCGGCGTTGTAGGGCATCTGGGAAGGTTGGACGAAGTTCCTGAGACGCAACTCCGCCGGGTCGATGCCCAGGTCCGCCGCCATCATGTCCAGCAGACGTTCGCGGATAAAGCACGACTCGTACCGGCCCGGCGCGCGGAATGTGCCGACGCCGGTCTTGTTGGTCAGTACGCAGTTGACCTCGCATTCGTAAGCGGGGACGTTGTACGGTCCCATAAGCAGGCCCGCGGTGGAAGAAGGAACCAAGCTGCCGTGGGTGCGAATGTAGCCGCCCATGTCGCCGTAGACCTGCGCCCGTATGCCCAGGATGGTACCGTCGTTTTTGGCGGCGATTTCTATGTCGCAGAGCACGTCCCTGGAGTGGTTGGCCGATATCAGGTGTTCCAGCCGGTCTTCGATCCACTTGACCGGCTTGCCGAGCTTGATGGCGGCCAAGGGCACCACGAAATCTTCAGGGTAGAACTCTCCCCGGATGCCAAAGCCGCCGCCGACGTCCTGTTCGATGAAGTGAATTTCTTCTACGGGCATTTGCAGCAGCGATGACAGCACTTCGCGGTTGAAGTGGGGGACCTTGGTCTCTCCCCAAACCGTCAGGTGGCCCGTTTCGGCGTCGTACTCGGCTATCATGCCGCGGGTCTCCAGCGGGTTGCCGGTGTGCCGGTGGGACTTGAACCGTTCCTTCCGGGTATAGTCCGCGTCGCGGAAGGCCTCTGCAACGTCTCCGGTGGACACGGAGAAGTGGGCCGAACGGTTGGTCCCTGCCGCTTCGTGAATGATAATTTCGTCCCGCAGCGATTCTTCTATGTCAACGACGGCGGGCAGAAGCTCGTAGGTCACGTCGATGGCTTCCGCCGCGTCCTCGGCCAAGTACCGGCTTTCGGCCACTACCATTGCTACCGGCTCGCCGACGTAACGCACCTTGTCCTGGGCCAAGGGGTATTGCAGGAAAGGCTCCAAGCCGGGCAGTTGGTACAGCCTGACGGGAATGGGCTTAGCCTGCTCCGCAAAGTCTTCAAATGTGAAGACGCCAGCCACGCCGGGGATGGCTAACGCCTTGGCCGCGTCGATGCCGGTGATCCTGGCGTGGGCGTGGGGACTCCGGAGGAAAGCCGCGTGGAGCATCCCGGGTAGAGTTACGTCGTCCACAAAAGCCGCTCTACCCATAAGAAACCGGGCGTCTTCCTTTCGGATGATCGATTGCCCGATATATGTTTGCCTTGGGTGCGTTTCGACCATCACTTGACCTTTTCAATGACGAGGATGAATGGGTTGAGGGGAGTTCAGGGAGAAGGAGTTTCCCGGCTGGTCTGCAGGATGGCTTGGACGATGGGGGCGTAGCCGGTGCAGCGGCAGATATTCCCCGATATGCCCTCCCTGACCTGCTGTTCAGTGGGGTTGGGCGTATCTCTAAGGAAGGCGTAGGCGGTCATCAACATGCCAGGCGTGCAGAACCCGCACTGCAGGGCATGGTTTTGCTGGAAGGCCGCTTGAAGCGGATGCAGTTCATCCCCGTTGGCCAGCCCCTCGACAGTCATCAGGTTGGCGCCGTCGGCTTGGACGGCAAGCATCAAGCAGGACCGGACGGCTTGGCCGTTGAACAGAATGGTGCAGGCCCCGCATACGCCGTGCTCACAACCCAAGTGGGTGCCGGTGAGGTCCAGTTCTCCCCGGATGAAGTCCGCCAAGGTCATTCGGACCTCTGCGTGGCCGCTGTATTCTCTGCCATTGACGGTTAGCTTTATATCTCGCTCGGAACTCATGCTACATCCTTGATATGGTGTAGGCTCATGGGTTGACAGGGGACGCTGCCAAGGCTTGCTCCAGCGCGCGGCGGGCCATGACGCCCCCGACGTCTTTGCGGTATTCGGCGGAGGCGTGGATGTCGGAAATAGGGTCCAACGCTTGGCTGACTGCTTCTGCCGCTTGCTGACGAACGCCGGCGTCAACTTGACTACCCTCCAAAATGCCCTCGGCGGTCCGCATTCTCAACGGCGTGCCGCCGGCGCCGAAAATGGTGATTCGGCTATCCCGGCAAACGCCGTTGGCGTCCAGTTGTAGCATGGCTACCGCGCCCACCAAGGCGAAGTCACCGGCCCTGCGGCACACCTCCTGGAAGCCCCATTGCCACGGCTGCGGCGGGCTTGGGAACCGGACCTGCGTCAGCATTTCGTCCGGCTCCAGGATGGTTGTGAGGTGGGTGACAAAGAATTCGTCCGCATTGGCCACCCGCTCGCTCCCTTTCTTGGTGATGACGAACTCCGCGTCGAGTGTAAGACTGAGGGCGGGTATCTCGGCGGCGGGGTCGGCGTGGGCCAGGCTCCCGCCAACAGTGCCGCGGTTCCTTATCTGAAAATGGCCGATGTTGGGCACCGCTTCCGCCAGCAACGGGAATCTTTCCCGCACCAAGCTGGACTGCTCGATCTGACGGTGCCGGGTAAGGGCGCCGACGGACAGGCCGCCGTCCTGCTCCGGAGTTATCTGGGTCAGGTCGCCGATGCCGTTGATGTCGATCACGACGCCGGGGCGCACCAAGCGCATGTTCATCAGGGGCATGAGGCTTTGACCGCCGGCCAGTATCTTGGCGTCGTCGCCATGCTCGGCAAGGAGTTCCAACGCCTCGGACCTGGACTGCGGGGAGTGATAATCAAACTTGGCTGGTTTCATTTATAGCTCGTCACAGACCGGGAAGGATAGCTACATCGCGGTCATTGGGAGTATAACCATCCGGTTGTTAGCCCGCAAGAAATTTGGAACGTATAATCATTCCATCAAGGGCCAACCACCAAGGTCCGGGAGGAAGAGCAATGAAGTACGACACGATTATAGTAGGCGCCGGTTCGGCGGGGGCAATTCTTGCCACCCGGCTATCGGAATCGGGAGACAGGCCGGTGTTGCTGTTGGAAGCAGGGCCGGATTATCCCGACTTTGAATGGCTTCCCGACGACCTCAAGTATGGTTACGACACCAGTCCGGGGCTGCCGACGGCGAGGACGCCCGGCGGTCACCCCGTTGCATTGGCCAACAGCAACCATAGTTGGAGGTACCAAGCCAGGGCCACCAGCGTTGCCCCGATAATGTCAGTCCCCAGAGGCAAGGTTACGGGCGGCTCCAGCGCCATCAACATGTCCGCCTTCTTCCGGGGAATACCGGAAGACTTTGACGCTTGGGCATCGCTGGGCAACGACGAGTGGAGCTTCGGGAAAGTTTTGCCCTATTTCAGAAGAATCGAGACTGACGTAGACCAGCACGGCGACGACCATGGCTCGGAAGGTCCTATCTTCGTTCATCACGCCAAGAAAGAGGACTGGCGGCCGGCCCAATGGGCGTTCTTCAATGCCTGCATTTCCAGCGGGTTTGCGGAAACGGATGACCATAACAGCCCCTCGGCCCAAGGAGTCGGCCCCTCAATCAGCAATAACCACAACCGTGTGCGTTTCAGCACGTCCTTGGGGTACCTGAGCCAGGGACGGCACCGGCTGAATTTGACCATCCGTCCCAATTGCCACGTCCACCGGGTATTGTTCGAGGGCAATCGGGCGACGGGTGTGGTAGTGGAGAGCGGGGGCGAAACGTTCGTCGTCGAGGGGAATAACATAATCCTCAGCGCCGGGGCCGTCGGCTCGCCCCAACTGCTGATGCTTTCCGGCGTCGGCCCGGCTGACCACCTGACCAGCTTGGGGATTCCGGTGGTATTGAACGTTCCCGGCGTGGGTCAAAATCTGCGGGACCATCCCAAGCTGTACGTGACTTGGCGGGTGAAAGAAGGCCACCCGGTGGGGGAGGTTCCAACCCGAGGCGGCGTCAACCTCCGGTTTACCGCGCCCGGGTCACACCTGCGGAATGACCTTTCCATAATCATGGGGGTATTCGTAACGCGGCGCGTCCAAGCCTCTGAGTTGCCCTTCCCAGCGGATATCGGCGACGACCCGTCCGACCGGCGTATGGAGATGATGACCGGCCTGCTGCTGCCCGTATCCTCGGGTGAACTACGCTTGACCTCCAACGATCCCACGATCCAACCGTTCCTCGACTACAACTACTTGGCCGACCCGTTTGACCGGGAGCGGCTGAGGGCTGCCGTCAGGATGTGTTTGCAGTTGGCTGAAAGCGACGAGTTGAAGGGCTTGATCGGTGAACGGATTGAGCCGGCCGACGCCGACCTGGTGTCGGACGAAGCACTGGACCGGTGGATGCTGCGGGAGGCCCACACCTATTCTCACATTTCCGGCACCTGCAAGATGGGCCTGTCGTTGGACCCGATGGCGGTGGTGGACCAGTACGGCAAGGTGTACGGCTTGGAGGGACTGCGGGTGGCCGATGCCTCCATCATGCCCGACTTGGTTCGGGCGGCCATCAACCCCACGGTGTTGATGATGGGCGAGCGTTTGGCCGATTTTGTGCTGGAAGGTAATTGACGCGTCCCGAATCAGGCGGAAACCGGCTGACCGCAGGGAGCGTGGAGAACCCAGGCAGTTTGAGTAGTCAGCCGAGTTACCGGCTGGCTACTTAAACTACAGCCCGGACGAGGCACGGCGGCTAACCGCCTGATTCAAGGTGGCGCAGCCTTTCACGGAGAAGTTCGACTTCCGCCTCGGTGGATCGACGGGCGGCCCGTTCCGCTTCCCGGTCGGCCGACACCTGCCGCCAGTTCTCCAGATAGGACCCCGTCGAATGGTCGTAGAAACGAGGCCAGCCTTCGTCCCAGCACAGGCTGAGTTCCAGTACTTCGCTGTATGCCTTGAGAACGCCGTCGGGTTCGGTAGTCAGCCCAATTTCCTGGTATGCGGAGCCAACCAGCATTCCGCCGTAAAGCGGCTGCCCGTAGTTGCGGCCTCCGCTGGGGTCGAAGCGCCAGTATTCGGGAACGCCGATGCGGGCGTAGATGGCGGGTTTGTTGTTGACGTCTCGCCGGGCGGTGCTGGCCGACGCGACTTCCAACGCCCAGTCCGGGGGTTTGCCCGCTTCCCAAGGAAGGTAGAGCTTCCGCGGGCGGATGGCTTCGGCGTCAACGCCAAAGGCCAGGTACAAGTCCGGCGCAATGCGGACGTTGAGGTTGCCGGGGTCGTTGCAGATGTTGGTCTCGCGGTCCAGAAAGACGTTGGGACGACGGCCAAAGTCAACGACGTAGGCGCGCAGCAAGTTGTGGATTTCATTAAGTTCTTCGTTTTGCTCCATTGCATCTTCCGGCGGTTCCGTCTCATCGGGGTTGAAGTCAAGGCTGCCGTAGTCAATTTCGCCCTGCTGCCGGTAGGGGAGCATCGTAGTCCTGAAGGTCTTGGTTGTCATTGCAGACCCGCTTATTTGTTGCTGTTGGGGCGGCGCAGTATGGATAGCTGCCTATAGTGTACCAAATGCGCGTTTTTCGAGTCGATAACATCTCGATGCACCAAAAGGTCGAGCGCCGTTCTCGACCGTGAGGTCGCCACGCTGTTATCATGGGGCGAGCAGACATCCAATCTTTGGAGAGAACAAATGTCGGACGATTCAATTCGCCTGAAGGCCATTAACCACATTACCTACAACGTGAAGGACAAAGACAAGGCGCTGGTCTGGTACGAGGAAATCCTGGGATTGAAGCAGATACCCAAGATGGTGGACAGCGATCACCTGTACTGGCTGCAACTTCCCAGCGGGGCAATGGTCCACATCATCGAGAACCCCGACGCTCCATCGGCCCCGTCGCACCATACCGCATTCGAGGTGGACGACATCGCCCGTGCCAGGGACTCGATCATGGCGAAGGGCGTCGAGGTCACCGACATCCAGACCCGGCACGACGGCCAGCAGGCCTGCTACCTGAACGACCTGGACGGCAATCGCATCGAGATTTGCACCAAATCGGGCTTCGGAGTGCTGGTCTAGGCGTCGGCTAACCTCTTCACTACGTCCTCGTCCAACTCCACGCCCAGTCCGGGACCGTCGGGCACTTGCAGGTAGCCGTCTTTGACCACCAGAGGCTCCTTCATGATGGGCCACTGGTCCCGGATGGAGCAGGGCTCGATATTGTATTCCTGGGCATAGGGGATGTTGGCATAGGCGGCGCACACGTGGAGGTGGGCCACGGTGCTGATGGTGGGCTGGGTGTTGTGCACCGTGATGGGCTTGCCAAAGGCCGACGCCACCGCGGCGATGCGCTGGAATTCGGTAAACCCCGGTACTTTGACTATGTCGGGTTGCAGGATGTCCACCCTGCCCTGGGTAATCAGGTCGGCGTACTGGGCATGGGTGTAAATCATCTCCCCCGATGCTATCGGGATGTCCAACGCGTCGGCGATTGTGGCCAGCCCCGGCAGGTCGTAGTGAGGCCGGGGCTCCTCGAAGTGGAACACCCCCATGTCCTCCAGGGCGCGCCCTATGTCCATGGCGTGGTGGGTGGAAAAAGCGCCGTTGACGTCCACCAGTATCTCGATGTCGTCCCCAACGGCGTCCCGCACCGCTTTGACAGTAGCTAAAGTCTGGTC
Organism: Dehalococcoidia bacterium; assembly: GCA_965216425.1. Classification (GTDB taxonomy): domain Bacteria; phylum Chloroflexota; class Dehalococcoidia; order Lucifugimonadales; family UBA3495; genus CBDCFV01. The sequence continues at coordinate 637,433 of CBDCFV010000005.1, read as the reverse complement.
GGCGGGGTCGTCTATGGCTCCGGGCACCGCGCTGTGCAATTTGTACCCCGAGTAACCCATGTCCACGAAATACGCCGCCCTCTGGGCCTCCTCGGCGGGCGTCATGTCCCGCCTCAACGAGCTGGCGTACATTCGTATCGAGTCCCGCAGCTTGCCGCCCAGCAGCTTGTGTATGGGCATCCCCAAAGCCTTGCCCTTGATGTCCCACAGAGCGATGTCCAAACCGGCAATAGCGCAATAGACCGCACCGCCCATGTCCGACGCTGATCCGGCGTTGTACATGTCCCGCCAGCGAAGCTCCGTGTCCAGCGGGTCTTTGCCCACCAATGCGGTCTTCAGCGGCCCTTCCGCAAGAGCTTTGACTACCTGCGGCAACCGCCGGAAGCACTCGCCGATTCCCACTATGCCTTCGTCGGTATAGATTCGAACAAACGGGAACTGGCGGTCCAACACCAAGCATTCCACGTCGGTAATCTTCATGACAAAAACCCCTCTGGCACCATCGGGGCCGAAACCGGCCCAACGTGCGGTGTATCCCATAGCGGTACATTCTCGTATGGCGCTGCTCACCGCGCAAGGGGTGGTTTTTCGCTTGGTTGCCGTCGATTGCCAAGCAAGCACGTAGATAGTATGTTGGTGGCAGCGGACGGCGGCCGCAGGAACCCAGGCCAACGCGGAAAATTCAGAAGGAGCGCCGCCGTAGCCGAGCGAGGGAAACATGACAACAGAGATTGATACTCCCATAGAAGAACGAATTGTCGGGGTATTGCGGCAACTGGGGATTGAGCGGGCGCACTTCGCCTCACGAGGGCTGAACGACTGGCACGGGATGGCCGACAGGTTTCCGGGGACGGTGGCTTCTTTAACCTTGGTGTGCCCGTTGGGGTTTGACTCCTTAGTGCTAACCCCTATCGCAGGCAGGCTCCTGGTGTTCAATGGCGACCGGAGGGGCACGACTGAGACTATAAACCGCAACATGGCAGGTCTGCCGTCGGCATCGATGGTTACCTTGGCCGACTGCCCGTACGCGGACAACTACACTGACCTTGCGGTCCAACGCGGTGGCGATATTGGGCCCGCGATGCTGGACTTCATGGCCGGGGTGGACGCCAACAACAGCCTGCCGGCCGTATCTCCCGCAGTCCGGGAAGGCGAGGTTGACGGCATTTACTATAAGGTTCAAGGCTCTGGACCGCCGCTGGTGCTGCTGCCTTTGGGGGCCGCTCCTTCCCAATGGGGACCGCTGGCGGCTACCTTCAGCGAACGCTACTGTGTCGTCACCATGACCGGCCCGGCCTTGGGGATGGTTGCCAGCTTGGAAGGAAGGGGACGCACTTCCGGCTACCTGTCCGCCGTGGGAAGTCTTATTGCCGCGGCGGAAGTCCAGCCCGGTGAGCGGATGCTGGAAGTCGGTTGCGGCACCGGGGTGTTGTGCCGTTGGCTGTCCCGTGAGACGGGCCAGAGGAACCCCATCGTCGGTATGGACGTTAACGCCTTCTTCCTGCGGGAAGCTGCGGAGATCGTCAGGCGAGAGGGGTTGGCGGATGTGGTGAGTTTTCGAGAGGGCAGCGCCGAGATATTGCCCTTCGAGGACAACAGCTTCGACGTTGCTTTCTCCAGCACGGTTATCCAGCGCGTGAATGCCGATCTGATGTTGCCGGAGATGTTAAGAGTGATCAAGCCTGGGGGCAGGATGGCCGTGTTGGCCCACGCCCACGACATGAACCGATGGATAAACCTGTCTCTGAGTCCCGCTCTCAAAGCCAAGATCGAGTCACCGCCGTGGGTGGAAGATCGTGGGAACCCCATGGGGTGTGACGACGCCACCCTGTACCAACGTTTTTCACGGCTTGGACTGTCCAACGTGAAGATGTTCCCGTTCATCAGTACCTTCTCCGAAGGCATCCGGCTGCAATTCCTGCAGGGCGGCATTCTGCCCACCCTGACCGCCGAGGAAGCCGCGGATTGGCGGGCGGCGGCGGACCAAGCGGAGGCCGACGGCACCTTTTTCATCTCGACGCCCTTCCACTGTGCGGTGGGGACGAAGGAGTAGGGGCGGGATGGTCCGGTGCCTATGCGAAGGAGCAGGCAAAGGGGACGCAGGGTTTCCTGGGGACTTCAAATAGGCAGTGGACATAGCCGCGGTCGGTTGTAAGGAGGCAAGAATGGCTACGTTGGACGAGAACATCGCGGTCTATAACAAGATGAGCGACTATCTCGAGACGGAATTATTCGGGAGGTGGGTAGTCTTTCACGATGAGCAACTGGCGGGAAGCTACGTTGAACTCGAGGATGCGGCGGTTGATGCGATAAAGCGGTTTGGACGCGGCCCGTATCTAATCAGGAAGGTAGGAAAGGCGCCGTTACGGCTGCCCCCCAGACTTTGGTACTAGATACCCGATGCCCACAGCTAACTGCGGATTCACCAATGGGGAAGAGTTGTGTCATCGGTGGAATCCCTTGCGTGGCGACACCATAGCGTACGATGTGCGGAGCCGAGCAGTATCGATTACCCAAATGCGGATGTTGCCAGCGACCAGATGTGGGGAGTCGCTTAAGCTGATGGAATAAACGTTGAAGGGCTGAGTATGGGCAAGTACAAGGGCAACGTCGGCCACCTGGTGCAGCACTGGACGCTCTGCGAACTGCTAGTCATTGCGGGCAAGAAGCATACATCAGGGTTGAGTTTCATCGACGCTCATGCAATGGCGCCGCTGGCAAGGGAGAACCATCGTAAGGACTGCCGGTTCACCCGTGTGGAAGCCGGATTGTCGAACAACCCTGAGTCGGTCTATGAGCAGGCGTGGCATCATCTTGCGCGCAACGGAGGCTATCCCAATAGTGCGGTCTTCATGGAGAAGGCTTGGGAGGGTGATTTCTCCCTGTTGTTGTGTGAGATAGACCCTTCAACCTTTGCGGAGCTCGGGTCTTGGTGCCAACGTGTTTATAAATTAGCGAGGTGTAAGAGGGCCGGGCTATTCCGGGGCGACTGGCGGGATAGGTTTGACAAAGGGTTGCCGAGCCCCTCTAATGCGGGGCTGGCGGATGGGTCGCTGACGCTGGTCTCATTCGACCCAAATATGTACAACAGGCGCCGGGGGGTTAAGGACTCAAAGAAGTGGAATCTCTATCCGGATGATATGGAGCTAGCGTTGGCGCAATGAGCAGCTTGGGGGGTGGAATTCTCATACAGCTATCTACCTATGACGTGAATGACAACAACCCGCGGGGGCTGTGATTTCATCGGTCAACTCGATTCTGGCAGCAAGCGCTTTCACGCTATCTGCGGTGGTGTGGGTTAACAAGAAGATGATGTCATTGGTCTATGCACGCAATGTCTCATGGTCGGCTGAGTTGGCGGACTTGCCCGACCACTTCGAGAAGTGACTTTCGAAATTCTAACTATCCTATGGGAAGTGCATCTGCGCCCACATTCTCAGGGTTCTCTAGGTTTCCGTATGACCCAGAGCGTCGGGTTCCGTCCACCGTTAGGATATTGCAGTCTCGCACCGCCCACTTGCCGTTTCCAGTCAGCCCTCGGCCCACCGCTCGGCTTCTTGAATATAGTTCCCAACCCGATTAATTTCTGATGTTACAGTGGAGGGCGAGTCCAGCTTCCCGTCATAAAAGTATCTACCATGCAATCGGCCTTGATAAGCAAAGTATGCGTTGGTCAAATCGACCAACCGGAAGTCATCATCCGCCAAATAAGCCAACCCGTCAGTCACTTGAGGAGACCGCTCGGGTCGGACGTCGGTTCTAGCCAACACTAACGCTGTAGTCGCCCTGTTTACCGCGCACCACGCTTTTTCCGCCGCGTCTCGTAAGTCTCCCTCTCCCGCGATCTTCAACGCAAATTGATGCAAATTTTTGGCATCGTCAAAAAGAGATTGTACATCATGAGCCAAGACCATTTTGTTTCATCACCACTGTTGAGGTTATCCCAATTATAGTTGTTTATCCCTCAATCTCAACTCACAAATCGGATAATTGATTCTCCGGCCGAAACCTATCCGGCCATCTCAGGTGGAAGCGTAATAGGGAAAGGCACGTTGGGATATTGGGCGACCAGTCTGCGCCACACCGCAAGGCCCACCTGCTCCGCCCGGCGTAGCACGTCTGCCTCGTCTACAGTCAAAATCTTGCCTTCCCGCATTACCCATTGGCCGTCCACCATCAAACCGGTAACATCGCCCGGATGGCCGTTGTGGACGAAGCCGGACACGATGCGCAGGTTGGGGACCAGGTGCGGCTTCAGGGTATCTACGATGAACAGGTCCGCCTTCTTTCCAACTTCCAGCGACCCGGTCTGCTGACCCAGCCCCAGGATGTTTGCTCCACCGATGGTGGCCCACTCCAGCACGTCCTCCGGCTGTGGGTCCATCTGGGCGTTGCGGCGCACCCGCTCGGCAAACAGGCCTGTCCGCATCACCTCCACCATGTCCTCAGCCATGTTGTCCGACCCCATGCCGATGCGACAGCCTGCCGTTTGAAGCTCCTTGACCGGGGCGCCTGCGCCGCGGCGGGCGGCTATGGCGGCGTTGTTGGATACTCCGACGCCGGCGGCGCCCAGCAGGGCTATCTCGGCGGAGTTTACGTAACGGCAGTGGGCGACAACCAAGCGTGGTCCAAGGAAATCATGGGCGAACAGATAGTGGGTCGGAGGCACGCCGCGGGTGCGCATGACCGCTTCCACTTCCAAGGGACTCTGAGACAAGTGGATAGTGTAGCCCACGTCGTAGGACTCGGCCATTTCGCGGCTGCGCCGGAGCAACTCGGGAGAGCAGGTCTCAGGGGCATGGGGCGCCATAAAACAGGTGACCCTGCCGTCCTTTGCCCCATGCCAGGAACCGATAAGGTCGGCGCTCCGCTGCAACTCGGCGTCCAACTTGCTTTCCGAGGACACGAACCGTGCACCCCGCGGTTGGGACTCATCAACGTCGTTGATGCTGTCCGACACAACCAGCCGCAGCCCGGTTTGGGCCAAACTTTCGGTGTAGCCTTGGACGCCGCCGGAAATTTCCAACAAGCACGTCGTGCCGCTGCGGATGGCCTCCAGGGTTCCCAAGGTGGCCATCAACTGGCGTTCTTCCAAGGTCAACATACCCCGGGCCGACTGAGGAAAGCGCAGGGTTGTGGGAAACCCGAAGTCCTCGAGGATGCCCCGGTCGGTGGTGGCCAGAAGGTGGGTGTGGCAGTTGACCAGCCCCGGGAAAACCGCCTTGTTGGAGCCGTCTACTTGGTCGGCTCCGGGGTAGGCCCCCATAACCTCCGCCGTTGGGCCTATGGCCGCGATGCAGTCCCCATCTATGGCTACGGCGGAGTTATGTAACACCGTCCGTGCCGCGTTCCCGGTAACGATGGTTGTGTTTCCAATTACAGTTGACATAATTGGCGCTCCCTGAAGTTACAGAATAGTATTGCCAGCGTTGTTTTCTGAATGTCTAGCGTTACAATGATTGGAGTCTTTATCAGGCCAAAGCCATCAATAAAACAGGAGGTATAACTATGCCAGAGGCAGAACGCAAGTTGAATGAATTGGGGTACGAATTGCCCCCGTCAAGGACGTCGCCGTTACCCGGCAACTTCGTCTCCGCAGTCCGCACCGGCAATCTGCTCTATACCGCCGGGACAGGACCCGGGCTGCCCGAAGGCGGCTTTCTGCACGTGGGAAAGCTAGGGGCGAACGTTACTATAGAGCAGGGCTACGACTGCGCCCGCCAGACCATGCTCAACCTGCTCAGCGTAGTGAAGGGTGAGCTTGGCGACCTGGACAAAGTGAAGCGTGTGGTAAAGCTCCTTTGTATGATCAACGCCACGCCCGATTTCGAAGACACGCCCAAGGTTGCCAACGGCGCGTCCGACCTCTTGAACAGTATCTATGGAGAGAAGGGCCGCCACGCCAGGTCGGCCGTAGGCATGGCAACCCTCCCGTCCGGTATGCCTGTTGAGATCGAAATGATCCTTGAGGTCGAGGACTAGTCCGGCAAAGGCATCATCGCGGAGGTATGGTCTGTGACGTAATGGGTAGTATGGCCGCGGCCGGTCACGTCCTCTATCAAGCGGACGTCGCCAGGGCCGAACTTGTGCACGGTACCATCGCCCAGGCCTATCTCCAGGTCCCCAGACAAGGTGATCATCCACCTCCGGTCGGGTGCGGGGTGCCAGTCGAGGAACCGCCCGCCCGGGTTCTGCTGAATCTGCATACCCCCGACGTCCTGCAACTCTCCCAGTTCGGGATGGTCGGACAGCGGCAATTCCTCCATGTGAGTCTCGTTGTCGTCCCCGGTGTACATTCTGTAGATACCCATATTGGTTTAGCCCTCCTGTAGAAAAATTTATTGGTCAGTTCACCGCGTTACGCTATAGACGGGTCACTCAACAATCGGGTGACGGCCCTGCCAGGGCCGGGCCTGTTCGAACGCGGCGGCGGCGCGCAGCACTGTTGTTTCTTCCCCCCTGCGGCCAATGATATGCAGGCCGATGGGCAGGCCGTCCTGGGTGAACCCGCAGGGAATGCTGGCAGCGGGCTGTCCGCATAAGTTAAAAGGCCTAGTCATGGGGGAGTAGCCAAACCTGGGGTCTACTTCTTTGCCGCCGATGTTGCTTGGTGGTTGGCCTATGGGGAAGGGAGGGACGGCCATAGTGGGGGTCAGCAGCAGGTCGTAAACGTCCAGCAGGTCGTCCAGCTTCTCACGCATCATGTCCACGTCGCGTATCGCGCGAGCGAAGTCGGCCCCCGTCACTTGGGAACCGTACTCGAAGCAGTAGAGGGTATTTTCGGACAATTGGTCCGCCGCGTTTTCCAGCAGGTGGCCGTAGGTGGTGTAGTTGCTGGTGTGGAAAATGGTCCGGAACGCCGAGACGGGGTTATCCAGGACGAAAGCGGGTTCGTCCACGGCGCACCCCAATTCCTCGAAGACCCGGGCGGCTTCCGATGTGATGGCCGCCACCTCCGGGTCGATGACCGCATAGCCCAAGTCGGTGCTCCAAGCCATACGCAAGCCCCTCGCTCCGCCTTCCAGTCCCACTACAAAGTCCGGAGGGGTTTCTCTCAGCGACCGTGGGTCTCTGCCGTCGTGACCGGCTAACGCTTGCAGCAGTATCGCCGCGTCCCGCACGTTGTGGGCCATCGGCCCGGACTGGGCGGTGAGGTTGGGTGCGGGCCGGCCCAAGCCCCCCGCTCTGGGGACCCGCCCCAACGTTGGCTTGATGCCGAAAAGCCCGCAGAAGCTGCTGGGGTTGCGGATGGAGCCGCCGCCGTCGGTGGCAGTGGCGATGGGGCACATTCCTGATGCCAGGGCTGCGCCCGCGCCTCCGCTGGACCCGCCGGGAGTGCGTTCGGTGTTCCAAGGATTGCGGCAAGGGTCGCCCAACCGGTTCTCTGTGGTGCCCTGCAGTCCGAACTCCGGAGTGTTGGTCTTGCCCAGAATGACTGCGCCGGAGGCTTTCACCCGCTCAACCACCACCGAATCTATGTCAGGCACCGTATCACGGTAGGCCAAAGACCCCATGGTGGACCTTACTCCCTTGGTGGCCTCCAGGTCCTTGATGGAAATGGGTATGCCCAGCAATGGGCTGCCGCCCTGGCCTTCCTGAATTGCCCGATCGGCCTCCCGGGCCGCGGCCCTGGCCCGCTCGCCGGTAACCGTGAGGAAAGCGTTGTATTTAGGGTTCAACCGTTCGATACGGCGCAGGAAGAATTCGGTAAGCTCCGCCGAGGAGATTTGGCGGGAGTCCAGCAACTCTCGAAGGCGCCAGACAGGGGTGTAATGCAGGTCGGGTTCTTGCATGGCGTTATCCTCGCTTCGTCGGTAGATATCGGTTGTTGGAGATGTCTATGAGCCTAACGCATCCTAACTTAACATCGGATTTCAGGCCAGTAGCACCCTTGCGGTGTGCGTCCGCGCAAGCCTCGTTCAGCTTGACAACCAAACGTCCATAGTTTATACCTTACCGCGTATTTTGGGCGGTCAATGGGACTGTCAGCCAGGTTCTTTTACATGTCTTGATGCCTATGTAGGCATAACCTGCTGATTCCTGTTGGTGTCCGATTATGTGTCTAAGACCAAGGCAGTATTCGCTGTAATGGGCTTGGATGTAATCTCAAACTGGAGGAGTCTCTTTTCATGAGAAACCTGTTGTCCCGCTATTTTTACCAACTGGCGTTAACACCCGTGGTGCTTGTTTTCCTTTTCGTCGTCGCTTGCGGCGGCACCGCCCCGGCGGAGCCCGTGGTGGTGGAGAAAGAGGTAATCAGGGAGGTCGAGAAGCCGGTTGTCGTAGAAAAGGAAGTCATTAAGGAAGTAGAAAAACCGGTCATCGTAGAGAAAGAGGTAGTCAAAGAAGTCGAAGTAATTAAGGAAGTAGTGAAAGAGGTCCTGGTTGAGCCTACGGTCGCCCCTGTGGCCATCGGCGCGAAGCCTTGGACCGAGTGGGTGAAGCAGGGAAAGTACGGCGGCGACCTGAACATGGGGATGTCCTACGAAACGGACCACTGGGATATCCACCAGAGTTGCTGCAACCGGTCTTTGTACATCCCGCGAGACGTATACAATCTCTTGGTGATGTACAACCCGGACGACCAGACCACCATCATCGGCGACTTGGCCGACAGTTGGGAATGGGCGGAAGACGGCAACAGCGTCACCTTCCGGCTCCCGGCCAACGCCCAGTGGACCGACGGAACCCCGGTTACGGCTGACGACATTGTGTTCAGCTTGGACCGGATGAGCGACCTGACGAAGATCAGGCCCAGGGTGCGTAACATAGCACCGTACTACGAGAACTCAGTGGCCCTGGACCCGCAAACGGTCCAAGTCAACACCAAGTTCTCAAACCCAGCGGCGTTGCTGCCATTCCTGGCCACTGGTTACATGGTAATGATGCCGAAGCATGTGCTGGACGGCAGGGCTGACGCCGAGGAGTTTTTCGACACCCCTGAGAATATCGTGGGTTCCGGCGCGTTTACCTTCGTCAACCACGAACGCGGCAGCAGCATGAAAATCGAGAAGAACCCCAACTACTTCAAGGAAGGTCTGCCTTTCTTGGACTCGGTGACCGCATACATTATTGCCGACAAGAACACGCACATGAGCGCGTTTATCACCGGGCAGATAGACTTCAGCCCCAGCATGGGACTTAATGAGACTGACGCCAATGGTTACATGAAGAAAATCGAGGACAAGGGCAAGCTATTCTACAGCGGCCCCAACCTGATGCGTTTCTACCAGATTAACTTCAACAACGAGCCGGTTAATGACCCCCGCGTTCGCCGGGCCCTTTACTTGGCGTTGGACCGGGAGGAAGTCAACCGGGTGATGCGGTTGGGCAAGGCGAAGTTGGGTGTGCCATTCTTCCCCGGCACCCAGTGGTCTTCCAGTGAAGAAGAGGTGGCAACCTGGCCCGGCTACCGCTATGTTGACGGCAACGGCACCCCCCTAACCACCGCGCCGTACGGTGTAGAGGGAGTCCAGAAGGACCCTCGGGATATCGAAATGGCCAAGGCGTTGATGGCTGAGGCCGGTCACGCCGGCGGGGTGGAGATCGAGTACCACACTTACGCCCTTTTGAAGGAAGTTCCGGTCCTGCTGAAGGCCCAGTTCGCCAAGATAGGCGTGGACCTGAAGATAAAAATCACCGATACGACCACGGGCTTTAACGCTGAGCAGGCTGGAGACTACGCTCACCTTCTGGGACTGGGCCACGGCCCGAACATCCTGGACCCGGACGACCTGTTCTTGGGCGTGTACATGCCCGGCGGCCCGCGCAACGCCCTCAAGTACACTGACCAGCGGATCATCGACATATTCGAGAAGCAGAAGTCTGAGGCCGACTTGGAAAAGCGGATAGCTCTCATCCGGGAGGCAGAGGATATCCTGCGTACTGGTGAGGGGCACTTCCACAACCTGTACTGGTGGCCTCTGCCCGCGTTCAGCGTGAGCGACCGGGTGAAGAACTACAACCTCACGGCCATCACGGTGCAGTACGGGTTCCAGAAGGAACATATCTGGCTGGAAAAATAACCTTTAGGGGGTAATCGGCCGGTGGGACCACGTCACGCCGGCCATCCCCGTATTTTCAACGCAAAGAACGCGGAGACGCCGTAAGGCCGCAGAGGAAGTCGAGTCGACAGCCGTCAACTCTGTGTTCCCAAGGCTGGCTCCGCGTTCTCTGCGATAAGAACGAGGCAGCATGACAGGCTACGTAATCCAAAGGCTCTTGTTGTTTGTGCCAACGCTGCTGTTGGTTTCGCTGGTGATTTTCGGCATCATGCGCTTCCTTCCGGGAGACCCGGCCATCGCCATTTTGAGCGCCGGTGGCGAGGGGAGCTATACCGCCGACGATGTTCAGAGGATGCGGGAGAAGCTGGGGACGGACAAGCCGTTGCACATTCAGTATGCCGTCTGGATCAGCAACTCGGTGCAGGGTGACTTTGGCGAGTCGTTTTTCTACCCTGGTGTGTCCGTCGCCAGCATGGCCAAGACCCGGTTCCCGGTGAGCATTGAACTCGCCCTTCTGGCTCTGGTCATCTCTTACATCGTGGCAGTCCCATTGGGCGTCCTTTCAGCGGTTAAGCAGGACACATGGGTCGACTACGTTGCCAAGCTTTTCGCCGTGGCAGGGGTGGCGCTTCCTACTTTCTGGGTTGGCATACTGGTCATATTTTTCCTGGTGCTGTTCTTCAACTGGCTCCCGCCGCTGGGATACTCGAGGATATGGGACGACCCGATAAAGAACCTCCAGCAGTTCATATTTCCGGCGATGGCTTTGGGCTACTTCAACATGGCTTTCGCCACCCGTCTTACCCGTTCGTCCATGTTGGAGGTCTTGCGGGAGGACTACATAAGGACGGCCCGGTCCAAGGGACTGCGGGAATTGATGATCATTGGTCGGCACGCGCTGAAAAACGCCTTCCTGCCGGTGATTACAGTCGCGGGCTTCCAGCTCAGCCGTCTGTTGGGAGGCGCGGTGCTGATGGAGGTCATCTTCGTGCTTCCAGGCATGGGGAAGTTGCTGGTGGACAGCGTTCTGGTCAGGGATTACCCGATAGTTCAGACGTTCATCATGCTGGTCGCAGTTTCGGTGTTGATACTTAATCTACTGGTTGACCTGATGTATGGCTGGATCAATCCGAGAATCCGCTACGGCTAACGAATATACGCAGAGACCTTACCCACTGACGACTCAAATATATAGGAGCAGAGGTTCATGTTAGCTGGTAGAAGCACCGTAGCCCGACCGGCCGGAATCGTTGGCAATGTGCTCGGTGTCGTGACAACGGCATGGGAGTTTTTCAAAAACAAGCCGTTGGGCGGCGCTGGAGCATTGATACTCCTGCTGTTGTTGTTTATGGCGGTTTTTGCGCCGTTCATATCCCCTTACGAACCCAATGAGGCCCACGTGGAATTGTTGTTTGAAGGACCAGGGAGCAAATTCCTCCTTGGAAGCGACTCCTTGGGCAGGGATGTTCTTACCAGGCTGTTCTACGGGGGCCGGATTTCGCTTTACGTCGGATTGGTGAGCATAGCCGTGGGTGTCAGCGCCGGTTCCCTGTTGGGCGCGGTCAGCGCCTATTACGGAGGCAAATTCGACCTGATAGTGCAACGGCTGGTGGATGCATTCATAGCATTCCCCGGTATCATTCTGGGCTTGGCGCTCATGTCCGCGTTGGGTTCTTCAGTCATCAACATCATCTTCGCCTTGGTAGCGGTGTTGACTCCCAGCGCCATCAGGACGGTGCGCTCCCAGGCCCTTGCCGTCAAGGAGTCGGATTACGTCCTGGCGGCCAGGGCTATCGGGGCGGGCGACGGGAGGATCATCCTTCGCCACATAGTTCCGAACTGCTTGGCGATTTTCATAATCCTGGCCACGCTTAACCTAGGCTACGCTATTATCGTCGAATCGTCCCTCAGTTTCCTCGGAGTCGGCGTTCCCCCCGATGTTCCAACTTGGGGCAGTATGCTGAGCGAGGTGGGGGTAACACAAATCGAAGATGCTCCGTGGCTGGCGATATTCCCGGGACTGTTCCTGTCCTTGGCAGTGTTCGGCGTCAACCTGTTCGGCGATGCATTGCGGGACGTACTGGACCCCCGGTTGCGCGGCACCGGATAAACTCAACCGCGACCCTTTCAAGGTACGGATTTCGACGATCGGGACGGCGCTACGCCGTCCCGATTCTTTTTTGACTTGCCCCGTTATAACGCGCTGTTCGCCCCCCGAAAGTCCGCTCCAAAACACTTGGCCTATTGCCGAATGTATACCTTGACAGGGTAAGAATGATAGCTTATATTGCTACCGCTTATAGACGAACTGGCAGCCACATATTCATAGATTACGATGGTTCAATGACTGTTATCGTTATAGCATAACCGAGAATCGTTACACCCAAGGGAATATAAAGGCTAAGTTAGTAATACAATGCGCGGTTTTCGGCTTTGTCACCCTGGGCTAGGGTATTTCTCACCCATAGTTTGGAGGTAATCGCATGGCGCACCACTGGTTCAAATTCCCCACAGTGTTAATCACCAGCGCGGTGCTGTTGGCACTTGTATTTGTTGTCGCCTGTGGCGGCTCCGAGGCTCCTCCTGCCGAAAAGGAAATGGTTGCCACGGAAGCGCCTGCCGTTATGGCGGAAGCGACCAAGGCCCCTGCCGCGATGGAAGCGACCAAGGCCCCTGCCGCGATGGAAGCGACTGAAGCCCCCTCAGCCATGGAGGCAACCAAGGCGCCCGCCGCTATGGCCGGGCCCGCCGACCACCGGTACTACGAGTCCGTCTTGGACAAAGGCAAGTACGGCGGCATCCTGATTGAAGGGCATCTTTACGAGACCGACCGCTGGAGCCCGTGGATCGGTTGCTGCAACAGGTCGATTTACTCCGCACGCAATCCCTTTAACCTGCTGGTAATGCGCGATCCACGAGATGAGTCGCAGGAAAAGATAATCGGCGACCTGGCTACGAGTTGGGAATGGGCTTCCGACGGCAACAGCGTTACCTTCAACCTGTGGGAAGGTGCGACGTGGACCGACGGCGAGCCGGTTACGGCCGACGATGTTGTTTTCAGCTTGGACGAGATGGCTGACCTGAACAAGGTAAGGCCGCGCACCAGGAACATTGAGCCTTACTATGCCAGTTCCGAGGCTATTGATCCGCTGACGGTCAAGGTGAACACGAAGTTCTCCAACCCGGCGGCGTTGTTGCCGTTCTTGACCGTTGACTTCATGGTTGTCCACCCCAAGCATGTTCTCGAACCCTTGGGGCTAGATGACCCGGCCGACCACTTCAATGACCCCGAAAACGTCGTGGGGTCCGGCGCTTTCATGTACAAGACCCGGGAGCTAGGGACCAGCTTCGAGCTCGAGAAGAACCCCAATTACTTCAAAGAAGGCCTCCCGTTCCTGGATGGGATCAAGGTATTCATCATCGCGGACAAGAGCCGCACCATTACTGCCTTGACTACCGGTCAGGTCCACTTCATGCCCGGCGGGGGTTGGACCCAGAAGCAGTTGAATGACTTGGAAGGACTTCTAGAAGGGAAAGGGACCGTTCCTTACTCCGGTGAGAGCGTCTTCCGCATCTACGAATTCAACTACAATAACCCTCCGGTCGACGACCCGCGGGTCCGGAAGGCTCTCTACATTGCGATGGACAGCAAAGAGTTGGTTGAAATCGCCCGTCTCGGCAGAGGCAACCTGGGTATCCCCTTCTTCCCGAATAGCTGGATGTCGGCAACTGCGGAAGAGATATCCGAATGGCCCGGCTTCCGGTACGTTGACGCCAACGGCGAGCTGTACATTGGGAACCCCATCGGGGTGGATGGCCTGGAAAAAGACCCGGCCGACCTGGAGATGGCCCGGTCATTGTTGGCAGAGGCCGGACACCCGGATGGCATGACTCTGAAGTACACGTCCGCCTCTATATTCAAAGAAGAAGCCCTCATCATGCAGGAGCAATGGAAGACGATCGGAGTGGATTTGGACCTGACGATCGTGGACACGACTTCCGCCGCCAACGCTGAGCAGCAGGGCACCTACGAGCATATGGTGGGCTTCGGCCATGGCACCAATATTATTGACCCGGACGACATGTTCTCCGGCGTCTGGCTGCCCGGCGGCCCGAGGAACGCGCTGAAGTACGACGATCCCCGCATCAGGGACATATTCGAGCGGCAAAAGGCCTTAACTGACCAGACCGAACGCCGCGCTGTCATTAAAGAGGCCGAGGATATCCTGCGCACCGGAGAGGGTCATGCGCGTCCGATGTTCTGGCACCCCATCGAAAGGTTCGTCCACCTGAACAACGTCAAAAACATGGTGGCGATACCTAAAACCGTGCAGTACGCTTACCAGAAGGAGTCCGTCTGGCTGGAGGAGTAATTCCCTTGGGAGATCCTTCCAAATATACAGGCTTCTAACTTAAGGCCTAAAGCCAGCTATCAATCTTCGTATTAAGCTTCGGCCCTCAGGGGCCGAAGCTTTGAAGGGAATGCAACGAAACTCCGCATTCCCTCCGGAGGTTGGTAGCTGATGGTTCCCTCAAATACAAGCATCCTTTAGGAGCGAGTATGACTGGGTACGTTGTGCAGAGGCTGGCCCTCTTCATACCCACCATTATACTGGTCTCGTTTGTGGTTTTCGGCATTATGCGGTTTCTCCCTGGTGATCCGGCTCTTGCCATACTCAGTATGGGAGGGGAGGGGAGTTTCACCGACCAAGACCTCCAGCGCATGAGGCAGAAGCTGGGGACCGACACGCCGTACCACATCCAATATGTGCATTTCGTAAAGAATACGGCCACCGGAGACTTCGGCGAGTCCTTCTTCTATCCGGGCATCAAAGTGGCCGACATGCTGAAGACCAGGTTTCCGCTCAGCATAGAATTGGCTATTTTTGCCCTTATCATCTCCTACGTTATCGCGGTGCCTATAGGCGTGCTCTCGGCGGTGAAACAAGACTCCTGGTTCGATTACGCGACGAGGATTTTCACTATCGGCGGGGTGGCCCTGCCCACCTTCTGGGTGGGCATCCTGGTGATATTCACTCTGGCGAAGTTCTTCAACTGGCTGCCGCCGTTGGGATATGCCCAAATTTATACCGACCCCTTGACCAATCTGCAACAACTCGTATTCCCGGCCTGTGCGCTGGGCTACTTCAACACCGCCTTCGCCACCAGGGTAACGCGCTCGGCCATGCTGGAGGTCATGCGGGAAGACTACATCCGGACCGCCCGCTCCAAGGGCTTGCGCGAGCTGCTGGTAATCTCTCGCCACGCGCTGAAGAACGCCTTTCTCCCGGTGGTCACCGTAGCCGGTTTTCAGTTCAGCCGTCTTATTGGCGGTGCGGTAATAATGGAAGTTATCTTCGTCATTCCAGGGATGGGGAGCTTGCTGGTGGCCAGCGTCCTGGTCCGAGACTACCCCATCGTTCAAACATTCGTCATGTTAATAGCCGTAGTGGTCCTGGTCTTGAACCTTGGCATCGACCTGCTATATGGCTGGATCAACCCCAGGATCCGCTACGGTTAAGGACTGTTCAACGCGACAGGAGTAAGGATTCATGCTTTCGCAAACGCCAGGTGTAGTTTCCCAGCCTCCCCTGACCAGAGGGTTACAGGCGACGATAGGAGCCGGTCGGGTACTGGCCAATTTTTCCGTGCGGAAACCAATGGGGGCCGTCGGCGGCGGCATCCTGCTGATTCTGGTATTGATCGCAATCTTTGCCCCTGTGATCTCTCCCTATCCGCCTACGGAACTCCACGCCAAGCTACTGTTCGCTCCGCCAGGGAGCGAGTTGCTACTGGGAGGAGATTTCGCGGGCCGGGACGTGATGAGCCGCCTGTTCTACGGTGGACGGATTTCGTTGTTCGTCGGTATAGTCAGCGTAGGCATCGGCATCACTTTAGGCTCCTTGGTAGGCTGTATGAGCGCCTACTACGGAGGAAAGTTCGACCTCGTTGTACAACGGTTTGTGGACGCTTTCATAGCCTTTCCGGGGATCATCCTGGGGCTGGCCCTCATGGCCGCATTGGGGTCCTCGGTATTCAACATCATCATTGCCCTTTGCGTAGTGCTGGCTCCCAGCGCCATCAGGACAGTGCGCTCCCAAGCCTTGGCCATCAAGGAATCGGACTACGTGCTGGCGGCCAGAGCAGTGGGCGCCACCGACATGCGGATCATCATCCGGCACGTAACACCCAACTGCATGGCCCTCTTCATCGTTCTGGCCACTCTGAACCTGGGCTATGCCATAATAGTGGAAGCGTCCCTGAGCTTCCTCGGTGTTGGCGTGCCGCCGGACGTGCCCACGTGGGGAGGTATGCTGGCCGAGGGTGGCATAACCGACATCCAGAACGCCTACTGGCTGGCAGTGTTCCCCGGCGTGGCGCTGGCGTTGGCAGTGTTCGGCCTGAATATGCTGGGCGACGCCCTGCGGGACGTACTGGACCCCCGGTTGCGCGGCACCGGCTAGAAACACCCGCAGGCTGCAACGCTTTTTGTAATCGGCGGTTGCGGAGCGATGGCTGGAACGGCCGGTAGCTCCGCAACCTTGACTGCTTGAATCAGGATGGGCAGGATTAAGGGATGCACAGGATGAATCGACTCCATCCTGAAATCCGGTAAATCCTGATTCAGACATTAGGCATTCCCGCGTTTATGAACCTCATTACAGGCCCCCGCCTTAGCTGCGCCCTCGCCTTTCTAACCTTGACTGTCGTTGGCATGATGGTGAGCGTCGCAGCTTGCGTTGGGGCCAGTCCGACGAGTCAAGAACCTCCCTCTGAAGAACAGCGGTTGACCACCGCTCCTGTGGTTGCAACTCCGTCGCCGGGTACTCAAGCCACCGCCACGCCCAAGCCGGGCGCGTGGCGCACCAATCTCGACAAGTACATCGTGGACCCGGAAGTAGTCGGCCCCGGGCTGCCCCGCGACTCTATTCCTCCCATCTACGAGCCCAAGTTCGAGTCAATGAGCGAAGCGGACGCTTGGTTGGACGATGAGGACCTGGCCGGCGTTATGACGATCGGCGGGCGGACCAAGGTGTATCCATACCAGATACTGTTCTGGCACGAAGTGGTCAACGACAGGATTGGCAATGCCCCGGTGCTGGTTACCTATTGCCCCCTTTGCGACACGGTAATTGCCTTTGACCGCCGGGTTGAGGGTGAAGAGTTGGTATTCGGCATGTCGGGAAAGTTACGGTATGAAAACCTGATCATGTGGGACCACCAGACCGAGTCGTGGTGGCAGCAAATCACAGGAGAAGCCTTGGTGGGGGACTTGGCGGGGGAGAAGCTGGAGTTTCTGCCTCTTCGTACATTGCCGTGGGGAGAAGCTCGCCGGAGTATCGACGATGCGTTGGTGTTGTCACGGGAGTCTACGCAGGATGAAGGGCTGTCAGGCTTCTACGCCGTAAAGCCATGCCCCACCGAATACCCGGACGAGGGGCTCCTATGGACCGGCGGCCCCACCAGTGAAACCCTGGGCAGTCACGCGCGAGTGGTGGGCCTTAGTCTTCCAAAAGCAGTGGCTTACCCCGTATTAGAGTTGGCCCGCTTGCGCGTGGTGAACGACGTTGTCGGGACCCAGCCGGTGGTCCTCATATACTCGGTCGAACCGTGCGTAGGCACAGTGCCCGGTTTGGGAGCCATGATCGTGGATGCCGCCGCTGTGTACATACCCGCAGCGGACGGACGGATGCTGTCTTTTTACTTCGAGGGCGACCATATCCTGGACCGGGAAACCGGCAGCACATGGAGCCAAGCGGGGCTCGCGGTAAACGGACCTCTTAAAGGGCGTCAACTGGAAGCCCTGCCTCATACCATCGCCTTTTGGGCGCCTTGGGTTGCGTTCCACCCGGAAACCGAGCTCAGGCTGGTGGAGTAGCGAGTCCAAGGAAGACGTTATTTCCTGGTGTACTTGAAGATAGCGTTACCCCTAGGCTCAGCCACCGCTCCCGTAACTATAAACATGTCGCCGCGGGGGTTAATCCATAGCTGGTGAATACGCGGTGTGTCCCACTTGGCCAGTACCTCCCCGCTCTCGCTCCGCACGGTAATCCAGTTAGACCCGGTTTCCTCGGGCGGGCGTTCGGCCACGAAGAATACGCCCTCGCTGTCCACGAACAGGTCGGTGGGCAGGCTGACGCCGGGCCATTGGGAAACGAAATCACCCTCCGGCGAGAATATCTGGATACGGTTATTCAACCGGTCGCACACGTATATATTGCCATCGGGCATCACCCATAGACCGTGGGGCGACCTTATGTTTCCCGGAGCGGTGTCGCCAGGGTTACCCCAGGAGGAGATGAGATCGCCGGCGGACGAAAACCGGTGAACGCGGCAGTTCTTGTAACCGTCGGAGACGTACAGGTTGCCGGACGGGGAGGGCGAGACGCGGGTGGGCATGTTGAACGGCGGCCCGGCCCGCAGCACGACGCCCTCCGGTTCGGTGCACCCCGTGTCCGACGGCTGGCCGCGGTTCCCCATTTCCAGCAACAGTTCGCCGTCCATAGTGAACTTCATGGCTACGTGGTCTACCCTGTCGGGCACGTACACGATGTCGTCGGCGTCAATGAAAAGGGTGTGCGGTTCGGGGATAAGTCCGCTCCCCCACGAGTTAAGGTAATTTCCTTCCCGGTCGAACACGATGACCGGCGGGTCCATCTGCTGTTGGCAGATGATGACCCGGTCCTGGGAGTCCACTGCAACGCCGGTGACGTTGCCGAAGGTCCATCCCTCCGGCAACCTGCCCCAGCCCTCTTCCATTTCGTACCGGTAGCGGCCCGCGCCTGCTTCCACCATTGGATTTAGCCCCCTTTTGCAGTGTGCCGGATAGTCTGCGGGAAACACGATAATGGTCAGAACGGAAGCTGCTCTTCCTGATACCTTCCCGAATAGGCCAGTTGGTCGTCCAACCAAAACCGTACTGTGTAGTCTTGAGGATTCCGGAGATTCAGCAGTGATAGCGGGAGAGTTGAACTGACTACGAAATCATCTTTCGACCAAACGAACCTGCTACCAGTCAGCGTCTCAACAATTTGCGCCCTCGCCTTGAATGGGCCGGACGGGTTTCCTAAAGCTCCAATGTTAAAACGAAACAATACCGATTCCCGCGTCATTTCAACCTGTTCCATAAAGAATGGTGCTTTGTGGAACAGGTTCAATTGTGGACGCACCCCTATATTGTCAACCCAATGGTTAAACGTTCCGGGCGGCAGCAAGTCCAACAAAGTATCGTATTCAGCCTGACTTCTACAAAAAATGAATCGTATGGCGGTCGTGCTAAGCCGCTCCGGTGCCAGCACTTCAGCATTGCGGCGATAAACGATCCTGTTCGGAATCGAATTATCGAATGGCCCGGAGTGGTATACCGTCTCGAAGGGAATTGCCTTGAAAAAGTCAACGTTGCCAGTTGGTTGGGCCCCGGCAGCAACGGTACCATCAGTGAACAGGACGTCTACCTTGGATAATACTTCCATTGCGTCAATTATCAAGTACACCGGGACGGGGCATTGCGTTTGATGATACCGTTGTCCGACAGGACGGAAACCTTCGTTCCGGTACTGGGTCGGGGTTTTCGGACGAAAGTATAGCCGAACGTAGTCCTGCCACATCTCTCGAGTCTGGCCAATAATCTGCTGGCTGGCAATGTCCACGTGGAGTTGGCCTGAAGCCCGTGCCATCGTCCGACTAAGCATCTCCCCGGTTCGCAGAATATTTACAACATTCAGGACATCGGTGCAGTGAAACAAGAAATCAGGCCACCATCGTTGGGACGGCAACAACCAAGGTTGCTGCTTTAATCTACTCAGATGTTGTCGGATCTCTCTGATTTCCGTCTGAGTTCTGGTGTCACTTCGGCTCAAATGTACCTACAGAAGCAAATAGGTCAGGTTGCAATTCTTGGCGGCGCGGCTCAACTCTAAGGCCGAGCGAGTTATTGGAAAGCTTGTCGTATTTCGATGCCATTGTTACCGGATGGATGTAGGGCAGCCGGGCCATTGCCGGAACGACATACCCGGCATACTTGCCCAGGTCGTATGGCATACTCTCGGCAGGCACGAACCCGGATTGGCGGATCTGCTGCCACAAATCCATGATGGCCTCCGCTGGAATTGTATGAACGCCAGTGCCTGTCTCCAAGACTAATTGTTTAGTGTCAGCGTCCGTTTTTACAGTGAAGGGAACGCCACCGTCCAACGGCTTGACATCCACCGGTTCCCCGAACTGTTCTACAAGGTCGCTCCATACCTCGGAGAAGGCCAATGACTCCAGTTCACTTCGCAGCCATTTTTTGACTTCCCTGATGTTTTTGTGTTCCGGAGAAAACCGGTCCTTAACGTGATGGAGGTGGATGTACACCGTAACCGGCAGCTGTTCCAGGTACTGCTCCATCAATGGCCGTACTTGCGTTTCCCAGTCCAGTTCCCCGTTACCACATCCGAGCATCGGAAACGAAATTGAAGTGATCCTATAAATGTGGTAGGTATCGGCGAATTTGCGCAGGCCTGCCTCAATGTACTCAGGGCGTGAGGGCTGACGCCAATGCTTCTTGGTGGGAAAATTCAGGACCCATTTGTGCTCGGTCTTGTACAGCCATAGCTGGCCTACATCAAACTGCTTCTTCTCGCACAATTCCTGGTATTGCTTGAACATCTCCGGGTAGATGGTCTTGAAGTCCTTGGCTATGCCCTTACCCATCACACCAACCGTATTGACGGTGTTCACCAATACCCGGGCCGGGCTGGTGAACAGGTCACAGGCTACGTAGTTGATCATGGTGTGGCCTCTCCCTTGCCAACGATGTTCGGGGTTAAGACGCGAAACGCGCCGCATCCTAAGAATGCCACCAAGGCCGCGGACATTGCTGCCTTGCGCGGGCGGGACTGTGTTGACCGTAAATACAGGTCGGCCAGTCCTCAAGTGTATTAGAACATACGTTCAATATACTGTCACCCGGCATCTGACATATGGCATCGGCAGTGTGCCGGATAGTCTTTAAAGCCGGATCATCCCCACATCCCCTTCAATGGTGATCTCGGTGCCGAAGGGTTTGGAAACCTCCTGAAGCCACTTCAGGGTTTCTTGGGCTATGGGCCCCTCTGCCAGCAACGGCCTGCCGCGTTGGGGAATGGGGCGTCCGTAGCCCATATCGATTGGGTGTAGCACGATCTCGCGCAAGGCGCCGCCGGCATAGTTGCAGACGGCGACCACGCTTTGCCAGAATACCGGGTCGGCAGCAAAAGCGCGGGACCCGCCTCCGGAACGGGTATCGAGGTAGTCGCCCGGGGTCTGCTCGTAGCCAAGGTTGTACATCCGGTACGCCTCGTCGGGTACACGAAGAACGCTCTCGTTCTGGAAGATGAAGTTGCCCAAGCTGTAGAAGATGGGGCGGTTCTTGTAGATTTCGATGCCGCGCAGGAAATGGGGACCGTGCCCGGCAAATAGGGCGCACCCTTGGTCTATGGTCCAGTGGGCGAAGTCCACGAGGAAGTCCGGCGGTGCCAAACGGGAGCCGCCGTGGTACTCGCCGGTCGAGCCGCTCTCGTGGCAGTGGGTGCCGTACATCACCCAGTCGGACTGTTTCTGAGCGCCGCGTATCCACTTCTCTATTCCGGCCACGTCTGACCGGTTGGGGGAGGTCTGGATGGAAAAGTCTTCGGAAAGGACAAACTTCTTCTCCAGGAACTCCACTTCTGATGAGTGGTCGACTTCCTCCCGGAGGCCCCGGAAGCCGAAATTGCGAGTGACGTCCGCTGCTTCCTGGTAGCCCAACTCCCGATTTGCTTTATGCAGGGCGTCGAACACGTCCCGTTCCACGTGGTGGACCAAATCGTGCCGCAGGGCGTTGACCCCTGGACGGCCAGGAAAATCGGGACGGCCCGGACCTGCACGGGAAACCTCGCTGAATGTGCTGGTCGCCGACAGAACGGCCAGCCGGCCCCGGGGCGAATCGAAGTAGGCGGGCGCCCTGGCCTCGTCGGCGTCCTTGCCTCCGCCGGCGGCTGGCAAGTCGATTTCCCGGCAGTGCTGCAACGTGGTCAGGAAGCCGCCTTCGGAAAAGTCGAAGGAGTGATTGTTGGCTGCGGTTACCGCGTCGATGCCCAGCCACTTCAACTCGTCCAGGTTGCGGGGGTCCGACCTGGTATACGTGGCGCTGCTCCATTGCCAGCTACTTTCATAGTCGTGGAAGAGCATTTCCAGGTTCACGACGGATGCGTCCGCCTCCCGTAATATGCGAGCGAGTTTGAGGAATGACTCTTCCTGGAAGGGCCGCATCCGACGCGTGATCATAGCGTCGCCGCCGACGGCGATGGAAATGTCTCTTTTTTCGGCATCGTAAATCATGTTGCCTCCTTCGTCAGTTGCTTCCTTGATAATGACGCCCTGAGGTTCACCTTGGTCGGGCGATTATACCATCGGGACCGGCCGGTTGCCGGTCAGTCCGCCGCCAAGAAGCCCTGACGACCAATCTAGCGGGACTGGGAAGCGCGGCATGGTGCTGGTAGGATGTCCCTGCGAATCTTCACCGGTGTTACAACACCGGAGTAGAGCAGGTGATTCGATGACATCTACAGCCGGGGCGGTGATTATCGGCGGGGGCGTGATGGGATGCAGCATCCTGTACAACCTGGCTTCTCGCGGTCTCCGCGATGTCCTGCTGCTGGAGCGGGACATATTGGGGTCAGGGTCCACCGGGCGGTCGTCGGGTGCGGTGCGGATGCACTATTCCAACGAAGTCCACGCCCGGATGGCTTGGCAAAGCTTGGACATATTCCGCAACTTTGAAGACATGGTAGGAGGCCAGTGCGGGTTTGTGGAAACAGGTTACATGGTGTTCGCCGGGGAGGACAACCTGGACGCCTTTCAAGCTAACGTGGCGATGCAGCAGTCGGTAGGCATTAACACCAAGCTGATCAGCCGGGAAGAGGCCCACGAGATCGCTCCGGCCTTTTACGTCGATGATTGCGCGGGAATCGCGTACGAGCCTGGCTCCGGCCATGCTGACACATCAGGTACAGCCATTGCCTACGCCACCAAGGCCAGGGAGATGGGCGCCGGTATCCGGCTGCAAACGCCCGCCACGGGAGTGGAGGTCTCGCCGTCCGGCAAGGTAGTAGCTGTTATAACGGCCCAAGAACGAATCGAGACGCCCATCGCAATTGTGGCGGCCGGGCCCTGGAGCCGCCGCTTTCTGCTTCAACACGGCGTTGACCTGCCGCTGGAAGCCACCCGCCATGAGGTCATCCTGCTGAAACGGCCATTGGACAAGATACCCTATCATCCCGGTGGTGCGGACATCTCCAACATGGTCTACTTCCGGCCCGAAAGCACCGATTTGACCCTGCTGGGCAACGGCAACACTGAAGAGATCGTTGAAGACCCGGACATATTTGCGCAGCGTCCCGCCCAACATTTCATACAGGATGTGTGGAGCAGGTTCGTTCGCCGGATGCCGATGATGGAGGAGGCCGAATACAGTTCCGGTTACGCCGGACTGTATACCAATACCCCGGACTCGCATCCAGTCATCGATCGTGTAGAAGGAATCGAGGGCCTGTACGTCTGCACCGGGTTCAGCGGACATGGTTTTAAGCTTTCGCCGGTGGTGGGCGTCATCATGGCCGAGTTGGTATTGGACGGGCGCGCAACGACTATCGACATATCGCCGCTGCGGATGTCCCGGTTCCGGGAAGGCCGGTTGAACCAAGCGAGGTACGCCTACAAGGTCCTGGCGTAACGGCGAGGTTCTTGGGACTGGAATATTGTCTGAATCGGGATTCAGACAACTCTTTAGAAGTGTTAGAATCATCATTACATCGCCAGCGGGCTAACTGAATAAGAGGAATCAGGTGACGATACCATTGCCGCCCCCGGGCGCCTCCGATACCGAGGACTACGCAGCTATCAGCCACATGTTTGTAGCTCACGCCAAGGATGAGTTGAGCCGCGGCAACCGGCTTCAGGCGTCCGAGAAAGTCTGGGGCGCGGCCAACTATGCTCTCAAGGCGGTAGCCGCTCAGCGCGGTTGGAGACACGGCGGACAAAGGAATGTATTCGCCATCGCTAGACAATTGACAGAGGAAACCAGCCGTCGTTCATTCAGGGACCAGTTATTTCTGGCGCGTGCCATCCATTACAACTTTTACGATAACGACTTGGATGAAGAAGACGTCAGGGACGGAGTGGATGCTGTCGAGAGGTACGTTGCTGACTTGGACGGGGCGCGAGTTTCCCCACCCCAGTCTTTCACAATCAGGACGTTGGAAGACCAGAACCGTTTGCAGCGTCTGACAGGAACCACATTCTCCATCGGCGCTCGTTCCGAAAATGGATTCACCCAGACGCAGGAATAACATTGAATCCAGGTAAGACTTTGTCGTCGGGTACTGACAGCAACCCATTTTGATAGAAATCCCATTGCGGAGGGAAACACTATGCCGGTTACAAAACTAGAGGTGCTTGACCGAAGCAGCTTCGCCAATGGCGAGGCCTTTGGCGATGTTGGCGCGTATGAACGTATTGACGGGATTGCCCATTTTGCGATAGACCCCCTCAATGACCGCAACACGGCGATCACCGACTTGGAGTTGGCTCCCCGGGACGCTAACGGTAAGGTCGTCTTTTCGTCTGAGTTCACCCTGCTAAAGCCGGTTGAGTTGGGCAAGGGCAACCGGCGCCTGTTCTTTGACGTGATCAACCGGGGGCGCAAGACCGCCTTTGGGTTCAACGATGTGCCGTCCATCACCGATCACACGGCGCCGTTGGATCCGGGCAACGGGTTCCTGATGCGCCAAGGGTACGCGGTGATGTTCTGCGGCTGGCAGCCCGACCTGCCCGACACGCCAGGCTTGCTGGGAATGCAGGGACAGGAGGCGCTGGTGGGCGGCAGACCCTTGGAAGGGCGGATGCTCTGCCAGTTTCAAGCCAATGCGCCTACCCAAACGTTCCTGCTTTCGGACCAGAACCACGCACCCCGCCCAGCGCTCGACATAGACGAACCCTCGGCTACCCTGACGGTGCGCGACCTTCCAAACGACTCTCCCACTCCGATTGACCGGGGCGAGTGGTCCTTTATCCGTTTAGAGGAAGGCGAAGCGGGTCAGGAACCCTGCCACGTATACATGCCGTCCGGGTTTCAGCCGGGCAAGATATATCAGTTGGTCTACACCACCAAGGGGAGCAGTATCGTAGGCTTGGGATTTGCCGTGGTCAGGGATGCGGTCTCGTTCATCAAGTATGCCGACGCCGACGCTGGCAACCCATTGGCCGACGTAATTGACTACGCCTACGCCGTTGGCCGTTCCCAGAGCGGCCGTTTCCTGCGCCAGATGATTCACGCGGGCCTGAACGAAGACGAGGAGGAACGGATGGCCTTGGACGGCATTATTCCCCACGTCGCCGGGGCCATGCGGGGCGAGTTCAACCTTCGCTTCGGCCAGCCCTCCAAGGACGTTTGCTTCATTATCCCCGAGCTGTTCCCATTTACGGATACGCACCAAGTAGACCCGGTAACCGGTGCGGAAGGGTCCATGCTGGAGCGCTTGGAGGAGCGTGGAAAGGTCCCCAAGATCATGTTCATCAACACATCCGCGGAGTACTGGCGAGGCGACGCTGCGCTCATCCACACGGACTTGGTGACCATGCGGGACGCGCCGGAGTCGCCCAACGTCAGGCGGTACCACTTTGCAGGCTGCCAGCACGGCACCGGTGACTTTCCTCCCATAGAGGTCAGGACCAACGACGGCATACGGGGCCAGTTGTCGTTCAATAGTGTGAACTACAATCCCCTCTTTCGCGCCGCTCTGACCAACCTGGACCGGTGGGTGTCCACCGACGAGGAGCCTCCCGCCAGCAGACACCCCAACCTGACCGACGGCACGGCCATGGACTCCCAAGTGGTGATGGACAAATTCCTGGATTTGCCCGGCGTGCGTATTACGCCCCAGACCACACGGGCCATGCGGCTGGACTATGGGCCGGAACTCCACTTGGGGCGGGCCGTAGAGCTGCCCGCTTCGGAGGGTGAGGCTTATCCTGCGCTGGTGTCGGACATAGACGAAAACTTCAACGATCGCGGCGGAATACGTCTACCGGACCTGACGGTCCCGGTGGCCACCTACACCGGATGGAATCTAAGAGACACCAGCATAGGCAACCCGAACCTGTTCATTGGCATCACCGGCGGGCTGGCGGGTTGGACGTTACGACTCCCCACCACTGCCGCTGAGCGAGAGGCTTTGGGTGACCCCCGATTGTCGATCGAGGAGCGGTACGCCGGTCGCGAGGACTATCTGCGGCAAGTGGAAACCGCAGCGGAGCGTTTGGTGGAAGAGGGATACATGCTGGCCGAAGACATAGAGCGGGTCGTTGCCATCGCGGGGAGGAAGTTCGACTACTTTACGACGGAAACCAACGGGAGTTGACGATGGCATCGGTAGTCATCGCCGTTTTCGATGGGCTTCAACCGGCCCAAGTGACTCCGGAACTCATGCCCAACCTTTCCGCCTTGGCTGCCGAGGGTGTGACTTTCACCAATCACCACCCGGTGTTTCCAACGGTGACCCGCGCCAATGTCGCCAGCATCGTCACCGGAACGACTCCAGGCCGGCATGGGTTGTCGGCAAATACGTTGTTGGTGCGGGACTTCGACGCCGCCCGGCCCATCCCGGCGCTGGAGTCCCAGCTTGCTCAAGTCGCTCAAAAGACGGGACAGGTCCTGCTGAAGCCAACGTTGGGTCAAATACTTTCTGAGCACGGCATGGAGTTCGTGGCTGTCGGCGCTGGCACCAGCGGCAACGCCTACTTGCAAAACCCCACCGCAGAAAGCACTGGGGGGGCTACCATACACCCGGACTTTACACTGCCGCACGGCCTGTACGAGGACATCCTCTCCCGTTTCGGACCCTGGCCTGACGAGGCCCTGCCAAACATTCCAAGACTGGCCCACGCCGCTCGTATAATGACCGAGTACATCCTCCCGGAACGTGCTCCGGCGGTCTCCTTGATTTGGTTCTCCGAGCCGGACAAATCGCAGCACGCCGCCGGTGTCGGCACCCCGGAGTCCAACGAAGCCGTGCGGGGGGCCGACCGGCAGTTTGGCGTTCTGATGGATTGGCTGGCGCGTACCGGGAGAGCCGGCAACACCGACATTATGGTGGCATCAGACCACGGCTATTCCACCATATCCAGGGTGGTGAATGTCGAGTCTTTGGTTCGGGAAGCCGGTTTCCCGCCCGGAGGCGAACCCGGCGGTGTGGCTGTAGCCCAGAACGGCGGCGCGGTCCTTTTTTATATTGAGGAAGGAGACCGCGCCACGGGCCGAAGCCTTATTGTCTGGCTGATGGAACAGGAATGGTGCGGCACCGTGACGGTGGCCGAGGCGCTGTCGGGCATTCAAGGCACGTTACCGACTGCCTTGGTTGGCTTGGACGGCCCCAGGTCGCCGGACGTTGCCATGTCTTTCAGGTGGAGTCCCCGCGCAAACGCGGCGGGGTACTTGGGGTGGGTCTACTCTACCTCCGGCAGGTATGGCAGGGGGCAGCACGGGTCAATGGGCAGGTCCGAGCTAAAGAACGTGCTGTTTGCACGAGGGCCGCACTTCAAGCAAGGGACCACGTTGAACACCCCGTCCGGCAACATTGACCTTGCTCCAACCATCCTGCGGTTGCTTAACATAACTTACGAAGGCGGGATGGATGGGCGTGTTTTGGAGGAAGCCCTTATTGACGGTCCTGAAGAGCCGGACGTTGACTGGTCCAGGGACCTGTACAGCACTGAACGCAGGCTGACGAAGAAGATGTTCCGCCAGCAAATCAGGCTGTCGAAAGTAGGCGACACCGTGTACGTGGACGAAGGCAACAGCACCTTGGGCTGGCGGTAGGCGATCCGTCAGCGCTACCTCACCATTACAGCTTTGAGGCTGTTACAATTAGCCTCGCAATCCCAAACTAACGAAAATATTGGAGAGTAATCATGGCTGTTTCCGCCGGAATATCCAATGCGCTGGAACGTAACTGGGGTATGGTAGACCGCGCAATAGACGGGCTGAGCGACGCGACACTGGCGCGCCGGCCAACAGACAACGACAACTCCATCGGTTGGCTCCTCTTCCACATGAGCCGGGTGGTGGACGTTTTCATGAATACCAGGTTCCAAGGCAAGCCCCAGATATGGGTAGAGGACGGCTGGTGCGAGAAATTCGGCCTGAGCGACGATCCGGAGACGACCGGCCAAGGCTGGGACGGGGCTCGCGTGGCCGCGTGGCAGCTTCCTCCCAAAGACGTCCTGGTGGGCTACTACGATGCCATGAAGGCTTGCTGCCGGGACTATATGTCCTCCGTGACGGAGGATGAGTTGAACGTCACCATGAGCCTGAGGCCCGGTTCGGATCCAGAGCCGAAGGGGACCATCATAGGAGTCCTAGTCTACGATAACATCGTCCACGGCGGCCAGATAGCCTTCCTGCGCGGCCACTTGGAAGGCATGGGCTGGTTCGTCTAGCCGGACGCGGGCTTCCCGGACAATTTCTACAGGTTTCCCGAAGAGCACGGCGAACTCCAGCCGTGCTCTTCCTTGATTCTAGCAGGTGATTTCGACGGCGGTGCAGTTGATGCCTCCTGATGTTTTTGGTTCTACGACCATATTCCTGAATGGCAAGGTAGCCGCCCTGGGTCCGGGAGACCGGATTCACCAAGCATTGGCCGTACAAGGTCGGCAGGTCCTGGCCGTCGGCAGCGATAGCGAGATGCGGGCGTTGCAGCGTCCGGATGCCGAGGTTATCGATCTGCAGGGGCGGGTGGTTATCCCCGGAATCATCGACATTCACGCCCACATGGACCGGGAGGCGCTGAAACGGGCCGGCGTATCCTTGGAGGGCGCCCGGTCTATCCCCGACATCCTGGCTATCGTCAAACGGGAGGTGGACAAAGCCCGTCCCGGGGAATGGGTTGTGACAATGCCCATCGGCGACCCGCCCAACTATGCCGACATGCCCGCGTCGTTGGCGGAGGGGCGCTTCCCAACCCGTTGGGACCTGGACCAAGTGTCACCAGACAACCCGGTTTACATCCGCGGCATCTGGACCCCTTGGAACGTGCCCCCGTCAGTGGCGGTAGCCAACAGCCGGGCCTTGGAACTGGCGGGGATCGACCGCCATATCCGAGAACCCGACTCCAGCGTGACCATAGACCGGGACGACGCCGGAGAACCCACGGGCGTCCTGATGGACTCGGGCCAATTCCCGTCGTTGGAATTTACCCTGATGAAGGTGGTCCCCCGTTTTACCGAACAGCAGCGAGTGGACGCCCTCCGGGAATCGATGCGGCTGTACAACTCGGTGGGCACCACCGGTACCTACGAAGGTCATGGCGTGGCCCCGGAAGTCCTGCGGGCCTACAAGCGGTTATGGGACGATGGCGACATGACGGTGCGCTGCCGGTTGGTGTTGAGTCCGGCGTGGAAGTCGGTTGCCGAAGCGGCTCTTGAAATGGAGCGCTGGGGCCATTCAGCATCGGGTGCCGGGTTCGGCGACGACATGCTGAACATCAGCGGCTACTACATCCAGCATCGCGGCGGGCAGTACACCGCCGAGGCCCGTGCCGCCGAGCTGCCCTTCACCGGATGGGCCGGCTTTTCACCCGGATACAACCCTCCCGCGCAGTTCCGCACCCTGTCAATGATGGCCGCCCGCCACAATCTTCGGGTCAACACCATCGTCCGGGACAACCTGGACGAGGTGCTGGACATTTTTGAAGAAGTCCACCAGGAAACACCCATCGACCAGCGGCGCTGGATAATCGCTCACGTCAGGGAAACGACCGCCGAACAGATGCGGCGGATACGTGACTTGGGACTGGTGATAGAGACCATTCCCCTTACCGAGCTGTGGCTCAGGGGCTGGCCGTTGGTCGAAGACCCGGAAACGGCGGCTTTGGTCGTGCCTCACCGCAGCTACTTCCGGAATGAAGTCCGGTTTGGGCTGGGGACGGACAACAAGCCCTTCAATCCCTTTGTGACCCTCTGGTCGACGATTGCCAGAAAGGAGCGCCGGTCCGGTGTAGTGCTTGGTCCCGAAGAAAGCCTGAGCCGCATGGACGCGCTGAGGGCCTTCACCCTCGGCGGCGCCTACTATTCGTTCGAGGAAGGCCGGCGCGGGTCGCTGGAGCCGGGCAAGCTGGCCGACTTGGCAGTGCTTTCCGACGACCTGTTCACTATCCCCGAGGACGACATCCCCGGACTGCACTCGGTGTTGACCATGGTGGACGGGCGGGTGGTGCACCGGTCCGAAGAATTTTGACCATCACACAAGGAGAAGTTTCATGGCGACCAACTACCCGGAAATCACGCCTGAGCAGGCCGACCTCATCAAGAACTCCCCATTGTTTTTCGTGGCCAGCGTGTCTCCGGACCTCGCCGGCGGCCCGAACGGCATGGGACCAATAAATCTGTCTCCCAAGGGCGGCGTGCCTCTGCACGTCTTGGGACCCAACTGTGTAGCCTACTTGGACTACGTGGGCAGTGGGAATGAGACGGGGCGCCACGCCGACGCTAACGGCCCCGTTACAGTGATGGTGTGCTCTTTCGAGGAGGCCAACGCCGGGGTGGTCCGGCTCTATGGTCATGCCAAGGTAGCCCAACTCGACGACTATCCCTACCGGGACAAGTTGCTTTCCAACGAGGCGGAGAGCATTCATCTCCCGATGCGGCAGGTCATCGAGGTAGAGGTAGACTCCACCATAACAAGCTGCGGCTACGGCGTCCCGGTGATGCAGTTCGTGCAGGAGCGGACCATTAAAGAACGGGGACGCCTTTACAAAGACAGTTGATCCGGTCCTGTGCGGTCTGGGTGGGCAATCGGTTTCAGAACACCACTACCGACCGCAGCACCTCGCCCCGTTCCATCTTGTGGAACGCTTCTTCCACGTCGTTGAGCTTGATGGTCTCCGAAACGAACCTGTCCAGGTCCAAGCGGCCTTGCAGGTAAAGGTCGATGTAGGTTGGGAAGTCCCTGCTGGGCAGGCAGTCGCCGTACCAGGATGACTTCAGCGCCCCGCCGCGGCCGAACACCTCTATCAGCGGTAGCTCTATTTTCATGTCCGGGCTGGGGACGCCCACCTGCACCACCGTTCCCGCGTGGTCGCGGGCGTAAAACGCCTGCTCGTAGGTAACGGGGCTGCCCACGGCCTCAATAGCCACGTTCACGCCGTTACCGTCTGTCAGGCCGCGAATTCCCTCCACCGGATCGGTCTGCCTGGCGTTGATGGTGTGGGTCGCACCGAAGTCCCTGGCCCACTCCAGCTTCCGGTCGTCGATGTCCACCGCGATGATCGTATGCGCCCCGGCAAGCTTGGCTCCGGCTATGGCCGCGTTTCCCACGCCCCCGCAACCGAACACCGCCACCGAGTCGCCGCGGGATACGTTGCCGGTGTTAATAGCGGCCCCCAAGCCGGCCATGATGCCGCAGCCGACAAGACCGGCCGCCGCCGGATCGGCTTCCGGGTTCACCTTCACGGCCTGTCCGGCGTCGACCAGCGTTAGCTCGGCGAAGGCCCCGATACCCAGTGCCGGTGACAACGGGGTGCCGTCGGTCAGGGTCATTGGCTGCTGGGCATTGCGGCTGGAGAAGCAGTACCAAGGCCGTCCTCGCAGGCATGACCGGCAGTTCCCGCAGGGCGCGCGCCAAGCGATGATCACAAAGTCGCCGGGGGCCACGCTGTCCACGTCCGGCCCAACGCTCTCCACCGTACCTGCGGCTTCGTGCCCCAACAGGAACGGGAAGTCGTTATTGATTGCTCCTTCCCGGTAATGCAGGTCGGTGTGGCACACGCCGCACGCCTTGACCCGTATCAGGGCCTCGCCCGGGCCTGGGTCAGGCACCAGGATGTCCACTGGCTTTACCGGTTCGCCCTTGGCGGCGGCCACTATTCCAGCGACTCTATGACTCATCTACTGTCTCCTTGAACCCGATGTGAAAATACGGCGTTGAACTTATCGCCAAACGGACGGCCCGAAGCAGCGGCCCAGCGGTCAGGAAGACCGGGGGCCCAGGTCCTCTTTCAGGTCGTCTATCACTTTGTCGCGGCTGCGGGTCTGCCAGCGTCGGCGTTGATTGATGGGCAGGTTTTCGATTTCGGGAAAGATTTTCAGGGCTACGAACACCGGGCCGAGACCATCCAGAATTTTCTGGATGTTATTGGAAAAGTCTTCCAGGTTGTCGAAGGCGTAGGTGCTGGGATATCCGGAGCCTTGGGCTATCACGTCGTAGGCAATGTTCTTGGCGTTGGGCACCGGTTGCCCGCCGGTAGTCGCGTAGCACTCGTTATCCAGCATGAAGTGGTAGAAGTTCTTGGGGTCCTTCTCGGCGATGGTGGGCAGCGCGCCCAGGTTCATCAGAACGTCGCCTTCCGAGTCGAACAGCACCACCTTCTCGCCCGGCCTGGCCAACGCCAACCCCAAGGCGAAGGAAGCGTGGCCTCCCATGGCCGGGTCGCCCAGCGGCACGTCCCTGGAGTCCATCGTGCTGATGTCGTTCCAGTGGCGGCCTCCCCTTCCGGGAATGACCACGGCGTTGCCCCGGTACTGCTGGAAAACTTCAAGCAGGTCTTTGGTGTGAATCATCTCTTTCTCCAAATGGATAGTTGCGGGTGTCTAGTCAGGACATGTGCAAAGTCTTTTCCCATACCGAAACTCGGCCCCGCCCCGTTATCCCTGACTTCGACTTGTGATTCCCGCGAAAGCGGGAATCCATACGCGCAAGGGCATGTG
The DNA here is from genome assembly GCA_965216425.1 of Dehalococcoidia bacterium. Classification (GTDB taxonomy): domain Bacteria; phylum Chloroflexota; class Dehalococcoidia; order Lucifugimonadales; family UBA3495; genus CBDCFV01. Next base: position 604,668 of record CBDCFV010000005.1, on the reverse strand, counting down.
CAAAGTCTATTCCCATACCGAAATGCAGCCCCAAGCGTTATCCTTGACTTCGACTCGTCATTCCCGCGAAGGCGGGAATCCATACGCGCAGAGGTAAAGGAACGTTAACATAAGGCAATAACTCTGGATTCCCGCGCAAGTGGGAATGACGCCTGCCCTCGTGAATACGGGGGGTGAATGTCGAATTAGCTCTCGCAACCTTGCACATGCCTGGCCGTCTAACGGTTGAAGCCGTGGTATTCGTCGCCCACCAGCACGGCCACCGGTTGGCTGGCCTTCTCCGCTTCCTCGAAGGCCCGGGTTATGCGGGAGGCATCATTGTTGTTTTCGACCAAGTAATACTTGATGTTGAAGGAGTTGAGGAACCGTTCCGTGTAGGTGGCGGCGGTGTCGGCGTTGTCACCGTGGCGAGTGTAGCCGCGATACCCCACCATCAGCACCACGGGGATGTTCATGCCCATGGCCCAGCCGCGCAGCGAGTCTCCCGACTCCATCAAGCCGGTGTTCTGTATCAAAATGACCGGCTTGGCTCCGCCCACCGACAGCCCGGCGGCCGTGGAGAAAGCTTGGCCCTCCCGGCTTACGGCGATGAGGTCCAACGATGGGTCGGCCTCCATCAGCAAATACAGCCAGTTGGTCTCGCTGTCGGGCAGCCATACCACGTGCGTTACGCCGTTTTTCTTCAGCTCTTCATAAACCGTTTCGGGGCTGAGCTCCGCATTCTGTTGGGTCATTACCCTCGCCTCTTAGCCGTAGATTTACCGGAACGGGATTGATTATATCCTGATGAGGTTCTACAGCAAAGATGGAGGCGGGGTGGGCAGGGCCTTTTCATTCTCCCGTCTTTCCCGCGCAGGCGGGAATCCATGTGGTCCTGCCACGAGAAGGTTGCCATAGGCCACGGTCATGTAGGTTCCGGCTTTCGCAGGAAAGACGAGACCCGTTTAACCCAATCCGGAAAATGAAAAGGCCCTGGGGAGTGGGACTTTGTTTTGGTATGGAACATCTACTTGCCATACTCTTGATACGTCTTGGGTTCCAGTGACGCCGGGAATGATAGGGGATTTGAGATGCGAAAGCTTCTGGGGGAGAGGCTTAGGACCTTTTCATTCTCTCGTCTTTCCCGCGCAGGCGGGAATCCATGTGGTCCTGCCACGAGAAGATTGCTATAGGCCACGGTCATGTAGATTCCCGCTTTCGCGGGAAAGACGGGACCCGTTTAACCCAATCGGGAAAATGAAAAGGCCCTGGGGAGAGGCTGCTGGCATAGCAGGATTTGTGCGGGTCATAGTATGATGCGCCAATGAAGGAGCGTCGCCTGAAAATAAAATTGCAGCCGGAAGTGCTTCGGTGGGCTAGAGAGAGAGCGGGGTTTGGTCCTGTTGAACTGGCCGGAAAGCTGCAAGTCAAGCCGGATCGCGTCCTGGAATGGGAGATCTCCGGCGAAATCAGCGTGGCCCAAGCAGGGAAGTTGGCGCAGCGCACCTACACGCCGGAGGGCTACCTTTTCCTGGACGAACCGCCGGAAGACTACCTCCCTATTGTTGATTTCCGTACTGTTGGTGACCTTCCGTTGAACCGTCCCAGTCCTGATCTCCTCGACACCGTCTACACAATGCAAAGCCGTCAAGCTTGGATGCGGGAAGAGTTGTTGTCTGAGGAAGCCGACCGGTTGGAATTCGTCGGGTCCTTTGATGATGGCGCCGACGTCGAAGAGGTCGCCTACGGAATCAGGGATGTCCTGCGATTGGAAAATGACTGGGCTTCCCGCAATCCCAGTTGGTCTGCCGCCCTGCGGCAACTTCGAAATCGTATCGAAGAGTCTGGCGTGCTGGTCTTCATTAACGGCATTGTGGACAACAACACCCATAGAAGACTGGACCCCGATGAATTTCGCGGCTTCGCCTTGGTCGACGAATACGCCCCGCTGATTTTCATTAACAATGCGGATTTCACTTCCGCGCAAATGTTCACACTGGCCCATGAATTAGCGCACATCTTCGTGGGCCATGAAGGCGTCTCCAATTTTGAAGCTCTCCTGCCATCCGACCATGCCGCGGAACGTTTTTGCAATAGCATTGCCGCTGAACTCCTCGTTCCTCAGGTAGACTTGGAGGCGATGTGGGAAACTTTAGGTAAAGAGAAGAAGCCATACCAGGAGATTGCGCGGAAATTCAAGGTCAGCGTGATAGTTGCCGCTCGGAGAGCTTTGGACCTTCATCTGATAGACAGGCCAACCTACCTTGACTTCTATGGGGAATACCTGACCGATGAGCTGCGCCGGAAAGAGAATAGTCCGGGAGGAGGCGATTTCTGGAACAATCAGAATGTGCGGCTCGGTCGCCGCTTCAGCACGGCGATAGCCCGTGCGGTCAAGGAAGGCCGGTTGCTGTATCGGGAAGCATACGCACTCACCGGGCTGAATGGAAGGACATTCGAGCGATTCCTTCATGGGGCAACCGAGTCTTGATGATATGAATGGCAATTTGCCTCCTGTCTTCATTGCCGATGCCAATCTCTTTATAGAAGCGCACAGGCGTTACTATGGGCTTGATATATGCCCCGGATTCTGGGAATGCCTGGTCCATTACTCCGGCCAGAATAGGTTGCTGAGCATCGACCGTGTTCGTACCGAGTTGGTCAGCTATGGCGATGAGCTGTCCGACTGGGTGAAGGACGCGCCGGACGACTTGTTCGTTTCGTCCATGGATGCGGCAGTAACCGGGGAATACCGGGACGTAATGAGGTGGGTCTACGGCAACCCGCAGTTTTACAGGGCTGCGAAAGACGATTTTTCCGGCGGAGCCGACGGCTGGCTGGTAGCCTATGCCAGGGCGCACAACGGTATACTCGTTACCCAGGAAGAACCTCAGCCCAACGTGCGGCGTAGAGTGCCTTTACCCAACGTTTGCCACCATTTCGGGGTTGTCAGACAAAACACTTTTGAGATGCTGCGGGCACTTGGAGTCAGCTTCAATTGGCAGCCATGATGGTCAACTATCAGAGGAAAGAATATATTATGGCGAACAGCAAGGATGAAATTATCAGATGCACTCCCGAAGAGGACGCCATCATCAACGCCGAAATCGCTGCCGACCCCGACGACCGCGAGTGGACCGATGAGGATTTCGCCAACGCCGTGACCTATAAGGAACTGCTGGCCGAATACCCGGAACTCGCCGCCTTCGACCACCACAAGGCGAAGGCGGCCCTGAAGCGGCCAGAGAGAGAGAAGGTCAGCGTCGGGATAGACATTGACATCGCAAGTCATTTCCAGAAGAGCGGCGAAGGCTGGGAGAAACGCTTGAACCAGGTGCTCCGCAGCTCATTGTACTTGAACGGCATCTTTGATACGGCCTTATAGAGCAGTAATGGAGCGTGGCTCCCGCTCATGCCAACCTACCCCCACATAGAACGTTACCACGCCTACCTTGGCGAACTCATCGAGGCCGGCGGCTCGGATAACGAGCTGAACATCCGCCCGGCCTTCCAGAATTGCCTGTCCGCCTACTGTAACGACCACCGGGAGCGGCTGACGCTGGTGCCCGAGTTGCCCGGACCGGGCGGCATCCCCGACGGCACCGTCAAGGACTCCCTGCGCATGGCCCGCGGCTACTGGGAAGCCAAGGACACCGACGACAACCTGGACAATGAAATCCAAGCCAAGTTCAACCGTGGCTATCCGCAGGACAACATTCTTTTCGAGGACTCCCGGACCGCTGTCCTGATTCAAAATCGGGAAGAGGCGATGCGGGTCGATATGTCCCGCCTCGCCGACCTGCACCGGCTCATCCGCCGCTTTCTGGACTACGAACTGCCGGAAATCGAGGAGTTCCACCAAGCCCAGCAGCAGTTCAAGGCCGACCTGCCCACCGTGCTGGAAAACCTGCGCCAAGCTGTTGCCGACGCCGAGGAAGCCAACCCCGATTATCAAGCCGGGGCCGCCCGCTTCCTCGCCCACTGCCAGCAGACTATCAGTCCCGCCGTCTCCGCCGCCGATGTGCGCGAAATGCTGTTGCAGCACATCCTCACCCAGGACATCTTCCTGCGGGTGTTCTCCGAGAACCAGTTCCACCGCGAGAACAACATCGCCCGGCAACTGGAGGCGCTGGAGCAGACCTTCTTCACCGGCGACGTGCGCCGCCAAGCCGTTGACCGGCTCCGCGCTTACTATGGGGCCATCGGGCGGGCTGCCGACGAAATCGCGGACTACGCCGAAAAGCAGCAGTTCCTCAAGGCCATCTACGAGGACTTCTATAAGGCATACAACCCCGCCGCCGCAGACCGCTTGGGCGTTGTGTACACTCCCAACGAGGTGGTGGACTTCATCATCAGGGGCGCGGATTAGCTGTTGCAGAAGCACTTCGGGCGCGGCTTGGCCGACGACAACGTGCAGATCCTCGACCCGGCCACCGGCACCGGCACCTTCGTCACCAGCCTCATCGACTACCTGCCCGCCGACCGGCTGGAGCACAAGTACCTCAACGAAATCCACGCCAACGAAGTCGCCATCCTGCCCTACTACATCGCCAACCTCAACATCGAGTACAGCTACAAGGAGCGGACGGGCAGGTACCTGGAGTTCCCCAACCTCTGCTTCGTGGACACCCTGGACAACATGGACTGGCAGCAGTCCGGCGCAACCGGAGGCGCAGTCACCCGCCAAGGCGCCTTCAACCTGGGCGGCCTGTCCGAGGAGAACTGGATCCGTATCCAGGAGCAAAACGAAAAGCCCATCAGCGTCATCATCGGCAATCCTCCCTACAACGACAGCCAAAGCAACTGGAACGAATTCAACCCCAACCGCCAGTATGCCGAGATAGACCGCCGTATCCGAGATACCTACGTCAAGGAAGGCACGGCCCAGAAGACCCACCAGTACGATATGTACAAGCGGTTCATCCGCTGGGCATCTGACCGCCTGGCCGACGATGGGATTATCGGGTTCGTCACCAACCGCGCCTATCTGGACGCACGGCAGGATGACGGCTTTCGCAAAATAGCCGTCGACGAATTCACTGACATCTATGTGCTTGACTTGGGTTCGGATGTGCGCCGCAACCCCAAAATCTCCGGCACAACCCACAATGTTTTCGGCATACAAACCGGCGTTGCCATCGGCTTCTTCGTGCGCGACAAGTCCCGCCAAGGCGAGTGCAACATCCATTACGCCCGGCGTGATGACGCCGAAGTCGCGAAGGAGAAGTTAGCGTACTTACGCGGGGCGATGCTGGACGATATGGCCTTTGAGGACATTTCGCCTGACGCCAAAAGCAACTGGTTTAATCAATCCAATAGTGACTTCTACAATCTGATACCCCTCACCGACCGCCAGATCAAACCGACTAGGGCTACCGATGGTAGGGACGCAGTATTCGATTTGTTCTCCAACGGAGCGAAAACTAACCGTGACGAATGGGTGTATGACTTTGGCCTAGCCAACTTACGCGACAAAGTTTTGTTCTTTACGGATGTCTACAACGGCGTTTTGGACAGAAATGAGAAGGAATACGACCCTACTATTAAATGGAGTAGCACGCTGCGAGATAGGTTCCATCGCGGTGAACGGATAGTGTACAACGATGCAAATCATATTGAATCTTTGTATCGCCCGTTTGTCTTGATGCACCATTTTACGGACTTGGCATTGAATGACAGACTCACACGAAACCATTACGAAATTTTCGGCCCTGACCTGAAACATCCCAGTAAAGCTATCTGTTTCTCCGGTATCGCTTCGTCCAAGCCTTTTCAGGTGTTGGCAACAGATAGGCTGTTTGGCTTTGACACCCTTGAAAAAACCCAATGCCTCCCCCTCCACCGCTACACTGCTGAGGGCGAGCGGGTCAGCAACATTACCCAGTGGGCCATACAGCGAATCAACGAGCACTACCGAAAAGAATGGGGCGACGATTACCAGCAACTTGCCGGAGACGACGGCATCACCGCCGAGGACATCTTCGCCTACACCTACGCCGTGCTCCACGACCCGGTGTACCGGCACGACTACCGCATCGACCTGCTGCGGGAGTTCCCGCGTCTGCCCCTGTACCATGATTTCGACGTGTGGGTGAAGATGGGCCGCGAGTTGCTGGACCTGCACATCGGCTTCGAGACCGTGGAGCCGTATCCTCTGGAACGGGTGGACCAGTCCGGCAAGGCGGGCAGAGCGCTTCTGCGGGCCGACAAGGATCGTGGGACTATCATACTGGACGAGAAGACCACCCTGACCGGCGTGCCGCCCGACGCTTGGCGTTACGTGTTGGGCAGCCGGTCGGCTCTGGAGTGGGTGCTGGACCAGTACAAGGAACGCAAGCCAAGAGACCCGACTATTGCCGAGAAGTTCAACACCTACCGCTTCGCCGACCACAAGGAGCGGGTCATCGACCTGCTGCGCCGCGTCTGTACCGTCAGCGTCAAGACCATGGACGTGGTTGACGACATGGCCTATTGGGACGAGGGCCAGCTTATAGTGTACGGCGACCGGGACAAGCATGAATGGTCTATGATGGGACTGGCCGCGATTCACAGCCGTCCTGAAGACGAGGACTGGTTGGCGGCATGGTCGGAGACATAGTTATCGCCCCCTTCCTGTTCACTGATTTGCAGGGATACGAATACCGTCTTGTTGTGGTGGTCGCATAAGTAAGTACAGTGGACTGGGTAGTTTGCCAGATGACCAGCAGGCAGAGAAGGCAGCCAGGCGATATTGCAATCACTCGGCAGGATATACGAGCTGGACGATTGCGGGGCAACAGTTGGGTGCGGCCCGGTTATCTCCAGACCCTGCACGAAGACGTCTTCGGGCGGACTATTGACCGCTTGACCGATGCGAAACTTGCGGAGGTCCTGCAGGCCGTGCGCACGGTATTCTGAACCAAGGAGCGTGACAAAGCTATGCCCCCACCGGAACGGTACAACACTGGTTACAACGTTGGCGTGGGAGGGGCCGTGGTAAAAGACGGGCGGTTGCTGCTGGTGCGGCGGGCCTCCCGGCGCGGCCGCGGCAACTGGCAGGTGCCCGGCGGGTTTGTTGAACAGGATGAGACCATGGAGCAGGCGGTGGTGCGAGAGGTGGAGGAGGAGGCCGGCGTGACCTCCAGGGTCGAGGGAGTGCTGGGTATAAGAAACCGCTGCGACGCGGACAGCGGCAACAGCATGTACGTTATCATGCTGCTGAGTCCGGTAAGCGGCGCCCCGCAGCCCGATCTGAAAGAGGTGGACCAAGCCGGGTACTTCACCATGCAGGAAATCGAGGAGTTGGAGCAGGTGCCGCCGGTCAACATAGAGATCGCAAAGCGGGCCTTGGATGCGAATCACCGGCTTCTGTCGCCGCGGACGGTGACCCAGGTTGGCAGGGGCGACTACACGTTGTTCGTGGGGTAAACTCCCGAAACCCCTGCGCAACCGCGCCATCACTCATCAACTGAGACTTGCCCCTGGGCTTTTTCATTCTCTCGTCTTTCCCGCGCAGGCGGGAATCCATATGGTCCTGCCACGAGAAGGTTTCCATAGGCCACGGTCATGTAGGTTCCCGCTTTTACGGGAAAGACGAGACCCATTTAACCCAATCCGGAAAATGAAAAGCCACTGACACTTGCCCCTTCCCAACTCCGAATGCAATACATTAACATGGTACTTGGGCAGCAAACTGCGCTGCATCCTTCTTCAGCCCCGTCTCCGGCTGGGCAGGATGTCCGGAAATGTCTGGAAATGTCCGCGATTTGAATTTTCCGCCCCCCGCCGCACCAAGCCGTCGTCAACGCCTTTCGTTGTTGCCCTTAATACCCCCATGCTATAGTTCCCGTACCGCGCGGATGTTCCGAATGGATAAAGACCAACGAAAAGCCAGGAGAGATCTCTTCAGTCGTTTATATGAAGACATACCCACGCATTCTGTTGTCCGCGCCATGGAGAAGGTGCCCCGGGAACTGTTCGTGCCCCATGACAAGCGCCGCGTGGCCTACGCGGACGTTGCCTTGAGCATCGGCCAAGGACAGACCATATCCCAGCCCTACATGGTGGCCATGATGACCGAGGCCCTGGGTCTGCGCGGCGACGAGACAGTGTTGGAGATCGGCACCGGCAGCGGCTACCAAGCGGCGGTGCTATCGACGGTGCTGCCAAAAGGTCGGGTGGTCAGCATTGAGTTGGTGCCGTCGCTAGCGGAGCGGTCCAGGGACCTGCTCCGGTCCCTCGGTTACGAGAACGTTGACGTGGAGCTTGCCGGTCTCACACTGGGCTGTCCGGAACGCGGGCCCTTTGACGCGATTGTGGTTACCGCCGCTGCGCCCCGGATACCCCAGACCCTGGTTGCCCAGTTGAAGGTGGGCGGGAGGTTGGTGGCCCCCGTGGGTAAGTTGGAACAACAGGACTTGGTGGTGGCCGACCGGACTGGCGAGGGCCTCTCGGTGCGCATGTTGGGCGCGTGCCGGTTCGTGCCTTTGCTGGGGCCCGAAGGGTTTGCGGGCAACCCGTCTGACCGCCGCTAGGCCCAACCCTGACAGCCGCTAGGCGCAATATGGAAGAGTAATGCTTTCCGGACTATACGACATGATCGATCAGGCCGCCGCCTTGGTGCAGAACTCCCGGCATGTGGTGGCCTTTTCCGGGGCCGGCCTGTCGGTGGAAAGCGGAATCCCCCCGTACCGGGGTCCGGGCGGATTGTGGACCAAGCACGGCCAGCCGCCCCTGCTCTCTTACAAACAGTTCGCCGAAGACCCCAAGAGCTGGTGGGAATCGCGGCTGTCCGCCGAGACCGAACCGGGCAACCCTATATATGAGATGAAACTGGCGGTGGACCGGGCCGCGCCCAACCCCGGCCACTTGGCATTGGCCGAATTGGAAGGGCGCGGGCCGCTCCGCTGCGTCATCACCCAGAACGTGGACAATCTGCACCACGAAGCGGGCAGCGGGGCGCTGTTGGAGATACACGGCAACCGCACCCGCCTGCGCTGCTTGCAGTGCGGCAACCGCCGCCCGCGTGACGGGTTTCCCTTGGCGGAATTGCCTCCCCGGTGTCCTGAGTGTGACGGACTGCTCAAGATGGACACGGTCATGTTCGGGGAAAAGATACCGCCCGATGTGCTGCAATCTTGTTGGGACCAGACTCTTGCTTGCGATTGCATGTTGCTGATCGGGGTATCCGGCATGGTCAACCCCGCAGCCCAAATGCCTGTTGTGGCCCATCAGAACGGCGCAACTCTTATCGAAATAAACCCCTCCGAGACCGCCCTCACCCGGTTATGCGATGTGACATTGTCCGGACCTTCCGGTCAGATTTTGCCTTTATTGGTGGAACGTATTAGTCACATCCTGTGAGTGCTTCCGGGTAAGATGGACAGGATGCATCGACCCGGCTTGACTCCGGTGGAAAGGGGTGACATCTGGAATGGAATACTTCCTGTCCCTTATTGGAATAGACGAATTGATTTGGGCAGGTCCGACCTTGGCGGCCGGGATCCTCATTGGAGCGGTCCTGTGCGCCTTCATCTTCCATAAAGTCCTCTTTCCAATAGCCCTTCGGCTGGCCCGCAGAATCCCCACGGACCTGGATACCAGGATCATCAACGCGACCCGCTGGCCCGTCAACCTGGGTATTGTGATCGCCGGCGGCTACGTTGCCTTTACGGTCCCATTGGGCTTCAGCCACGAAATCCAGGACGCCGCAACCAAGTGGTTCGGCATCGCCGGGTTGGCCGTAGCGGTGCTGGCCATGGTGCTGGCGGCCACTCAAGCGTTGGACTGGTATCTGAGCGGACTCAATACCCAGGACCGCCAAGTGATCGAGCCGCGCCTGGTCCCTTTGCTCCGGCGGATGGGTACCGTAGTCATCTATGGGTTGGGCGGCCTTCTGGTCTTGGACCTGCTCTCCATCAACATCAGCCCTTTGATCGCCGGACTGGGCCTCGGAGGGTTGGCGGTGGCGTTGGCGATCCAGCCGACGTTATCGAACCTGTTCGCCGGCACCTACGTAATGACCGAAGGAGTGGTGTCGCCGGGGGACTATATCCAACTGGAGGGCAGTGTCGCGGGGTATGTGGTGGACGTGGGTTGGCGGAGCACCCGCATCCGCACTTGGACCAATAACCTGGTGGTGATTCCCAACAGCAAGTTCGCCGACACCATTATCACCAACTATGACAGGCCCGACCCACCGGTCAACGTGTTCCTTACCAGCCGTGTGGGCTACGAAAGCGACCTCCATAAGGTCGAAAGAGTGTGCCATGAGGTCATGGAGCAAGTCTTGGATGAGAGTCCGGACGGCGTCAAGGAATACGGCGCATGGTTTGCATTCGATGGTTTCGGAGAATCAAATGTGAATTTCTGGCTGTTTGTGCAGGCGAAAGACCGTCTGAGCAGCTTTACTCTGCAATCCACCCTCCTGCGCCGGCTACACCAACGGTTCCGGGAGGAAAGTATCGTAATCAACTACCCCGTGCGGTCTGTTCGGTTCCCCGGAGAAAACGGCGCCGGCCCCATCCCTCCTTTCCACGAAGCCACCATAGCGCGCCGTGAGAACGGCCCGGACGACCGCAGGAGAAACCGGCGGCGGCGCCCACCGGCTGACCTGTTTGTTCCCTCGTCCGATACCTCCGGAGCAGGAGAAGGCGACGCCGGACCCGGGGCCGGTTAACCAACGAAAAGACCCTGGCTGCCGATAGCAGTTGTTGTTCCGGCTTCCGGCAAGGCCGTATACTTACCCAGGTTTTTCCTGAATTGAACATTCTTGTTGCGAATGGACTGAAAGAGTAGATGTACGATTTTCACACGCACACCTTCCTCAGCGACGGGGTGCTATCGCCGATTGAGTTGATACGCCGCGCGCTGGCGCGGGGCTACAAAGCCATCGGGGTTACCGACCACGTGGGCGTGGGCAACCTGGACTACGTGGTCAAGACCCTGGTAACGGACTGCGCCGTGGCGACCAAGCGTTGGGACATCCTGGCGATGCCCGGCGTGGAGATTACCCACGTGCCCAAGGAAGACATTGACATGGTGGCCCGGACTGCCAAAGAACTTGGGGCAAAGTTGGTCAACGTCCATGGGGAAACGGTTGTGGAGCCGGTGGAACCCGGGACCAACGAGGCTGCGGTCAGGTCATCGTTCGTGGACGTGTTGGCGCATCCAGGGTTGATAACTTACGAGGTTGCGCGGCTGGCTGCGGAGAACGGAGTATATCTGGAAGTCTCGGCCCGAAAAGGCCACAGCCTCACCAACGGGCATGTGGTAAAGACCGCCAAACAAGCGGGGGCGGTCATAGTGCTGGACTCGGATGCCCATGAGCCCGGCGATTTGTTGACTCCAGAGTTGGCTGACAAGGTAGCCAGGGGCGCCGGCCTCGAGAATGAGGAAGTCCATGCCCTGCTGGAGTCGAATCCACGTGGGTTGCTGGCCAAATTGGGGTTCGGCCCTGTTTACGTGCCTTCGTAGAAAACTGCGAACGCACGGCAATAGTTTTCGATCTTAAGCCTTCCCTATACGGAACACCTTGGTGCTGCATACGGGGCAAACACCCTGCGTAGCTGGGCGCCCGTTCTTAAGCGTGACTTGCTGAGGGTCCTTTATCTCCTGTTTACTCCGGCACTTGAAGCAGTATGCCTCCATGTTCGATACTCCCGGTTCATTCGAAATGCTGTACTGGTTGGCGGGCAGCTACTCGCAAAGCGATAGCTACCCTGGGCATGAGTTTGCGGAGAACGGCGCCAACGCTGCGCTATGGAAGGGACACGGCCCCTGTGACGGGTCGCACGAGTTTTGAATCTGCGGTCAGCGTGACGCCCTCCAATATACAGTGCGGGAAACGTTTGTCAATGCTATTCCAGAGGCATTCTCAGGCTCGAATGTTGAGGCTGACACAGGGCCGGGGCCAGCAGTATTTCCGCAGAATATTACGCCGGTCACGCCGCGGCCGGCGCATAAGGGGAAGGGGTCTCAATTTCGAAGACCTTAACCGGTATCCACGAGTTGTCAGCCCTGTGAAAACGAACAATGGCCAAGAATCGGCCGTCGGAACCATAGGCTCGAAACTCTTCCAAGTAGCCCGCGTCCTGCCGGGCCCGCCCCACACTGACCGTCTGTCCATGGCGTAGATATTGTTCAGCCCGTGGTCCGAAGGAGACGGTTTTCAGCTCTCTTAACACCCAGTCCACCGGCAGCAGGTTTTCTTGAAGGGTGTTGCCGCCATTTGGTCCCGGGTCTAATTGGTCCAGGGTGACTGCGGTTTCGGCTTTGAAGGCCCCGCAAGACAGCCGTTCCAAGTCCACCACATGGGCGCCGCAGCCAAGCAACTCGCCAAGGTCGTGCGCCAAGGATCGCATGTAGGCTCCCTTACCGCACTCTACTTCCAACACCAGGGTTGGGAGATTCGAACTGATGATACGAATGTCATGAATCTCCACTTGACGATACTTTCGCTCCACTTCCACACCGGCGCGGGCCAGTTTGTATAGACGCTGACCGCCCACTTTTATGGCGCTGTACATAGGCGGGAGTTGGTCGATTACCCCGTCAAAAGTTGACAGGGCATCCTCTACTTGATGAAGGGTCAAACCACTGGCATCCCGGATGTGGACCACTTCACCTTCTTTATCGTAGGTGGTGGTGGTGACGCCGAACAGGACCTCCATCAAGTATTTCTTTCTTCCCTCGACTACATGGTCCATCAGCCGGGTAGCTTGGCCGAAACAAACGGGCAGCACCCCTTTTGCCAACGGGTCCATGGTGCCGCCGTGGCCCACTTTCTGCTTCTGCTCCGACAGGCGCTTGATTCTCCGCAGCGCATCCATGGAGGTGATGCCTGAGGGCTTGTACAGGTTGATAAAGCCGTTGAATAACGGCTTAACGGCGGTCTTGGGCATAAGCGATACATCCCCGGTAAACGGCAACTGCCGGGCGTCCGGCTAACAGCCGGTTTTTTTGGTCTGGTCCGAGGGTACTCTCCCTACTGGATTGCTTTCCGGCGTTGTTGGGAATTGGTCCATCATCTGCAACACTCGGTTGGCGTGTTCAATGGAGTCGTCGAGAGCGAATCTCAAGAACGGCGTATAACGCAGGGTCACTCTCTCCCGCAACTCTCTTCTCAAAAACGTCGCGGCAGATTGAATACCTTCCAGTGCGCTCCGTTTAGCCTCGTCGTCGCCCATGACGCTGATGAGGACCAAGGCGTTCCGCAAGTCGCCGGAGGTCTGAACTTCGGTGATGGTTATCAGGCCGTTCAGCCTCGGGTCTTTTATCTGCCGAGCCAGGACCTGGCTTATTTCCTGGCGCAATAGACCATTTATGCGGTCAACACGTCGGGGCATAGCGGCTCCTCCGCCGGAAGGCGGCACGATGGTCAGTCAAACGTAGGAGGGGCTACCGAAGGGGATTACACACGGTCCCTTTCCCGCCGGTGGGCTTCCAGGATGTCACCTGGCTCAAAGTCGTTAAAGCCTTGCAGGATGATACCGCATTCCGTGCCCAAGGTGGCTTCGTTGACTTCATCGCGGAAGTGCCGCAGGCTGGAGATTGACGCTTCATACAGCGTTTGGTCCTGGCGCGTAACCCTTATCTCAGCGGCCCGGGTAATACGCCCGTCAATGATCCGGCATCCCGCGATTTTAACCCCGCGGCGAGACGGGAAAACTTCCCGCACCTCGGCTCGGCCCGATATTACGTCGGTATAGGTCGGCTCCAGGAGGCCCTGCAAAGCCAAGGTAACATCATCTATCAGGTGATAGATAATCTGGTAATGCCTGATTTGCACCCCTACACGGTGGGCCAGCCTCTCGGCGCTGGGTTCGGTGCCTACGTTGAATCCGATGACAATTGCCTCCGAGGCGCTGGCAAGTAGAATGTCGGACTCGGTAATCCCGCCGGAACTGGAGTGGAGCAACCTCACCTTGAAGTCCGATGACAAGTTCTCCAGCGATTGCCGGACGGCTTCCACGCTGCCTTGCACGTCCGCTTTGAGGACCAGGTTCAGCTCTTTCCGGTCTTCGGAGGTCTGATTGACAACCTCTTCCAGTGTCAAAGCGCGGGCTTGCGCTGCCTGAGTCGCGTAATAGCCGCCCTTGGAAGAGGCCATGGAGCGGGCTTCGCGCTCATTGCGCACAACCGCAAACGGGTCTCCCGCCTCAGGTAGGGAACTGAAACCAAGAATTTCGGCCGGTGTTCCGGGAGGCACTTTCACCATGGCTTGGCCACGCTCGTTGTTGATGGCCTTAACGCGCCCCCAAGCGTTCCCGGCGGCAATGTAGTCCCCCACGTTGAGACTTCCGTCCTGCACCAGAAGGGTCGCAGTCGATCCGCGTTTTCGGTCCAGCTTGGCTTCGACGATCACACCCGTAGCCAGCTTGTCTGGGTTGGCCTTCAGGTCGGCGATCTCCGCCAACACGAGGAGGTTCTCCAGCAAGTCTTCCACGCCGTCCCCGGTGCGTGCCGATGCCTCTACCGATATTATGTCCCCTCCCCAGTCCTCGACCAACAATTCCCGCTCACTCAACTGCCGCTTGACCCGTTCCGGGTCGGCTGTGGGTAAGTCCATCTTGTTGATGGCCACTACAATCGGCACTTGGGCCGCCTTGGCATGGTCGATAGCCTCAATTGTTTGCGGCATAATGCCGTCGTCGGCCGCAACCACCAAGACGGCGATGTCGGTTACCCTGGAGCCGCGAGCCCTTATGGCGGTGAATGCTTCGTGGCCGGGGGTGTCAAGGAACGTAATTTTCTGGTCGTGATACTCAACTTGATAAGCGCCGATGTGTTGCGTGATCCCCCCCACTTCCCTGTCCGCTACCCTAGTTCGCCGTATGGTGTCCAACAGGGCGGTCTTTCCATGGTCAACGTGTCCCAGGATGGTCACGACGGGGGGGCGGGTTACCAGGTCTGCTTGGTCGGTGCCCGCGATTCCCCGGACGGCGGTGTTGATCGGACCGCTTTCCGGTTCCGCCATGGTGGTCCTGATGCCGAAGGCAGAGGTCACCAGGGTCGCCATCTGGTAGTCGATAACTTGGTTCATCGACGCCATGATGCCGTTTCTCATCAGTTGTTTGATGACGTCGATGGGGTTCTGATCAGTGAGTTCAGAGAGACGTTGGACGGTAAGGGTTTCAGGTAGCACCAGAGCCCTCGGTTGCCTACGCCGACTCTGTGTTGCACGTACGTCAGAAGTCATTCAACACTCCACACAGGGTTATACTATCGTCTCTTGGTAAAAGGCTAGCAATCGGGCTTGATCGACCGTCGAAAGGGTGACAGACAGGCTTTTCTCTAAACGTTTGCTTTGGAGGCCCTGCCGCCAGCACTCCGCTTTACGGCAAAGATACGCACCCCTTCCGGCGCTTTTGCCGGTTTCGTCGACCAATACGGCCCCTTGGGGGGTGCGGACTACCCGGACAAGCTCCCGCTTGGCGGACTTTTGGCCGCAGGCTACACACTTACGATCAGGTATGTGCCGTCGTTGGGCCAAATTCACCTGTCCTTGATTGGCTGGAGAAAGGCCTTGTTAACGGCCTCCCCGCCTGTTGCCCTTGGCTTTGCTGGCGCCGCCCCGGCGGGCCCGGCCATTCCGCCGCCCACCGCCGCGGGTCTCGTCTATCAGGTCTTCAGCGAAGCGAATCTTTCCGGCGTCCGGCGTCATCACCGCCATTGGGGCCAAGTCGGGAGACAGCACCAAGTCGCCCTCTTCCTCTTCCTCGTCGTCCGTCCCCTCTGCTTGGTCTGACATAACCTCCACCTCGTCCAAGGTAAAGGTGTTGAGGTCGTCTACGCTGAACGTGGGCAAGGCCTCGTCTTCCAGGGTGCTCTGGTCTTCTTCTTCCCGGATCAAGGCCTCCAGGATTTGGTCTTCGTCAACCTGTAAAACGACTGCATCCTCGGAGGCCGCTACTTCCACGGCTTCTTCCTCAATCGTTGGCTCCAGCTCCGTTTCGTCCAAGGCGTCGGCGGTAACCGAGGTTAACTCTTCCTCGACGGCCTCTTCCGCGGCGGCTTTGGATTGCGCCAAGCTGGCTGCCAATTCCGCCTCTCTTTGAAGCGATTGTTCGGCGGCGAGTTTCGAGCGGCGGGCCTCTCTTATCTCCTCCCACTCGGTCATGCCCTTGATATCCAGCCGCCAACCGGTGAGCCTAGCGGCCAGTCGGGTGTTCTGCCCCTCTTTACCAATGGCCAGAGACAGTTGGCGGTCCGGCACTACTGCAATGGCGGTAGATTCACCGTGGGAAAGCTCGACGCTGACTACTTCTGATGGACTTAGCGCCTTGGCAATAAACACTCTCGGATCGTCGTCCCAGGAAACGATGTCGATTTTTTCCCCTTGCAACTCATTGACAATGCTCTGAATGCGATTGCCGCGCACCCCGATGCACGAACCTACTGGGTCGATCCCCTGTTGGGTGGCGTTAACGGCGACCTTGCTGCGAAAGCCCGCTTCCCGCGCTATAGCCTTGATCTCGACCGCACCGCTGTAAACCTCCGGCACCTCAATCTCGAACAGCCGTTTCAACATGCTCTTGTGGCTGCGGGATACAACGATCTCCGGCCCTTTCGAAGCACTGCGGACGCTGAGCACGTAAACTTTGACCCGTTGCCCTTTACGGTACCTCTCGGTGGGCACCTGCTCCTCATAGGGCAGGATGGCTTGCGCCCGCCCCAAGTCCAAAGTGATGGTGCGCATTCCGTCGGTCTGTTCAATGACGCCGGATACGATGTCACCTTCATGTTGCAGGAACTCTTGATAGAGCAGTTCCCTCTCTGCTTCCCGCAACCGCTGGAGCACCACCTGCTTGGCGGTCTGCGCTGCGATACGGCTGGCGTTGTGGGGCAGCGGCTCCTGGGCGGCCACTTCGTCTCCCAATCCTGCGGCGGTCTTGATGTACTGAGCGTCTTTCAGGCTGATTTCACGGTCGGGGTCTTCTACCAATTCCACTACGGTTTTGAGGGCATAAACGTTGACCTCCCCGGTGTTGGGGTTCAACTTGACAGAGATGTTCTGCCCCGACGCCGGGTTGTCTTTTTTGAACGCGGACGCCAAGGCCACTTCAATCGCTTGCAGCACCTGTTCTCTGGGCAGGTGACGCTCCGCGGCCAGCTGAGTCAGCGCTATTAAAAAATCACTTTTCACGGCCAAGCCCCCTGGGCGAAAATACCCTGAAACCGAGCCAACTTATCAAGAAGAAAGCGGGAAACCCCGCTTTCTAAAACCCGCCTATTTGCAAGCAGTATAGCATCGTCTAAGCGTGGTTTCAAGTTACATAACAAGCCCGCCAGAAGCGCTAAGTCGCTCCCAGCGGGCTCTTCTTACGCTGTCACAAGGGCAGCGCGACGACAATGCAGGGTTGTCTAAACCTGCCGAAACCTTACCACCAAATCTTGCCTTGGGCCTCCTTGGCCAGCTGTTCGTAGTCTTTCGTCCAAAGGTTTGTGCTCAAATATTTCCAGCCGCCGTCGGCCAGCAAACACACTATGGTGCCTTCATCCATTCGTTCGGCTTGCCGCAGGGCGCCATATACTACCGAGCCGGACGAGATCCCCGCGAATATACCTTCCTGCTGGAGCAGGCTCTTGGTGGTGCTGAAGGCGTCGAAGCTGCTGACTAGTCTGCGCGAGTCGAGCAGGTTGATGTCCAGAATAGGCGGGATGAACCCTTCCTCCAAGCTGCGCAGTCCGGATATGAAGTCCTCCGGCTCGGGCGCGACAGCGACGATTTTTACGTCGGGGTTGTGCTCCTTCAGCCGGCGGCCAACACCCATAAGGGTGCCCCCGGTGCCCAAGCCGGCCACGAACATGTCCACGTCCGGCAAGGCCTCAACAATCTCAACGCCGGTTGTTTCGTAATGTGCCCCTGGATTCCCGCCGTTTCCATATTGGTAGAGCATGAAGTAGTCGCCAGGGTTTTCCTCCACCAGGTCTTGGGCAACTTCAATCGAGCCGTTGGTGCCTCGGGACCCTTCGGAATAGATAATCTCCGCCCCATAGGCGTGGAGCAGTTGGGTGCGCTCGGGGCTGACGTTTTCCGGCATCACCACCGCGACCCGGTAGCCCTTGAGCCTGCTGACCATCGCGATGGAAATTCCGGTGTTGCCGCTGGTGGGTTCCAGTATGGTGCGGTTTGACGAGATCTCGCCGTCCCGTTCGGCATTCTCGATCATCTTCAGGGCAATACGGTCCTTCAGGCTGCCGGTTGGGTTTTGCCCCTCCAGCTTGGCGAAGATCCGCACTCCCTCTTTGGGACTCATGTTAGCGAGTTCCACGATGGGCGTGTTGCCGATGGTTGTAAGTATCCCCTTGTAGGTCAACCTTGTAACCATAACCTCTCGGTTTCCTGCCACCTGATGAGCGGACGCCTCAATCTAACTCTGAAAAAACAAAGGTCTTGGCTTAGTCGAACGCGGCGCCAGCGGTCTCAGGCTCGGTCAGCCCGCAGAAGATTTCGTAGTCGATCAACTCTGTCACCGTCGGGTTGTCGCCGCATAGTGGGCATGCCGGGTTCCGCTTCAACCTGACCTCGCGGAAGCTCATGCTGAGCGCGTCGATCAAGAGCATACGTGAGCTCAAAGACTCTCCGATTCCCAGCAGCAACTTCAGTGCCTCGGTCGATTGGATGCTTCCCACCAAGCCCGTAAGGGCTCCCAGTACCCCGGCCTCGGCGCAATTGGGCACCATTCCGGGGGGAGGAGGCGACGGGAAGAGGCAACGGTAGCAGCCTTCGCCGGGCATGAACACCGTGGCTTGCCCGTCGAAGATCAGGATACTGCCATCCACCAATGGCTTGCCTTCCAAGTAGCAAGCGTCGTTGACCAAGTAACGAGTGGCGAAGTTGTCCGCCCCGTTGATTACGAGGTCGTACTGACCGATTATCTCCCTGGCGTTATGGGACTCCAGCCTGTCCTCGTGGAGCACCACGTTAACATCGGGGTTGTAGGCTTTCAGATTGTCTTTCGCCGACTCCAGCTTGGGACGGCCGATGTCCTTGGTGTGATGCAATATCTGGCGTTGCAGGTTGGAAATATCCACCACGTCGAAATCGACAATACCCACCGTGCCCACGCCGGCCAAGGTCAAGTATATGGCCGACGGGGAACCAAGGCCGCCCGCCCCTACGATCAAGGCCTTGGACTGGAGAAGGGCGCGCTGCCCCCTGCTCCCCACGTCGCCCATTATGATATGGCGGCTATACCGGCTTACTTGATCTGGTGTCAAGACCAAAGGTTGTTGGGTCATGTTGCCCTCTCCTCCGTAACGTTCGCGGTGCGCTAGACGGATTGTAAGCTATGGATTCGGTTTGGAAGGTCTGCTTCAGGACAGTTATTGTATGTGGTCGAGGCCATAAAAAAACTGCGCTTTACCCAGAGGGCTTCCGTTCTGGCGGCGCAGGCTTGAATAGAGTCTTCGTTAACGCCTGCCCCTATGTCCCGGGACACGCGCAAGCAACAATGAATTGCCGTCGTTGAAGGGTCATTAGATTTCGGAGTCTATTCCCAGCCGAGTAAGGTTGTCAAGATACGGCGCATATACGACCATGATTGTGCCTGCCGCCCAGTCTCCGGTTACAGAACGGTTTGATCGGCCAAACTCCGTTGGCGCTGGATCAAGTCGTCCAAGGTTATGCTGGTCAACAGGTTCTGGACGGCTTCCTCCACTGCTTTCCACACCTCTTGCTGGGCGCATGTATCCGAAAATACGCAGTCCAAGGGGTTGATAAGACAGTCCAAGGGAGAGGAACTGGCGTCCAGGGTTTTCATTACCATGCTCAGGTTGATGTCCCCCGGCTCTCTGGCCAACCTGTGGCCGCCTTGGGGTCCTCTGCGGCTCATCACGAAGCCGAATTTATTCAGCACGGTCATGAGTTGGTCGAGGTAAGACTCCGGGATGCCCTGCCTGTAGGCAATGTCCGCAGTTTGGACCGGCCCCTCGTCGTAGCGCAACGCTAGCTCCATCAAGGCCCGCACCCCATAGTCGACTTTCATGGGGATTCTCATTATGGGTACCTCCGAACTAGCACCATGGGAATTATAGCACCCTGAATGGTCTATTCCAAATTGTCCGTTTGCGGATCAGCAGGTCCTCAATCGTTAGGGATGGCTACGACGGCTGCGACCGTATCAGGTACGTGCCCATGCCCTTGGCTATAAGGGAGCCGTCAGGACCGGTCACATCTACGTCACAGACCACGGCGCGGCGCCCGGAACTGACGACTTTTGATGTTGCGGTTATTTCGCCGTCCCTGGCTGGTGCGATGAAGTTCACCTTGAGTTCAATGGTCACCGACGACTGGCCCGGTTGCAGGAGCGACTCCACCGCAAGATGGAACGCGTAGTCCGCCAAGGTGACTATTATTCCGCCTTGGACAACGCCGGCGTTCTGACGGTGCTTGTCCTGAACTGTCATAGTCGCCACGCCGACGCCGTCGGCTGAAGATTGGGGCCGCATTTCCAGCAATTCGGCGAAGGGGGATTCGTACTCAAACTCGTTGCGGTCCGTTGCCATTGACAATGCTCAAACTCCTCAAGCAGGATGGATACCAAGTATATCTCGCTGGCCTCAACATCTATAATGGTTGCCACACATTGACTTTTGAGGGAGTAAGCGTGGTCAAGGGAGCACTGGTAGGGTTCGGCATAATGATAGTGCTGGCCCTGATTCCTATTGTCCACTTCATCGGCATTCCCTTCGGCCCGTTCATAGGCGGTTATTTTGGAATATCGTCAGTGGACGGCTACACCGAATCTCGATTCAAGAGGGCGTTGGCTTTCGGCGGTATGCTGGGCGCGATGATATTCGTGGTCGCCGCCATAGTCGGCGTCGCCGTGACGGCGATCACCACCGCGAACGTCCTGCTGGTTTGGGGGCTGGTGGCGTTTTTTACGTTATACACCATGAGCATGAGTGCCTTGGGGGCCATGTACGCCCAACTTCGCTCCTCCGGGTAACCTCTCTTCAACCACTGGCGCGGCGTGGACGTGAGCATGGAAATCGCAGGTGGATACAACGAACAAGCCGGCTAACACAACCGGGCAACGACCCCTTTCCGTTTCCTGCTTGGCGCTGTTTCAAGCGTTACGCCCTCAGCAATGGATCAAAAACGCCCTCATTTTCCTCCCGTTCCTGTTTGCGGTAAACGCCCCGGTGGCCGACGGCTCTCTCGCTTGGTCGTTGGACGACTTGGGCGCGGTGCCCGGCCTGTTGCGGCAACTGTTGTTGGTCGCTATCGCTTTCTGTGCCATGTCCAGCGCTACGTACCTGCTGAACGACCTGATGGACCGGGAAGATGACCGGAAACACCCGGCTAAACGGTCCCGTCCCATCGCCGCGAACTTGGTAGGCATACCTGCCGCTGTGACCGCCATGTTGGTGTTGGCCCTCGGTGGTGTGGCGGTAATGGCGCTGGTCAAGCCGGCGTTGGTGGCGGCCTCCTTTATCTATTTGGGAGTCAATGTAGCCTACTCGCTAGGCTTGAAGCGGGTGGTCGTTTTGGACTTGATGGCTGTAGCCAACGGGTACGTAATCCGCATAGCAGCCGGGGCCTTGGCCATCGACGTGTTCCCGTCGCCCTGGCTGTTCGTGACAACCGGCGCGGGGGCCTTGTTCATTGTGTTGGGACGGCGCTACGCGGAGGTGCGTTTGGCGGGCGACTTGGCGCCGGAACAACGATCGGTCTTGCGTAAGTACCACGGGCCTTTCGTGGGTCAACTCCTCACCATGTCTGCGGTTGCCGCTTGGTTAAGCTATACTTTATATACGGTTGAGGCCCTTCATCTGCCGGACAACAATGCCATGCTGCTTACCGTACCCATCGTGACCTTCGGGCTGTTTCGTTACCTGTACCTGCTGAACTCCAGCCCGCGGGCCGAAGCTCCCGAGCAACTGATCATCCGTGATTTACCCCTGCTGGCCTCGGTAGTCTGTTGGGTGGGCGTGTCGGCGCTGGTTTTATTGTTGAACGGTTAAAACGGAGGTTGAGGGTGGGACGCCGTCACGCTCGGACCCGGCGGTGAGTCAAGCCGGGGCAACCCCTTGACCGGGGCAATCCCTTGATTAGTTTAGGAGCAACGGATGCAAGCATTCAATACACCATCCCCGCAAACTGCGCAGACACCGGAAGTCCTGCACACCAAGCCGGCATCAACTTCAGTGGTGTCTGTGGTGGCGACCTCACCGGGGACGGTGATGCAGGATATAGAACGGGCCATGGTGATGGCGGGAGTCGCCAACGTTCTGGACCCCGAGTTAGCAACCCTGCTGAAGATAAACATCTCCTGGCAGCACTGGTACCCCGGTTGTTCCACCTCCCCGTGGCAACTCGAAGGAGTTACTCGGGCGCTCAGAAACCTGGGGTACCAGGAACTCATCGGCGCTCACAACGGCACCGTGGTAGTTGACTCCTTCGAAGGGGAAGCGAACAACAAGCATAAAGTGGTCCAGGACAAACTCGATTTGCCGGTGGTCCACTTGGATACGCCGCCCAATCCTTGGGTCGAGTATGAACCAAAGGCGGAAATGCTGGTCCTGAACGACATATTCCCTGAAGGCATCCAGATTCCCGAACTGTTCCAAGGCCGCAACATTGTGCATCTGCCCACCATGAAGACCCACGTCTTTACTACGATGACCGGGGCGATGAAGAACGCCTTTGGTGGACTGCTTCATCGCAAGCGGCATTGGACCCACTCTGTGATCCACGAGACCTTGGTGGACCTGCTGGCAATCCAGAAAGAGATTCACCCTGGGCTGTTCGCGGTCATGGACGGGACCTTTGCCGGGGACGGACCGGGACCGAGGGCGATGCGGTGGCACATAAAAGACCGAATCCTGGCCAGCGCCGACCAAGTCGCCATTGACGCCGTGGCTGCCAAGATGATGGGGTTCGACCCCATGAGCATCCGGTTCATCAGGTTGGCCCACGAACGCGGCTTGGGGTGCGGGGACGTGTCAAAAATAGAAGTAGTGGGAGAGGACATCAGCCAGGTTAATTGGCAGTTCACCGGCGTGGAAAACACCTTTGCCAGCAAGGGGCAAAAGGCGATCTATTGGGGGCCGTTGAAACCCCTTGAGCGGATGCTGCTCCGCAGTCCTCTGGTGGGGTTGGCTTTCCTGGCTTCGAACCTGTATCACAACGGCTACTGGCTCAAGACCAAGGGCCGCCGCCGCATCGACGCGGCGCTGAAGACCGAATGGGGCAAGCTGTTTCAGTCTTACTGAGGAACTATCTCAAAACTCGTCGCAGTACCCAACAAACCTGGTACAGCACTCAACCCGCCATTCCCGCACCCGCCTGGTCATTCCCGCACCCAACCCGTCATTCCCGCGCAGGCGGGAATCTATAGCCCTCGGCCAGTGACGTGGGGAAATCAACGAGACTGATTGGTTTTGAGATAGTCTCTTAGTGCTGACTACCAGTCTCCGAAACCGGGTCAAACATTAGCCATCTATCGACGGTGTCGTTCTTACAGACGCCGTAAAAGATTACAACACCGTCGAAATCAAGATATAATCTCGTCATGATTATAGCGATTATCGGTCTGCCGCTCAGCGGAAAGACTACTGTTTTCAACGCCCTCACCAAGGGCCATAGTTCGTCCATCGGCGGTGGGCCTTCAGGGGAATTACACGTCGGCGTCGTCAAAGTGCCCGACCCACGGCTTGACGTTCTGTCCGGTATGTACAACCCCAAAAAGACGATTTACGCCGAAGTCACGTATTGGGACTTGCCCAGCGATGAAAACCCGGGGCAATCGCGCGGGTTGGGCGGCAGGCACCGCAACACGCTTCAAGGCGCGGATGCTTTCCTGCTGGTTGTGAGGGCCTTTACCAACCCGTCAGTTCATCATCCCTTTGGCGACATCGATCCCGGCAGGGACTTGGCGGCCATGCTGGACGAGTTGATGCTGGCCGACTTGGAGGTGTTGGAAAGGGCGGTCGAACGGCAAGAGGACGCCGCCAAGAAGTCCAAGCCGGAAGAACGTCCGGCCGTGGTGCGCCATCTGGACGCAGTTAAAAAGGTCAAGCAAGGGGTGGAGGCCGGCATTCCGCTTCGATGCCAGGAGTTGGGGGCATCTGAAACGGAGGTGTCCGAGCGTTACCAACTCCTGACCGGCAAGCGAGTTGTTGCGGTCTTCAACACGGATGAGTCTTCGCCTGACACTGAACTGGACCAGTTGAATTTGGACCAGATGATGGTCCGCGACATGGGTCAGGTCAGTCTCAGTGGCAGGTTGGAAGAAGACCTGGGCCGTATGTCGGCGGATGAAGAAGAGGAATTTCGGCAGGACCTGGGGCTGGGCGACCCGGCCACAGACCGGGTGATTCGAGTCAGCTACGAGACGCTGGGATTGGTGTCCTTCCTGACCGTGGGCGACGATGAGGTCCGCGCTTGGAGTGTTCCCGGCGGCTTGGGTGCCCAAGAAGCGGCGGGCGCGGTGCACTCCGACTTTGTCCGTGGCTTCATACGGGCGGAAGTAATACCGTTCGATGATTTGGTCCGGTGTGGCAGCGTCCCCCAGGGCCGCAAGGAAGGCGTCCTGCGTTCGGAAGGGAAGACCTACAAAGTCAAAGACGGCGACGTTATAGAGTTCCTGATTAACGTCTAGCCGCACGACTGCGGGCTTTCACGGTGGTAGCCATCGCTTGGCGAATGTTTTCCAAGCCCCGGTATTGCTCTATCGCGGAAACGACAGGTCGGGGCAAGAACTCGCTCTTTTTGCTTGGAAGTGGCGGATCGGCTTGGCGTATAATAGTGCGAAAGGGTTGTGTCCCGCCCCCCGCATCATCAGGTTGATTGAGGACCTTATGACTAGCAGACCGGTCCCACGAAAGCCGTCCGCCGCCCGGTTCACGCCACCTCCGCGGATACCGATTGACCCGGGCGACGGCAGGTTTCCGGTGCTTCCTCCCAGGGGCGATATGCAGAACCCTATCTACCTCCACGACCCGGGATACCAAGCCGCCCTGCGCCGCCATCTGGGCGCACCCGAGACCACCATCGTGTTGGGTGAAGTTCCCGTCGGCCGGGATTTAAGCCAGCGCCGGGACCTGCGGGTTCCGGACCTGTTGGTAGCCTTCGGTGTAGACCGGCGCAGGATAATCTCAGACGGGGGCTACTCCATTGACCATTGGGGAAAGCCGCCGGACTTCGTGCTGGAGATAGCCTCCGAAACCAGCGCCGAGAACGACGTTACCGGGAAGCGGGAAGATTACGCCGCGTTCGGGGCACCGGAGTGCTGGCGCTTTGACCCATCGGGCGGCGAGTATTATCCGGCTGGCTTGGCCGGCGACCGGTTGGTGAACGGTGTGTACTAGCCCATCAGCATGGTGCATGTGGACGAGTCCCACCAATGGGGGCACAGCCAAGTATTGGGCTTGGACCTATGCTGGGAGGAGGGATGGCTCCGCTGGTACGACCCGGTCGCGCGGCGCTACCTGCGGACGCACGACGAAACGGATGAGGAACGCATAGCTGCCGAGGAGCGGATACGGGAACTGGAGGCGGAGATCAGGCGCTTGCGGGGTTAGCGGCGCTGGAGCTTTGGACTGCCTCCTATGGCGGAACAACGGAACCGATCGCCCTGCAAGTCGGCGGATACCTGCATAACGTTGGCGTACTGTTTCAGTCCCTCATCGGCTTGGCGAAACTCAATTCATGCCCGTCCGGGTCGGTGACGTGGAAGTAACGCTCCCTCCACGGGGCGTCCCTGGGCGGAGCTTCGGGAGTCACGCCGGCGTCCACCAACCGTTGATGGAAGCGGTCAACGTCGTCCACATGCAAAATCAGCCGGCCCCACCAATTCCAACCACCCTCCGTTGCCAATATCAGGTTCAAGTAACCCTCTCCGATCTCGAAGCTGGTGAAAGAAGCGTTACCGCCGCCGTAGAGCATCTTCAGCCCGACTTTATCCTGATAAAACTCCACTGCCCGGGCCATGTCCTGCACCGCCAGTGTAACCGCGCTGATTTGCTGGACCGTCATTCCTCTCCCTTCGGGGGTGCCTTCGCACTTCCCTTGTCTAAAGGTACAATAGCGCCGCCGCATCTCGAATTGCGGCGTAGCACGTTTCCTATACCGGACCTGGAGTGAGTCTATTGTGCGAGTAGCATATATTCAACCGATAGGGGGCGCCAGCGGCGATATGTTGCTGGGTGCGCTGCTCGATTTGGGCCTTCCCTTGGGCGAGTTGCGTGAGGACTTGGAGAAGTTGTCCGTCGCCGGGTACGACCTGGTGGTGACGGAAGAGACCCGGCGAGAGATGCGCGGAGCCAAGCTGACAGTGTTGACCCGGGACGATACCCGGTACTCGCCGCGGTCGATGCTGGATGTCGTGATGGCAAGCGGTCTGTCCGAGGGGTTGAAAGCCCGTGCCGTTAGGGTGCTGTCCGCTTTATGGGCTGCCGAGTGCCGGGTGCACGGCGAGCCAGAGGAGAGCCTGGAACTGGAGGAATTGGCCAGCGTAGACACCTTGGTGGACGTGGTAGGGGTGGTGTGCGGCTTGGAACGGCTGGGGGTGGAGGCTGTATACTCCGCGCCCTTGCTGCTGGGAGAGGCCGCGCCGCCTCGCTGGCCCGGCGGCTACCCCAACCCCGCTC
The DNA here is from genome assembly GCA_965216425.1 of Dehalococcoidia bacterium. GTDB lineage: Bacteria > Chloroflexota > Dehalococcoidia > Lucifugimonadales > UBA3495 > CBDCFV01. The sequence goes on along the minus strand of CBDCFV010000005.1, from coordinate 578,109 downwards.
CCGCAACCCTGGAACTGGTGTCGGCGTCCGGCGCTCCGGTGGTGGCCGACCACCCTATGTACCAAGGAGCCGGCGAGCTTACTACACCCACTGGGGCTGCCTTGATCACTGCATTGGCCCAGTTCCATCGTCCGTCAATGTCCGTTACGAAGGTGGGCATCGGCCTTGGAAGCAGGGACCCGGAGAACTTTCCCAATATCATCCGAGTCTGGTTGGGAGAGGCCGCCGACGTGCCCGTTGCCGCACGGCAAGGAAATATCGTTCTCTTGGAGACCAACCTCGACGACGTTTCAGGCGAAGTGTTGGGATACACGCAGGAACAACTGTTTGCCTTGGGAGCGCTGGACGTCTGGTACACCCCGGTCCAAATGAAGAAAAACAGGCCCGGGGTGGTCCTGTCAGTCCTGGCGCCGCAATCGATGGAAGCATCCGTGCTGGAACTGGTCTTGCGGGAAACTACCACCCTGGGAATAAGGACGCGGGCGGTCGAACGCTACGTTGCGGAACGCCGAAACCTGGAAATGGAGACGGCCTTGGGCACAGTACGGGTCAAGGTGAAGTACTTGGAAGGCGCGCCCGTAAGCGCAGCCCCGGAGTATGAAGACTGCCGGCTTTTGGCTTTGGAGGCGGGTATCCCCCTGCAAGATGTGTACCAACGGCTGGCGGCTGAAGCCCACCGGCGGTACGTGCAGGCCGCACCCGGTCAGTAACTATCGCAACACTTGGCACACTACTCAATCTGTCATTCCCGCGAAGGCGGGAATCCATAAGCTTCGGTCCGCTCGATGGGTTGCCAGCGGAGACAGTTGATCTTGAGATAGTTTCTTAGTAGCGGCGGCGTCTGCGCGACCGGCCCGGTGTCCCCGGATAGACCCCCTCGGTCAATACCCAATCGATCCGCCGTTGCAGCGATACCGCCTCTTCCTGGCTCAGCAATTGCAGCATTTCCAGCAACAGGCCGCTGGGGGACTGCAACTGCCTCGACAAGTCCCGCAAGGCGTTCAGATAACGCTTGGGGATTTGTTCGCCGCAGAAGTCCCAGATGACCGTGCGGACTTTCATCTCTTCGTGGAACGTCAGGCCGTGGTCGATGCTCCACAGCTTCCCGTCAGCGCCTACCAGCAAGTGATTGGCCTTGCGGTCGGTGCTGTTCGCCACCAAGTCGAAGCAGGCGATCAGCCGTAGTTGGGTGGCGTGGTCTTCGGTAAGGGTGTAATAGTTTTGCTTGGGGTCGTGGTGTACGAACCGCTGGACCGACCCGATTCCGTATGGGCCGTCCCGGATAATCGTGTACGGGATGAAGTCCCAGCCCAGCACCTGGCTAAGCAGGTAAGCGGCGCACTCTCGCTTGTACAGAGTGCCTCTTGGGAAGTCCCACAAGGGTGCTTCCCCGTCCCGCGGCTTGTATATCGCCAACTGGGTACGGTCGCCCAGCTTCAGTTCGGAGAGAAACGTGTAGTTAGAACCGGCGGGCGTCAACTGGCATGACACGATTTCGCCTTGGTGTATGAGGTCAAGGTCGGCTTGATCGAGAGTCAAGGAGGCCCCTGCTTCCGGCGTGGCAACGGTCAGCCGGACTCCAAAACAGTGTGACCGTTGGCTCGTGGACACACGTGCCCGTCGGTGTTGATGGGCTGACCGCACAGGAAGCAGGTTGGCCGGCCGGTGGAGCAAATTCTCAATGCCTCCTCGGCCACCGTCCCAGCTTGGTCCACGGTAATCCAGAAGCTCACCGAGGCCATGTCTCCACTGCGCTCTTCATCTTCCCGTTCGTAGGCCGTCATCCGGAACGAGTTGCTCTCCCGCTCGTGGCTCAGAAGCATCTGGCCGACCTTGAAGTCCAGCGTGAGGTTCTCTCCGGACCAAGCCGGTTCAGCTTCGGAGCCTTGCCTCTGCCTGTCTTCGTCCGAAAGGGACTCGATCGCTTCTCGTAGATAGACCCCAAGCTGAAATAGCTGCTCTTTTTCCAGCCACACTGTACAGTGGGCGGCTCCGGCCTCCAACACTAGGTTGAATGTCCTGCGCCCGGGTTGACCGAATGTCCTCGGTTCGATGTGGGATATGGTGCCTAAGGAATATTTTACTTCGCGCTGTTCCATCGCCTTTATAATAATGGTACAAAACGGCAGCCGCAAGGGAGATCACCGGCGGGGTTTAAACCCTGTGCCCTTGGGTTCAAGACTCCCAAGACAGGGCCATCGACTATCTGACGCCCGGCCGGTGCGTCGCGATGACGACGTAAAATCGCCGGACTGCACTCAATTGCGCCTGCGGTCTCTCAACTCTTCGCACTTCTCTTGGTCGGCCTCCGCCAAGTCGGGCCGGTCCGCGAATAGGTAGACTAGGGACCTCTGCCCATAGTAGTGGTCGGCTTCCGGGTTGAGTTCTATGGCCTGGGTCAAGTCGGCTATGGCTTCGTCGAACAGGCCCAGTTCATAAAGGGAAAACCCGCGGTCGTAATACGCTTCCGCGAAGGAATCGTCCAACTCAATTGCCCGGTTGTAGTCCTGTATGGCCCGGTCATAAGCCCCGTTGCGACTGTAGCGGTTGCCGCGCTGGTGGAATCCTTCCGCGTCTACCGGTTCCTCGGGTATTCTCCGTTGCAATGCGACTCCTCCGGCGGATATTGTCCTCAGCGGAATTGGCGATAAGGCTGGGACATTCTATCAGACCTTGGTCACACCTTGTGACGTGGCCTAACTCGCGAAACCCCTGGAACGGTATTGCAGGGCTTCCGCCAAGTGCGATACGCCGATGTCCTTGGCCCCATCCAGGTCTGCGATTGTTCTGGACACCTTCAATATGCGATGGAAAGCCCTGGCTGACAGGTTGAGACGCTGGGTCGCCGTTTGAAGCAGCGCCCTGGCGCTTTCGTCCAAAGGGCAGGACTTCCAAACATCCGCAGGCCCCATCTCAGAGTTGCACAAGAAGCCTTGCTCACGAAACCTCCCCTGCTGGATTTCCCTGGCCTGCTCCACGTTCCGGCGGGTCTGGTTGGAGTTCTGGGCGGGTTCCTCTTCCATCAATTTTTCATACTCCACCGGCGGCACTTCAACGAAAACGTCGATACGGTCCAGCAACGGGCCGCTGACCCTTTTCTGGTACCGGGCGACCGCCGACGGTGAGCAGGAGCATTCTTTCTTCGGGTCGGTGTTGTACCCGCAAGGGCAGGGGTTCATAGCGGCGACCAGCATGAAACTGGCAGGGTACGTGACGCTGCCGGCGACCCTGCTGATGGTCACCACCTTGTCTTCCAAGGGCTGACGCAGCGACTCCAGAGCAGTGTGGCTGAACTCCGGCAATTCGTCCAGGAACAGCACTCCACGGTGGCTCAACGTAATCTCTCCGGGCCTGACTGTCCTGCCCCCGCCCACGAGCCCCGCGTTGGATATGGTGTAATGAGGCGATCTGAAAGGTCGTTTCCGCATCAACGGGCTGTCAGAAGGCAGCGCGCCGGTGACGCTGTATATCTTGGTCACTTCAAGAGCTTCTTCCGCTTCCATGGGCGGCAGGATTGAGGGCAGACACCTGGCCAACATGGTCTTGCCGCTGCCTGGTGGCCCGTTTAACAGCACATTGTGGAAGCCGGCGGCGGCTACTTCCAAAGCCCGTTTGGCATGGTCCTGCCCCTTGACGTTGCCTAAGTTCATGCCTTCCGGTATATCCAGGCCGTGTTCCGGAGGCAGTCCGTTGCCGACTATCGGAACGATCGGAGCCTCTCCGCGAAAGTGACTGATCAGCGCTGCGAGCGTGGGCACAGGATAAACTTCCACGCCGGAAACCAATGCCGCCTCCGCCGCGTCTATGGCGGGGACATAAGCCTTGGAATAAACCTTGGTCGCGCACCACCGACACCATGGCCAGAATGCCGGTTGTGTGGCGCAGGCTTCCATCAAGGGAGAGCTCGCCAAGGAAAATCGCTCCGCCTTCGTGCCATTCCAATTGCCCGGTCCCCACCATGATGCCCACGGCGATGGGAAGGTCGTAGGCCGGACCGGCTTTTTTGCCAGGTTCACGGTGATTCTCCGCAAGGGGAACTCGCAGCCGCTGTTGCGAAGGGCGGCGCGGACCCGTTCACGGGCCTCTTGTACCGCGGGGTCGGGCAAGCCGACGATGTTGAACGCCGGCAGACCAGGGGAGATGTCTACCTCAACTTGGACGATGTGTCCGTCCAAGCCAACCACTGCACAGGTTTGGGATGTTGCCAACACAAGATAACTCCTCGGACTGGAATCGAAGGCAACTATAAGAGAAGTCCTGGAGTTAATCTATCGCCTTCTGACAGTAGGCGGTCCTGTTAGGCAGGAGCTTTGGGTTGTTGAAGGGGACCATGTTCATTCCAGAGGCGATATCTCCGGGCCTAGGGGATGATGGCGCTGAGCAGATTTTCGGGTTCGGGGCAGACGCCTTTGCGTCGACAATCCTCCAAATAGTTGTTGGCCGCGCCCAATCCGAGGAGCCGGCAACCGGCGTCTATCACCCGGTTGATGAAGGATTGTGTTGAGGGCAAAGGTTTGTGGTCGGACGAGGCTACAAACCAACGGTGGCAAAGGTCCTCACTCAAGAGTCCCAGTCGGTACTCGGCCAGTTCGCGGGCCAATTTGCGTTGAAGGGCGCGGACGCGGGCCCAGAGGGCGTCTATTTCACTTCTCATGTTGCTCAACTCCTTGGATGGTCATTTGCCGGAGGGTGGGGCGGGAAATTTCAGAATCGCGGACATTTGCGGACATTTCAGGACATTCGGGGAAGGCACGGGAGCCGGAGAGGGCTTCGATGCCCCGGTTGGGTACAGACAGCTTGGTCGAAGAGTTCTTTTCAGTCATCAATTGCAGTGTTGCCTCAGTAGATCTGTCGGACTTGTTTACGTCCAATAGGCTGTTGAGCGGGACAAGTAATCGGGACAAGTAATATGGTAGAGAAGTGTTTTACGAAGTGGCAAGTGGGAAATGTCAGTGAGTGGAAGGGTCTGGGCAAAGCGGCCTTCACTTGGGTGCGAGCGTCCCGCCCGCGCTCCTTGCCGTCGTATTCGGGCCATAGCCGTATATGGACAAAAAAGCCCATTTTCATGGCAACGACAGTTGGGGCACGGCAAAATTTAGTTATTGATTCACGTATCAGTGGATTAGTACCATAGGCATGTGTTGAAGAACGGTCACGTTGCGTTCATTCTCGTAATAGTCGTCCTGGCGGCTTCCGCGGGCATCCTGTCGGCCAATGTCCTGAGCATCGGAGCTTCCACCCCGGCAGACCATAAAGAGGCGTTGGCTGCGGCAATCCCGGCCTCGGTTGAGGACTTGGGAAAGCTTTTGTTCTTTGACCCGCGTCTCTCCGGAGATACCTCCATATCATGCTCAACCTGCCACGCTCCTCAGAGCGCTTGGACCGATGGAACAGCGCTTTCAGCCGGATACCAAAGCACCCTTTATTTCCGTAACACCCCCACTATTATCAATGCCGGCCGAATGCCATTGCTGGACTGGGACGGCCGATTCGCTGCCGGTGACATGGACAGCGTAGTGCGGGACCACCTCGCTGAAGCCCACTTCATGAACGTGGACGGTCGCCTGATGGTGGAACGGCTGAGGCAGGTCCCGGTGTACGAAGAGGCATTTAAGGACCTCTACGGCAGCGACGTGTCGTATGGGAAAGTCCTCAACGCGATGTCCACCTTCGTCGCCTCCCGGAACTCCACCGACCACCCCTATCTGGACTTTTTGGACGGCTCCCAGTCCGCCCTCTCCCCTGAAGCGAAGGCGGGTCTGGAGCTGTTCGAGGGTAAGGCCGGCTGTGCCCGGTGCCATAGCGGGGAACTGCTTTCCGACGGAGAAATGCACGCCCTTTGGGTACCCGAAAACCCGGAAATCTTCAGCGAACCCCTGCGGCACGTCACCTTCCGCCGCTTCTTCCGCTTGCTGGGCTTGGCCGAGTATGTCTCCATTCGGTCCGATCCAGGCCAGTACGCCCTCACATACGACGAATCCGACAGGGGAAAGTTTCGAACGCCGTCATTGCTCGAAGCCTCCCGTACCGCCCCATACATGCACAACGGCGTCTTAGCCACCTTGGAAGAAGTGGTGCGCTTCTACAAAGAAGGCGGCGGTCAGCACGGCAACGTCGACCCGGTTCTGAAGCCCCTGAAACTGACGGAGGACGAGGTCGACTCCCTGGTAGCCTTCCTGTCGGTGCTGGGTAGCAGCGAAGAGGTCACGGACATCCCGGAGTTGCCGCCTTATGAGCAGCGCACCCTGGGGCAAAATTGATGAACAACTCCAACAAGTCCACTGTAGCCATGGTGGTCTCCAGCCTGCTGTTCGTAGGCGCGTCCATTGTAGCTATGTACGTCTTCCAACCTTCGGATAAGGACGAGAAGGCCGAACACTTGCCTATGACAGCGACGCCAACACCAACCGCGCCTTTGCCGACCCAGTCAATTATCTCAACGCGGGATGAACTTCGGGGGATGGGGCTCGGACTGCTCCCTCCCATTGTGATGCCGGCGGACAATCCGACGTCCGACGCCAAGGTGGAACTGGGAAAGCTCCTGTTTTTCGACCCCCGCATGTCGGGCGACGGCGCAGTAAGTTGTGCTACCTGCCATGTGCCCCAGAGCGGCTGGGGCGAGGGCAACGCTCTGTCCCTGGGCTACCCCGGGACCCTGCACTGGCGAAACTCCCAGACCATTATAAACAGCGCCTACTACCGTCAACTGTTCTGGGCCGGCGAGTCCAAGAGCCTGGAGGCGCAGGCCAAGTCCGCTTGGACGGGCAACGTGGCCGGAAACCTGGACCCGGCGATGGCCGAGGAACGGCTTCGCCAGATGCCCGGATACGTCCGGCTATTCAAGGATGTCTTCGGCGCAGATGCTCCCGGTTTCGGTGACGCCCTGAGGGCGGTGGCGGCATTCGAGGCGACGATTACCTCGCGCAACGCGCCCTTTGACCGCTACATGGAGGGTGACGACACCGCTCTTTCACCCGGCGCCATCCGCGGTGCAGAGTTGTTCGTTGGCAAAGCCGGGTGTCTCCAGTGCCACGGCGGCTCACTGTTTTCCGATCAAGGCTTTCACAACACCGGCGTCCCCCTCAACCCCGAGTTTGAGTCCAACCCTCTGCGGCAAATCACGCTCCGCTATCAGCACCGGGCGCGGGGCGTGCCGGAATCCGTTTACAGGAGCGCTGACCGGGACCTGGGCCTCTACTACACCACCAAGAGAGAGGAAGACAAGGGCAAATTCCGCACTCCGTCTCTGCGGGAGGTGGAGGTTACCGGACCTTACATGCATAATGGGGCTTTCAGGACCCTCAATGAGGTGGTCGAGTTCTATAACCGCGGCGGCGGGGACGACCCGGCCAAGGACCCGCAACTGCGTCCTCTTGGGTTGACGGAGCAGGAGATCACCAACCTTGTCGAGTTCATGCTAGGCTTGACCGGAGACCCCATTATCGTCGACCCTCCGGTCTTGCCTGAATACGAGGTCTTGCCATGAGAGAGGAACAGGTAGAAAGCACAGAAAATTCAACGGAATGCAATGCGCTCTCGCAACTGCTTGACTGCCGCATTTCACGCAGGCGGTTCCTGTTCATGGCCGCGGCGTCCGTCACTACCGTCACGCTGGCGAGTGTCCTTCCTGGAACCCTGTTCGAGGCCGAAGTGGCAGCCTACGATGGGGTAAAGGTGGGATCCTTGAAAGACCTTCAACTCGGCCAACCGCAGATATTCAATTACCCTTGGGATGACCTCAACTGCGTCAATTACTTGGTCAAGCTGGGCGAGCCGGCCGGCGGTGGCGTCGGCCCCGATCAGGACATCGTGGCCTTCAATACAATCTGCCCTCACATGGGTATATCGCTGCTCGGCCAATTCAAGAGTGAGCATCAAGTGCTGGGTCCCTGCCCGTCCCACCTCAGCACCTACGACCTTACCAGGCATGGGATGGTGGTCGCGGGCCACGCGACCCAGGGCTTGCCCCAAGTTTTGCTGGAGACGCGGGGAGATGACATCTACGCAGTCGGCGTGATGGCCCTGATCTACGGGTTTTCCGATAACGAGATCGACCCATCCTCAGGTTAGGACGAATGGACAGAAGAGATGCCTGAAAAGTACGTGCCCAAGGATAGAGTCCCCCTCCCGCCGCCGGACGCCAAGATGCACACCACCGCCTGCGACTACTGCATAGTCGGCTGCGGCTACCGGGTGTTTACTTGGCCTGTGGGAAAGGAGGGCGGCCCCCGTGCGGACCAGAACGCCCTTGGGATCGACATGCCCACGCGGGCGTTCCAAGGTTGGGTTACTCCTAATCAGCACAACATGACCCTGATTGACGGGCAGCCTCACCACGTGGTCGTGCAGCCGGACCCCAACGCCGGGGTGGTCAACCGGCTTGGCAATCACAGCATCAGGGGAGGCACCCTGGCCCTCAAGGTCTACAACCCCGACGGCCCCACCGCCGACCGGCTCAAGACGCCGCTTCTGCGGGTGAACGACAAGCTCACTCCCATATCCTGGGACGCGGCCTTTGAAATCATGTCGCGGGTCTCCCGCCATGTTCTCGACTCCTACGGTGAAGCGGCGTGGGCGATGAAGACCTACTCCTACCAGTATTTCGAGAACACCTACGCCATTTCCAAGCTGGCCTTCCGCTCCATCGTCACCCCCGCCTACTCGCCTCATGACAAGCCCGGACCGGGCGCCGACACGGCCGGTCTGGACGACTCGGGCATCAACCCGTTCAGCGCCTCCTACGAGGACTGGGCCGCCGCCGACGTCATTTTCCTCTCCGGCACCGACCCTTTCGAAAGCAAGACAATCGTCTTCACTGAATGGATGATGCCGGGAAACAAGAAGCTGATCTTCGTGCTCCCGCGCAAGACCACGGGGGTTGCTTGGGCCGAACAAAACGGTGGCCTGCTGCTGCAACTCATACCGGGCAGCGACACCGTTCTCCAACTAGCGATAGCCAGGGTGATACTGGAAAACGGTTGGGAAGACACTGAATTCATTGAGCGCTGGGTGGCCAACGCGTGGGAGATTGATGCCGGCATGGGGCGCGGCTCTCGGAACACCCCTTGGCAATGGCGTACCACTTGGGGGAAGCTGGGCTCGGACTTCCAGGAATACAAGGAGTGGCTGTTCCAGCAGCCTCACGCAGAGCTTGACCGGGCCGCCCAAATAACGGGTGTCCCTGCGGATAAGATCTTCCAAGCCGCCGAGATGCTGGCCAAGCCTGTGAACGGACAACGCCCCAAGGCTTCCTTTGCCTTGGAAAAGGGCAACTACTGGTCAAACAACTACGGGAACACCGCCTCCTTTGCCGCCCTTTCTTTGCTGTGCGGGGCGGGAAACCGCCCGGGGCAAGTGATTTCCAGGCTGGGCGGCCATCAGCGCGGTTGGATGGGCGCCGCCCCCTATCCCATCGACAAGTCCCCAAACAAGTTGCCGGGGCGCAGGCGGCAGGAAATCGACCTGGACCGGTGGGTGGAGGCCGGACAGGTGCGTTTCGCTTGGGTCATCGGCACAACCTGGATCAACGCCATGGCCGCGTCCCAGGAACTCTACGAGACCTTCCTGGGGATGACCAGGAGGAATGAGCACCAAGTCTCTACGACTGACGTGGACGAGGCCGCAGCTACACTGATTGCCCGGGCCGACAGCGGCGGCATGGTGATCGTCGATCAAGACATCTACCTCCAATCGCCCATCGGGGACGAACTGTCCGACATCGTGCTTCCCGCCGCCGGATGGGGTGAGAACGACTTCACCCGTTGCAACGGCGAGCGGCGCCTGCGGCTTTACTCTAAGTTCAACGATCCTCCCGGAGATTCCAAGCCCGACTGGTGGATCATTGCCCAGTTCGCCAAGAGGATGGGGTTCGAAGGCTACGACTGGCGGGACTCCAACGAGGTGTTCGAAGAAGCGTCGCGGGCCAGCCGGGGCGGAGTTCTCGACTACAATCCATTGGTCAGCTACGCCCAAGCGCAGGGCCGAAGGGCCCATGACGTGCTCCGGGATATGGGCACTACGGGCATCCAGACCCCTGTGCGCATGGTGAACGGTGAGTTGGTAGGCACCAAGCGGTTGCACGACTCCACTCTCGAGTTGGGTACGCCCGAGGGGCCGACGGTGCACCGGAAATGGCTCACCCACTTCAGCACCCATTCCGGCAAGGCTGTCCTCAACAAGTCGCCGTGGGAATGGTTCAGCGACTTCTACGAGCGCATCACCCCAACGGGCGACGAGCTGTGGGTGACCAACGGCCGCATCAACGAGGTGTGGCAGTCAGCGTATGACGATTCCCGTAAGCCTTATATTTCCCAGCGCTGGCCCATGACCCATGTGGAAATTCATCCCGATGACGCCACGCCCCGCGGCATCGAGAGCGGCGACGAAGTCCTCATGGAAAGTGACGACATCCTGGTCCAAACGGGCGGTTTCACGCTGGTGAAGGGGGACGAATTCCTGTTCAGCAAGCTGGAGGAGAACGGACTGATCCGCCGCGGCAAAGGCCAAAGCAAGGCAGTGGCGGTAGTAACCGATGCTGTGCGGCCCGGCGTTCTTTACACCAATTTCCTGTGGGCCCCGGGGTGGCCCAACACCGAGGCCAACAGCTTGATTCACCGGGTGCCTGACCCCATAACCAACCGCTACCGTTTCAAGCTGGGCAAGGCCAGGATAAAAAAGACCGGCGAGTCGCCTTACAAGCACTCCTTCGATTCCATGACGTTCAAGTCTCGGAACATCGTTTAGACGCCGTTCAGAAGTGTATGAAGAACGCCAGCAAGACCCCGAAGCTGATACCGCCGAGGGTGAAGGCTGCTATGGCGTATTCCCCGGCCGTGGGTTTCGGTCTGGATGAGTCCTTCCGGTAACGTCCATAACTCCACCAGACCATGGCGCTCACGAACCATATGACCGCGCCGATGAAGGCCCAACTGAGATGGAGCAACTGGATGCCGGTCCAGAAATCGGTGACGTTTCGAAAATAAAGCACCCCGTCGGGGTTGGTGAGCCGTTCGAACAGGTTGAACGACAGCACCACCGGCAGCAATAGATGGGGTATCCCCAGCAGAGCGGCTATGATTCCCGCCACTCGCACCTCCGCCTGCTTGGAAACAAGCCACAGGAAAGGAGTGAAGTGAAGTAGTCCGACACAAACGAAGACGATGACCGTTGGCACTACCGGAAAATAGGTGTAGGTTAGAGGAGAACCGGAGGCGCCGACGACGGTCGGAGACGGTTCGGGCAGCCCCACCAAGCTGGGCGCGTGAAAATCGGTGGCCAGATAAAAAACAATGAAGGCGATGGGTTTAATCAGCAGCGGCATAATAAGCACCCAGCTGAAAGGGACCCACCACCGGTCGAACCGTTGCCAGCGCGTTGACTGTGTAGACTCAGCAGTGCGCAACGTTCACTGAGGCTGCCGTTCCTGCCACTCCCTCATGGTAAGCTCCAGCTTATGCTGGCGCAGGGCCATAGTCAGGTCGCCCCTGGTCCGCTCCAGCACCCCGCGCATCATGTCGGTGCTGCGGCGCAGGCCCGCGGTAACGCCTTCCGGGAAGTCAACCGTCACCAGCACGCTGTAGATTTCGTCCATCACATCCATGAGTTCCTGGCAGCGTCCGAAATCGTCGCGCCGCAGCGAGTCAAGGATGTAACGCCGCAACTCCCCTATGGCTTCCGCCAAGCCGTTCAGATAAGGCGGGGCGTCGATGCCCAGTTCCTCGGGCTGCGGGATGTCGCGGCCGGATATTACGGCCAGGGTGACGTTGGCCTCTGCGTACTCTTTGCGGGCGTCAGACAGGAAGGGGGCGAAATATATTTCCGGGATATCGCTGCGCATCGACTCGGCGTCGGTCAACCGTTGCCGGGCCACGCCAATCAGCCGGCCGGCTTCATCCAGCTCTTGGCGGTGCACTGCTCGTATGGCGTTGGCCGACAGGCGCGTCACCTCCCTGGAGATGGAGAGGCCCTGCTCCCGGGCGCTGTTCCGAAGGGTCAACCGCTCGATAGCCTTGGCGCCTATCGCGGCCAGTGAGTCTCCATAGGGTGAGGGCATCAGATCCGGCCTCCGGCCACCCTCATGGCTTCCACAAGTTCGGTGGCGGCCGCTTCCGGCTCACGGGCCGCAGCCACGGCTGCGGTGACGCATACGGCATCAGCCCCGGCCTCCACCACCGGCGCAACGTTCGCGGCGGTGATGCCCCCAATCGCCACCAGCGGCACCCGGGCGATTTCCCTGGCCTCCCGCAGGCGCTCCGGCCCTTGGGGCGGCCTCCCCGTGCCCTTGGTGGTGGTCTGGTAAATCGCCCCGAAGGCTACGTGGTCGGCCCCCATTCTTTGAGACTCGACCAACTGCTCCATTTCTCTGTTGGACCGGCCCAGAATCTGGTGAGGGGCCAGCACTTGGCGGGCTTGTACCACCGGCATGTCGGTCTGCCCGACGTGAATCCCTGCCGAACCGACGATAGCTCCCAAGTCCACGTGGTCGTTCATAATCAGGAGGACGTCGTTGGCCAAGCAGAGTTGTTGTAACGGTGTAGCCAAGGAAAGTATTTCCCCCTTGTCCCTCAACTTGTCCCGCAATTGCAGCATCCTGGCCCCGCCGCGGACCGCCGCCCTTGCGATCTCCATCGGGTCACGCCCTCCGGTAACCTCCGGGTCGATTATCACGTAAAGGCCTCTGACCTTGTCCGCCTGTTGTCGGCGAAGTACCGCGCCGATATCGTCCCACAGCCCGGACAGGGCTTCGGTAAGTCCACGAGACAGTTCCGTGTTGCCCAAGCCGCCGTACTGCGGGCATTCCAGGGTGGCCAACAAGGCCTGAGAGGTCTCAGCCAAGGACAAGGAGTCGTTCAAGGTCAATTCAACGGTAGCCGGAGAGGCGGTCACGGAAGCCTGCGATTGCAAAGATGCGGACAGGTTCCGCAACCGGCGCAGGGCGCTGCCAGTGGCGTCTACGATTGGCGTGTTTTCTGTCAGACTGCTCAAGCAATGGACCAAGCTCTCCAAGCAGCTATTGCGCAGGGGGTCGGGAGTTGTCATATATCCAGACCTTTGGGGAGGCTCCCGTCACGGGCGGCGTCTATCGTCTGCCGCACCGATTCGGGCATATCGACCCCGTGGCGAGTGAAGCTTTGCTCGACGTTGCGCCCGATGTTGCGGGGGTCACGGTAATAGTCCAGGGACGCCGGGTTCGACGGAGCGCCCGCGTGGGCGGAATCCAATGTTTTGCCCATGGCGAAACTGGACATGCGACGCTGCAAATCGGTGCTTTGACAGTGTTGGCACACCGGGTCCAATTGGGCGCCGATAGACCGGGTGAAGAACGAAGACACTTCACCGCAACTCTGGCACCTGTACTCGTAGATTGGCATGGTTGGTGGCGGGAGTTTACGGCAGGTCCGTTATCTCTTTACGCATTTCATTAAAGTCGGGCGTTACCTGGCCGCCCATTTCCTGTTTGATGCGGCCCATGAAACCGTCCAAGGCCTGCGGGCTGTCCTCATTCACGTCGGTAAGCGTTTCCGCGCTGGGCGCCCAGTTCAGGCTATCTCCCCACGAACGGTGAAAAGCAAACCCGGACATCAGCTTGGTCAGGTCGGTGTTGCCGCAACCGCGGCAGGCCGGATCCGACTTTTGGGACCAAGTGTAAGACAGGACTGAGGTTACTTTCTGGCATTCCTGGCACCGGTAGTCGTGTACAGGCATAAGACTGCTTTCCCAATGCTAAATGTTTCGATGTTATTGTAGCATGGGCCGCCCATGCCTAGAAGATGACCGGGCCAAGACGCTTGGGTCTTTTCATTGTCTCGTCTTTCCCGCGCAGGCGGGAATCCATATGGTCCCGCCACGAGAAGGTTGCCATAGGCCACGGTCGTATAGATTCCCGCTTCCGCGGGAAAGACGAGACCCATTTAACCCAATCCGGAAAATGAAAAGGCCCTTGCTAAGACGCTAGTAGTCAGTCAACTTTGATGTTGAAAGTCATACAGGAAACTGGCTGATAATCGTATACTGCTGGGGATGAATCGGTGATGTTGGGGGTGGCGGTGATGATCAGGGATAAGTACGCCGTGCGGTTGGCGCCGGAACAACGGGAAGAACTCCAGAATCTGATTCGGGTTGGGAAAAGCTCCGCCCGAGTGACCGCCAGGGCGCGGATTCTGCTCAAGAGCAACGATGGTTGGGCCGCTCCCAAGGTGGCCGAAGCCCTGGACGTGGCGCTGGGCACCGTGTACCGGATTAAGCAGCGCTTTACCGGGGAAGGGCTGGACGGGGCCCTGTGGGATCGGCGTCAAGTCAACCGGCACCGCAAGCTGGACGACCGGGGCGAAGCCCACCTCATCGCGCTGGCCTGCAGTCCAGCGCCTGAAGGCCACGACCACTGGACCCTGCGCCTGCTGGCTGGCAAGGTGGTGGAACTGGGGTTGGCGTCCACCATGTCCCACGAGGGAGTGCGTAAACGGCTCAAAAAAACGCTCTCAAGCCATGGCAGAAGCAGGAGTGGTGCATCCCCAAGGTGAGCGCCGAGTTCGTGGCCCACATGGAGGACGTGCTGGACCTGTACGCCGAGCCATATGACCCCCAGCGGCCGGTGGTCTGCTTTGACGAGACCTCCACCCAGTTGCTGGCGGAGACTCGGCCCCCACTGCCACCCGAGCCGGGGCGCCCCCTGCGGCAGGACTACGAGTACCGCCGGGAGGGCACTCGAAACCTGTTCCTGGCCTGCGAGCCGTTGGCGGGTTGGCGGCATGTGGCAGTGACCCAGCGGCGCACGATGCAGGACTTCGCCCATCAGATGCGCTGGCTGGTGGATGAAGCCTACCCGGAGATAGCGGTGGTGCGGGTGGTCCTGGACAATCTGAACACCCATCGCCCAGCGTCGCTGTACGAGACGTTCCAGGCGGCGGAGGCCCGGAGGATTGCGAAACGGCTGGAGTTCCACTACACCCCCAAGCACGGGAGTTGGTTGAACATGGCGGAAATCGAGTTCAGCGTACTGTCCCGCTGCTGCCTGAAGCAACGGCTCCCCAACGAAGAGGCTCTCGGGAGGGAAGTCCAGGCGTTAGTGCGGGAGCGCAACGCCGCCCGAACCACCATCAACTGGCGGTTCAACACCCAGGATGCCAGGACCAAACTTCACCGCCTTTACCCTTTTGATTCCAAAGTTGACTGACTACTAGTGGTTCAACTGCTTTGAAATGATGAGTAGTTTTTTCAGCGAGGTCAGCGATCAAGTACTTACCTGATAATCTCTCCAACTAGATGACCCATCATTACAAAGATTTCGCACTACTAGGGCCTTTTGGTAGTTCCCTCTCCCAAGAATGCGAAGGCTGGAGTCAGGGCGTTCCGGGTTCTTGATCATTGGTATACTGCCCTTTACTCAACCCCAAAGGAGCGACAGCTATGCAGGACAGAAATGGCAACACCCCCACGCAGCCTATCGGCAGCACAATACTGGTGGTCACCATGGACGTAGACCCGGAGGACGAGGCGGAATTCAACAAATGGTACAACGAGCAGCACCTGCCGGAGCGGATGGAGATTCCCGGCTACGTCAGCGCCCGGCGGTTCAAGCTTGAGGAAGGCGAAGGGGCGCTGACGTACCTGTGCATCTGGGAACTGGAAGACGGCAGCCCGTTGCAAAGCCGGATGTACCAGGAACAGCAGGCCGACCCCACCGCCCTGTACCTGCGCGTCAGCAAGACTATCAAGGCCCGCACCCGCGGCCTCTACCATCAGGTATTCCCCGAAACCGGCGCCTTTGAAGACCACTCCGGCTTCCACCCCCGCCACCAAGAAGTTTCGGCGTAATCTGAAGACCGGCAAACTGGGACACCAGCAAATTCGGATGGATTACGTAGTCGAAAACTGGGGCAGCTTTGTCGGCGTATTGGGACTTACGGCCAGCGTCGGGGCTTGGTGTTTGCCTTCCTGGCCGGTCGGGACGCAAAGTCAGCAGAACCAGTGGCAAGAGAGGCCCGCCGCACAATCGCGGCGACGCTGGGCTTGGTGGACGTAGAGCCAGCGGTTGCCCCGATCTTGCCGGTGTCTTTTATCGCAACAGCCGGTCCCCGCACTGGGTGCAATAACTTGCGCCGGGACGATTAACGTTCGAACAGTAGCTGCAGAAGACTTCCTGTTGAATAGCAGCGGTGTGCGAGCCGCAGTAACGGCAATACTTACTCAGGATACTTATCAGTTGGCCACAGACTAAGCACCGGATCCTAGTGGTTCAACTGCTTTGAAATGATGAGTAGTTTTTTCAGCGAGGTCAGCGATCAAGTACTTGCCTGATAATCTCTCCAACTAGATGACCCATCATTACAAAGATTTCGCACTACTAGCGTAGTTGCGCCTCAATCGGAAGGGCGAAACCCGCTGAGCCCAGTTAAACCGGCTGAGAGTCCACAACATGCCCAAACTTGCAACAATCAAGGTCAGTGGCCAGAACAGGAACAACGTCGTGTTGAACATTCCATGCAAGACAGCCGCAGCGACCACACCAAATCCCTATTTGAAAAATCCAAGTATGGTCTTCACACTTAAGCCATCTGATAGGGTTGTCGCTGATTATATGCTCTTTCTCGTCGTCATCCCAATCCTAATGACGGTCATTGATGAATGTCTACCATACTAATTTTAGGGCCCTAATGCATCACCAGCCCGCCGTCAACGTTGAATGACTGGCCGGTGATGTTTCGGGAGCCGGGGCCGGACAGGAACCGCGCCATGGCAGCTATGTCCTCCGGCTCGTTGGCCCTGCCGATCGGTATCCTGGCGTCACGCGCTTGGGCCAACTCTTCCATGGTTATGCCGGACGTTGCGGCGCGGCCTGCCATGGTCTCTTCGCCCATTGCGGTCAAGGTCGCCCCGGGGCAGATGGCGTTTACGTTAATGTCGTGCCGCCCCAACTGGTGGGCGGCGATCATGGTCATGGCCAGCACCGCCCCTTTGCTGGCGGCGTAGGCCGCGTTGGATGTCCCGGAATAGCCCTTGCCGGCGATGGAGGCTATGTTGATGATGCGCCCGCCGCCACCCTGTTCGATCATCTCCCGCGCGGCCCGTTGCATACCGAAGAAGACTCCCTTGGCGTTGACCCGGTGTATTCGGTCCCAGTCCTCCTCAACCACGTCCATGATATAAAGGTACTTGGTCACTCCGGCGTTGTTGACCATTATGTCGATGCGGCCGAACGTCTCTTTCGCTTGGGCGATCATGCGGTCAATGTCGTCGACGTTCCCCATGTCGGCGGGAACAGCCAGGCTCTGCCGCCCCAACTCCTTTACCGCCGTCGCCGTGTCTTCGACCGACTCGGCGTTGATGTCGGAAACCGCAATGTGGGCGCCGGCTTCAGCCAATTGCAACGAAATGGCCCGTCCCATCCCCCTGCCCGCTCCGGTGACCACCGCAATCTTGTCTTCAAGCTCCATCGTGTCCTCTCTTGTTCAAGCGGTCTCGCTCAAGTTGGAAGCAAGGCCGAGTGTAGTTTAGGCCCCTGTAGCTGTCAACGAAGACCCAATACGAGGGTGTGACTAAACCCGGTTGGTCGGATGGGAGCACGGGCGTCCCGCCCGCCGTATCCCATATCCCATATCGAAGACTCCCGCCTCATGTCCTGGGACTTGTCGGACTTTTATCCTGAGAAATAAACTCCGGAACTCCTATGACATTTGGCGCTTTCCAACTCCGGCAACGCCGCATTACCATATTACTTGCCGTGTATGGAAACTATCTCAAAACACTGCGAGCACCCAACCAACACGATACGGCATCAACCCCGTCATTCCCGCGCAGGCGGGAATCCATAGGTTTACGCCATATTCGAGTGAAGGTTAGCAGGGCAGGTTAGATTTGAGATAGTCACATAGTGCTTCTGCCGTTCAAGGAACCGGACCGGCGCCCGTGGCTGAAGCATCATGGAAACAACGACAAAGGATGCCACAATTACAGCAAAAGCCTGCACAAAGAGTGTGTAAAACTGGTCTTAAACTACACAAATATCGCTAAATCAATGTCGGACACCAAAGCTGAATGACACATAAAGACACAAAATGATACGGAAATCCAACAAATCCGCCCCGTCTCCCTCCACGACCTCTGCACACTCTTCTGACCGGCGCCCAGCCGGAATTTACGACTGTCACGGGAATTTACACTTGTGCTAAAATAGGCCCATGCAAGCGCCTCAAGAAACACCAATACACTGGGACAGCAACCGCCGGAGCATGAACCTGACGTTTATCTTTGCCCTGATCGTCGCCGTGTTTGGCCTATGGGGCCTGACCCAGGGCGACGGCGGGGTAGTGTTAATCTTGGGACTGGTAGTGGCGGCTTACAGTTGGCTTACTACCCCCAAGCATTACATGATATTCCCAGGCTACATGGTCATCATGTTCGGGACTCCTCGAAAGAGGATTATATCGTTCCATCAAATTTCCCACGTGGAATTTTTGAGCCTGCCCTCCATCGGCGATCGACTCCGTTTGCGTATGGCCAATGGGCGAAGCCTCATGTTGCAGCCTCGGGACTCGGAAACTTTCCACGACCGGCTGGAAGAGGCCTTGAGCAGTTTCCACGCCGCCGGCTCCCGGGACTATTTAGAAGGCGAAAGTTCCACCACCGGAGACGAGACCTGACGGGATGATGGGCCGTTACCGAGTCACTCCGTCATTCCCGCGAAGGCGGGAATCCAGCCCCCGCATGCGCAGGGGTGACGTTCATTGATACCGGGCCATTCCAGGCTCCCGCGAGTGAGGCGTGCCGACCTATGACTTGGGCTGAGACCATCGTACAAAGCTTGAAGAACTGGGATACCTCGTTAATCTCCTACGTGCCCGACACGTCCATACATCAAGTCACCAGCATCATTGATGAGGACCCATTCTTTCACTTGGTGTCGGCGGCCCGCGAGGAAGAGGCCATCGGCGTTGCCGTCGGCTCCTACGCCGTCGGACGCAACGCCGCGGTGTTCATGCAGTCCAGCGGGTTTGGCAACACGATTAACGCCATCGCAAGCCTTTGTATTCCCGCTCGCGCCCCCGTACCCATTTTCATAAATCTCAGGGGCGGCCCAGGGGAATTCAACATTGCGCAGGTACCCATGGGCAGGACCACCCGTCCAATCCTGGATCTATTGGGGCTGGTCCACTTCACCATCGACGACGACTATCGCTTGGACACCTTGTTGGACGGAGCGATGAAGCTTTGTTACGCCGGGCGGCAGCCGGTGGCGATTTGTTTGACCCAGATGCTGCACGGAGGCAAGCGTGTTTAGACTGGAGGCCACAAAACTGGTCCTGAGCCACGCCGGCAACTATCCTATCGTGGCCAACCTTGGGCCAACCAGCGACGAGCTTTGGCACGCGGGTCACCGGGACCGCAACTTCTACACTTACGGCAGCATGGGATTGTGCTCATCCATCGCCTTGGGTATGTGCATGGGCACCGATGAGAAGGTAATCTCCCTCGATGGCGACGGGTCTATACTGATGAACTTGGGAACCATCGGCACTATAGGCCGGGAACAGCCCAGGAACCTTGTAGTGGTGGTTTGGGACAACGAAGAATGGGGGCAGACGGGGCATCAGCCCAGTCACACTGCTAACGGGACCGATCTGGAGCAAGTCGCCCAGAGTTGCGGCATCGCAAACACCGCCACCGTCTCCGACTTGGAAGAGTTGGAAGGGGTGTTCTTGAATGCTCTCCAAGGGGAGGGCCCGTGGTTCATCGTAGCCAAGATACAAGAAGCCGAATACCTTCCGGTCGCTCCCGTCGAACCGGAGTTCACTCTTTACCGCTTCCGAAATTCCTTCGCCAGTTAGACCTTCCTCATCCGGGCGTGTTGGAGGATTACCGATAGCCGGGAACAGCGATCTCCACCACCCTGAGCCTGAGGAACGCATCGACAGCGAACCCGGACCGTCCGTTTCCACTGTGACTGCCGGAAACGGACCTTTCCGGGGCTTGCAGTCCGGCCAATTCGTCGCCAAAGCCCGCTTGGAGCGCGTTCTCGATGCCAGCGCTCCTGCCCTTTCCTTGTCCGCGTCCACTGTGTACCTGAAACCCGGCAAGCTAAGTGAGTTTCTTGCGTCGCAAGGTGTCGCCGGAGCCGAGTGGCAAGCCCGGCTTGCCGGTTTGGACCGCGGGGTTTTGGAGTCGGACACGGGTATCGCCGCCTTCCGCTGTGGAGGCGAAGTACTGGTCGTCGTGCCTCCCTTCCCGGTAACCGCAAACCTACTCTACGACCATTGGGACCCATCTCCACTTTTGGCGCTTTTGCAGGCCGACTACACCGTCGGCGTGGTGTTGCTCCGGTTGGGGCGTTTCTCGGTGGCCGTTTACCAAGGCGACCGCCTGCTGTCCTCCAAGACCGATGCCCGGTACGTAAAGGGGAAACACCATGCCGGGGGCACGTCCCAACTCCGGTTCCAACGAATTCGCGAAGGCCAGATACGCAAGATTTACGACAAGACTTGCGAAGTTGTACAAGTGCAGTTTGCGCCTTATGCCCGCGAGTTGGACTACGTTTTCTTGGGGGGAGAGAAAATAACCCTTAACGGTCTGTTGAAAGTTTGCCCTTCCTTGCGGCGGTTTAGCCAGATCACCTTGGGTCGGCGCATCAATGTGCGCGATCCAAAACGTGATACTCTGGACGAAGTGCCCGCCATATTGCGGGAGAGCAGGGTGTACAGCTTCCAATGGACTTGACGATGGAGAACGCCAGGAGCGCAGAGTATTCTTCTATGGAGTTGAAAGACTTGGGAATCTCTGCGGTGAAAAGCTCGCAGGAGTCGCTGGACCTCCTTGGGTTCGACCAGGTTCGCACCCAAGTGGCGGCCCACACCCGCACTCATATCGGTCGCGAACTGGCCGAGTCTCTCACCCCTTCCCAACACTTGCTGGAAATTGCCAACCGGCTGCAGGAGACCGCCGAAGCTAAACAATACTTGGAGCGCGGCGGCGCACTGGAGTTTGGGCCGGGGATAGACCTTCGGGAATACGTCCAACGCGCGCTTTTGGGCGGCCTCATTCGCGGAGAGGAACTCTACGCGATTCACGAGTTGATTCACGCGGCCCGTTACAACCGGGACAACGTGTCCCGCCACGAGGAATTCCCGCTGCTGTCCGCCTATGCGGAGAATATTCCTGACCTTACTCCGGTCTACATGGCTATTGCTGCTGCCATCAGCCCCTCCGGAGAAGTGCTGGACGATGCAAGTCCGGCTTTGCGCCAGATGCGCCAGGAATGCCGTGACATTCAGCAGCGGCTGAACCAGATAATGGAGCGCACCCTGCGCCGGTTCCAAAGGCTGGAGGTGGTGCAGGAGCCGTTGATAACCCAGCGCAACGGCCGCTTTGTCTTGTTGATCAAAGCCGAGATGCGGCAGCGGGTGCCGGGCATTATTCACGATGTATCCGACAGCGGGGCAACCGTCTTCATCGAACCTATGGGCGCTATTGACCAAGGCAACCATTGGAGGGAAGCCCGGCTGGCCGAAGAGAGGGAGGTTGAACGGGTGCTCCGGCAGTTGTCCAATCTGGTGAGCCAAGCCGGTGAGGACTTGTTGCTCACCTTGGACTTGGTGGCTCGGCTGGACCTCAGCATGGCCAAGGGCCGTTACTCCATAACGCTGCGGGCTACCGCTCCCCAAGTTACAGACCCTCCGGTAGATGAGCGGCGTATGCGGTTGAGCGCCGCTCGCCATCCCTTGCTCACCGGCGCCGTCGTGCCCATCAGCCTGCAACTCGGAAGGGAAAATCAGGTGATGCTGATTACCGGTCCCAACGCCGGTGGCAAGACCGTCGCCCTGAAAACCGTGGGGCTGCTGACGTTGATGGCCCACGCCGGCCTGCACGTGCCGGCTGAAGAAGCCTCTTTTCCCAGGATAGACGCTGTCTACGCGGACATCGGCGACCAGCAAAGCATCGAACAAGCCCTGTCTACTTTTAGCTCTCACGTCAAGAATCTCCTGTCCATCATGGGTCAAGTCACTCCCTACTCGCTGGTGTTGGTGGACGAGTTGGGTACCAGCACCGACCCTGAGGAGGGCGCGGCCCTTGGCGCAGCCATTCTGAGCCACTTCCAACGCCAGGGACCGTTGTTGATAGCCACAACCCACCACCGGGGCGTCGCCCGTTATGTGCAGGAATGTCACGGCATGGTCAACGCCAGCGTTGACCTCGACCCCCAGACCTTGGCACCTACCTACCGGGTTACTCAAGGTGTACCCGGACGTAGCTACGCCTTGACCATCGCCGCCGGGCTCGGGTTGCCATCAGAGATAATTGAGGAAGCACGTTCCTGGATGTCGCCGACGGACCAGGTTATAGAAAACTTGTTGGGCGAAATCCAGGAAGAACGGACGATTGTCGACCAACTGCGCCACGAAGCAATCGAGACCGTGGCCCTATCCAAGCAACAACAGGCTGAAGTGGAAGAACGGTTGTCGTCCATCGAAGCCGTCAAGGCGGAGATGCTGGAGGATACCCGTCAGGAATTGATGGACCAAATCGCCGATTTATTGGACCGTTTGCAGCAAGCGGAGCGTGCCCTGGACCAGTCCGAGTCCCGACAGAACATCCAGGAACAACGGTCCCAGTTGCAGGAAATCTCCCGGCAGGTCCGCTCTGCCCAATGGCAGCCCATCGAAGTAAAGAGGACGCCTTGGCAGGAGAAGTTGATCAGCGGTGACAGGGTCTTCATCCGCGGCATACCCCGGCCTGTGGAAGTCATCAGCCCGCTGGACACCGAAGACCAGGTAGAGGTCTTGTTGGGCACCATGCGAGCCAGGATTCCGGTGTACCAACTGGAACGCCCCGCCGGTGCCCATGCGGTCGCCGCGCGGCAGGGCGTCTATTTCGACCGCCCCGTGCGCCGTGCGGCAACATCGGAGACAGACCTCCGGGGGTTGCGGGTAGAAGATGCGCTGCTCAAAGTGGAAAGCTTGTTGAACGACGCGGCCCTGGACGGCGTGAATGAGCTGCGCATTATTCACGGTAAGGGCACCGGCACCCTGCGGCGGGCCATCAGGGAGTACTTGAGCAGCCATCCCCTGACAAAAAGGCCCCCCTTCGACCCCGAAACCAGTGACGACGGAGTGACGGTGGTCGCCCTTTCCTGAAGTCCGGCCCTGATAGGCCGTACCCCGCTGGTTACCGCCCTTGGAACCAAGGGCGCCGTTTGTCCGAAAAAGCCCGGATCCCCTCCTGGAAGTCGTTGGTAAGGGCTATCCCGCTGATTGTCTCGGTTTCCGCGTCCAACTGCGCCGCCAGGTCCGTGTCCCAAGAGGCATCGAACAGGGCCTTTACGCGGCCGTAAGCAACCGTGGGACCTTCAGACAGCCGGGTGGCCGTCTCCAGGACATGCCGGTCGAGGTCAGCCGAGGGGCAAACCTGGCTGACAAGCCCTATCTCCAACGCCCTCTCGGCGCTAGTTGGCTGGTTGGCCAAGTAAAGCTCCATTGCCCTGCCCGCGCCGACCAAGCGGGGCAGGAAGTGGGTCGATCCGCCGTCGGCGGTGGCCCCAATGTTGCCGTAGGCCATCAGGAACCTGGCGTCGCTCGCCGCCATCCGCATGTCGCATCCCAGCATCAAGCTGAACCCCGCTCCCGCGGCGACGCCGTGGATGCTTGCGATCACCGGCTTCTCCAACTGCCGGATTTGGAGAACAACGTCTTGATGCAGGGCCCCCGCCAGTCTCTCCAAGTGTTGGTGCAGTGCTTCCGCGCCGCCTTGGTCGAACTGGTCCTTGAAGTCCTTCACGTCCGCCCCGGAACAGAAAAACCCGCCCGCTCCGGTTATTATCACCGCCCGCACCTCTGCGCTTCGGCATGAGCGTATGGCTTCACCCAATTCGTCTACCATCTCAGGGGTGAGAGCGTTGCGGGACTCCGGGCGGTTCAAAGTAATGGTCGCCACGCCGCCCTGCTTTGTGAAACTAACTTCGTTGCCTGCCATGAGATATACCTCTTGGTCTCAAGAATGACGCTTGGTCTGGTCGCCGCTATCGCTCCATATCCATGTCTTCGGATATTTCTTCCAACTCAAACCCGCCGACAGCCAACTCCGGGGCCCAAGTAACTTGGTCGGACGACCATCGCACGGTGGGGCGTCGCTGTGACCCCACGCCGATGACGTTGTTGATTACCCTCAACACATTGTCGTTCATACGCAGCGTATTGGGTCTGATGGGTTCCGCCAACCGCCCGTCGCGTATTACGTAGGAATCCCCCACCACCGTGCCGCTGAAGTCCCCGGCGGATAACCCGTTGATCGGATAGGTGTACCAGATGCGGCCTATGTACACGCCGTCGCCCACCAAACGAAGCAGTTCCTCACTGGACACAGGGTTGTTGCCATGCACGATGAGGTTTGTTGGCACTATGCCCGGCGGAGAAGCGAAGTCCCGTCCTCCGCCGTTGCCGGGACGAAATCCATTGCGGGGCGCGATGGCTTGGCCGAGTTGGTTTGGATCGACTCCCAGTTTGTCCCGTCCCCTCGGATCGTGCAGGATACGTTGCGTATTGTAATGGTCGGACAAAAGCCCTGCCAACACTCCGTCCCGTATGAGATCGGTGCGCCCGGTTGGGAGACCCTCGTCGGTAATCGCCTTGGAAGCAGCCAACCCTGGTGCCGCCCCATCGTCATAGATGTTCAGTTGGGTTGACGATACCGATTGCCCAAGCCGTCCCATGAAAGGGGAAACACCGGCATAGAGCATGTCCAACCGCAACCCCGGCATCAGAATCCATTCCAATATTTCCGCCAGGGCTTGCGGTCCCAGTATCACCCTGTATGCTCCCGTGGAGACTCGTACACCGCCCATGGAGTCAATCGCGTTCCTGGCCGCCTCCGCTGCCGACTCGCCATCGAAGTCCAGCCACCGGGAGCCCACCGACCACCCGCTCCCCTTGGCCGCCTGCTGCTCCACCATGGCGGTGGCGGAAGACATTAACAAGGTCGATTCATCGGTCTGCACCCGGGGCATGTGGGTGGAAGCAATGGCCATGCGCTCCTGTAACGCTACCAGGTCGCCCCCCAGGATCAAGCCCAGTCTGCCCAGCGTTTCCGGGGATTCAGCTATTTCCAGCAGGTCTTCCGACGACTGGAACACTTCCAAGGCTCGGTCTACCATACGCCATCCGGCGCCCACCAACCGGCCGTTGCTCATGCGCATGATGACCGGGTCGTGGTACTTCTCATCCGCCCCCCTTGTTGACGCTCCAACGTCGCTTCTACCGCTGCCGCCAACCTGTGGCCCCATCGGCAAGCTAACGTACTCCGGGTCCCGGACCGCGCCCTGACGCGCTTTGTCCAACGCCCGCTGCACTCCATCCAGCGACAAGTCCGTTGGCTCGCTGCCAAACCCGCTTCTGACCCCTTCCGTAGAACGGAAGGCTACCCTGAGACCCAGCCCATAGGACTCCACCGACTTGACCTCTTCCACCCCGTTGCTGGGTATATGGGAAGTGTAGTTCAGCCGGACGGTAAAATTGCCGTTGGCGGAAGCAAATACCTCCGCTTCTGCAACGTCAGACTGAGCCGAGACGTAAGCCAGGGCCTCTCGTGTGGTGGTGCGTAACTTGCTCAAGGGAATCATGCCCAATGCACCCTTAGTCTTGTTGAATTGTGGATCTCTATTCCAGCAACGGCTCTAACTTGTCCAAGAGTTGTTGCACATCCTTCAACCCTAATTCAACCATAATGGGGGTATCCCAGTTTTCGTAAAAATTGATGTGCAGACTGTCGGCAACGCGGAACAGAGTGGACAACCTATCGTCTCCCGTTTCCTCCACCAATCTGCTCACTATCTGGCGAAGCGCGGGGTGGCTGGTATGAGTCCAGCCTCGCTGCTCCGCGATAGCTTTAACCATCTGGGCCGCCGCTCCCCAACCCTTTTCAGAGGCTTGTACGACGTCCCCTTGAGCCAATTCCTCGTAGGCTTTGTTTAAGAACTGTCTGCTTGCAGCGTTGTATTCCTGGTGTCTATTCAAATGTCTCCTTCCTACCCCGGAAGTGCGGGATCTTATGAATCAAAAACTATACCCGTTTTTAACAGGTCGGGAACCGGCACTAACCGTTCGTTCGGCGTATCCACGGCCAAAAGCATTCCCTGCAACCTATAAGCGCCGAGCAACGGTTCGGTATCTTCATTGGAGAACACCACCAAGGTGATTTCCGACTGATTACCGATACGTACCCAAGTGCGACCTACCTCCCATTCTGTGTAGCTGCCGTCAGCCATGATGAAGTTGAACTACATTTGGGGTTGCATGCCCAAGTCCCTCAGGGCGTCGCCGGGAATCATGGTATAGCTGCCCCGGTATCGACCAAAGGTCGACATTCTCGAATTGCTGGACTTGAGAGCTCCTATTTCCACTGACATGCGAATGGTCCTATCAGGCCTCCTGAAATGCCCGTTTTGTGGCTCGCCCGGACAACCATCTGGACGAGCCGGTCCCTGAAGTCTAGCCCGGCCCGGTCAGCCGGGCGACACCCCGCATAGTCGGCCCGCCATTGCTCATGCGCTTTGCCTGCATCGGCTGTCCCTTGCCGCAGTTGGGAATCGGGTTCACACGCAGGTCGTTGCCCACCGCGTCGATCGAAGTGAAATAGCTGTGGGAATCGGAGGTAATGCCGCCGTCCCGGTACAGTTGACCCAACTGCCCGTTTTTAATCTCGTAGACTTTCACTGCCGTAATCCTGAAGTTCTCACGGGACTCGGCTATGGATGGCGTGCGGTGCCCGGATATGTAGTAACCGGAGTCAACCTCCGCGATGATGTCGCTCGGCTCTTGCTGCCCCGGAGCGAACACTGTGTTGGTCATGCGAATCAACGGTACGAGATGGGCCTCGGTGGCTCGTGCGGACCCGTTGGGTGGTACTCCCATGATGGCGGCGGTCTGGCGGTTATTCAAGAAATCCTCAAGGACGCCGTCGCGGATGATGTAAGCCCTCCGAGGAGGTGTACCTTCGTGATCATACTTGAACGACCCGTATCCCTCCATCAGTGGATCTGAGAAAGCGGTGACCAACGGCGATGCTATCTGCTGGCCTATCTGATTATCTTCAAGACTATTCAGGAACCAGGAGCGTCCGGCGTAAGCGGTCTCGTACTTCAAGGCCCGGTCCAGTTCGGAAGGGTGCCCCACGACCTCGTGGACCAGCAGCGTGTTGAAGTGAGGATCGGTGACGACCACCACGTCCTTGTCGGGAGGTTTCAATGGTGGGGCCGACGCCACTTCCGCCGCGTCGGCCCCCAGCGTGGAGCAGAAGTCGATGAAGTTCGGCAGCATAATTGGCCCGTTGTTGTAGCCGTCCGTTAGTATCTCCCATCCGCGCTGGTGCCCGGTGAAGTCGTAGAGTTCGAAACTACCGCTCTCTCCTTCACCAATAGCAATCACGAATCCTTCGGTTTGGGCGAAGCTCTGGTCGATGTCCGCGCCGTCGGAACTAAAAAACATCTCGCGAAGGAGAAACGTGGAAGAGGATGCCGCCGCATATACTATCCGGCTGCTCTGGCTCTGGGCCGCCTTGCACCCGTCCACGGCCATAGCTACCGTGTCCCTCAAGGGAACGGACCGAGGGTCCACGACGTACGCTGCGGACACCGAGTCCTGGACTATCGCCACGGGAGCAAGGTCAGCCGAGACCAAACTATCCGCCAAGCTGCCGAACCGGCCCTTGGATAGGTTCTTGAGGCGGGCGCTGGATCTGGCTCGTTGGTGGGCCTGTTGGATGCCTTCCCACACCACATTCTCGATATTGTCTGCATCGGCGGCCCCCAGGATGCGGCCATAGTAACTCGGAGCGCTCAGTCTGCCGCCTGCGATGACCCGAACGCCAAAGTCAAAGGAATAGTCCTCGCTACTGGCCTTCTCGCTGCCGTTTTCAGCAACGGCTCCTTTCTCTTCCTTTACTTGGATGCGAAGGTCGCAATACCGCAACCCCTGCAATCGCTTGGCCCGCTCGCCAACCAACGACGCCAAGTTGGGGCGCATCCGGTCAAGTATGTCAACGGTGACGGTTGGTGGCATGGCGAGTCAATTTCCCTCTATAACCAGGTTCTCATGGGCCTGTGCTGTCGGGCAGCAATATTCCTTCAACCACTTCGAATATTCCAACTATCAGAGCAAAATACCTCTGGACATCGGTAACCGTAAAATTTGATTGAGGTGCACCTTGGTGCGCAAGCGACATTCGATTCCTGACGATGCTACCTAATGCTTCGCGTGCTTCCTGTCCGACTGAAAGTTGATGAGAGCTTTGGTAGTCCTTGCTGAATCGGCCTATGACGTTCGCTATATCTTCTGACCGGGGATTCCTGAACTGCTGAGCTATTGAAGATCGGACAAACTCCTGGAGTTGAGGATCGTTTACTTTTCGCGCTCGTTGCACGACCAGATGCTCAATGCAATCTTCAACGACGCCGGAGATTAACACGCTGACATATCCTGCCATGTGAGTACTAGTAGTCAGTCATGTTAGGAATCGAAGGGATAGAGGCGGTGTAATTTGGTTCGGGCATCCTGGGTGTTGAACCGCCAGTTGATGGTGACCCGCGCCTCGTTTCGCTCCTGCGCCGAGGCCCCGACTTCCCGTTGGAGCGATTCCTCGTCGGGGAGCCGCTGCCTCAGGCAGGAACGGGACAGTACGCTGAACTCGATCTCCGCCCCCGGCCTCCGCCGGGGCAGGCTATGTTCAGCCAACTGCCGTGCTTCGGCGTGTAGTGGAACTCCAGCCGTTTGGCAATCCGCCGCGCCTCGGCTGCCGGGAAGGTCTCGTACAGCGACGCCACGCGGTGAGTGTTCAGGTTGTCCAATACCACCCGCACCACCGCTATCTCCGGGTAGGCTTCATCCACCAGCCAGCGCATCTGCTGGGCGAAGTCCTGCATCGTGCGCCGTTCAGTAATCGCCACGTGGCGCCAACCGGCCAACGGTTCACAGGCCAAGAACAGATTGCGGGTGCCTTCTCGGCGGTACTCGTAGTCCTGCCGCAGGGGGTGTCCCGGCTGGGCCGGCAGCGCCGGCTGGGTCTCGGCCAGCAACTGGGTGGAGGTCTCGTCAAAGCAGACCACCGGCCGCTTTGGGTCATAGGGCTCGGCGTACAGGTCCAGCACTTCCTCCATGTGGGCCACGAAGTCGGCGCTCACCTTGGGGATGCACCACTCTTTCTTCTGCCACGGCTTGAGAGCGTTTTTTTGAGCCGCTGGCGCACCGTCTCGTGGGACAAGGATGACGCCAACCCCAACTCCACCACCTTCCCAGCCAGCAAGCGCAGGGTCCAATGGGCATGTCCTTCCGGCGCTGGGCTACAGGCCAGGGCGATCAGGTGGGCTTCGCCCCGGTCCTCCAGCTTCCGGTACCGGTTCGCTTGGACCCGGTCTTGCAGCGCCCCAGCTAATCCAGCTTCGGCAAAGCGGCGCTTGATGCGGAACACCGTGCCCTCCGCCACGTCCAGTGCCTCGGCAACCCGGGGCGCGGCCCAACCAGCGTCGGTCTTGAGCAGTATCCGAGCCCGAGTAGTCACCCGAGCGGTACTTTTACCCGCTCGTACCAGGTGTTCCAGTTGGTTCCGCTGCTCCGGCGTCAACCGGACTCCGTACTTTTCCCTAACCATACCACCACCTCACTTCAACCCAGTCTGTTGCTCAGAATAGCGCCTTGATTCAGACTCTTTAAACTACCATCAAAAACAGATTTGACTGACTACTAGTTCGGGATCGGTATCGCCCTTGTCTGCTGCGTATAGAAGGATCTCGTCGATTTCTGAGCATCTCGCCGCCACATAAGCATCTCGAGGCATTATTCAAACAGCACTTGGCTAGCCAATTCCAACCGTTCTCTAACAGTGTCGACGTCAGTTGTGCCGGCTGTTGTGGCGTTAGTGAAATCGGTATTTGTCACAAGTGATTGGTATCGTTCGCAAATGTCAGAAGGGGTCGTTTGCGATTTCGCAAACGCCACCATTACCGAGTCGAACACGGCTACGTTGATGCCACGCCGTACATGAAAAGGCTTGCTACCCAGAGATTCGAAGACGTTACGTGCCGTGCCAATGAACAGGTCCCGGTAAGACTGCGGTTTTGCTTCTCTTTGATGCCTCGCCATGTAATTGGTGATGAACTCCTTCATGGGTTTTGAATATGACTCGGATGCCTCATACAGTGCGAGGAATCTTACGATGAGCTCAACATCCCGCATTCGGGGGTCTGGTCTGAGGGAGCCGAATATTTCCCGCCAAGCAGAATCAACGTTGGCATCTACCAGCATGTCATTAAAAGGTCCATGACAGGAACTGTTTCGTATTTCCTGGGGTGTGAGGGTAGTGCCGCCAGTGTTCAAACGCTCGAAAATCTTGTAGATACTGGAGGCATCGTTCGGAGGATCCCGTTGCTCTATATTGACTACCCGTAGCACTGATGTAAGCAATGTTTTCTGCTCGCCATACGTAAGATCCGCGTAATCCTTGTCCACCCACCGATCATCCACTCCAGTCAGCTTGAAGGGGCGCCCCTCGGGGGGTAGCTCACCCTCAAAGAACCCGAACACACTTCGCAGCCGTTGCTGGCCATCAATAACCAACTGTCTAGCGTTGTCATCTCCCCGGGCGTGGTCTTCGACAAATACGAATATGCCTGGGACAGGCAGGCCCATAAGGAAGGACTCAATCAACCGACTAGCCTGGGCCGGTTTCCACACAAACCCCCGTTGGAACTCTGGGATAATAAGGTCACCACGCTTCCATCTTCCGTGCAACATCTCCAAATCTGGGTCGGATGGGTAAGACCGGATTCGATAGATGGGAGAGCCAGCGTCAAGGTCCTCTTCCTCGGATTCTATGCGCTCGACCACTTCGTCGGCTTCGGTAGTCACCTCGCCCTCCTATAATTTCAGAGAATTACCCCGTAACCGCCCCTTCGGAGGCCGACGACACCAGCTTGGCGTACTTGGCCAACACGCCGGTGGTGTAGTTGGGGGCCATGGGCTTGAAGTTGGCCCGGCGGTCGCTGAACTCCTCCTCGGTCAACCTTACGTCCAAGCGGCGCTGTGGAATGTCCAGGGTGATGATGTCTCCTTCCCTCAGAAGCCCGATAGGGCCGCCCACCGCCGCCTCGGGAGTCACATGGCCCACCATGGGGCCATGTGATGCTCCGGAGAACCGCCCGTCCGTCATCAGGGCCACCTCGTCTCCCAGCCCCTGTCCAATCAGAGCGCCCGTTACAGCCAGCATTTCCTGCATCCCAGGGCCTCCCTTGGGACCTTCGTAGCGAATGACCACTATGTCACCCGGCTTTATTTCCCGACGCTGGATGGCTTGGAAAGCCGCTTGCTCCTGGTTGAACACCCGCGCCGGGCCTTGGTAGACTTTTTCCTGATGCCCGGCTACTTTGATGACCGCTCCTTCCGGCGCCAGGTTCCCGTACAGGATGGCCAGACCTCCCGTAGGGCTCCGGGGTTGGTCAGTGGGGAATACCACCGGTTGGTCTTCCACCGTAATCATGGATTCCACGTTCTGTTGGAGTGTCTTGCCGGTGACGGTCATGGTGTCGCCGTGCAACAGGCCGGCTCGCAGCAATTGCTTTGCAACCAGGGACACTCCTCCGTAGCGGTCCAGGTCGGCCATGACGTACCGCCCACCCGGGCGCATATCGGTGATGTAGGGCGTGCTCCGGCTGATGCGGTCGAAGTCACTCAGGCTAAGGTCCACTTGCGCTTCATGGGCTATGGCCATGAGGTGCAGAACGGCATTGGTGGACCCTCCCATGGCCACGACTACAGTGATGGCGTTTTCAAAGGCTTGGTGGGTGAGAATGTCCCGAGGGCGCAGGTCTTCTTCCAACAGCCGCATCAACGTCTGCCCCGCTTCACGCGTGTGTTCGGCCTTTCGGGGATCAATCGCCGGGATCGACGCGTCACCGGGTAGAGACATGCCCATAATCTCTATGGCGGTGGACATGGTATTCGCTGTGAACAATCCGGCGCAGGACCCCTCGCCGGGACAGGCCACGCATTCCAGTGCCTTCAACTGGTCAAGAGTCATATCTCCGCTGGCATAGGCGCCAACCGCTTCGAACACATCCTGGATGTTGACGTCTCTACCGTTGTAGTTCCCCGGCATGATGGTGCCGCCGTATATGAAGATAGAAGGCACATTCAGGCGGGCTATGGCCATCATGCAACCGGGCATGTTCTTGTCGCACGCCCCGACGGTAATCAGGGCGTCCATCCGTTCGCCGAAGGTCACAACCTCAATTGAGTCTGCTATAACCTCCCGGCTGACCAACGAGGCCTTCATGCCCTCGGTGCCCATAGATATGCCGTCGCTTACGGTGATGGTGCCGAATTCGAAGGGCACCCCGTCAGCCAAACGCACACCCTCTTTAGCTGCTTGCGCCAGCCGGTCCAGATGAACGTTGCAGGGCGTTACGTCGCTGGCAAGATTCGCGATGGCCACGAAGGGTTTGTCGATATCGTCTGTGGTCAGGCCCATAGCCATTAGCATGGCCCGGGCGGGTGCGCGGTCCGGTCCTTCGGTGACTTCCCTGCTCCGGTGTTTAAGGGCTAAGTTCTTGCTGGTAGTGGCCATCAGACTTCCTCCTGCGACGCATCGGTGCGCTCGTGATTACTTCGTTAAATTGGCTTGGAAAGGAACATGATTATACTACGGCGACTATCGGTTACAACTTTGCAGCCTTTCAAGGGCCGTCTCGGCAAAGGCTCGTGCGACGGCGTTTGCGAACCCAATTCAGGTTGCGGATGACGTGATTTTCTTGTAACCTGAGTCTGGATTTCAATTCTATAAGACGAGGTAGCGCAAGTATGTTCAACTTGTTCAAATGGTTGAGTGTGCCAAGAGCCAAGGCCCACTGTGACATCCCCTGCGGAATTTACGACCCCCTAATGGCAAAGATTGCCGCCCAAACGGTACAGAAGATGGTATTGCGGATGCAGGCGTTGGAAGTGCCGCCCCACACCGACGTTGCCGCGTCCCAGGACTACGCTAACAAGGTGGCCCGGTACATCGCGGTAAAGGAAGACCATGCCGAGAGGTGCAAGGAAGAATTGCGCATCCTCTGGGCGGACTATGCTTGGCCTGGCGTTGACGCCAACGAAATCGCCTCCAAGTTCAACGCTGCTCTGAAGCTGGCCGGACAGTGCAAGCAGACCGTGAGCATGGAGAACGCCGAGAATCTGGTAGCCTCCTGCGATGACATCGCCGCGGCATTCTGGGGCACCAAGAACGTTGAGTACAGCGACCCCAACGCCGCAGCACGGTACGGCGCCTAACCTCGCTCCAGTCTAACACCGGCAGCGTTATAGGCATAAAAGGCACGGAAGTCTCGAAAATGAGCTTCCGTGCCTTTCGTTTTTGACGGTTTCGTGGAAATAGTTCCCAAAAGGAAAGGCAGCGCGGGACTCGTTCCGCGCTGCCTTTTGATTTCTCCTAGCCTGTAGACCCTAGCCAATGAGCCGGGGCCGGAAGATTAAGCTTCCTGGGTAGGCGAAGAATCGCTGAAGTGAACCTGGAGTTGCCTGGCCTTCTTGGCTTCGGCCTTGGGCACGGTGATGGTCAGTACCCCGTTCAGGTAGTGGGGTTGGACCTTGTCGACGTCCACCGACTCGGGCAATCGCAGCGCCCGGTGGAACGAACCGGACCGGCGTTCCCGCATAAGGAAGGTCCCGTCGCCGTTCTGGTGGTCCTCTGCGGTGTGGCCCCGGATGGTCAGTACGTTGTCTTCGATGGATACTTTGATGTCCTCAGGCTTGATCCCTGGTACGGAAGCGCGGATAACCGTGTCATCTCCCCTGCGGACCACATCCAAGGGAAAGGCCCAAGCCTCTATTTCCGGGCTTTCAGTGTTGCCGTTGGATTGGTGGTTCCCAAACCTCCGCCACATCCGGTCCATGGTGTTCTGCATCTGCCGCAGGTCGCTGAAAGGTTCCCATCGCTGTAACATAATCTTTCCTCCATTCTTCATTTGCTGTGCGTTCGAATAAAAATCGGCGTCAACCGGCCGGGTTAAAACGAATAGTAGCGGACACCGGCGCAAGGCACACTGTAATACCAATGTCGAGCTTTTGGCTGCTCCACATCCTGGGGCTGCTTGGCGTCTTCCACGATGCTCTCCAGCTCTTGGGCCAATCTGATCTCTGGCCCGTCAATGACGATGTTCTGCCTTCGGTCTCGCTCCAGAATCTCTACTGTTGTCACGGCGCCACCCCCTCTGAAAGAATATGAGCCAAGTATATTAGTTGATATGACTTGTGTCAACTATATATATGTACTACATTAAATAGCGGATGTTTATTTGACAATGATCTCATCTATATGTATAACAATAATACACTCGATAATGACATATCGTGAGGGATCAAATGAGGCAGACTCGAGGCATCTACTTGATCAGCGTGGTGGCGAAGACACTGGACATGCACCCGCAGACGCTGCGCAAGTATGAACGGGCAGGGTTTATTGAGCCGCTGAGAATGGGGAGCCTGCGTACCTACTCCGACGAAGATGTCGCCCGCCTGCGGCTCATTAAGCACTTCGTGGACAACATGGGATTGAACTTGGCAGGCGTGGAGTTGGCGTTACAACTTACCAACGAGCTCCTGGAGGTGCGGATGCGGCTGTCTTCGGGCCGGATATCACAGCCCGTGGCGGAGTCCATCAGTCAAATAGACGGAATGCTCGCCACCCTTGGGATCCGGGTAGTGCAGCGGCCCAAGCCTGAAGGCGCCGCGCCGATACCGGGACCGGAGGAAGGGTGGTTCAAGGTCAATCCGGACGAAACCGTGGAGTTCGATTCTGCCGTCAGCAAAGAACAAGAGTGATCTAAAGGTGGCAGAGCCGGGAACGCACCGCAGGCGCTCAGCGCAAGTGGGTTAACGCGTCCTCCGCCACGGCTATTACTCGGTCAATGTCCACCTCGGTGTGGGCCGTGGAAACAAAGCCTGCCTCGAATTGGGATGGCGCGATATAAACACCCCGTTCCAACATGGCGTGGAAATATCGTCCGTAAAGAGTGGCGTCCGACGCTTCAACCCGCTCCAAGCTGTCAACCGGCCCCGGATTCATAAAGCCAGTGAACATGGACCCGACCCGGTTTATCGTCGATGGTATTTCCACCCGTTGGAATGCCTCAGACAAGCCGCCTGTCAACCGTTGCGCCAGCCGGTCTATGCGGTCGTAAACACCGGGCGACTGTAGCTCTGTCAAGGTAGCCACACCCGCGCTGACAGCCAAGGGGTTGCCGGACAGCGTCCCCGCTTGGTACATGTCTCCCAACGGCGCAACCCGTTCCATGATCTCCCTGCGTGCGCCGTAGGCCCCCACCGGCAGGCCGCCGCCAATTATCTTGCCCATCGTCGTGATGTCGGGTGTGACCCCGAACAAGCCCTGCGCCCCGTGCGGCCCGACGCGGAACCCGGTTATTACCTCGTCGAAGATCAGCATGGCGCCGTTGTTGCTCGTGAGGTTCCGCAACCCCTCAAGGAACCCGTCGGTCGGCGGGACGACGCCCATGTTCCCTGCCACCGGCTCCACTATGATGCCGGCGATGTCTGACGGGAATGAATCGAAAAATCTCTCCACCGAGGCCAAGTCGTTGAAGTCGGCTACCAGGGTCTCCGTAGCATACGACTCAGGGACTCCGGCGCTGGTGGGAATGCCGTGGGTCAATGCCCCGGAACCTGCCCTGACCAGCAGACCGTCGGCGTGGCCGTGGTAGCAGCCCGCAAACTTGATAATCTTGTCGCGGCCGGTAAAGGCCCGAGCCAAACGAATCGCGCTCATGCAGGCTTCGGTGCCGGAATTCACCAAGCGCACCATTTCCACGGAGGGCAGCGCTTCACAGATAAGCCGCGCCAACTCCACCTCGTTTTCCACTGGCGCGCCGAAACTCGTTCCGCCTTCAACGGCCTCCCGCAGCGCCGCGACGACCGGGGGATGTGCGTGGCCCAGGACCAACGGCCCCCAGGACCCCAGAAAATCAATGTACTCGTTGCCGTCGACGTCCCAAATCCGGCAACCTTGCCCCTTGGCGATAAACGGTGGCGTCCCGCCAACAGCCCTGAAAGACCGCACCGGACTGTTGACGCCGCCGGGTATGTATTGTTGCGCTTGGGCGAAAAGCGCTTCAGATTTTGAGAGCTGCATCATCTAACCTTGATTGCGATTCTTGAACGTGGATATGCTGGAACAACCTGTCGACGGTCCGACATTGTTCCTACTCGTCCTCCCGGTACCACCGCGCCAGTTCTTTGGCGTGGTAGCTGAGGATGATGTCGGCCCCGGCCCGTTTGATGGACGTTAGCAGTTCGGTGGTAACCGGCTTCTCGTCAATCCAACCCTGCTGTGAGGCAGCTTTGACCATGGAGTATTCACCACTTACGTTATAGGCCGCCAGCGGGTGATCAAAGCGCTCTTTTGCTTGCCGAATTACGTCCAAGTAAGCCAGCGCCGGCTTCACCATCACAATGTCCGCGCCCTCGGCTATGTCGCTCTCGATCTCCCGCATGGCCATGCGGGCGTTGGCCGGGTCCATCTGGTAAGTCCGGCGGTCGCCGAATTGCGGCGTGGAATCGGCCGCCACCCGGAAAGGTCCGTAGAAGGCGGAGGCGTACTTGGCGGCGTAGCCCATTATCGGTGTGTCGATATAGCCATTGTCGTTGAGGGCGTCCCGTATCGCTTTCACCTGTCCGTCCATCATGGCCGATGGAGCTATCAGGTCTGCTCCTGCTTGCGCGTGGGTAACGGCGGTGCGCGCCAGTAGTTCCAGCGTGGCGTCATTGTCCACGTGCCCGTTGTCTATGACCCCGCAGTGGCCGTGGTCGGTGTATTCACACATGCAGACGTCGGTGGTGACCATCATGCCAGGGACTTCATGCTTGATCGCCCGTACAGCCTCTTGGACTATCCCCTCGGGATCGTACCCCTCCAGTCCCAGGGGGTCCTTCTCGGCGGGTAGGCCGAACAGCAGGACGCC
The DNA here is from genome assembly GCA_965216425.1 of Dehalococcoidia bacterium. GTDB lineage: Bacteria > Chloroflexota > Dehalococcoidia > Lucifugimonadales > UBA3495 > CBDCFV01. Next base: position 541,115 of record CBDCFV010000005.1, on the reverse strand, counting down.
GGGAATGCCCAATTCCGCCGCCTCGCCCACCTCTTCTACCAGCGCGTCTATGGAGAAGTGGTAGCAGCCCGGCATGGGTTCTATGGCTTCCTTTACTCCCTGCCCGTGGGTGACAAACATGGGGTATATGAACGCCGAAGGCGAAAGATGAGTCTCCCGCACCAGTCGGCGAACCGGTTCCAGTTGTCGCACCCGGCGGAGTCTCAGGTCTGGAAAGCTAACCATTTTTCTTCTCCTCCCCATTACCGAAATAGGACACCAAGGCGTTCACCAAGCCATCGACGGTGTGCACATCGGCCACTAAGTCCACCGATAGCCCAAGCTCTCGTGCAGTGGCTGCCGTCGTCGGGCCAATGCAGGCGATGCGGCTGCCTTCCAGCGCCTTTCTATTGCCTCCCAACATATCAAACAGGTTTTTCACCGTGGACGAACTGGTGAACGTCACCACGTCCACACCGGATTCCAATGCTTTCTGCGCTTTGTCCTTCACTCCGGTGACCGGGACAGTCCGATACGCCGGAATCAAGTCCACCTCGGCTCCAAGTCCCGTAAGCCCCCGGTATAACACGTCCCTGCCGATGTCGGCGCCCGGAAGCAATACCTTCACGCCGTCCCACTCACGTTGCGACAATTCCGCCAGAACAACCTCCGAAACGGGGCGGGTAGGGATAAAATCGGCTGTTATTCCCCGTCGCCCCAAAGCAGCGGATGTGGCCGGACCGATGGCCCCCATGCACACTCCGCCAAAGGCCCGCGAGTCCTTGTCGAGATGGGCCAACCTGCCGAACACTGCGTCAACGGCGTTGCCGCTGGCGAAAATAACCCAGCCGTATGAGGACAACCGTCCGAGTGCAATGTCCAATTGGGCATAGTCGTCAAGGGGCGCAGTCCGTATGGTCGGTATCTCCACCGGCTGGGCCCCCAGTTCCTCCAGCTTGGCCCGGAACTGGGACGCTTGAGCCCGTGAGCGTGTAATCAAGACCTTCTTGCCGAACAGGGGCCGCTGGTCGAACCAAGCCAGCTTTTCGCGCAGTTCCACCACCCGCCCGATTACCGCCGCCACCGGCGGTTTCAGGCCGGCCTCTTGGCCCAGCGTTACGATGTTATCCAGACGACCCGTGACCGTGGTCTGGCTCGGCCAAGTCCCCCACTGGACCAATGCCACCGGGGTCGAAGGTTCCATCCCTTCATGCGCCAGAGTAGCAAGGATGGATTCTAATGAAGACCACCCCATCAGGACCACTATCGTCCCGCCGGCTTTAGCCAAGGCTGCCCAGTTGACCGAGCTTTCCCCCTTCAGCGGGTCTTCGCTTCCGCTCACGACGGTAAACGATGTGGCGATACCCCGGTGAGTTAACGGTATACCGGCGTAGGCGGGCGCGCCAACAGCGGAAGTAACGCCGGGGACTACCTCGAAGCTTACCCCGCTCTCCGCCAGCGCCAACGCCTCTTCACCGCCGCGCCCGAAGACGAACGGGTCCCCGCCTTTGAGCCGGACTACAAATTTTCCTTCGCTGGCCCGGTCCACCAGCAAACGGTTGATCTCGGCTTGGGTCAACTCCTGGCGTCCCCGCTCCTTCCCAACGAAAATCCGCTCCGCCGACTCCGACGCGGCATCAATTAGCGACGCATCCAGCAGCCTGTCGTAGACCACCACGTCGGCCTGCTCCAAGCAACGCATCCCTTTCAGCGTCATCAAGCCCCGGTCCCCGGGACCTGCGCCTACCAGGAATACTTTGCCTTGGGATTCAGTTGCCAATATCCACCTGCATTTCTTCGCCGTGGGATCAACAAACCTAAGGCTCAACTTCGTCCCACTCAATCTCAAGCAGCGGCCCCGCCCCCCGTTCCGTAACCGCAAGATAAGCATCGCTGGCAAGTTGCAGCGGATCGAGGTTAAGTCCGTCAATCTTCGCGCGGAAGGCCTTTTGCCCGTCTGGGGAACTGAGGAAAACGGTCAAAAACAGGATGTCGCCTTCTGCCCGTGCGTAGGCTCCGACAGGAAGTTGGCAACCGCCACCCAGTTTTTCCAGGAATGCACGCTCAGCGGTCGCAGCCAAACGGGTGGCGGTATCGTCGACGCTGCGCAACATGTCTATCATCCGTTGGTCGTCGGCCCGCACCTCCACCGCCAAAACCCCTTGACCGGGAGGCGGCACGAACCGCTGCGGCGACAGGTAATCATCTATATGCTCGGTCAGCCCCAAGCGTATCAACCCCGCGGCCGCCAGGACCGCGCCATCGTAGTCATCGCTTTGGGCTTTGTTGAGCCTCGTCTCAACGTTGCCGCGGATAGGCAACACGGTGGCTTGGGGGCACAGGCTGTTGAGCAGCGCGCGGCGGCGGGGGCTGCTGGTCCCTATGCGCGCGCCCTCCGGCAAATCGACCAGAGGGCAATGCCAGCGGTTGACCAGCACGTCCCGCGGGTCCTGCCGCCCGGTCATGGCTCCAATCAACAAGCCGTCGGGCAGCTTGGTGGGCATATCCTTGAGGCTGTGGACGGCCATGTCTAGTTCTCCGTCCAGCAACATGCGTTCTATCTCATTGACGAACACGCCAAGACCCATACCAGTAAGCGAGGCGGTGGCGTTAATGTCCCCCTGGGTACGGACAGGCGTCACTTGGAAATCCAACTCCGGGAACTTCTGGCCAAGTTGGGCTAACACCTCTTCCGTCTGGCGTATGGCAAGGATGCTGCCCCTGGTGCCGGTCCTGATTGTTGTGGAATCGCTCACGGGCTTTGCTCCGGCGGATCAGTCTCTTGCTTCAAGACTTCGGGCGCACATCTCCGGACCGCACTTGTCCACCCTTTGGCACAGTCCCGGAGCTTCGGGATCGAACAAATTGGAGAGCAGCGTATCCAGGGCTTCTTCATCCTGGCTGGATTGGACCAGCTGCAACAACTCCGGCGTCATCGCACATTGCCACCGCTGTCGGTCGATGGCAACCCGCCGGTCCTTGACCTCTTTTCTGGCTTGGGCTAGAACATCCGCCAAGTCGGCCCATTCCAACGTAGGGCATGCGGACAACTCTTCCCTTAGTTTGCGGGCGAGTGCCGGGCTCGCGCCCCCGGTTGATATAGCCAAGGTAACCTCGCCCCGCTTTACAACGGAGGGAGCGATGAACGAGCACTGGTCCGGCTTGTCCACCACGTTCATCAGCACGCCCAACTCCATCGCTTCCCTGAAGATGGACTCATTCACTTCCCGGCAGTTGGTGGCGGCGATGCCGAGGAAAACGCCGTGAAGGTCGCCCTTCCGGTACTCTCGGGGGTGCCATTCCAATTCACCGCGTTCCGCGGATGCCTCCAACGAGGGCGTCAAGTCCGGGCTGATCACTGAAATTTTGGCGCCGAAACCTTTTAGCTTGTCGATTTTGTCCTCGGCGATGGTCCCTCCGCCGATAACCAAGCATAGTTTGTCGGTCAGGTCCAAGTAGACTGGATAGTAAGCTGGCATAATGGCTCCCCCCCCCCCGCTAAGCTTGGGCCATCGTGGACCCGGCCGGATGGCTTGGCGTAGCCTCTTGGGTCGCCCGATACCTGTCGTAGTCATCCACAAAGTAGCGCACCCGGGTCTTCTTGTATTCCCTGGTGCTGTACAGCATCAACCGGTCGGTGATGCCCGTCGCGGCGCTTATCTCCCGCTCGATCTCCTCGCATCCGTCGTTGGTGGTGGCGTGGACCATGGTGAAGTGGGTATACGGCCAGTCAGGAAATGTGGGTCTCTCGTAGCAATGGGTAACGGCATCGTGTTGGGCCATCGTCAACCCAACCTCTTCAGACCGTTCCTCCGGCACTTTCCATACGATCATGGCGTTGGAGCGGAACCCGGAACGCCGGTGGTGCAACACCGCGCTGTAGCGGCGCATGAACCTCCGGTCCTGGAACTCTTGAGCCATGCGGAACAACTCCGACGTGGTAACACCCAGTCGTTGAGCCATTTCACTGAAAGGCTCGGAGACCAAGGCCAGGTCTTCCTGTAGCTCCCGAATCGCGGCCTTATCGGTGTCGGCCAATGGAACGGCCTTGTTCCAGTCGTTTGCGGCGGTCTTGTCATACCCGTCGGGGCTGTAGTTATAAGAGGACCCCTTTCCCTTGACCATGTCGAAGTTGACGCCAATCTTGAAAAACCGGATGGTGGGCATCACTCGGTAGCTCAAAGCCCCGGTTTCCCGAGCCATGAAGGCGACAGTGTCTTCAAGCTCGTGGTCGGGCGGCACCGCCACCGTGAACCACAGGTTGAAGTAGGAACCTTCCCTGGCGTAGTTGTGGCTTACGCCGGGATGGCGGTTGATTACCAGGGCACTGCGATGCAAGTCCCCCGGCTCAAAGGCCATCGCCACCAACGTGGTCTTGTACCCCAAACGTCTGGTGTCGAAAATCGCGCTGATCTGCCGCAACACGTTCTGGCGCTTCAACCCGGTCAGCCGCTCAATCACCTCGGCTTCGCCTATCTCCATCTCGTCGCCCAAGGCTTGGTAAGGCCGGTCGACCAATGGGAAACGCCCTTGGATTATGTTCAATAACTTACGGTCGATTAGGTCCATATCAGAACGTCCATTCCTCCAGATTTAGAGACGATTTCAAAATTTGCCGTAGCACACAACCCGTCATTGCCATGGACATAAGCATTTCCATGCATTATACGTGGCTCTTACAGGGCCATCCGCAATTCCCGCGAAAATAGGTAATTCCCATCCTCATACGTGACCCAACGGGTCATCCGTCATTCCCGCATTCGCGGGAATCCACAGGCTTCGAGCACTGGTGCGAGAAGTCAGAAGAGCTTGCTGGTTTTGAGATAGTTTCTTAGTGATGATGCGCAAGGTTTGCACTATTCACTTGAATGCTTTTGGTACGATTCGGCCAGACCAACCATGACCCGGTCAGCCAGTTCCAGCACCCTGGCCCATGCTTTGGGTTCCATGGACTCCAGCACCATCGACCGGAAAAAAACAAAGGCCTCCAAGCTGTTGGTCAGGGTCACACCGCGTTCCGCCATCTCGCTGCCGTATTCCTTTCCCAATATGTGGGACTCGGCCAGCGCTTCCTGCCGTTGACGCCGAAGGGGTGATTCTTGGACCAGTAGAGAAAGCAACCGGCGTCCAAAGAGGCGCATCCGGTCCCGTCCCTCCTCTTCGACACTCTGGTACCAAGGCTGCCGGGCCACTGTGTCGCCGTGCAAACGCCGCCGGATACGGCGTAAGGCAGATCCCTCCAGCCCGTTATCGGTGCCCCGGATTCCGTTGAGGGCGCCGTCGTCCGTCAGTGACAGAACGTCACCGCTCCAGAACCTTCGATGGCCGCCGGGGGTCCGGTACACCCTCAAATAGCCGTTGTCGGCCCATTGCCGCAGGGTTGCCTCGTTCACGTGAAGCAGACGGCAGGCATCGCGCAACGGCAGCCATCGCTCAGGTTCGGACTGTTGCTCAAACATCAAAAATCTATAGAATTCTATAAAAAACTTTCAGCCGGAAATTTGCGCGTAGAGAGGCTATCACAGGCAAGCAACACCGTCAATGGAAACGACCCGCCTTCCAGGGCCTTTTCATTCTCCCGTCTTTCCCGCGCAGGCGGGAATCCATATGGTTCTGCCACGAGAAGGTTGCCATAGGCCACGGTCACGGAGGGTCCCGCTTTCGCCAGAGTATTTTACTGATGCGGAGTTGGGCAACTTTATCAATCTGTAAGCGCTGTACATCAATAGACATTATTGAGCGGGTGTGTTCCAAGAAATTTACAAAGCCCATCGGATATGCGCCCTTTAACCTTGGCGAGTTTCCCTTCTCTGAGAGCCTGTTGACGATCTTTGGAATACGTTAAGTTGAGACTATTACCAAGGGAGGGGTAAGCATGTCTCATTCCTATCCCAGCGACATCAGCCGGGAGCAATTCGCCCGGATTCTGCCGACGCTGGAGTCGGTCCGGCGCCGGACCAAGCCCCGCACCGTGGACCTGTACGACGTTTTCTGCGGGGTGTTGTACCTCCTGAAAAGCGGCTGCCAGTGGCGCATGCTGCCTGCGGACTTCCCCGATTGGCGCACCTGCTACAAGTATTTTCGGCAATGGAGCGAGCGGCCCGGCCCGGATGAGGATTCCATTCTGGAGCAGGTCTTAAAAAAAATTGGTTGGCGAGGCCCGGCAAAGCAATGGACGGAAAGAGCGGACCAGCTTCTGTATCGTGGACTCCCAGAGCGTGAAGAACACTGACAGCGCCGGGAACAAGGGCTATGACGCGGGCAAGAAGGTGTCCGGAATCAAGCGCCACATCGCGGTGGACACGCAGGGGTTGCCCCACGCGATCCACCTAACCACGGCCAACGTGACCGACCGGGCCGGGGCCTTGGCGATGTTTGACCGGCACCGGGATGGCCTCAACCAGGTGCAGAACGTGCTGGTGGATGGGGGCTACACCGGGAAGCCCTTTGCTGCTGGGGTGCGAAGCCTGTTGGGAGCCGCGGTGGAAGTGGTGAAACGCAACGAACTGCACACCTTCGTGGTGCTGCCGAAGAGATGGGTGGTGGAGCGGTCTTTCGCTTGGCTGGAGAAGTGCCGCCGGCTCTGGAAGAACTGCGAACGAAAGCTCAATACCAGCCTGCAAATGGTGGTTCTCGCCTTCGCAACGCTAATCCTGAAGAGATTGTAAACAGGTTCTGAGGTACAGGCGTCCACCGTTGATGCCGTATAATGAACCCACAGTCCAACCCGCGAGGACCGGCATGACCACCAGACCCGCAGGCGCAGCGAGTTCTCCAACGGGCGGTTTTGTCCGTCTCCCGGACCCGCCCGAACCCGAGGACATGAACAACCATCTCTACTTCAATTCCCAAGGCAACGGCTTGCACTTGGTCAGACACTTCGGCAACCTGGACACCACCCTCATCATCGCCGGGGTGTACATAAGCCCGGAACCCACCGGGAGCCGTCTGGGTCTCTTCGAGCCGGACCTGATCATTGCCTTCAATGTGGACCCGGCGGCGTGCGTGGCCCGCAACGGCTATGTTGTCTCGGAACAGGGGAAACCGCCGGACTTTGTGCTGGAAATCGGCTCGCGTAGCACGGGGCGGCGCGATGTGACGGTGAAGCGGGACGGGTACGCGGCCCTGAGGATACCGGAATACTGGCGGTTCGACCCATCGGGTGGGGAGTATCACGGCTCGCCGCTGGCCGGGGACCGGCTGGATGGCGGGGCCTATCAGCCCATCATGGTAGAGAGGATAGACGACAGGACTTTCCAAGGGTACAGCGCAGTGCTGGACCTGAACGTGGGTTGGGAAGAGGGCCAACTGGGCTGGTACGATCCCGCTACGGGACGTCACATCGTGCGGTTCGACGACGAGCGTGAAGCTAGGATAGCTGCGGAGGCACGGGTCCGGGAACTGGAGGCTGAACTGGAACGCCGCCGCGAGCAGGGATGAACCGCACCCATCTTGAGAATCCTTAAATCCGGCAAATCCTGATTCAGGCAATAATCACAGTTCAGCCGACTGACACTTGCCCCTTCCCATCTCCGATAACAACACCCTACCATAGTACCTGTGCAGCACAACGTCCCGCCGGACCCGATGCCGGGGCATGGGCGTGGTGTAGGGGCAACTCTTGTGATTGCCCTGGCGCCATCCTGAAAACCCCAACATCCGGTAAATCCTGATTCAGACAAATGAAGCCAAAATGTCAGCAAATGTCATGAAATGTCATGGGGTCTGAAAGTCCCAGCCCTACCGCTTCTTCAAATAAACTTAACGAGGTGAACTCCCCCATGAATGAATTGAGAGCCCTGCGGTCCCGCGTCAACGCCCTCCGCCGAAAAATGGTCCACGCACTGTATATCCTCCGGGTGCGCCGGATAGCCGGCGGCTATTGCCACCGCTGGTCCGTAGCTACGTCCAACCATGAGCTCCCGCCCGACCCCCACCGGTTGATACAGGGGCTTGTCCGGTCTGGCCTCCGGCTCCCCTCCTTAGCGTCGGCCAATAATTTCCTGCACGATTGTCGGCGCAAGAACATAGAGCCCGACCCGGAACGCCTTGTCCATGTCCTCCTCCCTTGGTCCCGACGCTATTCCGCTCCCCGGTTCGAGCAAGCGACTGGATAATCAGCGAAATCACCCAATCAAATGAATCGCCATTCAAGACAACAACCGCTGTTGAAACGAGGGGCGCCCGTCCAGTCATGGCGTTTTTGCATTCGTTTGACGCAATTTAACCGTACTGCTAAACTCCGGCCTGTCGAGGCTTGAGCCTCGGCGTTCCTTCAACTTGTTCAATGGGAGTGGCCTCATGGTAGCTAGTGATTCAACTCCGGAATTTGTCACCAAAGTATACGAGACGATGCAGCGCAACTTGGAAATCGTCCGTCGCAGAGTCGGCAAGCCCATGACGTTGGCCGATAAACTTTTGCTTTCCCACTTGGACGATCCGGAAAACCAGGAACTGGCCCCCGGAAGGAGCTACCTGCAGGTGCGTCCGGACCGTGTGATCCTCCAGGACGTTCTGGGCCAGACCGCCATGCTTCAGTTCATGCAGACTCGGCGGGCCAGCACCGCGGTGCCTACGACGGTCCACTGCGACCACCTGATTCAAGCTAGGGTGGAGGGCTCTTCGGACCTGCGGGAGTCGTTGGCTGAGAACAACGAGGTTTACGACTTCCTCCGCTCCGCCAGCGCCAAGTATGGCGTGGGGTTTTGGGGCCCCGGCGCAGGTATCATCCATCAAGTCAACCTGGAGCAGTACGCGTTCCCTGGTGCTGTGATCATCGGCACCGACTCGCATACTCCCAATGGCGGCGGGCTGGGCTCCTGCTCCGTCGGGGTCGGTGGCGCGGACGCTGTGGAAGCTATGGCCGGGCTGCCGTGGGAGGTGCTCTATCCCAACCGTATCGGAGTGCACCTTACCGGCGAGTTGAACGGCTGGACCGCCCCCAAGGACGTCATTCTCTTCCTTGCGGGTGCCCTCAGCGTCTCCGGTGGCACCAACTCCATCATTGAATACTTTGGCCCCGGAACCCGTTCTATAAGCTGCACCGGCAAAGCGACAATCACCAATATGGGCGCCGAGTTGGGTGCGACTACTTCGGTGTTCCCCTACGATGAGCGCATGGCCCGCTATTTGGAGGCCACTGCAAGAGGGGCTTTGGCAAAGCTTGCCGATGAGCATAAGGACATGTTGTCCGCTGACCCGGAGGTGGAAGCCAACCCGGAGCAGTTCTTCGACCGCATTGTCGAAATCGACCTCTCCAAGCTGGAGCCCCATATAGTCGGGCCCCATTCTCCCGACCGGGCCCGCCCCATATCCGTTTTTGCCCAGGAGATAGCGGACCAATCCAACGGATTCGTCGACGAGATTTCCGCCGCGTTGATAGGAAGCTGCACTAACTCCTCCTACGAGGACATGAGCCGCTCCGCCGATGTGGCGCAGCAGGCCAGCGCCCGTGGCATTAGCGTCTCGGTGCCGTTCATGGTCACCCCGGGTTCCGAGCAAGTCCGCGCCACTATCGAGCGGGACGGGCAGCTTGAGACCTTGCGCGAGGCCGGCGCTACGGTGTTGGCCAACGCCTGCGGTCCGTGCATCGGGCAATGGCGGCGGTCCCGCGAAGCTTCCGACCACCCCAACTCCATCGTAACTTCATACAACCGTAACTTCCCGGCGCGGAACGACGGCCAGCCGACGACGATGAACTTCATCGCCAGCCCGGAGATTACCACCGCTTTCGCTCTGGCTGGTCGGCTTTCCTTCAACCCTCTGACGGATACCCTGACCGATGCCCAAGGCAACTCGGTCAAGTTGGATCCGCCGAGGCCGGCGCCGGAAGTCCCGGAAACCGGTTTTGACCCAGGTCACGCCTCCTATATCGCACCTCCGGACGACGGCAGCGACATCGAGATCGCGGTTGACCCCAACAGCCAGCGCCTTCAAGTGATGAACCCGTGGCCCGCTTGGGAGGGCAATGACTTCACTGATATGCCTGTCCTTATGAAGGTGCAGGGCAAGTGCACTACTGATCACATCTCCCCCGCCGGCGTCTGGCTGAGCCTGCGCGGCCACTTGGACAGGTTCAGCGAGAACCTGCTCATGGGCGCTACCAACGCCTACACCGGGAGTAGCGGCAAGGGTCTGGACGTACTGTCCGGGGAAACGGAGAAGTCCATTGCTGCAATAGCCCGCAATTACAAAGCCCAAGGCGTCAAGTGGCTGATCATCGGTGACGACAACTATGGCGAAGGTAGCAGCCGGGAGCACGCCGCCCTGTGCCCGCGCTTGTTGGGAGGCGCCGCTGTTATCGCCCGAAGCTTTGCCCGCATCCACGAGACCAACCTGAAGAAGCAGGGCATGTTGGCGTTGACCTTCAGCAGCCCTGCCGACTACGACCGCATCCGCGAGGATGACCGCATCAACCTTACAGGGCTGGCCGACCTGGCGCCGGACAAGCCGGTTGCCTGCACCATCCAGCACTCCGATGGCACCTCCGAGACCTTGAGTCTGAATCACTCCTTCGGCCAACCGCAATTAGAATGGTTCAGGGTTGGATCGGCGCTGAACTTGTTCCACCGGTAGGAGTGGTTGCTCCTTTGATGCTCAATGGGCCGGGCGAGTCCCACAACTCGCCCTGCCCATTTAATGCCGAGGCCGCCGCAGAGTTTTCCCCTGAACCGCGTTCACTCTAATCGTCGTCTCCCTCGGCCACCGCAGCCCGAGGCGCCGAGCTCTCCAACTTCTGGATCACTCCGGCCCTGAGAGAACGTATTTCAGGGGATATCAGGAAGGTCAACGCGGCCATTGCGATTATCATCGTTCCGCCGATCGCCACGGCCCATGGCGCGCCGATATGCTGTGCGACGGTGCCGCCTTGGACCATGCCCATGGGAGCCAAACTCCATGTGACGCCGTACAGTCCCATGACCCGCCCGCGGAGTTGCTCCGGAACAAGCTGCTGAATGGTGCTGAGTCCTCCCACCAAGTACAGGGAGTTGGCTACTCCAACCACGAACAGTATCAGCATTGACAGTTCGTACTGACCCTGCCAAGCGGCGACAGTGAAAAGGATCTGGCCAAGGCCGAACACCGTCGCACCTATGATGATCAGGCGTCCCTTGGGTGAGCCATGCCGCAAGTTGCCGATAAACCAGGTCCCAATAATGGACCCCACACCGGACGCGCCCAGCAGCCAGCCGATCCTCTCCGGTCCGACGTAAAGCACTTCTTTCGCAAACACCGGCATCAGGTAGATGTAGGCCATGCCGAACATGCTGTTACAGCATGTGAGCAGCATGATGTTGAGAAAGATGCGGTTACGGCGTACAAAAGCGAGGCTGTCCACTATTTGGCGGCCGAATTGGCCGGTAGCCGGAGGGCGAGGCCGCACGTTCAAAAACGACAGCACCGCGGCCAACAAGTAGAACGAGGCGGCAGTGATGAATATTGACGAGTAAATGTTCCAGCGGGCGATGATCATGCCGGCTAACGCCGGCGCTAACACGCGGACCACGTTCCAAACGATGGAGTCCAAGGCCACTGCGTTTACGATGTGCTCGCGGCGCACCAAGCGTGGAGCGATACTGGCACGGCTGGGCTGGTCGAAGGCTTGGATAGCTCCGATGATGAACGCCGCCGCCAGAATGTGCCACACTTCCACCGCTTCGGTCAGCACCAGCATCCCCACTAACCCAACAACGGTAGCGGAGACGGTCTGGGCCGTTGCAACCAGCAACTTGGGCTCCCAGCGGTCCGCCAGCACTCCACCCACAAGGTTTAGCATCAGAGCAGGCACGGAAATAGCAACGCCAAGGTAAGCCAAGTGCTGAGGTTGGCCGGTAAGGTCGAACATCAGCCATCCAAGCGTAAACTGGAGCAACATTTGATGCCCGGTGACGCCGGCCAGGAGCGCCAACCAATAAAAGCGGAAATGCCCGTATCGCATGGACACGGGCACGAACCGGCTTATGGTGTCTATCGCCGCCAACTTATTCGCTTGCGAATGCCTCCGTGGTCTTGAAGCATTGTCTCTGTACAGGCCGGCTGTCAACCAACATCGGTCCGTCCATTAACCTGGGCAGTCTATAGTACAATCTATCACCTGGCGTTGTAAGCGGTGTGAGGTACGGCGTCTTCGGGTATGGTGCCGAGATAGAACTGTCTCAGGTGAGGCTCCACCATTCGGCTTAGCTCACGCCGCTCCTGTTCCTGTGGGGTGAGGGGACGGTCAAGGGCCTGTTTGAGTTCCTTGTATAGGTCCTCTTTGTCAATCTTGGTCAGTTGCCCGCCTCGCAGAACGATCTCTCCGTCCACCATGACGGTATCTACGTCGATCGCCCGACCCCGATGCACCATAGCGTCCACGATGGAAACCTCCGGGTCCAGAAACGGTTCCTCGATGTTCCTCAAGTCAAGCAGCAACAAGTCGGCCCGCTTGCCCGGCTCCAGCGTCCCGATGCGGTCTCCGAACCAACTGGCGTAGGCGCCGTTTACCGTCGCCATTTGAAGCACTTGGTGGGCGGTTGGTGGGGTGTGGTCTATGCCCGGTATGCGGTGAATCTTGAGCGCCATCCGCATTTCCTGGAACATGTCCTTGTCGTCGTTAATGCCGGCCTCGTCGCTGCCCAAGGCTACCTTGATTCCCGCCGCCAGAATTTTCCCCAACGGGGCAATCCCGCTTTGCAGCCGCAGATTGGAACTGGCGTTGTGGCAGATATTGGTTCCCGTCGCCTCCATAATCGCTAAGTCTTCTTCCGTGGCCCATACGCTGTGACCGCACACTACGTCCGGGCCGAGAAAACCCAAGTCGTTAAGGTGCTGGAGCGGTGTTTTGCCATAGACGGTCAAGCCGTACAGCTTCTGGTAGACCGTTTCCTGTAGATGTATGTGAATGCCGGTGCTGTGGCGGGTGGTGATATCCCGCAGAGCCATCAGCATTTCATCCGAGCAACGGTGGACGTTGCTGGGAGACATGGTTACTTGGACTCTTTCCAAGCGATTGTCGCCGTACTTGGAGAAAATCTCTTCCAGGATGGAGATAACCTCGGACACGGGCAAGTAGGTGCGGCCCATGAAGGACCGGTATCGTTCAGCCAAGTCTTCGGGCAATCGGGCGGCAAACTCCGCTTCGCCCCCGTCCCGGCCGGAGATCATGGAGTTCTGGTCAGCCACTGAGGGGGCATAAGAGACTCGCATCCCCGAGTCTTGGAAGGCCTTTACCACTTTGTCCGCTACGTCAAGGCTCACTGACGGTACTCCCCGGCCCGGTGAGTGGATGGCTTGGACGGTGGTGGTGCCCGACTCGATCATCTGCACCGCCCCGTAGAGTTGGTCCAAGTAGGGGTCTATCGTCCGGCTTCCTAGGCGGGCCAGCATCCACAACTCCAATGGCAGGTCGGGAGCGCCCAACTGGAACGGCGTAAGGCCTACGTGAAAGTGGTCGTTGACCAACCCAGGCATAACCAGGTAGTTGGAAGACCCAATCACCTCTGCGTCGGGGTAGCGGTCCCGCAGGTCACGGTAATCGGCGACTTCAATGATCTCTCCGTCCCGCTGTAGCACCCCGCCGTCAGACACCACCTCCGCGGAGTTAGGCCCCGTCACCTTGCAGATTATGTACTTCCCCCGCACTAAGGTCGTTGCCATAGCTGCCTCCTATATACCTAAACCAACCTGAGGATGCGTCCGATTCGTTTGACACCATATAACCCAGTGTATACTATCCCAATGTTTCAGGCCCATGTGGCGGAAACAATGAAACTGGAGGATGAATAATGGCCTTCCAATGGCGCGTATTAAGCTCCTTTGTCATATTTTCTCTGATATTAGTGCTAAGTGGTGTCGTCGCTTGTGGCGGCTCCGCTCCAGCGCCGCAAATAGTAGAAAAAGAGGTTGTACGGGAAGTCCCTGTAGAAAAGGTAGTTGAGAAAGAGGTCATACGGGAAGTCCCCGTGGAAAAAATAGTTGAGAAAGAGGTCATCAAAGAGGTTCAAGTAGAGAAGGAGGTGGTGATTGAGAAGATAGTTGTCGCCACTCCCGTGCCGGTTGCGACAGGCAAGTTAGCGCCATTGCCCGCCAGCGGCAAATACGGGGGAGAGGTGGTGCGAAACATGAACCCGGGTGAGCCGCGGGATTTGGACTTCCAAAGTTGCGGCCCAGGTTCATGTTTGATCTCTGCAGCCCCAGTGTACAACGGCCTGCTACGCATTAACCCGGCCAACACCAACGAGATTATCGGCGACCTTGCCAGCACTTGGGAGCCCAGCGATGACGGCTTGTCTTTCACCTTCCGTCTACGAGAGGATATAGAATTCCACGACGGGGTGCCCTTCACTGCCGCTGATGTGAAGGCGACGTTCGATAGGGGATTGGACCCAGACTTCAATAGCACCCGGGTCGCGGGTCATATCAAGAAGCTGATAAAGCAGGTGGACCTGATCGACAATCGAACGGTAAGGTTTGTCCAAAACTCGCCGGGATTGTTGCTGATACCGACCCTGGCATCCAACTGGATGATGGTTGTTCCCAAGCATGTGCTGGACGAGGATGCGTTGGGAGAAAAAGCCATAGGCACCGGCGCGTTCAAGTTCGTGAAGTGGGAGCGGGACGTGGAGTTGGTGTACGAACGAAACCCGGACTACTTTGAGGAAGGACTCCCTTTCCTGGACACATTGAAGATTCTTCAAATCAATGACCGGGCGACCATTGTCGGGGCGTTGGTCTCGGATCAGTTGAACATGTGGCTGGCTGCTCCCCCCAGACCCACGGACATCGAGAAGGTGCAGCAACAACTGGGAGATGACAAGGTAACTTCAATTCCGTATCCCGTTGGCGTTAACCAGACCTTCATCTTCAATACCCAAAGGCCGCCTTTTGACGATATGCGCGTCCGGCGCGCGATCTTTTTGGCGTTGGACCGGCAGGACTACCTAGACAAAGTGTGGCGCGGCCAAGGAGTTGCGGGGGCCGTATTGGACCCGGCCATTTATGGAGACGTGGCCATTCCGCTGGAAGAAGTCAACCAGATGCCCGGAGTGCGCCAGCCTAAGGGCGAGGACCTTGCCGAGGCCAAACGCTTGATGGCCGAAGCCGGTTTCCCGAACGGATTCAAGCTGGAAGATAACGAGTGCTTGGGGCAGAACACTGCCCAAGGCCGGCTTTACATGGAAGTCCCCATAGCTCAACTGAGGACTGCGCTGAACATCGAGTGTGACATCGTACTGCAGGACCGGGCGTCGGTATTCGCTCGTGTTGCTGAGGGCGACTTCACCCTATATGGCCACGGCTCCGGTGTGCAGTTCAAGGACCCGGACTCCATCTTCGGCTTGATTATCGCCCCTAATGCGGGGCGCAACTGGGGTCGCTGGGAACATCCGGAATTCACCAAGTTGTACAACGAGCAACTGAACGCCACCGACGTTGACCGTAGGCGGGAATTGCACCTCCAGATGCAAAAGTTTGTCTATGAGGTGGATACAGGGCACGTGCCGATGACATGGAACCACGCCGTGAACTTGGTGCGGAGTGAAGTAAAGGGATGGCATTCTCTTGGCCCGTGGTTCGAACACAACCGCATGGACAGGGTCTGGATCGATAAAGGCAACTAGCCTTGTACAGTTACTTGGTAAAAAGGGGGCTGCTCTTCGTCCCCACCGCCCTCCTGGCGGTCTTCATAGTGTTCCTCATTATGAAGGCCGCGCCCGGAGACATAGTTACCATAATGGTCTATGGCGAGGAGGGCGGCTCCGGTCCATTGGCGGAATCCAAGGCGCTGGAAGAGAAGCTGCGAGAGGAAATGGGCTTCAACCGCCCGGTGGTGGTCCAGTTTTTCGATTGGGTCAAACAACTGGCCAAGGGGGACTTGGGTGAATCTTTCACCCAGCGAGGGCGTAAGACCGTTACCGTGATTGGGGAACGGCTCCCCAGGACCGCAGAGCTCGCGGTCCTCACCATCATCCTGACTTTCTTATGGAGCATTCCCTTAGGTGTGCTGGCCGCGACCAAGGCGGATACTCACGTCGACCGTGCTATCCAAATCTTCAGTGTTGCCGGCCTGAGTGTTCCCAACTTCTGGATAGCCACTTTGTGCCTGATATTCTTGGCCCAACTAGTAGGATGGTCTCCGCCGGTAGGTTGGTCAGGTCCGTTGGAGGACCCGTCAACTAACTTTAAGAAGATGCTCATCCCGGTGCTGATACTGGCTTACAGCCAAGGGGCGCCGCTGCTGAGGTTGACTCGCGCCCAAATGATGGAAGTGCTGCGCGAGGACTACGTGCGCACCGCCCGTGCCAAGGGTATGTCCGAACAGGCGGTTGTTTACCGGCATGCCCTGCGAAACTCGGTCATTCCCATATTTACGATGCTGGCGTGGGATTTGGGGCGTTTGGTTAATGGCGCGGTGCTTATCGAAGTCATATTCGTTATACCGGGCTTGGGAAGCCTTTTCGTCCAAGCCATAGCTAACCGGGACTTCGCCCTCATACAGGGGTTGGTGCTGATTAACGTTTTGGTCATGCTGGGTATCAATTTGGTAGTGGATATGGTCTACGGGTACTTGGACCCCCGGATACGTTATACGTAGAGGAGCAAGGGTTTGGCCCTGGATCAAGGTGGAACAACACCCGTCCTGCAGGTGGCGACGCCCCGGGTAAGCCAGCGCGCAGTCACTACCCTCCGGCGTTTCGCCCAAGCGAAGCCCTTGGGCATGGCGGGGGCGTTGGTTTTGGTGCTGATGGGCGTGATTACCGTGCTGGCTCCTCTGATCGCGCCCTACGATCCTCTGGATGCCTCTTTCGCTCGCACCTTGCCCGTGAGCGGCGAACATTGGCTTGGCACGGACCCCTTGGGACGTGACGTTTTCAGCCGGGTAATCATGGGGTCCCGTATATCTATTTACGTCGGGATAGTATCGGTGTTCATCGGGGTCAGCTTGGGGGCGTTCATCGGCATCGTCACCGCATACGCGGGCGGGGTCCTGGACTTGGTGGTACAGCGGTTCGTGGACGCCATTCAAGCATTTCCCGGCTTGGTGCTGGCGATGGCCATCATGGTGACTCTGGGCCAGTCAATCAACAATGTGATTATCGCCATCGCCATTTTGCTCATCCCTGGCGGCGCGCGCATCATCCGGGGCTCTGCCTTGAGCATCAAGGAGCAGACTTATATCGACAGCGCCAGGGCCGTGGGGTGCTCTCACATCCGCATCATGGCCCGCCACATCTTCCCCAACACTATCGCTCCCTACATCATCCTGATCAGCGTCAGCATAGGGAACGCCATCATTACCGAGGCGGCACTCAGTTTCCTGGGTGTTGGTGCGCCCCCCGACGCACCGTCTTGGGGAGCGATGGTCAACACCGCGTCCCAGGAATTGTTCACCGGCGGGCTTGGGTTGGCGATAGGCCCCGGGCTGGCAATAGCCCTAGCGGTCTTCGCGTTCAACCTGTTGGGCGATGCCCTGCGGGACACCCTTGACCCGCGGCTAAGGCAAAGGTGACCGAGGCATAGCCCCGGTCGCTTCCCAGAAGGGGGAAAGCTCTTTTAGACTCCCCGCCACACCCGGCGGCTTTCTCCGCGGACGAAGTGACCAAATCCCGGGTCGGGGAAGTGTCCCGCCGCCACAATGATGCCCTCGGCTTCCAGCATATCCAGCACCGAATGGCGGGTCTGCCGGGACACGTCCGGCTCGATGTCGAAGATGGGACACCAGTCGGTGTAGTGGGCTTGGGCCACGCTGTGAGCCACGTCGCCCAGGATGTAACCCCGCTCTCCGCCTGACGCGATGGTGATGGAAACGTGGCCGGGGGTGTGGCCGGGCGTAGGCACTGTGGTCAGTTCGTCGGTAATGTTGTACCCGTCGTCAATCAGGTCCATGATGTTCAAGCCCTGCAGTGGGATGACCTGATTGGTGATGTGCTCGGCTCCGGCTGCAACGTTTGGTTGAGTCCAGTAGTCCCAGTCCTTCCTCGGCACCAAGTAGCGGGCGTTGGGGAAATTGGGCCGTCCGTTGGTCAGATTCCAGCCCACATGGTCGGGGTGCAGGTGAGTAAACACCACCAGGTCTACCGTCTCTCTATCTATGCCTTTCTTTTCCATGTCGTCCAGCAGTGTCCCGCCCTCGGCCTGCAAGCCGGTGTCGACGATGATCAGCTTGCCGGACGACCGCACCGCCACGGTGCCGTACCGGCTGCGTACTTGATCGTGCTCGTCCAGCAACTCCGGGAACTCCCGCCACTGTTCCATGGTGGTGTCTGGGAAGGGTATCAACGGGGACCGTTGAGGGAACCCGTCGCTTACCGACACTAACTCCACATTGCCTACCTGGATTCTGTAGTCAGGCATTGGTCAGCCTCCTTATCAGGCGTTCTTGTCTCCATTCGGCCCTTGTGGGCGTTCACAGTTCGGAATGGTACTTGGGAGATGGCGGATTGTCCACTGGAGCGGTTGTCTGAATCAGGATTTACCGGATTTCAGGATAGGCGAACTGGTCATGTGAATCCTTTCATCCTGAATCAGGCAATTGCGTCAACCGCAAGGTAGCCATGCGCCTGAAAAGCAAACCTTGTAGAATCAGATGACACTCTAAACAGGATGCGATTTGACGATATGAACGACTACTTGGAAACCGTGAATGCAGACCTTCAGTCATTGGCCCAAGAAAGCCAGGGACGTTGGAGGCTATCCGCCTGCGGTGTAACCGCCGGGTTGCGGTCGATACCGGCGTTGGTGGGCGTGGACGCCTACGCCGAGGAGACTGGGCGAAGGCGCATAGCATTGGTCTCCGGTTTATCGGGGAATGCGGAAGACGCGGCGTTGGGGCTGAGGGCTTTGCAATGGGCCGCGGGTGCGCATCATCCGGATGCAGAGAACGTCGCTTTGACGGGTGTACCGTTGGCCAATCCTGAGGGCAGGACGGACCTGTCGGCGGCTTTTCCGCCGGAGGGAAATTTTTTCTACGACGCGGACGCTCCCGAGACCCGCTACCTGTGGCGGTGGCTGTGCTTCCAAGCGCCGGACTTGGCGCTGGAGATTCGCGCCGGGGACACAGTAGAGTGGCAAGCAAACGCGGTTGCCGGCGAACTGGGAGCGGCACTGGGCGGGTCTGGAGTCGCACTGGAAGATTCGTCATTGTCAGCCGCCCTTGGCCGAGGGACTCCCGACAACCTGGGGCCGATTCCCGGCTTGCGGCTGACGACTCCGGATGGCCTTCTCGAGGGGGAATTGGAACGGTTGTGGAACATTGTCGGGAGCCAACCCGGCTCGCTGGGAGTGTCGGCGGCCCGGAACACGCTGGCGGCGCGGCGGCAACGTTCGTTCCTGGAGTTGGGCCGGGTGTTGGCGGGAGTGTATGGCTATGCCTTGGACCCGGTCAACTACACTCAAGGGGTGGCCATAAGCGGGCGTTTGCGCTTGGCACGGTTGGAGCCAAGCGGCGGGTCTCCGGTGGAAGGCATCGTGCGTCTGTTGGAGCCTTACGTATCCGGTGCTATCCCGATGTTCGGAAACCGTCCCAGCGGGGCTAACCTGGCGGGATTGCTCTGGGGGCAGGAGTTGGCAGAGGCTACCGGAGACCACCGCTGTTCTGACCTTATCGTGCAGGTGGCGGACCGGTACCAAGCCGTTCCCCGAGGAACGGCGCCGCCGCCCTGCGACCCGGACTTTCGCACCGAGGACATGTTCATGGCCGGGGCGATGCTGGGGCGGGCTTTCACCATTACCGGAGAGCGACGCTACTTGGATATATTGACCCGGTTCCTGCTGGACGGCGAAATCCAGCAGGACGACGGCTTGTTCCGGCACTGCCGGTCGGCGCACTACTTCTGGGGACGGGGCAACGGCTTCGCGGCCCTCGGACTGACCGAGACGCTTACCTATGTCCCGGAAGACCACCAGGACCGGGATGCGGTGCTGGCGATGTACCGCAGGGTGCTGGAAGGAATGAGAAATGCGCAGGAGCCGTCGGGGATGTATCCTGAAGTACTGGACTTTCCGGGCTCGTACCACGAGTTCACCGCCACCTGCATGGCGGGCTACGCCATGGCGAGAGGGCTGCGGCGTGGGTGGCTGGACGAATCGTACCGCGAGTCGCTGCGGATGGCGTGGCAGGGGGTGTCGGAGCGGGTGGATGACAATGGGGACGTGGTGGATGCCTGCATCAGCACCGGCGTACAGGAGAACCTGCGAGAGTACCTGCACCGTCCGGCGGTCTTCGGTTTCGACGACCGCAGCGGGAGCATGGGCCTGTGGTTCGCGGTGGAGATGGAAAGACTGAGCAGGGGATAAGTCCCCGGGTCCATCTGAGTCCGAGAGAACGGCGGAAGACATAAAAATGGTCGGGGTGAGTGGACTCGAACCACCGGCCTCTTCGTCCCGAACGAAGCGCGCTAGCCACTGCGCTACACCCCGACGCTGCCGAGATAGCAGACTATTTTCATTATACCCCACTTGCGTGTGGATTGCTTGATCCTGCGTTTCAAACACGGGGCAACAGCAGCCCCGACCGCCGGGAGGACCTGCCTGCGGCGGGCGAAATTTCAGAAACCCGGACATTTACAGACATTTACAGACATTTCGCCAGGGCACATTTTTGATGTTCCTCTCATATCCTCCCATTCTCTCCCATTTTCACTGGGGAGACCGGTTGTTTGTCTGAACTGGGATTCACTTGATTTTGATGATAGCCATGATCCTCTCCGGCACGATGCGTTGAAACCGCAACAGGCAGGTACGGCCCCAGAAATTCGGCCAGCCGGATATCCTGGACGAGGGGTTATGTTGCACAGTTACTATGATAGGGAAGTGTTTCCCGAGTTGGGAAGAGGCAAGTGTCAGTAATAGTTGAGGCTGGAAGGGCCGCAGGACAGTCGCCAAGTACTCCTCGACGGTCATCCTTGGCTGTTTGGGTCTTGCAAGTGACTTAGCAAGTGATTGATGAGGTCAACGACGACCTCGCGAGCGGCCTCTATCTCGCAATCTTCAAGGATGTCCTGAGTAGCATTGTACTGGAAAGTCTCGGCGATGCCGAATTTCCCGAGGAAGGTACATTCAGTACCGTATTCCTCATCCAAGCATCGGATGACGTGGGAGATGTCGTCGCTGTTACAGGGCCAATCTCGACGGGCGGCTACGGCTGCCACGGCCTGCCGCGTTGCCTTCCACATCAACTCAGAGGCTTTGAGGACATCTCCATCGGCAAACTTCCGGTCGGCGTCGGACAAAAGGCGTGAGACCGTTTCCGGTTGTTCGTGTTGCAACATTGCACTATTGCCGCTTGGTTAAGCGAGGCTATTCTCCTTGGTCACAGAGGTCTGCTTGCCTTGGGTAAAGCTATTTCTGGAACCGGTGATCACCGATCTTCCGGGAATCACAATACCAGAGGTTCCGGGTCCGAGTTCAGAAACGCGATCACACACTGGGAACCACGCGAACGGCCCAACTCGGCAGCCCAATAAGCTTTTTTGAGGGAATCACATACCGCCAAGATTCCATTCTTACCCATAGCTACCCACTTGTCGGGGTTACTTGTCCACTAGGACATCGTATTCATTTCACAGATGTGTGGCAGCTTCGTGTATCTCCGCCACCCCGTTACCCTAGGCCTTGGATCCGCCCAACTCCTCAGTGGCCTTTCTCGGGGATTCCTCTTCCGTGAGCTGGTTCAGGCTGTCATTAAAGTCTTGCACGATAGTCTCCCTCTATCAGCGGTTGCCGTGTGTGTTGAGCAGTAGCAATCCGATGTCAGTATGCTCGGCGATGAGCAGATTGGTTGGATCGCCGAGCGCAAAGAAGCCGAAGATTCATGCAAACTGTGGTCTATTCTCCCCAAAAATCATCTCGCCCGTTTCGTGATCCAGCAGGGTGTCTAATTGTGGTGGATTGTCTTTTGGCTCTGCTCTTGCCCAATTTATTTGCTTTTGAGTAAGACCTTCTGCGATGAAACCGTCTTTGAAGAAAAGCGCACCAGCGAGATTAGCCCTCGTAAAGTTTGTTTTATACAACTTCGCACCTGACAAATTCGCGCCAGACAGAATCGCGTTGGAAAGATGGGCCTGTGAAAAGTCAGTACCGATCGCCTGTTTTAGGTTAGACAAGCAGGCTGATAATAGTGACGCCTTGAAGAGATTCGCCCCGGAAATATCAGATTGCGACAAGTTAGCCCCAAAAAGTTGGGATTTGGAGAGGTCTGTTTTGTAAAGGATGGCACCGGAAAGGTCTGCACCCATAAGCCCTGCGCCAGACAGGTTCAAGTCGTTAAGGGATTGGCGGCTAAGGTCAGCACTATGGAAGTCCAGTTTGTATTTCGCTCGTTGTTCGAGTCCAATCAACATCTCGTTACGTGCGCCTATCCCCCGCATGGCCTCTCGCACATCTGCACGAGGCCGGCCGGCCTGAGGGTTTCCGCCCGTCCCGTCCATGTTCTCCACCGTCGTCAAAACCTCTACAGGAGGGTGGCGCACAAATGCGCACAGTGATTTCATAACTTGGACATGATATTGCTCAGGATGGTCTTGTGCGAGTTGTTGCAGGGCGTAAATGCCTCCCAACCGCACTGAAAGAACTTCGTTGCCTACCATCTCCACCCCGCGTTGGTAACGCTCGTTTAGTAAGCTTCGTTGTGCGGTTTGAACTTGCCGTTCCGCTACCGAGCTGCGCCACATAGCGAGCAAAATCGCAATTGGACCGCCAATGACGAGGGCGACATTCCGGATACTCGTGCTGAGTGATTCTTGATCGTCACGTAAATCTTCCCAGAAATGCCACGAAAGAGAGCCGCCGATTAACAGAACGATGACTATCGCGGCAATCCACCAGAAGCCGTCCCGACTCATCACGCGACGCGTCGGTAGACATAAGAATCCCCACACTGATTTAGGAAGGCGTCTCATATGTTATTCAACACTATCAGAATGACTCAACCCATCGCACCGTATTTGCAAAATGCTGTGCCTCGTCGAATCACTCACCCCACTCAGCACCTTCTTTTGGAATAGGCGGAAGCGTTCGAGGGTGCGGGTTATCCATTAGTCGCCCATTTGGCGAGTGGAAAGGTGAAGTTGCTGGTTACCTAATCTCGCCGGAAGTCCCGCTGATTGGCGCCTACTTTGCAGCGATGTTAGCTCGGCCCCTTGAAGGGTCGAAGAGTAGCCGGGATTGGTAGAACGCTCTATGGAATAATGGAACGCTAATCCAGAAGGTCCTTCAGGGCGTTGCCAACGTCAGCTAGCGGACAGAGACGTATGCCTTGCTCTTCCGCAAATGTTTTGACACTCCAGGGTATCTCAGGGGAAACATCATCCGGGACGCAAAGAATCACGGCCGCACCGAAATAATCAGCATATTGACGGGCTTGGATGACACCGCCCAAGAGTACGGGGCGTGTCTTTACCTCGACGATGGCGATTTTTTTGCCGTGTTCAACAAGGATGTCCGGTCTGAACCTGAGGCCACGAACCAACGAAGCCGGGTCATCCTGCCATAATCTTCGATGAGGAACCCTGGATGGTTCACGGGTGAGCTTATAGCCCAATTCCCTAATGATAGCCTCTATTTGCGGGATGAAGCTGATTTCCAAAATACGCGTCATTGCCAAAGGCCTCCGAACAACGCCCATTGGACGAATGCGCCAACCAACGCACTTGCAATAATAGTATCCCCCCATTTAACGGCACCTATCACGCGGTCCTTTCTGGACTGCCGCTCTAATAAAAGATGCAAGGGTTCATCGTGCCCGCTCTGAAGGGTTGGAAGGTCAACTTCAACAGGTGTGTTCAACTGCCGTCCTATGGAATTCAGAAGCACGGCCATTGCAGATACGGTATGAACGAGTTTCTTCCCGTGGATGGAGACCACCCAATCTTCAGTAATCAGAACCGCCGAATCCTGCACTTGAGTTGCCAGCCAATTTCCATGAGCCAACTGGCCCAGCAACCGCAATTGCACACTGTGGGGTAATGGACTGAACTCTTCTTCGGCCAGTATAGATTCCTTGGTTGCCTGGTCAAGCGTTGGATAGTTCGGCACTCTTAATTTCAGGTCTAAGACTTCCATATAATGGCGCAGGAGGTAGTTGGTTTCATACGATTCCTACCCTCACCCGCTCCCGCTCAAAACCTTCTCCTGAAACAGGCGGAAGCGTTCCAGTGTGCGGGTGAGGCGGGTTAGCCATTGGTCGCCCATTTGACGGGTTGGGAGGCGGAGTTGCTGGTTGCCTACACTTACTGAGGAGCCGAGGGCGCGCTGGAGGGCTATCCTGGCGCCGCCGACGGGGACGCGGAGTTGGATGACGAAGGCATCGCTGGCGTGCAGGATGGACTCTATTCCCAGTCCGGCGGCCATGGCCCGCAAGTCGGCTATGACCAGCAGGTTTTCTACTTCCTCGCCAAATGGCCCAAAGCGGTCCCGCAGCTCTTGTTTGATGACCGGGACTTGCTTGCGGTCGGCCAGTTTGGCGATCCGCTGGTAGACCGCAAGCCGGGACGGCATGTGCTCAATATAGGTCTCCGGTATTCGCGCCTGTAGCGGAAGCTCGATCCGGGGCAACTCGATGATGACCTGCCCCAAATTGGGGGCGCCCACGCCGTCATGACGCAGTTCCGAGATGGCTTCCTGTAGCAACTGGCTGTACAAGTCCAGGCCGACTTCACGGATGTGGCCGCTCTGCGCAGTGCCCAGCAGGTTACCGGCCCCGCGAATCTCAAGGTCGCGCATGGCGATTCTGAAGCCCGCCCCCAGTTCGGAAGTTTCCAGGATGGCTTGCAAACGCCGCTGCGCCGCCTCGGTGATGCGGCGGCCACGGGGCACCAGCATGTAGGCATAGCCCCGATGTTCTCCGCGTCCGATGCGGCCCCGGAGTTGGTAAAGTTGGGACAGCCCGAACCGGTCGGCCCGGTCCAGTATCAACGTGTTGACGTTGGGCAGGTCCAGCCCAGATTCGATGATGGTGGTGCAGACCAGGATGTCAGCCTCGCCGTTGGAGAACGCCACCATAACGTCTTCCAAGTCGGATTCGTCCATCTGCCCATGGCCGATCAATATGCGAGCTTGCGGCACCAACTCCGCCAAGTCGGCCGCAGTCCGCTCGATGGTTCTTACCCGGTTGTGAAGGAAGAAGACCTGACCCCCACGCTCCATCTCCCTCAGAATCGCTTCTTTGACCACGTCGTCGCTGTACTCGGAAACAAAGGTTTTTATGGGCAGGCGGGACTCCGGGGGCGTGTCCATAGTGCTAAGGTCGCGGATGCCGGAGAGGGCCAGATTCAGGGTGCGGGGGATGGGGGTGGCGCTCAGGGTGAGAACGTCCACTTCCCGCCGGAGCCTTTTAATCTGCTCCTTGTGGGCGACGCCGAACCTCTGCTCCTCGTCCACCACCGCCAACCCCAGGTTCTTGAACTCCACGTCCTTCTGCAGGAGGCGGTGGGTGCCGATGACTATGTCGAGGGAGCCATCCTTCAGGGACTGGATCACCTCTTGTTGTTCTTTGTTGGTGCGGAAGCGGCTCAAAACGTCGACGCTGACAGGGAAGGGGCTGAGACGTTCGCTGAAAGTGGCGTAATGTTGCTGCGCCAACACTGTCGTAGGCACCAGCAGCCCCACCTGCATCCCGTCGTTAACCGTTTTGAAGGCGGCCCGCAACGCCACCTCGGTCTTGCCGTAGCCAACGTCGCCGCAGATAAGCCGGTCCATCGGCTTGGGCTTTTCCATGTCGGCTTTCACGTCGCTGATGGCGGTAGCTTGGTCCGGGGTCTCTTCATAAGGAAAGGAGTCTTCCAACTCCTGTTGCCAGACAGTGTCCTGGACAAACTCGTGGCCCTGCGCGACTTCCCGCGCGGCGTGGAGGTTCAACAGTTCCTGGGCCATCTCGCGCGCCGCGCCCTTCACTTTCTCTTTGACCCTGGCCCAGTCGGCGGACCCAAGGCGGGTGAGGCTCGGCGGCTGGTCCTGGGCGCCAACGTAGGACATCACACGGTCCAAATGGTCTGTTGGCACGTACAGCTTGTCGTTTTCGGCGTACTCCAACACCAAGTACTCTTTGTTTTCGTCGTCCTCGGCCATACTGGTGGTGCCCGCGAACCGCGCCACGCCGTGGTCGATGTGCACCACGTAGCTGCCGATGACGAGGTCTGACAGAGTGGTGATTTCCGTCCCGGTTTCAACCCTGCGAGGACGGCGGTATCGTCGTTCTTTGGACGTGCCGAACAGTTCGGAATCGGTCAGGACTTGCAATGACGAGGCGCTGCCGGACTGTTCGCCGCTCGACAAGGATTCCAGGACCCATCCCTCAGTTAAAGAGCCGTTGACCAAGTAGACCTCGCCGGCGGAGATGGGCAGGTGTACTTCATCGGTTATGGTCGCGCCGATGTCGTCCTGTTCGAGAATTTCACGCAGGCGGCGCGCGTGCCGGGTGACGGCCACCGTGGCCCCGCCTTTGGCGCCGTGGCGGCGCAGGTCGCCGGCTAGCTGCTCCAGACGGCCGTAGTAAGGAGTGGCCGGCTGGAACAGTTCGTCCTCTATGTCGCTGAGCCAGCTATGAAGCAACAGCCTGGGGCGTTGCTCCAAGGAAGCGGAAAACTCCGGCCAAGGAAAGAAGGGCGCGGGGAACCCGCGGGGCAACTCGCCCCGCTCCTCCCGAGAAGCCCTCATATTCATGAACCGTTCTTCGAGTTCCAACGCCTCCGCTTCGACTTGGCTGGGCCGTTCCAGCACTATCGTGTAGTCCCCGTCCAAGTACTCCAGCAGGCTCGTGTTGTTCAACAGGCCGTTGTAAAAGATCAAAGTCTCGACGTTGGGAGCGGAGAAGAGGGTCACCAACTCGTCCTCGATGCGCTCCCGCACTTCACGGTCACAGCTGGAAAAGTCCATCGCCTCGATTAGTTGCTCCACCCGGCCACGGTCGGCGACTCCCGGAAGCTGTTCCCTGGCAGGAACGACGTCCACCCTGTCGGCGGCGGCCACCGACCGCTGGCTCAGCGGGTCGAACTGCCTGATGGTGTCCACTTGGTCGTCCCAAAGCTCGATGCGAAAGGGCAGGTCGGCGTTGGAAGGGAAGATGTCTATGATGCCGCCGCGCTGGCTGAACGCTCCAGGGGTTTCCACCACCGGCTCGTTGCGATAGCCCAGCTCGACCCATTGGACGAGAAGTTCGTTCAGACGCACCCGCTGGCCAATCTCGATCCTATTGCAACCTGGGCCGCCTCCCGCCTCCCCCGACATAACGTGCCGGGCCAGCGTTGGGCGCATAGCGGCGCTGATCGACGTAACTACTACCGGCGGTATTTGTCCAGGCGAGCGGCGATCAGGGGAGGCCAGGGCAGCCAGGGCGGCCAAGCGCTGGTTGCTGGTGTTGGCGTCCACCGCCAGCCGCTCAAAGGGGAGCACTTCCGGCTCGGGCAATAGAAACACCGCCTCGTCTTCACCCAAGTAAGTGAGCAGTTGATCATGGAGGCGCCGGGCGTCTTCAGCCCGGGGGGTTATCACCAGTGTCGGGGATTGGCGCAGTGTCCACAAAGCCGCGACATAAGCCGGGGCGGCCCCTTGGCGGACTGACACCTTGGGGGTATGGTCGCTGGCGCCGGTCTCTTGCACCTGCCGGCGGAACACCGAATGGCTGTTAAGCAGAGAAACGAGGCCTTCTAAGGGCATGTGCTTCCTTACCGTTCCTGGTTGTTTTATTAAGGCCGGGATTTTCCCACGCCCAACAAGGCTGACGCAGCGCGTCAGCCCTATAAGGTTATTCTATTGGATATTACAGGGTAGAACAACACGGCTTGAGCCTGCCTACCGGGGGTTGTCGCGGCCGGGGGCGCGGGTAGTGCGTGATATAATTCGCACTGCAGCGACTCTAGATTTTCCTGTCAAAGAGGCATGCTCGTTGTCGTTAAACAACCAACTCACGGCCAATTCCTACGCTGATGACCCGGGATCAGACCGGTTTCCTTACAAGCGTGTTGTCGTCAAGGCCGGGACCGGCATTCTTACCACCGGGTCGTCCCACCAGCATTTGGACTTGACCGTTATGGCCGATCTGGTAAGGCAAATAGCCGAACTGAAGAGCCTCGGCTCGGAGGTCTTGTTCGTAACTTCCGGCGCGATAGCCGCAGGGCATGAAGCCCTGGGGTTAAGGCCGGGCAGCTTGGACAGGGACATACCCTCCCGTCAAACACTGGCCGCTGTGGGGCAGAGCCGATTGATGCATACCTACGGAGAGATGTTCCAGTTCCGCGGGTTGAAGGTCGCCCAAGTGCTGCTGACCATCAGGGACCTGTCGGACCGCCAGTCCTATTTGAACGTTGGCAACACTCTCCACGGTTTGCTGGAAAGGGGAGTTGTGCCCATCCTCAACGAAAACGATGTGGTCGCCGTAGACGAGATAGGCGAGGTGTTTGGCGACAACGACCGGCTTTCCGCGTTGGTGGCGAACCTGGTTGACGCCGACCTCCTCGTCATACTGACCGACACTGCCGGTCTGTATACCGCTGACCCTAATCTACACCCGGAGGCGGAATTGATACCGGTGGTGGACCATGTGGACGAATCGGTGGAGGCTCTTGCCGGCAAAAACCGGACCCCTTGGTCCCGTGGGGGAATGGCCACCAAGATAGACGCGGCGCGCTTGGTGACTACGTCGGGCATTACGATGGTCATGTGTCATGGCGCGGCGGAAGACGCGGTGTTGCAGGCAGCAGGGGGAGAGAGCATCGGCACTACCTTCCGTCCGGCTGGAGGGAAGATGGAAGCGCGAAAGCGTTGGATGCTGGGTTTCGCTTCCCAGCGCGCCGGGGTATTGGTAGATCGAGGAGCGGCTGCGGCCTTGGAGAAGAACCATCGCAGCCTGCTGCCCGCGGGCATCACCGGCGTAACAGGCGGGTTCGAGCGGGGCGACGTGGTGTACGTTGTCGCTGTCGATGGACGTCGCATCGCCTGCGGCATTGCCAACTACCGCTCCGAGGACGTCAAGCGGATCCAGGGCGTCCGCTCCGACGATATTCAGGATGCCTTGGGCTACCATTATGGCGAAGAAGTTGTCCACCGCAATAACCTTGTGCTTTTGTGATGGAGACGAGAGGAGTCATCGAAGGCTATGGCTACTAACACTATAGAAGACCTGCTTGAGCTTGGCCAAAGGGCGCGGGCGGCGTCCCGGGTCTTGGCCCGACTGCCCAGCGGCGTCAAGAACCGGGCTTTGCACAACATAGCCCAAGCTCTGGATGATCGGCAGGATGACGTCCTGGCGGCGAACCGTGAAGATTACGAGACCAGCAAGGCGGACGGCTTGAGCGAGGCGCTGCTCGACCGGCTGTTGCTGACCCCGGACCGGTTGCATGACTTGGCGGACAGCGTCCGCAGCGTCGCGGCGCTGCCTGATCCCATCAGCGAGACTCTGGACGCCACGACCCTTGCCAACGGGTTGAGAGTGAGCAAACGCCGGGTGCCCTTGGGGGTCATAGGCAGCATTTACGAAAGCCGCCCCAACGTCACCATAGACATCTCCACCCTGTGTTTGAAGTCGGGCAACGCCTGCCTGCTGCGGGGCGGCAAAGAAAGTATCCACTCCAACAGGGCCTTGGTGGAACTGTCGAGAGAGGCAATTTCCGAAGCCGGAGCGCCGGCCGACGCTGTCCAGTTTGTGGACAATCCCAACCGGGCGCTGGTCGACACCATGCTGGGAATGCGGAAGTACATCGACCTGCTGGTGCCGCGGGGTGGAGACAGCTTGATTCGCTACGTGGCTGAACATGCCTCCATGCCGGCGGTTACCGGAGGCGTCGGAGTTTGCCACACCTATGTGGACAGTGCGGCGGAAATAGACAAGGCCTCCAAAATAGTCTACAACGCCAAGGTGCAGCGGCCGTCGGTCTGCAACGCGTTGGACACCATTCTGGTCCACGTAGACGCCGCACCTGCATTCCTCCCCAGGGTCGCGCAGGAGTTGTGCGACGCCGGAGTTGAACTGCACTGCGATCACCGGGCGTTAAGCATCCTGGGGCCCTTCCCCGCCGGGGGTAAGGAGGCGGGCGCCTCCAGCAGCGTACTGCCGGCCAGCGAAGAGGACTGGGGCAAGGAGTTCCTGTCCCTCACTGCCGCTGTCAAGGTGGTCGACTCGATGGACGAGGCCCTGGAGCATATCGAGACGTACGGGTCAGGTCACTCAGAGGCAATAGTAACCGATGACTACACGGCGGCGATGAGGTTCCTGGACGAGGTGGACGCCGCAGCGGTGTTCGTCAACGCCAGCACGAGGTTCACCGACGGATCCCAGTTTGGGCTGGGGGCCGAGGTTGGCATAAGCACCCAGAAATTCCATGCCCGCGGGCCGATGGGGTTGAGGGAGCTAACATCGTACAAGTGGGTTGTGATGGGGGAAGGGCAGGTCAGGGAGTAGGGTAGCTCACCCTTCAACTGTCCCCTTCCAGATGGTGAGACGCGGCTAGAGTCTCTTCCGGCTGATGGCCCGCTCCGCGGCCTGCTTCACTGCCTCGGGGGTGAGGCCGGCTTTCTGCATTAACTCTTCGGCCTTGCCCGACTCGCTGTAGCCTTGGAGGGCGACCATTTCCAACGGCACCGGGTGGGTGCGCCCGACTATCTGGGCGACGATGCTGCCGAGTCCGCCGTGGATGTAATGCTCCTCCGCCGTCACTATAGCGCCCGTTTCCTTGGCTGCGGCCAGGAGCGTGGCCTCGTCCGCCGGGGTTAACGTGTGCATGTTGATTACACGGGCAGAGATTCCTGATTCGGCCAGCAGGTCGGCGGCTTCCAATGCAACCGAAACCATAACGCCTGTGCCGACGATGGCTACGTCGCTGCCTTCGCGTTCCACATGGGCCTTGCCCACCTCCAAGCGGTAGTCGTCAGAATGGATTACCGGCGTGGCGGCTCGCGACAAACGCACGTAGAATGGCCCCTTGGCCGCCGCGGCTGCCCGAATCGCTTGGGCTGCTTCGACCGTATCGGCGGGGCAGATCACCGTGAACCCCGGCAGGGAACACGCCAAGGCCAGGTCCTCGATTCCGTGGGCCGACATCCCGTCTTCCCCGGTCAGAATTCCGGCGTGGGTGCATACCAGCTTGAAGTTCAGCTTGCCTTGGGCAACCAACACCCGCAGTTGGTCGAAGGGGCGGCCTACTCCGAACACCGCAAAGGTGCTGACGAAGGGTATTTTGCCTGACGCGGCCAACCCGGCCCCTACGCCCACGAGGTTTTGTTCCGCCGGCCCAAAATCGAAGAACCTCTCCGGGTACTTGTCCCTCCACAGATGGGTGAACACCGACACGTTGAGGTCGCCGCCGAGGACTACGATGTCCGGAAACTCTTCGGCCATTTCCAACAGGGTCCGCCCATAGGTCTCCCGCGTGGAGGCCATTGTCCTTTGCGCGGTCATCAGGCCAACTCCTCCATCGCTTTGTCAAATTCCTCTTTGTTGGGGGCTCTGCCGTGGAACGAAGGGTTGTTCTCCATGAACGAGACACCCTTGCCCTTTACCGTTTGGGCGATTATGGCCGTGGGCTTGGTCCGCCGCCGCCTTGCTTTGTCCAAGGTTTCCAGCAGGACCGGCATGTCGTGGCCTGAAGCCTCGAAGACTCGCCAGCCGAAAGCCCGCCACTTTTGCGCCAAGGGCTCAAGGGTCATCACGTCGTCGGTGAACCGGTCGTTTTGAATCCTGTTGCGGTCCACGATGGCGATGAGGTTGGTGGCTTGATGATGGGACGCCGACATTGCAGCCTCCCATACCTCCCCTTCATCGCACTCGCCGTCGCCGAGGATGGCGTAGACCAGGCTGTCCTTGTTGTCCAGTTTCGCCGCTAACGCGCAACCCAGGGCGAAGGAGAGGCCCATGCCCAAGGAGCCGGAGTTCATCTCAACCCCCGGAGTCATGGGATGCGCGTGACCTTGGAGCCGGCTGTTCAACTGGCGGAAGGTATTCAAGTCTTCCTTGGGGAAATATCCTGCCTTGGCAAGGACGGCATACAACCCCGGCGAGGCGTGGCCCTTGCTGAGCACCAACCGGTCCCGGTCGGGCCAGGACGGGTTGGACGGGTCATGCCGCATCACCCGGAAATACAGGGCAACCAATATATCTAACTCGGAAAGAGACCCGCCGGGATGCCCGCTTCCAGCGGTATAGATGGTCTGTATGATGTCTCTGCGTATTTCCCGGCAGAGATCAGTCAGTTGGTCGACGGTATAGGTTGAAGTTCCGGACCGGGAAGAGCCGCTTTCTGTTCGTGTGGCCAATGCCACCTTCCTTCACGTCCATGACCCGCGCACTCATAACCAGCGGGGCCATTAGGGTTGGGGATGCCATTGGGGAGAGGGAGTTCAGCGGCAAATTATAAGCCTGTCCCAGCAATGGTGTCCACATCAGGCGTTGGGTAATTCAACGGGTTATGGCTATCCTCAATGGGTACAGGACCCGGGGAAGTAACTAAACGCTTCGCTGGAAAATAAGCCATACCGAACCTATAATTGCCGGGCGCGATATGGTGATTGACAGCCACTGTCACATTTTCCCGGTAAGCTTTCAACGGCGGCGCGACGAACTGGTACGCCGTGACGCCACCTTCGCCACTCTTTTCTCCAATCCTAAAGCAGCCCTAGCAACTTCAGAAACACTACTGGAAAGCATGGACCGGGATGGAGTGGCTCGTTCAATTATCATGGGCATAGGCTGGAGCGATCTGAGGCTGGCCCAAGAGTCCAACGACTATATTGCTGAGTCGGTGCAACGGTACCCGGACCGTCTGACAGGGTTCTGCTGCGTCAATCCGCGTTGGGGCGATGCCGCCGTTGCGGAGATGGAACGGTGCGCCGCGGCGGGACTGAAAGGGGTCGGTGAAATTCATCCCGACACCCAGGGACTGGACATTACCGATGGACAGCTTATGGCGCCGTTGATGACTGCGGCGGAGCGGCTGGGTATGCCGGTGTTGATGCATGGGTCTGAGCCGGTGGGGCACCTGTACCCGGGAAAGGGTCATACTACGCCGGACAAATTGTGCCGGTTTATTCAGAACTTTCCGGAGAACGTTATAATTTGCGCCCACTGGGGTGGCGGCCTTCCTTTCTATACGCTGATGCCCGAGGTGGGTCAAGCCCTGCAAAACGTTTATTACGATACGGCAGCATCTCCATTCCTGTACAAGCAGGATATATTCGGCGTAGCCGCGCGGTTGGTGGGGCCGGACAAGATACTTTTCGCCACCGACTACCCACTCATAAGTGCGCGCCGTTTGCTGGCCCAAGTGGAGGCGTCGGGGTTGGAAGCGGGCGACCAAGCCTTGATTATGGGCGGCAACGCGGCCCGGTTGTTTGGTATTCAAGAGGCAGACGCTTGATGGAAGACTTTGAGACTTTGCCGGACTACCTGCGACCGGGATTGGACATCGTCTTCGTTGGCCTGAATCCCTCCCTCCCGTCCATCAGGTCAGGACACTATTTTGCCAACCCTCGCAACAGGTTCTGGCCAGCGTTGAACCTGGCCGGGTTTGTGTCCCGCGAACTTTCCCCGGAATCGGACACCGGCCTGTTGGAGGACGGCATCGGGTTTACCGACGTGGTAAAGCGGCCCACTGCGCAAGGGTCGGGATTGAAGGCTGCCGACTTCGCCCGTTGGGCGCCAGTGCTGGACGGCAAGTTGCTGGAATTTCAGCCTCGGATAGCATGTTTTCACGGCGTTACGGCGTACAACGCCTACCTTCGCTACGCGCTGGGTATTAGAGAAAAGTCCGAGTTAGGATTGCAGTCCCGCACCATCAGCGCAACCAGAGTCTTTGTTACGCCCAACCCCAGCCCCGCCAACGCGGTGTACTCATTGGAAGACCTGGCCGGCTGGTACCGGAAGCTGGGGCAAGTGCGGGCTGAGGTGACCGGATGTTAGAACGAAACCAAAGCATCCGTGTATTCATCGCGATACTTATACCCAACGAGGGCCGCGCAGTTTTATCCGAAGCCATGGAACGGCTACAGTCGCAAGTCCCAACGGGTGTTAAATGGGTCGACCCGCAGGGGATACACCTGACGCTGAAGTTCTTCGGCAACATCGCGTCCTCTTTGAAAGTCCCGGTGCTCGAAGTGATGGGAGACGTTGGACGGCAGGCCGCTCCGTTTAACTTGAAGCTGTCATCCTTGGGGGTATTCCCTAACGAGCGGCAGCCCAGGGTGTTGTGGTCCGGGGTCAACGGCGACATGGAGGACTTGGCCGCGTTGCAGGAAGAGGTGGAACAAGCGATGCTGGCGTTGGGGTTCCGCCGGGAGAAGCGCCGCTTCAACCCTCATTTGACCATTGGACGAGTGCGGGACGGAGTTGGTCAATCAGCTCGGCAGCAAATAGGAAAGGTTATGTCGGCGACTGTTCTAGGGCCGGTGGAACCGTGGACAGTGGACGCGATGCACTTGGTCCAAAGTACTTTGACACCCCAAGGAGCCATCTATGACTCCTTGGGACATGTCCCGTTATTCAACGGCGCGCCAGGTTAAACAGCAGCATGGAAAAGGCATATACGACTATTCAACCGGTCCCTCCTTTCGACTTCGAGTTAACGGCGGGCTACCACACCTATTTCCAAGGCCGCTACGGTACTGACTCGCTGACCGACGGAGTATACCGGCGTTTGCTGGACCTGGACGGGACATTGGTTCTGGCTTCGGTCTCTTCAGCCGGTAATATGGACAATCCTCTGTTGGACTTGGAATTGCAAGGCGACAGTCTTGCCCCCGACGTTGTTGAGAAGGCGACGGAGCGGGTGGCTTGGCTATTGGGGGTCGGCCAGGACTTGGCCCCCTTTTACGACATGGCGCGCAAGGACGCCGTCCTGGCGGGGATGACCGAGAGGTTCAACGGGCTGCACCTTCCCCACACCTCGTCGGCATTCGAAGCGATGGTATTGGCCATCATGGGCCAGCAAATCTCCACCCACGTTGCCCGCGTCATACGCGGCCTGTTCATTGAGACCCACGGGCCGCGGTTGACCGTCGATGGGGAGACCTACTATGCGTTCCCCCGGCCAGAGATCCTCGCCGCCCAGTCCGTCGATGACCTCCGGCAATTGAAACTCAGCCAACGTAAGGCCGAGTACGTGCACGGGATCGCCTGCGCCGCCTTGGAAGATCCGACCGGGATGGAGGGCCTGCACCGGCTGAGCGACGAAGACGTAATCAAACAGACGGTCGCACTCCGCGGCGTGGGCGCTTGGACCGCCCAGTGGTTGCTGATACGGGCGCTGGGGAGGCCGGATGCGCTCCCCTTGGGGGACCTGGCCCTGCGCCGGGTCGTCTCGCGGTCGTACTTCAACGGCGAGGAGGTCAACGACCGTCAAGTGGAGGATTTCGCTGAGCGCTGGAGGCCGTGGCGGACATACGCCACGGTGTACATGTTCACGTCCATGAGGACGGGAGCGGCCTAATGGTGACTCAACAATTGTTAACCCTAAATTACTGAGGTGACCAGTTGAAAGATAGAAGGCGGTACAAACGCTGGGACAGGTCGGTCGAAGCAGGTGTGGGAGGAGTGAGGAGACAAGCTATCTCTTCAAATATCCGCTGCAATCTCGGTCGAAGTAGGTATCCAATGGTTTCTTGAGTTCCGTGAGGGCGAGTCGAGCGGGACCATCTAGTGGGTATGCGATCCGGTAGCCGGCGTACACCTGCCATCTGCCGGGAACGGCTGCGAATGTACCTTGTGTTCTTTCAAGTCCTGGTCCGATGACGACCCAAGTCTCGGTTCCTCGCTGAATTCTGACCAATTTGGTGGTGTCTGACTTTGTAACTTCATGGTACCGGGCTGACCATTCAATGTTCCCGTCGGTCTCTGTTGCTAAGTCCGTCCACCACTTGCGTTGCTTTCCAGAGGGAACGGGTGCATTTCTCTGCATCTTTCTCCCGAGGGCAGGTTCATGCTGCACTTCCCAGCTCAGGATGCAGTCCTGAAGGTAAGTCTTCAATATCGAAATAGCTGAATCTTCGGATAATAGGTAAGTGGGGGTTGGGTTTGTGCGTTGTTGCGACGAGACTTTGCCGGAAGTTGACTCCAAGGCAGGGGTCGAATTTGGACTGCAGGCTAATAATATGGCTACAGTGAAGCTCAAGGCCAGCAAGGAAATCCGCATTTGGAAGTATCCCGCGGGTCATACTAATTGCTGATGAATCCCGTGCAAGTTGGTTTCAATCTTGTCGGCCCAAGATCTGAACAGCTCTGCCATGTGGAGGTCATCGGTATGATCGCCGCTTATGCCTTTCGGTGCAAGGTACCAGCCGCCAGGATGTCCTGATTTTTGGGAATACACATGATGTCGAAGTGCTAACCCTTCTCGATGTTGTGCTCGTTGACGGTGAGGGTCGATATGGTTTCCCAGAGTACCCAGTTCTTGGACGTAGAGTTTAAGTTCAGGTCGGCCTTTCAAGACTTTTTCTTGGAATTTTTCCCTGCTCAGGTTGATTTGGTGAGGTGGACTCACTCCCAACTGTAACAGTGCATTGAGCCAAGCCGCGGCGGCATCAATAGCGGTTCGGGAAGCGCTGATGCCGGCATAGGCGTGGTATTCCGCTATTTTCAATGGGCCACCGAGTATTCCTGCCCTTTTGTCCAAGTCATCAAGTGCATCAGCGGCCATCCTGATGATCCCCCATGCGCGTGCGGTGCCACAGAGGAAATAAGCATTGTCGGAGAGACCTTGGTTCACAAGGTTGGTGGTAATCCAATCAGGCACATTGTATGTTCTCATGTAAGCTTTCTTGGATGTGCTTTAGGGATTGCGCGAGGCCGAGATTCCCGAACTGCCGTCCTTGTGGTGTAGTTTTCCCGCGTCAGCATGGACGAGTCGCTTACTAACGAATTTACGACACCTGAACTTGGAGGTCTCCCCCCGCCCCGCTACCGGAACAGGTTCATCAGGCTCTTGGGGTTCCTGGTGCGGGAAAGCTGGCGCATTACCTTCTGGGTCTGCCGGAACTGGTTGAGCAACTGGTTAATGTCCTGGGGAGTGGTGCCGCTG
Source organism: Dehalococcoidia bacterium (assembly GCA_965216425.1). GTDB lineage: Bacteria > Chloroflexota > Dehalococcoidia > Lucifugimonadales > UBA3495 > CBDCFV01. Next base: position 504,162 of record CBDCFV010000005.1, on the reverse strand, counting down.
CCACGCGAGATGCGCCGTCGGCGGCTGCCGTTGATAATCTCCGGCCGACGCCGCTCCTCCGGCGTCATCGACCTGATGATTGCTTCGACCCGTTGAATTTGCCCGTCGTCGAAGTCAGCGGTCTTCATCCGCGAGGTAAGTTGGTTCATACCGGGGATCATTTCCGCAATCTGGCTCAAGGAACCCATCTTCTTAACGGCCTGAATCTGCTCCAGGAAGTCTTCCAAGTCGAAGCTGGCTTGGCGGAACTTGCGTTCCATCTCCTTTGCCCGCTTCTCGTCCATCGATTCCTGGGCCTTCTCGATCAGGGTCAGCACGTCGCCCATTGCAAGGATGCGGGACGCCATCCGGTCCGGGTGGAACTGCTCTAACGCGTCGGGCCGTTCCCCCATGCCCATGTACTTGATGGGCACGCCGGTAACCCGTGTCACCGACAAAGCCGCGCCGCCGCGGGCGTCGCCGTCCATCTTGGTCATTATCAACCCGGTCAAAGACACCCGTTGGTGAAACCCTTCGGCTGCATTGACCGCGTCCTGCCCGGTCATAGCATCAACCACCAAGAGGATTTCCTGCGGGGACACGGCGGACTTGACTGCCTCTAGTTCCTCCATCAGTTCGTCGTCGATTTGGAGACGGCCCCCGGTGTCTACGATGGCCCAATGGATGCCCAAATCTTCCGCCCGGCGCAGCCCGGCCTTGGCTACCTGGACCGCCGTAGACGTAGCAGGGTCTTCCGAGTAAACCGGGATGTCCAACTGGCGGCCCAGGGTTTCCAGTTGCTGGATGGCCGCAGGTCGTCGCAGGTCGGCTGCAATCAGCAGGGCCCGCCGGTCCTGACGCCGTAACGCCAAGGCCAGCTTGGCGGCGGTGGTGGTCTTGCCGGACCCTTGAAGCCCAACCAGCATCAGGGCATTGGTGGGTCGACTGCCTGGGACAATACGGTGTTCGTTGCCGGTCAGCAGCGACGTCAGTTCATCGTGGACGATCTTGATGACCTGCTGGCCGGGAGTGAGGCTCTCCAGGATGTCGGCTCCTTGGGCCCGTTCCTTCACGCCGCTGACAAAGTCCCGGGCGACGCGAAAGTTAACGTCGGCCTCCAGCAGGGAACGGCGCACTTGCCCCAAGGCCTCATCAATGTCCTTGTCGGTAAGGCGTCCCTTGCTGTTCAGACGGTTCAGAATCCCGGTCAGTCTTTCGGTAAGGTTCTCCAGCACTTTGTAGCTCCCAAGGTCGCCGAGTGAGTACAAGGTTCCGGCGAGCTTATGTAGTGTCCGATTCACGATTGTAGGCGGGGCAAGTCCAAAGGGTCAAGGTTGTGAGGACAATCCACTGTTCCGAATGGTGGTGACTGGTTAGGTAGCCGTGGTTATAATCGACTTAAGCCAACCACAATCCCGGGGGCAAAATATGACTTCAACCATTGGAACCGCCAGGCAGCGACCTTGCTGGTTTGTGGGAGCGTCCTACGGTAGGACAGACGACCAGACCAACCGGTTTATACGAGATGGTATCTGGGAAAACGGGTATTACGACAGATACCTGGACCAAGTAAAGTCAATGCGTCCTGGAGACCGCATCGCAATCAAGGCGGCCTACAGGCGAAAATACAATCTCCCATTTAATAACGATGGAGCCGACGTGTCGACGATGGCCATCAAAGCAACAGGAACGATTAGGAAAAACGTGGGAGACGGCCGCCATGTTGAGGTTGACTGGACACGCGTCGCTCCTATCCGTGAATGGTACTTCTACACCAACAGATCGACTGTTTGGGAAGTTTGGCCGGGGGCAGGGACAATTCCCTGGGCTGCCGATGGGTTGATTGGCTTTACATTTGAGAGCAAACCCCAAGATTATGACCGATTCCTACAGGAGTGGGGCTGGCTCGATGATGAGTCAGCCGACCCTGATATAACGGATGAGGAGAACATATCCCCAGATTCTCCCTCGCGCCCTCCAGAACCAACGCCACTGCCGTATTCTATTGACAACATCATGGCTGAAGGTTGCTTTTTGGAACGCGCGAGGTTAGAGGACATTCTCGAAACGTTGCGCTTCAAGAAGAACCTGATCCTTCAAGGGCCGCCCGGCGCCGGCAAGACCTGGCTGGCCCGGAAACTGGCTTTTGCCCTGATGGGCCGGCGAGATGAGGGCAAGATCCAAGCCGTGCAATTTCATACCAACCTGTCCTACGAGGACTTTGTCCGGGGATGGCGTCCCTCGGGCAATGGTCGGTTGGAACTGGTAGACGGGCCGTTTCTGCAGATGATCAACTCCGCCCGCAACAACCCTGATTCGTCCTGCGTGATGGTGATAGAGGAAATCAACCGAGGCAATCCAGCGCAGATTTTTGGCGAGATGCTTACCTTGCTGGAAGCTGACAAGCGGGACGCCGCCGATGCACTGGCCTTGAGTTACCGGAGATCGGAGAACGAGCGGGTCTACATACCCGGCAATCTGTATGTCATAGGCACCATGAATATAGCCGACCGCTCCCTGGCTCTGGTGGATTTGGCCTTCCGCCGCCGTTTCGCATTTGAGGAACTGGAACCCACTTTTGGTCCACCTTGGAAGGACTGGGTAAGGGAACATTGTGGCGTCGATACCCAATTCCTGGAAGAGATTGAGAAACGGCTGGGTAACCTGAACCGGCAAATCGCCGACGACAGAAGCTTGGGCCGTCAATTCCGGGTAGGCCACAGTTATGTAACTCCACCTGTCGGTGCCGTCATACCGGACCCGCAGGAATGGTTCGTCCGAGTGGTCGAGAAAGAGATTGGTCCCTTGCTTGACGAATATTGGTTTGATTTCCCAGACACCGCGCAGAGGGCCAAGTCTGTTTTGCTCGAAGGGCTGTAATGGTTGCGACTGTCCTTTCCGGGCAGCATCGGATTCCCGTAAGGAATATCTGGCTGCTGCTGCTTTATGCCTCGGACCTGTTCGGCCGGATTGACAACGAGAGGCGGACAGAGGTTGAAGAGAACCCCGATGACATCCCGGACCTGGTGGCAGAAATTCTGGCCCATGAGGTGGAACGGCGGTTGGCCCGAAACCTGAGTTTCGGATGGCGGACGCAACACGCGACATTGAACCGGGTCCGAGGCAGGGTTGACCTCCGGTACACGGAAACCCGCCAACTGCTGGAACGGGGTTTGATAGCGTGCCGGTTCGACGAACTAACAATTGACACGCCCCGCAACCGCCTTGTCCGGGCGGCGTTGGTTAAACTGACTGGTACAGTCGGGCGCCGGGACCTGGCCCACCGCTGCCGTTCTTTGGCGGCGCGGTTGGAGCGGTTGGGAGTGAGGGGCGAGAAACCGGCCCGAATCGAAGTTTCGGTAGACACATTCGGACGTTTCGACGCCAACGACCGCCTGATGGTGGCCGCGGCGCGGCTGGCCTTCGATTTGGCGTTACCCAACGAAGAATTTGGCGACAGGCGCTTGAAATCGCCAGACAGGAATGATATCGGTTGGCTCCGGCGTCTGTTTGAAAGGGCCGTAGCAGGGTTCTACGATGTCGTCTTAACGCAGTCCGGGTGGCGCGTTAGCGCGGGGAAGAGGATCGACTGGCCGAAGGACAGTCCCACACCCGGCATTGAGTCCATTCTTCCGGCAATGAAAACCGATATCGTGCTGGACCATCCGGCCGATGGGCGACGCATGGTTATCGACACTAAATTCACTTCCGTTTTGGCTACCGGGCAATACCGGGAGGAGACATTACGTAGCGGGTACATATACCAAATCTACGCTTATCTGCGGTCCCAGGAAAACGACAGCGACCCGCTGTCGGCCACCGCATCCGGGTTGATGCTGCACCCTACGGTCGACGGAATGGTAGACGAAGCCGTAATCATCCAGGGACACGCTATCCGTTTCGCTACGGTTGACTTGGGTTCAACTGCCAGCGTGATAAGACGCCAATTATTGGCAATGGCGGACCCGCACCCGTTTTACGCGGAATGACACAGAGTCCCCGTACTGGGCTCAGCGGGAGGAGTTGGACGTGAAGAGGAAGGAGAGACGGGGTTATTTGCCTGTAGTAAAATTATAAACCTTTGAGAGGTGGGCCCGTGATACCCGTACGCCTCAGCGTTAGGAATTTCCTGTGTTACCGGGAAGACGTGCCCACCTTGGACTTCCAAGGGATACACGTTGCTTGCTTGTGCGGGTCCAACGGCCACGGCAAGTCGGCGTTGCTTGACGCCATTACTTGGTGCTTGTGGGGCGAGTCCCGCGCCAAGACTCAGGACGCGCTCATATCCTACGGCGCGGAAGAGATGCGAGTAGAGCTGGAATTCGTAGCGCGGGACACATCCTACCGGGTAATCAGGAGCCGTTCCCGAGGGGGCGGCCGGCGGCGGCAGGGGTCTACCGATTTGCAGTTTCAGGTGTTGGGCGATCTTGAACAGGCTCGACCGATTCCCGGCAACAACATCCGGGAGACCCAAGCCAGGATCGAGCAGACCATCGGCATGGACTATGACTCGTTTATTAATTCGGCCTTTCTCCTGCAAGGCCGGGCCGACGAATTCACCAACAAGACTCCAGCCGACCGCAAGGCAGTGCTGGCGAAAATACTGGGATTGGATGACTATGACCGCCTGCAGGAGTTGGCCAAAAAGCGTTTGGACGAGAGCAGGACCGGCGCGGCGGAGATGGAAGGGTCCTTGGAGCGGCTACGCCGGGACATCGAAGCAATCGGAGACCCGGCGCAAGAACTGGACCAAATCAAGGCCCATTTGGATGCTATAGAGCGCCAAGCGGAAGACAGTCGCCTCGCCGTCGATGGACTGCGCTCCAAGGTAGCCGATTTGGAGCGTCGCAAGGACCAGTCAGTGGAACTACAGGGGCAGATAGAAGCCCATCGCAGAGAAATACAGCAGTTGGAGGTGGCTTCCGCCGCTGGTCGGGAACGCATTAACCACTATCTGAAGGTGACCGGCGATGCCGATGCCATACGGGCCGGAGCCGGACGGTTGGCCAAGGCCCGCGAACGGCTTGACCTTCTCGAAGCTACCCGCTCGCGATTTGACCGCCTCACCGAGCATGAAAATCGGTTGTTGCGGGCCATCGAGGGCAGCCGGTCCGTGTTGGAAGGCCAAGTCAAGCAACTAATCCATAAGGTAGAGGTTGAATTGCCCCCCAATGCCAATGCAGAGGCCGAGCTGATCGGGCAGCGTGAACAGGCATACGCTCACTTGGAAAGCTTGGAAGAGGAGAAGATAAGGGTTGTCGCCGGCCAAGACAAATTAAACAAGATCTCCACGGCCATCGGCGAAGCCCAAGGCGCGGCTGAACGTTACCGGCTTGAAGGCCTTGAATTGCGCTCCAAGCTGGAACTTCTGGACCATTCAAGCGGCGAAGGCGCGGGGGCCGTCTGTCCTCTTTGCCAGACAAGCTTGGGCGGGGACGGTTGCGGCCGCCTTGCCCAGGCCTATCAAAAAGACATTGCCGAAAAACGCAACTTGTACCGTCAAAACCAAGCGTCGCTGCAACGGCTGGAGGCAGGGAAAGCAGACCTGGGAAAAGACGTCGACCAGCAGCAGAAGGCGCTGACCACCGCGTTGCGGGAAGGGGATGCAAGAATCCAGCGATTGGAACTCTTGGTCCGCGAGTCCCGTGAAGCGCAGTCCGAGTTGGCCCAAATGAAAAGCCAACTCGAGATTGTCCGTACCTCCCTGGCATCGAAAGCGTTCGCCCAAGTAGAGCACTCCGAATTGGAGACTGTACGAGAACAGATCAAGTCGTTGGGGTACAGCGAAGAGAAACGTCAGCAGTGCTATGCCGATACCCGCGCCCTTCAATCTTTCGAGCAGCAACTGGCCAGCTTGTCTCAAGCCCAGGACAACCTGCCTGCGGAAGAGGAGTCCCTTACCCGCATCCGTGAACTGCTGGAGCGGCGCCGGGATGACTTAAAGTTGGTCCAACAACGGCGTCAAGCTGATGAAGAGGCGATTTCCGAGTTGCCGTTGTGGCACCAGCGTCTCGCCGCGGCCGAAGTTGTCCAGTCCCGAATACAGGACTCCCGGCAGGCTGCCATTGCCCGCCAAGGGTGGCTCGAAGGGGAACGGCAGCGCCTAATCAACCTGCGGGATGAGGTTGCGAAAGATGAAGCCCGGTTAGCCGTTTACAGGGAAGACGAGGGTATATACCAGGAGTTGATGACTGCCTTCGGTCGCCAAGGAATCCAAGCGATGCTCATTGAAACGGTGGTGCCCCGGTTGGAAGAGGAAGCAAACACGCTGCTGGGCCGTATGACGGACAACCGGATGCACGTCAAGATGGAGACCCAGAGGGAGCGGCGCTCCGGCCAGGGCGACCCGATAGAAACGCTGCAAATAAACGTCAGCGATGAACTGGGCCCGCGCAGCTACGAGATGTACAGCGGCGGTGAGGCCTTTCGGGTGAACCTGGCGCTGCGGATAGCCCTCTCCAAGGTCCTGGCGCAACGGATGGGCGCCCCCATTACCAACGTTGTTCATCGACGAAGGCTTCGGCTCCCAGGACGCCGCGGGACGGGAGCGCATACTGGATGTCATCAGCGCGATAGAAGACGACTTCGATAAAATCATCGTCATTACCCACTTGGAAGAATTGAAGGACGCCTTTCCAGTACGCATCGAGGTCCAGAAAGAGGAGACGGGGTCGACCTTCTGGATAAGCTAAGGCGGGCAAGTTGTTAGAATCTGCGAGGAACCGGAGCAGGAAAGCGATATGGCGAATGATCAGTCCCTTAACTTGAATGTGCGCCGTGCCACGGTCGCCGACCAGGAGACCGTGGTGGAGTTTAACGCGGCTCTTGCTTGGGAGTCGGAGGGTAAGAGGCTGGACATTGGTACGCTGACCACCGGTGTCGCCGCGGTGTTCAAGAACGGCGACCGGGGGTTTTATTGCGTCGCTGAGGCCGGGGGACGTGTTGTAGGCCAGCTCATGATAACCTATGAATGGAGCGACTGGCGCAACGGGTACTTCTGGTGGATTCAGAGTGTGTACGTCGCATCCGAGTATCGTCGTCACGGCATTTACCGGGCATTGGAAGCATACGTAAAATCCGAGGCGGAAGCGCAGGGAGACGTTTGCGGGTTCAGGCTCTACGTGGAGAAGAATAACCACGTAGCGCAGCAGGTCTACGCCAACTTGGGCATGGTACAGTCCGATTACGATCTATTGGAAATCGACTTTGTGCTGGGGTCTTGAGGCTCCGGTCGTAAAACAACCAGGAGGAATACATGCTTCCCGACAACGTGAGAGAATTTGCAACTCAAACCCACCGCGGTGTGCTGACCACCTTCCGGCGCGACGGAAACGCGCAGATGAGCATTATCAGTTGCGGCCCATACAGGGACGGCATCGCCTTCTCGGTGACCGAGACGCGAGCCAAGCTGCACAACCTGCGGCGCAACCCCAACTGTTCTTTGCTGGTGTCCAACGAAAGCTGGTGGGGGTTTGTGGTGCTGGAAGGCCAAGCAACCGTCCTGTCGGCCGGCAACACTGACGCGGATGAGCTGCGGCTGGCCCTGCGGGAGACCTTCAAGGCCGCATCGGGAGAGGAACACTCCAATTGGGAAGAGTACGACCAAGCGATGCGCGACGACCGCCGGTCAGTGATTATCGTAGTCCCGGAGCGTATCTATGGGACGGCAGCATAGACAAGGGTACTGGTCATAAGTCCCCCGTCATTCCCATGAATATAGCCGATTGTCGGCATCGTACATGACCCCAAGGGGTCATCCGTCATTCCCGCCTGCGCAGGAATCCATACGCGTTGAGATAAAAGAACGTTACCGTCGGTGAACGACTCTGGATTCCCGCCTGCGCGGGAATGACGAGTTTGAGGCCGAGCGTGACGTTCTGAGCGGGACTGATGGGTTGGGTCAGGGTTTTGCTATGGGGAAAGACTTTGCAGAGGTCCTGATGCCGAGGTATTAACGTTGGCAGTTGGGGCAGTAGTAAGTGCCCCGACCCCGGACGCGGGTGGAGGCGAAGGGGCTGGCGCAACGGAGGCACGGCTCGCCCTCCACTCGTGAAATGGTCCAGCCGGTGAGGGCTCGGGGCGGGTCGGGCCAAGTTTCGTCGCGGGCTTTATCGTACTCTCCAACTCCGTAGGTCAGTGCGCCGACGATGCTTTGCTGTAGCTGTTCTATATCTTGACCGGAAAGTTCGCCGGCCATCCTCAACGGGCTGATTGCCGCAAGATAAAGAGACTCATCGGCGTAAATGTTCCCCATACCAGCCACCACCGACTGTTCCAAGAGCAGCGCCTTGATGGGGACCTTGCGGCCTTCAAACGATTTGGCCAGCCAGTCCGCCGTCAGTCCGCCGTCCAAAGGTTCGGGACTTAACGGGGGAAGGACTTCCGCTGGGTCGTCCACCAGCCATAGCTTGCCGAACTTCCGGCCATCGACAAATCGCAGTTCGTCGCCGTCGTCCAAGGAGAAGGTGTGGCGCACCATTGGATCGGGGGTCTTGGACTTGGGATAAACGCCAAGCCCGCCGGTCATGCCCAAGTGCAGAATGAAGGTCTTGGACCGGCCCTCGTCGTCAATGAGCGGGACCAGGATGTACTTGCCCCGTCGGTTTACCTCCAAGACGCGGCTGCCCCTGAGTCCCAGTACGAATTCCTCTAACCCCGGCGTTTTGACGGTTTTCGCCCACCCGATGTTGGCCCCGGTGAAAGTCCTGCCGGGGAGTCCGGAGCGGACAAGGCAGCGACGGGCGTTTTCTACCTCGGGAAGCTCAGGCATCGGCTCACCCGCTTATACGCGGAGTACCCCCAGCGTTATCTCCATTCCCTCAACCTTGGAGTCCTCGGAAGCCGCGCCTTCCCGGGGCGGGCCGGCCACCAAGTCTTCGCTCAGGGTTTCCTGGCGGATGTAGGCGGAGAAGTTCCCTTGCATCACGCTGCCGATTTCCGCCGGTGCGTCGTAATAGGTAACGATCCGGTCGGTCAGCTCGAATTGAGAGGAACGGCGCAGGTTCTGTATCCGGTGCACCAGTTCCCTTGCCAGTCCTTCCTCCGCCAGTTCCGGTGTGATGGTGGAGTCTACGGCCACCATGTACCCGCCTTCCAACGCGACGGAGTAGTGGTCGACCGGGATGGTGACCTCAGTCCTGTCTCCGGCCTCCTCCCTGGCTTGGAGGTAAAGTTCCGAGTCGTCCTCCAGCACCACCAAGCTCTTGATGTTAAGCTCTTCCAACACTTGCGGTTGCACCATTTGCAGATAACCGCGCTCCTCGGGGTTCCGGGTCTTCACCGCCACGCTGGCCAAGGGTTGCCGGACTTTCAGCCCGGACTTGGAGCGGGCGTTGCGCCCCATGCTGGAGATGGACATTGCCAAGCGAGTGGCCCCCATCAGGGGCTGGTCTATCAAGGAGGCATCCACCGCCGGGAAGGCGGCCAAGTGCACGCTGTCGGGCGCTTCCGCATCCACCGAGCATACAAGGTTCTGGTACATCTCCTCAGCCACGAAGGGGGACAGAGGGGCCATCAGCTTGGACAGGGTGACCAAGCAGGTGCGCAGCGTGATGTACCCTGACAGCTTGTCTTGGTCGTTTTCGCTCTTCCAGAAGCGCCGGCGGCTGCGCCGGACGTACCAGTTGGACAGTTGGTCAATAAATTCCTGCATCCGCCGCCCGGCATTGGTGGGGTCGTACCCGTCCAGATACCCGTCCACTTGGGTGACAAGGGCGTTCAACTCCGACATTATCCAGCGGTCGAGTTCATGCTCCGGCTTCCACCCGTCGGGAGTCTGCTCGGGATGAAATCCGTCGATGGATGCGTAATTGGTGAAGAACGAGTAGACGTTCCAGAGGGTCATCAACACACGGCGCAGTGTCTCGTTGACCAACTTGGCCGAGAAACGCCTCGCCTCGCCGGGATGAGAGGCGGTAAACAGGTACCAGCGCAGGGCATCGGCGCCGTGTTCGTCCAGTACCGGAATCGGCTCGACCACGTTGCCGGTGCTCTTGCTCATCTTCCGGCCACGCTCGTCCAGGATCAGGCCCAAGCAGATGACGTTGCGGTATGAAGGCGTTCCTTCCAGCAGCGTGGACAAGGCGTGCAGGCTGTAGAACCAGCCCCGTGTCTGGTCGACGGCTTCACAGATGTAGTCGGCGGGAAACCGCCCATCCCGGGTGATGTCCTGGTTCTCGAATGGATAGTGCCACTGGGCGAAGGGCATGGCGCCGGAGTCAAACCAAGCGTCCATCACCTCCGGTATGCGCCGCATCTGCCCCCCGCACCCGTCTTCGGGACACTTGAGCAGGACCGTATCAACGTATGGACGGTGCAGGTCCAGATCGTTCAACAGGGGCGTATGCTCCGGGATGGCGTGGGTTTTCAGTTCCTCTACGCTGCCGATACACACGGAATGGCTACAGTCCTGGCATTGCCAGATTGGTATGGGGGTGCCCCAGTACCGTTCCCGCGAGATAGCCCAGTCCACGTTGTTGCGGAGCCACTCTCCGAAGCGGCCTTCCTTGATATAGTCGGGGTACCAGTTGATGGCGCTATTGCCCTCAACCAACCGGTCCTTCTGAGCGGTGGTCCTGATGTACCAGGAATTCTTGGCGTAGTACAGCAAGGGTGTGTTGCATCGCCAGCAGAAAGGGTAGGTGTGACGGTAAATGTCCCGGTGAAACAGCAGTCCTCGCTCGGCGAGGTCGGCCATGATTTCTTCATCGGCGGCCTTGACGAACTTGCCTGCGAATGAAAAGCTGCCGGTGACGTTGCCTAGCAGGTCAACCGGCTGGACGAATGCCAACCCTTTTTCTCGCCCCAACCCCAGGTCCTCATCGCCAAAGGCCGGGGCAATGTGCACGATGCCGGTGCCGTCGTCCATGGACACAAAGCCGGCGGCAACGACGCGGGGGCTTACTTGGGTGTCGGGAGACAACTCGGTGATGATGCCGCCGGGTGTCTGCCGGTGAACAAACCTTTGAATTTCTACGCCGAACTCCGCCGGCGAATACAAGGAACGGTACCCTACGCCGACAAGGTCGGCCCCTTTAACCTTTCCCACTGCTCTATAGGGGTCGCGCAGGTTGACGTCCAGCAACTCGTAGGCCAGGACCAGCCGCTCGGTAGCGCCGTCCCGCTCCAGTTCCACGATGGAGTAATCGGCGGACTCGTCAACGGCTAGTGCGGTGTTGCCCGGAAGGGTCCATGGAGTGGTAGTCCACGCCAGCAAGTACGTGGGTATGTCCGAAGTTAATTCAGTTGAGCCGCGACTGCTTTCAGGTACGGTCTCCACCAGGAACTTGACGAAAACCGATGGGTCGGGGGTGTCTTCCCGGTAACCCAGCGCGACCTCGTGGGAACTGAGGCTGGTGACGCATCGAGGGCAATGGGGGGTGCCCCGCATGTCCCGGTACAGCAGCCCCTTGTTCCACAGCTCTTTCAGTATCCACCAGCCGGACTCGATGTACTCGTTTTCCAGCGTTACGTAGGGGTCGTCCATGTCCACCCAGTAGCCGATGCGGTCGGTCAGGACTTCCCACTCTCTCAAGTAGTGGAACACGCTCTCCCGGCACTGCTGGTTGAACTTCTCGATGCCGTACTCTTCCACCTCCCGCTTGGTGCTCAAGCCAAGGGACTTCTCCACCTCCAACTCCACCGGCAGGCCGTGGGTGTCCCACCCGCCTTTGCGCAGGACACGGTAGCCCTTCATGGTGCGGTAGCGGCAGATAACGTCCTTGAACACCCGGGCCAGGACGTGGTGGATGCCGGGGCTGCCGTTGGCGGTGGGAGGGCCCTCGAACAGAGTAAAAAGGGGCCCATCCTCCCGTTCCGTCTCGGTGCGGTGGAAGACGTCCTTGTCTTTCCAGTATTGCAGTATGCCGGCGTCAACCTCGGGAAAGTTGACGCGGCTGGAAACGGGCTTAAACATGCGATTCAACCATCTGGACTAGAGTTGGGGCGTTCAGCATCGGCAGGACATGCCAAGGCGGTGCCCCGGTGCCCTTATTATAACGCCCATAAGAAGCGAGGTGCTTCCCTCGTTTCCTACTCGAACACTTCCCTCACCGGCAACGCAAAACCTGGCAGCACCGTGCCACGGTCAAGCGTGTCGTCCTCGGTGAGGGTCACGACCGGGCCATTGGTTTGATGGACGTCTATCGTTCTTGTATCCGGGTGGACCACCCAAGCTAGTGTCACCCCCGTGGCTCAGCCACATCCTCGCTTTGTCGTAGACTTCTCTGAGGCTGTCGCTCGGTGAGCTAATCTCTACAACAAGGTCGGGGGCAACCTCCGAATAGCCACGAATCCTCAAGTCCAGTGGCAGACGCTTGGCCGATATAAACGCCACATCGGGCTCGCGCACGGTATCCGGGTCCCGCTCCAGCCAAATACCTGCATCGGACCCGATTATTCATCCCAATCGCCTCGGTCTGACGAAGGCCCGCAACTCGGCGCCAAAATTAATCGCAATTTGCCCATGTTCCAGTCCCGCAGACACAGTTTCAGCCAACACCCCTCTTATTAGCTCGCCTTTAACCCCCTGGCTGTGCAGCCGAAGCAGGTCTTCCGCAGTCAGCAACTCTCTTTTTGTCGTGGTCATAGTACGAACATGCCTTGCTGTTGTTATGATTCCGTAATTCCTTGGCTGCCGGTCCCAACCCCGTTCATCGGGTATCGTCCCACAGACGCCATAGGTGGCTCAGCGGGCCATGGCCCTGGCCGATGGGGAAGGAATGCCGGATGGCCTCGGTTACGTATTCCTTGGCTGCGCCTACGGCATCGACCACAGGCAAGCCCTTGGCCAGCCCGGCAGCTACGGCGGAGGCAAATGTGCAACCGGTGCCGTGGGTGTTCTGCGTGTTTATGCGGGGTGTAGTGAACTCGTGAAATTGGGCCCCGTCGTAAAAAAGGTCAGTGGCTGGCCCCTCTCGATGGCCTCCTTTCACCACCACCGCCTTTGCGCCCATGGAGACAATGGCTTGGGCGGCGTTTCGCACGTCAGCGTCGGAACTGATGTCCATCCCAGTGAGCACTTCCGCCTCCGGGATGTTGGGAGTAACGACGGAGGCCAACGGGAGCAGGCGAGAGCGCAAGGCGCCTACCGCCTCTTCCTGCAAAAGAGAGTCCCCGCTCTTTGCCACCATGACAGGGTCGACGACCAACGCCGAAACACCCCAGTGCTCCAGGGCGTCTGCAACGCACTTTATAATGGCGCTGCTGGACAACATGCCGGTCTTGACGGCGTCGGCCCCTATGTCCGTCAACACCGCATCAATCTGGGCCCTGATGACATCCGTGGGTATCTCGTGGACTGCCGTGACGCCGACGGTGTTCTGCGCGGTGATGGCGGTCAGGGTGGACGCGCCGTACACGCCCAGCGCGGCGAAAGTCTTGAGGTCGGCCTGCACGCCAGCCCCGCCGCCCGAGTCGGACCCGGCAATGGTCATGGCTTTGGGCCGGGTCGTGGGAGTCATCATTCGTCCGGCGTCGATTGTTCGGGTGACAATTGTACCGGCTGGAATATGCCCGCCGGGTCTTCCGGTGACCTGTCGGCAAGAAATCCCATGGGTATGGCAGGGAGCGTCTCGATGTGCAGGCCTGTCCTGACGCCTATTTCCACCGAGAGGCGGGCCACGGCGTCGTTGTCTACGGCGTCGGCCATCATTACAAAGTCGTAACGTCCCAGAACCGCGTATTGCCCCAGGATCATCGCCCCATCCACGTTTATTTCCCTGGTGGTGTTTACCACAAGGTCCGGGTCACGGTGGACCATGGTCTGGCCCGAGAACGTGAGGGTACCCAACAGAAAATATAGCGACATCCACTGCCTCCCGGCGAATAGTCCGTTTGATAACTTGGGTGAAGTATATCATCAGGGTATATACAACGACGACGGGGACCAGTCATGGTCCCCGTCGTATTCCCGGTCTAACGCTGTCTTAAGGGCGGAAAGCGGTTTACGCTTGGTGGTAAATCTTACCCCCCGTTTCTCGGAACTCCAGCGCCTTCTGTTCCATGCCCTGGTTCAAGGCCAAGTCCGGCGTCACGCCGGTCTGCTCGGCGTACTCGCGGACATCCTGGGTGATCTTCATCGCGCAGAACTTGGGGCCGCACATCGAGCAGAAGTGGGCTACCTTGGCGCCCTCAGCAGGCAGGGTCGCGTCGTGGTATACCCTTGCGGTGTCCGGGTCCAAGCCGAGGTTGAACTGGTCCTCCCACCGGAACTCGAACCGCGCCTTGGAGAGGGCATCGTCCCATTCGTGAGCCTTGGGATGCCCCTTGGCCACGTCGGCGGCATGGGCGGCAATCTTGTAGGTGATCACGCCCTGTTTCACGTCCTCTTTGTCGGGCAGCCCAAGGTGTTCCTTGGGGGTTACGTAGCACAGCATCGCCGTGCCGTACATACCGATCATTGCTGCGCCGATGCCAGAGGTGATGTGGTCGTAGCCGGGGGCTACGTCGGTGGTCAACGGCCCCAGGGTATAGAAGGGCGCTTCGTGGCACACTTCCAGTTGCCGGTCCATGTTTTCCTTGATCTTGTGCATCGGGACGTGGCCCGGGCCTTCAATCATCACTTGGACGTCGTGTTCCCATGCGATCTTGGTCAGTTCGCCCAAGGTATCCAATTCGGAGAATTGGGCCTCGTCGTTGGCGTCGGCGATGCTGCCCGGCCGCAGGCCGTCTCCCAAGGAGAAGGCTACATCGTACTCCCGCATGATCTCGCAAAGCTCTTCGAAGTGGGTATACAGGAAGTTTTCCTCATGGTGGGCCAAGCACCACCCGGCCATGATGGAGCCGCCCCGGGAGACAATGCCCGTAACGCGCTTGGCGGTCATGGGGACGTATCGGAGCAGCACGCCGGCGTGGATGGTGAAGTAGTCCACTCCCTGCTGGGCCTGCTCGATGATGGTGTCCCGGTACAACTCCCAAGTCAACTCTGCCGGGTCGCCGTCAACCTTTTCCAGCGCTTGATAAATCGGCACTGTGCCGATGGGTACCGGAGAGTTGCGGAGGATCCATTCCCTGGTGGTGTGGATGTCCCTGCCGGTGGACAGGTCCATCACCGTGTCGCCGCCCCACCGGGTGGACCACAGCATCTTTTCCACCTCGTCCTCTATAGAGGAGGTGACGGCCGAGTTGCCGATGTTGGCGTTGATCTTGACCAGGAAGTTGCGGCCGATGATCATCGGTTCCGATTCGGGGTGGTTGATGTTGCTGGGGATGATGGCCCGGCCGCGGGCCACTTCTTCACGGACGAACTCCGCCTCGACGCCCTCACGGATGGCGATGAACTCCATCTCCGGGGTTATCATGCCCTTCTTTGCGTAGTGCATCTGGGTGACGGCTCTACCGGACTTGGCCTTCAGCGGACGGCGTTCCAGTCCAGGGAATGCCTCAGCCTCGTTTCTGCTACTGATGGGGATAAGGATTCGGTCGGTCTCTTCAACGTCGCCCCGTTCGAAAATCCAGTTCTTGCGAAGGGCGGGCAGTCCCTGGCGAACGTCCAGAACTGCCGCATCGTCGGTATAGGGGCCGCTGGTGTCGTACAGCCGCATCGGCGGGTTTTGCTGGATGCCGAACCGCCCGCTGGTTGGCGTAAGAGCGACCTCCCGGAAAGGGACCAGCAAATCTGCGCGTGACCCTTGCTCGTACACCTTCTTGCTGGCCGGGAAATTGGACTTTCCTTGCAGCCGAGTTGTTTCCTCGGTCATTTGGGCCATGGAGCACCTCCGCAAAAAAATAGGCCGCCAACGTAAGCGTGTTGGCGGCCCAATAGGCATGAGCCAAAAGACAAGCGCCGTTTCCCTACGCTGGCATTACCCAGATCAGGTTCACAGGGTCGCTCCGATACATCGGAGCCTCTCAACCCGGCTAGACCGAGCTCCCCTACGTGCCTAGACCTTCTTTAATTGTTAAAGATGGGCAATTATAGGAGTGCGTACGGTAAGGTGTCAAATTGGAGCGATGCTCCCGGTGTGACTGAAACTGGTTGGGACGCAACTGTCTGAATCAGGATTCATAGGATTGAGGGATTAGCAGGATGAAAAGCCCCTATCTTGAGAACCCTGAAATCCGGTAAATCCTGATTCAGACAGTTAAAGAGGCTTGCTGAAGCCAGTCAACCGGTTTTGTAACACCTGCCATCCCCACACCATAAATTGTGACCGTCAACTCAGGGTGTTAAACTGGGGCCGATTTGGAAACCTTGAGGTACCGGTTATCGCCATGAATGTCTTGTTCGTTTGTAACGCCAACGTGTCTCGAAGCCAAGTGGCTGAGGCCCTGTACGCCAAGCTGTCGGGCTGCCCGGCGGAGAGCGCAGGGACACGGGCCGAAGACGTCCTGGCCAGGACCAACCCGCCCTCCAGGATGCTGAAGGAAACCCCCAGCCTCGCGATGGCATACATGAAGGCCGAGGGCGTGGACATTTCCGAGAACTTGCGGACCCAGTTGACGGCTGAAATGGTGGAAGGGGCCGACAAGGTGGTCGTTATGGCCGACGTTGACAGTTGGCCCCAATATCTCCGCAACAACCCCAAGGTGGTCCACTGGGAATTAACCGACCCAATTGGTCTTGATGAGGATGCCGCCAGGAAGATTTTTGACGAGATTAAGCGGCAGGTGACAGACTTGGTGCGGCAGCCCACATAGGGCTTTCAGCTAAACGTAACTCACAGGAGAGAACGCCATGACTACACGTACGGCAGAGGAAGTCAAAGCTCTTCAGGCCACCGCCCTTGAACACTTGTGGGTCTATCTGCGGGAGCCCAGCGACATGGCTGAAAAGGGCGAGCCCCAGATTTTTGTTGAAGGCAAGGGGGTGCACGTCACCGATGCCCTCGGCAACCAGTTCATCGACGCCATGTCGGGACTATGGCTGAAGAACGTGGGATACGGGCGGACGGAGATCGCCGATGCTGCGTACCAGCAGATGCTCCAGTTGACCTACATGCCCATGGGCACCACCAGCGAGGCGGCTGTGCGGTTGTCGGAGAAGATCGCCAGCATAACCCCCGGAGACCTGTCCCGCTGTTTCTTCACCAGCGGCGGCTCCGAGTCGAACGAGACCGCGATGAAGCTGGCGCGGGCTTACTTCAAGCGTGTGGGCGAGCCGGGCCGCTACAAGTTCATCAGCCGCAAGGGTTCCTACCACGGCGCCACCTTCGGCACCTTGGCCTTGGGCGGCACCGGCACATTCCCCAAGGGCGACTACGAGCCGCTGCTGGGCGGCGTTTTTCACGGGCCGCAGCCCAACCCCTACCGCTGCGAATATGGCGGGAGCACTCCTGAGGAGTGCGCCGAACGGTGCGTCAAAGCCATCGAGGATATTATCCTTTTCCAAGGGCCCGACTCGATTGCGGCGGTTATTGCCGAACCGGTCTCCAGCCCCCAGGGAGCGGTTGTGCCCGGCCCCAACTACTGGCCCCTGCTGCGGGAGGTCTGCGACCGCTATGGCTGCCTGCTGATCGCCGACGAAGTCATAACCGGGTTCGGCCGCACCGGCAAGATGTTCGCTTGCGAGCACTGGGGAATAACCCCGGACCTGATGACCATGGCCAAAGGTATCACCAGCGGCTACATTCCCATGGGCGGGGCCATCGCCCGCAAGCCCATTTCCGATGCGTTCGTGGGTAGCTCCCAAGCAGCCTTCCGCCACGTTATCACATTCGGCGGGCACCCGGTGGCCGCTGCGGCCTCCTTGCGCAACATCCAGATAATGGAAGACGAAGGACTGGTGGAAAATGCCGCCCGCATGGGGCGTTACCTGCTGGACGGTCTCGAAGAACTTAAGGAAAAGCACAGCATCATCGGCGACGTGCGGGGCCTCGGTCTCCTTTGCGGTTTGGAAATCGTAAAGGACCGGGAAACCAAGGAATACTTCCCCGCTGACGCTGAGTTGGGTGCGCGGCTGACCCAGGGATTCGCCGAGAGCGGCGTTCTGCTAAGAGGCGGCGACGCGATGAACGTTGCTCCGCCCCTCTGCGTCACCGCCGGCGAAATCGACGACATCGTAACCGCGATGGACAAGGCCTTTGAAAAGACCTCCCGGGACCTGGGTGTGGCGTAGCTGTCCGTCGGGTCGTTAGGGACGAAGGTACGGGAAGGACGTAGTGACGACACAACTACCGGGCCCGGGTGCATCGAGCATCGAAGACCATGTGCAAATGGGACGCCGCTTCCTGGAACAAGCGGGAATTGAACTGGATAAAGGCGACCGGCTTCAAGCCTCGGAAAAGGTTTGGGGTGCGGTCGCCCACTCTCTAAAAGCTATAGGGATTCAACGTGGTTGGGTCCACAACTCCCACGCAAACGTCATCGCCATCGGTGAGCACCTTGCCAGGGAATTCGAACGGGATGATTTCTACGATTACGTGGATACGGCGGATTCGATGCACGTGAACTTCTACGAAAACGCTAGAGAAGAAGACGGCGTCCGCCGTGCCTTGAACAGGGCCGCGATCTTCATCGCCGAGTTGGATAAGGTGCGGGCGTCTCTACCTATGCCCTATACAATCAGAGACGTTACGGACCAACGGCGGGTTGGACGTCTTCTCGGACTTCCTCGGGAAGAACGTATTCCGATAGGACAACGTTCCGAGGTTGGATTCAGTAAAACGCATTCAAAGGGATGACTGACAACCAGCCCACGCTTGGGGTCACGACGCACGGCTATTTCTGCCGCAGTTGAGTTAAGCCGGGCGCCATGATGTCAAGTTACCGGCAATCACGTCATTCCATCTCGTGCAGCAACTCCGCCAGCCGTTTCACCCGGACGGCGCGAGATATGGGGGCGTTCTGGCGCCCAAGGGCCTTACCCGAAAATCCCGAATGGGTTAAGGGTGCGCGGGTTGTCGTAGGCGTCCATTTGCTCAGTGCGCTTGAGCCAGCCGACCACCAAGTAGGTTAGGGGAGTGGCGAGGGCTTCGTATATTGACTTGGCGAGCCAGCCCGTGACCACCAGGTTAAACGCCTGTGTCCAAGTCAGGAAGCCCGATACTCCGAAAGCGATGGTGAAAAAGAGCAAGGAGTCGACGCCTTGCCCTATGACAGTGGACGAAATGGTGCGCAGCCAGAGGAACCGGCCCTGCGTCCGCGCCTTGAGAATCACCATTACACCGGCGTTGACGAACTCGCCGGTAATGTAGGCGGAGAAGGATCCCACCAGAATCCACCCGGTGGAACCGAGTATGGTCTCGTAGGCCTCCTCCCCCTCCCAGTACGCCGGGCCGGGCAGGATGTTCCCAACCCAGAACAGGAACACCATCAACAGGTTGCAGGCGAAGCCCAGCCATATGACGCCCCGGGCCGTGCGGAACCCGTAGACTTCCACCAGCACGTCGCTGATGATGTAGCCGATTGGGAAGCAGATGATGGAGGCGGCGATTACGAACTGGTCGCTGCCGATCAAGCTGAATGGCATGGTGAACAGGTAGACCTGCTTGACGGCTATGATGTTGCTGACCAGCAGCACGGTGACAGCCAGGGCGACGATGATTACGAGCTTCCCGGAGAATTGCATCAGCTAACGTTCCTCGGAGTCTGAAGCCTGTCTGGGGACTGGTTTCACTGGCCTGTTGCGCTGAATATACAGACCAGCCGCTTCACTCGGTCAAGGTCGATAAGGTTGCTGACCACCCCGTCCCGTTTCAGGCTGGTGCCCACGATTGCTCCGTCGGCGTGGCCTAACAGGCTGGCAGCGTTGGCCTCGGTAACGCCGCTGCCTACCAGGATGAACCCCTCCGGCACCGCCTTCCGGGCCGCAGCCACGTCCGACGTGTCTGTGGCCTGCCCGGTCACCGCCCCGCTCACTATCAGCCCGTCGGCCAGGGCGCGGTAAGCCGTTTCTTGCGCCATCTGCCCTAAGTCCTGGTCCCCCACCGGAACGGCGTGCTTCACCAGCACGTCGGCCAGTATTTTTACGTCAACGCCCAAGGCCGCCCGCCGCCGCAGGGTGTCGTAGGCTTCCCCTTGCACCAAGCCCTCTTCCGCCGCCATGACTCCGTAGTGAATGTTCACCCGGATGAAGTCGGCGCCGGTTACGGCCGCCATGGACAGGGCGGATCGGGCGTCGTTCCGCAACACGTTGATGCCGATGGGAATGGACGTGACCTGTTTGACCCGGTCCACCGCCAAGGTCATCGCGGATACCGTCTCCGCCTCGACGGGGCCGATGCGGAAGGGCGCATCCCAGAAGTTTTCGACTATGATGCCGTGGGCGCCGCCCCGGTCCAGGGTTTCCGCCTCGGCTTGGGCCTGCTTCAGCACTTGCGCCATATCGCCGCCCCACCGAGGCGAACCGGGCAAGGGAGGCAAGTGTACGACGCCTATGAGAGATTTTTTGGCTCTGAACAACTGGTCATTCATCGTTTCGACTTGGTATTCTTGGATTCATATTGCTCTATAGTATAGCTGTTGGAGAGCGGTGCTAAAATAAAGCCCCAACTCAAAAAGTCAGGTGTGGTGTAATGCCCCAGGAATTCATTGTCGTCAAGGGCGCCCGTGAGCACAATCTAAAGAACGTAGAGATATCCATTCCCAGGGAAAAGCTGGTTGTCATAACCGGCGTTTCCGGGTCGGGCAAGAGCTCGCTGGCTTTCGACACTATCTACGCCGAGGGCCAGCGGCGCTATGTAGAATCGCTGTCGGCCTACGCCCGGCAATTCCTGGGCCGAATGGACAAACCCGACGTCGATTACATCGAGGGCCTGTCTCCGGCCATTTCCATCGACCAGAAGGGGGTGTCCCACAATCCTCGGTCCACCGTTGGCACCGTAACCGAGATTTACGATTATATGCGGCTCCTTTTCGCCCGGGTCGGCACGCCCCACTGTCCCAAATGCGGGCGTCCGGTTGAGAGGCAGACGGTGCAACAGATATCCGACGCCATCAGGGGACTGCCGGAGGGCAGCCGCGTCCTGCTGCTGGCCCCCAAAGTACGGCGGAAGAAGGGTGAGCACAAGGACGTTTTCGAGGCGGCCCGCAAAGCCGGCTTTGTCCGGGTGCGGGTCAATGGCACGGTCCACTCACTGGACGAGATGGGCGACCTGAACCTGGACAAGCGGAAGTGGCACTACATCGAGATCGTGGTGGACCGCCTCATCATCCGCGAAGATACTGAGGTCAGCCGGGTATCGGAGTCGGTGGAAACCGCCATAAGGGAAGGGGACGGCGTGGTCCAAGCGGTGGTTGAGGGCGGGGAAGACCTGACCTTTTCGGAACAGTTCGCCTGCGTCAACTGCGGAACCGGCCTTGTGGAAATAGAGCCGCGCACTTTCAGCTTCAACAGCCCCCACGGCGCCTGTACGGAGTGCACTGGCCTTGGCTACCGGCTGGAGGTGGACCCGGACTTGGTGATTTATGATAAGTCGCTGTCACTGGCCGACGGAGCGATAGCCCCTTGGTCGCGGGGCGGCCCGTCCGCCAGTTGGTACGTCAGCTTGTTGGAATCCATTGCCAGCGCCCACGGCTTCTCCGCCAAGGAGCCGGTGAAGGACTTAACCCAGGAGCAGGTGGACCTCGTCCTCTATGGGAACGGCACCAAGAAGGTCACCATCCGCCACAAGACCCACCGCGGCCGGGAATATAGCTGGGACACCTCTTTTGAGGGTGTGATTCCCAGCTTGGAGCGGCGGTACAAGAAGACTGAGTCGGACCACACCCGCCAGGAAATTGAACGCTACATGGCGGCGCGCCCCTGCCGGGGCTGTGGCGGAAAGCGGCTGCGCCCGGAGGCGTTGTTCGTAAAGGTCTGCGACTCGGGCATTATGGACGTTTCCGGCAAGAACATTCGCCAAGCGTTGGAGTGGGTCAGGGAGATAGACCCCGACGCGCCTTGGGCCGGGCCGCGGCAGACCCTCACCACCCGCCAAAAGACCATCGGCAACCAGATACTCAAGGAGATCGAGGGCCGGCTCAAGTTCCTCGAGGGCATCGGGCTGGATTACGTGACCCTCGACCGCACCGCCCGTACCCTGTCCGGCGGCGAGGCCCAGCGCGTCAGGCTGGCTACCCAGATAGGCTCCGGTCTTACCGGGGTGCTTTACGTCTGCGACGAGCCAACGGTGGGCCTCCATCCCCATGACGACCACCGGCTTATCAATACCCTCACCAGCCTGCGCGACATGGGCAACACGGTGCTGGTGGTGGAGCATGATGAGGCGATGATGCGGGCGGCGGACTTCATCGCCGATATGGGCCCGAGAGCGGGTGAGTACGGCGGGCACTTGGTCGCGTCCGGTGACATTAACGAGATAAAGAACTCGCCCGACTCGCTGACGGGACAATACCTCAGCGGCCGCAAGGTAGTGCCGGTACCTGAAGAGCGGCGCCCCGGCAACGGGTTGCACGTTGGCGTTGAAGGGGGACGGGAAAACAATTTACAAAACATCGACGTGACGCTGCCCTTGGGCCAATTGGTCTGCGTCACCGGAGTCTCCGGCTCGGGCAAGAGCACCCTGATTTACGACATCCTGTACAAGCGGCTGGCCCAAATCCTCAACCGGGCGCGGGACTTGCCCGGCAAGCACGACCGGATATTCGGCGTGGAAAACATCGACAAGGTGGTGAACATCGACCAATCGGCCATCGGCAGGACTCCCCGGAGCAACCCGGCCACCTATACCGGCGCTTTTACTCCCATACGGGAACTGTTCGCCAACCTGCCCGAGGCGCGGGTAAGGGGCTACGCGCCGGGGCGGTTTTCCTTCAACGTCAAGGGCGGCCGGTGTGAGGCCTGCCAAGGCGAGGGCTACAACCAGATAGAGATGCAGTTCCTGCCCGACGTTACGGTACCCTGTGAGGTATGCCAAGGCCGCCGTTACAACAACCAAGCACTGGAGGTAACGCTGCGCGGCCAGACCATCGCCGACGTGCTTAACATGACGGTGGACCAAGCGTTGGAATTCTTCACCAGCTTCCCGCGCATCCGTCCAAAGCTTGAAACCCTGCGGGACGTTGGGCTGGGCTACATCCGGTTGGGGCAGCCGGCCACCACCCTCTCCGGCGGCGAGGCCCAGCGTGTCAAGCTGTCCACCGAGTTGTCCAAGCGGGCCACCGGCAAGACCCTCTACCTGCTGGACGAACCCACTACCGGTCTCTCTTTCGAGGACTGCGCTGCCCTCCTGCGGGTGTTGCACCGCTTGGTGGACGCCGGCAACACGGTGGTGCTCATCGAGCACAACTTGGACGTCATCAAGAATGCCGACTGGATATTGGACCTGGGCCCCGGCGCCGGGGATATGGGCGGCCACATCGTAGCCACGGGCACCCCGGAAGAGATAGTCAAGATGCCGGAGTCGCTTACCGGGCGTTATTTGAAGGACGTGCTGGTGAATGGCAAACATCCGGTAAGGGAACCAGCCGGGGTAGCTTCCGATTAGGTCCACAATTGCTACCTACCGGGGGACTTGTTGAGTAGTGTTGTAATTCAGGTGGTTTAGTTCCCTGCCGAAACCATGGTTGCCATAAAAATAGGTATTTTCCTGCCTGATAGGTGGCCCTCACACGGCCATCCTCCACTCCTGCCTCAACCCGTCATTCCCGCGCAGGCGGGAATCCAGTGCACCGTCGTCGTTGGACAGACCACCTGAAACGGAACACCCCCGACTGACATCCGCCCCTTTCCTATTCAGGTGTCGTTGGCTTAACATAAGTACATAACTTGTTTAACTCGCCGGCCGGGTTACCATGTAAGCCCCGACAACTGGAGAAAATTGGGATGGGAAGGCCCATTGTCGAAAATTCAACCGCAGTCGCCAAAGCAAAATGTCGGGAAATGTCCGCAAATGTCCGGCTTTCTGAAATATCCGCCCTTTTTGTAACCCTCATTCCCGTTTGATAGAATAGTTGCCGCCAGCCAGGAAAGAATTGGGAGAGGAAGAATGCCGCTGCATTACGACGGAGAAATCAAGATCACCAAGATCAAGATGGGGCCCTACGACAACAATGGCTACATTGTGACCTGCCCTGAGACCAACGAAGGCATCATCATCGACACCCCCGCCGAGGCGGAGAAGCTCCTCAGCCAGATTGGGGACGTCCAGATCAAGCACATCCTTATTACCCACAAGCACCAGGACCACCTGTTGGGGTTTGACGACATCACCGGCGCCGTAGACGCCCCCGTTGGCATCGGCGTCAACGACGTGGACGGGCTTCCCCGGGCGCCACAGAACGAGTTATCCGACGGCATGATAATCAGGTTTGGAAACCAGGAGATGACGGTTCTGGACACCCCCGGCCACACCGAAGGGGCCACGTGCTTCCTTATCGGAAAGCACCTTTTCTCCGGTGACACGCTGTTCCCCGGCGGCCCCGGTCGCACCCGCAGCCCCGAAGGCTTTCAGCAGATAGTAGACAACATCACCAAGAAGCTCTTGACCCTGCCCGACGATACTGTCGTGTACCCGGGCCACGGTGTGGACACCACCATCGGCAAGTCCCGGGAGGAGTACCAGAACTTTGCCTCCAGGCCCCACGGCCCCGACACTTTCGGTGAGATTACTTGGCTGGGCTAGACCCAACCAAGCAAAATACTGCTGAAATTCCGGGGAGCGAAGTTTTCGCTCCCCGGTTTCATTCCAGGAGTTTGCTATTCCTAATTGACCCTGGTGAGTCCTGATGGTTTGTAGGTTATTCCTGCTTCGTCCGCGATGGCATCTGATGTGACTGAAAGAGACGCGATCTGGAGCGTGCCCGCCGGATGGCAGAAGGTATTCTTCTGGCTATTCACCTTTCAACTGACAGCCTGCCTTAGTCTGGTTATTTGGTATCATGTATGGCAGAAGATTGACGATGGCGGAATGGACACTTTCTTCGCCATCGGCCAAGGGACAGGCTGGTTTATAGTCCCCATAACGGCAATCACCTTTGTCCTTGCGGAGTTAAGTTTCATGTTTTCGGAAGAATTCCTGAGAAAGCGGTTTGAGCGAGGCAAAGAGGAAGGGAAAGCCGTAGGACTGGCCCAAGGGTTTGTAGAGGCTTGGGTGCAGTGGGAGACTTGGAATAAACGGCGAATAGCGGCGGAGGCCGCAGGCGAGAAATTTGATGAACCGCCGCCTCCCCCGCCCCGGAACGTGAACGGAAATCATTCCTGAATTTTCGCGTTTCAAGGTCTGTGGTTTCAGAAGAGCTTATATAAAACGGTTCCAACTTGGGATCAAGATGATTTTGCGCAGCGACAAATAGAGGTGTGAATGTACCAACGTTCTGTTCTGGATAATCAACTGCGAGTCCTGACCTCCACCATGCCCCATACCAGATCGGTTTCCATCATGCTGTGTGTCGGTGCGGGGTCACGCTACGAATCGCCCGAGATGGCCGGCGTGTCCCACTTCCTCGAGCATCTGCCGTTCAAGGGCACCGGCCAGTGGCCCACCGCCCAAGCGGTCAGCGAGGCCATTGAGGGAGTAGGCGGGATCATGAACGCCAGCACCGACCGGGAGATGACGGTCTTCTGGTGCAAGGTGGCCGCGATTCACGTCAAGAAAGCCTTGTCGGTGATGCTGGACATGATCATCAACCCCAGGCTGGACCCGGAAGAGGTGGAGAAGGAACGGGAGGTCATCCAGGAAGAACTGCGGATGACCTATGACCAGCCCACTTACTGGGTTGATCTCCTGATTGACGAAACCTTGTGGCCGGACCAAGCCATGGGTCGCGACGTGGGTGGCACTCCGGAGACGGTGGAGCAAATCTCCCAAGCAAGTATCCGCGAGTACATGGTGCGGCAGTACACGCCCTCCAACACGGTGTTGGCCGTAGCCGGGAACGTTGCTCACGACGAAATGGTGCAGTTGGTGGAGGAGGCCACCGCAGGCTGGCGGCCCTCCCAGCAGTCGTTGGACTGGGAACCGGTATCCTACGGCAACACCGGCCCGGCGGTGCGGGTGGAAAACCGGCGCACCGACCAGACCCACATCTGCTTGGCTTTACCCGGGTTGTCGATGAATGACCCCGACCGTTACAACCTGACCATCCTCAACGTGATTTTGGGAGATGGAATGAGCAGCAGGCTGTTCCAAAGGCTGCGTGAAGAACAGAGCCTAGCTTACGACGTTAGCAGCATGGTGAGCCATTACCGGGACTGCGGGGCATTGACCGTTTACTGCGGTGTGGAGCCTAAAAAGAGCCGAAGCGCCGTGAAAGAGGTTGTTCACCAACTGGAACAGATGCATAAAGAAGCCCCTGCACAGGAGCTTGCCAAGGCGAAAGAGTACACCAAAGGAAGGTTATTGCTGCGGATGGAGGATACAAGGGCTGTGGCTGGCTGGCTGGCCAGCCAGGAACTGCTTGAGGGGAAGGTCACTACCCCCGACGAAGTCGTTGACATGATCGACGCCGTAAAGGCCGAAGACGTGGCAAGGGTCGGCCAAAAGTTGCTTAACCCGGATGATTTGCGCCTTGCCGTTGTGGGGCCTCACCGTGGGGAGCAGCAGTTCCTGAAACTGTTGCACTTTTAACAAGCCGAAGGTTTAACAAGCCGAAGGGTCGAACTCCTCGGTTACCGGGTTGCTAAGCAGCCCGATGCCCCCCACATCTACCTCCACCGTGTCCCCGGGCTTGATGGAGCCGGTGACGCCGGCGCAGCCGGAGAACACCAGGTCCCCCGCGCGAAGCGTTGCGGACTGGCTGATGTAGCTCACGATGTCGTCAAAGCTGAATAGCATGTCCTTGGTATGAAACCTCTGCACTTCTTCGCTGTTAAGGCGAACGACGATTTCCAATTGTTGGGGATCGCATTCGGTTTCGATCCAGGGACCAACGGGGGCGAACGTATCGGCGCCCTTGGCCCGCCAGAAAGAAAAGTCTCCCTTTTGCCAGGTTCGTTCGCTAACGTCATTGCCGCAGGTAAAGCCAAGAATGTATCTCTTGGCTTGCGCCGACGTTACCCTGCGGCAGTTCTTGCCGATGACGGCTACGACCTCTCCTTCGTAGTGCACCTCGCCTGTGGAGTCCTTGGGTATGATTATAGGGTCGCCGGTGCCGGTGAGGGAGTTGCGGGCCTTTTGCCAAGGCTGGGGATGTTTGGGGATGGGCACCACGTCTTTACCCAAGGCCAATGCCGCTGTTTCCAAGTGGTCGGCGAAATTGACTCCGGGACCCCATATTTCCCTGGGGTCCGTCGGAGGCAGAATCTTCACCGCCGATAGTGGGTGCCGAGTGTCCGTCAGCCGGAAGCGGGAGTATATGCTTCCGCGGATTTCGATAATTTCATCTCCCTCTACAACGCCAAAAGCTACCCGGCGGGCAACACGGAAACGTGCGATTTTCATTATGTGAGGAACCTCGTTGACATAATAATAGAAGAGTAGGAGCAGATTCTAACCTTTGCCCTACCCATCGGCAAGGGAGAGTTCGAGCTTGTTGCTGCGTTGCTTCGAGACTAAAATGGAGCCGTTTACCGGCTGTCCAGCCGGTTGCTGACGCCCAAAGTTGGTCATGTAAACGGGAGAAGCTTTGAAAATAGGGATGTTGGTCAATAGCCAATATGTCGCCGGGGAGTCCATGCCGGTTAAGATTCAGGAAAGCGTGGAACAGGTCCGGGCCGCAAGGGACGCGGGCTTCGACATGATCTGCGCCCCGCAGCACTACCTCACCGGGCCCTACCAGATGAGCGCGACCATGCCTTTATTGGCGCGACTGGCTGGCGAGGCCGGAGAGATGGAAATAGCGACCGCTATAGTGTTGTTGCCCCTGCACAATCCGGTGGAAATGGCGGAGAGCGTCGCCACCATGGACGCTATATGCGGCGGACGTTTCATCTTCGGCATTGGCTTGGGGTATCGGGATGAAGAGTATACGGCCTTTGGAATGGACCGTACCCAGCGTGTCGGCCGGGCGCGGGAGGCCCTGGAGGTGATGAAGCTCCTTTGGTCGGAGGGGGAAGTGGAGTTCCACGGGAAGTATTTCAACGTCCCAAAGGTGCAAACGGCCACCCGCCCTGTGCAGCAACCCCACCCTCCAATCTGGGTCGCCGCCAACGCCGATGCTGCTATCCGGCGCGCCGCCCGCTGGGGTTACCCTTGGCTGATCAACCCCCACGTAACCGTCGCCACGGTGGCGGAGCAGTTGTCCGACTACCGCCGGTTGGCGGCGGAGGCCGGCCATGCCGACGTCCAATCCTTCCCGATGATGCGGGAGCTTTACGTAGCCCAAGACCGGGAGACCGCATTCCTCGAAAGCCGACCGTATTTGGAAAGCAAGTACGCAGCCTACGCGTCCTGGGGCCAAGACAAGGTGCTTCCTGGAGAAGAAACTTTCTCCGTGCCCTACCAGGAGTTGGCCGCAGACCGGTTCCTGCTGGGTTCCCCGGACGATGTTGCCGGAGATATACAACGTTACGGGCGGGAATTGGGCGTGGACTATATGATTTTCCGGATGCAATGGCCCGGAATGAGCCATCGCCAGTGTATGGAGCAGATAGACATCATGGGCCGGGAAGTCATTCCTCGCGTAAGGGCCGCCGGTTAAGCGTCCCTTGGGCGTTTGCCCGCGGTTTCCATACAGGAGCTTCGGCGGTGAGTGAGGCTAACCCCCGACGAAGCCGCGAACAAAGTTTGTTATGAGCTGCGAGTCGCCTTCGGCGGACATAGCTCCGCCAGCCAAGGCTGCATCCATCTTCAGCCTGCCGAAAATGGTCATTACGTAGGTCCGGGCGTCAGAGCGGAAGACCACGTCCGCGTCCCCTTGAGGTGAGGAGCCGTATATGACTCCCTCGGATGACAGTACGATGTCCTCTGTAGTGTTGACGGGCGCTCCGATCTCGAAGCGATAGCGCACCGGGTTGGTCCGGTTGGCGTCCGGGCGGAACGCTCTCCTTGCCGCCCGGTAGCCGGTGTTCACCATCCCCGGCAGGGAGTCCTCCGGCACCTCGGCACCGCGGTCGAAAGCCCACCGGATATCCCACTCGTGCATCGCCAACTCTGTCAACCGTATGTCCACTTTTGACCGCACCGTCTCCAGCCTCAGCCGGTGATAGCATGGAGTGTCCCAGTCCTCCGGCTTCAGTCCATCGATTAGTTGGCCGAAGCGCCGGTTCAGGTCGGCAAACTCCGCTGCCAGTTCCACTCCCAAACTGCGTCGCAACTCCACCGCGCCGCGGTCGAGGTCTTCCCTGAACTGGTCCTCGCTCGTCGGAGGGCCGGAGGGTGTGCCGGGCGACGGCGAAGTGTCCCCGGCCAGCCCTCTGATGATCTGGTCGGGGATGGGCGCGCCCCGTTCGACCAGATGGGCCACCACGTCGGCAACGGTCCAACCTTCACAGGCGCTGGGGCGGTCCCAGTCATCTCGTTCCAGCGCTTCCAGAAACCGTTCGAGGCGCTGGGCTGCGGCTTTCAATGCAATGAGCCGTTCGTTGTCGGTGTACATGTCTCCTCCCTTTTCGGACGCATAACATCATACGATTGCCGGTTCCACCGGCGCAAACCCGGACGATGTTTGGTAGATTCAATGCAGAGGATGCCGCGCTTGTCATATTGAACGCCTGCTAGGAACCGTTGAAACCCCCGTGTTAAACTATAGGCCGCGTCCAGACAGGAGAGTGTATAAACGTGGTCCCCCCAGGAGACATAGGTCCCATCCCCATTTGGGTAGGCGTCTATCTGGCTTTGCTTGTAACCTGCGCCATATCGGCTTACGTGCTGGATCGCAGGGTGTTCCACTTGGTCCGCCAAGGCAGGAGCGTGGCGCGGTTCGACCGCCCGTGGGAAAGGCTCAAAGGGGCAATGATAATTGTCCTTGGCCAACGCCGGGTGTTGCAGCGAGTCCCCCAACGAGACTGGGCCGGTATAGGCCATGCGTTGATATTCTGGGGATTCCTCTCTTTTTCTCTTAGTTATCTCATCTTCATTTTCGTTGCCTCCGTATGGAGGCCGTTCCCTGAGGTCCTGCTAACGGAGACGGGGGTCCGGGTTTACAGCGTTTACTTGGATATCCTGGCATTAGTGCTTCTTGTAGTCTTGGTTTGGGCTTTGGCCCGTCGCTGGATAGCGAAGCCCCACCGCTTAAGTTTCGATTTGACGCGTAACTGGGACTCGGTCGTAGTGGTGGCCCTGGTTGCTGCGCTGATGGTCTCCACGCTGTTGACTCACGCATTTTACGTTGCCGGAAGCGGCGAAGGACCCGAGGCCGGCGTGTTTGTTGGAGGCGCCATCGGCAAAGGGTTTACCGCTTTGGGCCTGACATCCGCCACCTCTGACATTCTCCAAGCAGTGTCCTGGTGGGCGCACCTTGGAATAGTTCTCGGCTTCATGGTCTACATTCCCTTTTCCAAACACATGCACATGGTGGCCGCGCCCATGAATGCCTTTTTCCGCTCCTTGGAGCCGCGGGGAGTATTGGCGGCGATGGACCTGGAAAACGCCGAGCGGTTCGGCGCGTCGCGGGTCCAGGACTTCACTTGGAAGCAGCTTTTGGACGGGTATGCGTGCGCGGTTTGCGGACGGTGCACCTCTGTTTGTCCGGCCAACCTGACAGGGAAGGTCCTGTCGCCCATGCATATTGTGGAAAATCTGAAAGACCACATGATTGCCATAGGGCATCAAGGCGGCCCCGACGCCGAGCATGTCGAGCCCGCGCCTTTGGTAGGCGGTCCCATCTCCGAGCAGGCGATATGGGACTGCTTGTCCTGCGGGGCGTGCATGGAGGAGTGCCCTGTAGTGGTGGAGCATGTGCCCACCATCATTGACGTGCGGCGCCACTTGGTGCTGGAGGAGGCCAACATACCCGAGACCGCCATGAACGCGTTGCTCAGCATGGAGCAGCGGGGGCACCCTTGGCGCGGCAGCCAATATACCCGGACCGATTGGGCCCAAGGCTTGAACGTGCCAACGTTGGCGGATAATCCCGGCGCTGAAGTCCTCCTTTGGGTAGGGTGCACTGGTGCACTGGAGCAGCGGAGCCAAGCGGTGACCAGGTCTATGGCCAAGGTGTTAAGGTCGGCGAAAGTTGACTTCGCTATTTTAGGCGATGAGGAGACCTGCACCGGCGATCCCGCACGCCGCATGGGGAACGAGTACCTTTTTCAGATATTGGCCCAGCAAACCATAGAGACGCTGGACAGGTATGGCGTACAAACCATCGTGACCCTTTGTCCCCATTGTTTTAACACGATGCGAAATGAGTATCCGCAGTTCGGAGGGAACTACCGGGTGCTGCATTACAGCCAGTTCGTTGACGGCCTGATTAAAGAGGGCAGGATCAAGCCGGTGAAGATGATGGACGCCACCGTCGCCTACCATGATTCATGCTACCTGGGCCGTCATAACGGCATTTACGACGAGCCTCGCGATATAGCCAAGGCAATTCCCGGGATCAAGCTGGTAGAGATGGAACCGAGGTGCCGAGAGCGCGGGTTCTGTTGTGGGGCCGGTGGCGGCCACATGTGGATCGAGGACAGCCAAGGCACGCGGGTCAACCACGCGCGTACCAGTCATTTTTTGGAGACCGGCGCCGATACCGTAGGGGTGTCCTGTCCCTTCTGCCTGCAAATGTTGACCGAGGGCATCGAGTCTGCGGGTCAACAAGGAGACAAGCAGGCTAAGGACGTGCTGGAAATCCTGGCAGAGAGCTTGGAGGACTAGCCACGCACCTTTTGATGTTTACCAGCACTCAATAACGGGGAGTAGGCACATGCCTGACAACGATTTGGCTATCACCCAAAGCTGCGGTGACTGCGGCCACGAAGTGGGGTCTTTTAGCGTGAAGAAAGACAACATGATGCTGATGTCTAATGAATTGGTCTGGTGCCCTGAATGTCAAGACGAAAAGCCGGAAGTCCGGGACTTGGCGGGCCGCAGTTCGGCCATACAAATGGAGCAACAGAGCTACGCCAAGAATGAGGCGGTGCAGTCTGAGACCAGGGTCCGAAATCCTGGATAACGGCCCGCGGCTCTCCGGTTCACGGTGTCGAAGGCCAGTATAAGACCCATTAAATGGTCTACCACGGTATCACACGCAATCCGACGGCGCGGATTGTGACGGCGAAAATCCTCATTGGCTTAACCCTTTTATGCCTTTTGGCGGTGCTTTTGTTCTGGCCGCATATTGAGAAACGGTTTGTATTCTTTCCCACTGCCGAAATCTCCCAGACTCCGGCCGCAGTAGGGCTGGCCTACGAGGAAGTGTTCTTTACCACCGGCGACGGGTTGCGGCTACACGGCTGGTTCGTGCCCGGCAGCGGAGACGTGACCTGGGTGTGGTTCCATGGAAATGGAGGGAATATAAGCCACCGGGTTGAGGAACTGGACAGCTTGCGGCGAAAGCTGGGGATTAACCAGTTCATATTCGATTACCGAGGCTACGGACGCAGTGAAGGGACTCCCTCGGAAGAAGGGACATATCAGGACGCTCGAGCGGTTCTGGCCTACCTGCATAGCCGCCCAGACTTAGCCGCCGGGAAGATTGTTTACTTTGGCCGGTCCTTGGGCGCTGCGGTGGCGGTGGAGTTGGCCGCAATCTATCCGCCATTGGGTCTGGTCCTTGTGGCTGCATTCACGTCAGTAGGAGACATGGCCCAGTTGATGTTCCCTTACCTGCCGGTGCGGTTTATGGTGAAAGGCCATTACGACTCACTGAGGCGTATCCGGCAGGTCCGTAGCCCCCTCCTGGTGATGCACGGTGATTTGGACATCACCGTGCCGCTTTCTCAAGGCGAAAAGCTGTTCCGAGCAGCCAACGCTCCCAAACGGTTTCATTTGCTGACCGGCGTGGGTCATAACGACACCTACAAGGCAGGTCAGGGGTATTGGGAGACGCTGGATGAGTTCCTGGCTTATTTGTCTGTTCCGAGAGCAGGCAACAACCCAAGCTGACCCGGGTCCACAGCCACCGGTACCCTGCATTAAACCCCGCAAGGACAGGTTATCCCTTAAACGTTGGCGAGTTTGTACGTTGACACCCGGCAACGCCATGCCTATGGTGCAGTCAGCCTTACCAATATCGGAGGTTTGCCACGGCAAGCGCCAACAAGTTGACCCTTGAGATAGCCTATTGCCAGGATTGAGGGCACGCACCCAGAACTGCCTGGATTGCAGGTGAGGCACTCAGCAGGGACGGCGAACAGATCGACCATTTCAAACTCACCCACGGAACCCACGGCAAGTTTGATGTGATAGTAAACGGCGAGTTGGTGGCGGAGCACCGCCACGAGTCCAACACCCACATCTTCCCCGATTTGCAAGACATGATGAAGGCTATCGAAGAGCGAGTTGGCTAGCTGAAACACAATGCAGGCAACTCGTTTCGAATGGTTGGGAACGAATAGAAAACTGCCCCGAACGAAATCCGGGGCAGTTTTTTACGAGCCTGTTAGTTATCCCAGACAGTCACCCGCCGGGGCGTAACACCAACCAAGGGACCTTCGAGCCGGGGTTACGTGTGGACCGGCTTTTGGTTATCAATAACCCCATGCCGATCAGCCTTTTGGAAGCTGAGAATGCTTAAAGCTGTTCCGCGTAGTCCAAGTTGTGCAGGTACTTGTTCCCTTCGAATTCTCCCTCGACAATCACAACCTCGTGGACGTTGACCTCGTGGGACTCCACATTGAGAGAAACCCCAGTAGTCTCAACCGTCAGCCCTGCCCGAGTCTTGAATCGCAGTCCAGATTCCACGCTGGTCATTTCCGCGTAAGCCAATTTCTTTTCCTCCGTCCCAGGACCATCGTCCTGTGTAATTTTGATTAGCTGATCCCGCCGGCTCGACTGCCGCCACCGGAACATCCCATGTGTTCAATGGTGTACAAAGTCCAAGCTGACTGGTCCAAATGCCTGTGCGGTGTTTGCAGTCTACAAACTGGACTTCCCATCGTCAAGCCATAGCCTCTCCGGTGTTCGCCGCCGCCGTGTCGTGTTAAGTGCAATGTCTGGCATCAATGAGGCTAAAACCCTGATATAATCTCGATTTCGTAGTCTAAAAGCTCCAAGTCGCCACCACTCTCCTCCAAGAATTCCACTACCTTGGAGAGCACTTGGTTGGCGTGCCGAGCATCGTTGCTCAGACAACATACGGCAAGAGTTAAGCGTTGCCATAGTTCGTTGTTCTCGGATTCCGCCACGGCGACGTTGAACCGGTTGCGTATCCTAGCCGTGACGGACCGGCTCACTTGGCGTTTGCCTTTCAAGCTATGGTTGTCGGGCAAGTGGAGTTCCAAGCGGCAGAACCCAATATGTAGACTCATACTCTCGACCAGCGTGTCATATCAAGTTACGTTATAACCAGATTGGCTATGGCTTGCGTCGGACAGGTGTTTCCGGGTGGGTTGCATGACCTGTAATGCGGTATGTTGTCACGGACGTTGGTTCAACTTTGCAATTAATTTCACAGTTTCCTTGACGTAACGTAAACAAACATTATAGATTATGGCATCGACTAACCTCATTCGGAGCGTCCCCAGCGCGGAAACCTGTCCAACCTGCCGGGTAGAGTTTCAGGCTGGTACACCCTCAGTTGGCAGCGTCTTGGGGACGAACAGGCACAATTATGGCGGCAGATATCCCTATCCGCCACCAACGCCGCGAGGAAGCGCCGGAAGTGGTGGTTGCGAGATTGCCTCAGTATGTTCGCATACTGACTCGCTTGCTTCAGGAAGGAGCGGAGGTTGTCAGCTCGCAGCAATTGGGTGAGACGCTACAGGTTACTCCAGCCCAAATCAGGAAAGATTTAAGCTACTTCGGCCGGTTCGGGAAACAGGGCCGTGGTTACAGTGTCCTTCACTTGCTGGAGCGCTTGAAACAAATCCTAGGTCTCAATGATTCTTGGAACGTAGCGGTGGTGGGCGTAGGGCGGTTGGGCAGGGCGATCTTGAGTTACCCTGGATTCACCCCGGACGGGTTCCAGCTTGTCGCCGCTTTCGACGACGACCCCAATGTGGTTGGACAAGCGGTCGCCGGACTTAGAGTCAAGTCTACCGATAAGCTGGCCGCAGAGGTGCAAGCCAAAGACATCAGCATAGCCATCGTTGCCGTGCCAACCGAACACACGCAAGAGGTGGTGGACCGGTTGGTGCAGTGCGGAATCAGAGCAGTGTTGAATTATGCTCCCATCACTCCCCAGGTGAAGGACGGAGTGATGGTTCGGAATATCGACCCGGTGCTGTCGCTCCAATCCATGACTTACTACTTGAGCGATGAAAAGCAGGGCTAGCAGCAACCGCTGCTAAAAGGTTACCCTCCCAGAGAGAGTGGCAAAGTAAGAGGGCCTTACGAAGCCCCTCCCGCTCCGGAATCCGGTCCCGGAGCACCGCCCCTGGAGCGGCGCCTGCGAACCACGTTCAAACGCACTTGTGCCCGGCGCAGAGAAGCCATAGCCTGTTCGAGCTGTACGTCACCTTCCTGGTTGCCTATCCTCTCCCTGGCTCGTTCTATGGCCTGCTGGGCGCGCTGTTCGTCGATTTCATCGGAACGTTCACAGGTATCTGCGAGGATAGTGATCCGGTTCCCCATGACCTCCATAAACCCGCCGGAGACCGCCAGGAACGAATCGCCGCCATCTTTGCGGATCAAAATTTCCCCCGGCTGTAACGCGGTCATCAACGGGGCATGATGGGGCAGGATGCCCAGTTGCCCTTCGAGACCGGGGGCGACCAGCATGTCCACTTCGTCGCTGTAGACTTGCTGCTCAGCGGTGATTATTTCGAGTTGCATAGGTGGCATGGGTGGTCCTCTTCTGACTTTGAGCCAAGGACGGGTTCAACCGTTGCTATTAATGTATTTCAGGCGGCGACCCGTGACTGTTCCGCTTTCTCCAAAGCTTCGTCGATGGTACCGACCATGTAGAAGGCTTGCTCCGGGACGTCGTCGTGCTTGCCCTCCAGGATTTCGGTGAACCCACGCACCGTTTCTCTTACCGGCACGTACTTTCCGGACTGGTTGGTGAACGTCTCCGCGACGAAGAACGGCTGAGTGAGGAAGCGCTGTATCTTTCGAGCTCGGAAGACCGTCGATTTGTCCTCTTCGGAAAGCTCTTCGATGCCGAGAATGGCGATGATGTCCTGCAGGTCCTTGTAGCGTTGAAGCACCTGCTGCACGTTCCGGGCCACGTTATAGTGGTCGCTGCCCACAATTCCCGGTTCCAGGATGCGGGAGTAGGACGCCAGCGGGTCGACCGCCGGGTACAAGCCTTGGGCTGCCAAGGAACGTTCGAGGGACACAACACCGTCGAGGTGCCCGAAGGTGGTTACGATTCCCGGGTCGGTATAGTCGTCGGCGGGCACATAAATCGCTTGGAATGATGTGATAGACCCTGTCTTGGTGGAGGTGATGCGCTCCTGAAGGGCACCCATTTCGGTGCTCAAGGTGGGCTGGTAGCCCACCGCAGAGGGCATACGTCCGAGCAGCGCCGACACTTCCATGCCCGCCAGAATGTATCGATAAATGTTGTCTATGAACAGCAGCACGTCCTGGTGATCGACTTCCCGGAAGTACTCCGCCATGGTAAGGCCGGTCAGCCCCACACGGGCTCTGACTCCTGGGGTCTCGTTCATCTGGCCGAACACCAGCACGGTGCTGGACAATACGCCGGATGACTGCATCTCATGCCAGAGGTCGTTCCCCTCCCTGGACCGTTCGCCCACGCCGGCGAACACCGAAACACCTTGGTGAACCGCCCCGATGTTACGGATCAACTCCTGGATGATCACCGTTTTGCCCACGCCCGCGCCACCGTAAGCCCCGACCTTGCCGCCCTTCATGAAGGGAGTGATGAGGTCGAACACCTTGATCCCCGTCTCCAGAATTTCCACTTCCGGGTTCTGGTCGTCGAAACGGGGCGGGTCCCGGTGGATGGGCCAGTGCTGCGCTACCTCCACCGGCCCAAGGTTGTCCAAGGGTGTGCCGGTCACGTCAAAGAGGCGGCCCAGAGTTTCCGGCCCAACCGGTACTTCGACCTTGCGTCCTGTGTCGTTAACGTCTACGCCCCGGGCCAAACCCTCGGTGGCTCCCAGTGCCAAACAGCGCACCCAGTTGTTGCCGATGTGCTGCTGGACTTCGAGGATGAGCCGCTCGCCCTGGTTGTCCAATTGCAGCGCGTCGAACAGGTTTGGCAGCCCATCCGGAGGGAACTCCACGTCTACGACTGTCCCGATTACTTGAACGATTTTTCCGGTGGCCATTTTATTCTCCTCTTGCTTGCCATGCTAAGCCCGCGACCAGAGGGCACGGGAACCCATACCGCCGGCTCTCTTTCGAGGTCGAGGTTTATCTTCACTATCCCTCGAGGGCGATCTGCCCGCCTATGAGGTCCAGCAGCTCGTTGGTGATGCTGTCCTGCCGGAGCTTGTTCATAACAATGGTAAGGTCTCCCACTAGTTCGCTGGCGTTGTCGGTGGCGCTGCGCATGGCGACCATCCGCGCCGATTGTTCACTGGCGATTGACTCCAGGAGGCTATGGTACACCTCCATCTCCACGAAGCTGGGCAACAGGGAGTCGAGCACTGCCAAACTGTCCGGTTCGTAGATGTACCCCACCCGTTCCGCTCCGGTTAACTCCGCCGGCGTCACTGGCAACAACCGCTCGATAGCCGGGCGTTGGGAGACAGTCGAGACGAACCTGGTATATGCCAAGTACACCTCGTCAACTTCCTCTTCGACATACGAGTCGATCACCATCCGGGATATGGAGATGGTGTCGGCGAACACCGGGCGGTCCGGAAGTTCAGTGAAAACGGCTTTGACGTCCTGCCCGGAGCGAATCATGAAGTCACGGGCTTTTCGTCCCATGATTATGGAAGTGATGGGCGCATCGCTTTCTTGAATGAAATTGCCCACCGCACGGTTCAGGTTGGAGTGCATCCCGCCACACAAACCGCGGTCAGGACTGATAATCAAAATCCCCACGCGTTCTACCGGCCGCACCCGGAGCAGAGGATGCGCTTGTGCACCATCCTCACTGGGTTGAGCCGCCAAGTGGGTAATGACCTCTTGAATTTTCTCGGCGTATGGACGCCCTTGAGTGACCGACATCTGGGCGCGCCGCATTTTTGACGCCGCTATCAACGACATGGCGTTGGTAACTTTGCCGGTGTTTTCCACGCTGCGGATACGGCGGCGCATGTCTCTGACGCTGGGCATTTTATGCTTTCCTGAACAGCCGGTTGTGACACTCGGCTGGGTTGGCCATGCAGTTCGTTTCTGGTTTAGACAACCCGGACCTAGACGCCGAAGCCTCCCTTGAACTGCTTTATTGCGGCAGTGAGGGCCGACTCAGTATCGGGAGTCAAGTCCCGGGTCTCTGCTATGCTTTGCTGAATTTCCGGATGAGTGGAGGACATGAACCGGAGCAACTGGTCCTGAAACTCGGTGCAGCGGGCCAACGGGATGTCCTCGGCAAGTCCCTCATTGACCGCGAACAGGATGATTACCTCCTCTTCCAAAGAGAGGGGACTGGAGTGTGGCTGTTTCAACATCTCCGTCGCGAGCTGGCCCCGACTTAGTTGCGCCCGCGTACCGGCGTCCAAGTCCGCAGTTCCGAATTGAGCGAAGGTCGCCAACTCCCGGTACTGGGCCAAGTCCAACCGCAAACGCCCGGCCACGCGGCGGATAGCGCGGGACTGGGCCGCTCCGCCCACGCGGGATACTGACAAGCCGACGTTGACGGCGGGCCGTATGCCGGCGTTGAACAGCTCGCTTTCCAAGTATATCTGGCCATCGGTGATGGAGATAACGTTGGTTGGGATATAAGCGGAGACGTCGCCGGCTTGAGTCTCAATAATCGGCAGCGCCGTGATAGAACCGCCGCCCAACTCCTGATTCAAGCGGGCTGACCGTTCCAGCAACCGGCTGTGCAGATAGAAAATGTCGCCGGGGTAGGCTTCCCTTCCAGCGGGGCGGCGGAGAAGCAGCGACATCTGCCGGTAGGCCCACGCGTGCTTGGTCAGGTCGTCGTAAATAATCAGGACATCCTTACCTTGTGCCATGAACTCTTCGGCCATGGAGCAACCAGCGTAAGGAGCTATGTACTGCAAGGGGGCGGAGTCGGACGCGCCAGCGTTGACGATGATAGTGTGGTCCATAGCATTGTTCTGTTCCAGCGTCGTTACTACTTGGGCCACTTTGCCTTGCTTCTGGC
Source organism: Dehalococcoidia bacterium (assembly GCA_965216425.1). Lineage (GTDB taxonomy): Bacteria > Chloroflexota > Dehalococcoidia > Lucifugimonadales > UBA3495 > CBDCFV01. The sequence goes on along the minus strand of CBDCFV010000005.1, from coordinate 465,135 downwards.
CGATGGCGACGTAGATGCATATCAGGTCGCCGCCGCGCTGGTTGATAATAGAGTCCAGCGCGATGGCCGTTTTACCGGTGGAACGGTCTCCAATGATCAGTTCCCGTTGTCCCCGTCCTATGGGGATCATCGCGTCCACAGCCTTGATCCCGGTTTGCACCGGTGTGTCTACCGATTGCCGGACGACCACGTTAGGTGCGACCCGCTCAACTGGACGAGTGGCAGTCGTATTAACCGGCCCTTTGCCGTCCAACGGGCGCCCTACGGGGTCAACCACCCGGCCTATAAGTGCGTCTCCTACTGGCACTTCGATGATTCTACCAGTGGAGCGTACCCGGTCTCCTTCTTTTATCGCGTTCGGGTCTCCCAGAATGGCCGCACCTACCAAGTCGGCTTCAAGGTTCAAAGCCAGCCCCAGTATATCGTTGCCGAAGTCCAGCAACTCGTTGGACCGTACGCCCTGAAGCCCTTGAATGCTGGCTATGCCGTCGCCAACCTGGACTACGGTACCTACGTCGACCAAGGTCAAATCACCGGCGAACTCTTCGATCTGGCGCTTGATCAAAGAAACGATTTCTTGTCCTCTAATGGCCATTAAGTGCTCCCTTATGCCCGATTCAAGACCTGGGCACCATGATCTCCGAGTGCATTCGGTTACGCAACGCTTCCAGTTGAGACCGTGTGCTGCCATCCAGCAGTTGGTCGCCGACCTGAATTACGATTCCGCCCATGATAGACTCGTCCACTTCGGTCGAGACAACCACCTCTTTGCCGGTCAGCGCAGCCGCAAATTGGGTAACACACCTCAATTCGGCGTCGCCCAATGGGACCGCCGTAACTACGTGCACCCGCTGGCGCCCGTGGTGTTGGTCCAAGAGCGCGTTATAAGAGTCTTCCAAGTCCGGCGCCGCGTCCACCATTCTTTTGGTGACCATCAGGTTGACCAAGTTCTGCATCAAGGGATGAATGTCCCTCAACACCACTTCGATGGATTTAGTCTTCTCTTCAAGCGGGACGTCGGCGTGATTCAGAAACGCGTGGAAATCAGGGTCTTGAAGGACCTGGCTAGCTAACTGGAGGTCGCCGGCCCATTGGTCGACTTGGCCCTGTTCCAACGCCAACTGGAAGATGGCTTGAGCGTATTGTTTACCGGAGACGCGTCTGGGCATCGCCTACCTAAACTCTCGGCCCGCGTGACACAGCAGCGCCCTCGTCCAACACTTGAGCGATCAACTCTTCATGGGCTTGACGGTCCAGCGAACGTCGTATAACCCGTTCAGCTGCGGTTATGGCAAGGTCGCCAAAATTGCCCCGCACTTCCTGGATGGCGGCGTCGCGTTCCCGTTGAATTTCGGAGCGGGCCCGCTCTATCATCGCGTCGGCGTCGTTCCGCGCCCGTTCCATTTCTTCGCCGCGGTACCTCTCAGCCGCATCCCGCGCTTGGTCCAAGAGTTGCTGGCCCTGCCGTCGGGCCTCGTTCAACTGTTCTTCGATGGCCTCTCTTGAACTGGACGCTTCCTGCCTGGCTTGATCCGCAGCTGAAAGGCTTTCCCTGATCCGCTCGGCTCGCTGGTCCATGACCCGGATCAGCGGCTTGTAGGCGAACAGGAAAAGGATGCCTAACAGAATCCCGAAGTTGATCACATAAGCGATCAGGCTGGGGAGGTTAATTCCCAGTTCGGTAATTCCCAAGAGTATCATGTCACACCACGAATAACAGTATTACGGCTACGATCAAGGCGTAAATACCAAGCGCCTCAGCGAACGCGATAGCCAAGATCATGTTGACTTGAATTTGCCCGGTAGCGTCCGGGTTCCGGCCGATGGCTCCCATCGCGCCTGCCCCCAGGATTCCGATGCCGATGCCCGGGCCCACAACACCGAGTCCGATAGCCAGACCAGCGCCTATGAACTGCGCCGCTTCCTTGGTGAGCGCCTGCAAAAGGATGAGATCCATGCCCATTTAACCTCCGATGAACCGTTTAATAAGTTGTTAGTGCTCTTCGTGGCTGACCGCCACCGATACGAAGACCAAAGTAAGAGAGGCAAAAATCACTGCTTGTATCAGTCCTACCAGCAACTCAAGCCCAAAGACAAACTCGACCGCCACCAGCGGGACAAGAAACGTGATCATTACCACCAGAATCTCTCCAGCGGTCATGTTGCCGAACAGTCGGAATGTGAAGCTGACCACACGCACCATTTCACTGATTAGCTCGAGAAATCCCACAAAGGCCTCAATCAACCCAGTCGGGCGAAGCCGCAGCAGGTTGCCCAACGCGAAAAACTTTTTCAGGTAGCCAAAACCGTTGTACCTGAATCCCCAGTACTCCACGAAGACGAACGAGACCAGCGCCAAGGCCAAGGGCATGTTCAGGTCGGTCCCGGCGGAGCGCAACAGGTGAGCCTTAATGTGCCCATCCTGCACGAACCCGAGGAATTGATAGAAGGGCAACAGTGCCAGCCAAGCATTGAAAAGGACGAAGAAGAAGATGGTGGCTACCACGGGGAACGCCTTACGCCCCAACTCTTGTCCCAAGACACTAATGCAGAAGTTAAGCCCCGTCTCGATGAGTATCTCCACCAAGGCCTGAAACCGGCCCGGAATAAGGCCTCTTTTGGCGGCGCCGAGGACAAAGAAGAGAATGGTGACTATTGTAGCGAACCACGCTGAAAGCAGGGTGTTGGTCAACGCTACTTGGGTGATGGTCAACGGCGTTGCGTGGGGAGTTTCCCCCTCCTTGACCTCATGTCCATCTGCGGACGCCAACCCCAAGGCTTGGTCTCGAACGGCTGCAGGAAAAATCGGCTGCGGCGCCAAGTGTATCTCGGGTTTTTCTACGAAACCCTCGCCTTGGGTCAGGATTTTCTGGCCTATGACACCTATGATCAAACCAACAATCAATAGGACCACCAGCCCCACTGCGGCCAAGAGCAAAAGGGACCTGGTAGCGCCGGCTGACACTAATTATCTCTCCCGCTGTTATTCGACCCCGTCGATTTTACACCGTAACTCGACAAAAACGGCCGAACCATCTTATATAGACCCCAAAAGGCTATCGTGGTGCCCAAAACCGCCCCCAATAGAAGGAACAGAACCTTGGTTCCCGCCAACCGGTCCAGCCAAGCGCCACCTGCTACACCGATAACTATACACAGGGCGACGTACCAGCCCAAACCCGTAAGTCGTAAAGCAAAGCCCCACCACTTCATCCCTGCCGCCAAACCGCGTGAATGTTAGCAGGATGCTTTTTAAAAGTCAATTGAGCCTCGCTTTACGAATTCCTATGCTGCGATAACGATAAACGGCCCCGACATTATCCTTGCCGGGGCCGTTATGAAGTGTCGATATTCTCTGTTTTTCACTTGCCGGGTTGAGACTTGCCGAAGTCCTCCAAGTCCAGGGTGTCAATGAAGTCCGTGAACGCAGACATCCGCCGGAGTTCTTCTTCTTTCACTTCCGCCGGCCTCTCTGCAGCCTGCTGCTCCTCCGCGCCGGGCACCAAGGGCTTGCCCGTTTCTTTGTCCAACAGGATGCCGGCCTTGTCTAATACCGATTCGTCCACGTAAATCGGCACTTGGACCCGCACCGCCAAGGCCACGGCATCGCTGGGGCGACAGTCTATCTCCGTCGCCGTGCCGTTGGTCTGGAGGGTTATCTTGGCATAGAACGTGTCATTTTGAAGATCGCTTACCAAGATGTGCTTAACCGACGCCCCCAACGTGTCGATGACCGTCTGCAACAAGTCGTGGGTCAGTGGCCGGGGCACAGTAAGGTCTTGGAGTTTGACGGCGATCGCATCGGCTTCGGCCGGCCCGATCCAGATCGGAAGGTAACGATCAGAGTTTTTTTCTTTGAGGATGACTACACGCTGGTAGTTCATCGGGCTCACCCGAATGCTATCGATACTCATCTCCAGCATTGATGTCGCCTCCGTCTTTCATCCATGAGCGGTATCGAATTTTATTCTCCGCCCGATTTCAATGTCAACCCAGCGAGTTGACTTGGGCATCCATCATATTTTTTGGGCCACGACCGCAAACTCCGCGTAACCTGTTGGATTTTCTTGTTCGTGAACATTTTCCACCGCGGAGTGCGCATACATCAACGTAGACGGAGGTGCATTTTTCTATATTGGGCCAGCACCGGGTTCTCATTTGGTTTCACGGACGATATGCATGATATGCCGGGCAAGTAGTATGGTCAGGCGAAGTTGACGCCTTTAGAGGGAACCCAACCACTGCGACAAGCCATCGACAGGTCCACCACAAGCTAACAACCCAACCGTGACGGACAACGCCGTTTGGTATAACTCCAGCTTAGTGTAATCTTCGCCCACTCGTCTCCCAATGCGACGCCCTGAATGACGCTGTCCGGAGGGGAAGTTTCCGCAGTTACTTGGCGCAAGACGCATTATCAGCCGATGCTACTCCTCTTTGTAGTGGCCGTTGCTCGTGCTCAAGACGGTGTCCTGCGCCAGCATGTCGATGCCTTTACGCACGGAGGCCGTGATGCTGTTTAGCTGGCGTTCCAAGTTCCGAAGGCTGTGGAGCGAATAGGCGTCGGCTTCGGACACTTGGGACCTAGCCGAACTCTCGGACTGGTTGATCAGTCGTTGGGCCCGTTCCTCAGCCTCAGAGATGGTTTGTTCGGCTTTCCGTTGCGCCTTCTCGATGATTTCATTCTGGTCCAATCGCTCCCGGTACTCGTCCTCGGCTCTGGCCTTGGTCCGACGGGCATCGACGATGGCCTGATTGAGGATTTGGTCCTTTTGCGCCAGCACCTCTTGGGCTGCCTTGTACTCTTGAGGTATGGCTAACCGTAGTTGGTCAACCAACTCCATGACTTTCTTTTTATCGATAAGTACGTTGCCGCTGACGGGTACAACCTTGCTGGTGTCGAGTAGGGTCTCCAACCGGTCAATAACGTTTATGATATCGATGATGTCCTCCTTGCCCGGCCTATGCTAGTTCGAGGCCGGTGATCCAAATTTGCGGTAAACTGCTTCTGCTACGTATGGCGGCACCATGCCGGTGATGTCCCCGCCCAACATTGCCACCTCTTTAATCAAGCTCGAGCTAAGGAACATATGCTCCTGAGAGGTCATGAAAGAGACCAAGTCCACTTCCGGGGCCAGCTTCCGGTTCATGATTCCCATATCAAATTCGTACTCGAAATCCGAACCGCTCCGCAGGCCCCGTACAATCACGTTGGCGCCCATGTCCTGCGCGAATCTGACCACTAACCCCTCAAATTTCCTTACTTCCACGTTAGGCAATCCCCCGACCGCTCTAGTGAATAGCTCGATACGGTCATCCGCGTCAAACAACACGTTCTTGGAAGGGGTTGCGTAGACGCCGACTATTACTTTGTCGAACAAGGCCGCGGAGCGGGTGGCAATGTCCAAGTGTCCATACGTTACAGGGTCGAAACTTCCCGGATAAACGGCGGTCAATTTGTCTAGGCCTCTTTACAATAAAAGTCTACGGCGTTGTCGCCGTAGCGGCGCTGGGAGGTGATGCGCAGGGGCCCATAAGCCTCTTGGAGACCGGATCGTTTGGAGTGCCCGGCCACCACCATTCCCCCTGTGTCCACTAATCCCGGCTTTGACGCGATTACCTCCAACACCGCTCCCAACGTTTGGAGGCGATATGGCGGGTCTAGCAGCACTAATTGGTAAGGCCCGTTGAGTCTGCCCAAGGATGACTCAACCGAGCTACAACTGACGCTTGAGAAATCCCGAAAGCCGGTGGTATCCAAGTTGGCTTGAATCACGGCGCATTGGCGACGATCTTGGTCCACGAAGTCAGCCCAAGCGGCGCCTCTGCTAAGGGCTTCTATCCCCAGGCTGCCGGTTCCGGCGTAAAGGTCCAGTACACGCTTATCCTCATACGTTTGGGGTTGAAGAATATTGTAGATAGCCGCCCTCACCCGCTCTGTGGTAGGCCGGACCGCCGTGGAGGTTGCACCCCTCAGCCGACTACCCTTGGCCTTGCCAGCTACCACACGCATAACACTTCCTTCCGGTATTTAAACATAATGTCAACATGGTTACCAAGAAACGGAAAGATTGATTTCGACCACTTTAGAGGCCAACCGGGAAACTTTTGGAGTATGTGGCTAACGCTGGACGCAAGGGGAATTTTATATGCTCGGCAACGGGTTTAAGTTGACGCTCCTATTCGGCTATGCTACCATCCGAACACACTGGATGTTAGAATTTCCGCGCCGTTTTCCCTACAAAAGTAGCGTCTCACGGGGGGATGGTACCCAAGGAACCTGAGTCGGCATGAAGTTGCAACAGCGCCTTGCCACCGTCGCCCCAGACAGGGATACAATAGTAACCATCGGCGTGTTCGATGGTGTTCACCAAGGCCATTGCCACCTACTGCGCCGTTTGGTTGAATTGGCTCGCCCGCAGTACCTGCCCACCGTCCTCACCTTCGTCAACCACCCCACCACCGTTCTGCAACCCCAGAGCGACGTGCGTTACATAACTACGGCCGAAGAACGGGTGCGTCTGTTGAAGGAACAGGGAGTGGAGTTGGTGGTGTGCTTGGACTTCACCCAAGAATTGTCCCAAGTTACAGCCGACGACTTTGTCAGCGAAATGGTCAATGGCTTGAGAATGAGGGGGCTGGTAGCTGGACCGGATTCGGCGTTAGGACGAGGCAGGCAGGGAGATCTGGAATTCCTGAAAAGAAAAGGCGAGGAACTGGGTTTTTGGGTAGATGCTGTGCAACCCTTGGTGGTTGACGGCGACCAAGTGAAAAGCCGCCGCATCCGGCGGATTCTGGCCGAGGGCGACGTCGCTACTTGCGCCAAGCTCCTGGGGCGCAAATTCTCCTTGGATGGCATTGTCGTAAAGGGTTACCAACGCGGACAAACGCTGGGCTTTCCCACGGCCAACCTTCAACCTACTCCACACATGGCGCTGCCCCGCGACGGCATATACGCAACTTGGGCGATCATAGACGGCGTTCGCCACCCTTCCGCCACCAGCATAGGCGTCCGGCCCACCTTCAACCTGTCCGAACGACTGATTGAGGTGTACGTGATGGACTTTGACGATGATTTGTACGGTAAAAAGCTGGGAGTGGAATTTGTGAGCAAGCTCCGAGACCAAGAAGCCTTTGGCAACGTCGATGAGTTAGTGGTCCAAATCAACAGGGACGTTGCGGACTCCAGGGCAGCCTTGAACGAAGACATGGGGGCCGCCCTTGCATAGCGACGACATCATAGAAAGGATAACTCGGCGGGGAGTTTCCGATATTATTTCCCGGGACGAGTTTGTCCGCATGCTGGGACGGGGTACCCCTCTCCGGCTGAAGATGGGATTCGATCCCAGTCGGCCCGATATTCACTTGGGCCACGTAGTCGGCCTCCGCAAGCTGCACCAACTTCAAGAACTGGGCCATCAAGTCATATTGATCGTTGGTGACTGGACCGCTCAGATTGGAGACCCCAGTGGACAGTCGGCAACCAGGCCTGTATTGACCCACGACGAGGTGGTTGCCAACGCCGAGTCATACCTGCGGCAGTTCTTCAAAGTTGTGGACAAAGACCGGACTGAGGTTGTTTGGCAAAGCGAGTGGTTCGGCAAGTTCAGCTTGGAGGACGTAATCAAGCTCACTGGAAAGTTCACTGTCGCCCAGTTCCTGGAGCGGGACGACTTTGCCAAGAGATTCCGCGAGCACCGGCCTATCGCAATCACCGAGTTACTGTACCCATTGCTTCAAGCTTACGACTCGGTGGCGATTCAGTCTGATGTAGAGTTCGGGGGCACTGACCAGCGGTTCAACCTCTTGGTGGGCCGTGAGTTGCAGGAGATGGAAGGGCAGCGTCCCCAGCAATGCTTCCTTATGCCCATTCTCGTCGGTACCGACGGCGCGCAAAAGATGAGCAAGAGCTTGGGCAACTACGTGGGTGTCGAGGAATTGCCGAGAAACATGTACGGCAAGATAATGTCCCTGCCCGATGAGTTGATCAAGTCCTATTTCGAATATCTTACTGATATGCCGGATCAGGACTTGGCCGCCCTCGCCCATGACTTGGAAAACGACGCCGTAAACCCAATGGACTTCAAGAAACAGCTTGCTCGGGAGATTACCGCTCAGTTCCACGACCAGGCTGCCGCCGACGAGGCGCAAGCGGACTTTGAACGAGTGGTGCAGCGCAGGGCCCTGCCTCAAGAAATCCCGGACTTCAACGAGCCGTCTCTAATGCCTGCTTACCAAAATGAGAACCGCCGTCTGAGCAACATCATCGTCGAGGCTGGCTTGGCCCCCAGCGTCACTGAAGCGAAACGCTTGATAAACCAGGGAGCGGTCCAAGCTATAGATGAAGCCAATGGAGACAGTCGCACCCTGGAACAGGATGAGCACTCATCAAGGTTGGACCTGCAGCACAGCACCGTTCTTAAAGTTGGCCGGCGGCGATTCGTACGCTTGGTCAAAAACTAAGAGCGGTTCCCACCGTAAGCCGCGAACTACGCTTGGGCTGGGCCATCGCCCAGCCATTGTCCCTTGGCACAAGTTTGAGGGCGTCCCATAACACCACCGGAGGTGTCCGTTGTACTCCCACGAACAGATGAAGCGGCTTCGGTCCCGCCTTACCCAGCGGCGCGAAAGTAATTCTGTGTCAGTCGAGCGCCGGTCGGCGTTTAAGACCCCCTCGCAGATTCCGGTGAACACAGTCTACACTCCCGATGACCTGTCGTCGGCCGATTATCTGAGGGACCAAGGTTTGCCGGGCGAGTATCCCTACTTGCGTGGAGTCCATGCGACCGGGTACCGGGGAAAGTTGTGGACGATGCGGATGTTCGCCGGTTTCGGCATGGCCGAGGAAACCAACGAACGGTTCAAGATGCTGCTCGGCAACGGCGAAACGGGTCTTAGCGTGGCCTTCGATATGCCAACCCTTTACGGCTACGACACTGACGACCCCAGAGGGGCGGGAGAGTTCGGCACCTGCGGCGTAGCCGTATCCAGCTTGGCCGACATGGAAGTCCTCTTTGACGGCATCAAGCTCGATGAAATAACCACCTCGATGACCATCAACAGCCCAGCGGCCATCATCTGGGCCATGTTCATCGCTGTCGCTGAGAAGCAGGGCGTCGACATCCGGCACATCGGTGGTACGCTGCAAAACGATATCCTGAAGGAGTTTACTGCTCAGAACGAGTACATCTTCCCCCCTGAGCCGTCGATGCGGCTGGTTGTCGACACGGTGGAGTTTGCCACCAATCACATGCCAAGGTGGAACCCCATCAGCGTCAGCGGTTACCACATTCGGGAAGCCGGATCAAACGCTACGCAGGAACTGGCGTTTACTTTGGCCGACGGGTTCGAGTACGTGCGTCAATGCGTAGCACGGGGCATGGACGTTGACGACTTCGCTCCCAGGCTGAGTTTCTTCTTCAACGTTCACAATAACTTCTTTGAGGAAATCGCCAAATTTCGGGCGGCGAGACGCATATGGGCTAGGGAGATGACCGAAACGTTCAAGTCTCAAAATCCTCGGTCTGGCTGGTTGCGGTTCCATGCCCAGACTTCAGGCGCCAGCCTCACCGCGCAACAGCCGGAAAACAATGTGGTACGCGTGTCATTACAGGCATTGGCGGCGGTCTTGGGCGGTTGTCAGTCGCTGCACACCAACGGGAAGGACGAAGCTTGGGCGGTGCCTTCCGAGGAAGCTGCTCTGCAAGCCCTGCGCACACAGCAAATAATCGCTCACGAGTCCGGCGTCACCGACACAGTGGACCCGTTGGGCGGCAGTTACTTCGTTGAAACCATGACCAACCAAATGGAAGAGGGCGCCTACGATTACTTCCGTCAGATCGAGGACCATGGCGGGGTGATGGCAGCCTTGGAATCGGGTTTTTTCCAGCGGGAGATCGCCAACGCGGCCTACGTCTACCAAGTGGAAGAAGATAAAGGCGAGCGGATAACCGTTGGGGTTAACCAACACCGGACCGACGATGAGTTGGAGATACCCTTGCTCAGAGTAGATAGGGAGGGTGAACGACGCCAAATAGAACGGCTTAACCGGGTCCGCCGCAGCCGTGACAACCGCTTGGTGAAAGAGAAGTTACGGGTCTTGGAGCAGGCCGCCAGAGGGTCGGACAATCTGATGCCCCCCCTCCTGGAGGCGGTCAAGGCCTACGCGACCCTGGGAGAAATGATGGACGTTTTCCGGGATGTGTTTGGGGAATATCAGCCTTCCTGGGGCTTTTAGTTGGAGGTCTGTTATCCATGTTCACATCACGTCCCAAAGTCAGGTTCACGTACAGCGACTACTGTTTACTCCCCGAGGACAAGCGTTACGAACTTATCGACGGTGATTTGTATATGGCGCCAGCTCCTTTAATCCGGCATCAGGTTATATTGCGAACTCTGCTATCGTTGTTGTGGCCTTTCGTTCGGGACAACGACTTGGGCTAAGTGTATAGCTCCCCGGGTGACGTCATTTTTTCCGACGAAGACGTGCTCCAGCCGGATATTCTTTTCATAATGGCGGGTCGAGAAGGAATCGTTACTGAGCGGCCGTGCGAAGGAGCTCCGGACTTGGTGGTCGAGATATTGTCCCCTTCCACCGGCCAGCGCGACCGGGAGTTAAAGCGCAAGGTCTACGCTAACTATGGAGTGAAGGAGTATTGGCTGGTGGACCCGGAAACCGACTCCATCCAAGTCCTGCGGCTTGGTGAAGCCGATTTCTCCGATTGCGGGAGCTTCGGGTCTGGGGGTCACATTTCCACACCATTGCTTCCAAGGTTGGAAGTTCCGGTCTCTGAAGTAATCGCCGCATAGACGGCGGCGCTCAAAATTCCTGTAGAAATGCTTAGGCCCCGTCCCAACTCTAACTGACGGGGCCTTACTCTCGACGATATATGATGGGCTGGCTGGTCGGGGCGCCCGGATTTGAACCGGGGGCCCCCTGCACCCCATGCAGGTGCGCTACCTGGCTGCGCTACGCCCCGACATGTTTAGAATATCATACCGGCTATGCGGCTTCAACCGGTGCCCCCGCTTATGCTTTTACCGCCTTGGCGCTGCCCTTGCTACCGGGATAGGCTGTGGGCATAATATGGCAAGTTTATCCTACCCGCTGCGGCCTACGCTATAAGAGTAAGGGCGAGATAGTCCTTGATAGGAGAATGCTTATGTCTGGACCCTTGGAAGGCATAAGAGTAGTGGACTTTACCGAGATCATCGCCGGGCCCTTGGCTGGTCGGCTGCTGGCGGAAATGGGCGCCGACGTCATTAAGGTGGAGCCTCCTTGGGGTGAACCGTGGCGCACTACCCAGCGGTTTGCGCCGACAGAGAGTCGTGGATTCATGGCCTACAACGGCGGTAAGCGCAGCCTTCCTTTGGACTTGACTAAGCCCGAGTGCCAGGACGTTATCAGGCGTTTGATACCGAAGGTCGATGTTGTCTTGGTCAACTTCCGGCCGGATGTCGCCGTGAAGTTGGGAGTGGACTATGCCACTCTGAACGAGTTGAACCCACGGTTGGTCTACTGCGAGATTACCGCCTACGGGCGGGAGGGCCCCGACGCTCATCGGCCCGGTTACGACATGATCCTGCAAGCCTTGACCGGGCTGATGGCCGCGGAGACGAAGCTGGAGAACGGCGTGCCTCAGCAGATTTGGGCTTCGCCGGTGATAGACACGACTGCCGGGTTCTGCATGGCTGGGTGTGTTTGCAGCGCCTTGTTCGCTAGAGAACGGACAGGGCGCGGGCAGAAGATAGAGACCAGCCTGTTGGGTGCGGCGGTAGCCCTGTTGGGCACGCGGTTCCTCCATGTGGAGGACTTGGACCAAGAGACCCGGGCCAAGGCTTTGCAGGACATCGCAGACAGGCGGGCCCAATCAGCGTCCTACCAGGATATCTTGGACGCTTCTCCGGGAAGCCGCCGTCCCAGGCACCACACCAACGTGTACTACCGGACCTATTTGACCATGGACGGCCCCATCGCCGTAGGCTGTCTCAGTGATCCGTTACGCCGCCGCCTGCTCGAAACGCTGGGCCTGGCCGAGATGGCCCCGGAGCTAGAGTTCAGTCCCAATGACCCGGAGGCCCAGTCCCGGGCCCGCAAGCTGGAGGCCGCGGCGGAAGAGCTGTTTTCTCGAAAGACCTCTGCCGAGTGGCTGAGCATTTTTGAGGCGAAGGGGATTCCCGCGGGGCGGGTCCGGTTTGTCGAGGAGTTGTTCGACGACCCGCAGATTAAGGCCAACGGGTTGGTAAAGGAACTGGAGCACCGGGACGCGGGCAAAGTGAAGACCATGGGCACCATAGCCCGGTTCAGCGAGACACCCATGTCAGCGGACGTTGCCTCCCCGGCCTTAGGACAGCACACTTGGGATATTCTTAAAGAGCTGGGCTACTCCGAAGACCAAGTCCGCGAATGGGAAAAAGCGGGCTATCTTGGATATTCCGGCCCATAGAGCTACCCTGCGTCGAACTTGGCGTGATAAACCTTGGAAGCGGTATCGCCGCATTGCGGCGATACCGCTTCCTCGCATTCATGATGGCTTATGACGACGGGCTCCGTAGGACAAGCTCGTCGTCATAAGTGCTGGATCGGTTTTGGTTAGCGGTTTACCATGTCGTAGCTGCGCAGCAGCTTCCCTGGAGTGGCTCCGGTGCATACCGTACCCTCGGTGAAGGTGACCTCACCATTGACGAGGGTGAAACGGATTCCCTTGGCCTTCTGGATGATGCGGCGCTCTCCGCCGGGGAAGTCGGTGTCGTAGATCGGGCTGTCGAACTGGAGTCCTAACTTGTCCAGTTCATAGACCATGATGTCGGCGGCGAACCCTTCCTTCAAGATTCCGCGGTCGGTGAACCCGGCTATGGTCGCCGGCAGGCTGCTCATCTTGTAGTGGGCCTTCTCGAGGCTCATCATTCCTTGGTCTCTGACCCGGTCAGCGATCATATTGACTGGCCAGGAGCCGAGGGTCTGGTACCTGGTATGGGCCCCGCCGTCGGAGACGCAGGGGTGAGTATAAGGATGGTTCAGAATCTCTGACACTGCGGTCTTGTCGGTACCTTGGGCCGAGTCAAAGGTGAACTCGGTGCGCAGCCCTTCGTCGATGGCCAGGTCGAGCATGGCGTCCATGGGATGCTTGCCCATCATCTGGGCCAACTCGGCGATGGTCTTGCCTTCGTACTTAAGGTTGTGCTCTTCCCGGACTTCCACCACCCGCATCTTGGACCATTCGGAGGCCGCGTCGGCGGCGCCGCCCTGACCGGCGTATGCGCCTACGTCCTGGCGCATCTTGTCCCGGTTCTCCGGGAGGCTCAGCTTGGCAATCCGCTCTTCGGGGGTGCCGACGAAGGGGTCAATCCAGTTGGGCATGGCGTCGAAACCGTTATATTCGGCCAGTTCGAACACTGGCGAGGGCGAGAACGCCGTGGTCTGGGCAAACATCGGCGCTCCCTCGGCACGGGCCCTTTCCAGGAACGCCAATTGCTCCCTGTAGCGGCCGGGGGCGTTTTCATTGAAAGAGACCGCGCCCCACTGTATGGGCCGGCCGGAGGCCAGGCACATTTCAATCAGGAAGTCCTCGCGGCCCCTGCCTGGAGCGTCGCCTTCCACCGCGTCCATCAGGATGGCGGATTGGCCGGTGACTGCGGCCACGACCGCACCGGGGTCCCCGCCGCCGATCAGGTCCGGCTCACCGGGCGGCAACGGCCGTTCCGCCGGGCCGCGGGTCCAACCGATGTGCCCGACGCCGAATTCGTTCAAGACATTGGCCAGCGCCAGGAATTCGTCGTTGGAGGCCACTTGGCTGGGGATGAAACGCCCGTCGTCAGGGCGGTTGGCCAGGGTCTTCATCGCCGACCAGCCGAAGGCGCCGGCGCGCATGGCCTCGCGCTGGAGTTCCTCCATCTGCCGGATCTGCTCGTCGGAAGCCCGAATCACCGTGCGGGAGTCCTCCAGCCCCATCACGTACATGCGGAGCGTGTTGAATGGGACCAGCGCTCCCACGTTGACTCCGAGGGGATGGTTGTCCAGACTGTCCAGCCACTGCGGAAAGGTCTCCCAGTCCCAGCGCAGGCCCAATTCCATTGTTCTCATAGGAATGGCCTCGATCCTGGTCATCAGGCGCATCGCTGCTTCCCGGTCTTCGGGCTTGCAGGGTGCGAAGCCGAAACCGCACTGGCCTATGGTGACCGACGTAACGCCGTGCCAGCCGGACATGGTGGCGTAAGGTTCCCAGTTGAGCTGGAGATCATAGTGGGTATGAAGGTCTATAGCACCCGGAGCTACGATACAGCCAGTGGCGTCCAACTCTTCCGTGGCGGATCCTTGAATTCGCCCGCTGATCATGGCGATTTTGCCGTTTTTTATTGCGACATCGCCACGGAAAGCCGGCATTCCGCCGGTGCCATCGACAATCGTACCGTTACGGATAATTTTGTCGTATTCCGCCATTAGTTCCCCTCTCTTCTGTAGCGATTTGTTGTCGTTTTCACCTTACCTAACAGCAATACGCCCGTCAAGTCTGAGATTCACGCTCCAAGGGCCTGTCGTGGGGTGAGCTATAGCCGGAGAGGCCCTGCTCCGACGGGAACCCCGACGGCGGGGCGTTCGGCGGCGTAGACAGCACCCGGTCGGGTTCGTGGATCGGGAAGACGAACAACAACCGGGCCGGGGTATCAGAGCGGTTGACGAACCCGTGCACCGTGCCGGCGGGTGCGAGAACTACGTCGCCGGGTACTATGGTCATTCGCTGCGAGCCCACCAACGCCTCCAACTCTCCTTCCAATAAGACCATCGCTTCTTCCGTGTTGGTGTGAGTATGGCGCGGCACGCGGGACATGCTGGCGATGGTCACTTCCCCGAGTCTCAGTGATGCACTGCCGTGGGCCACGTCGACGATGCCGAACGACTCCAAGCCGGGAGAGGTTGTATCTTCTCTCTTTGTCCAGTCGCTTTTCCTGATAATGGGCATGTCGCCTCCTCTCTGTGTTGGATAGGCGTGGACTATTCTAGCCAACGAACAAAGTTGGATACGGGGGTGCGTTGGGAGTTGGGGTCTTCGTCGGGGTAGCCGATGGAGAGCATGGTGGCCAGCGTCCAGTCGTCTTCTGCACCCAGAGTCCTGGCCAAGTCGGGGTGGCGGGTGGGGCCGCCGGTCTCCCAAGTGACTGCCAAGCCCTCGGCCACTCCGGCGAGGGCGATGTTGTGGGCGGCGCAACAGACCGACGCGTAGTTCTCCCGAGTGCCTTCCTCGTCACGGCCGGGAGTAGAGTACATGTAGACGAGCACAGGGGTATTGAGCAAAGAGTGGCGAGTGGCTTCGGCGCGCTGGGCGTTTCCGCTCCGTTGCATGGCGAAGTCGTGGGCCAGCCCTGCCACTTTCTCCAACGCCGCGCTTCCTTTCTCGAGGACGAAAAACCGCCAAGGTTCGGTGAGGCGATGGTTGGGCGCCCAAACGGCAGTGTCCAACATGCGGTCCAGAGCATCCTTGGGCACCGGTTGGTCTTTGAAGTCCCACGCCATGCGCCGA
This sequence comes from Dehalococcoidia bacterium, assembly GCA_965216425.1. Taxonomy (GTDB): domain Bacteria; phylum Chloroflexota; class Dehalococcoidia; order Lucifugimonadales; family UBA3495; genus CBDCFV01. Next base: position 449,617 of record CBDCFV010000005.1, on the reverse strand, counting down.
CGGTAGAGGGCTTCGTAGACAGTGACGTTAGTCTCCGGTACGGTGCAGTCGGCGAAGCCTAGTTTTTCCGTGCGGCCGGACTCACTGGACATGTTGGCCTCCTCTCGCTCTTGATATGTCAGGTGTTCTTGTTTTCTGTTCCTTCCTTCAAAACGCTTCCGCCAAGGGCGTCCTGGGGAATGTTTCTTGCAAATGGTTAAGGCCGGTCCCATGAAGAAGGACCGGCCTTACGAATCGCTTGACGATATGCGGGTTGTTAAGATCCTTGGGCTATGCGGGTGAAGGCGGCGTACTCCTGGGTGTCGTTATCGGCTCCCTGCCAGCCCTCTTTGGTTACGCCGAGGCTTTCCTGGGCCGCCGTGAGGTCGCCCAGCCCCTGTTGCGCGCGCGCCATCCAGTAATTGTCGCGGGGAGACTCACGCTTGGACAGGCGGTCCTTGAGCATTGCCGTCGCCTTGTCGAACTCCTCGGCTCTCAAGCAGGCTTCCAGCAGGGTGTCCTCAAACACCAGCCGTTGGGCATGGCTACCACCGACCCGGGTCAGTTGAGGGAACACCGGCTCCATCAACCGCACTGCTTCGGCGTAGTCACCCTCGCCGAAAGCCCCGATACCCTTGACCAGGGGCAGGGTTGCCTCCAGAGCGCAGGCGTCCCCGTTGTTGGCCATCGCCTGCAGGCCGTCGACCAGCTTGTTGAACGATGCATCGTCGCCGGCGGCGGTGAAGGCCAGGGCAGCATGGGCGTCGCGGAAAGACGGGCCGGGCCTGGCAGCGGCCGGTGCGGCAAGGTCGATGATTTCCTGCCAAGGCATGTTGGGCGATTTGTCACCGTAGATGCGCATCCGCCAGATCAATGACGCGCTGTCGGCCAATGCTTGATACCTGAGGCCCTGCACAGCCGGGCGGATGTCGTTCTCGTACCACTCCAGGGCTTGGTTGTAGCGGCCCTGGGCCAGCTCGAACAATGCTTGATGCCAAGAGAGATGGACGCGGTAGGCGGCGCGGCGGTCGTAGTCCTCGAGCCAGCCGCTCAGGAAGTCTGATCCCTCTTCATCGCGGCTCAACTCGTAGAAGACGTGAGCCACGGAGTGGACGGCTACGCCGTTGTCGGGCTTCAGGTTGAGGGAACGTTCGGCCAAGTCCAAACCCTCGGCCATCCGTCCCACCTCATGGTTAGCCCAAGAGTACTGGCCCATGAAGGCCCAGTCGTCGCCGTACCTGGGCGCCACGCCGGTCATCAGGTGGTAGAACCGGGGCGGGTAATCGGGAATACCTGCGCCGACGCAGCCTTGGACGTAGAGACGCTGGGCCAAGCGGAGAATCATTGCGTCGAGGGGAAACTCATCCAGGTGCTCGTGCACCGCCGCCGTAGCCTGATGGTTCTGGCCGTTGACAAACTTGGACACCACCTCGATATACTGTCGTTCCCGCTGAGAGATGCCAGACGATTGTTTGACGGCGGTCCCGGCGCTTTCCCTAGCCTCGGGCATGGCGATACGGGTGGCCTGCATGAAAGCCAACGCCGCGTGAGCGAGGGCAAACCCCTCGTCGGCTTCGATCGCTTGGGCAAACTCCTCTTCCGCCCCGAAGCTCTGGGTCAAGGCCAGGTCCAAGCCCGTTTCGAAGTGGGCCCGTGCGGTGTTGGAAGATGTGGACATGGGGAGTCCGTAACGGTCGGTAGGCATAAGTCCTCCTTATAAGAATGGTGGATTCCCGTCCCCCGCCTTGGCGGGGGTGACGTTCCTTGGCGGGGGTGACGGAAGGTACGGCACGCCGTCCGCTCTTATTTCACCCAGAGGTGGGGTTCAGCCCAACCCCGAGAGGAACTCGTTGATAACTTGGTTGAACTCGGCGGGTTTCTCCGCCAAGGGGAAATGGCCGCACCGGTCGATTTCCCGGACCGTGGCGTTGGGAAGCGCATTGGCATAGAGATGGGCGCATTCCACAGGGACCACGGCGTCCTGCCTGCCCCAGATAATCAACGTAGGTGTGTCAACCTTCCCCAAGTAGTGAGGCAGGCTGGGGTTGTTCAAATAGGGCTTCCAGCAGAGGCGGGACGACATCTCGCGGTTGGAGTGGTCCACCAGCGTCTCCTCCGGGCTCAGCTCACGGGTCCACCACTCCTTCTCGACGTCCGGCACTTGGGATATGTCATAGAAACGCTGGGCCGCGCGGGTCTGGGCCGACACCATGAAGACCTCGGCGATCTCCCCATGGACTGGTTTAATCCCAGCCGCGTCCACCAGCACCAGCCCCTTCAGATCGTGATGGTCCATAGCGGCCATCTCGGCAGCCACCCAACCGCCCATCGAAAAGCCCACCAGGATATAGTCCTGGAGGCCAAGCTCATGCACCATGGCTTGGTTGAAGTGGGCCAAGTCGGTGATGGTCGAAATCCAGGGAGGCCGCGGAGTACCGTTGTATCCCGCTTGGGAAGGTGCGTAAACGGTGTGTGTTTTGGCCAGGTTGTCCAAGTAGGGCTGCCAACCGGGGCTTCCGCCGGCCCCGTGAAGGAACAACAGGGGCGGGCCTGAGCCGCTGGAAAACATTTGGACCTCTGCCCCTTGGACGGTTATCCTGGACTCGTATTGACTGGCAGTAGTTGTCATTAAGACCCTCCAGATAGACCTGTGGTCAGATGACTGCGCGTGATTCGACTCCTATCCGCCGCTCTTCATACGGGCCTTCCCCAAGGGGAGAAGGGGCTTCCGGGAGCCTTGCGCGTCAGGCGTCACGTGCCCCCGATTCTGGTACAGAATCAATAACATGTCAAGATTAGGTCGAGTCCAGGCAGGGCCTTTTCATTTTCCGGATTGGGTTAAACGGGTCTCGTCTTTCCCGCGAAAGCGGGAACCTACATGACCGTGGCCTATAGCAAACTTCTCGTGGCAGGACCACATGGATTCCCGCCTGCGCGGGAAAGACGAGAGAATGAAAAGGCCCTGAAGCCCAGGGCAACCACAAGGGTTGCCCCTACGGGATAACGCGGCTTTACGTGTAGCGGTGGGACCATGGGAGAAGGATACCGACGAGGCGTTCTGGGTCGGGCGCGGTTTTCGCACGGCGGCAGCCGTCAAGGAAATTGCGGGCAGCGGGGAAGGAGGGGAGCCAGATGCCGACCCTAACCATACTCTGGATGAAGGGGTGGGGGTCGGGCGGGAGTTCATGGTTGGACTGGGCCACGGACCACCGATGGCAATAATCGGAGGCCATCCGGCGGACGCGGACGATAGCCAGTGGGAGGGCCATTTTCCGGCGGAGGGCGTTGACCCTGGTCCTGAGGGCGCGTAATTCATTCATGGCGCGGCGTTCACCTCACTTGGGTTTGGATACCCGCCTTCGCGGGTATGACGGTTGTGTGGCTGGGTATGACGGTAGTTGTATGGCTGGGTATGACGGTATATGGCGGGTATGGCTGTTGTGTGGTGGGTATGGCGTTTGTACGGTGGGTATGGTGGTTATGTGAAGGGCGGTCATCGCGGTTATGACGGTTGTGTGATGGTTATGGCTGTTGTATGGCTGGTATGGCGGTGTATGCGGGTATGACGGTTGTATGCGTTTACTTGGCGGGGTTGTGGGCGGCCCAGACGGGGAGGGCTTCCGACAGGTCCCTGATTTCCTCCTTGAGCTTGTCGATCTCGGAACTCTGGAGGGCGAAAGCCAGGGCGCTGCGTGCGGCGCGGAAACGGAGGGACTTGTCGGGGTCGTCCATGGAGTCGGCCAGAACGGAGACGCTCTGGACCATCAGGCCCTGGAGGGCTTGGCGGGCGAGTTCGGCACATTCCCGCCGGAGGCGGGCCAGTTCATCACGGAAGGCGTCATTTTCCATCCAGCGGTACAGGGTCCTTTCCGTCACACCGGATATCCGGGCGGCCTTGGCGATAGTGGGGACGGCCGCCATGATGGGCAAGACGGTCCGTTGGCGGGGAGTGAGGGCGGGATTTCCGGATTCCATGTCATTCTCTGACATTTCCTGACATTCCGGCCCTGTGGCGGGATTGGCGACGGGTCCCGGGGGTCGCTGGGTGGGTTGGGTGTGCTTGGTCCTGGGGCGTTTTTTCTTCATTGGATACCATGTTGCCTCAGTGGCGCGGTTGGATTTGGTCCGCGTCCCGGCGGGACGGCGCTTTGGACCTGCATTTATGGTAGAGGGTTGTATTCCGAGTTGGGAAGGGGCGGGGTGTCAGTTTGGGGTCGGGATTTTGGGGATGGGGGGATTGGCGGCGCTGTCCTGAATGTCCTATGGCTGTGGATTGATACGGTGGTTGGGGAACGTGGGAAGATTGGCTGGCATTATCACACTTGGGGTATTGAGAAAATGACACTAAAATTGACGGAACTCATAGTCCGCGCTACGTGGCGAGAAGCGGTTACCTACCGGGCAACGTGGCCCCACGAATATGTGTTGACTGAGAAGGACGGTCAGCAGGAGCTTCTGGAGGCAATCTGTGACAGATTCCGTGCCGGTGAAGGGGTGGCCTGCCGCTTTTTTCGCATGAACAACACATACCTTTTTATCGGCGACTACAAATACTGGCTGATGACTCACTGGGATGATTTGGAACCTGAGGGAAATTACGTCATAAACCGTGCTCGTCTCTACCGGGACCGCCGTGACTTCGTAATCCAACCCGGCGACACGGGCCAGCGAGATGACTATCCAATGAACCCGGCGTATCAGAGTTGAGGGAGGTTTTTTGTGCCCGACAACGATACTTTGCTGGCTTACCTGGTTTCCAGCTTCCCCGGCAATACTGAGAACATCGCAACGGAAGCTCTCCGTCACATTTTTGACCACTCGGACGCCTCCGTGGAAGCATTGAATGACGTGGTGCAGTCCGGCATCCGAGGCGTAAACCCGATTACCACTGTGAAAACGCAAGTGATTCAGGCAGAGGGTACACGCCCGGACTTGGTGGGTTTTGATGAGACCGGTAGAGAACGGGTGCTCATCGAAGTGAAGTTCTGGGCTGAACTCACTCGCAACCAACCCAACGGATACATCAACCGGCTGCCGGATGATGGTCCTGCGGTCGTGATGTTCCTGGCCCCGGAGGATAGAATCCAGTCATTGTGGCCTCAGTTGAAGGGACGCCTAAATCGGAAGTTCGATACCTTGACTGAGGTTGACTCGGAGCGCAAATGCGTGCGAATGGGGGATACACAACGGCACTTGATGATTGCCAGTTGGGGTGGTCTCCTTGATAGCATGGCCGCCAGGAGCAGAGACTTCGATGAGGCGGGTGTCGAAAATGAAATCCGTCAGTTGCGAAATCTTGCCAAGTACGCCGATGCAGGGGCGTTGAAGCCCATTCGTCAAGGTGAGGAATTCGGGGCGGACTCGGAGATCCGCCAACGTCAATACAAGCGTCTCATTGATGCCGCGACCCAAAGAGGAATCGAGCAAGAATGGGTGAGCAGGAAGGGCTTGAGGGCAACCCCTCGCACTTACGGCTACGGAAGGTATATCAGAATTCGCGGCGCCATTGTATGGTTCGGCGTCAACATTGACCAGTTCGAACGAACCGGCGATACGTCTTTGTGGGTTGATTGCCTCAATTATTTGGTAGACAAACTCGGCGAGGTGGGTGACGAACTCGGAATGACCGAAGCCAATTGGATCCCGGTCAACCTGAAAAGAGACGTGGAGTACCCGGAAATGCTAGATGGAGTCGTTGAGAGCTTGAAGCACATCGCCGACGTTATTTATGAAGCCCGTTTCTCGTCCGGATAACCGCGTTCCCACCGTTACAATGCTTCGTTGGGCAGCTCAAAACGGCTATCCGTTGGACTACTTTGAGGTCTGGGTTGGAACCGGTTAGTTGGGCGACCTCAACGGCATCCCGGCCGGTGATATAATCGGCGCGAGGGTAGTCGGCATGATAACGAACATCACACTGGGCAACTTCAAGTGCTTTCGGTATGTGAGCATCAATCCGAAGCTGGTTACGGTCCTGATAGGGCCCAATGGCACGGGCAAGTCAGGTGTTCTGCAGGCGTTGATGTTGCTCAAACAGTCAAAGGACGACGTCAGGTCGTTGGCCTTGCGGGGCGGTTTAGTATGGCTTGCGCGGGAAGAATTTGCACTTCGAGGTTCAGACAAGCACCCTGAGGGGGTTGAATTATCGTTGTCGGGAAGTTGGCATACCAAGTCTGAAATCATTGAAGATCGAGTGGATTTCGATGTGGACCTGCGGTACTCCAATCGTGCGAGTTTCATAGAACGTTGGGGAAGCACTAAGTTTCGGTATTGGGGAGAGGAATGGGAGATTCCCTTTGAAAGCCATAGAGGCAGTAACATGTATATCGCAACTCCTCTTGGCAATATCCAATATGAGCAGCAGGCTGGGATCAACAGCTTTAGAGTCGCGTCTTACTCTGGAGTGACGCAGATTAACCTCGAACTTTGGCAACTGCTTTCCGGTGTTCCTACAAATGCTATGGCCAATATAAAGATAGTTCCTGCGGCTAGGGCACTGACTCGAGGAACCTACCACTTGGGGCCTGAACTTTCCGGTGACATTTCTATCGGCGAGGGATTGGGGAAACAGGAAGAGGAAACCGCCACGACGTTGGCATATTCCCGAAGTGATGTCGAGGAAGTTTCCCGTCTAATGAAACGAATCACGGGCGTCGGGTTCAGGACAGAACTCATCCCATCCCAATCCATAAAACCGCTATCAGAATCTCCGGTGGGTGATATTGGTCTTGTTGCAGAGGGGTTCGGAACGAATGCTCTCGTCCGACTCCTGTTTGAAGTTGTGAGGACTGTTCCGGGAGCTACGGTGTTGATTGAGGAGCCGGAGGTCCACCTTCATCCCAAGGCGCAGGCCGACTTGGCGTCGGTGCTGGTTGAGGAAGCTAAGGCGGACAGCAAGCAGATAATGATGACCACGCACAGCGAACATGTGGCGGGAAGACTGCTTACCTTGATGGCGGAAGGGAAGCTATCGCCGGAAGAGGTCGCCATATACTCTTTCGAAAAGGATGAAGATGGAGTCTGTTCCGCGCAGGAAATAGAAGTAACCGAGCACGGCCAGGTAGTCGGCGGGTTGAAGAGCTTCTTCGAGACGGACTTGGACGAAATGCGGCGGTTTGTGGATGCGCTGCGCGCCAGAGCATGACGCCCCGCTTCATCCTGGATGAAAACGTTGTAATACTGGCGCAACAGGGGCTTGATGATGAGGGCGCTCCCAGTCCCGTTTGCGCCGAACTGGTCCAACAGATAATCGAGATATGTCACACCATAGTGGTCGATGATATTCTGTGGGACAAATTTTACGAGCAACTCAACCGGCCCGGTCACCAACTACCCCAAGTAGGACCAATCCTATTCCGTGTCCTTTGCAACGCCCTTACGACTGCCAATAAGGTGGACGGTTTCGGTCACACTGCGGCTTCCTTCGATGAAGAAGGGTCGATTCCGCCCGGCAGTACAGACCACACTTATATTGTGAGGCTGGCTGTGGAGTCCGGGGCGATCCTTGTCACGACCGACGGGGCTCTTCGAGACGACCTGCGGGAATCGGGGATTCAGGACGCTTATGGGCTGACAGTAGTTTCCCCTGACGAAGCATTGGGGGAATTGTGACGGGTGATTGATTCATATTCTCCCGCCGGTTTACACTTGAAACGTGCACACTGGAACAGTGCACACCCTTGATCTGGGGGTCGATATGAAGAACATAACACTCAGCGCCGATGAAGAACTGATTGCGGCGGCGCGCCGCAGAGCCGCTGCAGAGCAAACTACCCTGAACGCAGTGTTCCGGCAGTGGCTGGCTGACTATGTGGGGCGGCAACGGCAGGCGGACAGGGCCTTGGCCGCCATTGATGCCGTGGCGGAAGTCATAAAAACAGGGGGGCGTAAGTTCAGCCGGGATGAAATGAATGAGCGCTGAACATTTCCTAGATACCAGCGTACTTGTTTATTCGGTCGATGAAGGAGTCCCCGAAAAACGCCAGCGTGCCCGGGAGTTGGTTGCCCAAAGTTTGACCAATGCCAGCGGCTGCATCAGCTATCAGGTCGTCCAGGAAACGGTTAACGTGTTGACCGGGAAGTTTGGGACGCCGCTCGACCGGGTCCGGAGGCTTCTGGACGAGGTCCTGATTCCTCTGTGGCAGATAAACCCCACGGGTTCCCTGTACCAGAGTGCTATCTCCCTTCGGAGCCAGCACAGCCTCAGCTTCTATGATTCCCTCATTGTGGCCGCCGCTCTCGAAGCGGGGTGCACCCGGCTATACAGCGAGGACATGCAGCACGGCCAACGGATACAAGGGTTGACGATATTGGACCCGTTTATGGGCTGAACTTGATGGAGGAAGTGAGCCGGGTGACTGCGCCAGCCTGCCGGGAGGGGGTCCGGCGGTTGGCCGCGGGCCGGACCAGCGGGGTTGAGGCAGCGAGGGGAAATCGTTAGGGAGTACAGGAATCCAATTCCATGTCCTTTGGCTACTGGGTACTGATCGTCTTTCTGGTGTATTTCGCCGTGTTGGTCGGGATAGCTGTCTTCAAGGCGCGTCAGATGAACGACATGTCGGACTACGTGCTGGGAGGCCGACGGATGGGGGCCTTCACCTCGGCGCTCAGCGCGGCATCTTCAACCACGAGCGGCTGGACGATGCTGGTCTTCCCGGCGCTGGCCTTCACCGCCGGAATGTTGCACTTGTGGACAGCGGCCGGCATTGTGCTGGGAAGTTGGCTTGTGTGGACGGTGATTGGGAAGCGTTTGCGCCGGTACACCATCGCCACCGACGACTCGCTGACGATGCCGGAGTTTTACGAGAAGCGGTTCATGGACCGCAGCGGGACGCTGCGCACCCTGTCGGCGGTCATAACGGTATTCTTCATCATTTTCTACGTCAGTTCCGGTCTGATTGCCGGAGCCAAACTCATCGAAGTGGTGTTCAACGTTACTCACGAGGAATTCCATTTCATGGGAGTCGTGATAACACTGGGGGCCATCACGACCTACACATTCATCGGCGGCTTCCTGGCAGTTTCGCGCACAGACGTGTTCCAGTCGTTGATCATGCTGGGCGGCTTTATGATCCTGCCAGTGATGCTGATAGTAATGGTCAGTGACCCGTTCCAAGGCTTGGGGAATACGGGAGAGGGTTTCTGGAACCCGCTGACGAACCAGTCGGGCGATTTCGTCGGTCCGATTTTCCTGCTTTCGACAGCGGGCTGGGGCTTGGGGGCCTTCGGTTCCCAACGGGTGCTGGCCCGCTTGATGGCAGTGGACCGGGAGGAACACATCCCCAGAAGCCGGAACATCGGCGTGGCGTGGATGATATTAGTCTTTGGTTTCGGCCTGCTGCTGGGAGTGGTGGCGGTGCCGGCGCTGGCGGAGCGAGGGCTGCTGGAACAGGTAATGGTGGACCCGGAGCGGGTGTACCTGATCACATCCACGTCGTTCTTTCCCCCCTTGGTGGCAGGGCTGCTGCTGACGGCGGTAATCGCAGCGGTGATGAGCACGGCGGACTCTCAATTGTTGCTGGCCTCGGCCATCGTCACCGATGACATGCCCCTCATCAAGCGGCTGACCTACTCGGTCCAGACCCAGTCCCGGGTGTGGCTGGGCCGGGCCATGCTGCTGGTTGTGGGGATCATATCGGCGGTCGTGTCGATTTATCACCCGGACTCGGTGTTCAGCTTGGTATCGCTGGCTTGGGGAGGGATGGGAGCGGCCTTCGGCCCGGTGACGCTCCTGGCGCTGTACTGGCGGCGGTTCAACTTCTGGGGGGCGCTGACGGCCATTACGACGGGCACCGTAGTTGCCACGCTGTGGTGGTATTTGCCCTTGGATAGCGAGGCGACGGCTCCGGTCGGGGCGCTTTCGGGCCTTTGGGAGGTGATGAGAGCCAATCCGGGAGGGATGTGGAACATTCAGCCGGCCACGCCGGGGTTCCTGATTGCGGCGCCAGCGGCGGTCCTAGTGACATTGCTGACGCCGGCGCCGGCGCGGGAGATGGTGGAGCAGTTTGACCAACTGAACAGTGCGGCGGGGGCGTAGAAACTATCTCAGAACCGACTGGTTCGGCTGGTTCCGCTGACAACACTTTCTCGCTCACACAGGCCTATGGATTCCCGCCTGCGCGGGAATGACGGGTTGAGTGCTGTAACAAGTGTTGAGTGCTGTAACAAGTTTTGAAGTAGTTCTCAGGGGTGTCGGTCGAGCGCCGATTTGTCTGAACCGGGATTCGTTTGATTTGGATGATTGGGATGATATTCTCTTGAGACTGATTTCTGATTCTCTTCCTTGCCAATACGGTAAGGGCTGGTCTATCATCCAAGCGGTCCGTTAGGTTTGGCAACGATTGAGAAACTATCACAAAATCAATTGTCTCCACTGGCAACCCCTATCGTTGACCGAGGCTTATGGATTCCCGCCCCCGCCTTCGCGGGGGTGACGTTCCTTCGCGAGGGTGATGTTCATTCGTGGGAATGATGGGTTGGGTAGTGCGCCAAGTTTTGAGATATTTACTAAATAATGGCGGGATGTTTCGTGGTAACGCAGCGGTTTATTGAAGAGGCCAGGGGGATTGTGGGTGCGGAGTATGTTATTCACCACCCCGACGACCTGCTGGTTTACGAGTACGACGGGTCGGTGGACCGGAACGTTCCGCAGGCGGTGGTGCTTCCCAACTCGACAGAAGAAGTGAGCCGGGTGATGGCGCTGGCCTACCGTGATGGGATACCCGTGGTGGGCAGAGGGTCCGGCACGGGGCTGAGCGGCGGAGCCATAGCGCCTGAGGGCGGCATCCAGATAGCCTTTACGCGGATGCACCACATCCTGGAAGTGGACACGGAGAACTGCACCGCCACGGTCCAGCCGGGGGTTATCAACCTGGACCTGGATACCCATGTACACCGTTTTGGCTTTCGCTACGCTCCCGACCCGTCCAGTCAAAGGGCGTGCAGCCTTGGGGGGAACATAGCCGAGAACGCCGGCGGGCCGCATTGCTTGGCCTACGGTTCCACCACCAACCACGTGCTGGGCATGGAGGTGGTGCTGGAGGACGGCTCCGTTGTGAACTTGGGAAGCCCGGCCCGGGAGACGCCGGGGTACGACCTGAGGGGGGTGTTCACCGGTTCGGAAGGTACGTTCGGCATCGCCACCAAGATAATGGTGCGGCTGCTGCCCGTGCCCGAAGCGGTCAAGACGTTTTTGGGCGTCTACCCTGATGTGGACTCGGCGGCCACCGCCGTTTCCGCAGTAATCGGGCACGGCATCGTCCCGGCGGCGCTGGAGATGATAGACGGGCTTAGCATCCGGGCGGTGCAGAACGTGATGGACGCGGGATACCCGGAAGATGCGGGGGCGGTGCTGCTGGTCGAGCTGGAAGGTCTGCAGGAAGAGGTCGACGAGATAGGCGCGGAGGTGGAGGCGGCTCTTTGGGAGTCGGGGCCGTCGCTGGTCAGAGTTGCGGAAGAGGCGGACGACAGGGCCAACCTCTGGATAGGCCGCAAGGGGGTACTGGGAGCCCTTGGGAGCCTGGCGCCGAACTATTACTTGGTGGACGGTGTGGTGCCCCGGACACAGTTGACCCAAGTGCTGCGGCAGGTGAGCCGGATAAGTGAAGAGTATGGCGTGCTGATCGCCAACGTGCTGCACGCGGGGGACGGCAACCTGCATCCCTCCTTGTTGTTCGACGAACGGCAGCCGGGGGCGCTGGAAAGGATAATCGAGGCGGGGGCCGAGGTCATGAAGGTCTGCATAGAGGCCGGGGGCGCCCTGACCGGTGAGCACGGCGTGGGGTTGGAGAAGAAGGAGTTGATGCCCTTGTCGTACTCGCAGGATGACATGGACGCGATGCTACTGGTGCGGGAGGCTTTCGCACCGGAGAACCGGCTGAATCCGGGCAAGATTTTCCCTGACGGCACACATTACCAGCCGCCGGCCCGCCGACCGGAATCGGGGATGACAGTTTAGCCGTGGCCGGTGGTCAGTGTCTGGAGATTAGAAACTATTTCAAAAACAGGCTGGTTCTGCCGACATCCACTTGTTGTTGGTTGAGGTTTATGGATTCCCGCCTGCGCGGGAATGACGAGTCGAAAGCGGGAATGACGGGATGAGATTGGGAATGGCGGGTTGGGTGCTGCAACGTGTTTGTTGGGTACCGGTACAAGGTTTGAGATAGTTACTTAGTAGTGGTTGGTTGATGGTAGATAGGCGCCCTTCACAGCTTGTTGCAAACCGGCCGTTGGACGCTGCTTGTTGGCTCGATGATGACCTGCTCGGCGACTACGCGATAGACGGCCAAGCGCCGGACGCGGTGGTGCAGCCTCAAGACAGGCAGCAGGTTGCTGAGGTTGTGCGGTGGGCGCAGCAAGGGAATGTAGCGCTCTTCCCCCGAGGCGGCGGCGTGCATGTGTCGCTGGGCAACCCGCCCGGCAAGCGCGGCGTTGTGCTGGACCTGTGCCGCTGCAACCGTATTTTGGACTTCCAGCCCTCCGACCTGACTGCAACAGTGGAAGCCGGGGTCACGCTGGACGCTTTGCAGCAGCACGTTGCGGGCGGAGGAAAGTTTTTGCCGCTGGAGTCTCCGTTGTCCAACGCCGCAACCATTGGCGGCATCCTAGCAGCCAACGTCACCGGGCCTTTGCGGTCCAGTGTCGGCCTGCCGCGCGAGTGGCTGATAGGGATAGGGGTGGTCAACGCCGAAGGACTGGAAACCAAGGCGGGAGGCAAGGTAGTAAAGAACGTCACCGGCTACGACTTGGACAAGCTTTACACCGGGTCACTGGGCACGCTGGGTATTATTGTGGAGGCCACCTTCAAGCTGACCCCCCTTGCTGCCGAATCCGGGGCTTTGATGGTCGTGCTGCCCTCGATGCAAGCCGGGGTTGATGCGGGAAGCCTCTTGGTCAAACAGGTCTACGCACCGCAGGGGATGCAAGTCTTGAATCAAAGGCTGGCACACCGTTTGTCGCGGCGAGTCGAAGGCCAGCCATCTCTCGCCGGACTCCAACTGCCCGAAATGTCCCAAGGGGAGTGCATGGCAGTGGCCCTCTTCACCGGGCGCGCCTCAGCCGTAAGGCGCAAGCTACGCGAGGCCATGGGATTGCTGCGCGAGAGGGGAGCCTCTCAGGCAACCGAGGTGACGGGGCACCAGTCCGCCGGGCTTCTTCGCGCCGTTACCGACTTGGGGTGGGAGCCGGATGATTTGCCCCATTTGACATTGAGGGTCAACGTGACGCCGTCGGACACCAGGAAAGCGCTAAGTTGGCTGGCCAGAGCAAATGGAACAGGCCACGCACCACAAGCGGAGGTGGTCCCGCTGGACGCGCCGGTGGACATAATTGCGGACCCTGGCTTCGGCTTGGTCCGAATGTTTTTATGGCCGGACGGTTCGGAGAGCGGGACGGACGGTGAGCAATTGGCGGCTTTTGCGGCTAGGGTACAGGGATTGGCAAAGGGTATCGGGGGGTCGGCGGTAGTGGAGCGTGCATCACCGGAACTCAAAAGCAGGGTTAGCGTATGGGGGGACTCTCCCGAAGGGGCGCACATAATGACACGCATCAAGGAGAGGTTCGATCCGATGGGGATTCTTAACCCCGGCCGCTTCGTCGGAGGGATATGATGGCGGGCGGCGCGACTTCAGACCAAGCGGACGCACACCTGCACGCGGGGAGCGCGACGCCGGTGAGCGGCTTCATCGGGGTTGATGCTCCGGCAGAGGCCGACATGTACCGTTGCGTCCATTGCGGGTTGTGCATCAGCGCGTGTCCCACCTACGGCGAGCTGTCGTTGGAAGCCGAGTCGCCCCGGGGTCGCATTGCCCTGATGAAGGCGGTGAATGAGGGCCGGCTGGCCATCAACCCCCGGGTGGTGTCGCACTGGGACATGTGCCTCCAGTGCCGCGCCTGCGAAGCAGTCTGCCCGTCGGGTGTTCCCTACGGACGGATTATGGCCAACACCAGGGCCCAAGTCGCGGCGCAGGACCAGAGGCCGGCCAAGCAGCGTTGGGTCAGCAGGTTGTTCCTGCGAGGGGCGCTGCCGCATCCGGGGCGGCTGCGTTTGGGGGCGCAGCTTGCGCGGGTTTATCAGAAGGCCGGTTTGCAGACGCTGGTGCGGCGGAGCGGCGTTCTCCGGGTGCTGCCAGGCAGGGTAGACAAGCTGGAAGCGCAACTGCCGGCGTTCAGCGGGCCATTTTTCAATGCTGACGGGCGGACATACAAGGCGGTATCGGACAGAAAGCTGACAGTGGGGCTTCTGTCGGGGTGCGTGATGCCGTTGATGCAGGGCGACACCATGCGGGCTACGGTGGGAGTGCTGACCCGGAACGGGTGCGACGTGGTGGTCCCGGCAGGGCAGGGCTGCTGCGGCGCCCTTAACGTACACGCCGGGGACCTGGAGTACGCGAGGAGCATGGCCCGCCGCAACATCGACGTTTTCTTAGCGGCGGGAGTGGACGTAATCGTTACGGCGTCGGCCGGATGCGGCTCGGCCATGAAGGAATATGACGACCTGCTTAAGGATGATCCCCGGTACGCCGAACCCGCGAGGCGATTCGGCGAGTTGACCAAGGACATCACCGAGTTGCTGGTGTCCCTGCCTTTCGATCCGCCCAAGGCGTCCGTGCGACGCAGGATTACCTACCAAGACCCGTGCCACTTGGCCCACGCCCAGCGTATTACGGTCGCGCCCAGGGCTATTTTGAACGCCATTCCAGGGATTGAGTTGGTGGAGATGGAGCAGGCTTCGAGGTGCTGCGGGGGCGCGGGGACTTATTCCATGTTGCAAAGGGAATTGTCGTCCAAAATCCTGGCCACCAAGATGGGCAACATTGCCGATACGGAAGCGGAGCAGGTAGTTACGGCGAATCCCGGCTGCATGATGCAATTGGAGCAGGGGCTGAGGGAAATTGGCAGGTCCGGCAGGGTGATCCATGTGGTGGACCTTCTGGACGAGGCTTACCGGGCCGAGTAAATAATGGAGAGCAGCCGACTAACGGGGAATGCCGGCTTCTCCATTATTTCTGTTGGCGAAACAGCTTCCAAACGGGAGTAGAGAAGCCGGGGAGCAGATCTCCCCCATCCAGTTCGTCGTCCTCAGTCAAAGTCATCGGGTCAATGCCAGGGCGGTACACTGTGACGGTCACACGGCCCGGGTCGGCCATCCATACTTGACGCGACCCGTACCTGAGCCACATCGCCGCCTTGTCAGCCAATTCCGCATAAGTGTTGCTGGGCGACTTGATCTCCACGGCCAAGTCAGGGGCCAGTTCCGGGTAGCCTACGGTGTCTTGCGGTACACGCCCAGGGGAAATCCAGGACACGTGAGGTGCACGAACTGTGTCGGGGCGGCTTTCCAGCCGATAATGAGATTCGACGCAAAGACCGTCATAGCCGATGGACTCGCTGTACAAGAAAAGCAGACCGCTAATTCTACCGCCTACAAATCCGTGCAAATACCCTGGAGCCACTTTCTCACTCAACACACCCCGAATCAACTCATACCTGCTACCTTCATACGGTATCAGGAGCATTTCGTCGGCGGTAACCAGCTTGTGCTTGGTAGTCATCGTGCGCCGCACCTAGTCGTTAGCCAACGCCTGCTGGGCGGCTGCCAGGCTGGCGCCTTGGGCTATTTCGTAGCCTTGGGTCGTGAATATTCGTTCCAGGGCAGAGAGCAGCGCGAAGACGTTGGTCTCGCGGGCTGAGTCGCCCATCAGACCGATGCGCCACACCTTTCCGCGGAGTTCTCCCAGCCCTCCGCCGACCTCGATGTTGTAGTCACGGAGCAGGGCGGCCCGGACGGTGGCGTCGTCGATGCCGTCGGGGATAACGGCGGTGGTCAGGGGGTTGAGCCGGTGGTCCTGGTCGGCCAGTAAGCCGACGCCGATGGCCTGCAGTCCCGCGCGCAAAGCGGAGGCGACGCGGGCGTGGCGTTCAAACCTGGCCTCCAGCCCTTCCTCCATAAGCATACGGAGGGCTTCGCGGAAGGCGTAGGTCATGGAGATGGGGGATGTGTGGTGGTAGGCCCTGGACTGAGACCAGTAGCTTTCCAAGTCCTTGATGCTGAAGTAGAAACTCTGCACCTTGGTGGAGCGGTTATTGACCACTTCCATGGCGCGGGGACCGAAGCTGACAGGAGACAGGCCGGGAGGGGCGCCCAAGCACTTCTGGGAGGCACTGTAGGACACGTCTATGTCCCAGTCGTCCAACCGTATGTCATGGCTGCCGAGAGAGGTGACTGCGTCGACAATCACCAACGCGCCGTGCCGGTGGGCGAGCTCGACGATGTCCTGCAGGGGGGTCAGCACGCCGGTGGAGGTCTCACCATGGACTACGCCCACGGCCTTGACTCTTGAGTGTTTCTCAAGCTCGGCGGCAAGGTCTTCCAATGCCACGGGCTTGCCCCACTGAGCGTCCACGATGTGGGTCTCGGCACCGCACCGCTCGGCGATGTCCGCCAGACGTGCGCCGAAGTATCCGTTGCGGCAAACGATCATGGTGTCGCCGCGCTCCAGGATGTTAGCGCAGGCCGCTTCCATGCCGCCGGTGCCAGTGGCGGAAAGGGGCAGCGTCATGGCGTTGGAGGTGTGGTACACCTCGCGCAACATCTCCGCGACATCATCCATCACTTGGAAGAAGTCGGGGTCCAAGTGTCCAACAACGGGTAGAGTCATTGCCTGAAGAACTCGGGGATGGACGCTGCTCGGGCCTGGCCCCAGGAGGATCCTGGAAGATGGCATCAACTCATTCAGGTAGGATGTAGACAAGTCGCTTCGCTCCAAATTAATTGTCAGTGGCCAGTGACTAGGAGCCAGTGGCCAGCGCGCAGTGGCCGTTGGCCACTAACCACCGTTTTAAACGACTGCTGACACACCGCCGTCGATGTTGACCGCGATGCCGGTCAGATAGCTGGCCCTGTCGGAGGCCAGGAAGGCGATTACGTCGCCGGCTTCTTCAGGTTCGCCAACCCGCCCGATGGGGACCGATCGGCCTTGGGCCAACTGGTCGTAGAATGCGTCCTCCGCCAAGCCGGGCTCGGTCTGCAACCGGGCCTCGTACCTGTTGCGGTGCTGGCCGCTCTTGATCAAGCCGATACATACGGTGGACACCAGGATGTTGTCTTGGGCCAAGTCCTTGGAAAGGCCCTTGGTGATGGCTATTCCGGCGGCCCGGGAGATGGAGGTGGGCATGGAGTTTGCGCCGGGGGTGCGGCCTCCCAAGTTGGTCACGTTGATGATGCGGCCGCCGCGCACTTTGCGCATTTCCGGGATGGACTGTTGGATGAGCCGGATCGCGCCCCAAACCTTCAACTCGAAGTCGAACTCCCAGTCCTCTTGACTCACCTGTTCGAACCCCTTGGCCATGGAGGTGCCGGCGTTGTTGACCAGAATGTCCAGCCGCCCGAACCGGTCCAGGGCAGTCTGCACTACCCGCTCGGCAGTGTCGGAGCCGGTTACGTCGGCGGAGATGGGCACAACGACGCCTTCTGTTGCGGCCCTGATTTCTTCGGCGGCTTGGTCGAGCATTTCCTGGCCACGGGCCACGATTACGACGTTAGCGCCCTCTTTGGACATGCTGAGAGCCGCGGCCTTTCCAATGCCGTCACTGCCGCCGGTGATTATTGCTACTTTATCTTGAAGTCCAAGGTCCATGGGATGAACTCCTGAGAGGATGAATGAAGCTGACCGTGGGCCATTATACAACATGTCGGGGGGAGGGGAGTGGGCTGACAAGGGTATGTATGGGGTTTTCAGGTAGGGGCATGGTGGGTGACTTCCAGGTTGGGCTTGGGTTCCGGCCAGGGTTCGGGCAGCAGCCAGACCCGGCTCCAGAGGCGGCCCCTGAGCAGCAACCGCCGCAGCCAGTCGATGCCGTGGCGGATGATGCTGACGGTCCGTACCGGCCTGCCCCAGGGGTCGCGGCGCCTGGGAGTCGGTGCTCTGGGAGGTGTGCGCAGGTTGCCTGGAGCAATCCTGCGGTCATGGGCGTCTTCCACCCTGGTGCCATAGGCCAGGGCCAGCAGCGTCGCCACCGACAGCACCAGCCAGTGGCGGGAGATGCGGGCCGGGTCGGTTCTCCTGGTCTTGTCCCACTTCCAGCCCAGGCTTTTGACGGCCTTGAAGCCCAGTTCGATCCAGAAGCGCAGGGCGTACCAGCTGGGTCCGGCGTCCTCCGGCGGCAGGTCGGTGAGGATGATCCAAGGTTCTTCCTGCTCGACGTACCAGACCGCCAGCAGGGTGCAGCGGCGTTTTGCGGTGGGGGTGCTGAAGGCGGTGCCGCGGCCAATCCAAGCCGTATCGGGACGGGAAACGAAGTGCTGTGCGGGCAACCGGCGGCCGTCTTGGGCGCAGAAGCTGACGTTCTTCCGATACCTCATGTAGGGATGCCAGCCTTGGGCGCGTATCTGTCGCCACAGCTTGGGACTGGCGATGCCCCGGTCGCAGAGCACGATGACGGTCATTTCCCTGGGAACCGCCGGGGCCAGTTTCCTGAGCAGTTCCACCGTGGGATCCATCCAGGAGCCGCGCTGGGTGGCCCGGTGGATGCGCCAGGCCACGGGAATGGCGCAACCCCGGTAGACCACGCTGATGACGATGGCGGTGGTTTGGTCGCCTTTGAGCGTGGGATCAACGGCCAGGGCCAGCCGTCCGGAACGCCACCAAGCCAGGACCCACCGGAGCAGTGGGGCGAAGCAGAGGCTTACGTCCAGTTCGGTCCGGCAGGGACGGGCCCGGTCGCTGCCGTCGTAGAGCCACTCCCGGAGATACTGGCGGAAGTTGTTCCAAGCGCCCCAGGGCGAGAGGGCGGAGGCCACGGCGTTCTGGCAGGCGCTGCCGGCGAGAATGGCCCCGCAGACCCACAGTACCAGGCCGGTCAACTGTGGTCGGGAGAGGTGAGGTAGATGCGTTTCAATGATCTGCTGCATCCGGTAGCCACACTTGCCCCCCGGCTTGACCGGGGGGATTCCCTTGGAAGGCGCATGGGACACCTCCGGCACCTGGTTTTGTGACTGCTACCAAGATGCCGGAATCCCGTGCGTTTTCCAAGTTTTCAGACCATTTCAGCCCTTACATACCCCTGTCAGAGGGGAGTGGGGGAGGGTGGTGATGTGACAGGGGATGTGTTTGGGGCCAAGAAACCTTAAACAAGCGTATCACGATACGGCGTAGCGAAGGCTGGAGAAACTGATGCCTCAATGGGAATGAGGTCTGGTGGGCCAGCCAACCGCTTTTTTCACAGTGAGAAGCTCTGATACCCCAAGTCAAGCAGCCAAACAGGAAGACCCACCCGGCTAACTGGACAAAACAACCACGGGAAAATGGATACAATAGGAACCAGCCCTCTTAACCGTTAATCCATGGGCACACAGGCCTGATCCCGTCTCTGCCAAGTCATCGAGAGGTATCCAATAGCCATGAACATATCGAATAACCCGACGAATCATAGAATTAACAAACGGCTCAGCCGAATGACTGGTTGCATCCACAGGTTAACCGAAGAACTTCCAGACATCGATCCGGAGATGGAATGGCTAATGCAATCGGACGGTCGTGGTTACATGGACCTTCCGGACATTGCCGTGTTACCTACCACAAGATTCCGCACTGAGGAGGAAGCCAACGCACTTTGGGAGCGAACCTCTCAGAGTCTGATCGACTGCAACGCGGGCCCATCCAACATTTGCCAGGAAATAGACGCAATCTTCGAAGAGTTAGCCTTGAATGCGGCCCAACATTCCTTTTCTTCCGTCGGCTGCAGCGCGACGGTGGAATGCTTTACATCCGAGGACGAGATAGTTTTCATAGTCGGCATTGCCGACGCCGGTATCGGAATCCCCACATCCCTTCGAAGAAACCCGGAATACGAATCTATCTCAGACGACGAAGATGCCATTCTCCGCGCTACGGAAATGGACGTCACCGGAACGATGGAATCACGAGGGGTGGGGCTGTATCATGTAACAGAAGTCGTGCGAGCTTATCGAGGCGAGTTGGCGATTGTCTCAGGTACAGGATTTCTGATGGTGAAGGAGGGCGAAGCCCTCAGCCTCGGCAACCTCGAGGAATTGGGCCACTCACCCTATGATGGAACAATCGCTATAGTGTCGCTTCCTATACCTCCCATACGGTGAAAAGATGACCACGATCAACTTGCTTAGAGAGACAGGAACCCACATGTTGGGAACCCGCCCAGTAGCGCGAGCAATCGAACCAGCCATGCGGGCAGCGTTGGAAAACGGGGCAATCACGCTGGACACATCGGGGGTCCGGAGAATAGGCGTTTCATTCTTCGATGAGACTCTCCTGATATTGCGGGAACTGATGGCCGAAATGGGCGATCATGTCAGGCTGGTATACCACGAGGCGCCTTCGCTGGAGTCGCTGAAAAACCTAGCGCCGAACCGAGGTATGAAGGTCTACGAGTCCACGTCGGGTGACTGGATAATTTCTCTCGAACGCTGAATCCAAGTAGTACTGGAAGTGATTTACACACCTAACTACACGGCACCTGTCGAGGTTCTTTTTGGGTATTCTCAACAGGTGATGGGATTTGCACTTGGTATTACCAGCGCGTGTTGGGAAAACCCGGGGGGGGGTCAAGAAGCGTTGCCAGTTGAATTGTTTCTTAGGTTTGTATCTTTGATTTTCGCGGTGTTTCCACGGCGGCAAGTCCTCGTCGAGGTGTTTCCGTATTCCATAACCGTTCAATTTGGCTAAATGGTCTTCTTTACGGTAAGTATCGTCACCATTGTATGCGTAGGCATAGGCGTATCCGTCCAATACCATAGTCCGATTGATGTCCAACGGCTGTTTCCAATTCTTATGGTGACCGTAGAGGATGCCCACTGAGCGTCCATAATTATCTTTTGCATCAGTGATGAGAATAGTAAGGGACTCTCCACGTTCGCACAGGTTTTTCAGTTTCCCCCAAGAAGATTTTGCGTGAGGTATCGACTGATCGTATTCCGGCGCGTCTATGCCGTGCAGTCGTATAGTGTGCTCCCTTCTTGGCTGGTACTCTTCTTCTACCTTAACATCGATGGTGTCACCGTCTTCCACCTTATATGAGCATACTTTGTACTCGCAACCACTGAATAATTGGAATGGCATGGTAGGTTCACATCCTTCATTGGACTTCCGGCAATATGGTTGCCAGCACTTACCCACAGCATAAAACATCCTGTCACTACAGCAGCGGAGTCACCTCTGAGTGGATGCCCCTATCTGTCCTGGGTCGGGCTAAGAATTGCCGGACTATCACCTCGATTTCAATCTCGGCCATGTTCAGCCAGCTTCCGTACCTGGGAGTGGAACTGTTTTGCACTCCCATGAACCTAAACCTCTATCCCCGCGGCCCTGGCTACTATGTCTATGTCTTTGTCGCCGCGGCCGCTTAGGCAGACGAGGATTGTCTGGCCCTGGGGGAGGTCTTTGGCTAGTTGGGCGGCGTGGTAGATGGCATGGGAGGGTTCGAGGGCGGGTATGATGCCTTCGGTGCGGCAGAGGAGATGGAATCCTTCGAGGGCCTGGGAGTCGGTGACGCCGGTGTAGGAGGCGCGGCCTGACTCTTTGAGGTAGCTGTGCTCAGGGCCGACTCCGGGGTAGTCCAGACCCGCGGAGATGCTGTGGGTCTCGTGGACTTGGCCGTGCTCGTCCTGGAGCAGGTAGGACTTGGAGCCGTGGAGCACGCCGGTCCTGCCAGCCGTCAGTGTGGCCGAGTGCCTGTCACTGTCGATGCCCTCGCCGGCAGCCTCGACGCCGACCAGCTTGACGCCGTCATCGTCCAGGAAGGCGTGGAAAGCGCCGATGGCGTTGCTGCCTCCACCGATGCAAGCAACGATGTGGTCGGGGAGGTGTCCGGTTGTATCGAGCATCTGCTGGCGGGCTTCCACTCCGATAATGCGCTGAAAGTCGCGCACCAGCATGGGGTAGGGGTGGGGGCCGACGACGCTGCCGATCAGGTAATGGGTTGTTTCGACGTTGGTGACCCAGTCGCGGATGGCCTCGTTGATGGCATCCTTGAGGGTGCGGGTGCCCGACTCCACCGGGATGACTTCGGCCTCCAAGAGGCGCATACGGAAGACGTTCAAGGACTGCCTTTGAACGTCCTCGGCGCCCATGTAGACGATGCACTCGAGGCCCAGCATGGCGCAGGCGGTGGCGGAAGCGACGCCGTGCTGGCCCGCGCCGGTCTCGGCGATGATGCGCTTTTTGCCCATGCTCTGCGCCAACAGGGCTTGGCCCAGAGCATTGTTTATCTTGTGGGCGCCGGTGTGGGCTAGGTCTTCCCGCTTGAAGTAAATCTTCGCGCCGCCGGAATGCCGGGTGAGGTTCTCGGCAAAGTAGAGAGGCGTGGGGCGGCCAACGTAGGTGTTGAGGAGGTGGCCCAGCTTAGCTTGAAAGTCCGGGTCTTCCTTGACCGCTACATAAGCCGTCTCCAGTTCCTCCAACGCGGCCATGAGGGTTTCGGGGACGAATTTCCCCCCGAAGTCGCCGAAGTGGCCCTGTTCGTCGGGAAGCGAGGTGCGATTTTCCACTACCATGCTAGAAGACCTCACAGAATAAAATGGTTGGTAGTCAGTGGCCGGGTTGTGCTGACATTAGCGAGATTAGGCGGGCACGTTCTCTCTCAAGAGGTGTGTGGATTCCCGCCTGCGCGGGAACGACGGAGGGAGTGGGGGAATGATAGGGGGAGTGTGGGAATGACGTGGAGAAGACGAGAATGACGGGGGGAGTGCGGGAATGACAGGAAGAAGACGAGAATGACGGAGAGAACTTTGGAATGACGGCGAGAGGGCGGGAATTGTGGGCGCGGGAATTGCGGGCGCGGGAATTGTGGGCGAATGTCAACATATGATTACTTGATCACTGACTTGGCGTTTTTGATGAAATCGAGGATTTTTTGGTGGTCTTTGACGCCGTCAGTTTCTACGCCGCTGGAGACGTCCACTCCCCAAGGATGCGCCATTGCCACCGCGTCCGCCACGTTGTCGGGCGACAGCCCCCCAGCCATCAGAAAGCTGTGGCCTTGTTGGGAAAGTTCCGCCGCGATGCTCCAGTCGAAGCTTTCTCCGGTGCCACCCTGAAGCCCTTCGACCAGCCGGTCCAGCGTAACCGTGTGGCCAGCTTCCACGTGGTTCAAAATTTTGTTCGATAGCTCACGAGTAGATGCCGATGAAGCCTGACCTTGGGGAATGTGCAGCACCTTGATGACCTGGGCTACGGTTTCCCGGCAGTAGGCCAGCGATTCAGCGCCGCATAGCTGGGCCAGGTCCAAGTTGCAAGCGCTGATGATGCGGTTGACTTCGTCGGGGGGCTGGTCGGCGAAGAGGCCAACGATCTTGGGAGCGGTTTCCAAGGAGCCTTTCAAACCGTCCACAATTTCGCGGGCAGCTTCGGTTTCCAGCCGCCTTCGCCGCCCCGGAACGAAAACCAGGCCGATGAAGTCGGCCTCGGCCTCGGCGGCTACTTGGGCGTCCTCCAAGGTGCGGATTCCGCAAATCTTGACCCGTGTCACGCGGTTGCACCCAATGGATTCCCGCCTTCGAGGGAATGACGGGAGGGTGCGAGCGTGGGAACAACGGCGCCGGACAACTCCCGGACCTTTTGAGCGACATCCGTGGAGGTGACGATGGACTCGCCCACCAGGACGGCGTTGACCCCGAAAGGAGACAAGGTGCGCAGGTCATCGGGGCTGTTGATGCCGCTCTCGCTGACCAGCACCTTGTCCTTGGGGACCAGCGGCGCCAAGTCACGGGTGACGTTGAGGTCGGTTACGAAGGTCCGCAAGTCACGGTTGTTGATGCCGATGATTTCCGCGCCAGCGTCCAGCGCCACCTGCACCTCGTCGGGGTCGTGCACCTCCACCAAGCAGTCCATTCCGAGGGCGCGCGCCAGTTGGATATATTCTTTGGCTTGGGAAGGAGCCAGGATGGCTATGATGAGCAAGATGGCGTCCGCGCCGGCGCCCCGGGCTTCATGGACTTGGTAGGGGTCGAAGATGAAGTCCTTGCGGAGCACCGGGACGGTGCCGTTTTGACCTTGGAGATGAGCCGCGGCGGCTTTCACTTGGACGATATGGTCCAGTTCGCCTTGGAACCGCGGGTCGGTGAGTATCGAGATTGCGGACGCACCGTTAGCCGAGTAGGTCCCGGCCAAGTCCACCGGGTTGAAATCGGGGCGAAGCAGGCCGCGGGAGGGCGAGGCTTTTTTGACCTCGGCAATCAACCGTACACCACCCGCCTTGAGGGCGTGGGACAGGGATAGTGCGGGCGGGCAGGATGCAATTTTGTTCGTCAGCGCCTCCAGGGGTACGGCAAGCTTTTGTCGGGCAAGTTCGTTGGTCTTGGCGGCGACTATTTCATCGAGAATGTTTGGCATATCAGTGACTTTACGCTCCGTTCTGGCCCAAAAGTTGGGTAAGCCCAACAAACTTGTCCAGTTTGTCCAAGGCGGCGCCGCTGTCGATGATTTCAGCGGCCAACTCTACACCCTCGCGGATGGTTGCCACCAGATCTCCTACCAACAATACACCGGCGCTGTTCAGCAAGACCATGTCGCGAACCGGGCCAGGCTCACCTTGGAAGACCCGCCGCATGGTGGCGGCGTTCTGCTCCTTATCGCCGCCGCGGACGGCCTCGACCGGCGTATGGGGAAGGCCGGTATCGGACACCCGCACCGTCCATTCCCTGACTTGGTCTCCCTGGAGTTCCCAGACAGAGGTGTCCCCGGATAGGGATATTTCGTCCAAGCCGCCGTGGCCGTGGACAATCATGGCATGGTGGGAGCCAAGGAGCCGCAGGACTTCGGCCATGGTTGCGCCCAACTCGGGGAATGCCACGCCCAGCAACTGGACTTGGGCGCCGGCCGGGTTGGTCAGCGGGCCCAGGATGTTGAACACGGTACGGATGCCTATTTCCCGGCGCACAGGGCCGGCGTGACGCATTGCCGGGTGGAAGGCTTGGGCGAACATGTAGCCTACGCCGACTTCGTTGATGCAACGGGCGACCGCCTGGGGAGTAAGCTCGATGTTTGCTCCCAAGGCCTCCAGAACGTCGGCGCTGCCGCAGGAACTGGAGGCGGCGCGGTTGCCGTGCTTGGCTACTTTTAGCCCGGCCCCCGCGGCGACAAATGCGGTGGCGGTGGAGATGTTGAAGGTGTTGCTGCCGTCGCCGCCAGTGCCGACGGTGTCGACCAACGGCCCGTCCACTTCCACTCGCAGGGCGAACTCACGCATGACGCTGGCCATGCCGGCGAGTTCCCGGGTGGTCTCGCCCTTCAGCCTCAGGGCAGTCAGGAAGGAACCAAGTTGGGCCGGGGTGGCTTGCCCTTGCATGATCTCCCGCATCACCGTCGATGCGTCGGCCATGTCGAGGGAACGCCCGGACACTACTTCGTCGATTGCTTCACGGATATTCAAGGATACTGCTCCAAGAAGGTATAAACGCCAGAGGATGGAATTTACTATGCGAAGCCGGCCTCGCTGATTCGCCGCGCCCCATAAATTACTGTAATTATCACAACCGTATCTCCGTCGAAACGATAGATCAGCCTGTAAGGTCGTACCAGTGCTTGCCGAATATCGCGGCCTTCGAACTCTGTCAGAATACGACCAGATTCAGGGAAATCGGACAAACGGGTCACTGCTTGATATATGGCTGCAGAGACCGCGTTGGCGTTTGCTTCTGAATTTCTTGCGATGTATAGCCATATAGCGTGCATGTCACGGGTGGCTTGTGCCGTCCAAACTACTCGCGCCACTTGGCTAACCTTAGCATGACCTCCTCGTGGGGGATTACTTCTCCACGCTCTATCTCGTCAAGCCCTATCTCGACTTTAAGGATCACGTACAGCCAGTCCATGGCTTCATCAATCGTTTCGTCGTAAGGTAGTCCATCTGCCAACCGCTGGAACGACTGGATTACCTGGCCTTTCTCGAGAGGAAATACGGCCCCGGGAGTGGTTTTATTTCCATGCCTCTTCTGTTCAACTGAAAGTGGGATTGTGTAAAGCTTGCTTAGCCCGACAATTGCCTCGTCGAAAGTGAAGATGTCCGGGAATCCCTTTATCAGGTCCAGAATATCCTGTTTGGCGGTTATGGTGATGCCTCAGTGATTTCTCTGGGTAAATTAGTTTTGCATTGTACTGTATTCTTCCACCCGGTCGAGGAAGTTCTGAAGCAGGTGTTTGCCGTCGGGGGTCATAATTGACTCTGGGTGGAATTGGACGGCTTCAACGGGATATTCCTTGTGGCGGAGGCCCATGATGAGGCCGTTGTCGGTCCAAGCGGTGACTTCCAAGCAATCGGGGACGGTTTCGGGGTATACCACCAGGGAGTGGTAGCGTATTGCTTCGAAGGGCTGAGGCAGTCCCGACAGGACCCCGGCGCCGTTGTGGTGGATCATGGAAGTTTTGCCGTGGCGAATCTCGCCGGCCCGGTCCACCTTGGCTCCGTAGACGTGCCCGACGCACTGGTGACCCAAGCAGACGCCCAACGTGGGCAGCTTGGGGCCGAAATGACGGATAACGTCGTTGGAAATGCCCGCTTGAAGGGGGGTGGACGGGCCGGGGGAAATGACGATTCCCTGAGGCGCCAAGTCCTCTATCTTTTCCAGGGTAATCTTGTCATTTCGGTAGGTCACCACCTCTGCCCCAAGCTCCGACAAGTACTGGTAGAGGTTGTAGGTAAAGCTGTCGTAGTTATCGATCATCAAAAGCATTGGACCAACTCCATGGTTTCCGGCAGTTTCTATTACGGTATGTTTCCGGGGGTCACTCACGGCCCTCGGCACGGTCGATGGCCCGCATCAGCGCCCCCGCTTTGTGCCGGGTCTCCTGGTATTCGTCCTCGACCACACTGTCGGCTACGATGCCGCCACCGGCCTGCACGTACATTGTTCCGTCCTTGTAGATGCCGGTGCGCAGCACTAAGGCGGTGTCCATGTTGCCGGAGTAGCTGAAGTAGCCTACCGCGCCACCGTAGGGGCCGCGTTTTTCACCTTCCACCTCGGCAATTATCTCCATGGCGCGTATCTTGGGCGCGCCTGAGACCGTGCCCGCCGGGAAGCAGGAGCGCAATGCGTCGTAGGTGGTCAAGTCTTTCCGCAGACGGCCTTCTACGTGAGACACAAGGTGCATGACGTGGGAAAACCGCTCCACGTCCATGAGTTGGGTGACGTGGACCGTGCCCGGGTCGCTGACCCGGCCGATGTCGTTGCGGCCCAAGTCCACCAGCATAATGTGTTCGGCCCGCTGCTTTTCGCTGCTCTTCAACTCGGCCTCGTTGGCGTCGTCCTCTCCGGGGGTACGGCCACGGGGCCGGGTGCCGGCGATGGGATGGGTGGCGGCGATGCCGTCCTCAACTTTGACGACGGTCTCTATGGCTGCGCCCACGATCTGGAACCCATTCAGGTCCAAGTAGTACATGTAGGGGGAAGGGTTCACGCTGCGGAGGGCGCGGTACACCTGAAAGGGGTGGGCGTCGGTGCGGCGGGAGAAACGCTGCGAGTTCACCACTTGGATAATGTCGCCGGCATAGACGTGCTCGATGCACTTATCGATGGCCTGGGCGTAACGTTCGGTAGTGAAGTTGGACTCGATTGCCGCCGACCCGTTCGGGCTGAAACTTCCGCTCTGCAACTCCGGAGGGAGAGTGAGGGGTTGGGATAGACGGGTGACAATTTCGTCGATGCGGCGAGTGGCTTCGGCATAGGCCTTTTCCACGTCGCCGTAGAGATATGCGTGGCTGACCACTTTGATGTCGTGGCGCAGGTGGTCGAATATCAGGATTGTTTCACCGAACATGAAGACCGACTCTGGGAGACCCTGGGGGTCGGCGGGCATGGGCGGCACCCGCGGCTCGAAGTAGCGGATGGTGTCGTAAGCCAAGTAACCCACGGCCCCGCCCTGGAAGCCGGGCAAACCGTCGACCGGGATGTACCGGTACTGGCCCATCTCCTCCTCAACCAACAGCAGCGGGTCGACCTCACCTCCCGGCAGGCCCGCGCCGGTCTGCACCACCTTGTACGGCTCTGTGCCTATGAAACTGTAACGGCCCAGCCGCTCCCCGCCCTCCACGCTTTCCAGCAGGTAGGAATAGGGGCCGCGGGCCACCTTGAGGTAGGCCGACACAGGGGTTTCCAAGTCGGCATTGATGGACTTGTAGACCGGGACAAGGTTGCCTTGGCCCGCCATAGCCTTGACCTGTTCAAGTGAGGGATAGTACATGGAGGATCTCCTTAGAATTAAGCAAAATAAAAGACCCGCCCCAAGGGACGGGTCTCACTCGTGTTGCCACCCTCATTTCCAGACTGACCCAAGGTGTAGACGGGCCGTACCGGAATCTCAATCGGCGGGAGGGACCTTAATCTACTCGGTCCCTGTGCCGGGGGCCTGTAACGGAGCCCAACCGTCGCGGCCTAGCACCGAGTTAATCGAGGACTCGGATGATCGGCCTGCGGCTCCGGGGTCCATTCGTCTTTCCGCGCTTGGCGCCGGCTCTCACCTAACCCGGCTCTCTGGGCCACGCTAGAAGACTACTACTCCCCTTCACAGCCTTTGGAATATTTGATTGTGTATTAACCAGTATGGGCGGTTGTTGCGAGTGGTGTCAAGATAGAACGCTGGCAAGCTCGAATGAGGCTGGTCCAGCCATAACACCCCCGTCATCGCCGGGCTCTGTCCTAGCAGGCTGCTGAAAAAGGTAAGGCGCACAGACGCGGATGGATGGAACGTCAAGCAACCTACCGATATACGTCATCATTTAAGTTCGTGTGAAGCTATGGTGCAGAACACACAACAGTGGCGTCGCTTATCGTCGAGCAGCTTTGGGTCCTGAGTAGACCTCAGAGTTTTTCAGCAGCCTGCTAGAAATAATCTCTTCATTAAACCGTCGCTTCCCCCAAGCCTCCTTCCTTCGCCGGGACGGCTTCGTCTTCGCCCGGCCAGGGTGGGGTGGTGGCGCAGAGAAAGCGGAGGGGCGCATTGTTGCCGGCACTGAACTGGAAGCGCCATCCCGACGGGATGGTCAAGGCATCGCCTGGTGCCACTTCGACAGGGGGATATTCAGTATGAGAGGCGCCGGGAGGGCAACGCCACACACGGCCCCGGCCTTCCAGGATGTACCAGATTTCTTCCACGGTGCGATGCCAGACCGGGCAGGATACTTGCCCCGCCGGGAGGGTCACCTCGACCATGCTGGCGCGGGCGGCGAAATGGCGGTCGTCCACGAGCAGCCGGATTTGGGAGCCGTCGGGGGCGATGACATCAGGGTCGTGGGCCCCTCTGGCTACAGGGGGCAGCGGTGGTTGAGACATGCCTTACTCCATAAGGTCAAAGGGAAACTGGTCAGGTTATGAGGTTAAAGGGAGGCCGATCAGGTCCCAATACGGGATGATGATGGCGAACAGGACCAACACGGTAACGACGGTCATGATGAGGCCAAACCGCAGCACCTCCAGGGCGGGGAGGTTGGCCCGCTGGTAGATGATTACGCTGGCGGTGGCGCTGGCCGGATAATAGACTATGGAGTCTCCGACCACCACCACCACGAGGCCGCAAACCAACGGGTTGAGCCCCAATGGACCGGCGGCAGCCATCACTACCGGGACCATGAAGGCCAGATATCCGGCTATGTTGGTCATCATCACTCGCACCAAAGCAGCAGCAACGCACAGCGCCAGCAGCAGGATGAGCGGGGAATTGTGCAAGCTGTCGGCACCGCTGACCAAGGTTTCGGCGAACCAGGATGCGGCGCCGGTAATCACCAGGGCCTGGGCCAACGACAGGGACGTAGCAACGACGATGAATACACTCCAACCCAGTTCCCGTTCCAGGTCGCGCCACGACAACAGGCCGATGCCCGGCATGAGGATGGCGCACATGGCGATCAGAGCCGGCATCGCCGGGTGCAGCCCGTGGGCGAAGTCGGTGAACCAGAGGAGGGCGGTGCACGTCGCGATTGCCGCAGCCTTTTTCTCGGCCAATGTCACCGGCCCCAGTAGAGGCAACTCCAAGTTGGACGTCGGCGCTACCCTGAACCCTGATCTGTAGACAAAGAACAACGCCAACCCGCCGAAGAGCAGGAGGCTGTAGAATGGCAGAGCCATCAGGACGAACCAACGGCCCCAGGAAAAGTCTCCAAGCAGCGACGACGCCACGACTGGAGTGATGCCTCCGGCGAGCAAGGCGGTGGACGCCAACCGGTTGAGCGATCCCATGGCCATCATAATCCCTTTGTGAAGGGTGGTCCCGGCAGGAACCTGCCAATGGGCCAGCACCTGTTCGTAGATGTACACCATGATGGCGCCGCGAGTGCTGGCCGACGGTAATGCGAAGGTCAACACCGCGAAGGAGACCAGCATTTGAAAGTACAGACTTTTGGGGTTGCCCGACGCCAAGCGGACGAGATACACGGCGATGCGCTGGGCGAGTCCGGACTTATGGACAGCCAACCCCAGGGAGAGTATTCCGATCAGGAAATAGGACACCGGCTGAGAAAAGCCGTACAGGGCTTGGCCGACGCCGGAGACAGCGTTGACCAGCACCAGCAATACCACGCAAGCGAGGCCGGTCACGGCGATGGGTACGGCTTCAGTGGCCCATAGAACCACCGCGAGAGCCATGACCGCCAGCGCCCTTTGGCCTTCGGGCGTCAAACCATCGGGGCTTGGGGCCAACAGCACGGCGAAGAAAACCAGAACGGCCGTACCTGACTTCAACGCCATCGGAAAGCTTTGGCTGATAGTGGCGGGAAACGTATAGCGCAAAGAGCACCCGGCCTTGAGGGCCTCAATCAACGCCCCCAGCGCATTGGCTGGGGGCGGTATAAGATACTCGGAAGTCTGGGCCTTTTCAGGAAGCTATAGGCTTGCGCCCCTTGCGGTCCAGGAATTCCTTGAAGCCCTCTTCGACCGACAAGCCCTTGAACCGGCCGGAGCGGGCGTTTATTTCGTTGCGGTACTGCTCTTCCATGGAGAGGCCGCTGTGTTCGTGCAGCATCTGCTTGATGTTGGCCACGCCCTCGACCCGGTTCTTGGCGATGCCGGCGGCGATCTCCACCGCCTTGTCCATCAACTGCTCCGACGGCACCAAGTGGTTGATCAACCCCATGTGATAGGCCTCGTCGGCGAATACTTCACGTCCGCTATACAGCAGTTCCTTGGCCCTGGGAATCCCAACCATGGTGGGCAGGCTCCAAGTAGCGTTCATCTGGCCGTAGTTCACTGCCAGGAACCTAAACCTAGAACGCTCGCACCCTACGAGGAAGTCCAGCGACGTGGCCATTACGGTGCCGCCCCCGTAGCACAGGCCGTTGATGGCCCCGATCACCGGTTTGGCGCAGGTGGCAAGATGCCACGTGTACTCGGACCTCTTCTCAGTGATTGCCTCACGGTTATCATCGTTGGACAGTTCCCGGTTCTCGTGGATGTCTGCGCCGGCCGAAAAGGCCCTCTCGCCGGCCCCGGTGATGATGATAGCCCCAACACCGTCGTCGCGCTCCATCTCACTGATGGCCTCGTCCAATTCGGTGACCAGTTGCAGGTTCAGGGCGTTCAATACCTCGGGACGGTTCAGCGTGACGATAGCGACCCGGTCTACTTGGTCGGTCTTAATGGCCTGGCGACTCATAACAGTTCACTCCTGATTGTCTCGTAGCTCCTTGAGGTTGTTGGCGTGACGCCCCCCTCGAGCCGGAGCTAATCATAAAACACCGCCAAGGCCAACGCAAACGAGGGATAGAGAATAGCGTTATAAAGCTTGGCGGCCCAATTAATCCCCCGTCTTCACGGGGGCAGGCGTCATTCCCGTGGAAACGGGAATCCATAGTCGTTGGAAGGGGTAAATTTGCCTATGGGAGACAGTGTGGATTCCCGCCTTCGCGGGAATGACGGAAGGTTTTGAATGACGGAAGGTTTCGCGGGAATGACGGAAGGTTTTGCGGCAGATTTGGCCTGTCTGGTGCACTGGTAGTTAAAAATGCGATTGCCCTGAAACGAGGGACGTCCACAGGATGTGCTGGGAAGGCTGGGAGTAGAATGGGAGGATGCGCTCCCGTCACCACTGCCTGGATTCTTCGACGTATACGTGGTCGGGCAATTCGTAGCGGATTCCTCCCTCGTCAAACAACGAAGCGTCCAGCAGGCTGGTGAACCTGGTGAAATCGCTGTTTTTGGCCATCCCAGGAAACAACTTGCTCAGGATGTAGTCATAACGCTGTTGTATCTTGAACCACTGGACGACTCCAAAAGAAGCAAGCCGAGGGTACCTCAGTGTGTTGGCGGCTTCTTGTCCGATAAGTCCACGGGAAACCCGGTACACGTACCGGGCCAAGTGGCGCCGTTCCTCCGGTTCGGTCATACCGGCGATCAATGGGGCCGAGTTGACCAAAGAATTGGCCATCAATATCGATTCGGTCTGGTACCTGGGCTCGCACACAATGCCGACGTCATAAAGTTTCAAGGCGTCGGTAGCGTCGTGAAAGAGGATAGTTTCAGGGATACCCATCGAGTAACCGGTGTAACGCCAAACGTCCATGAAACTGGCGTACTCTGCGTCATTGTATTTCGCGCCCAGGGTTTTCATGTGTTTCAACAACCTGGCCGAAAAAGAGGAAATGGCATAGCCCAAGTGGGCCGCGCTGATGGGCACCCTCCAAGCTTCGAAATCCCACTCGTCCGACCGGTTCAGGAGGTGTCTTATCCGTGCATGAATTATCCGGATCCGGACGGAGAGTTTCCATCCATCGCCATTCCGGTACAAGCCGCCAGGAAGGAATATTTCCATCATGTGGCGATTATTCTGCCCCAATCGACGGAGGCCCTGCTCACGGACTCTTCCGGTGATGAAGAAAGACTTGGCTATGTTAGTGGTAAAACCCTCAATCAGGACTCCGGCGACGAAGGCGGCCAGGATGACGCGGGAATTTCTGTGAAACATGCGGACACTCGGGGCGAACGCCGCATAGTCGAGCCATTCGGGCGGAGTTTCCGCATCCTCGAAGAATTCTCGCATCGACGCTGGCGCGTCACGCAGGGCCCCTTCCTCCTGGTCGATAACCGCTTGGATGAGCCGCATTGGTTCGCCTGGCCCGAGTTCCGCCAGGTCTTCAGTCATCACTTCGGCCAGCGGGTCTCCAACGCGGGTGTGGGCGACGTAATTGTAGGCCATTTCCGGGGCGAATTGGATGGCTTGTTCGTAGCCTGCCCTGTAGTCGGTAGGTATGTTCAGGAGTTCCTGGACGTGAGTTTCAGGATTGAGTTCCACCATGTGAACTACCTCTATTTCATGTTTCTTCAGCTTCAACTCGCAAATCGGGAAGCCAACCCAACCACGATGGCAGGTACCAATTCCCCCTGCCCAGGACATCCATGCTGGCCGGGACCAACACCGACCTCACCAGTGTCGCATCGAGGAATACCGCAACAGCAAGCCCGAATCCAACCTGTTGATTGATGATGGTTTCGCCGGCCGCGAATCCACCGAATACTGCAACCATTATAAGTGCGGCTCCGGTAATTAACCCCCCTGTGGACTGCAAGCCGTAGGCCACGGCTTGGGCGTTGTTCCCGGTCTCGTCATACCTTTCCCGGATCCGGCTGAGCAGGAATACGTGGTAGTCCATGGACAGACCGAAGAGGATGGAGAACAGGAACAGGGGGTATCCATGCATCGATGACCTCGGCGTGTTGGAACCCCAGCAGGTCCGCGCCAAAGCCTTTCTGGAACACCAGCACCAACAGGCCATAGGTAGCGCCCACCGACAGCAGATTCATAATGATGGCTTTGATCGGAATGACGATAGACCGAAAGACCAGCATCAGTATTATGAAGCTGAGCCCAAGTACAAATGCAAAGACGATGGGCGTGTAGACGTCGACTATGCCGAAGAAGTCGGCGGCTTCCGCGGTTACGCCCCCGACGTAAACCTCAACTGGGGCTGCGTCGAAGGCAGCAGGAATGTGCTGTTCACGGAGAATGGCCATTTGGGCAGTCGCTGCCCGGCTGTTGGGTTCCCCCGGGTACGGAAGCGTCAGCAAAGCGAGGCTGCCTTCCGAGTTGACCTCCAGTGAGGGAGGGACGGGGAAGGTCGGATCATCCACAATAGACTTCACCAAGCGAGCCATCGCCTCCTGCACTTGGGGACTGTTGACGTCGCCTTCTATGACTATCTCCGCCGGGCTAAGGAAACCCGCAGGACTGACTTCCCCCACGGAAAACTCTTCCTTGAATACGGTAAAGGCCTCCTTGGTCTTGGACTTTTCGGGGAAAGTATTGACGTCGTTGAGCCCAGTCTCGATGCTGAAGTAGAACGCCGCCAAGACTATCATAGGAACGCCGATGACAAGTATGCTGACGACGGGGAAGCGGGTTACGGTGTGGGTAACGGTCACCCAGAAACCATGCCCTGACGGTTCGGGGGTCTTAAGCGTGAACCTAGCAAGGAAAGGGATGGACAAGAGACTTACCTTGGGGCCAAGGAGCGACAACACGGCGGGCAAAAGAGTCAAGGTGGCGGCCAATGCGGCGATGACCACCAGGATCGCCCCCAGGCCGAGGGACTGGAAGAAAGACACGGGGACAATGAGCATGCCCAGCAGGGCCAGTACCACTGTAACACCACTGAACAGCACCGTGCGGCCTGCCGTATCGCCCGCCCTTTCAACCGCCGCGCGTTTGTCCAAGCCACGACTCATCTCCTCCCTGAATCGGGAAACGATAAGCAACGAATAGTCAATGCCTACCGCGAGGCCGATCATGGTGATCATCATCGTTACGAAGAAGATTAACTCGAATGCCTGTCCGATGATCCCCACCGCGGCCAGTGCAATGATTATGGCAACAATGGCCAACCCCAAAGGCAGCAGAGTGGCGACAACGGCCCCGAACAGCGCCAGCAGGATAATCAGCGCTACGGGTATGCCGATGCGTTCCCCCTTCTCAAGGTCTTCAGCATTCAACTCGCCGTTCTCGAAGGCTACGCTGGCGTCTCCGCCGATGAGCACACGAAAGCCGTCGTCGTTGTTGGCTTCCTCAACGACGTGGATAACCTCTTCGACATTCTCCGTGGCTTCCTTAAAATCCCCGGCCAAGACAAGGTTCATAATGGTGGTCCTGCGATCGGGGGATACACGGAGCGCATCGTTATCAAAGAAGTAATGCTGCCCCCCAAGTACCTTTTCGGGTCCCAGGGCAACAATGCCGGCATGGACCGATTCGACCTTGGAGCGGAATTCGGGGTCATCGACAGTCAAGGCCGGGGACTGAACGAGGACCAGTTCGGAAAGCGGCTTGGGCCCCCCAGCCTGTCTTCCAGCAAGGATGATGCCCGTTCGGACTCGTACCTGCCGGCCAGGCTGAACTCGGTGGTAGTGGCGCTTGGCAGCAAAACACGGATGATTACCAGCGCAATTACGATCAGCGTCAGCCATGCGCCGATAGCAATAAACGGCCTTCTAGCACAAACTCGGGCAAGATATCCGGTCAAGAGCGCCCCCGAAGTTATGGATGGATGTTACTTGATTGCAGCCTATCGTGGCGGGTATTGCGAGTATATCATTTGGCGAGTTAAGCCAACTAAAGTGTGGGAAATGTCTTTCAGTGGGAAATGTCCTTCAGTAGAATACGGCCAGTATTCAAGAGCATGTCCGGCAAGTTACGCGGAGTTTCCTGTCGCGGCTCAGGGCAATCGGGTTATAAAGCTTGGCGGCCCATTTAATCCCCGTCTGCACGAGGGCAGGCGTCATTCCCGTGGAAACGGGAATCCATAGTCGTTGTAAAGGGTAAATTTGCCTATGGGAGACAGTGTGGATTCCCGCCTTCGCGGGAATGACGGAAGGTTTTGCGGGAATGACGGAAGGTTTTACGGCAGATTTGGCCTGTCTGGTGCACTGACAGTTAAAACGCGATTGTCCTGGGTCGAGGCTCAAAAATGCGGCGGACACCAGTGGACAGTGGGTATGATTAAAAGTAGTTGGAATACAAGGGATAGTACATCCGCCGCGGCGGATGTCTTCGGTACGGGATATGGCGGGCGGGACGCCAGCGCTCCCATCTGACCAACCAGTTTTAATCACACCGGTCGATGGCGTTCAGATTGAAATGTTGACGCGATTGTACTACAGTAAGTTTCGTCTTTAGAGCATTGTCTCAGGCCAACCTATGGCTTTGCAACGTGTCTGATAACGGCTACAAACGGCTTTGTCAGGAGGGGTCGATGACCACTAATACGCGGGAAAAGTCTCTCGTGGTGATACAACTAACGGGGGGCAACGACTATTTGAACACCGTGGTGCCCCACGGCAGCGGGCTGTACTACGATTCCCGGCCCGTGGTGCACATAGACCAGGACAGGGTGCTTCCAATAAACGACCGTATCGGTTTCGCACCGGCATTGGGTCCTATCAAGGAACTGTGGGACAAAGGCAACGTGGCGGTCGTAAACGGCATCGGCTACTTCAACCCCAACCGGTCCCACTTCCGGGCTATGGACATCTGGCACACCGCGGAACCGGACGCCATTGGCACCGAAGGTTGGCTTGGCCGCGCTACCAGAGACTTGGACCCCCACGGCGAGAACGTGCTGACCACCATCCACTTCGGCCGCGGCCTGCCGAGGGCTTTGGGCTGCCGGGGAGTCCCCGTAGCATCGGTCGGTGACCTCCAGACCTACGGTTTGTACCCGGACTTGGAAGACGACCCGCTCCGTGAAGCCACGCTGGAGTGCTTTTCCCAGATGTACAGCGGTGCGGTAGGCAGAGGGGCCGTTCTGGACTACATTGGCCAGACCGGCAGCGACGCGCTGAAGGGCGCGGACATACTGCGCACCGCCCCCGCCATGTACTCATCGTCGGTGGAGTACGGCCCGGACGGGTTGAGCCAGAATATGAAGAGCATGGCCCAAGTGCTGTTCGCCGACTTGGGCACCCGCATCTATTACACCACCCACGGCGGCTACGATACGCACTCCGGAGAGTTGGATACCCACGCCAAACTCTGGGAATCGGTCTCCAGGGCCGTGAGTGATTTCACGGATGACTTGGCGGAACATGGACGGGCGGATGACGCGGTTGTGCTGATATTCTCCGAGTTCGGACGCCGCACCAAGGACAACGGCTCCGGCAGCGATCACGGTTCCGGAGGAGGGGCCTTCCTGATAGGCAATTCCGTTAAGGGCGGACTGTACGGCGAGTATCCGTCACTCGAAGAAAAAGACCAACTGCAGGGAGACCTCAAGTCCAATAACGACTTCCGCAGCACCTACACTGCCGTGTTGGAACAGTGCTTGGAGTTGGACGCGGCCCCCATTGTCAACGGGCGGTTTGAGGCCTTCGACTTGATAAGGAGATAGTCCATCTGTATGGATTCCCGCCTGCGCGGGAATGACGATGTTGTGGCGGGAGGGTTCCCGCCTGGGCAGGAATGACGATGTGGGTTCCTGCCTGCATAGGGATGAAGATGTGGGTTCCCGGCTGCATGGGAATGAATATGTGGGTATCTCGCTGAGCAGGATAGACGATATGGGTCCCCGTCTGCGTGGGGATGATGTTCCTGCAAGGGCATGACGTTTTTGCAAGTGTTCTCACCAAAGTCCGGTGACACCGTGGAGGAAGAATGACCAATCAAGACACCGCTCTAATGGCCCATCTTTTAAGACGGGCGGGTTTCGGGGCGACTCCTGATGAGTTGGAACAATACATGACAAAAGGGTACGACGCCGTTGTTGAGGAACTCCTGTTTCCGGGCGACCCTCAAAACATTCCCGACGACCTGATCCGCCGGTATCACGCCGAGATGTCGGAGGCCAGGGACATAGTGGGAGCGGGCGCTTATTGGATGTACCGGATGATCAGCACCAAGTGCCCCTTGGAGGAGAAGATCGCCCTGTTCTGGCACGGGCTATTTGCCACCGGGTATGCCAAGCTCAACCAAGCTCGGGCGTTGTTGAACCAGGTTGATATGTTCCGGCGGTGCGGCTTGGGCAACTACCGGGAACTGCTGGTGGAGTTGTCCAAAGACCCGGCGATGATCCTGTGGCTGGACAATAACGAAAATCATAAAGGCGCCGTCAACGAGAACTACGGGCGAGAGCTTTTGGAACTCTTCTCCATGGGCATCGGAAACTATTCCGAACAGGACATCAAGGAAGGCTCCCGGGCATTTACCGGCTGGACTATGGCCAACGCCGAGTACAT
Organism: Dehalococcoidia bacterium; assembly: GCA_965216425.1. GTDB lineage: Bacteria > Chloroflexota > Dehalococcoidia > Lucifugimonadales > UBA3495 > CBDCFV01. The sequence continues at coordinate 411,462 of CBDCFV010000005.1, read as the reverse complement.
GGCCATCCGGGCCAGCAAGGACTCAATCTGGCCCTACAGCCGCATCGCGTGGCACTTCCAGTACCGCGATGAGGACCACGACGATGGCGAGAAGACTTTCCTGGGCCATACCGGCAACTTCAACGGGGAAGACATCATCGATATCATAGTGCAACAAGAAGAGACGGCCAGGTTTGTTTCAACCAGGCTGTTCCAGTTCTTCGCCGCCGATGAGGTTGACGCTGAGGGCGAAGAGGCTATACAGGAAATGATGCGCTGCTACTTCGAGTCGGGCTATGAGCTACGGTCAATGCTGCGGACCCTGTTCCACTCGGACTACTTCAAGTCCGAGAAAGCCCGCTTCGCCCGCGTGAAGGGCCCCGTGGAACTCATGGTAGGGGCCATGCGCATGGCCGGCAGTTACCAAACGCCTACGCTGGGCATTGAAAAGGTTACCAACCAATCGCTGTTCATGGGGCAGGGCCTCCTCCAGCCACCTACGGTTGAAGGGTGGCATGAGGGCGTCGAGTGGATTGACAGCGGTTCGTTCGTGGAGCGGCTCAACTTTGCCGCCAAGGAATTGAGCAACGTCAACAGGCCAGGGGTCAGGGCAATAATCGACCGGCTGGCCCATGAAACAGGGGGAACGCTGACCCCGGAAGAGTTGGTGGACCGGTGTCTGGACATTGTGGGGCCGATAACCGTATCAGACTCGACCCATAACGCGCTGGTGTCCTACGCGGCTCACCAGGGCGAGTTGGATCTGACCGGCCGGCAGCCGGGAGATGAGTCGGAGCAGCGGGTTGGCAACATGCTCCGGCTGGTTGCTTCCACCAGGGAGTTCCAGTTGGCTTGATTCCCGGAACGGTCAGGCCGTTCGACGGGTTGAGCCAATAGTGTCCTCTGCAAATTCAAGGGCTGCGATATTGCGCAGCCCTTGGCAGGTTAAGAAACTATTTCACAACTGGGTGGTTCTTATGGCATCGACTCGTCAATGGTTGAAGGCCATAGATTCCCGCCTTCGCGGGAATGACGCGTTGGGTAGTGCGCCAATCTTTGAGATAGCGACCAAAAGGCGCCCGTTTTTCCGGCGGCAAGCAAAGCCAGGGCCGATATTACTGCGACACATGGAGGCTATTCAGTGAGCACCCACGCCTCAGCCAAGACCATTGAAATTAACTACGTCAAGACCATTGGCATCGTCAACAATGGCCAGAACGGACGCGGCTTCTCTACACCTTCCGATTTGGCGGTGGCCGACGACGGAAGAATCTTCGTACTCAACCGGTGCGACCCGGGCCGGGCGGCGGGAATCCGCGTCGGCATATGCAACCTGGATGAGGACTACTTGGGGGAGTTCGGCTACGGTTACGGCGCGGGTGACGGCCAATTGATCTGGCCCGTCTGCATCGCATTTGATTCCAAGCAACGCCTGTTCGTTACAGACGAGTACAACAACCGCGTCTCGATTTACGATTCGTCGGGCAAGTTCCTGGGCAAGTGGGGCGAGGCAGGCGCCGGCGAAGGCCAGGTCAACGGCCCTGCCGGGATAGCGTTCGACTCTCAAAACAACGTTTTCATCGCCGACCAGCACAACAACCGGGTGCAGAAATTCACCCCCGACGGCGCATTTCTGCTGGGGTGGGGAGGCCCGGGTGACGGAGAAGGCCAATTCAACCTCCCTTGGGGAGTTGCCGTCGACGGAGACGACAACGTTTACGTGGCTGACTGGCGAAACGACAGGGTCCAGAAGTTCAACAACACCGGCCAGTTCATTGCCAGCTACGGCAGTCCAGGGACTGGTGAAGGAGAGTTCAACCGACCGTCCGCTGTGGCCGTGGACGGAGAGGGCTACATTTACGTGGCCGACTGGGGCAACGAGCGGGTGCAGATACTTGGCCCCGACGGCGAATTCCAAGTCCTTTTGCGGGGAGAGGGGACGGTTTCCAAGTGGGCGGCGGAGTACTTTGAGGTCAACCCTGAGGAGAAAAAGGAAAGGGATACGGCAGACCTCTTCCCCGAGCTGCCGGAGCATTTGACGGCCCCTTATCATGTATCGTCCCAGACCGAACCGTACTTCTGGGGTCCGGTGTCAGTGTCGTTGGACAAGGGTGGGCGGCTCTACGTTACCGAAACCAACCGGCATCGGTTCCAGGTGTACCAGAAGCGGTAACCTAAACCAAAGCCAAGGTGAAATGCGCAGACGCATAGGGTAAATTTGTGAGGGAACCGGATTAGCTGGTCTCAGGAGTTGCGAGGGGTTGATGGTGGGCGTGAGGGAGAACGGCAGCGGCCACTGCGGAGGGGCTGGAACGGGACCACCATACCATCGGACGGTGGGCATCAGCCTTCGGAGAGGGAGGGCCTGCAGCCCTGATAGTCGAACAGACCGGTGGTTCCCCCCGCCCTTGACGAGGGGCAGCAGGCGGTGCTGAAAAGGGGCGGTGCAAGAATTGCCTGGGGCGGTGGGCATAGAATTGGCCAACTGGTATTGGAAAGGAGTCCGGCAGTTTGTCTCAGAACAGTTCGGCATCAACCTGAGCCGAAGCAGTTGCCTGAACTGGCTGCACCGCTGCGGAGCTATATGTTCAGCGCCCAGAGGGTGCGGGTTACCAGGAAGCGCAAGCCCGGCGAGGAGGGATGGGCCGTCTATCGCCGGGTCCTGGACGGCAGTGAGCCCCGCTACTACCTGTCCAACGCTGCCGAAGACACCATGTTGGAGACTCTGGCCTACGTGGGCGGTTCCAGGTGGCCCATTGAATCGGAGTTCGAGACGGAAAAGGGCGACGTGGGCCTGGACGAATACGAGACCCGGAGCTGGGCAGGCTGGCACCACCACATAGCCATGTGCCTGCTGGGGGGAACGTTCCTGCTGGGCCTGCAGCAGGACTGGGGGGAAAAAGATGCCCCGGATCACCCGTCCGCAGGTGTGCCGGGTGGTGCGTGAGATGCTACCCCGGGAGTGGTTCGGGCCGGAGGAGTTGCTGCTATGGCTGAAGGAGTCTCAGCTACGCAACGAGCGGGCGCGCCGCTCCCACGAGAGACGCCGCTCCGCCCGCCGTGAAGGCAGCATGGACCCTCCACCCTGAAACCGTCGTTGTAGTACTAAAAAGGCGGCAGTTACAGATCTGCCGCCTTTTTAGTACGCTACTACTTAGATTTGAATGTCAACATGCCCGTCAGCCAATCCGCGCCCCGTCGGGATCCAGCAGGACTATGGGCAGGTCCAGCTCCCGGAGGCCGGGCTCGACCGTTTCACGGTCTCCCACCACCAGCACTTGCAGATTGCCGGGCAGCAGTCTCTGGGCGGCGACGCGATGGGCGTCTTCCAGCGTCACGGCGTTTACTGACGGCGGGACGGTGTGGAAATAGTCGTCCGGTAGGTCGAACACCAGCATCTGAATCAAGTGGTTCAACACTGAGGCCGAACGCTCGAAGCTGGCCGGGTAGCCTTGCAGGATGCCGCCCCGCGCGGCCTCCAATTCTTCATTGGTAATCAACCGGGTGGTCTGGATTTCGTGAAACTCGCGCAAGGTTTCCTGCAATGCTTCCTTGGTCACCGCGGTTTGAACTGAGCCGCCCGAGGCCATCAAAGATGGTCCCCGGTACCAGTTGATCGACGAATGGTACCCGTAGCTGTACCCCTTGTCTTCACGCAGGTTCTGGTTCAACCTGGCGGAGAACTGCCCGCCGAAAACGTAGTTGACCATGGTTAGACCGAAGTAGTCGGGGTGCTGGCGCGGTATGGTCGGTTGCAGGGCCCGTATCACCGACTGGGCCGCCCCAGGATGATCCACCAGATAGATTCCCGCCTGCGCGGGAATGACGGATTGGGCGTCTGCCGTGAGGCTGTCTGAGTCAGAGGCAACGGGAGTGGCGATGCCGTTGTTGCCGCTCCAGTCACCGAAATGGGCCTCGGCTTGCTTGATCACTTCATCCAGGACAACGTCGCCCACAACGATGAGGGTCGCTTGGGCTGGGACGTAGGTGCGCTCAAACAGGTCTCTAAGGTCCTGGCGGCCCAACTTGGCAGTGGATGCTTCCGTCCCCAGGACGTAGTGACCGTAGCCGCTGTTTGGGGCGAACACCAAGCCGGACATCAGGCGTTCCGCCACCCCAGTAGGGTCGTCCTTGCCGCGGCGGAGGTCGGTCAAGTGCTCGCGGCGCACCCTCTCCAACTCGTGCTCGGGGAAGGTTGGCCGTTTTACCAAGTCGGCCACCAGTTCCAACGCGGTGGACCAATGCTTGCTGAGGGTCTCGGTCGACAGCAGGGTATATTCCCGGCGGGCGTCGGAGTTGATTCTCGCGCCCATGAACTCGAAGGCGGCGGCGATGTCCTGGCTGCTGCGGCTCTCCGTTCCTTCCGTGATCATCTGGGCGGTGAAGCTGGTCAACCCGGGCAGGGCTTGAGGGTCGGCGGTTGCGCCGGTGCGCAACACCAAGGCGAAAGTGACTATCGGCTGCCCCCGCCGTTCAACCACAGTGACGCCCATCCCGTTGCTCAGCCGGTGCCGCACCGGCGTAGGCGGCGTGAAGACCGGCTCCGTCGCGGCTTGGGGCATTACCCAGCGGTCCACTCCGCTGACTGTTGGTTTGAGCGGTGCTTCCGGCATCACCCGCAGCCGCACTTGGCGGTGGTCGAACAAGGTCTCGCTGACCCGGATAACGTCCTCCCGCTGCACCGCCAAGTACCGGTCCAAGCTGGTGTTAACCATGTCGGGGTCGCCGCCCATGATGTTGAAATGGTTCAACTGGTCGGCGCGCCCTCCGAATCCGCCTATCCGGCTCAACTGGCGGTAGTGGGACGCTTCGACGTGGTTTTTGATCCTGGCGATCTCCTCTTCGGTTGGGGGTTCCGTCCGCAGTCTGGCCAACTCGGCCTCAAGGGCCTCTTCAATCTCGTCCAGGCTGCGGCCCTCGGCGGCGGTGATTTGGACTACGAACTGGCCGGCGATTTCTGCGGAATGGTAACGCACCGACGCGCTCTGGGCTATTTGCTTGTCGTAGACCAAGCTGCGGTGGAGCCGGGAACTGAGGCCGTCGGACAGCACCCCCTGCAAAATGTCTACCGGGGCGTCGTCTTTGTCCATGTCCGCCGGGGCGGGCCAAGCCACGTACAGCCGGGGCAGCGAAACCTTGTCACGCATTTCCAATTCCACCCGGCCGCCCAAGGCCGAGTCGCGGCGGCCCTTTCTTGCCAAGGGCGGTCCCGGCGGCAGGTCGCCAAAGTAGCGGTTAATCAACTCCAATGCGTGTTCCCGCTGGAAGTCCCCGGCCACGGCCAAGCTGCCGTTGGAGGGGGAATAGTAACGCCGGAAAAAGCCTTTTACGTCGTCCAGGGTTGCGGCGTCCAAGTCTTCCTGGGAGCCGATGGTCATCCAGTTGTACGGGTGGGGCAGCGGGAACAGCGCCTCCTGTATCTGACCGGACGCCATGCCGTAGGGGCGGTTTTCGTAGCTTTGCCGCCGCTCGTTCTTCACCACGTCCCGCTGGATATCGAACCGTTGCTGGTCGACGGCGTCCAGCAGGAACCCCATGCGGTCCGCTTCCAGCCACAACGCCAACTCCAGGTAGTTTGATGGCACGTCTTCCCAGTAGTTGGTGCGGTCGGTGGTGGTGGAGCCGTTCAGGTTGGCGCCAACCTTCTGAAGCGGCTCGAAGTGGCTGCTGTTGTGGTGCTTGGACCCCTCGAACATGATGTGCTCGAAAAGGTGCGCGAAGCCGGTGCGCCCCACCTCTTCATCTTTGGACCCCACGTGGTACCAAACGTTGACCGCCACCAATGGGATGGAGTGGTCTTCATGCATGATGACGTCCAAGCCGTTGGACAGGGTGATTTTTTCAGATTGGATAGCTGCCATAAGATAAATTCCTTGGGCGCCACAAGGGACGCCCCTACGTTTTTCCGGCGGTTGGCGGCGGATGGTTTATGGCCGGTCTCACCACAGGGCGCACAGAAGCCGCAGAGATTTCAGGGCAAGAAAATGCCCTGAAGAAAACTCCGCGGCCCTACTGGTCTCTGCGGTGAATGGAGTAGGTTAGCTGGTGAAGGGGCGGTCGGAAATCGGCCGGTCGGCTTGGTTCTTGGCGATTTCTTCAACGTCCCAAAGCTTGGAGAACTTCAATGCCCGGGGGCAGTGGCCGTAGGACTCTTCCACCTCTATGATGACGCCCTGGAGGTGATGGGACCGTTCATCCAACTCGTACAGAGCAACCTCAACGTTGCGGCGTTCCAGGTCCTCTTGGTCGACGATGGTGACCCGTCCGTTGACCCGGACAGTGTCGTTGACGCCGGGGATGAGGAACAGGAGGCCGACCTTGGGGTTGGCGTCCATATTCTGGTAGGACTGGAACAGACGGTTGCCGGCAACGTCTGGGAACAGAAGATGTTTGTCATCCAATACGCGGACGAATCCCGGCTTGCCCCCTTTGGGGGAGGCGTCGCAATTGCCGTCGACATCGCTGGTTGCTTGTATCACGAAGGGGGACTGCTTGATAAACTCCTGAACATAGGTGGTCATGGAGTCTAGTACTTTGGTGGCCGCCCTTCCCGTGGGGTAGCCGAATACGTCGGAGAAACGATTTTTTTGTACGGTCTCGTTGGTCGTTGTCATGGCGTCTCCCAATCAACTGGATTGCGCCCATTCTAACGGGCGGGATACTTAACGGCAACCAAATATAGTGACGGGGTCATTTAATTGTTCCCACGGATGGAGGATCACCCAGGGCAACCACAAGGGTTGCCCCTGCGGGGTAACGGGGTTCTGCGTGTAGCGGCGAGGTAAAGGAGCGTTACTGTCAGCGAACGACTCTGGATTCCCGCCTGCGCGGGAATGACGACATGGTGGGCGGGAATGACAGCATGGCGAGCGGGAACGACGACATGGTAGGCGGGAATGATGGCATGAGTAGCGGGAATGATGACATGGTGAGCGCGCCAAGTTTTGAGATAGTTGGTAAATGTGCGATTGCTTCGCTTTACGCCACGGGGTAGAGAAGGGACTTTCCCAGTTACGCCACGGGATAAAGAAGGGATTTTTCCAGCGATTGCTGGAATTCGGAAAGGGCCAGTTTCTCCTGAGGGCCCAGCCGTTCGGAAAGCCAGTTCAAGACCCAGCCCTTTTCTTCGGCTACCTCATCGACCAGAAGGCGGCGGATGATGTCCAGTTGCTTCTCGTTGTCGAAGCGTTCGCGGATTTCCGGCAGGACGAAGGCCTCTTCGCTCTCCAAGTGGTCGTCCTGGGCGATGCGCAACTGGACCACGGCCCCGTACAGGTGGCGTTGGGTACGGGCGATCAACTTCATCCTGCCGATTTCGTCTTCCAACACCATCATGATGTCTTCAAGCCTGTCGTTGATGGCGGAGTGCTCTTTCTCAGCGTCCTTGGCGGGCATAAAGCTACCCAAGACGGGTGTCATGTAAGTGTCTTCCTGCTCGGTGTGGAACATCAAAGCGGCGGCCCAGCGGATAAAGTCCTGGCGGATATGCTGGAGGCTGTCGTCCTCGGCGTCGAATTCCCTGACCGACTGTTCCAGGGCGGATGCCTCGCTTCGGAGCGCGGTATGGATGAGGAACATTACGTCTATGGGACTCTCAAGCCGTATCACATCGGTTGTCATTTCTCATCTCCTGAGCGGATGCTAAGTGACTTCCTGAGCGCCGCCTCCCACTGTCCAACACCACACTGTGAATGAAAACAACGTGCCCCTTATTTTTAAAAACCTAAGATAGCCAAGCAAATCATTATTTGTCAAGATAATATTATGTGATATACAACATCCAATGATTAGATGACAGGCGTTGGACGACATAAAGACTTGCCTGGGGTGATAAGAAGCGGGATTCGATGATTAGACTTGGAAGGAGACGGTTTCCATCGCCGCGACCAAGCGTTGGCAGTCGGGCAGCGCCCTTATGCCTATGCGAATATAAGCGGGCAAGTCGAAAGAGGCGCAGTCCCGGACGAAGATGCCCAAACGCATAAGATTGTCCCGCCAGAGCTTGCCGTTGGACACGTCCACCAATACGAAGTTGGCGGCTGACGGGAGCATGGTCAGTCCCAGCCGGTCAAGGCGGTCGGCCAAGTAATCCTTGGCTTCGTCCACCGCATCCTTCGCCCGCGTTAAGTAACCGGCGTCGGCTAGGGCAGCCAACCCGGCGGCTTGGGCAAAGCCGTTGACGCTCCAGTCCGGCTGGAGTGCGGCCAGTTGGTCAATGATGCCGGTGGAGGCGACCGCGTAGCCGAGCCTCAAGCTGGTCAGCGCGTAGTCCTTGGTCATAGAGCGGAGAAGAATTACATTGCTTTCCAAGGCTGTTCCCAAGCTGTCCCAAGGCCCATCGACGAAGGAGACATAGGCTTCGTCTATGACCAACAGACCCTCACAATCGGCCGTCGCTCCCGCCAAGCGCTCGACATCGGCCTCGTCCAAGTAGACGCCGGTGGGATTGTTGGGGTTGCAAACGAACACCAACCGGGGCCGGTCCCTTCTTATGCGGGACGCCGCTTCGTTTATATCCCACCGGAAAGGAGGGGTGGACGGCGCTGGAAAGTCGGATATGGGTACTCCCATCAACCCGCACGCTCCGGCGTACTCTCCGTAGGTGGGGGAGAGTTGCAGCGCGGAGGCACTTCCGGCAAGGGATTCTCCGGACAGGAAGGCCCGGGCCAGCAGGTGGATGATTTCGGTAGAGCCGTTGCCGACGAGGATGTTCTCTACGGGAACTTCCCGCCCGCCGGACAGATGATTGGATAACACCTCCCGAAGGACCAAGCAGTGCGGGTCCGGATAGGCCCCCAAGTCCACCCTGCGCAGGGCTTCCCAAACGCCCTCCGGCGGCCCTATGGGGCTGACGCTGGCGCTGAAGTCGAGGACGTCTTCGGGATTCAGCCCCAAGGCGCGGAGTTCCTCGGGCTTGACGCCGCCGTGCACCGGACGGCCCGCCGTGGGGCCCTGCGCCGTCATTTGCGCGCCTCCTCATGAAAACGGGGACCAATCATCAAATGAACTGCGTCCTCAGGTAGGTCAAGGCCAATGCCACCACCAAGCTCATACCGGCTACAAGGTACATGGAACGGACGGTGCGGGTAATGTCCATCGGCTCTAACTGCCGCACAGGGTCGCCCAAGCGATAGTGACCGACCTTTTCCAACTCGACGCCCAGTGCGCCGGCCATGCCGCTCATGGCCCATCCGGCGTTGGGGCTTTCGGTGCGCCCATGGTCCCGCCACATTATTCTCCAAGCCCGGCCGGCCCTTTGACCCGGCAACGCCGCGCTGGCCAACACCAGGAACGCGCCGGAGATACGGGCGGGTATCAAGTTCACGAGGTCATCCAGCCGGGCGGCAGCCTTGCCGAGGTACTCGTAATCGCCATGATAGCCTATCATGCTGTCCAGCGTGTTTATCGCCCGGTAGGCCACCGCACCGGGCACACCGAACAGGGCGAACGCCAGCCAAGGGCCGATGAAGCTGTCGCACATGTTCTCCGACACCGATTCTATGGCAGCGGCGGTGGCCAGTGCCGGGGTCAGCTGCGATGGGTCGCGGCTGACCAAGGAAGACATCCGGGACCTGACTTGGTCCATGTCTCCGTTAACCAGCAGGTCTCGCACGTTGGCCGCAACGCCGTGCAGCATTTTCACCGAGAAAGTGGTCTTGAGTATCGCCGCCCCGGCCAACAGGAAGGCAACGGTGTGGAGTTCTCTCAGCCATTCAAGCAGAAAAAAAGTGGCGGCGGTCCATAGCCCCGTTATCAGCACGACGACCACAACCCCCGCGACCAGTCCGGCCCGCGGTGACTTGGGGGCCAAACGGTCGGCGATGGAGACCGTGCGGCCAATCCAGACCGTAGGGTGGAGCCAAGTTGGCGGCTCCCGCAGCGCCAGGTCGAGGACGACGGCCAGCGCCAACATTGCCAACAGTTCGTAACCGTGCAGCATGGCTAGAGGGTTGCTCCGGTCGTTTTGCTAAGACCGTAGCTCAGCAATGTACACTCCATGGACATTCGCCAGCGGATATTCGTCAGGGACGGTACTCTTTCCGAGCTATGTGGACTACAACTGAAAAACAATCGGTATCAGCCACTCTTGGTGGGCCAAAGCCACAGCCCCGGCGAGGACAGCAACCTCGGAGACTTCGTTGACTGCGCCGTAGGAGTCGCCGGTGAGACCGCCGAAGGCGCGGGTCATAATCCATCCAGCCGCCAAAGCCAGGAGGGTGACCCCGGCCAGAAGGCCAAGCCCGCCGAAGCCGCCCAAAATCAGCGACACGGCCAGCACCGTGAGGGCCGCCGTCAAGGTGGCAAGCTTGGCGTTGCCTTGATGGAAGGGCGAGCCAAGCCCCTGCTGTCTGGCGTAGGGGAAGGCACCAAGGCAGCCCACCATAGCCCAGCGGGACAGGGTTGGGAACAGCAGCAATGCCAAGATCTTGCCGGGTTGTGACGAAAACGCCAATGCCCTTAACACTGTGATGCTGTCGGGCGGAGCGCCCCCGATGAATTGGGGGTCCAGCAACGACAGCAGGGCAGCAAACTTGAGGAGTATAAGGGTCGACCCGGCGACGACCCCGAAAGCTCCCACGTGGGGGTCTTTCATAATTTCCAAGCGGCGTTCCTTGGTGTAGCCGCCGAACAGCCCGTCGCAGACGTCCATCAGGCCGTCGAGGTGAAGCGCCCTGGTAGCGATGACCATGACCACCAACAAGATGCCCGCGGTCAGGTAAACAGGAAATACTCTGGCGCTGCCCGCTTCCACTACGACCAACACCAAGCCCAGCAAGAGGCCCACAAACGGGAAGAACGCCCTGGAGTTGCTTACGGCAAGTTGGTCGGTGGACTGGCTTGGGGAAATCCTGCGTCCGATGGGAATGACCGTCAGGAAGCTGACCGCCGCACGCAGGGGTTCCAGCCAGAAGGAGACCAGCGGGATGGACCTCAACCAGTTGTTCCTTATGCCGTCCCGTGGGGTTCGGGGTCATCTTCGCTCTCTATCCGCTCCGAGACTCCGGCGTCGGCGAAGGTTGCCATCTCGGACAGGCATCTGGCGGCGGCCTCGATGATGTGCATGGCCAACGCCGCGCCGGTGCCTTCGCCCAAGCGCATCCCCATGTCCAGGAACGGGACCAATTGCATCTTGTCCAATGCAATGCGGTGCCCCGGCTCGACCGATTGGTGCGAGGCTATCAAGTGGGGGCCGATCGCGGGGGCTAAAGCCCAAGCTATCAGCGCCGCCGCGCCGGAAATAAACCCGTCCACCACCGCCGGGCGGTTGGCGGCGGCGGTGCCGAGCATGACACCGGCCAGCACACCGATTTCAAACCCGCCTACCTTGCTCAACACGTCGAGGCCGTCCGAGGCGTCGGGCCGGTTGACCTCTATGGACCGGCGAATTACCTCGATTTTGTGGGACAGGCCGGGGTCGTCGATGCCGGTGCCGCGGCCTGTTGTCACTGCCGGGTCGGCGCCGGTTATGACTGCGGTGATGGCGCTGGAGGGAGTGGTGTTGCCGATGCCCATGTCGCCGCAGGCTATCAGGTCCGCGCCCTCGGCAATCTGCTCTCGGGCGGCCTCGATACCGGTCTCGATACACTGGACCGCTTGCTGCCGGCTCATCGCCGGGCCGACAGCCATGTTGGCGGTGCCCCGGGCGATTTTGACTGACCGCAGGGCCGGATTGGGAGCGAGGTCGGCGGCAACTCCGGCGTCCAAAACGACTATGTCCGCTCCGGCGTGACGGGCCAGCACGTTGATCGCCGCCCCACCGTTGATGAAGTTCGCCACCATGGCCGGAGTAACATCCTGGGGGTAGGCGCTGACGCCTTCGGCTACTACGCCGTGGTCGCCGGCGGCCAGTATTACCGCCTTGCGCGATATTCGGGGCATGGGGTCTCGGAAGATGCCCGCCAGGATGATGGACAACTCCTCCAAGCGGCCAAGGCTTCCTTGAGGTTTGGTCAGCGTGTCCTGGCGCGCCCGGGCCGCATCCATCGCCGCCGTGTCCAGTGGCAGGATGTCAGCCAGCGTTTGGTCGATCAGCGGCGAAATAGTCATGGCGGCTCCTCTAGGCTTATTCTTCCGGTGGCAGGCCCGGTCGAATCCTGATACGCCCGTTCTTGAATATAAGCACGCGGTCCCGCAGCACTTTTGGGTCGACCCTGTCGAAAATCGGCTCAAGGGCCTTCATCGTCTCTTCTTCGGTGGTGTACTTCAGCCTTAATCGAATCACCCCGCAATGCGCGCCTACCGGAAAATCCTGGCCGTTGGCAAAGTCCGTGTCAAAGGTGATTATCAGGCAACCGTTGGCTTGCGCCCAAGTGACAAACTCGGAGTCCGGCCTGCTCCGCAACCCAACGTCGTATACGTGATATACCTCCCATGACGGCTGACCGGTCCGAAGCGATTCCCGGAGTGCGATTGGGATACCTTCATCAAGCAGAACCTTAATGGCTGGTCTAGCTCCAGTCCGGAATAATCAAGGTCTCTTCTTCCACCACTTCCCGAGCGTATTCCAGGGCGGCCACTATGTCCCCTTTGCATAGGGATGGATAGTCCTTCAGGATGTCGTCCATCGTGGCTCCCCCAGCGAACTGGCCAAGGATGGTCCCTACCATTATCCGGGTCCCGCGAATCGTGGGTTTGCCGCCGCAAATGTCCCGCTTTGCAACGATGCGAGGTAGTTCTTCCATCGCGCCTTCTCCGCTGTCCTAAAACTCAATCCCCGGCTGGGCTTTTATGCCCTGTTGATAGGGATGCTTGACCACGTTCATCTCGGTGACCATGTCGGCAAACTCGACCAACTCCGGGGGAGCGTGCCGGCCGGTGATGATTATGTGCTGCATTTCCGGCCTGTTCCGGAGCACTTCCAGGACGTCTTCCACGGGAATCCATCCGTAATGCATGGGGTAGGTAAACTCGTCCAGGACTATCACGTCGTGCTGGGCCGAGGCGATGACTTCCTTGCAGTCCTCCCAGTGGGCCCGCGCCAAGTCGGCAGTCTGGTCCATGTCCTTGGAGCGCCAAGTGAATCCGTCGCCCATCGCCCGCATTTCGACGCCTATTTTTTTGGCGGCCCGCTGCTCGCCAAAGTTGGCGGTGGAGTGCTTGATGAACTGGAGCATGACGACCTTCAGGTCTCTGCCCCAAGCGCGGAACAGAACACCCATGGCGGCGGTGGTCTTTCCCTTGCCGTTGCCGGTGTTGACGATCACCAGTCCCTTGTTAATCCGGGGGCCCTTCACCGATTGGGGGCCCTCCTGCGCGCTTTCCTGAGTACTCATCGGGTATTAACCTCCGGTAAAGATGGGACCTGGGTTGGATCCTTTCGAGTCCGCTTGAACTGGGGATACGGGCGTATTCAAGTCCTCATGCCGGAAAGGGGGGTGCATACGTCCACGAACCGGCGGGCGAGAGAAGGATGGCTACCCAAGTGGATGTGGACGTAGGAAGCCCACACGCTACCTACATGGAACCCGTCGGCCCTGCCGTTCTGGTCAAGTATCCTGTAGACCGACTTGTCCAAGTCCGGGGCCTGTTCCAGGACGGACCAATGAAATTCATGCGCACGGACGCGCTGGCCCTTTGCCAGCAGGGGGCCGTCCGTTACCGACTCCACCTCCCGGTAGCCCAGGGTCAAACGCTTTTGGGACATGGACGAAACCGCCGGTATTGCGCCGATCATTGGGTGGAACTCGCCATCGAGATTGGAGAGGCTTTCCCCAAGATACATCAAGCCGCCGCACTCGGCGTAGACCGGCACGCCCCGCGCCACGGCATCCCGGATGGAGGCGTGCATGGGCTTGTTCTCCGAAAGCTCCTTGGCGAACATCTCCGGGAATCCGCCGCCGAGGTAGAGACCGCCAATTCCGTCGGGGAGCGCGTCATCTTCCAGTGGGCTGAAGGGGGCTAACTCCGCGCCCCAAGCCTCCAGTAAGTCGAGGGAGTCCTGATAGTAGAAGCTGAAGGCCATGTCCTGGGCGATTCCGATGCGGGCGCGTTTTGGCTGAGGCTCGGATGGGAAGGCTACCCGAGGCGCCTCGATGGGACTCGCGCTGCCGGAGAGGGCGATCAGGCGGTCAACGTCGATGGTCTCTTCTATCTGGGCAATCAGCGTGTCGTACCATTGGCGGGCAACCGAGCCTTCGACGGTGGGAATCAAGCCAAGGTGCCGTTCCGGTTGGACCAGGTCTTCCCGCCGGGGCAGGTAGCCCAGGACGGGCAGCCCGGTGGTGGCTTCGATCTGGGGTTGGCAGAACTCCAAGTGGCGCGGGCCTCCCACTCCATTCAGTATCACGCCGGCGACGTTAAGGTCCGGGTCGAACCGTTGGTATCCCATGACCTCCGCCGCCACGCTGCGGGCGACTTTTGAAGCGTCGGCTACCAGAATTACCGGGGCGCCCAACAGCTTGGCCAACTCGGCGGTGGAACCCTCCTCCGAGAGGCTGGAGTGGCCGTCGAACACCCCCATCACGCCTTCGACCACCGATATCTGACGGTGGCCGCTGGCGCGTTGAAAGAGTTCCCTCACTGTGTCATGGGACAATAGCCAGGTGTCGAGGTTGCGGGAGGGGACGCCGCAAGCCAGCTTGTGATAAGAAGGGTCGATGTAATCGGGGCCGGCTTTGAACGGCTGTACCTTATAGCCGCGGCGGGTCAGCGCCCCCATGATGCCGGTGGCGATGGTGGTCTTGCCCACTCCGCTGCGCACGCCCGCTATGACTATCGTTGAAGCCAATCGTATCTCCCCGGGCCGATGACGGCCTTTTGCACGCTATGGCTGACCTATGCCTATGGATTCCCGCCTGCTCGGGAATGACGGATTGGGTATGTTGGATTCCCGCCTGCTCGGGAATGACGGATTGGGTACTGCGCCAAGTTTTGAGATAGTCTCTTGGAATCAGCCGGTGATGGGCAAGACTTCGCCGTATTTTTCAATCAGGCTCATAAACAGGTCGTGCCGCGGCTGGTTGGTCTCTTCCTTCTCGGACTTCCGCAAATAGACCCGCAGCATGGGTTGTTCTTCCGGGTCCATAAACCATACCGAATAGCTGGGCAGGCCCTGTTGGTTGGTCGTGTGGATGAACTTGACCTCTTTCACCTCGTCCATGTGCATGTGGACGTGGGTGCCGCCTTCGGCCATAAAGGTGACGATATTGCCGTCGTCGGTGAAGCGCAGGTCATCAAACATGGTGTAGATTTCGGCGGTGGAGCCGTTATTGGCCAGCATCAGGACCACTTCGGCAAAACCGGGTTGGCAGTCCTCGAGAATTCCCTTTATCATCGCGTTCACCTCTCGTTGCTTGGAGGAATGGCGCTCACACCGCCCTCTCCCATAAGGAGAAGAGGTCTTGCTGGAGGCCATTAACAAATAAGCCCGACCACGCAGTCGGGCTCAAGCGTTTTACGACTCATACCCTCATTCCGCGAAGTGTATCAAGTCAAGCCTGGGGCAGGTCTCCTGGCTCCCGGTGTCGTCGCCCCCTCCGGCGCAACTATAGCGCCCTGGGGATGGCTTTGACCGGTTACAGTGGCGGGACCGCGCCGGCGTCTCACCGGCTTCCCTTTTAAGTCCCATGAGAGGGACACCGACAGGCTAGATTAGGTTGTAAAAGTAGAATCCAACTTTACGCTGATCTGCTCGAGCGTGACAGTATTGTAAGGCGGGCTACTGGCACCGTCAATCGGGTGTGATTCCCCTGCTACTCCGACGAGTCCGGTACCGAATGCGCCGTTCGGGGAAAAGCAAGAATTGCCATTGCGCTCCGGGTGAGGTCACGGCAATGGCAAAGTGGCAGGTGAAAGGCCGGCTACGCTCCCGGCACGCGGTAGGTTACTGTCCTGCCGCAAGCTTCGTCGATTTCTTCCGGGGTAATCAGCTGAACGGTGCTGATGTTGAGGGCGCCGCCGGCGCCTATGGCGAGCGAAACCGCTGCCGCAGTCGCAGTATCCGGCAGGTCAAACGTCATGTACAGATCAGCCCCCCCGAAGGCGTAATAGAAAGACTCCAGGGTTCCGCCCTGCTCTTGTGCCATGTCTTCGAAAACCCGTAGACGTGAAGTGCCTCCCTCCTTTAACAGACCCTGTAGACCCTGGGCAGTGTAATTCGCTTGGAAGAGATACTTGGGCATCGTCCATGCCTCCTGTTTAGCTTCTGTCCCTCTATCGGGCGCGAAAAGGAGATCCCCCTGAAATTAGACGGCCGACAAGCTGGAACGAACCCCAAAGGGGAACCCCCACTGGAGCGGCAGGTGATCCTACGAGAGGGTCGCAGGCGTGATCCCTGATTTCGACATACTATCAACCTGCCCATAAATCGGCAATGTTCGATCCGTCGGGCCATCCCGTCTTAACCGAGCAGGACTCCAGGCGGGTAATCCTGTCCCCAACCGGCCGGCGGGTGTTTGTCTTGAATGCCCGCTTCGAGGGAGGTTTCCAGTTTCCGCAGGCTGTGGGCAACCTGCCGCTTGACCCTCAAGGCTTACGGCACATAGGATAACGGCAACGTCCATGATTATCAGAATCACGTCAAAATGCCAAATTACCCTTCCGGCGCAAGTGCTGGATGCTATGGGCGTAGGCCCCGGTGACCATCTCGAATTGTGCGAAGGCCCCGGCGGTTTTATCCTGCGGCCAAGACGCATCGACCGCACTCGTCTTGCGCCAGTCAGGGGCAAGATGCCAGCGGGGCAGGCGTCGTTCGATCTCGGAATGTTCCGTGAGGAATCGCATAATCCGGCGCTACGAGACTGACACCCCAAAGCGGAGGAGTGCAATGACTACTTACACCTATGACCACATTCACCTGCGGAGCCAGGACCCCATGGCAACGGCCCAATACTTCAACAAGATGTTCGACGCCAAGATTCTGGAATCGGTGCAGACCGACGGCCAGTCGCGCATCGACATCGACGTCAACGGGCTGATGATTTTCATCGCGGCGGCCGACGAAACGACTCCCACCGGGCCGGTCGACCCTCATTTGGGACTGGACCACTTCGGTTTCCGGGTGGAGAACCTGGCCCAAGCGGCGGCGGAATTGAAGGAGAAAGGGGCCGAGTTTTCGTTGGAGCCCAAGGACCTGCGGCCAGGGTTGAAGATTGCCTTTGTTCGCGCACCCGGAGACGTGCGGATCGAGCTGTTGGAGAGAAGCTAACCGCGACACTCGCTGTTTGAAGGTCGCGCTGATGGCGAGGCCATATTTCGGGCTGGTTAGCCGCGCTTGAGTTGGTAGGTGGCGGCGTCTTCGATGGCCGACCCGTCCTCAACCAGCTTTTCCAAGTGGGTGCGCACGTTGCGGGCCGCCGCTTCCCGGAGGTTCCGGCGCAGGTTGCCGGGGTATATGGCCGTGACTATTTCGTCGGCGGTCCTGTAGCCCTGCTCCAAGGCATTGACGACCTGTTTCTCCCGTTCCTGCCGGTGGTGAATGTACCATTCGATGCGGGCAGGCCCGTTCTGGACCAACTGGCCGTGGCCGGGGCATATAAGCGCGGGCTTCTGCTTGGCCAGCACCTCCAGCGACGACATGTACTGCTTGAGGTTTCGTACGCTGGATGAGGAGTTGCCCAGAATGGTGTCGCCGCTGAACAGCGTCCGGTGCTCCCTCAGAAAGTAGCAAACGTGGTTGTCCTCGTGGCCCGGGGTGAACAGCGCCCGCAAGCTTACGCCGCCGCCCGACTTGATGACCTCCCTGGAGCGCAGCGGAACTACGCAGTCCGGGCCCAGTCGCTGGACAAGATATGGCGCCAGCTTGGGATGGCAGCGGATGGTGCACCCCATAGCCTCTTGAAGACGGTCGAGCCCGCCGATATGGTCGCCGTGGCCGTGGGTAACCAGGATGGACGAAATTCTGGGCTGCCCCAACTCGGAGTAGTAGTCCAGGATTTGCTTGGTCCAGGAGCGGTACGGCTCTCCCGAATCGATGACCACCATGTGATCGCCGGGGTCGCCGACGAAGTATATCTGCGTCCCTCCCGGGTGCATTGCCCCGAAGGTGTTGGGGTCTTCTTCTATATGGGTGCTGTAGACGTGTTCGGCGATTTGCATGGCGTCCCTCTTGGTTGAGGCCTGTCGGATTCAAGGGTTTGAGAAGATACTTGAGCCTGACCGGATGTTAACGGCGCTGTATGCCAGCGTCAACCTGCAGGGCCGTTGTTACTGGCCATATACTATGCCAACGGTGGTATTATGGGCGCAGACGCCGGAAAACAGACACCAACGGTATTGAGGGAGACCATGATTACTACCGACCAGCTAAAAGCGGCAATTCCTCCTTTGACCGGGACCCTGGACGTTCCCGGGCTTGAGTCCGCAGTTGAAGTGTACCGGGACAGGTACGGCATTCCGCATATTAAAGCTTCAAACGAGCGCGATGCCTTCTTCGCCCAAGGGTTTGTCACCGCCCAGGACCGTCTGTGGCACATGGAATACGACCGGCGGCGAGGGATGGGCCGGTGGGCGGAGGTCGTCGGTGCGTCGGCATTGGAACAGGACAAACTGATGCGGCGGTTCCGTCTGGAAGCCAGCGCGCGGGCGGACTATGGGGCCGTGGCCGAGCACACCCGCAGTATGTTCGACGCCTACGCTTGCGGAGTCAATGCCTTCATCGAACATGGCAAGGCGCTGCCGGCGGAGTACGAAATCGCCGGCATAAGCCCCGAACCGTGGCAGCCGTGGGACGGGTTGGTGGCGTATAAAGTCCGGCATATCCTGATGGGCGTGTTCGAGTCGAAGATATGGCGGGCGCAGGTATTGAAAGAGGTCGGCCCGGAAAAAACGGCTGAGTTGTTCCCCGGATACCAACCGGGGCAACTGTTGATACTGCCTCCAGGCAAGGACTACGAAGGCCCGCTGGCGGACAGTGTGGAGGACTTGAGCAACGGCATCGCGGCCTTGGGATACCTCAACGGCAGCAGCGGCGGCAGCAATAGCTGGGCCCTCGCCGGAGCCAAGACCGCCACCGGAATGCCGCTTGTGGCCGGGGATTCCCACCGGGCGTTGGACACACCCAACGTCTACTACCAGAACCACGTGTCATGTCCCAGCTTTGACGTGGTTGGTCTTTCCTTCCCAGGAATGCCCGGGTTTCCTCACTTCGGCCATAATGACTGGGTGTCCTGGTGCGTCACCCATCTCGGGGCCGACTACCAGGACCTGTACATAGAGCGGTTCAAGGAAGACGATCCATGCTATTACCTGTTCGAGGGTCAGTGGAGGCGAGCCGAGTCTTTCCCTGAAGTAATCAAGGTGCGGGGCGGCGATGATGTAAACCTGCAAGTCACGGTCACACACCACGGGCCCGTCATTTCCGGCGGCCCGGCGGCTGGCAGCGGCCTGGCATTCAAGTACACCGCCACCGAAGGGGCGTCCGCATGGCCGGACACACTATGGCAAATGCTGCTGGCCAAAGACTCCAATGAGTTGGTCGAGTCGATGCGGGAGTGGATGGACCCGTGCAACAACTTTGTGTTCGGGGACGTTCACGGCAACGCCGGATACCTGTGCCGGGGGAAAGTCCCGGTCCGGTCGTCGGCCAACGGGTGGCTGCCGGTGCCCGGTTGGACCGGAGAGCACGAGTGGCAAGGGTATATCCCGTTCGATGAGATGCCCCGCTCGGTAAACCCGGAGCAGCAGTACATCGCCACGGCCAACAACAAACCGGTCGACGACGACTATCCCCACTACATTTCGGTGGAGTTCACTCCCGGGTTCCGGGTGAGACGGGTCACCGAGGGCCTGCTGGCATTGGACCATCCCGACGCGCCGGCCATGGCAAAGGTGCACGCGGAGCGGATTTCCATTCCGGCCTTGGCGTACTTGGGCATTATGGACCGCGTTGAGCCGCAAGACGCCCTGTCCGCCTCGGCCAAAGAGCGGCTGTTGAGTTGGTCCGGGCACATGGACGCCGAGCGTGTTGAGCCGACGATTTACAGCGCCTTCAGGGACGCACTGCTCAAGGAGGTGCTGCACCACAACCTGGGGCACAAGTTGGGAGAACTGGCTTGGAGTCCCGACGGCAGGGGCTTAGGTGGATTCATCGCCAGGCTGAAGTCCAGGCTATCCGCGATGGTTACGGAGGGCGATCATAGCCTGTTGCCAACGGGGAAGAGTTGGCCGGAGGTAGTGTCTGACGCCCTGGCGAAGGGCGTAGCCAACCTGCAGGAGCGGTTGGGGGACAACATGGATGACTGGCGTTGGGACCGGCTGCACCAAGCCAGGCCGCGCCACACCCTTTCCGAAGGATTTCCGGAACTAGCGGAGTTGCTGGACCCGCCGCCGATACCAATGAGCGGCGATGGAGATACTCCGTTGGCGGGCAGCTATGCCGCGGCCAACCCTGCCACGGTCACCGGGCTTTCCGTAGCCCGGTATGTCTACGACATGTCCGACTGGAACAAGTCCCTTTGGGCGGTCCCTCTGGGAAGCTCCGGTCATCCCGGCAGCCATCACTACCACGACCAGTCGGAAACTTGGCGGAAAGTCCAACTGGTCCCGATGGAGTACGATTGGGACCACATCATTGGCCACAGCGAGACGCAGCAACGGCTGGAGCCGGCGTAGAGGGAGGGGTTAGTCAGGCGAAGCGTCTGACTCCGCCTTAGTCCCCTGTTGCCATCAAGTTGGTTCGCCGGTAGCAGGGGACACTCCAACCAAAATAGCTTGCCTTGAAGTGGGAACGTCCGTCGATTGGGGTAACTTCGTGCGAGAAATGGTTACCGTGATACATAGAACCATCCACGGACTTGCTGATTTCGTGGTCGTTCTCACCTTTGAATTCTATGAAGAAAGAGGGCCGTGGGTTGGGTCTGCCCGGAATTGGGGACATCGGCCTTTTCAGACAGTCTGGAACAGATGCGGGAGGAGTTACGGGACGCAGTCGAACTTCAACTGAACGAAGTGGAACGACTCTGCGATGTCCGGGACTACTTGGAAGCAAATCACGTCCAAGTTGTGCCAATCGATGTGGCCGCCTCCCCGGAAGAAGCCGGGTTCGTGGTGGGCGCCACCAGCGTGTAAGCAGGTTTGAATATATCAGGTCGTGACCTGATGCGTCTCCCTGAACTGGACGGTTGGACCCGGGGCGGGCGCCGGACTCATGGTTTCTTTTACTATCGACGTTTCCCTGAAGAGCGGCTGCCACGGTCCACCGTCATACCCGATAAGTCCGCTCCCTTACCGCAGACCACACTGGGCGCAATTCTGAGCGTCAAGCACACGGGGCTCGGTCGTGAAGGTCTGCAAGAGTTACTCGACAAATACCGTTAGCCAAGCTTGAGCAGTGAGCGCCAAGCAACCGCTGACTACTAATCCACGACGCCACGCGAGGACAGTAGTCACCGCATGTTTAACAAGGGCCGTTATCTCGTTGAGTTCGCCGTCAACGACCATTTGTTACGGAACCGTAGCCTGCACGGCGATCCAATATTCCACCAAGCGAGGTGGCGAGCGCCTTTCCTCCCTGGAGCATTAACGGCCCATGTTTTCCCTTCTTGCGCGCGTTCCCTCCGTCACCCGCCCTTCAGGTGACGGCCCAGCAGGTCTATGGCGGCTTGGGCGGCTCCGTGCTTGGTGGCGTCGCGGTCTCCGGCGACGAGGATTTCGATGGCCGAATCTTCCCCGCCCTTTACCGAAAGGCCCACCCAGAAGGTGCCGATGGGCTGGCCGCCGCTTCCAGGGCCGGGGCCGGTGACGCCGGTGGTGGAGACGGCGAAGTCGGTGGCGGTCAATTCCCGGACGCCCTTGGCCATGGCTTTAGCCATTTCTTCGCTTACGCTGCCGTAGGTGGCGGAAAGGCCATCCGGTACTCCCAGCACTTTTTCCTTCAAGCCGCCAGTATAGGCCACTACCCCGCCGGGAAAATACTTGGAGCTGCCGGGAACTGTCCCCAGCAAATAACCGATCAGTCCGCAGGTGCAGGCCTCGGCCACCGAAACCGTCTTTCCTTGGGCAGTCAGCAACTCCGCCAATTCCTGTACTTCCATCAAAAACTCCTCCTTAACTTGGTCCTTTGCACTTTAGTTTGATTGGGGCCGGTTCCGCCGGGCGCGGGTCAACCATGCCACGAAAACGCCGGCTAACAGCCCGCAGAGGTGTCCTTCCCACGATATAAATCCCCCTACGGGTAGGATGCCGAAGAGCATCCCCCAGCCGAACACCACTATCACGATAACGGCCACCAGAACGGAGAGGATACTCTTATCGTACCAGCCCTTGGCTACCAAGTAACCGAAGTAGCCGAAGACCAGTCCGCTGGCCCCGACATGGACCGCGGAACGTCCTATCACCCATACCCCCGCGCCGCCCACGATGATGATGGCCAAGGATATCCAAGGGAAAGCGCCCTTTGCCCGCAACGCTGTGAAGCCGCCCAGCGCCAGCAAAGGCACGGTGTTGGAGAGGACGTGCCCGATGCCTGCGTGGAGAAAAGGACTCAAGGGGATGCCCCTCAGCCCTTCCTGCGTGCGAGGCACAATGCCGTAGGCACTCAGTCCGTTCCCCATAAGGATATTTGCTATCTCCACAATCCAGATTACCGCAATGAATCCGACAAGCAGACAGAGGCTTGCTATCATTGGACCTTAACCCTTGCCCACAAGAAGGGAGGTATGAGAACAGGCTTTGACAATACTACCTTCGCACCTCGGCAAGCACCTCCGCCAGGTGCTTTGATGCGCACTTGAGGGCCACGCCTATAGGGTCGCGCGCACCGTCGGGGTTTTCTTCGTCCACTTGCCAGTACCCTACGAAATCTCCGGTCTCGGTAACAAGAGCCGGATCGCTGGTTTTCGTCCCCATGATCAAGGTGTCAGTCTCAGAATCGTATCCCAACCCCAAGGGTATGTACGCGGACGCTCCCATGACGATCACTCCCACTATCTCGTGACCGTCCCACGCGACGAGCTCGACGGCAATGCCGGGGTCGTCCAGCAGGGAGGCGGCGCTAGCTTTTGGCGCCTCTGTGGTGACATGAAGGACGTTGCCCTCTTTATCATAGCTGACCTGCATTACGTTCCTCCAAGCCCTCATAGTTCCTGACGAAGTAATCGCGATTTCCTTTGTTCCAATGGCTGGTAGCCGTCCGATCTCGGAACGCCGTAATGATTAACTCATCGTCCATGGAGACCGCCACTCTGACCATCCCGTCTAGTCCGGGGGCGAAGGCCATATACGCTCGACTCTGGCTTCCGTCGCGCTCAGTGCGGATGCCCCGCATTACCCAATGATCCAGCACATGCGCAACCCTCCGGTCGGTGATTCCCAAGTGCCGCTGCTCCCTCATGTGGCGACTGACTCGCCGTGTCCGGCCACCTGCGGTGATCGTTTCGGGCAACCGCTTCTACCAAGGCTTCCGCAACAGCAGGAAAAACTCCCGGTTTCCCGCGTCGCCCAGGATGGGAGAGGTGCAAAGGTCCCGTACCCGCAGGCCTTGGTCCACGGCCCAAACGATACAACGTCCGAGGGTCCTGGCATGAACGGCCGGGTCTTTGATTACGCCTCCCCGGCCTACTTCCTCGCGGCGGGCCTCGAATTGCGGCTTCACCAAGGCGGAGATATAACAGTCCTTCCGTAGATGCTGGACTACCGAGGGTATCACCAGCGTCAACGATATGAACGAAACGTCGATGGTCACCAAGTCCACAGCCTCGGGGAGGTCGAAAGGATAGCGGGCGTTGCACTTTTCAATCACCGTCACCCGCGGGTCGCGGCGCAACCGGTAGTTCAACTGCCCGCGGCCAACATCGAGGGCGTAAACCCGGTGCGCGCCGCGTTGCAGCAAACAGTCGGTAAACCCTCCGGTCGACGCCCCGACGTCCAGTGCAGTCAAGCCCTCGGTCGAGAGTTTGAAAACATCGAGGGCATGGGCCAGCTTGACGCCGCCGCGACTGACGTAAGGAAGACCACCCCGCACGTCCAGCGGTTCGTTTTGCAACAGGGTGGAACTGGATTTGAGGACCCGGCCCTGGCGGTTGAACACCAAGCCCTCGGCTATCAAGGTTTGGGCTTGCTCCCGGGTCTGCGCCAAGCCCTTCTCTACCAGCAGAAGGTCGGCCCGTTTTCTGGCCGCAGACTTAGGCATTGGTGGTGGGCAAGGGCATCATTTGCCGATGAAACGCGGGGCGCGTTTCTCCAGGAAAGCGCGGTACCCTTCCACGTAGTCCTGGGTCTCGAACTGGCCCAGCGGCAGGCTGGATTCCTCGGGGGTCAGGTCGGCAAGATCAGGCTTGGCTTGGACCTGCCTGAGAGTAAGCTTGTTGACCGCGTGGGACAGGGGCGCCAACGCTGCTATGTCGTTAGCTAGCTTGTAGGTGTACTCGTGCAACTCATCGGCTGACACAACCTGGTTGACCAACCCCACTCTGAGGGCCTCTTGAGCGTCGAGCAAGCGGGCCGACAGCAGAATGTAGAGGGCAGTGCCCTTGCCAACCAGGTTGACCAGGCCCTGCATTTCCTGGTGGCCGATGGTTATGCCCAAGCGTGCGGCCGGGATGCCCAATCGGCTGTCTTCCGAGGCTATCCGGAGGTCGGCAGCTACCGCCAATTCGCAGCCGCCGCCGACGGCGAATCCTCGTATCATGGAAATGGTGGGGGTGCGCATGTCGGCCAGCTTGGCCAGCACCTTGTCGACCGCATCGTTGTAAGCCTTGGCCTTGGTGCCGTCGGCCCGGTGTTCGTCGAAGTCTGCGATATCCGCACCGGCGGAAAAGGCCCGGTCGCCGGCGCCGGTGACGACAACGGCCCTGACGTCAGGGTCGGAGTCCAACGACTCCAACAACCGGGACAACTCCAGCCACATGCCAAAGCTGATAGCGTTGCGCTGAGCCGGACGGTTGATGGTGATGGTTGCTATGGGAGTGTCTCGTTGCACCAGGATTTCGTCGTTCATGGCCACATGATCCAGCCGGTGCGGTCGGTGCGCGCGCGGAAGAGGTGGCCGCCGCCGGTGGTTACGTATAGAGTCTGCATATCGGCATCGCCGAAGCAGCAATTGGTAGGCCGGTCCACCCGGAGCGGGTGGGTTTCCAGGACTCTGCCGGTGGGAGAGAAAACGTAAATCAACGGGCCGGGACCGCTCTGCTCCCAGCCAGCGCAAACGATGATGTTCCCGTCAACGTCCAGGGTCATGCCGTCCACGCCCCTTTGGACTCCACGATGATCGATGCCGAAGGTGTGCAGAGTGGAGTACGCGCCCAGCGAGCCATCGTCGTTTATGGGGTAGGCCCGGAGTTGACGCGGCTGGTCCGGCGAGTAGTCGCTCTGGGCGACGTACAGGGTCTTCTGGTCTCGGGATATGAGGATGCCGTTGGGGCGGCTCACGTCGTGAGTGACCCGTTTCAACTCCCAACCGCCGGACGGCTGAGGGTCCAGCCGCAGCACGGACATGTGGTCCAACTCCTGGTCTCCGGCAGACCCGTTGAATGGATCGGTGAACCAGATGCGTCCCTGCTTGTCTACCGCCAAGTCGTTTGGGTTGTTGTGCCGCTTGGCGTCCAAGCGGTGCGGCAAGGAAGTGATGGTGGCTTGGTCCTTTCCGAAATGGACGATGCGGCGGCCGCCGCTCTGGCAGCCGTAGAGGTTGCCTTGGGCATCGAAACAAAGGCCGTTGGTGCGATTGGTCCCGGTGAAATACTCGGTAGTCTCGCCGGTCTTGGGAGAGTATCTCAATATACGGCCGGCGGGAATGTGAGTGAAAAGCAAGGCCTGGCCGTCCCAGACGGGGCCTTCGGTAGTGCCGCCGTAAGGACCGGCAACCAGCTCAAAGCTCCAGCTCATGGCATGGCCTCCCGTTGGGCTTGGTGGGAGAATGCCCTCAGTATATCGGCGGGAAGGGAGGATGTCATCACTTGTCCAAGGTGCGGGTTGAGAGCATCGCCCAACCCGCGCCTTGCCACGTTAAGCGCGGGTGGTGCCGCGCAGCCTTGGGTCGAGCACGTCCCGCAGGGCGTCGCCCAGCAGGTTCCAAGCGAACACGACGATGCTGATGGCCAGTCCAGGGAAAACTCCCAGCCACGGCGCAACGTCGACGTAGTTCTGGGCGGCGCCGCGCAGCATGTTCCCCCATGAGGGAGTATCTGGAGGCGCGCCGATGCCCAGGAAGCTGAGGGTAGCCTCGGCCACTATCGCGCCGCCTAAATGGATTGTCACCAGCACGATGTACAAAGCCACGCAGTTGGGGATCATGTGGCGGATAATTATCCGCCCATTTCCCGCGCCGACGGCTACGGCCGCAAGGATGTAGTCCATCTCCTTGATGCCAAGGGCTTGCGCCCGCACGATCCGCGCGGTGCTGGGTATATAAATTATGGTCAATGCCAGCACCACGTTGTTGAGAGAGCCGCCAAGAGCCGCCATGATGGCGATAGCCAGAATCAAGGCCGGGAACGCCATCATGGAGTCTATGAACCTTTGGGCTATGAGGTCAGTCTTCCCCCCGAAGTGGACGCTGGTCACGCCTATCAGCAGGCCGATGGCGCAGCCAATGACCGAGCTTACGATGCCGACGTATAAAGATATTCTCGCGCCGTACACCAGCCTGCTGTAAACGTCGCGCCCGATCTGGTCGCCGCCCAGCCACCGCCCGGGGTCAAGGGGGGCGGCGAACTTGTGCTCCGCGGCAGTGTCGTAAGGACCTGTAGTGGCGATCAAAGGGGCGAAAATCGCGATTACCAACAGAATTGCGACTACCGTCAGCCCAAAGCCCCCCAGGGGCTTGGTGCGGTAAAAATGTGCCAAGTGACGCCAGCCCAGGTTCAAGGCCTGTAACGACCGCTCTGATAGGGCCGGAGCGACTGCACTCTGTTCTTGGTTCATGTGCACTCTCGAAATGTTGTTTAGTTGCCCGCCCCGGCTAAGTGTACCTGATCCTGGGGTTAAGCCAGGCGTACATCAAGTCCAGCAGCAGGTTCACCGCCAAAACTACCGTGGTAATCACCACTATGACGGCTTGTATCATAGCGTAGTCGCGGTGGTATATCGCGTCCAGGAGCAATTGTCCCATTCCCGGCACCAGGAAGATGAGCTCGATTACTACCGTTCCCGAGATGAGCCGGCCGAATTCGTACCCGGACACTGTAATGACGGGCAGGATCGCGTTTTTCAGCGCGTGCCGGGCAATAATCACCGCCTCGGCCAAGCCTTTGGAACGGGCAGTGCGGATGTAATCCTCCCGCAGAATCTCCAGCATGGCTGAGCGGGTTACGCGGGCGATAAACGCCATGTTGAAGACACCCAGTGCAATCGCGGGGAAAATCAGTTGTTCAAGATTTTTCCCAGGGTCTTCCCATAGCTTGGCGAATCCGATAGAGGGGAACCAGTCAAATATCTTGACCAGAAAATAGATTATTAGAATTCCCAGCCAGAAGTTGGGGATGGCGATGCCGCAGAAAGTAACTATCCGGGACCCGTAGTCGGCCCATGTATCCTGTTTGATGGCTGAAATGACCCCCAACGGAACCGCTACTACGGTGGCCAGCAGTACTGCCAGGATGGTCAACTCCAGGGTAATTGGGAATTTTTCCTTGATGTCGTCGCTGATCGGCGTGTCGTAATGGAATGACTTGCCAAAGTCCAAGCGAAGCATCTTCCACACCCAGTCGCCATACTGGATGTATATGGGACGGTCGGTGCCGAACTTCGCCCTGACCGCCGCCAGTTGCTCCTCGGTGAAGTTGGTCTCACCCTCTTCCGCTCCCATCAGATAAAGGACTGCGGGGTCGCCGGGGATAAGGCGAAGAATCAGGAACACGAGAATAGTAACAACAAACACCGTCGGCACGAACATGACGACCCGTTTGATCATGTAAGCAAACATCGTTCACCTGGAACGTAGGGGTGTAGGGGTAGCAGAGAAACTATTATAGCGCGTATAAAGCGCCGGTGTGGCCGGCCTCTATGTGACAGAGGCCGGCCACGAATTGGGGCTATCTGATTGACTCAGCCTCGGACTCGCTCTGGTCCCACCAGATATGCTCGTACTTCAGTTGAGCCTGGACCGTGGGAGCGCCGTGCAGGTTCTTGATGCTTTTGTGAGCTACCAGCGGGTCGCCCCAGAACCAGAACAAGCCTATGGACGGGGTGCCTATCTCCGGCGACAGGATCAGGTCCTGGAGCTCCAGGAGTAATTCCTTCCGCTTTTCGGCGTCTGCCTCTGCGGCCTGTTTCTGGTAGAGGGCCTCTACCTGCGGATTGTCGAACCCGGTGTAGTTCCGAGTGCCGCCCGGCCTGTAGTGAGCGGTAATCAGAGAGTCGGGAACGTTAGCCGTGTAGCAGTGTCCTTGGTTGGCGATAGCGAAGGCATTATCCCTCCACTTCATCAACCCGGTCGCGGGTTCGAAGGTCTCCAAGGTAAAGCGAATGTTCAAGGACTCCGCAAGCTGGTCCTTGACTATGGCCGCGATGTCTCCGTATTGACCGTAGGTCCGGTAGGAGTAGGTAGCCTCGAAGCCGTCGGGATAACCGGCCTCGGTGAGCAACCGCTTGGCTTCGGCGATGTCGTCAGGATGTTTTTCCCCGTCAAGCTCGCGGAAACCGGGGACCTGCTCCGCCTCTTCCGGCGTCAAGGAGTACCAGGAGCCGGGCTGCAACGGGATGCCGACGTCGCCCTTGCCGCTCTGGATGGTCTCCAATATCGGACGGCGGTGTACGGCCAGGTTCAGGGCTGTCCTGACTTTCGGGTCATCGAAAGGCGACACGTTGACGTTGAACATCGCCACCTGCAAGCAGCCGTAAGGCTGGCCGTGGGCTATAAGTTCGCCCTGCATGTCCTCTATCATCTTTTCGCGTTCGTCAACGCTCAAATGGATGGCGGAACTGGAGGCGAACACCACTTGCTGGGTCTTGAAAGCCGCGATGATGGTGCCTTTGTCCTTGATGATGAAGGTCTTGAAGCCGTCAAGATAGGGCCGTCCCTCTTTGAAATAGTCCGGGTTCTTGATGTAAGTAGTGGAAACGTCCTTCTTGTACTCTTCCACCGTGAAGGGGCCGGACCCGACCATGTTCTCCCACTGCTGAAGGTCCTTGACCTCCCCGACGTGTTTGGGCACGATTTTGAACACGTCAGCGCCCAAGTAAGTGAAGAAGTCGGCCGCGGGGAACTGCAGCGGGATCTTCACCGTGAGAGGGTCGATGATCTCAACAGACCCATGTTGATAGTAGGCACCGACTTCACCGGTGCGGGGTCTGGGTTGATCGGATTCCACCCACCGGTCAACGCTGTAGGCGACGTCTTCGGAGGTGACGGATTCGCCATCATGCCACTTTACACCCTCGCGTATTTTGAAAACGTAGGCCAAGCCGCCGTCGGTGACCTCCCAGCTTTCCGCCAGGTCATTGATCAGATCGTCCCGGTCATCCGTCTCGGGGTCGAACTCGACGAGTTGGTTGTACACCGGGCTGGAGTGCATGATTTGGTTGAGAGTTCCGGATGCGTGAGTGCCCCAGTGGTCGGGGGCGGAGTAGGCGTGGGCCGGTGGGAACCCGCCCATGATGACCCCATCAGGGACCATTGCCGGGGCCTCGGTGGCCTCGGGCGCTGCCGTGGATTTGGTGTCGACCAACGGGGCCGACGTAGGCATGATGTCCCGCGTAGCCGTGGGCTGGGCCATGGCGGGGGCCTCTGTGGCCTCCATTTTCGTCTCGACCGCAGGAGTTTCCGGTTCCGACGCTGCTCCGCCGCAGGCTACTACGAACAGCGCCGCGACGATCAGTGAAGCGAGTAACAAGGTCTTGGGGAGACGCAACCAGTTAAGATATGTCATCCGACCTCCGAGTCAGAAAAGTCAGGACCTTATTGAGGCCCTTGTATTTTAGAGACATTGAGTTTAAACCTTGGGTTCGCGTGAAAATCCGATTTAGAAGGCCAAGCATCGCTTGACCGTATTATTCCGATCAGTTCACCTTCTTCGGCTTTGTTGGCAGTACCTCCCTACTCTTAATGTCCGTGAATCCTTATGAGCCGGTGTAATGTAGACCACAGGTTTTCAAGATGTCAACCGGGTTTCCTTTTCCGGGACGGCTCAAAATACTGTTATTCACCAACACGGCAACGAAATCCGTATAGTGTCATGGGGCTGACACGTGGACGCGATTACCGGTGGGATAATTCCTGAGTAACACGCAAGTGAAAATCAGAGGACTCCCCGAAGAGGGTCCCCTGATTGATCGTGGACTGTGGAGCGAGGAAAGAGCGCCGCATTTGCCCGGCTACCTGCCCCTTAACTTGGGGTCCAAGACGTCCCGCATGGCGTCGCCCAGCAGGTTGGCGCCGAACACCGCCAGTGCAATGGCTACGCCGGGGAAAATCGCCAGAGAAGGAGCTACGCTGATGAAGGCATCGGCCGCCGCCCGCAACATGGTGCCCCAAGTAGGAACGTCCGGCGGGACGCCTATTCCCAGGAAGCTAAGGGAGGCTTCGGTGGTGATGGCTAACCCCAGGGTAATGGTGCTCAAAACGATGCAGGTCGCAAAGATGTTGGGCATTATGTGCCGGAAGACGATGCGGACCGGTTGCGCCCCCACTGCCCTGGCTGCCAGAACGTAGTCGAACTCCTTGACGCTCAGGGCTTGCGAGCGAACCGTTCGGGCGGTACGCGGCACCATGATGATAATCAACGCCATGATGACGTTGGTCACCGACGCGCCAAGGACGGACATGATTCCCAGTCCCAGTATGATGACCGGAAAGGCGAGAAGGGCATCCACCAGTCTTTGCGTAATCAGATCGAACTTGCCGCCGATGTAGGCGCTGACAACCCCCAGGACCGCCCCAAGCGAGATACCGATGAATACGCTGATTGCCCCAACCCACATGGAGACACGGGCGCCATAGACGAGACGACTCAACACATCCCGGCCGGCCTCGTCGGCCCCCAGGAGGTATTGGCTGTCCGGAGGGGCGTAAATGGCGCCTGCGTCAGGCTTGTATGGATCATGGGGCGCAATGAGAGGGGCAAATATGGCAACTAACACAAGGAACGCCAATATTGCCCCGCCTGCCGCTCCCAAGGGCTTACGACGAGAGAAGTCTATGACCACCCGTAGGGGAGCGGCAACCTGCCGCCATCCCCTGTCTATAGTTGGGAGCGCTTCTTCTAACCTTTGCTCCGGGAGCATGGCTCCTCCAGTAACTCTGAACGGTTAACCGTAGCGGACCCTAGGGTCCAGCCATCCGTAGAGAAGGTCTACAATCATGTTTATGGTCAGGACGAATACCGCCGCCAGGAGGATGATTGCCTGAATCATGGCGTAGTCCCGACGCTGGAGACTGTCCAGCAAAAGGGTGCCGGTGCCCGGCACCAGGAAGATGGCTTCTATGAGCACCACGCCGCCCATCAGCGCACCGAATTGTAGCCCCGCGACGGTTACCACTGGCAAAAGGGCGTTCTTGAGGGCGTGCCGGAATACAACGGCCCATTCCCTTAAACCCTTGGACCGCGCGGTCCTCACGTAGTCTTCGCGCAGCACTTCCAGCATGGCCGAGCGGGTCAGCCGGGCAATGAAGGCAACGTCGTGGTATCCCAAGGCAAGGGCCGGGAATATCATCTGTTTGGTGTTGGTCCACGGGTTGTCCCAAGGATTGGCGTAGTCTAAGGGAGGCAGCCATTTGAACCACAACGCAAGGCCGACAATCACGAGAATGCCAATCCAGAAAGTTGGGGCGGCCACGCCGGTTATGGTAAAAACCTTGGTGGCGTGGTCGACCCAAGTGTCTTGCCGGATGGCCGACAGGACGCCCAGAGGAATGGCGATAACGGTGGAAATAAAGATAGCCATTACGGCCAATTGCAGGGTTACCGGCAGGCGGTCCTTGATCTCATTCTTGACCGGGGTCCCGTCCCAGACCGACTCGCCGAAATCGCCGTGCAGCAGGTCCCATATCCAGTTGCCGTACTGTATCAGGATATGGCGGTCGGTGCCCAACTTCTTGCGTAGGTTGTCCAGTTCCTCCTGAGTATAGGAACCTTCACCCTCTTCTCCCACCAGAATCAGCAAGGCCGGGTCGCCGGGCAGTATGCGCATGATGGCGAACACCAGGATAGTTACCAGCACTATCGTGGGTAGGAACAAGGCCAACCGTTTGAGTACGTATTCGCGCATCGTATCGCTCGCCGGGGTTTAAAGATGAGGAGGAACAGCGCCGCCGGCCCATCGAAACAGACCGGCGGCGGGGAGATCTGGATGTGTTAGTTGGGGTCTCCCGGTTTAGCGTCGGGGTCGTACCACCAACTCTCCATGGTATGGAGTATGTGCAGGGTGGGCGGCGTGTAGTAATTCTTAATCTTGACGTTTTTGATGTCATAAATCGGCGACCAGTACATGGTCGGCCAGTGCAGGGTGCCCTCCCTGGCGATGTCCTCGGCTTCCCTCAACAGTTCGCGGCGCTTGCTGAGGTCCAGTTCGCGGGTCTGCTTCTCGAAGATCTCCTGGAGCCTGGGGTCGTTGTACCCAAGCTGGTTCCTGGAGCCGCCGGGCAACAGAACGGAGGTAAAAATCTCGTCCGGGTCGCTGATGGTCACACCGTGGCAGATACGTCCCAAGGTGTAGTCGCCTTCAGCGAACATGGCCAAGCCGGCCGTGGGGTCGACGGCGTTCAACTCCAGTTTCATCCCAATGGCTGCCATTTGTTCCTTAACGAATGGGGCCTCGGTGGGGTAGACGTAGTTTGTGCGGTAGGTGTAGACAACGTCAATACCGTCACCGTAGCCGGCTTCGGCCATCAGCCGCTTGGCCTCTTCGATGTCGGCGGGATCCTTGACCACGTCTTCACGGCCGATGGGATTGGTTACCAGGTTGCCGTCCTTGTCCAAGTAGCGGTGGCCGGGCCAAGTCCATGCCTCTTCCTGGGGTATCACTGTATCAGGTGCGAAAGTGGTGGCTGCTGAGGCGGCCCAACCCCACACAGCTTGGTGGTACTTCAAACGGTCCAATGCCAAGTAGAATGCCCGTCTGACATTGGGATCGCTAAACGGCTCTCTTTTGAAATTCATGAAGAAGCCGCAGGGTCCGCCCGTAGTCTGTCGAAATACCAGCCTGCCGTCAGTCTTCTTGATGAGGGCGTCTATCTCCACGTTCTTCAAAGGCGGCGCTCCCAGCGAAACGTGGCCCAGGACCTGCTCGGTTTCCAGGGCGGTCACCGACCTGGCTTTATCTTTGATGATGAACACCTTGATGCTGTCCAGGAATGGGAGGCCTTCTTTGAAGTACTCAGGGTTCTTCTCGAAGCCATAGGAACCCAGACGCTTGAACCCGGCATGGATGAAGGGACCGGACCCAACAATGTTCGCAGGCACGTTGATGTCCAAGCCGGCTCCCGCCACCACGTGTTCGGGGACAATCTTGGGGTAGGAACTGCCAAGGAACTTTATGAAGGCAGGGGCCGGGTAGTTGGTGGTTATCTGGACTGTGTTCGCGTCTATGGCTTCCGAGTTTTTGTAGTAGGGCCGCAGGGCTCCGGTGCGGGGCCTGGGCTCTCCAGCGGCGGTCATCCGGTCCATGCTGAAGACCACGTCGTTGGCGGTAACCGGTTTGCCGTCCCACCATTTGGCTTGGTCGTTCAGGTAGAAGGTGTGGGTGACGCCGTCGTCGTCCAGTTCCCACGTAGTGCAAAGGTCACAGATAATCTCGTCGGTCTTGACATGGTTGTACATCACCAAGCCGTTGTAGAGAGAGCCGGTAGGCCTGGCAGTATGGGTGGTGGCGCCACGGTGAACGTCCCACAACTCGGGGTTCTGATCGTGGAACAGGTCAATATGACCGCCGTACTTTCCGTTTTTGACCCAAGCCATGACGTCGGCAGCGCCCTCAGGGACCGCAGTGGGAGTAGCGATGACGATGACCTCCCTGGCCACCTCTCTCACGACCTCCTTCTCGACCTCGACGATGACCTCTTTTTCGACGATCACTTCTTTCTCTACTGGTACTTCCTTGATGACTTCCTTCTCGACCTCTTTTTCCACCACCACCTGTTTCTCAACAGGCACTTCTTTGATGACTTCCTTCTCGACGATGACTTCCTTCTCGACGATCTGAGGCTCGGCGGCGCTGCCGCCGCAAGCCAAGGCAAATAGCAAAAGGAAAGCGGCCACTGCCGGCAAGAGTGTGCTCGATTTAATCCAACGGTACCTAAGCATCAAAATCCCTCCGTTTTTCTTGGAACTGGAGACATGGAACGGATAACGTTTCTCTTATATGCTGTGCACAAAAACCGTTATGTAGCACTGTAGATTTGCCGAAGTCTGTATCCTATGAACGGTATACGTCGCACGCGATTAATGACACAAAGCCATTTGTTGGCAATGCGTTGGGATTCTAACCGAGGGCTGGTGGCAAGTCAACGGTAGAGGTGCTGTGGTGCAGGGCCTGTTTCAAGATGATATGTGACAGGGTACATGCTATAATTTTGCTCCGCTGGCGAGGGCACTTGGCGGCGCCCTTTGTGTAGAAAGGCAACTATAGAGATACAGCGGATGGGTAGGAAAACATGGTGAACATTACCAAGCAAAACCTTCGGACGCCCGGGCCGACACCGGTGCCGGATGACATCGTTGAGGCGATGTCCAACCCAATGATCAACCACCGGGGCCCCGAGTTCCTGGAGATCATCTTTCAGTGCACTGAACAGTTGAAGCAGGTCTTCATGACCCAGAGCGACGTTTACATCCTCACCTCGTCGGGAACAGGAGCGCTGGAGGCCGCAATCGTCAATACGTTGTCACCGGACGACCGGGTGATAGCCGCATCTGCGGGGTCTTTCGGGGACCGGTTTATGGACATGGCCGAGGCTTTCGGCGCCGACGTGCGCAGGATGGAGTTCGAGTGGGGCGAGGCGATAGACCCGGACGCCATACGCCAGGCACTGCGCGAGGAACCGGACGCCAAGGCGGTGCTGGTGACGCACAACGAGACTTCCACCGGGTTAACGCACCCGTTGGAGGACATCGCACGGGTGGTCAAAGGCGAGTTCGGCAAGCTGCTCCTGGTGGATGCGGTTAGCAGCCTTGGTTGCATTCCATTGCCGGTGGACGGCTGGGACTGCGACGTGGTGGGAACGGCGTCGCAGAAGGGGTTTATGATCCCGCCGGGGCTGGCGTTCGTCAGCATGAGCAAAGCCGCATGGGAAGCGGCCGAGACCGCCACTATGCCGAAGTTCTACTTCGACCTGGCCGAGGCCCACAAGTACCTGGAAAGGGGCCAAACCCCCTTTACCCCCAATGTCGCCCTGTTGTATGGCCTCTCAATGGCGTTGGACAAGCTCCACGAGGAGGGAATGGAGAACGTCTACGAGCGCCATGCCAACATTACCAAGCTGACCCGGGACGGCATACGGGACTTGGGGTTGGAGTTGCTGGTGGAGGACGACAGGCTGGCCTCTAACACCGTCACGGCGGTAAAGATGCCCGATGGGATCGACGGTAGCAAGCTGATGTCGTTGACCCGCACCGACGAGAACGTGGTACTGGCGGGCGGGCAGGGCAAGCTATCCGGCAAGATATTCCGCATAGGACACTTGGGGTACGTAACTCCTGAAGACATACAAGAGGTGTTGGACTCGTTGAAGAACGTGTTGCCCAAAGTCGGCTTCAGGGCCTACTAAGGTCATCACCGTATGTCTATCGTTAACTGCCGCGGGAAACGAGATGGAAAGGCGCCCGCGATGAAAATGGAGGTCTGACGTTGGCGACCTCTCAGTTGCAAATGACAATGGCCACGCTGCGAATAGGCTTGGCTGAAATTCGGAACAAAGAAAGTCAGTTGGACCACCTGATCGCCCAGTTCCGTACCCAACTGCGAAGGCTGCCCCGCCAGGTTGTGTACGGGAGGACGTCTTTGGATGCGTCCTTGGCCGCAAT
Source organism: Dehalococcoidia bacterium (assembly GCA_965216425.1). Classification (GTDB taxonomy): domain Bacteria; phylum Chloroflexota; class Dehalococcoidia; order Lucifugimonadales; family UBA3495; genus CBDCFV01. The sequence continues at coordinate 375,649 of CBDCFV010000005.1, read as the reverse complement.
GGGCGAGATAGAAGAGCGGCTAGCCGACGTGGTGGTTACCCGGAGAAGGCTGCTGGATATCAAGAAGACGGCCACCGAGGAACTGGAGTCGCTTGAGGTTGTAAAGCAGGTCGATGAAGCCCGGCGCTCCTTGTCCACGTTGAGGCAGCAGGCGCGGGTTTCCGGACAGGACACGGAAACCGAGGCCGAGATCAAACGGCTGGAGAAATTCATAGCCGAATACAGCAAGCGGGCCGAGATGATCATCACTGCCAGGTACGAAGAGCGGAACGACTTGGGCTAAAGTGCTTTTGGAACAAAGCGCGAGGCTAATAGTAGCGACAGACCGAGTGAGAGCAATCTTCGCGGACGCGGAGGCCTTGGCCGCCTCTTAGTTCCCCGGATACCCAGCATGATGATACAGGAGCATATAAATACGGCCCGTGAATTCCTCGATGGGTCCGACAGGGGGTTCGCCACCAGGGATGTTCTGCAGGGTTCGGAGAAGCTGTGGGGCGCCTGTTCCCATGCAGTGACGGCTGTATGCCAGGAAAGAGGCTGGAAGTATGGGAGTCACCGGCAGATTATCGATGCCGCCGTGCAATTGGCTGCAGAGATGGGTATTGACGCAGCCGGAGTTTTAACAGCGCGCGGCTTTCACGCCAATTTCTACCACGGGTTTCTGGAAGACTTCGAGGTAGAGTACGGGCGGCCGGTAGTGAGGTCATTTGTTGAGCGCATCCTGGGCTTGCGATAAGTCGAGCCGCCTGCCCTACAAGACGCCGTCCAGTTGGTTTATGACCAGCCCGGTGGGTAGCTTGGGGTAGAAGAAAGTGGACTTGCGCGGCAGCCTTTGCCCCTGGCTTACTACGTCCTCGAACGGTCCCATTGGAAACGGCTTCAGTAGAAATGCCATCTGGCTCTCACCGGTTGCCACCTGCTTCGCCGCCGCCTCATGGTCATGGGTGTAGCCAACGTGGTTAGGGAGTGATTCTCCCAAGACTGGCTTCAGGACCTGCTCTTCGAGAATCCAGGCTTCCGAGACTGCCAAGGGCCCCCAGTCAGCGCCAGTGGCGGGCTCTTTGAGTTGCCAAATGCGGGAAAAGCTCCCTCCGTTCTCGATGGCCGCCATAACTTTAAGGGTTTGCCCCAAATCTTCAACCGTGTCCACCAACCATTTTGGCGACTGCGGGCCTTCCGTGTGCGACGTGAACAACTCCCTTAGTCTCTCCACAACACGGTCCATCTGCCCCTCGGTCAGTCCATGAATTGTGCGGTGGTAGGGCAGCACCATCAATCCCGGGTCGTCGAACTCGATCAACGTCATCATAACGAAATTGCGGGCGTCATCGGCGGCAAGCCCGCCTTGGCTGTCTTGTCGCTGAAGTTCCCTGAACCGCAACGACGCTTCGTACCGATGGTGGCCGTCGGCAAGAAAGACGGGCGTGTCGCTGAAGAAGCTCTGGATATACTCGATGGCGCCCCGTTCGGAGATTATCCAGAGGGAGAGGCGCTGGTCCTCGTCCGACTCGATGTCAATCACCGGCGGACCGTCCATGATGCTTTGCAAGGTGGGAGCCAAAATGCCTTGCGAGTCGCGGTACAGGCTCATGATGGGACTGAAGTTGGTGTTGCAAGCGGACATCAACGCTACCCGGTCCATGACCGCCGGGTCTTCAGTGTACTCGTGGGCGAACACTTGACGGCTGTCGTATGGCTCCAGGCCGATGCAGCCCGTAATGCCTATCCGCGACCTGCGCCGGCCTTCGAAGGTAAAGTCGTGACGCAACAGGTAGAAGCACGGTTCCCCATCCCTTTGCAATACTTGTTGACCCAGCCAGTCTTCGAATAACGCAGTGGCGCCCCGGTAAAGGTTTCCCCCCGGAACGGTCCAGTCCAATCCCTCCCCGGCCTCCAAGTGCACCACGTTATAGGGGTTCCGCTGCCGCAGCGACTCCTGCATTTCAGGCGTGATCAGGTCGTAGGGAGGGCAAACAACCTCAGCCAGGTTGCCGACCACATCCGGGTTATATTTCCAGCCTCTAAAGGGGCGAAAAACTACCATAGCTAGATATTCCCTCCAATCACGATTATATGGGGAGATGAAGGATTGAGTCTATGGCTAGCGAGGGAGGAGATTTGAAGCCCTTGATCGCCTTCCAACATTGCTTAACCTGATCAAGGGCTTATGATATACTCGTTGCTCTTAAAATGGTTGCAGTTATCAGATTTCGTAATTCGAGGGCCGATTAATAATGGCTGGTGCGATCGAATACGTAGAAAGTGGAACGGTCACCACCCCCCGTGGATTCAGCGCTGGGGCGACCTATGCCGGGTTGAAGACCTTTTCCGAGGACAAGTTGGACTTGGCGATGATACTGTCGGAAGCGCCCTGCGCCGCCGCCGGCGTTTACACCACCAGCACCATCAGGTCCTTCTCAGTCGCGGTGACCCAGGAGCACCTGAGCCAGGGGCCGATGCGCGGCATAGTGGTCAACGCGGGTATCGCCAACACTTGTGTCGGCGACCAAGGCTATAAGGATGCCAAGGAAATGGCGGTTGTGGCCGCCAAGCGCCTTGGCGTCGAACCAAACGAGATGGTGGTGTGCAGCACCGGCGTGATCGGCGTCGAACTTCCCATGTCCCTGATTCGGGAAGGCATCGAGCAGATAGAGTTGGCCGACGACGGCGGCAACTTAATGGCGCGGGCCATGATGACCACCGATACACGGTCGAAAGAGGTCGCCGTTTCCTTCGAAGTGGGCGGTAAACGGGCCCACATCGGCGGGGCGGCCAAGGGCTCCGGCATGATTCATCCCAACATGGCCACCATGCTGTCTTTCGTAACAACCGATGCCGCGGTAGACCAAGGATTCCTGGAGCGGACGCTGAAGGAAGTGGCCGACCGGTCTTTTAATATGATGACCGTCGACGGCGACTCCAGCACCAACGATACCTTGGTGGTGCTGGCCAACGGCTTGGCCGGGAACACTCCCATTACTGAGGGCAGTGAGGACGCCAAGGTCTTTGAGCAGGCCCTGTTGGAGGCCTGCATACACTTGGCGCGGGAGACCGCCCGGGACGGAGAGGGCGCGACGAAGCTCATCATTGTCGAGGTAGACGGAGCGCGCACTACCGAGGATGCTCGCAAGGCGGCTCGCACCATCGCCTCTTCCAACTTGGTGAAGTCGGCGGTGTACGGGTCAGACCCCAACTGGGGCCGCATACTGATGGCTGTGGGGCGCAGCGGCGCGGCCGCCGCCGAGAGCAAGATAGACCTTTTTGTCAACGGGGTCTGCATTATGCAGGCCGGGGTGCCGGTTCCCTTCCATCGTGACTCGGTAGTGGCGTTGATGAGGGGAGCTGAGGTGACGTTCCGGGTTCAGATGAACATAGGGGATGGGGAAGCCACTGCGTGGGGCTGTGACCTGACCGAGGAATACGTCATCATCAACAGCGCTTACACTACCTGAACTTCTGCGAGGGGAACGGAGGCGTTGCGCCGGCGGGTACCGGCGGAAACAAAACAGGTACTCAACGATCCCTCTGTTCCTAGAATGGTATTGCCGTGGTCCTGTGCACTTCTACCGTGATTGCAAACCTTTCACTCTTCCCATCAAGTGACGAAGTTCCTTCGCGCCCGTGGAAAGAGAAGACTATCGCGTCATTTGGCAGCATTCACCGCCCTTACCGCCCTTGTGGTGTAAAGGCATCACATATCTCCTACCTCATGTGCGGCTATCGGAGGACAAGGTGTCTACCCCACCGGTAGTAATAAAAATCGGCGGTAGCACTCTGGGTAGTCACGACACTACCCTGAAAGATCTCGTGACGCTGCAACGGGACGGGGTCAACGTCGTCGTAGTCCACGGCGGAGGCAACGTGATCTCCCAGTGGATGCAGAAGCAGGGAATTCCGCCGCGGTTCGTCAACGGGCTCAGGGTCACCGACGCCGCCAGTTTGGAAATCGTCGTGGCCGTACTCACCGGCCTCATCAACAAGGAACTGGTGGCGCAGATGCAGGACCTGGGCGGCCGGTCCATAGGAATCAGCGGTATCGACGGCGACCTGCTGGAAGCCTACGTCGCCAACCCGGAGTTGGGCTATGTCGGTGAGATACAGAAGGTGAACAGCAGCCCTCTGGAGGCGTTGCTTGACAGCGGTTACGTCCCGATGGTGGCGCCGCTGGCCAGGCAATGCCGGGACGGATCGGAGCACTCCGGAGGCCCGTTGAATATCAACGGCGATACCGTTGCCGGCGAATTGGCCCATGCCATGGGCGCTACCCGGCTGGTGTTCTTGACCGATGTGGAAGGGGTCATGGACGCCAACGGCCGGGTTATCCGGCGATTGGACCAGCGGCGGGCCAACCTGCTGTTCCACTCCGGTGTGGTCAAGGGCGGCATGATACCCAAGCTCTCCGCTTGCCTGCGGGCCTTGGAGCGGGCCCCGGTGGCGGACATCATCGACGGACGCAGGCCGGGAGCACTCTTGGACTGCCTGAAAGGCCAGTCTACCGGCACCACCATCGTCAGCCAATTCTCTCCTCCCTTCGCCCGATAGCGGCTCAGGGTATGTTTAAGAGTGCCTTCTCCATGAGGGAAGGTTGGGACGAGAGGGATAGCGAGAACGACCCTCTCTCCAGTCCGCTCTCGTCGGGGGAGCGGGTCAGTATATCCCCGGCGTCCTGGTAGACGGCTTCAGGTATGAGCTACAACCTCTCCAACGATGCCGACCCGCCTCCGGCGGCTAAACCCCCTGGCATATCGTCCGCTAACGCGCAGCGCTTATGGCGGGCAACCATGGTTGTGACCGTTATCCTTATCGTCGTTCTGGCGCTGGAGTGGGCCCGGGGCGCCTACACCGACTGGCTGTGGTTCCAGCACTTGGGGTTTGCTTCGGTATTCACCAAGATAATCCTGCTCAAGACCTTGATGTTCCTCGCGGGCGCCCAACTCGCGCTATTGGCCTTGACATGCAGCGTTTGGCTGACCCTCCGCTTCTCCGAGGGGCCGTTAACGCTCACGATACCGGCGGATACGCAAAGGCTGCTCTGGGTGCTGCTGTTTACGGCAACAGGCCTTACGGCGTTGATCTCCAGCTTCATCTTCGGGACGACCGCGATGAACAACTGGGACACCGTCCTGCTGTTCAATAACAGGATTCCCTTCGGTGTAGCGGACCCTCAATACGGGATGGACGTATCTTTTTACGTCGTGACGCTGCGGATGTTCCGCTTCATCCAAAGCTGGTTCCTGGGGTTGGCGGTCACCGTAACAGTGTTCTCGTCGAGCCTGTACATCGCGGTCTACGCACTCAGGGGCGTGGGCTTTGTTATGGCCCCGCGAATGTTGAGACACGTTGCGGGCATGGGGGCCATCCTCATGCTGGCAATTGCCGCAGGCCACGTTCTGGACATTTATGAACTGGTGCTCTCGGACTCGGGCGTAGTTGTCGGCGCTACCTATACCGACATAAACGCCAGGATGCCGGCCCTATGGCTTTTGACCGGGATTGCGCTCCTGGCAGCCATCGGGTTCGCCGTCAGCGACTACGCCGGAGGTGTGCGGCTCATGGCCGGGGCGTTCAGCCTTTGGGTTATCGCTGTCCTGTTGGCCAACATAGCTTACCCGTCTCTCTTTCAACGGTTCAAAGTGGCCCCCAACGAGTTCGAGAGGGAGCGAATTTTCATCGAACGCAACATCGAAGCAACCAGGGCCGCCTACCAATTGGACATTCTCCAGGAGTTCACCTTCGAGTTGGAGCCCAAGATAACCCCCGAGGCGTTGAGAGAGAGCAAAGCAACCTTGGACAACATCCGGTTATGGGACCTGCAACCGTTGGAAAACGCCTACAACCAGCTTCAGTTTATGGAGTTGTACTACAACTTCCTGAATATGGACTGGGACAGGTATCCTGTGGACGGCGAGCTGCGCCAAGTGCTTGTGGCGGCAAGGGAGTTGAACCATGAGAACCTGCCCGTCGACGCCCGCAACTGGGTGAACCAACGGTTGCAATACACCCACGGCCACGGCGTCGCGATGAGTCCAGCCACCGGGTTCACCCCCGGGGAGGGCCGCCCCGAGTTCCTGTTGCAGGACATACCTATACGGGGCGCGTTCCCGGTGACACGGCCGGAACTCTACTATGGCGAGTCCCCTGTAGAGTTTGCCATCGTCAACAGTCAACTGCCGGAAGTGGACCCCGGCGCCGGGCCGTCGCATTACGGCGGGACCGGCGGCGTTTTGCTGAGTTCCACGCTGAGGCGCATAGCTTACGCGTGGGAGTTCTTGGACGTTAACATCCTGCTCAGCGACCAGATATCCCCGGACAGCCGGATACAATACCGCAGGGACATACACTCCAGAGTCGGAGCCGTAGCCCCGTTTCTGGAACTGGATGGCGACCCCTACCCCGTATTGGACCAAGCTGGTAAACTGTGGTGGCTTCAGGACGCATATACGACCACCGACCGGTACCCGTACTCGACACCTTACAGCGGTCCAGCGGCGGATGGGAGTGACAGGCTGGTAGAAGGAGGTTTCAACTACATCCGCAACAGCGTCAAGGTCGCCGTAGACGCCTACAACGGCACGATGTACATGTACGCGGTTCAGCCGGACGATCCTTTATTAATGATGTACCGGCAAGCCTTTCCGGACTTGATCAGAGACTTTGACGAAATGCCCGCAGACCTTAAACAACATATACGCTATCCCCGCGACCTGTTTTCGGCTCAAGCCCAACTATATTTGAGATACCACGTTACCGATCCTCAAGTGTTCTTCAATCAAGCGGAACAACGGGCGATTCCGTTGGAGACGCGGTTCGGGAAACGGGGCGTTCTGGTGACCCCTTCATACTTGATGCTGCAAACACCCGGTGAAGGGGAGGTTGAGTTTGTCCTGATGGTGCCATTTACCCCGGCCGGGGCGAAAAGGAACTTGGTGGGATGGCTGATCGCCCGTAACGACCCCCCCAACTACGGGCAGTTGATGGCCTTCCGGGTGCCCGGCGACCCGCAGGTTGACGGTCCCAGCCAAGTTGAGGCACGAATCGAAAACGACCAGCAAATTTCGCAGCAGTTCACCCTTTGGGAGGGCGCCGGGTCCCAGGTTATCCGGGGTCAACTGCTGGTGATACCAATGGCCGGCACCATACTCTACATGGAGCCCATGTATTTACAATCGCAGGGCTTGGCCTTTCCGGAGTTAAAAAAGATTATCCTGGCCGATGGTAACGATGTGGTAATGGCCGACAGCCTGGAGCAAGGGTTGGCAATGCTCGTGGGCGGCGAAGCGACGCCTGACGAAACTGCCGCGCAACCGGAGGCTTTGCCGGTGTCAGTATCGCAAGAATTGGAATCGGTTGAAGACGCGATTGACGGGCTTGATGAAGCCGTAGACGATCTCAGGGAAGCCTTGAAAGGACTACGCGAAAATTTGGGAGGAAGGAACCCATGACAAGCAGCAGGGAATGGATTGCAGTTGAAAATAAATACTACGCTCAGACAGTCCGGCGCCAGCCGGTTGTGATTGTTAGGGGCGAAGGCACCAAGGTCTGGGACGCCGACGGGAAGGAATACTTGGACTTCGTGGCCGGTTGGGCGGTGAACCAGTTGGGCCACAGCCACCCGGTAATCACCGAAGCTATCTCTGAGCAGGCCGGGACGCTCATTCAGACCTCCAACCAGTTTTACACCGTGCCCCAACTCAGGCTGGCGGAAACTCTTATCGAGAATAGCTGCTTGGACTTGGTGTTCTTTTGCAACAGCGGCGCCGAGGCCAACGAGGGGGCGCTGAAGCTCGCCCGTCGTTACGGCAAACTGAACCGGGACGGCGCTTACGAGGTTATCACGGCCTTCAACTCCTTCCACGGCCGGACTCAGGCCACCGTGGCCGCCACGGGCCAGCCCCACTACCAGGAAAACTTCGCCCCTCTACTGCCCGGTTTCGTTCACGTGGACTTCAACGACGTTGAAGGTATCATGAACGCAACGACCGAGCGCACGGCGGCGGTGATGGTGGAGCCGGTGCAGGGCGAGGCGGGCGTGATTATCCCAGACGACGACTATCTGAAAAGAGTCCGCGAGTGGTGCGACAGCCAGGGCATCTTGCTGATTCTGGACGAAGTCCAGACCGGCATGGGCCGCTTGGGCAGCATGTTCGGCTACCAGGAATATGGTGTGGAGCCGGACGTTATGACGCTGGCCAAGGGCCTCGGCTACGGCGTGCCTATCGGCGCATTCCTGTCGAAGGAGCACTGCCAAGCCCTGGTTCCCGGAGATCACGGCTCGACCTTCGGCGGCAACGCGCTGACCACCGCCGCGGCCTATGCCGGCACCAAGTATCTTCTCGACAACGACATTCTTGGCCACGTAAAGGAAATGGAAGGTCACCTTCTGGCCCGGTTGAACGAGCTGAAGGGCCGCTACTCCTTTGTGTCCGAGGTCAGGGGCAAGGGACTGCTGGCGGCAATGGACTTTGACCAGGATATATCCGGCCAGGTCCTGACCAACGCCAACGAGGCCGGACTTCTGCTCAATGCTCCCCGTCCCCACACCATCCGCTTCATGCCTCCGTTGACGGTGACCAGGGAAGAGATCGACGAGGGCGTCAGCCGGTTGGGAGACGCGCTGGGGAAAATCTAAGGTCAAGAGGCGGCGTCCACATCGAGTTGCGGGAATTCTATGTCGTGGTTGAAAGGGACGACGGTTAATTCGTCGGCGAAGCCCCGCAGCTCAAGGCGTGTTACAGCCAGGGACTGACCTTGGAAAAACTGATGGAAAACATGGAAGAAGTTATCGGCTTGGCCCTAGAATATAAGGAGAACAAAGTCGGTGTCTCCGAGAGATTTGTCGGAGTCCAAAGGCTTGCGGTAGAAGTTCGTTGGGCCGAAATCCGACTCTGACGGCTAGGAAATGCTTTAAGCCCTGCGCAACGTGGGATACGAGACCGTTGGGCAGAGGGGCAGCCACATTCACCTTCAGCACCATGACGGACGCACAGTGTCAGTCCCTTTCCATGGCGCAAGAGACTTGGGGCGTGGCTTGGTTCGGGATATCATCCGCGAGGCTGGACTCACGAGAGAACAATTTCTGGAAGCCCTGAACAACTCTTAATCGGAGTTTTTGAATATCAAATGACCCAGAACAGGATAGTCCTCGCCTATAGCGGGGGGTTGGACACCACGGTGGCCGTGCCTTGGCTCAAGGAAAAGTACGACGCGGAGATAATTACCCTTACCATCGACTTGGGGATGGTGGAACTGGAGGCCATCCGCCAGCGTGCCCTGTCCATTGGCGCGGCCGATGCTGTAACGGTGGACGGTAAAGAAACGCTGGTCAATGAGTTCCTGATTCCCAGCCTTCAGGCCGGGACGGTCTACGAGGAGCAATACCCATTGGCCACCGCTCTGGGCAGACCCCTCATAGCGCGGTACTTGGTGGAAGTGGCCCGTCAATACGGCGCCTACGCGGTGGCGCATGGCTGCACCGGCAAGGGCAACGACCAAGTCCGGCTGGAGGTCGGAGTTGTAGCCTTGGACCCTGAATTGCAGGTAATCGCTCCCATCCGGGACTGGGGTATGAGCCGGGACGATGAGATCGAATACGCCCAAGCCCGCAACCTGCCCATCAGTGTGCGGAACAACCGCTTCTCGACCGACGACAACCTCTGGGGGCGCAGCGTGGAGGCGGGTGAACTGGAAGACCCTTGGTTGGAGCCTCCGGAAGACGCTTACGCATGGACCAACCCGGTGTCCGCCGCCCCGGACGAGCCGGTATACGTGGAGTTGCACTTTGAGTCAGGGGTTCCCACGGCGGTCGATGGCGAGTCCATGTCCGGCGTGGACATGATAAGGCACTTGAACACCCTTGCCGGCAACCACGGCGTGGGGCGGATAGACCACGTGGAAAACCGGCTGGTCGGCATCAAGTCCCGGGAGATTTACGAGGCCCCGGCGGCGGTGGCGTTGCACGCGGCCCACAAGGCCCTGGAGACCATGACCCTCTCCAAGGAACAGGCCCGGACGAAGGCCCGTATCGCGCAGGAATACTCCGACGTTGTTTATAACGGGCTTTGGTACACGGCGCACCGAGCCGACCTGGACGCATACGTGCAAAGCACCCAACGGTTCGTAACGGGAGATATCCGGTTGCGGCTGCACAAGGGAACGTGCACCGTGGTGGGGCGGCAGGCGCCCCAAGCCCTTTACCAGCACGGCCTCGCCACCTACGACCGCCAGGACCAGTTCGACCATGCCTCGGCGGAGGGCTTCATAAAGATTTACGGGTTGCCGGTACGTACCCAGAACCAAGCGCAAGGACAATAGGCGGAACGGGGAGACTTTGTAAAAGCAGCTAACAGGAAAGCCAATATGGTGCAGGAATATTTAATCGAAGGCGTCTCTGGAGAAATGGTCAGGGTATCGCGAGGAGAGTTTGCGCAAACTCTGTTTCAGCGTGCAGAAAAATCTTTGTGCGCTACTCGCGTCCTCGTCCTAGACGGCCACTGGGCCGGAGCTTGTTTCGCGGGTTGTACCGCGGCGGGTCAAGCATTGGAGAGCTACTTAATATATGCGGGTTCTGGCCGGGGCGAGACTGAGTCCGTAGGAGCAATGGCGCAAATGTGCGCTGAATTCGAATCCGAATTCTCTCAAGTTATCAGAACAGGGAAGTACCTCGACCGCTATTACGCCATAACAAGGTACCCCGACGCCCTGCCGCGCGGAGCCGTCCCGTATCTGTGGTTTAACGAAGATGATGCTGAGCAGGCTATGCAATATGCGGCCGAAATCGTGGATTTCACCCGTAGTCGTTTCTAGCGGGGCGTATATCCCAAGACTCAATGACGCTGGCAAGAGAATGGCTACGACAGGCGGTGGACTCCCGTCGTGTGGCGCAAGCCGCCTTGGGTTTCGGCATTTGAGACTGGGCTTGCTTCCACTGTAATCAAGCTGTCGAGATTGCTTTAAAAGCGGTTTTAATATTGTACAGAGGAGGGAACCCGCATACTTACTCTATCGAACATTTATTGGCCGAGTGCGCTAACTACGATACCGGGTTTGAGTGGTTTAACGACCGCGCCAGTTTTATCGGCCGGATGTATCTTGCAACCAGGTATTTTGATGGCCCGGCCCCTGCGTCAAGCTCCGTGCAACGGTATTCAGAGGCGGACGCAAACGAAGCCTTAGCATATGCCGATGGAGTTCTGATCTTGACGCAAGAGCAATTCTCTGACAGGCCCCTGGATTCGGAAACTTAATCGTCACGAACACCCCTCGATTGGAGGACAGATGACCGTCGCCGCTAGAATGAATGACTTGGGCACCGAGACCGCTTTTGAGGTACTGGCGAAAGCGCGGGCCTTGGAAGCCCAAGGCAAGGACATCATCCACTTGGAGATCGGCGAGCCGGATTTTGACACGCCCAAGCACATCGTGGAAGCCGGCGTTGAGGCGTTGCGCCAAGGGTACACTCACTACGGCCCGACGCCGGGCTTGCCCGAGTTGCGGGAAGCCATAGCGAGGAATAGTCGCGAGGTACGTGGTATCGACACCGACCCTGGGCAGGTGGTGGTGACCCCCGGGGCCAAGCCCATCATGTTCTACGTACTGCTGGCCTTGGCGGAGCCGGGCGTGGAAGTGATTTATCCCAACCCCGGATTCCCAATTTACGAGTCGATGATACGGTTCTCCGGCGCGACGCCAGTTCCCATGCGGTTGCTTGAGGAGAGCGGCTACCACCCCGACCTTAACGACCTGGCCGAGAAGATTACCGACCGTACGCGGTTGATAATCCTTAACTCCCCGGAGAATCCCTGCGGCTCGGCGTTGACCCGTCAGGAATTGGAAACCATTGCCAACCTGGTGAAGGCCAGGGACGGTCTGTACGTGCTGGCCGACGAAATTTACAAGGACATTTTGTATACCGGGGAGCATCACAGCATCGCTGCCTTCCCGGATATGTGCCAGCGCACTATTATTCTGGACGGCTTCTCCAAGAGCTACGCAATGACCGGGTGGAGGTTGGGATACGGCATAATGCCTCACGATTTGGTCCCCCATGTGGTGAGACTGGCAGTCAACAGCGTTTCCTGCGCCGCCTCCTTCTCGCAACGAGCGGCAATCGCCGCCTTGGACGGTCCCCAGGACCCGGTGCAGGAAATGGTGGAAGAGTTTACCCGCCGGCGCACCTTGGTGACCGACGGCCTGCGCAGCATTCCGGGAATCAATTGCCCCGAGCCGGAGGGGGCTTTCTACGCCTTCCCCAGTATCAAGGGCACCGGCTTGACCAGCGAAGAGTTCGAAGACCGGGCGATGAACGAGGCCGGCGTCGCGTTGTTGTCCGGCTCCGCATTCGGAGAATTCGGGCAGGGTTACATCCGTCTCTCTTACGCCAACTCCCAGGAAAACTTGAAGAACGCACTGGACCGTTTGCATACGTTCGTCCGCACCCTTGGGTGATGGTTTTCAACTGACTACCAAATAACCGTTCCAGGAGGCCTGTACATGGATCTCGGGCTTAGTGAAGTCCAACAGATGCTTCGCACCAGTTCCCAGGGCTTTTTGTCTCAAGAGTGCCCGCTGAGCTTGGTGCGGGCCATGGAGGAAGACTCCCGCGGCTACACGGATGACCTGTGGAAACAGGTGGCCGGACTGGGCTGGACCGGGTTGGTATTCCCGGAGGCCTACGGCGGCACCGGCGGCGACTTCCTTGACTTGTCCGTATTGCTGGAGGAAATGGGGCGTTCCCTGTGCCCCGGCCCCTTCTTTTCCACCGTGGTGCTGGGAGGCCTGACCGTTCTGGACGCCGGAAGCGACGAACAGAAGCGCGACCTGCTGACACGGATTTGCGACGGCCAACTATTGACGACTCTGGCTTTGACCGAAGCATCCGCTACCTACGAGCCGTGGGGTATCGAAACAACCGCGACCCGTCAGGGGGATAACTACGTCCTGAACGGTTCCAAGCTGTTCGTGCCCGACGCCCATGTCGCAGATGTCCTGTTGGTAGTTGCACGCACGTCCAGCGACGGCGCCTCTGGCAGCGGCCTGACCATTTTCTTGGTCCCGTCAGGGGCCAACGGGCTGAACGTTACCCAGATGAACACTATCGCTCAGGACCGGCAGTGCGAAGTGGTCTTGGACCAAGTGAGCGTCCCCGCGACTTCGGTCTTGGGCGAGGTGGACCGAGCTTGGCCCGTTTTGCAGCGGACAATTGAAAGGGCTACCGCCGGCAAGTGCTTGGAGATGCTGGGCGGGGCTGAAGCCGTGCTGGACATGACCGTCGAGTACGTAAAGGACCGCACCCAGTTCGGACGCCCGGTGGGCAGCTTCCAAGCCGTGCAGCACCATTGCGCCCAGATGGCCACCGACGTTGAAGGAAGCCGGAACGTCGTCTACCAAGCGGCATGGCGGGTTGCCGAAGGGATGCCGGCGGAGCGAGAAATCTCGGTGGCCAAGGCGTGGGTTAGCGCGGCTTATCAAAGGGTATGCGCCACGGCCCACCAATGCCACGGCGCAATAGGGTTCACCAAGGAATACGACCTGCAACTCTACACCAGGCGGGCAAAAGTCCTAGAACTGAACTATGGCGATGCCAACTTCCACAAGGACTTGGCCCTCCAACACCAGGAACGGGGTTTAGCCTGACCCAAGACCGGACTACCAGGCAGGAGCCAGCAGCGCAGAATGAACGCCAGCGATTGCATCTTTTGCATCATGGCCCAGGACCCCGGCCACCCGGCACCGATATACCGGGATGACTTGGTGTTCGTCTTGCGTGACATCAATCCCAAAGCCGCGGTGCATCTTCTCATAATTCCCAACAACCACCTTGCGGCTCTGGGTTCCGTTGCCGCAGACCAGTCCGCCACATTGGGGCACATGCTGACGGTGGCGGCGGAGATGGCCGGACGGGAAAGTGTGGTGCACGGTGGGTACCGGCTGGTGGTGAACCAAGGCCGAGACTCGGGCCAGGAAATCGAGCACCTTCATCTTCACCTGTTGGCGGGGCAGCCCTTGGGAGCCATGGGCTGATGCGCAACCCAAGCCTCGTCAATAACCGGCAGTTGTGGATTGAGTAACCCCGTCATCGGAAAGTTGACACCGCTGCTTTACCACCGCGTGGACGGCCTACCGCGCAGCCTGCGGGCCCACGTATTTTGCGTGGTTGAGATTGCCCGCTCGCTGGCCCGTCGGCATTGCTTGGACGAGGAGCGGGCAGCCCTTGGAGCTTTGGCTCACGACGTGGCCCGCGCAATGCCGGGTAAGGAATTGTTGCGGCAGGCGGCCCGGTTGGGGCTGCCTGTGGGTGCGGTCGACCAACAAGTCCCGGTTTTGCTGCATGGCCCAGTGGGAGCGGAGTTGCTGTGGCGGGAGGACGGGTTGGACGATGGCTCCATCTATAACGCTGTTCGCTGGCACACCACGGCCCATCCTTTGATGGATGACTTGGGGAAAGTGGTATTTCTGGCCGACAAGCTGGACCCTCAAAAGATAGCGTCCTATCCTTACTTGGACGTAATACGAACGCTCGCTTTCGAGGATCTGGACCGGGCAATGCTGGAGTTTCTGACCCGTGAGACCGTCGCTCGGATGAGCCGGGGCGAGTTGGTGCATCCGTTGACGATAGAGGCTCGCAATCATTTTATAATGTCCAGTGGCCAGTGGCCAGCCATTGACGACTGATCACTGATCACGTAGAGGAGGTGGACCGATGAATATAATAGTAGACGACAGCGCGGTGTCACACATCCAACGCAAAGGAGGCCGGGCTGCCATTGACCTTGTGTCCTGTTCATCTTGATCCGGCCCCATCCTGGAGGTGTCGGTCGACACCCACATCGGGAGACGGGACGTGTCCATCTACCAGAGCGTTCAACTGGATGGAGTGGAGTTGCTGGTATCGCCTGACTTGGCTGATAACGCCTCCAGTATTGCAGTGCAATTGAAAAAGTTCCTGTTCTTCACACACCTGAAGGGCGCGGTGAGGTTTCCCAACGGATCGGTGGTGGGCGCCCGTGGTGTCCTGGACGCCAATTGACCCGTGCCTGGTCCCAATTACGGCGAAGCCAAGGAGTGACGCAATGCGCTTCGGCATAAATTTTGGCGGTGGGGACCTGCCGGGCGAGCCGCGGCAAAAAGCGTTGGACGGGAGGCTGGCCAAGGCCCGTTTGGTCCATCAGTTGGGATACCACTCGCTATGGACCGGCGCGGGTTACCTGAACAACGACTTCCACGGCATGATGCTGCTGGCCAGGGCCGCGGCTGAGGCTCCCGGCGTGGAGTTGGGGATGGTGGCTCTGTTGCCCCTGTATCATCCGGTGGAGGCGGCGGAGCAGATTTCAACCCTCAACGTGATTTGCGGTGGCAACTTTGTACTCGCGCCGGCCCTCGGATGGCGGGATTTCCAGTTCAACGCCTTTGGCGTGCCCAAGAATGAACGGTTGTCCCGCTTCCGCGAGGTTATGACGGTGATGAACAAGCTGTGGACTGAGGAGCGGGTAACCCACCATGGCCGGTACTATGATATGGACGATGTGCCCGGAGCCGGGGCCTTGGCGCCGGGGCAGAGCCCCAAGGTATACATAGCCGCCAACTTGGACCAAGGGATTGTGCGGGCTGCGCGGGAATCCGACGGATGGCTGGTCAGTTCACGCGCCACCCTGCCCACCATCGAACGGCAGGTAGGCCTCTACCGCCAAGCCGCTGAAAAGAACGGCAAACGAGGCTTCATCTCCGCTTGGCGGGAGATGTTCATTGCGGAAACCCAGGAGGAAGCCGTGGCCATTGCTCGCCCCCACGTGGAATGGCTGTACCGCGACCGGGCCGCGCTGGGGCACAATCTGGAACTTCCCGATGCCGACCGCATTGACGTGGCCTTCGACCAAGTCCTGGAGGGCCGGTTCATCATCGGCAGCCCGGCGGAGTGCATCGAGGAAGTAAAAAAGTACCAAGCGCTGGGTGTGGACGAACTGGTCCTACGCTGCCAATGGCCCGGCATGCCCAATGAGGACTCCCTGAGGGCGGTGGAATTGTTCGGGAAAGAGGTCCTGCCGGCGTTTCGTTTGCTTTAGGGTGTCCGGTCATAATTTCTTAAAGTCGCGGCCAGGAAACCCAATTGCAGCCATGAATGTACCACCGATTAGCATCATGGCACCCAAGCACAAACAAGCGATGCCGAACCATGCTAACAACTGTGCGGCGGTGGGAACACAAAAGGGATAACAAGATGCGATAGGGGCAATAATGAATCTAGCCAATGCTAACGACAGGCCGCCCGTCAAGCATAATGATAGACCGCCCCAAATCAGGAAACGACGCGAATGTTTTAGAAACGGTTGCTTCATGTGACCTAATGCTCCTTCAGGACATCACGCGAACGCAAACGAAACGCCGGCAGGCGTTTCGATAGGGCTCACGTGGAAGTTCGGCCCCTCCACTTGGAAATACCTTTCTTCGGAATGACCGCTCGTTGCTGATAGGTTGATAACGGGCGGACCCGCTCATCTCTCAACGACCCTCATGTGCAACGTCCCTCAATCCACAGACCCTCGTGGGAAAAGAACACTGAACACTTGTTCTGAAATTCCGCAAAATTGCCTGAAAATCTATTGACTGCTTGAGAACGTGCGTTCTATAATCCATCACATCAATTAGAACGCATGTTTCGGAGGGCAGTTATGGCGAACTCAGCGACGGTCAACACGCCAGTAGAGGTTGATTCGGAATATTACCATTACGAAGACACTGGCTGCGAAGTAATGTCATCCTGTCTTGTCTGCCCCCTGTCCCGGTGCAGGTACGACGACCCGGTCTGGTACCAACGGCTCCGGCGAACGGCGAAGGACATGAAGGTGTGGAGGACCGTGGAGTCGGAGGGTTTGACGGCAGAGGAAGCGGCGGAGAGGTTTTCGGTGACGGAGCGGACCATTTTCCGTATGATCAGCCGCTGCAAGGAAGCCCTTTTGGAACTGAACAGAGACGAGGTTCTGGCCCTGGTCGCAGACTAGGGCCAATCCGCACGTTAGCCCCTGGGCAATCCCAGCCCGCGGGAAGCGATGATGTTCCGCTGCACCTCGGAAGTGCCGGCGGCGATGGTGCCGGAGAAGGAACTCATCCAATGCTCCTGGACCCGGCCCATAAGAGGCGCCCACTTTTCGGAACGGGTCAGGGCACCGTACATACCCAAAACATCCATGCTGGTGTTGGTTACTCTTTGCACGGTCTCACTGCCGAATACCTTGCTCATCGACGCCTCTTTATTGGGCACCAAACCCTGACCTTGCATGTAGGCGACGTTGTAGGCCATGAGCCGGGCGACTTCGCACTCAATGAACCGGTCCGCCAGCGCGTTCCGCACCCAGCCCGTCTCGGTTAGAGGCCGCCCGTTGCGCTTGGTCTCGGTGGCATACTCCAACGTCTCCCCCAACAAACGGCGGGCGCTGGCGGAGTAGTCGATACCGGACCGCTCAAAGTCCAAGAGAGTGACCGCCACGTACCAACCGCGGTTTTCCTCGCCCACGACGTTGTTCCTGGGAACACGGACGTTGTCGAAGATGACTTCGTTGAACTCGTGCCGGTTGGCCATGTTTACGATGGGCCGCACCTGTACGCCGGGCGTTTTCATGTCCACCAGCACGAAGCTGATGCCCCGGTGCTTGGGCGCTTCCGGGTCGGTGCGCGTAAGCAGCATAATCCAATCGGCCCGGTGGGCCATGCTGGTCCAGATTTTGCTGCCGTTTATGACAAAGTCGTCGCCGTCAACCACCGCGCGGGTGGAAAGGGAAGCTAGGTCGGAGCCAGACTGCGGCTCGCTATAGCCTTGGCACCACTGTATCTCGCCCCGGGCTACCGGCGGCAGGTGAGTGCGCCTTTGCTCCTCCGACCCGTGGATCATCAGCGTCGGCCCCAGCATCCGCACACCGAAGATGTCCCTGCCCGGGGCGCGGTTGTAGGTCAACTCTTCGCTGAAAATAGCGGACCGTATTTGGGATGCCGCCTGCCCGCCGTACTCCTCGGGCCAGTGCATGGTCAGCCAACCGCGGTCAGCCATCTTCTTGCGTATTTCCAGCGCGAAGTCCCAGTCGCTCTCCTCGGGATAGCGACCCTCGCCTTCCCAATTGGCCGGTAGTTCCGCTTGGATGAATTCAGCCACTTGCTGGCGGAAGGCTTCGTCCTCGGAGGTAAACCTGAAGTCCACGGCGGCGCTCCTTTATGGAATACTGAGGAGATTGCTAGGGAGTGTGCAATGGGCGGGCCGGTGTTTTTTGCTTGGCGAAAGTCGTTGGCAAATTGTTAAGCCGAAGCGTTCAACTACCCACGGCGACGCAGGTAACCGTTCGGACGACGCCGGTCACGGTATGGATATTGTCAGTCACTACGTTGCCAACCACTGACATATCTTCGGCGCTGACCACCGCGATTATGTCGTAGGGGCCGGTGACAACGTCAACCGATTCGATGTTCTCCAAGTTCCGCAGCGTTATGGCCACGTCTCTGGTCTTGCCCACTGCGGTTTCCACTAACAGGTACGCTCTGGTAGCCATATTTTCCTTCCGGTAGCAGTCCAGCTTGGCCGATCAATCGAAAGGCGGTGCCTCTGACAAAGGGGCCGGGAGACTGGAATGCACAGTTTTCTGAGAGTGTTGCTAATTCTACGGGCAGCCTATGGGGCTGTCAATTCGATTTCCGTTCGGGACTCCCTCCGTAACGGGTATAATTCCGAACGATGACGCATCAAATGCAAATACTGGCCCAGGGTGCCGAGGAGCTTGGCATCCGGTTGACCGGGGTCCAGCTTGACCAATTCCAGACTTACCATGAAACCCTGGCCGACTGGAATCAACGCATCAACCTCACCAGGATCACCGGGCTGGAAGAGGTGCAAGTCAAACATTTCCTGGACTCGCTTACCGTCGTACTGGCTGCGCCAATGTGTACAAGCGTCTCACGGAAGGTCATCGACGTCGGCGCGGGAGCGGGGTTTCCTGGATTGCCGCTGAAGATGGTCTTCCCGGAGATCGAATTGGCGTTGGTGGAGTCGGTGGGCAAGAAAGCCGACTTCCTGAAGGAATTGGTCTCAGTCATGGGGATTCGAGACGTAGAAGTACACACCGGAAGGGCCGAAACGCTGGCTCACCAACCCTGCCTCCGCGAGAACTTCGACGTTGTATTGGCGCGGGGGCTGGCCCGGCTCCCTATCATGGCCGAGTACACGTTGCCCTTTTGCCGGGTTGGTGGAATTGTAGTGGCGCTGAAACACGGAAGCATGGCGGCAGAGATTGCCCAAGCTTCAAACGCCCTGCGGACATTGGGCGGGGCCGCGCCGCAGGTCCACCAAGTAGACGTAACCGGTCTGACCGACAACCGGGTGGTGGTTGCCGTGGAAAAAGTAGCGCCGACGCCGGAGAGGTTTCCCCGCCGTCCCGGCATACCGGCCAAGCGTCCGTTGTAGGCCGCCGGTCATTTTCGCGAGAGGCCCCAGAGCCGCATTGCATCGGCCATACCCCGTTTGTATGATTGGTCACATCAAACCGCTTGCCGCCTGCTCCAGTAATTCTTGCCGGGAGAGAGCGGGCGGCCTTTGGGAGAGGTCTTCATGTCCGTCATGGTAACCGGCGCAACCGGCTTCATCGGCAACCGCATTGTGCGCAAGTTGGTCGAACGCGGCGAGGACGTAGTCTGCTTCGATCTGGCGCCTCCGCGAGTCAACCTGCAACCATACTTGGACCGTCTCCGGTTCTACCGGGGCGACATAATGCAGATGCCCCACTTGTTGGACGCGATCAATACTCACCAAGTTGACAGGGTCATCCACATGGCCGCTTTGCTCCCCCCGGACACCGAAGAGCGGCCCCACTTCGGCATGTTGGTCAACATTCAAGGGACTAACAACATCTTCGAGGTAGCCCGCTGGACTGACGTGCAGCGGGTGGTCTACGCCAGTTCCATAGCTACTTTTGGGGTACAGGAGACCTTCGGGGATCGCCCAGTGAACGAAGACGAGCTCTCCGCGCCGGTTAACGTGTACGGTATGACCAAGGCGGCCAACGACTTTGCAGCCGGGAGGTACATCGACCGGTACGGCCTGGACATAATCGGCATACGCATCTGCACTGTGTTCGGCCACGGTCGGGTCACCGGCATGACCGGGGTCATCGGCGGCCTGTTGATGTCGCTGCCGGCGGTGGGCCAGCCCATCAGTATGCCATACCACCGAGACGAACCTTCGCCGATGATTCACGCTGAGGACGCGGCGGAGATTTTTGTCCGCGCCAGCTTGAGCGACCACCTCAACCACCGGATTTACATAAGCGGCGGGCACTTGGCCACCATCGGCGATATGGCCGATATAGTCAGGAAGTTCATCCCCAACGCCGACATAACCACCGGCGACCAAGCCGTGCCCCACATCTACTTGGTGGACAACAGCCGGATGCTGGCCGACATCGGCTACGAACTCGCGCCCTTGGAGGTAAGAGTTCTGGAGCACATCAACGACGCCAGGGCAGAGGCGGGGCTGGAGGCTATAGGGTAGGAGTCCGGTTGGTCACCGGCCTTTACCCTAGTGTGGTGTAACTGAAGTTAGTAGTAATAGTGTTCGCAATGAGGTATTCTTTCGATCACCGACTCAGGAGAGGGATGATCATGGCGATCGGAAGGCCAATGCCGCCGCTGATATTGGACGACACCGAAAGGGAAACGCTGGAACGGTGGGTTCGTCGCCCCAAGACGACGCAGGGCCTGGCGCTGCGGGCCAGAATGATTCTGGCCTGCGCCGAAGGCCGCAGCAACATCGCAGTGGCTGCCGACTTGGAGGTGTCCGACGAAACGGTGGGGAAGTGGCGTTCCCGGTTCTTGGAACGGCGATTGGACGGCCTGTCGGACGAGCCCCGCAGCGGCCGACCGCGAGCGGTTACTGATGAAGACGTGGAACGGGTGATTACGCTGACGCTGGAGTCCACACCCAAGGACGCCACGCACTGGAGCACCCGGTCCATGGCCCAGCGTTCCGGTCTGAGCCACACCACGGTCAGCCGCATCTGGCGCGCCTTCGCACTGCAACCTCACCGCACCGAAACCTTCAAGCTGTCGGCGGACCCCTTCTTCATCGAAAAGGTGCGGGACATTGTGGGCCTCTACCTTGATCCACCGGACCGGGCGTTGGTCTTGTGCGTGGACGAGAAGTCCCAGATTCAGGCCCTGGACCGCACCAGGCCGCTGTTGCCCCTGCGCCCGGGCCAGGTGGAGCGGCGCACCCATGATTACGTGCGCCACGGCACCACGTCCCTCTTCGCCGCTTTGGACGCCAGGACCGGCAAGGTGATTGGCCAGTGCCACCGCCGCCACCGGGCCGTGGAGTTCCGCAAGTTCCTCGATGCCATCGAGTCCGAGGTGCCCGCCGGGTTGGACGTGCACCTGATTGCGGACAACTACGCCACCCACAAGACGGCGCTGATCCGGAACTGGTTCGCCAAACGGCCCCGCTTCCATATCCACTTCACGCCCACCAGCGCCTCCTGGCTGAACCTGGTGGAGCGCTGGTTTGGGCTGCTCACCGAAAAGCAGTTGCGCAGGGGCGTGCACCAGAGCAGCGGTGAACTGGAGGCTGCCATCTACCGTTACCTGGACGTCACCAACGAAGACCCCAAGCCCTTTGTCTGGACCAAGACCGCTGACCAAATCCTGGCCAGCGTGGCCCGCTTTTGCCGACGCACTTTAGATACAGGACACTAGTAGTCAGTCATGTTAGGAATCGAAGGGATAGAGGCGGTGTAATTTGGTTCGGGCATCCTGGGTGTTGAACCGCCAGTTGATGGTGACCCGCGCCTCGTTTCGCTCCTGCGCCGAGGCCCCGACTTCCCGTTGGAGCGATTCCTCGTCGGGGAGCCGCTGCCTCAGGCAGGAACGGGACAGTACGCTGAACTCGATCTCCGCCCCCGGCCTCCGCCGGGGCAGGCTATGTTCAGCCAACTGCCGTGCTTCGGCGTGTAGTGGAACTCCAGCCGTTTGGCAATCCGCCGCGCCTCGGCTGCCGGGAAGGTCTCGTACAGCGACGCCACGCGGTGAGTGTTCAGGTTGTCCAATACCACCCGCACCACCGCTATCTCCGGGTAGGCTTCATCCACCAGCCAGCGCATCTGCTGGGCGAAGTCCTGCATCGTGCGCCGTTCAGTAATCGCCACGTGGCGCCAACCGGCCAACGGTTCACAGGCCAGGAACAGATTGCGGGTGCCTTCTCGGCGGTACTCGTAGTCCTGCCGCAGGGGGTGTCCCGGCTGGGCCGGCAGCGCCGGCTGGGTCTCGGCCAGCAACTGGGTGGAGGTCTCGTCAAAGCAGACCACCGGCCGCTTTGGGTCATAGGGCTCGGCGTACAGGTCCAGCACTTCCTCCATGTGGGCCACGAAGTCGGCGCTCACCTTGGGGATGCACCACTCTTTCTTCTGCCACGGCTTGAGAGCGTTTTTTTGAGCCGCTGGCGCACCGTCTCGTGGGACAAGGATGACGCCAACCCCAACTCCACCACCTTCCCAGCCAGCAAGCGCAGGGTCCAATGGGCATGTCCTTCCGGCGCTGGGCTACAGGCCAGGGCGATCAGGTGGGCTTCGCCCCGGTCCTCCAGCTTCCGGTACCGGTTCGCTTGGACCCGGTCTTGCAGCGCCCCAGCTAATCCAGCTTCGGCAAAGCGGCGCTTGATGCGGAACACCGTGCCCTCCGCCACGTCCAGTGCCTCGGCAACCCGGGGCGCGGCCCAACCAGCGTCGGTCTTGAGCAGTATCCGAGCCCGAGTAGTCACCCGAGCGGTACTTTTACCCGCTCGTACCAGGTGTTCCAGTTGGTTCCGCTGCTCCGGCGTCAACCGGACTCCGTACTTTTCCCTAACCATACCACCACCTCACTTCAACCCAGTCTGTTGCTCAGAATAGCGCCTTGATTCAGACTCTTTAAACTACCATCAAAAACAGATTTGACTGACTACTAGTTCAGGTAGTTTGCCTCCACCGGCGAACAGGGTTGCCTCCAATTTGGGGAGAAGAAGTTGTGGAACTGACAGAGCTGATTGAACGCGCCCCATGGCGCGAGGCAGTTACTTACCGGGACACTTGGCCTCATGAATACGTCCTCACCTGTAAAGACAATTGCGCTGAACTGCTATCCCGAATAGTGGAACGCTGGAAGGCAGGGGAGGGCGTGAGCGGCCGCTTTTTTCGCATGGAAAACACTTACTTGTTCGTGGGGGACTACAAATATTGGATCATGACGCCCTACGAAGAGTTCGACTTGGAAGAGGCGAAAGTGGATGATTACGTCCTGAACCGCGCTCGCCTCTACCGGGACCGGCGTGACTTTGCAATTCAACCCGGTGACACCGGCAAGCCAGGGGACTACCCTGCGACGCCGGCTCGGGAGTGGTAGCAACCACTGTGGGATGTACTGGTCAGGCAGGACTACCTTCCAGTTTTCAGGCCCTCCAACCCGTACTATCATAAAAATCAGAGGTAGATGCTGGTCATGACTCAACACGATACTTTGCTGGCCCATTTGGCGCTCAGAATTGCCGGCGGCCCTGAGAACGCGGCGGTGGAAGCGCTTGTATACATCCTCAAACGGTCCAACTCCGCTGCGTCCTTTTTCAATAGACTGATAGCAGATTCCGTTAGGGCACCAGTGGAAGATTGCAAAGAATTTCAGGCTCAAGTGGTCGCAGACGACAATTCGCGTCCCGACTTTGTGGGTTATGACAAAGACGGTGAGAACCGAGTGATCGGTGAGGCCAAGTTCGGGGCCAAGCTACTACCCGGCCAGGGCTTAAGCTACTTGGGCCAATTGTCAGGTTCCGGCAATGCGGTCCTGCTGTTTGTGGTCCCGGATGCGAGGATCGACTACTTGTGGGGGGAAGTAGGGCGTGACATTACACAGGGCGAAGAGCAAATAGAGCTCGAACCGATCGATCGTTCCAACCGGACCAGAAGCGCCCAGGTGAAGGGCACCAGCGGATATCTGGTGATGGTCAGTTGGCGTGATCTGCTAAAGGGGATGCACGACCATGCCGCCGGCGAGCCAGGCATACAGGAAAACATCCGGCAGTTGCAGGGTTTGGCCGAACGAATGGATTCCGAAGAATTCCTTCCTCTGCGCCAGGATGAACTCAGCCCGCACCTCGCCCGCCGGATGCATGACTTGGGCCAAATTTACGAAAAAGTGGTCAGCACACTCAGCCAAAAGGAGTGGGCCAACTACATCAGCAGTAGGAATACCGCACAACCCCCGACGGGCTATGGAAGGGCTCTGGAGCTATCTGAGTATAGCGTCTGGTTTGGCGTTTACTTTGATCTCTGGGCCAGAGGCGACTGCGAGGATACACCTTTTTGGGTCCAATTTTATGGATGGGAGCGGCCTAAGTTGAACCAGGTAACCAGGACTTTGGGCCTTCAACTATCCGATAATGAATATGTCCCAGTGCACCTGAAGACAGGCGTCGAGATTCAGGTAGTAGTCTATGACATCGTTGCTCAACTGAAGATAATCGCTGACGCAATCGCGAGCGACATTTAAGATGTTTGGCGGAGACTTTCCAGTCCTGCAGCTGCTCCAACACTCCCGGTAGTCCCCCCCATCGATTCGCTATATAATAGCCGGACTAAATAGAAATTCATCCAGGTTTAGAGGGAGTGGTTATGAGCATCGCCATCGGTTACGTGCCCGGAGCATTCGGCCAAGGGGGCGATGACCCCGGGTTTTTGAAGGAACTGGTGGGCCTGGGTGACAGCTACGGGTACGATTCCATCTGGCTGAGCGACCGGATCGTCAGCGACCGGTTCAGCTTGGAGCCAATGATCGCCCTGTCGATGGTGGCGGCCTACTCCGACAAGATGAAGTTCGGCACCAGCGTACTGGCCATGCCACTGCGCAACCCGGTGGTGCTGGCCAAGCAGATAGCCACCTTGGACTACCTGTCCCAAGGAAGGTTCTTCCCCGCCGTGGGGCTGGGGCAGGAAGAGCCCGAGGAATACGAGGCCTGCGGAGTGTCCCAGGAAGCCCGCGGCCCCCGCACCGACGAAGCCATCCGGTTGATGCGCCGGTTGTGGGAGGAAGAGAACGTTACTCACGAAGGCGCTTTCTACACCTGCCACAACGTCACCATCACTCCCAAGCCCTTCCTGAAGCCGTCTACCCCGGTCTGGATCGGGGGACGCAGCCCCGCCGCGGCAAGAAGAGTCGGGCGCGTGGGCGACGGCTGGCTGGTTTCCAGCGTCACTCCCGCTGAAATCCAGGAAGGAAGGGACATCGTCTTCAGCACCGCCGCCGAGTTCGGAAGGGAAATCGAGGAAGACCACATCGGCGTGCTGTTGGGCTACTATGTGGCCGACGATACCGAGGAAGCGGTTGCGACGTCTTACGACTACATTACCCGGCACCGGCCCGACGCCCACTTCACTGAATATAGCGCCGTCGGCACCACTGAGCAGGTCTCCCAGACTATCCAGAGCTACATCGACGCCGGGGCGCAGAAGTTCGTGGTGCGGCCCCTGTGCCCCGCTGGCGAGACCATCAGCCAACTGGAGATAATGGGGACTAAAATCCTGCCCAAGTTCGTGAAATAAAGAGGCCGGTCTTAGCCGGAGGATTCCCCCCGCAACCCCTTCTCTACCGCTATGAGCTTGTCGAGCCGCCGTTGGAACCTTGGCTCCGGAATGAAGCTGGCTGAAAGGAAGGCGGCCAGGATTTCTTTCGACAACTCTATGCCGATTACCCGCCCACCCAAGCACACCACGTTCATCTGATCGTGCTCGACGCCTTGGTGGGCAGTGTAGGTGTCGTGGCACAGGCACGCCCGTACCCCGGGCACCTTGTTTGCGGTGATTGACGCGCCTACCCCGCTTCCACAAACGACGATGCCTCGCTCGAACCTGCCCGACTGCACCGCTTCGGCCACCGCCGCCGCAAAGTCGGGGTAGTCATCATCGGGGTCCATTTCGTGGGCGCCAAGGTCCACGACCTCATGGCCCAGCGACCGGAGCCATGGTACCAGTTGTTCTTTCAGTTCGAATCCGGCATGGTCGGCGCCGATGGCAAGTTCCACTTCCAGCATCTCCGTTAAAGCAAAGTTGGTGGTTTGGATAGCCAGTCCATATTACCATGACTCGGAAAGGCGGGAGGATCCCACACTGATTTAGACGAGTGTCAGCGGACGGTTGACACGCCGGAAGTCACCTCCGTAATCTTTTATCAACGGAAAAAGAGAGACGCGGGCGGCCAAGCCGCCGTCCGCATTTGCTTGAGGGACAGACCCCAACGCGGGTCTGTCCCTTTTTCGTTGGAGCAAATAGCAAAATGGAGGTGATAGGTTGACCAACACCGATCTGGGACTGTGGGGCCGGGACCGGCTCCTGGAAGCGTTGGATGCTTACAGCAGGGGCTTGAGCGATGCTCCCCTGCTGCACAAGTGGACGAAAAGTGACGTAACCGCCGCCGCTGATGACCGCGACCAGCCCATGTCGTTCATTATTTCCACCGACGACGTGGACCGCCACGGCGATGTCATTGTCGCCGGGGGATGGCATCTTGACTCGTACTTGGCTAATCCGGTGTTTCTGTGGGCCCACGACTACGCCCGGCCTGTGATAGGCCGCGCCGCGGAAGTCTGGAGGGAACCCCACCGGCTGCTGGCTCGAATGAAGTTCGCTCCCACCGAGTTCGCCTAGGAAGTGGCCCTGTTGTACCGGTCCGGCTATCAACGGGGAGTTTCGGTGGGATTTAAGCCGCTGAGCTATGAAGAGCGGCGCAACGACAAGACCGGGGCCTTTCTGGGAATCCGCTTTCTGGAGCAGGAGTTGCTGGAAACCAGCGCAGTGCCCGTGCCAGCCAACAGCCACGCTTTGAGAAAGGCTTTGGACCAAGCCCCCAGGTTGGGAGAGTACCTGAGACAGACCGTCCCACTAGAGTCGACGGTGGATGAGGTGGTAAGGGCGCTGCGCGATTCAATACGTCCGTCTTAACAGAAGGGCCGCAGAGAACTGTAGAGAATCCTGATTCGGACCATTATACGCAAGGAGGACAACATGACCATCGGAGCACAAGATTTGGACCTTATCAAACGGGAAGTAGCATCCGTGCGGGAGTACTACCAATCGCGCATGGACGCCGATATACCTCCGTTGAAGGAGGAGTTGGACCGCATCGCCGCCCAGTTGAGCAAGGCCCAGGACGCTTGGCGGGATGGCGAAAAGCGGGCCATCCTGGCCAAGTTTTCCGGCGGAGACCGCCCGCGGGTTGCCTTTGGCAAGTATGAAGGGTTGGATGTGCTGGACGTGGCCTGCATCCGCAGCCTGCTGAACGCTCAACTCAGGGACCCGTCCGGGCTCCATCCCCGGATGCTGGAAGACTGGCAGGCCAACATCAAGGCGGCGATGGACTCCACCACCGCCGGCGCAGGAGATGAACTGGTCGATACCCAGGAGGCCCGTGCCCTTTGGGACGACGTGAATCTTGAGACCTCCATCGCCCCCCTGTTCAACACGGTGCAAATGCCCAGCAACCCGTTCCAGATTCCCCTCCAGTTGGGCGACGTGAACTGGTACCCCGGCACCGAGAACGTTGCCGCAAGGGGCTCCGCTTTGACCACCGCCCGGCAGACTTTGACCGCTTACGAACTGGTGGCCGAGGTGCCTTGGTCCTACGACTTGGACGAGGACGGCGTCATCGCCATGATGGAGGAGTTGCGGCGCAGTCTCCTGCGCAACGCCCGCGAGGTCATCGACGATGTGCTGTTGAACTCTGACATTACCAGGACGAACAACATCAACGCCGACGGCGCCACAATCTCCCCCACCGACGCTGGAAAGGCCCAATGGCTGTTGGGGTTCGACGGCATCCTCCACCTGCCCTTGGTGGACAACAGTGGCCAAGCCAACAACCACCAAGCCGCGGTGTCCGACGACATGTTCAACGAGGTGAGGGCCAAGCTTGGCAAGTACGGTGTCCGCCCTTCGGAAGTGGCGTACATCTGCGACATCAACACCTACATCCGCGCCCTCTCCATAGGCAACTTCCGGACCCTGGACAAGTTCGGACCCCAAGCCACCGTCCTGACCGGCCAGTTGGGGGCTGTTGAGGGTGTCTCGGTAATAGTCTCCGAGCAGATGAGACCGGCCGACGCCGACGGCAAAGTGACCGATAGCGGAAACACGGCTACCACCGGACGGCTGCTCATTCTGAACCGCACCCAGTGGCTGGTTGGGTTCAAGCGCGAGTTGGCCATAGAAACGGTGCGGGACCCACAGAAACGCCAGAACATTATGGTCGTCAGCTTCCGCATCGCCCTCCAGGAACGCAGCGGCAATAGGTCGTCCGCCACTCATACCGCCTTGCAATACAACATCACCGGAGTCTAAGCCCCGCTTGTTCACCGCTGGGAACGGCGAGTTTTCAGGACTTTTCCGTACATCAACAGAAAGCTCCGCGAACTCCACGCTCCCGGCGGTGCCTTACCCCGAATCCACCGATGGACACCGAATGGACGGCGTGAGAACAGCGGAAGGGGGGGTGAGGGAGCTACAGGGGAGATGGCCTGGGCTCCATTGGGGTAGATGGGAGGTCGGCAGAGGGTCTTCAGTCGTCGCACAGGGCCCCTATTGGACGTCTGCGGACGTTGGGCAGGGCAAGATGGCGGGGATAGGACGCAGCAAGAGACACTCGCGGACCGGAGTGGCGCGAGTTGGCGGGGACGTTTGGTTGGCCGGTTGATGGGTCAGTGGCAGACGGGTCGTCAGGCTGGGAGTGGAATCGCTTGCAGCCGGGCGAGGGCGCGGCTGAACTGCTCCTCCCAAGGCCAGCGCCGGGGAAGATGCAGAGTCAACCGGCGTGCCGAGCGGGTGAGCCGCCCGGCCAGGGCAAAGAACCGCCGCCGGAGGGTCTTGGTGGTCACTATCTGCTCGCCCAGGCCGAGCCGCGCCGTCCAGCGGGCGAGGTTATGCGCCATCACCTGGGCGGCCAGCCAGGCGGCGTTGGCGGCGAAGCGGCCCGAGGGGAGATGGTTCAGCCCTACGCCGTACTTGAGGTCTCGGATGGCGTTCTCGATCTCGGCGTGGCGGCGATGACCGGCCTCCAGTTCCAGGGTCTCCCCGTCCCGGTCGGTGATGAAGCCGTGATAGCTGTAGGTGGCGAAGAGGGCCAGTTGGGAACCGGGCGTGGGCTTCACCCGCCGGACGATGAGCCGCACCGGCGCGGCGTCCGGCTCACTCTGGAAGGGGGTGTAGGTGGTCTCCGCCACATCGGCGGCGCCGTCCATCCAGTAAGGAATCGGCGCCCAGTCCGCCTCGGGTATCGCCTCGGGTATCGCCTCGGTGAGATTGTGCAGGCTCTGGTGCTGGCGGATGGTGATGGAGAAGCGCACGTCCAGCTTGCGGCAGACGGATACTATGCTATGGGTGTAGAAGCCGCTGTCAGCGCGCACCGTGAGTTGCCCGCTGGCCCCTCCGTAGCGAACCCGCCCCACCGTTTCACGCAGGAAGTGGACGGCACCGCGGGCGGTGTTGGCGCGGCCCTCCCGCAGCCGGGACATCAGCACGTCGCCGGTTCCGGCGGCCACGGCCAGCACGGGTGATAGCCCCGCTTGCCGGTATAGCCCCCGTATCAAGTACGGGGCAGGCTATGGTGGCGGGCACCCTCCTTGGCCAGCCCGTAGGTCTCGCAGATGGTCGAATCGAGGTCGATGGTGAATGGTGCGTCGCCGGGTCCGGCCCCAGCCGCCCAGGCCCGGGCCAGCAACTCGCGGCTCACCCGGTCCAGTTGGCGGACATGGCCCCACCTGAAGCTGCGCAGGAAGGTCCCGAGAGCCTGCCCTCGCGAAGGCGGGGGGTGGACGGCGCCTTGACTGTGCCGCCCAGGGCGCGGGCGGTCCCGCCGGTGCGCAACACGTCGGCGTCGTCGATGCAGTCGCCGCCAGCCAGCGCAGACGCAACCAGGGTCATCATCTTGTCGCCGGTGTTGGCCCGCCCCGGGGCATTGCCCAGGTCGAGGCGCTGCCGGACGAGTTCGGGCAGGCCCAGGCGCAGGGCGAGGGTGGCCGGCAGGATCAGCCCGGCATTGGCCACCAGGCGGTGATCGTCGAAGGAGACACGGATGCGGTCGGGGTAGTGGCGTGGCAGCATCTATTGGGTGCTCCTTTTCCGGGGTTGGTTTCGTGTTTCAAAACCATTATCCCAGATTCAGAGGAGCACCCTCTGGCTTCTTCAAGGGCTGTCCCAAAGGCCGTCCTTCGGTGGATTCGGGATTAACCAAAGGAGGATTCTTATGACCACAATCAGCCAAGCAGACCCGGTTGCGGAGACCGTCAAGAACATGATGTCCCCGAACCGTGACGGGGCGTCTTACGTAATGAAGCGCTACATCGTGACGGACTTGGAAGGCGGCAACGCCAACTCCTTTGCCTTTGCCGTCCGGAATCCCGAGGATGTCGATTGCGTCGTTACTAACGTGGTCTTGAACATAGAGACCGTTGGAGGCATGGCGTCTTCCGTCCTGGACGTAGACGTGGCCGGTGACGCCACCGCAACCGGCAACAAGATCATCGACGGCCTCGACCTGAACAGCGTGGGAGTGTCCGACCGCCACAGCAGCGCCGGGGCCAACGGCGGCGCTCCCAGGAAATGGGACAAGAGAGGCGGCGGCGACGACTACGTCACCGGCAAGATTCTAGCCCGGAACGCCGCAGCCCTCTCGGGTAAGGTAATCATCGAATACGTGCCGCTGGTCTGAAGCGGCGTCTAATAGAACATGCACCGGGAGTTCGGTATGAATTTACTCAAGCCGCGGCCCCAATCGGCCGCCGGCAAGGCCTATCCCGTCATCGCTGGGTTGGCGATTATCACCATCGGCGGGCTGGAGGGCTACGCCCTTAGCCAAGGCATCAACGGAAACGCCTTGACCGCCTCCCTTGCCGCCATCGCCGGGTTGGGCGGGGCCAGCGTGGGCAGGCTGCTGCGATGACCGCGCCTCGTACCTCCGGACGGTCCGCCCGCCGGGTTACGCCCCGCAGCCGCACCTACGTCGTGCTGCTCAATGCCCATGACTCCAACACATCGAACGTTAGAGAGGACATCGCCGTCCCCAACAAGGGAAAGAAGGTCCGTGTACTGCGGGTAAGGGCGATTCAAGAGCGGGCCGACGGCCGTCACTTATACGAGGTTTATTTCGGCGCGGGCGAGACCATCGGCAGCAACCCCGAAAAGGCGGTGGACGTACTGGACATTCCCAACCTGGGAGAGGCCTCTACGAGGACTTACCTCAGAGAAGAAGGCCCCCGGGGACTCCGGGATGAGCAACTCAGCGGCAGGTGGGCCGGCAGTCCTCCCCGGGGGGTTCACAAGATAATGGTCGAGTACGCCGAGGAGAGCTGATGAGTGTGAGAGTACGCCGCCGCCCTTACGTGATTAAAGTCCGAGAGGTTGAGTCTGGCGCCACTACGGACCGGCAAACGCTGTTGACGCCCGCCAAGGGTTACCGGGCCAGGCTGGTGCAGGTCAAGGTATTGCAGGACGCCAGCGACGGCCGCCACCTTTTGGAACTTTACTTCGGCGAGGCCGACAATATCATCACCGAACCGAGCAAGGGCATCGACATTCTGGCGGTGCCCGACGAAGGCTCCGCGTCCACGCGGGTCTTCCTGAAGGACCAAGGACCGCGCGGCCTGCGGGACGAGGTCCTCAGCGCCCGGTGGCGGGGGCGCCCACCCGACAACCCACACAAAATACTTATCCAAATACACCGAGGAAAGTTAGTCCGTCGCCCTCATCCCGGCCTTCTCCCAAAAGGGACGGATTTTACCTGAAAATCTCCCTCTGCCTGAAAATTACCCTCTGAAGGAAGGCCAGGGTGAGGGCCGGCGCTTTCATTCTGACGGACACTCTCCACAGGAGACTTATATGGCACGCGAAGCGTACCGTTCGCTATACGGCGATCTCACCAAGTTAAAGGACGACAGCCTTCTCAAAGACCCGGCGTCCGGCTCCGGGGATGACGACGAAATGTTTCAACTTCTCCTGGCGGTGTCCGATTGGGTTGACCACTACTGCAACCGGCGCTTCTACCCCCGCGTTCAAACCTTGGAGATTGACGGCGGCGGCGGCCCAAGACTGCCGGTGCCGGACTTGGTGTCGTTGGCGTCCTTGACCGAGGACGTGGATGGCGACAACACCTTCAGCCGAGTTTTGAAGGCGGAGGAGTATTGGCTTGAGCCATACGACGCTGACCCGGCGGAGCATTGGGGCCGCCCCTACACATCGCTCCGCGTGGGCCGGCCCAATCCCAATGGTTCTTTCACCAAGGGGGAGCGGCGCTTCCGGGCGCACGGGACTTGGGGCTACCGGGAGTTCAAAGAGCGTAGCGGCGCCGTGGTAGATGACGCCGTCGTAACCCCGGACGGCCTGGCTATCACCGTCAGCGACGGGGCCCAGTTCGCCGTTGGCCAGACGATAATCATCGGCGCGGAGCAATTGCTGGTAGCCGGTATAGAAGAGAATGCCCTGTCGGTTGCCCGCGGCGCATCCCGACGGTTCCGGCGTTTACATCCTGCGCTGGCCCGCATCGGTCGAGCGGGCTGCTCTCATGCAAGCCGCCCGCATCTGGACCCGCGCCGCCGACTTCGAACCATTCTACGTTGATTCCGACGTTGATACGGACGTGCGCCTGCTTCTGGAGCCGTACCGCAAGGGACTGGTGTAGGTGAGGGTAACTTCCCGCCGGAGGAGTATTTGAATGGTGAAGGGGAAACGGTTAGAGGATAATCGCTCGTGAGTCCTAGGGACTGGCGCAAGCACTGGTCCAATTACATGTGCCACTGGCTTGGCGCGGGCTTTGGGGCTTTGCTGATTGCCCAAGGCTTTGCGCCGTTGGGAATTGTGTTGACCAGCGTTCTGTGCGTGTACCAACTGGGGTCATACTGGCACAAGAGGGATACGTTGTCCCGCGACCTGTACGACCTGACACTGGGGTTCTTTGGCGGCGCGCTGCTGGGGATTGGTCTGCGGGTCGTTTCGTAACGGCATTGCCGGCGGCGGGTTAAACCTTCTTCTTCATCTCAGGGTCGTATTCAAGCTCGTCCGTGTAGGTACCGTCGGGTTTTTCCCACACCATTTTCCCATCTTTGAACACCGCCACAGCGCCGATGGTGTCGAAAGCCCGCTTCCGAGCGATTTTGGCGGCCCGGTGCATGGCCGCCTCGGCGCCTATCATGTCCGGGTCGCGCGGCCTTTTGACCTGTACCGGAGTTTGCTCGTTCTCTGAAGTCATTGCCTGCCTCCTTCCTCCAATAACACGGGCCTATCAGCGGAGTTATCGTAGACTGCCCACTCATCCACCAAGTCCCGGTACATGGAATTGAAGTTCTCCCATCCGCTATGAAACCGGCGACGAATTACGTCGTCTGGGATGTGATGGCCCCCCTCCAGCACCCGTTGGCGGACACGGACTATAGACGCTTCCGGGTTCGGGATCCGCAGGAAGTACAGTTTAACCCAATAACCCTGTTCCCGCCATTTGGGAATCATGCGGGCGTAGCCCCGTCCGCTCAATGTGGTCTCGAAAGCGAAGCTCTCTTCCCTTCTAATGCGGTCGTCGATCATGCTCAGCATCAGCCTGCCCGCTCGCATCGCCTCCGACTCCGGTTGAAGCGGGTTCAGCCCGGCAGCGATCAGGTCGGCGTTGATAAACGTCAGGGTGTCCGCTTCGTTCGGCAGGAATTCCATAGCGAAGGTGGTCTTACCCGCGCCGTTGGGCCCGGCAATGATGATTATCTTTTTGGAAGCGGGCATAGTTTTGAATCCCGATGCTATCATTGCAGGGGCCGGGCGTCTATGCAGACATGTGCTCTGACTTGGGTGAGCTTTGATGCGGGTCGGTGATGTTTGTAAAATAGGCTCGATGGGGGTAAAGGGACGGGAGAAGAGAGGTGAGCCAGTAGTGTCCTCATCTCTAAGGAGGAGGGCTTTAATTGGGCGATTACGTCATCAGTGATTCAGGGGTTAAAGTCTGGACAACGCCGAATAGCCATCCTCTGCTCAAGCATACCGATACGACACATCCAGCGTTCTTGGACAAGTTGGCAGAAATCTATTCAAGAGGGAAAGTAAAAGGTCTGCCAAGGATTCTCAGTGAGAATTCCGAGGATGCGCGTACTTGGCATCATTTCAGTCCACTGCTTAGGGACAAAATGGAGAAGGAACGGGTCCTGGGGAACCTCATCAGAGAGTCGTTCACCAGGTCAATTTCTTCTCAAGTCCTGGAAGTAATTCCATTGGCTGAGCTGATGTTCTGGCCTAAGCTCCGCCCTCCTCCGAGCCGGCCTGTAAGAGAAGGGCAATCAGAGCCGGACATACTGGTAAAACTGGGGCAACAAGCAGTGGTACTAGTGGAAGCTAAGTGCCGCTCCGGCGTTAGTGAAAAGACGACATACGACAAAACACGAGACCAAGTGATTCGCTTGATTGATGTCGGCTCCTGGTATGCAAAACAGGAAAACCTGCAAGTCCAGGATGCAGACCACTTCCGCAGTTACGTGATAGTGCTGCAATACGGTGATGCTCAAACGAACGCGGAGGAAGTCGTTGGACGTTATGCAGGAAAGCCTGAGGCCATTCGTCAAGCCCTGACTACCGGTCGGACCTGGCTTCCGTAGACTGCCAACGGCTGTCTCGATCGGTGGCCTTTGTTCGATGGCCGGACCCAATGGGCCGGTAGAAACGATGGGGCTGCGGCGGGGAGATGGATGTCTCCGGGCGCAAGGTTCCGTTTGCCAACCTTTGAAGACTATCCTGTGAGGTAGTGATGCAATTAAATGCGACTCTTCCTGTCCTGCTGGCCCTCTTTTTAGTATTTGCCGTTTCCGCTTGCGACGCCGACTCCCCGGAGGAGGCCATCGGTGTTATAGCTACCTTCGTTCCCGCTGAGACGTTTGCTCCCGCTGAGACCCTCGCGCCCGCCGACACACTGGCTCCTGCAGCCACCTTCGCCCCGGCTGAGACCCTCGCGCCCGCCGAGACATTGGCTCCCGCCGAGACGTTCGCACCTGCGGAAACGCTGGCCCCGGCATCTACCCCCGCTCCGGCTGAGACGTTTGCGCCAGCCGAGACCCTGGCCCCGGCGGAAACGTTGTCCACGCCGGTGACGTTCACGCCAGCTGAGACATTGGCGCCAGCATCCACTTTTGCCCCGGCGGAAACGCTGGCCCCGGCAGAGACCTTGGCCCCCGCCGCAACTTTCGAACCGGCGGATACGCTGGCCCCGCCGCCTACGCCGGAGGGACTCACCCGCAAGCAGTACCGCAGCCCGCCTGAAATGACCATCGACCCCTCCCTGAGCTACACCGCGACCATCAAGACCAGCATGGGCGACATAGTGGTGGAGCTTCTGCCCGCGCCCGCGCCCAAAACGGTAAACAATTTCGTGTTTCTGTCCGAGGAAGGGTTTTACGACGGGACCATTTTCCACCGGGTCATCCCGGACTTCATGGTTCAAGGCGGAGACCCGACCGGAACGGGTACGTCCGGACCTGGATATTCCTTCGAGGACGAGTTCGCCCCGATGTTCATTTTTGACCGTCCGGGAATTCTGGCCATGGCCAACGCCGGGCCCAACACCAACGGCAGCCAGTTCTTCATTACCACCGTCCCGACTCCCCACCTGAATCGCGCTCACACCATCTTCGGCAGGGTGGTCGAGGGCCAGTATCGGGCCGAGGCAATTTCTCGCGTTCCCGCCGGACCCGCAAACCGGCCTATAGAGCCGGTTTATATCCTGACGATTGACATTGACTGAGAAACTATCTCAAAACTTGTCGCAGTACCCAACCCGTCATTCTCGCGCAGGCGGGAATCCACCGTACCGTATCCGCCGGGCAGACCACCTGAAATGGAACGCTACCTGCTCCGCTAGGGCATTTGCAAAGTCTTTACCGGTGGCAAATGTCTGAATCAGGATTAAAGGATACTCACGATTGGGAATATCCTGAAAATCCCCAAATCCGGCAAACCCTGATTCAGACAATTACTTTGCAATCGCCCTACCTGCTCTGCCCAGAACGTTGACAAGGGTTTCATGCTCGCGTACCATCCTTTTTAATTAATCTTGGCCCTGCTATGGGCTTCGTTTTCTGATACGACGTAGAGGTGGATGTTATGGCCACGGTGCAGGATCGGACTTCTTACTGGGAACAAGCCAAAGAACAGGGATTCGACCTTTCCTGGTTGAGTAAGCTCGAAGAAACCGTTACCCGCGAAAGTGTGGACGACTTCTCCATGAACAACACGGGCCGGGTCGAGGGCTCCATCCCCAGGGGTGATGTGCCCCAATTCGGCGCTTACACCTTCCGGACCAAGAGCGATGTATGGGGCTACAACCTGACCAAGCTCTACCAGGAATTCGTTACCCGCCAGTGGAGTTCCGCCACTGACATTCCGTGGGACACCCTTCAGGCATTGCCCGATGACATTGAGGCTGCCGAGTGCCAGTTGGCTACCTTCTTCGCACAGGTGGAGTTCATCGCCTCCGACGTTCCGGGACGGTTCATATCCTCCATTTCGCCCGACTATCACGAGGTCCGTTTGGCGTTGCTGGCTCAGGTAATGGATGAGTCCCGCCACCTTGACGTGTTCCGCAAGCGGGCTCTGGCCAACGGCGGCGGTCTTATGCGTATGATTGACAGCGTCAGCGATGTGGTGGGCGGCAGCACCGACAACGCCCGCGAGTTCACCGAGTTGTCGTCCCGTTTGCACATTACCGGAGAGGGCAACGTTCTGACCCTGTTCCGGTTAGGCGAGTTGATGGCTTACAACGAAGCTGAGAAGGCCATCTACCGCCGGTGCGCCCAGGACGAGGCCAGGCACGTCGCCATCGGCGTGCTTCACCTGCGCTACATGAACGAGTTCAGTCCGGAGCGCCGGGAAGAGATCCATGGCTACTTGGACGAGGGCGAGAGCCGCCAAGCCACCGGCGCCGGTGGAGAGAACCCCGCGGGACAGCAACAGCTCACCAGCCAAGCTTTGGCGGTGTTGCTGGGCGGCGGCAAGGACAAGATTGACGAGGGGCAGAAGCTTCTGATGGCTATCAGGCAGCGCCAAGCCAAAGAGTACTTCCAGCGTCTCAAGTCGGCAGGCTTTGACGACCGGATCGCCAACGGCCGCGTGAACCCCGCTTTGATGGAGGCGTACAACGCCGCTCCGTAGCACGCACGCGATGCGATTTGAAGACCTCCCGCGAATATTCAAGGGAGGTCTTACTTTATCCGGCCCCATGCAACACTTCCGAGGAATGTGATGGCGACAAACAAGGAAGAGAAGTCGGAACAACCTCAAGACCAACAGTCCGAAGAGTCCTCCAACGAGGCCCTTGAAACCCCAGCCCGGCCTAGCTTGGACTGGATGAATGACACTCTGCAATGGGGAACAAAGGTGCCGCCGGGCAAGCACGGTATTACCATCGGAGACCTTCAGGTCGGCGTCTACGGGGACATCCCCGAGGTCAGCACCGATATGACCCGCCGGCCCAGGGGCGCTTTCCCCATTCCTGGCATCCCCCGAACAGACCTGTATGCGCTGAGCGCCAAGGTGGATATATGGGCCGACAACGCCGCGGACCTGTACGAAGAGGCTATCCAAAGGCGTTGGATGGCCCATGCCGACGTCCCTTGGGATGACTTGGCTCCTTTGCCAGATGACGTTGAGCTCGCCATGCGGCAACTCTGCACTGAATTGGCCCAGCAGGCCTCGCTGGAGACCGACGTAATCGGCCAATGGCTCCACCGTATGAACTACGCCTACTATGAGGTCAAGGCCTTCCTGGCGACTGAGATCTTCGACACTGGGCGCCATTTCGTTGCCTTCCGGCAGCGTGCCCTGGCGAATGGCGGCAAGTTGGGCTTGGAGAGTCCGGGCCACTTCAACCGGCGCTTAATGGAAGCCAGGGCCGGTTGGACCGAAGTGGCGATATACCTTTACATAATCCGCGGGACCCTCACCCAATTGGTCTTGCGCTACGCCGAGGCCTATGCTCAAAGCCCGGCGGAAAAGTACCTTTTCCGCAAGTGCTTGGAGGACAAAGCCCGCCATGTAGCCTATGGACTGGCCCACGTGAAGTACGCCGTGGAGAACAGTGACCCAAGCTTTGGCTTGGGGCTGAACAACCTCATGCGGGCAGTGGAGGGAGACCTGAGCCAGGAAATGCAGGACCCCGTGATTTGGGAGGCGCTGGCTATTATATTCGGCGGCGGTGTATCAAACATGGTCGAGGGTATGGAAGTGGTCAAGGGCCTCCAGCAACGGTTCATAGAGCAATACTTGGCTCGCATGAAGTGGGTCGGCATTCCCAAGACAGAAGCAAATCTTAATCCGGGCCTGGCTGTCTACCTCCGAAGGGAAGAAGCTACGCCGGCCTGAGGATACGTCGTGCCCATTTACGAGTACCGCTGCTTGGACTGTGGCGGAGTCAACAGTGTGTTCCTGCGTTCCATGAACTCGCCGGCCCCGTCGGGTTGCCGGTTATGCGAGGACGGCCGCCTGCAACGGATCATGTCCCGGGTGGCCTATGTACGGTCGGAGGCGGACAAGCTGGCGCAACTTGACCCCAAGTACTTCAAAATGGTGGACCAAGCCCTGGCCAACGCACCCGCCAATTCCGACCCGGACTATCACATGAACAGAATGGTCCCCTTCAGCCAAGCGAAGGAAAAGGGCGAACCCTACTTTAAAGAGTAACGGGCCAGCCTGTCACCGGCATCACCAAATACCAGGAGGTAGCAGATGAGCGCCCACGGGGCGGAGGCTTTGGTTTTCCCATCGGTAGAGTGGTTTCAAGGTTTGCAGCAAATGGTCAACGACGATCCCGAATTCCGCCGCATCGGTTCAGTGGACGCCGTCATGGGTGTGAAAGTGGGAGAGAGGGTCTTTGTAGTGACCTTCGAGGCTTTCGAGTGTTCCGATGTTAAAGAGGGCACCGACTACGACCTGATCGACGCCGACTTCTTCCTGGAAATGAGCGTGGAAGACTGGCAGGAGCTCATAGCCAATACCAAGGACAACGGCGGCGCAGATCGCACCCACACCCTCAACACACTGGACCTGCTGTCCGACGACGGCATCTCCAAGAACGCCACTGGCGATCAGTTGCGGGCCGACCTTTTCTTCAGGATCAACCAGAGCTTGCAGCACTTCTTCGACAGTTCCGCCAAGCTCGAGACCGTCTTCGCTCCTGACGACTAGCCGGGCAATATCCGGTTTTGCTCCTGTGACAAACGCGGCGACCCCGTCTAACAGGGCACCGCGTTTTGCTTGAAGTAAGAGGTGCGTTGCCCTTGAAAGTACATTCATTGGGGGCTTAGGATGAAACCGGATGAGGGATTGAGTGGGAGGTGTAGTTTATTAAGGGGCAAGCGTAACGGTGAGTGCTAACAAGGAGAAACCCGGCATAAACGGATCGACCCCCCGGCAAGCCAATGCATTTCAGCGGGTTGGGGGCCATGTCCAAGGTAAAACTTTGTCCGGCCTTATGGAGCTCGTGCCCCTGCTCGTCACGGTCGTCGTTCTGCTGTTCGTCATCGGTTATGCAGACCGTTTCATCCGGCCTTTGACATTCGTTTCCGGAAAACCTTGGGACTTTCCGGGCGTCGGAATCTTGGCGGGAATCGTCGTCTTCTACGCGGTTGGGTTGATGATCTCTACCCGGGTAGGCAGGAAGATTATGGACTGGAGGGATGTAGTCCTTTACCGGGTCCCGATAGTGAAGACGGTCTACAGCGTTACCCAACAAGCCACTACCACTTTGACCTCCCAATACCGGTTCACTAGGGTGGTGTTCATCGAATGGCCCAGGGAAGGGATGGTGGCGATGGGGTTTGTCACCGGACGGGCTTACGCAGCGGATACCGGACAGTCGATAGTAGTCGTTTACGTCCCAACCGTACCCAACCCGACGTCGGGCAACATGGCCTTCGTCATTGAAGACGACGTGGTGGAGACAGACTTGACCGTGGAGGATGCGATGAGGCTCGTGTTCTCCGGGGGCATCGTCCTTCCTGACAGATTGTCCATGGCCAGGCTGCCCCGCGTGCGTACCGAAGGGGAACTCATCGGACAGTTCGAGACCGATTCTACGTAGCGCCCGCGGCGTGGTTGACGAAGGTGCGCTGCGCGGCGTCCGAGGCCACGCAGCGGCTGAGGCGCATTCAACCTTGAAGGGCGGCTTTGGCGTCCGATAGGGATGGGTGCACGAGGATGATCTTGTCAAACCCGCTGACCTTGAAAACCTCCTGCACCGGGTCCGTCAATGAACAGACCGCAAACTTGATTTCCTGCCTGCCCAAGGCCTTGGCTGTCAGCATGATTACCCTGAGACCGGCGCTGCTGATGTAAAGGAGCTTCTGCAGGTCTAGGATGACCGTCCGGTCATTCTCGTCAATGATAGTTTCCAACTCGTCCTGAAACGCCCGGGCATTGGCGCCGTCAACCCTGGCGTCAGTCCTTGCTATCAACGTAGTGCCGTCCCGTTCAGCTTCAATCGCCATTTATACCCCTTCAAGACCGCTTAATTGGACCAGCCGTGTCACTGTTCCAAGCTGTGCCGCACTGCTCGTCGGCCAAAGAGTGTTCCGAAATCCGCAACACTCTTTGGCTTTTAACACCCGTTCAGTAAGCTTGTCCCCAGACGGTCCCGCACTGGATGATTCACGAGTAAATATAGCAAATTGGCTCATATTTCCGCAATGACTATACCAATTGGAAACGCGGTTACCTTGAATGTCCAAAATCCGGAGAAACTCTCGCATAAAAATGGACTGACCACTGGATACTGGCTTGTGTGAACAATTTGCGATAGGCTTTACCGTACGGAGGGAGGCGTCCGTATGATCAGCATCAAGAGGAATGACCGGGGAGAGCCGGTCAATGCCCGGGGGATTCGGTCCCGTCCTTCTTCCATCTACACTCCCAACCATGAAACCCCATTCCGGCTGAGCCGCAGTAAGTTCAACGATTTTCTGCTGTGCAGAAGGTGTTTTTACTTGGACCGCGTAAAGGGGGTGATTTCCCCTTCAACGCCGGGATGGTCGTTGAACGAGACTACCGACCTGCTGCTCAAGAGAGAGTTCGACGCTTGCCGGAAAGATGGGTTGCCGCATCCCATCTTCAAACGGTCCGGCCTGGATGACGTTGTGCCTTTCCAACACCCGGACTTTGACAAGTGGCGGGACTCGTTACACCATGGCTTGGCGTTCAAAATCGAGGAAGGCAACATCGTATTGCACGGGGGAGTGGACGACGTCTGGCTACATAAACCTACGGGCCGGTTGATTATTGTCGATTACAAGTCTCAGGCTGGGCGCAGGCCGGTTTCAACGTGGCAATATCTGTCCAACGTCCACCACCAAGCCTACAAAGTCCAGTTGGACGTCTACGCCTACTTGCTGACCAAGATGGGCTTCCCGGTTTGGCCAACCGGCTACTTTTACGTCTGCAACGCCGACCGCAACGCGCCGTCCTTTAATGGGCAGTTGCTCTTCCAGGAGACCCTGGTGCCCTACAAGTGGAACATCGACTGGATCGATGAGCAACTGTCCGAGATGGTCCGGGTATTGGACTCCCCGGATATCCCGGAGGCCAACCCCTCGTGCGAGAACTGCGCCTACGCCCGGGCCGTGGCCCAAATCACCGCCGTTCCGACTTGACCCGCGGGCCCGGCGGAAGCAGGGTCCCCTCAACACGTCCCAGTACGAGCATCCCGCCAATCGCCAGTAGCCACACCAGAAACGCGACGCCGGAAATCCGGTGCACCGGGGTGGCCGCGTCAATCCAGATGAACTGCATGGCAACCCCAACGGCCACCGATGCAATCGCGAAGTACTTCAGCCAGCCGCCAACCCTCCAGTGATAGCCGGCGGCGCCCATCAACGCAAGGC
The DNA here is from genome assembly GCA_965216425.1 of Dehalococcoidia bacterium. Lineage (GTDB taxonomy): Bacteria > Chloroflexota > Dehalococcoidia > Lucifugimonadales > UBA3495 > CBDCFV01. Next base: position 333,723 of record CBDCFV010000005.1, on the reverse strand, counting down.
CGGCCACTGTGAAGCCCACCTTCCCGGTAAACCATCGCAGAAATGCCAGTATCTCGGTCGAACGGTCAATCGGGCTTTGGCCGACGACGCCGGTCAGAAAAGCCTCGTTCACGCCTTCCGCTGAAAAGACCAGTCCAACGGCGCACACCCCGGACACGACCGTGAATCCGCCCGACGCAATCATAATGACCGGAACTGTAGGCGCGGACCATCGACCACCGTCGGCCCATATCTTCAACACGTAACCCGCCCCGGCGATTAACGTAATCCCCGATACGAAGCGGGCGATGCCGCCGATGCTGTAAAGCTCTTTGTTCGCGGCGATGGCGGCCAGCGATTCCAGAAGTGTTGGCTGGTCTGCCCCCGACGCCACCCGGGTAACGACGGATACCACGGTTGCGATAGCCGTCAGGAGCAGCAGCGCCCCGGCCGTCCGGGCCGCGGCATGCCTTTGCGGCTCACGCGGTCCTGCACCCGGGGATGCGGAATTTGTTTCAAGTTGCCTCTGCATTCTTTCTATTATTCCTCAACCTTGTATCCGCTCCGGTGGAATTTAGCGTCGCGGGCCGCCACTGTTCAAAACGAAGGCCATATTATGCTTTCTTCCGAAGACGGTCAATGGGCGCGGTCTACCGTGTGCTCAGGACGTCAAGCAATGCCACCCTTTACTGGTCACTTCCACCAGCAAGTGGTACTCTGGCCTCCACTGGCAGCGCAGCCGATTTCAGACCAAGATTGAGGAGGCCTTAATGCTTATTGTTGATGCGCAGGTCCACATCTGGGGAACCGGACTGCCGACAAACCCCGCCCACCGTCAGATAACCTCCTTCCTGGCGGAAGACCTCCTCAAGGAGATGGATGAAGCCGGGGTTGACGCAGCGCTTATACACCCGCCGGGTTGGGACTCCAACTCCAATCAGTTGGCTATAGAGGCCGCCCGCCAGCACCCCAACCGGCTTTCCATCCTGGGCAACTTCCCGGTGGACCGGCCCGAGAGCCGTGGCCTTGTTCCCGGTTGGAAGCAAAACCCGGGTATGCTGGGGCTGAGATTTTCTTTCCAAGGGGCCGGTCAGGAGAATTGGGTGTCCGATGGCACCATGGACTGGCTTTGGCCGGCAGTGGCCGAAGCGGGCATACCGGTGGCCCTTATGGCGTCGGGCTTTTTGCCTGTGGTCGGGCAGATTGCGGAGCGCCACCCCAACGTTCGGCTGATCGTCGACCACTTGGGGCGCACCCGCGGCGCCCAGGACGAGGCGGGATGGGCCAACCTGCCGGACCTGCTGGCCTTGGCCAGGCATCCCAACGTTGCTATCAAGGCCACCGGCGCACCCAGCTACTCCAGCGCTCCCTACCCATTCAGCAACATTCACGACTACCTGCACCAGATTTACGATGCCTTTGGCCCGGAACGCATGTTTTGGGGCACCGACATTACCCGGATGCCTTGCTCCTGGCGTCAATGCGTCACCATGTTTACCGAAGAACTTCCCTGGCTGTCCGACGCGGACAAGGACCTCATAATGGGCCGCGCCCTCTGCAACTGGATTGGTTGGGACCTTCCTGGCTGAGCAGTCGCGGCCTTGTGGGTACTTGGGCGCGGCGGACGCTACCCATTCCACAATTCTGAGAACTGAATAGCCGCCACCGCTTCATAAGGCACGTCCGCTGACAACAGACCGATGTCTTGGGCGAAACGGTTCACTCCGGCAACCGCTTCCTCGGTGATCAAGGGATCGTAATAGGGCAAGTCCCTGTTGACCAAGCCCGCAATCATGGCCGCTTCCTCTGCGGGAAACAGCCGTTCTCCTACAACGGTTGCCCGGGACACATCGTTCCGCAAGGCTTGCTGGGTCTTGACTATCGCCCGCACTGCCGCTGCGGTGCTGTCCGGGTCGCGTTGAACCATGTCTTCGGTCGTAACCAATGCCGGGAAGGTGTAGTTCTGGGCGCCAACAGGCCCAACGCCTCGCCTTACGTCGAGGACCACCGTGCCGACGCCGCTACGGATAGCTACCTCGCTGCCCATAGCGTTGGCCCAGAAGCCGTCGATAATGCCCTCCTCCAAAGCTTGGGCCGCTTGTACGCCGAAGGACACGCTAGGGCCGGAAGCGGCGGCAACGGGGCCTATTGCGACGTCGTCCGACTCCAAATCTATCCCTTCCTCTTGCAACAGCCGTTTCAAGGCCAGGTCCGGCCCCGGTGCGGCGCCTATGCGAAGCCCCTTCACCGCCTGTACGTCGCCCTGCTGCACGCCAAGGTCGGAACGTAGAATCAGCAGCCAGTAAGTGTGTCGCGCCAACGCCACGATCAGCTTGGCCCCTCTCCAATCAGGAAAAGCCGTCAGCACGGCGTGGGCCGGCCCCGCTACAAAGTCCAGCTCACCGTCTCGAAGTGCCTCCATTGTCCTGGGAATTGGGAACAGGTGCTCCAGCGTCACGTCCAACCCTTCAGCCTTGAAGAAGCCCAGTTCAACCGCGGCCACGGCGGGAAAGTATGAGTTGGACACCAAGTCAGGCACGGCCAAGCGCATTTGCCGCCTCCTTTGGATTATGCGAATTCGAAAACCTGCATGGCGATAGACCTTGCCGGGATCCCTTGGCTGTGGAGAATCCGCCGAATCTTTTCTGTAGTTTCACGGCTGAAGGTCTGTTCCTCGCAACGGACACACACCCTCGCGGGAATGCCATTGACCAGAACGTAGTTGCCTTCTATCCGAAAAATTTCTTCCACCAATTCCTCCCGGCTCTCATCCGCACGGCAGACCGCGCATGCAAATATGCTTACCTCCGCGTGGCATGATTGGACCATTATATTGGAACTGCTCTTCCGACGACTCGGCAGGGCTGAGCAACGAGGATACCATGATATACTCCACTCCCAAATGAAAAGCGCGGAAATGCCATGACGACATCGAAAAAAACATCGAAGCTGCTTACAGTGGATGACCTGCTCCGCCTCTCCAGCGAAGGAGTTCGTGGGGAGTTGATAAGGGGGGTGCTGCACGAAACAGTGTCTACCGGATTGAGACACGGTGAGATCGTGATGACCCTGGGAATACTGCTGGGAATGTTCATCGAACCCCTGCGTCTAGGTAGGCTGGCGGCCTCCGACTCCGGTATCCTGCTGCAACGCAGCCCCGATACGGTGCGGGAACCGGACATCGCCTTCATATCCGCCGAAAAGCTGCCTCTGGACGTGGACGTTCCGGGATTCTCGGAAGTGGTACCCGACTTGGTGGTCGAAATCGCCTCTCCCTCCGACAGCATCGCCGCAGTCAATGACAAGGCCCTGATGTGGGTCCATTTCGGTGTCCAGATCGTTTGGGTGGTGTTTCCCGAGTCACGCACCGTGGAGGTGCATTCGGCATCCGCTTCGCCGGTGCTACTGGGGCAAGAAGACCAGTTGGACGGCGGCTCCGTCCTTCCGGGGTTCACCTGCCAAGTAAGCGAAATATTCGAACGATAGGCCCTTGAGGAGGTCCGGTTATGGACAAGAAAGACATTCCCTTTCTCACGGCCACGGAACTTTCCAATCTAATCGCCTCCAAGGAACTGTCCCCCGTCGAGGCTGCCGAGGCATACCTGGACCGCATCGACGACCTGGACTTCCAGTTCAACTCCTACCTTACGGTCACCCGCGAAGAGGCCCTCCGGGCCGCCCGGCAAGCCGAGCAGGAAATCATGCAGGGCAACATCCGCGGCCCGATGCACGGAGTCCCCATCGCCGTCAAGGACCAGATGTGGACCAAGGGGATACGCACCACCGGCGGTTCCCGGATACTGGCGGACTTCGTGCCCGACGAGGATGCTACGGTCATCGCCAAGCTTAAAGACGCAGGCGCAGTCCTGTTGGGCAAGACCAACCTGAGCGAGTTCGCCATTACACCCTTTAGCCACCGCTTCAGCCTCCCGAGGAACCCGTGGGACTTGGACCTGTCCGCCGGCGGCTCCAGTAGCGGCTCGGGCGCGGCCACCGCAGCTTTTCTTTGCGCCACCTCTTTGGGTGAGGATACCGGTGGCTCCATCCGGCGTCCGGCGGCGTGGTGCGGCTTGGTGGGGATGCGGCCCACTTGGGGCTTGGTCAGCCGCTATGGGCTGATGAAGGGCATCTGGTCCATGGATACCGTTGGCCCTATTTCGAGGAGTGTGGCCGACGCGGCCATCACCTTAGGCGCCATCGCCGGCCATGACCACAAGGACCCTTATAGCTGGAACAAGCCGGTCCCGGACTACCTCGGCGCTTTGGACGGAGATATAAGCGGCGTCCGCATTGGCGTGGTCTCTGAGTTGCTTCACGATGAAGTGGTGGAGCCGGAGACCAGGGACGTGGTGCAAAGAGCTATTGCGGTCTTGGGAGAGTTGGGCGCGTTGGTGGAAGAAGTGTCGATACCCCTGACGGCCCACGCCAACACCGTCTCGTCGATTTTGCTCGCTGCCGAGCCTGCCCAGAACCAACGGGAGTGGGTGCTGGATCGGTTGGAGGACTACGGGCATGACAATCGGATAGGACTGCTCGTCGGGAGCCTGATGCCCGGCGTGGCGTACCTGAAAGCCCAGAAGCTGCGGAGTATGCTTCGGCAACAGGTCCACGAGACTCTGGAAAACTACGATGTCCTGGTGTCTCCCACGGCCGGGAGGCCGGCGGTGGCGCGCCAGGACGACCCGGTTATCACCAGCAAGGAGATGGCGGGGCGGATGCCCTACATGCGCACCAACACCTTCAACCTTTCCAGTACCCCGGCGGTCTCAGTGCCCTGTGGTTTCAACTCCGGCTCCCTGCCCATCGGACTACAAGTAGCTGGAAGGCCTGGTGGGGACGCCACCGTCCTCAAGGTGGCCCACGCCTACGAGCAGGCTACGTCCTGGCACACCATGCGCCCGCCCCACGCCTGACGGAAAGCAAAAAAAGCCCCTCTCCCATAGGGAGAGGGGCAAGATGAGGGCCGGTCCCACTTCACCCAACCATCTTCTTTGAGAAGAATCCCCATCGGACCTCTTCTGACGTCAAGCATGCACCGCTAAGTTGCGGCTTTGGTTTCCTGTTTTCTCTTCAGAGAGGCTTTGCCGGCGGTGGCCGGTAGCGCCTCCGGGAAGGGGTTGAAATAGTAAGCTTTTCCGCAACTTTGGCACACCATTGCCGGAAACTCCCAGTCGTATCTCAAAGCTCCCTGGCACTTCAAGCACTTTCTCATTTTCTCTCTCCTCTCCTTCTTACCTGATGATATTTCTAATTACGCACGAAAATGTAAATCGGTTCTTTTTCCAGTCACCCCCAGGGTATAGAATGGGGATGATTCCAAGGCTGGTCCTCTATAGTCCGGACCGATAGCCTTGAAATTCCCCGGACAAAAATAAACCCTTGCTCCAAGGAGGCCGAAGTGACCTACGTAGGCCAGTCTTTGAAACGTTTCGAGGACCACCGGTTGTTGGGTGGTGGAAGCTCCTACGTCGACGATATGAATCTCCCCGGACTGCTCCACGCCGCAGTGCTGCGCAGTCCCCACGCCCACGCCCGCATCAGATCCATCGACACCTCTCCCGCCAGCCGGTTGCCCGGAGTGGTTGCAGTGTTCACGGCTGATGACTTTGCGGGGGTTGTCGAGACTCTTCCTGCCAGGTACAGCGGCGGCGCCGACGCCGACCAGTTGAAACCGCCTCCTCACCCTGTTCTTGCCGATGGGAAGGTCGGCTATGTTGGGCAAGCTGTGGCAATCGTGGTGGCTGAAGACCCGCAAACCGCACTGGAAGGAACGGAACTGGTGGTAGTGGACTACGAGTTGCTCCCGACACTGGTTGACGCAGTAGAGGCGGCAGAAGACTCCGCACCTCTGCTGCACGAGGAGTTAGGCAGCAATGTGGCGTTGCGCACCGTCAACGCCGGCGGTGACTTGGACGCTGCCTTCGAACAAGCCGACCGGGTGGTGGAGCAGCGCTACCATGTCCAGCGGGTTGCTCCGGCCCCAATGGAGCCCCGCGGTCTGATCGCCGACTACAACGCCGATGAAGACCTTCTTACGGTCTGGGACTCCACCCAGCACCCCCACGAGGCCAGGGAACACTTGGTGGAGTTGTTGAAGCGGCCGGAGAGCAGCATCCGCGTGGTCGCCCCCGACGTTGGTGGCGGTTTTGGTGAGAAGGCCAGCTTCTTCCCCGAGGAAATAGCCGTCCCCTATATTTCCATGCTGCTGGCCCGTCCCATCAAGTGGCTTGAGGACCGGCAGGGGAACATGCTCTGCTTCCACGGGCGCGGCCACACCGTCGACGTTGCCGCCGCCGTGAAGAACGACGGTACGCTCCTGGGCATGAAGGTGGACATCTTTGCCGACTTGGGCGCCTATTTCCTCATGTCCACTCCAACTGTGCCGGTATTGACCAGCCACCGGATCACCGGCCCGTACCATACTCCGGCCATGAGCGTCGCCGTGCAGGGAGTCCTGACCAACAAGCCGCCCACCGGCCCTTATCGGGGCGCAGGCGGTCCCGAGGCGGCTTTCTGCATGGAACGCACCATGGATCTGATTGCTTCCGAGTTGGGCATGGATCCTGCCGACGTGCGGCGAAAGAACTTCATCCCGCCGGAAGCCTTCCCCTACGAAACCCCCACCGGCATCACCTACGACTCCGGCCAGTACGCCCTGGCTTTCGACCGCGCCGTGGAAATGGCCGACTATGCCGGTTGGCGGGAACGCGCCAAGCAGCAGGCTGAGGCCGGCGGCCCCATCATCGGCGTGGGGATCGCTACTGTGGTCAAGGGGTCGGGCGCTCGTGTCACCCGGTTGACCGACCACGCCAGGGTGATAGTTGACGCCGACGGCCGGGTTACTGCTCACACCGGCGTTTCTCCCCACGGCCAAGGAACGGAAACGACTTTCGCCCAGATGATTGCAGACGAACTGGGCACTACACCGACAAACGTTCGAGTCCTTCACAGCGATACCGACGTCCTGCCTCACGGCGGCGGTACCTCTGGCAGCCGCGGCATGATCGCCGGCGGCACCGTAATGCATATGGTATTGCAGGACACCCGGCAGAAGCTGCTATCCATAGCCGGCCATCTGCTTGAATGCTCCCCGGAGCATGTGACGCTGGTCGAAGACAAGGCGTTCGATAGCCAACAGCCCGACCGGGAGGTGTCCTTCGCACAAGTGGCCGCCGCAGCTTACGATGAGGAGTTGTTGCCACCCAGCCAGGAGCCCGGCGTCGACTTCGTGAACACCCACACATTGCATAGAAGTCCCTATGCTTTCGCAGCCCACATAGCCGTGGTCGAGGTCTCCCGGGAGACCGGAACGGTGAATGTCCTGAAATACATCGGCGTCCACGACTCGGGCAAGGTCATCAACCCCCTGCTCTTCGAGGGTCAGGCCCAGGGAGCCATCGCCCAGGGAGTCGGACAAGCCCTGTGGGAGGGCATGGAATACAACGCTGAAGGCCAGCCGTTGACCGGCACCTTTATGGACTATGCCATGCCCAAGTCAACCAACATGCCGGCAATGGACTTGGACACTGTTGAAACCCTGTCGGACATCACACCATACGGCCTGAAGGGCATCGGCGAGTTGCCAACGCTGGCTGCGCCGGTAGCCGTGGCCAACGCTGTGATGGACGCTCTGTCTAGCGCGGGCGTTCGGCACATCGACACCCCTTTGACCCCGGAAAAGGTCTGGCAGGCCCTCCAGGCCCGAGGTCAGTAGGCGGGTCCATGACGGACGGAACCCCGGACCGGCACGCCCTGAACGTCGCCCGCGCCGTCCAGAAAGAAGTGGCTCCGGCTATGGTAATCCTTTTCGGCTCGAGGGCCACTGGGCGGCACCGCGAATACTCTGACATTGACCTCCTGGTAATAGCCGGCGACAGCAGCAAACGAAGGGCGGAGATTGGCGCTCGGAACGCCGCCTATGCTTATATGAAATCTAATCCCCCAAGATTGGGATTAGATGTTGTCGGCATGACCAGAAAGGAGTTCGACTATCGCCGAAGAGCAAAACAGCATATCGCGGGCCAGGCCGCCCGGTACGGGGTGGTAATGAATGGCGAAACACTGGGACCTCCGCCGCACTACGAGGACGGTTATCCTGCCCACTGGCCGGAAACAAGACAGCGCATCCAGAACGCGGAAGAATACCACCACCACTTCAACGAAATGGTCGACGAAAACCATTGGAATCAAAAGACCCTGGGATTTCTTGGCCAGCAAGCCGTCGAAAACGCTCTGAAAGGCTGGCTGTCAGCCTACAACGACGACAGGACTTTCGGGCACGAACTTACCGCCCTTTGGAGGGACGCCGAGGGCATCGAGGACTGGAGCAACCCGGAGTTGGGTCCTCTCCACGAGTCCATGACAAGACTGTTCGACTACATAAAGTACGAAGACCCTGTGCAAACCGGTGAACAAATCGACTGGCTTACCAAGTACGGCGTGATATACCGCTACGCCGGCGCTTCCTATCAAATGACCCAGGAAGAACGGCTGCAACTGAGAGAAAGGATAAACGACGCCGTCAACTCCGTAATCAAACGAGTCCACGCCATCAGCGGGACCGCGGAATCCGACGTTTACCCGGAAGGCATCAAGCCTTGGGACGCCTGATTTGCGGTTGGAATGATTCGGGAATTATATACTTGTGTACCAAGCCGGCCGCGTGATTGCGGGTGGTATTACCCTTTCCTTACTCTGCCGTCAAACGAGGGCGTGCGTGTCTCATGTAGATGGTCAGGCATCCAGTAGAAAATCCATCTTGTTCACGAATTGCTGAACGGCCTGCAATCCCTCTTCAACTTGCTCTGGCAGAAACCAACCTTCGTAGAAGTTGCCGTGCAAACTATTGGCAACTAGGAACAAGCGGTTCAATGCAGTGTCACCGGTTTGCCGTACCAAGTCGTTTACCCTGTTATGGATTTGAACATGACTCGCATGGCCCCAACCTTGTTTCTCTGCCATGGCTTTTACCATCAGGGCAGTTGCGCCCCAACCTTTTTCAGAAGCTTGCGTGAGGTCTCTTTCGTCAAGCTCCTTGAACGCTTTCCGCAAATTATCTTTGCCGCGTTGTCGATATTCTGTCACCTTGGATACCATCATAGCTATGCCTCGGTATGGGCCGATGGCCGTTATGCAATATCTACATAATACCGCACAGGGTGGCACTCTGCTATTCCTAAACTTCGCCCCTGACTTCCATCCGGCACAACCCTATGGCCCTCGTCGATTTACGGTCATGATTGTCCGCCAACGGTTCAAATAAAATAATTGACATTAAACTGGCTGCATTATTTAATAGAAGCTTAACAACTTAAGGGTTGTTTGGATGCTCGGAATTGGGGATAATCGTGGTGCCGGCAAGGAGACGGGCCGGTAATACAATTACGACAACCTAAAGGAAGGAGTGGACTATGGCTGACCAGGATATCGCTTTAATGGCCCATCTGCTCCGTCGGGCTGGTTTCGGCGCAAGCCGCGACGAAATCGAACGGAGGGTAGCCCAAGGCTATGACAGCGTGGTCGAAGAGCTGTTGGAGGCTGGTGACGATCCGGGCATCGACGAAGACTTGATGTACCGGGCGTACCCGTCTTACTTCGACAAGGGTGCGATAGAGACCGGGCAGACCGAGTGGGTCTACCGGATGATCAACAATAAGTACCAGTTGCAAGAGAAGATGTCCCTCTTCTGGCACACCATCTTCTGTTCAGGCGACAACAAGGTGGACAATGCCCGGACCACCGCAATCCAGATAGACAAATTCCGGGAACAGGGCATGGGCAACTTCCAGGACCTGCTGCTGATGCTGTCCACCGACCCCGCCATGCTTTACTACTTGGACAACATTGAGAGCCACAAGACCGCCGTCAACGAGAACTACGGCCGCGAGCTCCTGGAGCTGTTCTCCATGGGCGTCGGCAAAGACGGCGACTTCAACTATACCGAGGATGACGTGAAGGCCTGCGCCCGCGCCTTCACCGGTTGGAACCTGGCCCCGACAATCCCGGTGTTCCCCTACGGGCGGACACCCTTCTTCTTCCGTTTCGACCCCGCCGACCATGATTACGGCGACAAGACCTTCCTGGGTGAGACCGGCAATTGGGACGGGGGAGATATAGTCAAAATAATTAGCAAGCAACCGGCCACCGCCCGGTTCATCGCAAGGAAGATGTACGACTTCTTCGTTGCCGACGAGCCCCCGGTCCCGGCTTGGCGCCAAAGCGCCCCCAAGGACCCGGAGGCAGTCGCTGCCCTGGAGAAGGCCTACTTCGACTCCGGGTACGAAATAACGGCGATGTTGCGGGTCCTCTTTACATCCGACTTCTTCAAGTCCGAAGCGGCGCATTACGCCAAGGTCAAGAGCCCCGCCGACGTTGTAATCAGCGTCCTCAGAATGGTGGGAGACCACACCACGCCCAGGCCGGGGCTGTTCTTCGTCGCGATGGAACCCAAGTACATGGGCATGGACCTGCTGAACCCACCCACGGTGGAAGGTTGGCATATGGGCGCGGAATGGATCAACAGCGGTACGTTAATCGACCGGATCAACTTCGCCGCCGGACTGCTTGGCGACACCAGCCTGCCCGGAGTCCAGTCGATAGTTTCCAGGCTTATGGACCAAGGCGACACCGTGACCGCCGGCGACTTCGTTAGCGGGTGCTTGGACTTGGTCGGACCTCTTTCAGTGGCTGAGGAGACCCAGGATGAGCTGGTGTCCCATGTTGCGGCGGGCGGCGAACTTCGCCACGCCACCGACTCCGAACGGGAGGACTTCACCCGCCGCGCCAGCGAGATGCTACAGATGATCGCAACCACATCCGAGTTCCAATTCGGTTAGATATTCTCCTAGATTATCGTTAGGGAGGACGAACATGGTTTCCACCAAGAAAGACCCGGTACTGGCAGTCCTTTCCCTCTCCGGGGGAAACGACTTTATGAACACGGTCATCCCTTATGCCAATCCCCTTTATCGGGACTACCGGCCCACTCTGGCCATCCCGGAAGACCAGTTGTTGCCGCTTAACGACGAGTTGGCCTTCCACCCGGCAATGGCGCCGTTGATGAAGTACTGGAACGAGGGGAAACTGGCCATCATCCTGGGGATTGGCTACCCGAACCCCAGCTTGTCCCACTTCCGCGCCATGGACATCTGGGCCACCTGCGAGCCGGACGAACTCGGCTTGACTGGCTGGCTCGGCAGTGTCATCCAGGACGTGGACCCCAAAGCCGAGAACGTCTTGACCGGGGTCAACTTCGGCCGTGGTCTGCCCAGAGCTATGGCCAAGGACGGCGTACCGGTAGCATCCGTCGGGGACCTCGGCAGCTACGGCCTGCTTACCGACATAGATCAGGAAGACCAGCGCACCCAGGCCCTGGACCTCTTCGGCCGCATGTATTCCCCCGCCATTGGGCGCGGCGCGGTCAACGATTACATCCGGCGCACCGGCGTGGAAGCCATGGCCGGCGCGGATATCCTGGGCACCGCCCCCGGGAAGTACACTTCCAGCATCGAATACGGCAACAGCGCCGTTGGCTCTTACCTGAGGGACATGGTGCAGGTGCACAACGCTGGCTTCGACACCAGGGTCCTGTTCACCACCGCCCCTTACAACATCTTCGACACACATGCCAACCAAGCCGTGGGGCACTCCAATCTGCTGTTGGATATATCCTCCAACGTGGACTGCTTCATGGCCGACTTGCGGGAGCATGACCTCAGCGACGAAGTAACGCTTTTGTTCTACTCTGAGTTCGGGCGCCGCGCCATGGACAACGGTTCCGGCACCGACCACGGCACCGGCGGCGTGGCTTTTGCCCTTGGTGAGCATGTCAAGGGCGGCATCTATGGAGAATACCCGTCCCTCGAGATGGATAAGCTGGAAGAGGGTGGGAACCTGCTCCACAACGTTGACTTCCGGCAAGCCTACTCCACCATCCTGGACCGGTGGATGGGTCTGGACGCCAAGGCCATTGTCGGCGGAAACTATGAACAACTGGACTTTCTGTAAGCCCGTGCCATGGATTAGAAGACTATGGCAATCAACCTCGGCGATCTTGAGGAGGTAACCGATGGCAAGCGTGTTCTTGGGCATCAATGATCGGACCTACACCTACTCCTATGTAGCGGGCCGGTCCGAGTTCCAGGGAACGGGGTTCCGCAATCCGATGGACTTTGCCTTGGCGCCGGACGACGTCATATACGTGGTTAACCGGTCCTACGAGTCCCGGCCCGACGGCACTCGCATCAACATGTGGCGGATAGACGAGGACGGAGAGGAAGAGTACATCACCGAGTTCGGCTCCTATGGCGAAGGCAAAGGACAGTTCATCTGGCCCATGGCCGTCGCCGTGGACAGCGAGACCAACGTCTACGTGTCCGACGAGTGGATGAACCGAATCAACATCTACAACAAGGACGGCGAGTTCCTCAGCGATTGGGGGACTCAAGGTTCCGGGAACGGTGAGCTGAATCGGCCCGCCGGTTTGGCAATCACCCCGGACGACCTCGTCTACGTTGTGGACAGCGCCAACCACAGGGTCCAGAAGTTCACCCTGGACGGGCAATACATCAGCCAATTCGGCTCCCACGGCAGCGGCCCCGGTCAGTTGGATACTCCTTGGGGCATCTGCTTGGACAAGCACGGCAACATATTCGTCGCCGACTGGCGCAACGACCGCATCCAGCAGTTCAGCCCCGAGGGCGAGTGGCAGGCCAGCTTCGGCCAGCCCGGCAGCGGCGGCAACGCCCACATTGCACGGGACAAGGGCGGCATCGAGCGCTACGAAGCGCCCGTAGGCCTGTTCAACCGGCCAGCCGGCGTCTGTGTTGACGACGACGGGGACATCTACGTTGCCGACTGGCTTAACAACCGGGTTCAAGTGCTGACTCCCGACGGCCGGTACATCACCGAGTTTACCGGCGACGCCGGTCTCTCCAAGCTGGGCGTCGAAAAGATCAGGTCCAACCCGGACATGGTCCGCCAGCGCAACGGCGTGCGGGACTTTACTCCCGAGAAGGTCCTTTGGGCTCCCACCGCCGTGAGGGTTGACCATCGCGGCCGTGTCCTCGTGGCCGATACCACCAGGCACCGGTTCCAGATATACCAGAAGAATACGGAGCCGGTTTTGGTGTAATGCCGGAAGCCTTCCCGGGCTCTTGCAGGGTCCATGGCCGAACAGCCCGCGAGGTTATCGCGGGCTGTTCCATTTTCATAACGCAGCCGCTATCATTGACCCATCGCCGGACCGTTTTGCGGTACTGGTGCAGGCAAGCTGAAACACCTTTGATTCAACCACGTCAATAAAGACCGGGTCAAGGTCTAGTCAGGAGGGATTCACCGTGGAATACGGACTTTTTATGATGCCGCTTCACCCGCCTCGGAGGTCTTACGCCGATTCCTACGATAGGGACGTGGAATTGCTGGTGCTGGCCGACAAGCTGGGGTACCACGAGGCTTGGGTAGGAGAACACATCACCGAGGTCTGGGAAAACGCCCCGGTGCCGGAACTGCTTATCGCCCAAGCATTGGCCCTTACCGAAAACATCATTTTAGCCACGGGCGTAACCATGCTTCCTTTGCACCACCCGGTCGATACAGCCCACCGCATAGCGATGCTGGACCACATGGCCAGGGGGCGTTTCTACTGGGGAATCGGCGTCAGGTCTCTCCCAACCGACCTGCATCTCTACGGCGTAGAGTACAACTCCATGGACGAGGTGCGGGAGCAGGGGCAAGAAGCCTTGGACGTCATTCTTTCCCTTTGGCAAGCGGAAGACGGCCACTTTGGCTACGAGGGCAAGTACTACCAGGTCCACGCACCGGAAATCGACCCCGAACTGGAACGCCGGCTCTATTACAAACCCTACCAACTGCCGCATCCGCCCATTGGCGTTGCGGCCACCACCCCCGGCGGCGACACCATACGCATGGCCGGGGAACGCGGTTGGATACCAATGACCAACGTGCCGTCCCAACACGTGCCAGGGCTATGGGAGACCATGGAGGCTGGGGCGGCCAGCACCGGAAGGACCGCTGACCGGGGCGAGTTGCGGCTGGGGCGCGACGTGTACGTTGGGAAGACTTCCCAGTCCGCCCGGGAAGAAGCCCGTGAAGTGCTGGGCAGGCCCTTCACCGAACACCAGTGGATTAACCGCAAAGCGGGGGGAATGTTGGGCGCGTTGAAACTCGACCCCAACATGTCGGACGAAGCGGTGGACGTGGACTACATGATGGACAACGTCTGGATTGTCGGCGACCCCCAGGAGTGCGCTGATAAAATCCGCCAGCACTACGAAGAGGTCGGCGGATTTGGCCACCTGTTAACCATCACCCACGACCCGGACGACCACTCCCTTATGCAGAACTCCATGCGCCGGTTGGTGGAGGACGTGGCTCCCTTGATCGAAGACTTGGCGTAGCAGAGGGTTCTGGGCTGGGGCTCTTTAATCGCGTGAGGGGCGCGGCCCCTCACGCGGACTTACAGCCAGTCAGCACCGGTCATGGTACGCCAGCAACCGCTCCACAAAGTCATGTATTGTCGCCCGGTCAGGTTCCAGTTCAAAGTCTTCCATGAAGTTGTGGTAAAAGTTCCGATGGAACTTCTCGGCTATTGAAAATCCGTGTTCAATAAGCTGGTCTTCGAACTCGACGGCAAGCCGTCTGGAAACGTTCTTCATAGCCCGATGGCTGCCGCAATCCCAACCCCGCTCTTCCGCCATCGCGATTACTATCTGAGTGGCGGCTCCCCAAAGCTTCTCAGAGGCTTGCCGGTTTTCTCCGGCATCAAACTCCCTGTTGGATGCCTCAAGAAAGTCCTGTGCCGTCCGAGTCCGTTCACTTGTCGCCACGCATCCTCCTCTTGAGGTCACCTATGCTGAAGCGTCATCGTACAAGGCCTTCAGTTGCCCCTTGGAATCAGGTCTTGGGGCTAACCCTCGCGTGTTCCCTCAATGCCGCCAGTACCTTCTCCGACGTGATGGGCAGGTTGGTTATCCGCACCCCTACAGCGTCGTAGACGGCGTTGGCTATGGCCGGGGCCACAGGGGCTATGGGGTTCTCGCCGATGGCCTTTCCGTCAAAGGGGCCGTTGCCTTCCGGATTTTCCACCAGGACCGTGACCAGTTCTGGTATGTCCTGCACCGTCGGTATCTTCACTTCACCAAGGCTGAGGGTGGAGACCCGTCCCTCTTCGGATTGAAGTTCCTCCATGACGGCATACCCTAGTCCTTGAATAACGGCCCCGTCTATCTGCCCTTGATGGCCCAGCGGGTTATAGATGGTGCCAACGTCGTGGGCTGTGGTTATGCGGTGCACCGTCACTTGGCCGGTTTCCGGGTCTACTTCCACGTCAGCCACTTGGGCGGTGTAGGAGGTTACGGGCGGTTCTTCCGCATCGGTGGTGGTTTCCCCTTCAATGGTCGTGCCAAGGGCGGCGACTGACCGGGCGGCTAACTCGGCGATGGGGACGCCTCCGTTGGGGTCTCCTTCGACGAACACGCGGCCATTGCGGAACACGATCCGCTCTTCGCCCCACCCGTAGAACTCGGCAGCCAGCCCGGTGAGCTTCTGCCGCACCTGCTGGGCGGCCCCCAAGGCAGCTTGGGCAGCCCCCACGCTGGTGCCCGCACCGGCTCCGGTATCGAACACCACTTGGTCCGTATCCACATGGGCGACTCGTACATCGCTGACCGGAATGCCCAAGTCCTCCGAAACCATTTGACGGGCAACGGTGTAAAAGCCCACCCCGGTGTCCGGGACAGTGGAAGAAACAGTAGCTCGGCCTTCTTCATCCATGCTTACCCGCCCGGTAAACACCGCTCGCCCTTGGGGACGCTGCCCGAACGATATACCTCGGCCAAAGTTAGGGCCGGCTTTCGGCCCGCCCCAGTTGGCGGACTCGGCGGCTCTCCGCAGGGTTTCTTCACCCCGCACGTGCAGGTACTTCTCCCCCGTCCCCGCCGTATCGCCTTCCTGGACAACGTTCTTGAGCCTGATTTCGTATGGGTCCAGCCCCATTTCCTTGGCGATCATATCGATGTGGGACTCTATGGCGAACACTGCTTGCGGCTCTCCCGGAGACCGGTAAGACCCGCACGGCATGTTGTTGGTGTAGACCATGTAGTTGTCAATTTGGAAGTTGGGGACCCGGTAGGGTCCGCCGCCGACCTGCCGTCCGCCGCTGAGGTTGGTCTGGCCCCGGTAGCCGCCGTAAGCTCCGCCGTTGAACACTACCCTCGACTGGCGGGCCCAGAAACGCCCGTCCTGCTTCACGCCTGTCTTGATGGTTACGGTGGAAGCGTGCCTGGGGTTGCCCGCCATGAGTTCTTCTATGTAGGTCATAACCATCTGGATGGGATGGCCTGAACGCCTGCTCAACTCGTAGGCCAAGGGCACGTTCATAATGCCGGCCTTGCCGCCGAAGTCACCGCCGATACCGCACGGGTTGACCGTTACGTGGTCCTCGGGCAACTTCAAGTAACGCGCAAGTTGCCACCTCAACCGGTAAGGTTGCTTGTTGTTTGCCCAGACCTGGACGTGACCCGATTCGTCAGCGGCGACCATGCAGGTATAGGGTTCCATGTATCCTTGGTGCACCCAGGGGGTGGTGAAAGTGTGCTCGAATACCAGGTCCGATTCTTGGAACCCGCGCTCCAAGTCGCCGCCGGACCAAGAGTTGCGGGATACGACGTTGCCGTCGGGTTGCACTGGCCCGGAACTTCTACCCAGCCACGCATCATAGGTTGGCGAGCCGTCGTGGACCAACGGCGCCCCCGGCTGCATCGCTTCCAAGGCATCGAAGACGGCCGGCAACGGTTCATATTCCACTTCGATAAGATTGAGCGCCTCTTCCGCTACGTCGGCGTCGGCGGCGGCCACGCCGGCAACTTTCTCTCCAACGTACCTTACTTTGTCTACCGCCAAGGGCGGCACGTCCTGCAACACCCGCCCCAATAACATCCCCGTCATGTCCTTCCCGGTGATTATGGCGTGGACGCCGGGGACTCTTTCCGCCCGTGAGGTGTCGATGTTGACGATTCTGGCGTGGGGGTAGGGGCTTCTCAGCACCTTTCCGACGATCATGCCAGGCAGGATTACGTCGGCGGAGTACAAGTGGCTGCCGGATACCTTGTCCGGGCCGTCTTCCCTGGTTACAGGTATCCCAAGCACTGCATAAGTAGTCAACTGACGCCTCCCGCTCGAGCCTTTTAGAATGCCGCACGTGTAATGGTTGCATGTTAACTTGGCGGAGGTTCCTGTGTAAACATACATTGAAACAAGTAAGTATCCGGGAGAATGCCGTTATCATGACGTCAGGATACAAAACCCTGCACCGCCTGGAAACTATCTCAAAACTTGTCGCAGCACCCAACCCGTCATTCCCGCGCAGGCGGGAATCCATAGGTCTCGGTCAGCGACGTGGGAAATCAGCGAGACTGATTGGTTTTGACATAGTCTCTAAATAGTTGTGGTTGGCACAGCACAATATCCGACCATAACGGGCTATATTGAAGTGAGCTTCCCTCACGGTTATTATTGGGGGCACCGCTGAAGCAGTGGGCCAAGCAGGCGCCGCATCAATACGGGATGCGCCGAGGAGAAGTGAAAATGGGCGAAAAGCTGCAACAATCGGACCGGTTTCCCGCGTTGACGTTCAAGCTGTTGAACGGCGACGCAATACGGATACCGGACGAAGCGCCGTCGCGGTACACTGTTCTGCTGTTCTACCGCGGCCACTGGTGACCCTACTGTGCACGGCAGTTGGCCGAGTACGAAGCAGCAAAGGGTGAGTTGGACGCGTTGGGAGTAACCGTCATTGGGGTAAGCGTGGACGATATTGATCACGCTAAGGAGATGGCGGACAAAGGGTTGACCTTCCCGATGGCCTACGGCGTGACACGCGAGGAGTCCGAGGCGTTCGGCGCGTGGTGGTCGGACGACCGGGGCGGCTACATACAGCCCGCCGAATTTCTGCTGGGCCGGGGCGGTGTGGTGCTGGGGTCGATGTACGCCTCAGGGCCGGTGGGCCGGATGCGCGTGGATGAAGTCATCCGGCAGATCACCAACCGGGAGCGGCGGCGCAATCAAGAAGAGGCGGCGCATTAAGGTGCATACCACACGGCCCTGTTATCACAAACGCTCGGCGGCGGCGAATGCCGCCGCCGCCGATTGGCTAAGAAGGTTGGGACTATGAGCAATCAGGAACTCGTCAACAGGATGGAGGCTGTCTGGCGTTCGATTACCGCTCTTTGCCAGGACTTCACCGAAGAGCAGTGGAAGACGCCAACGGACTGCCCGGGATGGTCGGTACAGGACCAGTTGTCCCATCTGGTGGGGGCGGAGACCCGGCTGCTGGGCCTTCCGCTGCCGGCCTATATGCCCCAGGACATTAGCCATGTGAAAAACGAAACAGGCCAGAGCAATGAAATACTGGTGGACTGGCGTCGTCCGATGACCGGCGCCCAGGTCCTGGCAGAGTTCCGGGAGATGACGGGGCGGCGTCTGAGCGTTCTGCAGGCCATGACCGACGACGATTTCGCCGAGAAAACTGACACGCCCATAGGCTTGGCGCCGGTAAGCGAACAGGTCGCCATACGCATCTTCGACGCATGGGTGCACGAGCAGGATGTACGCCGCGCCCTGGGGCGTCCGGGAGGCTTGGACGGCCCGGTAGCGGAACATTCGATGGGGCGGATAGCCATGGCGATGCCGTACATAGTCGGCAGAAAGGTGCAACCTCCCGATGGCTCCACCGTGGTGCTGGACATAACCGGCGCTGCCGGGTGTCGAATGGCCATCGGAATGGATGGCGGGCGGGCAGGCTTTCTCGACGAAATCCCAGCCTCTCCAACCGTCAAACTCACCATGGCATTCGAGACCTACGCTTGCTTGGCCTGCGGACGCTGGGAACCCGCAGAAGTGCTGGATACGGACCGGGTCCAAATCGAGGGCGACCAAAGCATCGGCAGGGCATTCGTGGAACAACTGAATTTCATGATTTGATCCGACAGCGATTGCCGTATTGATCGAGGATGAGTGGACCATGGCGGAGCGACAGATTCCCTACCTGACCGTAAGCGAACTCTCCCGCTTGATTGCCGACAAGGAAGTCTCGGCGGTTGAAGCGACGCAAGCCTACTTGGCCCGTATAGATCTCTTGAACGACAAGCTTCATGCTTACCTCACCGTTTGCCGGGATGAAGCGCTGGAAGCGGCGCGAGAGGCTGACGAAGCCTTGGCCCGCGGCGACAACCTGGGCCCGTTGCACGGCATCCCAGTGGCGGTCAAAGACCAAGTCAAGTCCAAGGGCATCCGGACGACGGCAGGCTCTCCCATACTCAACGACTTCGTACCAGATGAAGACGCAACGGTGCTGGCTAACCTGAAGTCCGCCGGGGCGGTGCTGCTGGGCAAGCTGAATATGACGGAGTTCGGCACCACCGGTTTTTCCCACCAGTTTGAGACTCCCCGCAATCCGTGGGACACAGAGCGTTATACCGGTGGCTCCAGCAGCGGGTCCGGCGCGGCCACCGCGGGATTCCTGTGCGCCACCTCACTGGGCGAAGACACCGGCGGCTCGGTGCGCTTCCCGGCTGCGTGGTGCGGTCTGGTGGGCATGAGGCCCACTTGGGGAAGAGTAAGCCGGTACGGCGTAATGCCCGGCGTCTGGTCGATGGACGCCATCGGCCCGCTGTCCCGCACGGTGGAGGACTGCGCATTGACCTTCGGGGCCATCGCCGGGCACGACCCGAACGACCGCTATACTTCCACCCGCCCGGTGCCGGACTACGTCCAAGCTTTGAGTGGAGAGATTAAGGGCCTTCGAGTCGGCATTCTTCGGGAGCTGATTGACGACGAGGGCGTGGATGCTGAGGTGCGCGAAGCCGTGAGAACGGCCGCCGGAGTATTGGGTGAGCTGGGGGCCACGGTGAAGGAGGTGTCCATTCCCATGGCCGCCCACTCCATGACCATTTCAGCCGCACTCAGAGTAGAGGCCCCTACCAACTACCGGGACTTCGTGAAAAACCGGCTTCAGGAAATAGGACACGACAACAGGATCGGCTATCTGCTCGGCAGCGTATTACCGGCCCAAGCCTTCTACAAGGCGCAAAAGCTGCGCAGCATATTGAGACAACAGACTTTGAAAGCGCTTGAGGATGTGGACTTGCTGGTTACTCCGACTACGCGGGTTGCCGCTCAGCCGGTGGCTCCCGACCCGGTGGTGGACAGCAAGGACAGGAGCATCCGCAGTCAAATACTGGGCAGTGCCGTGCTGCTCACAACCGCCTTCAGCCTTGCCAACATCCCCGCGGTCAGCATCTGCTGCGGCTTCACATCGCAGGGCAGCTTGCCCATCGGCCTGCAGATAGGGGGAAGGCCCTTCGCCGAAGAGACACTCTTCAGGGCGGCCCACGCTTACGAGCAGGCTACTCCCTGGCATACCCGCAGGCCGCAGATATAGGCTCTACCGGAAGCCTTGCCGGAACAGTTCCCGGAACAGGACAAGGTATAGACGTCGCCCGGCAGCCGCTCTACTCGACGCGGGAGTGGAAGCTCACCCCCCGCGCTTACTTGGAAGGGAACCGCGCAGCGAGAATGTCCACCACGATTCTGGCCGCCAGCCCAACCGTCAGTTCGGCGGAGTCGTAGGGCGGCGCAACCTCCACCAAGTCGAACCCCACCAGGTTCGACTTGCTGACCAGGGCCTCCAAGCATTCCCGTACTTCGTGGTAGAAAAGCCCGCCGGTCTCCGGCGTGCCCGTTCCGGGGGCTTGGCTGGGGTCAATCACGTCAATGTCGAAGGTGATGTATAGGTTCTCGCCCCTGGGTATCAGGTCGGCGATTTCTGCGGGGCCAACCTGCCGGAAGCGATTGGTGGTGATAATCAGGCTGCCGTCCCGGATAGCTTCCTCGTAGGGTATCCGTCTGGCGGTGCGGATGCCCACCGACGTTATGTGGCCCACGAAGGGCAACTCCCGGCAGCGCCGGATGGGGCTGGCGTGGGTCAGGGTGACGCCCTGAATGTCGTGGCTGTAGTCCAAGTGGGCGTCAAAGTGGACGATATTAACCGGTCCAAACTTCCCCAACCCGCGAACCACCGGGAAGGTAATGGCGTGGTCACCCCCGATGACCACCGGGAAAGCGCCCCGCTCCACCACTTTCTCCACCGCCGCGGTTATCTTGCCAAAGTTCTCCACCACCTCGGAAGGGACGATGGTGATGTTGCCGCAGTCCGCCATAGTGACGCCGCGTAGTTGTTCGTCCTCCACGTCGATGTCGTAGAAACCCTCAGCAACATTCTGCTGGCCGTAAGGGTCAGAGTAGTTGTAGGTTCTTGGAGCGTCGCGGACGGCGTCCGGCCCGAACCGCGCCCCCGGCCGCCCCAGCGTGCCTTGGTCGAAAGGCACGCCAATCAGGGCCACCTCGGCATCCAACTCGTCCAGGTTGTCACACACCGGCGCCTTGAAAAATGTACGGGACTGGGCTTTGATGATAGGCCACCGCTCTTGGGTGGACGGGGCGTTGTCGTTTGGTTGTGTCATGGATGCTTCCGCCTTCTGCTACAATGGTGGCGTCACCAAATGGAGCTTTCGATATGGTCAATCACGCGTCTCCCGAAGAGTATACAGAACTCAGCCAGCGTTACATACGACAGGCCGAGGAGGAATTTCAGAAAGGGGACTTTCTCCAAGCCTCCGAGAAGGCATGGGGCGCAGTTGCCGTAGCCGCCAAGTCCGCGGCGGCCCATCGGCGTTGGAGGCATCATAACCACGCGCTGCTCTATGACGTCTCCGATCAGATAGCGGACGAACTGAAGCGCCCCGACTTGGCGAGGTTATTCAGAAGTGCCAGTTCACTACACATCAATTTCTACGAAAATTGGATGGGAGCAGGCCACGTACGGGGCGGCATCGACGACGCCGCGGACTACGTGCGCGAACTGGAAGCAACGTTAGCCGCGCAACCGCCGGCGTTCATCCCTCAAACAACTGAACAAACCGCCCGGCTTAGAAGGCTCACCGCGTCCTAAAACGGCGGCTTGAAACCGTCCTTGCCCTCTCCCAACTCGGGCAAGTCATTTTCGAGCAGTTTATTATTGAACACCATAAAAAATTCTTGGTAGCGTTCCAAGTATTCAACACCGAAATTATCCCGTCCGCAGCCTAGCTTTTCTGCCATAAGGTCAAACGCCTTGTCACGCGTACCGGCAAGGAACTTGCCCCGCCGGAAATGGAAAGGCTGGACGATGAATTTCTCTACACCGGTGTCAATTAAGTCGCTGGCAAAATTGCTATTGTCATTGACCAGCAATAGTGGTGTCATAGTTATACAGGTCTCAATCCCTGCTTCTTGGACTTCTTTGATTGCTCGCAACCTGGTCGGATTGGACGGGCAGAAGGGCTCGAAGGTGCGCCGGATATCCTCGTCATCGGTGGTGGCGGTCATATTGACCTGTACGCGACCACCGTTATCCTCGATGCGATGGAAAAGATCGCAGTCGCGAACAACGTCAGGGCTGCGAGTCTGCACCACTATCTTGGGTTTGTCCCCTCGATTCGCCATGGTTTGTAACAAGCCGCGGGTAATCTCCAACTGGCGCTCCACCGGTTGGTAAGGGTCTGTGACGCTGCTCATGTATATCAGCTTGCCGTCAAGTGTCCCCGCCTTGCGCTTTTCCAGCAAAGCTACCGCGTTTTCTTTGGCGTTTACCCAATAACCCCAGTTGTCCCTCTTCTCAATGTCTTGGCTAAAAAAGGCAGCATAACAATAGGTACAGCCAAAGGAGCAACCGCTGTACGGGTTCAAGGTGAAGTCGTAGGCATCCATGAAGCCAGTGGCGCGGGTTAGAATCTCTTTAGCCGGAGTATAGAAGATTTTGGTTTCGCCAATCTGGTCAGGGCACTCCAACATGCATCGTTCGCTGGTTGACGATTCCAATGGGCAGAAATCTGGCAACGGGAGTTGTGATTGCATTCTGGCTCCCTCATTTGTACCTACGTTGTGTAAATTAGACCAGATGCCTTGGCATATTCCCAAGTGACTTCGCCGTTAAGAAAATTATGCCCATTAAAACCTTGATTGCGAAGCCATTCGTTCAGGGAACGACGCCATTGCGTTACGCTAGGTAAAGATCTACTTAAACCTTGGCTAAATGGTGATACGTTGGACGGTACCTCACAGTCACTAAACGGCCATGCTTGGGTAAGGAGACTCTTCGAGGATTGATCGTTATGACAGGTCATAAGACCAACGGTTGGATCGAATGCTTTAGCCAATCGTTTTAAGAAATCACCAATTGGGTTCACATTATTACGATATACTGTATGAAATGCGGTCATACACCTATTCTCAGATTGCCATACCGCGTCATGCGAAAGCAACAAATCCGGAATAACATATCGATGTTTTATTAGCACTTCCGAGCAATAAAAGAGTCCCTGTAGGCTAGGGATTATCGCGATTTCAGACTTAACCACGTCCCAAAGTAACAATCCCAACACTATCATTGCTGGAGCATCATCATAGTAGTCATATGTAATGGAACCTATATCCTCGCCACGTTCCAAAGCATCCGCAGCCGCCCAAGCGACCGCAAACAAAGTGGCCAATGCCCCACACCCTACGTCGACTATGTGTAGACCCTGTCTACCATGCGTAATTATCCCTGTACTCGATCCACCTTGACTCGGGAATGCCATCATGGATCGTGCCACATGTATTTGTTTCGGCTGGAACCAAGTCAAGTAGAACAGTGCCACCCAAGAATCTTTGTAATCCGGAGGTATACCTTGTTGGAGTCCCTCAGAGCCTAAAGACTCCAACACTTCATGGACATGTCGGTGCCATAATTCTGGCTCCATTCCCGATGTCAGTCGCCGAAACTCGGCGTCAGCGACCTTTTTAATCACTTGATCCAAGGCGGTGAAGAATGCTTGTATATCCACGTTCATCAATGACACACGAAAGGTTGCCTAAATCGTACTGGAAGAAGCTTACTGAAACAACCGATGCATGTCACTTAATATCCCTTTACAATCGGACGTGAGACTTTCCTAATACCTTGCCAAATCATTTATGATAAGTGTCTCTCAACCATGATGGCTGCGGTGCCTTGGCCTCGCAATAATTCCAAAAAGGAGACCAACCATGCCCAAAGAAATAATCCATACCGACAAACTGGCGACACCCACGGGAATAATGTCTCAAGG
Source organism: Dehalococcoidia bacterium (assembly GCA_965216425.1). GTDB lineage: Bacteria > Chloroflexota > Dehalococcoidia > Lucifugimonadales > UBA3495 > CBDCFV01. The sequence goes on along the minus strand of CBDCFV010000005.1, from coordinate 309,538 downwards.
CGTCAAAGTGCCGGCGGGCCATATCGTATTCGCGTCAGGGCAAACGGCGCGGGACTCCACCGGCGCCATCGTCGGTGTGGGGGACATCAAGGCCCAGACTAGGCAGACGCTGGAGAACGTCAAAGCGGTGTTGGAAGCTGCGGGAGCCACCTTGGAAGACGTGGTTAAAGTCCAGGTGTTCATTACCAACGTGGCGGACTACAGCGACATACATGCGGTAAGGGCCGAGTACTTCAAGTCGGACTATCCCGCCAGCACCATGGTGGAGGTACCGGCCTTGGTGCACCCCGACATGCTTATCGAGATCGACGTCATCGCGGTTATTCCGTAGGGAACCGATTTCCGCCATTCCGGTTGGGCCCTGCGGCTTCCACTTCCGCCGGGCCCGGTTTTCCCCTTCATCCCCCTACACCATGTCAAGCGTGCGAGTTTGTCCCGGGGGCATTACCTGCCGAGCGGGCAACTGGTATTAGAACAATATGTTGAACCGTAGAACCACACCGGGAGGTTCACCATATATCTAACGTTTACGGTCATACTCCACTCGCCAAGCGTTCGTTTAATTCTCTGGGGGTGATTACGGGGACGGTGAACTCCGACGACAAAATGAGCAGGTCTGGATCGCTTGTCACGAGAGCATCTGCGCCCCCGGATAAAGCCAGCTTTAGAAATGGAATGTCGTTGGGGTCGCGGCAATTGGGCACGCTTAGAGATTCCGGTACTGCAATTGTCTCTGTCCAAGGTAGATAGGTGTCTAACAAGAGACCTTGTTGCTCTGCTGTTAGCCCGAACTGGGTATATGAAAGTACCCGCTTCAATTCCGCTACGGTGTCACAACTTATTAGCGGTATGATTATCTCCAACTGCCACGCTTGTCGCATCCAAGAGAACCCTCCCGGGAACATCAGAGCCGGGACAAGAACGCTGGTGTCGATAACCAGCCTCAACCGCCGTTATCCTGTCTCGCCCATGTAATCGCGTCCGCCACATCCGCCTCGGTTATGCCCAGTTTAGCCACCTTCTCCCGCACGGCATCCGCCGGGGACACGTGAACAGGCGTAAGGATGATGCGGCCGTTTTCCTTGGTCACGTCAAAGTACTCTATTCCCCCAAAGACTGGTCCAGCATCTTCCAGGAAAGTTAGCTGGTTTGCGCCCGTCACTTTCGCAAGCATGTCATATTTCCTCAGTAAAACTCCACGAACAACGATGGGTTACACTGTATTGTAATCCAATGGCCTTGTCCCCGAACTGCAATGGACTGATCGTGAAGGCTGGCAGTAACATATCGCTTCACGCCGGTTCCATCCCCTATCGGGCCGGCAGGTGTTCCTCGTACCATTCCATGGTGGCCTTCATCACCTCGGAGAAGGCCGGCTCGGCGTAGACCTCATAGTGGCCCGGGCCTTTCAGCGTTACCAGCTTCTTGGGCTCGTTGGCGTGGGCGTATAGCTGCTCCGACTCCTCCGGCAGCACCAACCTGTCGTTGTCGCTGGTGATGAACAGGACAGGGCGTGGCGAAATTTTGTCTACGATCCACTCCGGGTTGAAGCCGATGGTGTCGTCGACATACTCCAAGGGGATGGTGTTCACTGCCGACGGGTTGTTGCGCCGGGCGGCGGCCGCCAGTTCAGCCGACTGGCGGTCCGGCAGCAGAATCTCACTCCGTTCCACGTATTCGGACTTGCCGGTGGCTGCCCGCTTCTTGCGGTCTTCGGTAGACTTTTCCTGCAGGTCGAACCACTCGTCCACCCGGCGCACCCGCACCCACCGCGCCCCGTGGCCCACACCCACGACGCTGACGATGCACTTGGCTCGCGGGTCCACCGCCCCAACCCAGACAACCGTTGCGCCGCCGTAGCTGGTGCCATAGAGTCCGATTTTTTCCGAGTCCACCTCCGGTTGCATCCCAAGGAAGGTCATCGCCGCCTGCACGTCCATTACCCGGCTGTAGGGAGCCAATCGGTTGCGCACCCCCTCGCTGTCACCCCAACCTTTATAGTCGAAGGCCATGACCACGTACCCATGTTCGTTGAGCACCCGGGCGTTGTCCGGCAGGTACAGGTCCTTGACTCCGGTATAGCCGTGGCACAGCAGCACCGCGGCCCGCTTTTCTCCTGGACTCAAGCTATCAGGAATGTAAACATCGCCGCATAGCTTGAACCCTTCACTGTAAAACTCGACTGGCCGTTTCATGGCATTTGTCTCCTGTCGGAAAGCAGATGTTTAGTTGAATGCCAACGTCGGGTTACACCGTGACCCCGGTAAAGTTGAACCGGCTGATTTTGAGGGCGGGTACCCTGGTGGCAAAGCCCCCCTCGTTCAACAGCAGTTTTCGCTCCCGGCTTACGGCCTCGACGTTGGCCAAAGCCTCTAGGTAGGACTGGGTGAACCGCAGGTCCTTAACCGGGCGGCTGAGTTGGCCGTCTTCGATGAGGAAGGTGCCGTCACGGGTCATGCCGGTGACCACGCAGCCCCGGTTGTGCACCATCCTGGTGTAATGGAACCTGGTGATGTACAGCCCGTGCTTGGTGGAGCGTATCATTTCGTCCAAGCTCGAATCTCCGGCCTTCATAAACAGGTTCGTGGCCATCGGCCCGCTGGTGGGTGACGACTGGTGCCCGGTAGAGTCCTTGCCCTCTTTGCGGGCGGTGTAGGAGTTGTGGACCGGGTCCAGCACAACACCGTCCCTGATGATGTCCACTCTTCGGCGGCCAACCCCTTCGGCGTCGAACGGGACCGGCCAACCGCTTGTGTCGGCGCCGTCGTCCCAGATGGAAACCAACGGACTGACGGCCTGCTCTCCCATGACGCCGTTCATCCAGCTCCGTCCATCCTGCACCGCCAGGGCGCCCATGCCGTACAAGCTCAAGCTGCCCAGCAGATCGTCAACGGCGTAAGGGTCAAGGACAACCGTATACTCTCCGGGGTCTATGGCTTGAGGGTTGCGGCCCCGCAACGCCTTGGTGACCGCTTCCTGTGTTAAAGCTTCAGCGTCTATGTCGACCACCTGCCAGGAGCCGCCCTTGGACCAGCCGGATGAGGTATCGCTCATGGCCATAATCAACAGACCGGCCAAGCTGCCCACATGGTAGGCTTGGACCCCTTTGGTGCTCATCACCGCCGCCTCTCTGGCGCCGGTGCGGAAGAACCCGGAGGCGGTCAGCCCGTTGTTCATGGCTTCGCGGCACACCGACGCAACTACTTCGGCTCTAGCCGTGGGGCTGTAGTCCTGGGTTGCTTGGTCCCGCATGGGCACCGATGGCGGCTGGGCGGGGATGGGCAGGCCCTGGAAGTCCGGGTCCTCCGGCATTAGCATCGCGTTCCGGCGGGCTTGGGTGGCGGCCTTTTCAACCCCGGCGGCGCTCAGGTCGTTGGTGGCGGCCCTGCCCTGCCGCTGGCCCGCCGCTACCCTTATGTGCAATTCGGCGTTGCTGTGGGACACGCTTTGATGGATGATGTTGGACGCAAACCGGGTGAGGCCAAGGTCGTTAATGAGCAGGTAGGCTTCCATTTCTCCCAGCCGCGACGAGTCGAGGCACTTGGAGAGGATGGCCATGCAACCGTCCTGCCCGATCATCTCATCACCCCTACCCGCACGTTTCGGAACCGCGCCGGGGCGGCGCCATGTCCGGTGTGCGCTAGTTGGCCCGGCTGCCCCTTGCCGCAGTGGGGGGTGCCCCACATTACCCAATGGTTGGCGTTGCACACTGCGTCGCAGGAATTCCAGAACTCCGGCGTTATCCCGGTATAGGTGGTGTTGCGCAGCAGGCGTCCCAGCTTGCCGCCCTTTATCTCGTACCCAACCTCGGTTCCGAACTGGAAATTGTAGCGCCGGTCGTCTATCGACCAGGACCGGTTGGTCTCCAGGAAAATTCCGTCGTCGGTGTCGGCAATCAGGTCCTCCAACTCCCACTCCCCCGGCTCCAGGCTGACGTTGGTCATCCGTATCAGCGGCAGCCGGTTCCAGGACGACGCTCTCATGCAACCGTTGGAAGTCATCCCGAGCAGTGACGCGGTCTCGCGCGACATCAAGTAGCCGACGAACTCGCCGTTTTGCACTATGGGGGTCGACTGGGCGAGCACTCCTTCGTCATCCCACCCGTAGGAACCCAGCCCCGGCAGCCTCAGACTGTCGGCGGTTATATTCACTTGGTCGGAGGCGTAGCGGAAGTTGCGGAGCTTGTCGGTGGTCAGGAACGATGTGCCGGCATATGCAGCCTCGGTGCCCAGAACGCGGTCCAACTCTATAGCGTGGCCGCAGGACTCATGCACTTGCAGGGCCAACTGGGAGCCGCCGATGATCACCGTCGTTACAAGGTCGCTGGGGCAAGGGTCGGCGGTAAGCAGGGCCACCGCTTCGGAACCGACCCTCTCGGCGTTTCCGGGCAGGTCCATCCCAACGATGTACTCCCAACCGGCGCACCCCTGCTGGCGGCCCATGGACTGCGGGTAAGACCGCCTCTGTATTTCATTGTTGCCCACGGCAGTCGCTTGCATACCTCCGCCGGCTTCGTAGATGGTCTGCTCCACATGGGCGCCCTCGCTGTTGGCAAAGGTCTTTTCTTCCTTGATGAATATCAGGTTGCACTGGCGGGACCGGACGCCCTTCACCGAGGCCATCCCCTGGTCGGCGTCAAGGAGCAACGCCAGCTTATGGTCCGGGGAGATGACGAACGGGTCTTCTTCAATCTGAGTGGTATACGCTCCCCGGCTGGTGACCGGTGGACCCAGCTTCACTGGTTCGCTGGCCAGCATGGAAGACGCCCGCGCAATCTCTACCGCAAGGGCAGTAATGCGGTCTACCTCCTTGGGGGAATAGTCGTAGCTGGACGCGAACCCCCAGCAGCCGTTGACCACCACCCTTACGCCGAACCCGAAGGACTCGTCCGCGCTCAGGGTATCGACGACACCGTTGCGCACCACGTACCGTTCCTGGTTGGTGCGCACTACTCGAATGTCGGAGTAAGCCGCGCCCTGGACTTGGGCCAGGTCAAGAGCGCGCGCTAGTAAGTCATCCATCTTGAACACCTCGCCCTGGCAAAATCGGCTTCCAAAACTGGCTCCAATGATACACTATGCCAATCGAAGGACCACTATCATGAGCTGGCGATGGCCAGGGCCTTTTCATTCTCTCGTCTTTCCCGCGCAGGCGGGAATCCATACAGCATTGCCATGAGAAGGTTGCCATAGGCCACGGTCATGTGGGCTTCCGCTTTCGCGGGAAAGACCGGAACCATTTAGAAACTATCTCAAAACTTGTCGCAGCACCCAACCCGTCATTCCCGCGCAGGCGGGAATCTATGGTCCTCGGGCAGCGGCGTTGGTAAATCGGCAAGACCGATTGGTTTTGAGACAATTTCTTAACCCAATCCGGGAAATGAAAAGGCTTTGAGGCGACTGCTCATCCTTGGCCAATGGTTGCCTTGACTGACTCGTTGTCTCAAAATGGGTTTTGTAACGTCGTGGCGCGGAGTCCGTCCGCGGGGGTCTTTCAGGAGGAACTATGTCCGATTCCAGCGTAGTCAAAGCCGCGCAAGAGTTTATGGTGAGCCAGGACCTGCCGGGTTGGCTTATCCACGACTTCCGTCACTCCAACCCGATTTTCCCCCAAGTGGTGACGGCGTCGGGCCACGTTACGCGCCCTTGCTTCTTGTATCTGCCGAAAGAAGGCTCCGGTCAATTGCTGGCCCATTTCGTGGACGCTGGCAAGTTCACCGGTTCCGGATTCGAATTGTTAGTCTATCGTAGCCGTGCCGCCATGGTTGAAGCCCTGACCGGAATGTTATCGGGCGCTCCGTCTGTGGCGATGGAGTATTCCCCTCAGAACGCCCTGCCCAGGGTATCGCGGGTGGATGCCGGGACCGTGGAACTGGTACGAAGCCTTGGAGTGGAGGTCGTGTCCTCAGCCGACGTGATGCAGTACGCCACGCAACGCTGGTCTCCCGAACAGTTGCAGGGGCACCGCCGCTGCGCCGCCAAGTTGGGAGAGATTGTCAACCAAGCGTTTGATTACATCGGCGAGCGTCTGGCCAGCGGCGTGAATGAATTCGACGTTGCGGAGTTCATCCGGGGCAGGTTCGCCGAGGAAGATTTGGAAGCTGCCGACGGCCCGATAGTGTCCACCAACGACCATTGTTCCGACCCTCACAATGAACCCACGCGGGAGGGCAGCAGCGCCATAGTCCCGGGAGACTGGGTGTTGATTGACCTTTGGGCCAAGGAAAACCGCCCGGCCAACGCTTCGAGGGCGGCCGAATTGGAACAGGGCAACGACAGCGTTTACGCCGACATCACTTGGGTGGCCTACGTGGGCGACTCGCCGCCGCAACGTCATCAGCAAGTGTTCGACATCGTCACCGGCGCCAGGGACGCGGCCCTGAAATTCCTGGAGGACAGCCATCGGAAGGGGATTCAGGTAGCAGGCTGGCAAGCGGATGAAGTGGCTCGCACCTACATCACCGAACGCGGCTACGGCGACTATTTCACCCACCGGTTGGGCCACAGCATCAGTTACGAGGTCCACGGCGAGGCGGTGAACCTGGACAATTTCGAGACCCACGACACCCGCCGGATTATTCCGGGTGTCGGGTTTTCCATTGAGCCTGGGATTTACCTGCCGGAGTTTGGGGTCCGTTCCGAGATAGACGCTTTCATGTCGGCGGACGGTCCCTTCGCCTCCTCTCCGGTACAGCGGAAGATAGTATTGATTGGCGTATAACTCATCATTGGAATGTAGGGGAGATAACAGCTAATGGCGCTGCCTTTCAGAAATCGAGCCGGGGTGGCCGTGGTGGATGTCCACGGCGCCATAGGCCCAAAAATCAAGATTTCGGCCTACGAGCGCTTGTTCGACTCCATCGCCCTGAACAAGCGCTACCGTGCCTTGCTCTTGGACATCGACTCACCCGGCGGCACAGCGTCGGGGTCGGAAGTCCTCTACTACAGCCTCCAACGGGTGGCGGCGCGGAAGCCCGTCGTGGCCTACGTCCGGGGCATCGGTGCTTCCGGGGCCTACTACATGTGCTGCGCGGCCAGCAAGGTTGTCGCGTTGCCCAGCGCGCTGGTGGGCTCCATTGGAGTCATCTATCTCCGTCCCATTATGGAGCAGTTATTGGGTAAAGTAGGCGTGGAGTTCTCTGTATTCAAAGCGGGACGCTTGAAGGACATGTCCGGCTTCTGGCGAAGCCCCACCCAGGAAGAGGCGGGCAAGTTCCAGGAGTTGCTGACGGAGATTTACGACAACTTCGTGGCCGTAGTTACCAGCGGAAGGTCCATGGAAGACGCCAAAGTAAGGGAATTGGCCACCGGCGAGATTTTCACCGCCAAGCGCGGCCTTGACTTGGGGTTGGTGGACGAACTAGGCGGTTTCCATCACGCTGTCGAGGCCGCAGCCAAACTGGCCGATGTACCCAGGCTTCGCCCTCGTTGGGTTGCTCCCAGGCGGCCTTTTTCGGAACGTCTGATGGGGCGTTTTGGCTCCGGCCCCGGGACTGCGGAACTGCTGGCCGGCCAAGTTCAGCACATCCTGGCCGGGGGCATCTACTACATGGAACCGTCCTACCTCTTGAGCGACTATTCAAGCCGGTTAACTTAGAGAGCGTCAAAAGTATCCTCTCCCGGCAGGGAGGGCCCGTGTGACAGGCGTTTCTAACCGTCCTTCAGCCGTTTCGCCTCCTGCCACAGGGCTTCCTTCTCTATCAAGGGAAGGCTGTTGAAGTCCAAACCCTTGGCGGATGCCAGTTCCTCCATTTGGAGATACCTGCCCCGGAACCGCAGGTTGGCTTGACGGAGGGCGTCCTCGGCGTGTATGTCCATCCATCTGGAAAGGTTGACCATGGTGAACATCACGTCGCCCAGCTCGTGGACCTTCTCCTCGATGGTTGACGCCGCCCGCAACTCCTCAACTTCCTCTGCCAATTTGTCCAGCACGCCTGAAATGTCGTCCCACTCGAAACCGGCGCGACCCACCCGGTCCTGCATCAGTTGGGCGTAGGTCAAAGCGGGAAGATCGCGGGGAATCCCGTCCACCGGAGACTGCCTCCCTCCTTTGCTCTGCTTCTCCGCTTCCTTGATGCGCTCCCAGTTGCGCTCCACCTCCCGAGCGTCAGCGGCTGTGGCGTCGCCGAAAACGTGGGGGTGACGGCGCACCAGTTTTTCGTTGATCTGGGTCAACACGTCGGCGACGCCAAAGTGACCGGCCTCCCGGGCAATATCGGCATGGAACGCCACCTGCACCAGCAGGTCGCCTAACTCCTCAGAGAGTGCGGCGGGATCGCCATTGTCGATAGCCTCCATCACCTCGTAGCACTCTTCCAGCAAGTTCCTTTTCAGCGAGGAGTGGGTCTGCTCCCGGTCCCACGGACACCCGCCGGGAGCCCGCAGCCGTTCCACAATGTCCATGAGTGCATGAAAGCCGCCAATGTTCGCTTTTGATATATCATCGTTGTGCATGTGCGAATTATATACACCCCACGAATTGCTTCTCAAGGAAGCCGATAATACCTTGAGAGCTTTTCATTTCCAACAATCAGGGTACCGTTTTGGGAGTATCCCGTTTCGCAACAATGAGGCAAAGTTTCCGTGGAATCCGAACAACCTTGATTAGTTTTTGGCAACCGCATGACATTCACCATGTGGGCGTAGTCACGCGTCAAGCCAAATTCAACGCTGTCTTCCATCAACCGCGCGTTGCAACCCAGACGACATGATGTGCGCCTCCCTTGCGGCTGCTTCCACCGCGCGCCCGCACCTTGCATTCATCCACATCGAAACCGGCATAACGCAACCGTCTGACGAATGCCGGTTGAGGACCGGCAGACCATATCGCCAGTACCCCGCCGCGCCGCAGCGCCGCGTAGGTGGTGGTCAGCCCCGGCGTGCTGTAAAGCCAGTTGTTGCCCTCTTGGACCATCGCCTCCGCGCCATTATCAACATCAAGCATAATGGCATCGTAGTCACCTCTGGCGGCCTTTATCAACTGGACAACGTCGGCTTCATGGAGTTCAGTCCGGCGGTCGTCAAGAGGCCGGCCGGCCAGATCGGCAAGCACACCCCGGTTCCATTCAACCACGGCTGGCACCAGCTCCGCGACCACCACCCGGGCATCCTTGCCAAGGATGTCCAGCGCCGTTCTCACTGAGTATCCCATTCCCAGACCGCCAATCAGAACGCGGGTCCCCGGATGTTTTGCCAGCTTCTGACAGCCCAGTCTGGCCATGGCTTCTTCTGACCCGTAAACACGGCTGTTCATGAGTTCCCGGTTATCCGCTTTGAGCGAGAACTCGGAGCCACGTTGGTACAAAACGAGTTCCGCTCCTCCGCCAGGGGTCTGGGCCTGGCCGAGTAACTTCCAAGGATTCATTCACACCTCACGATGATGCATGAAGTTCGGGTACCATTTCGAACGGATCGTTTAATGCCCCGGGTTGAGTAAATCTAATGCTTCCGACCCAATTTTACCCGTTCTTTATCTACGACTGTGGTGCCGGATGGATGACCTGCCGGACTAGGTATAATAATTTAGCTCATGTAATACTATATTGAGAAAGTGTGACATGGTTAATGTTGTAGGCTCCAAGGGCCAAGTCGCAATAAATAAAAAGATTCGTGATCAACTCGGAATAGTACCGGGCTGCCGTGTCAGTCAGTGGTTGGTTGATGACCCTGTAGAAATATATTTCATGGGTCGGAGCACGAACGGTCGCTGAAAGGCATCTTGCGGCAATACATCGACTCTTCACCAGAGAGCGAAGCAGACTGGTCGGATGTCCGGGCAAGCGGGTGGGCTGGGACGGAAAAGGAGCCAAAAGCTTGCTAAGCTTGATGAACGAGCCGGAGTTCGTCGATACTGACGTTGTGGTCCGCTACCTGACAGGGATGCCCACGAACCAAGCCGACCGCGCCGCCGGGATAATCGACGAAACCGATGGACTCTTAATCTCCGCAGTGTCTGTGGCCGAGGTGTACTTCGTTCTGGAGAAAGTGTACGGAGTCCCTAAAGACACGGTAATCGGCTATTTGATCGAGTTCCTCCTGAAGAAGACTATCACGCCGTATGCGGTGGAAAAGGAGTTGTTAATTGAAGGACTCCGGTTGTGCCGCGGTTCGGGCAGAGTAGACATTCCTGATGTTTTGATCTGGGCCGAGGCTCGGACTGCCGACGCCCAAACTGCGGGCGCCCGGACTGCGGACGCCCATACTGAGGACGCCCGGATAATCTATTCTTTTGATGAACGATTTCCGGGCGATGGGGTGCATATCAGGGCTTAGAAACTATCTCAAAACTTGTCGCAGCACCCAACCCGTCATTCCCGCACCAACCCGTCATTCCCGCCCTCGACCCGTCATTCCCGCGCAGGCGGGAATCTACAAGCCTCGGTCAGCGACGTGGGGAAATCAGCGAGACTCATTGGTTTTGAGATAGTCTCTTTAGGATATCTTCGCTTAAAGCGGCGAATACCCGGGAGAGGACATAGGAGTGAAGAAATTTCCCACGACCATGGAGACTCAGGAACGGGTCCTGAACGCGCCTTGAGGCCCACCATGCCAAGTACCATCGGAAAGATAGCGGCAACCCTTTCCAGGCCGATATTCGTGGCTTGTGTGCCGCTATTTCTCGTGACCGGAGCAGTGTCTTGGGCTTTTAACGACCCCGGTTTGTACTACCGGGGCTTCCAGAAGTACAACGTATCCCGGGTGACGGGGATCAATGAGTCTGACCTGCGACAGGTTGGCGCAGAGCTTCGCAGCTATTTCAACTCCGGCAACGAACCGCTCTCAATCAAGGCCCGCGTCTACGGTGAGGAACTGGAGCTTTTCAACGAGCGCGAGATCCTGCACATGCGGGACGTAAAGCGCCTTGTATGGGGCGTCTACATCATCGCCCTGCTGTCGGGCTTGTACTTAGCCGCAGTGACTGTGTGGGATTTGACATGCCGGCACAGGTACGCCTGTAGGCCGTGGGCCCGTCGGGCGATATGGGGGGGCGGGGTGACCGTCGGGCTGATAGTCCTGTTTGGCCTGTTCGCCCTGACCGGGTTCGATTCACTGTTTACAATGTTTCACCGGATCAGCTTCGCCAACGACCTGTGGCAACTGGACCCGCGCCGGGACTACCTGCTGATGCTGTTCCCTCTCGGCTTCTGGTTCGACGCCACAGTATCGGTCGCGCTCCTGGCCATTGCCGGGGCACTGATTTTTATGGCGATGGGGGGCGGGCTGCTGGTGTATTGGCGTATTGTCGACACGCAGCGTTCAAAGTTCGACCGTGGTCAAAAGGGACGCTAGACATGGCCCGTGACCATAACCGGGAAATCGGAGTGTGTCCGCATTGCCTTGCGTGGCAAATAGAATTCTTGTGGGACTATGCTGAAACGTCTTATAACAGGTGGCTATGCCGAGCTTGCAAAAGGCTGTTTCCCAGTCCGCGAATAGTCATGTTCATTGTGACTGCCGACATGACAAATTATGTCCCCGCAAGTCAAGTCCTCTGGTTGGAAAGAGCCACACTACCGGAAACACTCCGTACAAGGCGGATCCGACGGAAACCCAGTACAAAAAGTCAGACCGGAATTTTTTTCAAGAAATGGCCTCCCGAACTGGCGATTGCCTGTTTGGTTGTTACCCTGATTTTAGGGTTCTTCATCACATGGCATCGCATCGCAGCTATGTCCGATTCAACGCCTGAACGAACTGGTGAAGAAATCCAAAGCGTCGCGTCGCGCCCGACGGAAACCACGACTCAAACTGTTCGAGAGCACACACTAAGTAACGAGTCATCACAGACGGAAACAACGACAAATGCGCCGAGTGAGCGTCACTACGCCAGCAAACTCTACATGCTGGAACTGATTAATGAGGAGCGCCAAACGGCCGGCGCCCCACCGGTGGTCTTGGGCACGAATAACGCCGCTCAGATACACGCGGAGACCTCATTGAAAAGCTGTACATCCTCGCACTGGGGGGGTCGATGGCCTAAAGCCATATATGCGCTACAGCTTGGCCGGAGGGTACCAGTCCAACGCGGAGAATGTCTCTGGCATAGACTACTGTATTGACAATTCTGATTGGATATTGCCCCTGTCGAAATTTCAAGAAGAGGCCCGTGAGGTCATGAAGGGCTTCATGGGTAGTCCGGGGCATCGCGACAATATCCTGGACAAGTGGCATAAGAAAGTGAACATTGGGGTCTGGTGGGACAAGTTCAACATGATCGTTGTCCAGCACTTCGAAGGAGACTACGTTAAGTACGATCGGTTACCCAGTGTTGAGAACGGCGTACTAACGATGTCAGGCCGCGTTAAAAACGGCGCGGGGTTCGATACCGAAGAGGATTTAGGCATTCAACTTTCCTATGATCAACCACCTCACTCCTTGACCCGAGGACAAGTATCTCGGACATATTGCTACGATGGTGGTCTTCCCGTCGCGGCATTCCGGCCGCAACTCACGGGCCTATGGTATTGGACCGAGGACGAAATTGCCGATAGTCTGGAATTCTGCCTAGACCCCTACGCGGTGGACCCTGGCGCAGTTGCACCCGCTTCCCCAGATGAGGCTCACGAATTTTGGCAACGGGCTTACGACGCCAGCAAGACTGCGGTTTCGAAGCCTCTCACCATACCTTGGATTACGGCGTTAAAGTGGACTACCAGCAAAGAGGATTTTGCAGTATCGGTGGACCTGACTGACGTGGTAAGGGTTCATGGAGACGGGGTTTATACAGTGACAATATGGGACAAGATGGGCAGCGAAGACGTGGTAATCTCCCAATACTCTATCTTCCACGGAATTACCCCACCCTCCGCTTACGGTCAAGATATGAGGTAATTCGTGGAAGCCGTAATTAACACAGCTCTCTGCCCCGCTGAGAGCCAAACCGTGGACAAATCGGACGCCGGTGCAGCGGATTCAGGCCTAATGGCCGCAGCCGCAACCACCGCCGCAGCATCCGCCGCCGCCCATTGGAGGCAAGGGACTGAATCCGGCGTCGCTGGATTCGCCGCGCGTGATGGAGGAGAACACTGAAATGGCCCGCCGGGCCGGCTGTTCGCAATTGGTACAATCGGCGCCTGTAGCGCTCATCGACTGGAGCTTCTCGAAGTTGTTTCCGCAAGTCGGGCAGTGATATTCGTATAGAGGCATAACGCGGCCTTCCTCAATGTTATGACATAAAGTTCGTTAAACAGGTAAAAGGTCTCACGACATCTCGTTGAATTTAACCGAGGGCCGGGATTCAGTCAATACCGGTCTGGAATACCGGCAAGCTTTCTTCATAGCCATAACCTCGGGCTTTAGGGCAGTCCTCAACGGAAATCACGCCAATCATTCAATACAAACAAGTCCCGTTCCAGGACGGTCACTGACATCTGCCCCTTTCCAACTGGGGAAACACTTCGTTAACATAACTCTGTCCAACAAAGACAATCAGCCCCGCCGCCAAATGCGAATGTCCAGATATGTCCGGGTATGTCCGTAAATGTCCGGTTTTCTAAAAACTCTCCCCTCCTCGCTTAGTTCCGGCGCTATCTCTCCTCCCGGGTTGGCTGACCGGTGAAAATGACAAAGCCTTGGGGAACCCCTCGCTGTACGATTGGAAAGTCGCGGTTGAGCGCTCCGGCGCATTGGCAGTACAATTGGAACGCCCCACCGCCATGCGGCGGAGCTTCACCTTGATGTTCCACCGCCGAATTCAGGAGGCGCGGGATGACCAGCGGCAATAAGGACCAGTGGGTCAGGGAAACCCTGGGGCCGGCGATTGATCGGTACCCGGAACGGCAGGACGCCTTCGTTACCGACAGTGGCCTGCCAATTGACCCGCTGTACGTCCCCGAAGACCTGGAAGCCAACGGCCACGTCTACGACGAGCGATTGGGTTACCCCGGCGAATACCCCTACACCCGTGGCGTGCAGCCGAACACCTACCGGGGCCGCATCTGGACGATGCGCCAGTATTCCGGGTATTCCACAGCCGCCGAGACCAACGAGCGGTACCAGTACCTGCTGCAACAGGGCCAGACCGGGCTGTCGGTGGCCTTCGACCTGCCCACCCAGATCGGTTACGACTCGGACCATCAGCAGGCCTTGGGTGAAGTCGGCAAGGTGGGAGTCCCCATTTGTAGCCTGGAAGACATGGAGTTGCTGTTCAAGGGCATACCATTGGACCGGGTCAGCACATCCATGACCATCAACGCCACTGCGTCCATCCTGCTGTGCCTCTACATCGCGGCGGCTAAGAAACAGGGGGTTTCGTCGGATAAGCTGAGCGGAACTATCCAGAACGACATCCTCAAGGAGTACATTGCACGCGGTACATACGCCTACCCGCCGCGCCCTTCCATGCGGCTGGTGGTCGACGTATTCAAGTACTGCGCCGAAAACGTTCCTCGATGGAATACCATCAGCGTAAGCGGCTACCACATGCGCGAAGCTGGGGCAACGGCAACGCAGGAACTCGCCTTCACATTCGCCAACGCCATCGCCTACGTTCAAGCGGCCATAGACGCCGGCTTGGCGGTCGACGACTTCGCCCCGCGAGTATCCTTCTTCTTCGTTGCCCAGAACAACCTGTTCGAAGAAGTGGCCAAGTACCGGGCGGCACGCCGCATGTGGGCCAAGATCATGAAGGAGCGTTTCGGCGCGCAAGACCCCCGGTCGATGATGCTCCGTTTCCATACCCAGACGGCCGGGGTCAGCCTTACGGCGCAGCAGCCGGACAACAATGTCATCCGGTGCACCGTCCAAGCCCTGGCGGCCATATTGGGCGGCTCTCAGTCGCTCCACGTCAACTCTAAGGACGAGGCGCTCGCCCTGCCCACGGAAGAATCGGCGCAATTGTCGTTGCGCACCCAACAGGTCTTGGCCTACGAAAGCGGCGTTGCCGATGTGGTAGACCCGTTGGGCGGGTCTTACTACGTGGAGAGCCTTACCGACCAGTTGGAGCAAAGCGCCTTCGAATATCTGGACCGCATCGAGGAACTGGGAGGGACCGTAGCAGCCATCGAGCAGGGGTTCCAAATCCGCGAAATCGGGGAGTCCGCTTACCGGCACCGTATGGAAGTGGAGGATGGTTCCCGCACTATAGTTGGGGTCAACAAGTACGTCGGCGACAGCCCGCCGGTAGAGGGGCTGCTGCGGGTGGACTCGGAGGCCGCCCGCAGCCAGATTGAACGATTGCAACGGTTGCGGCGTGAGCGTGACGATAAGCCGGTGCGGGCCGCGCTGTCTCGGTTGGCCGATGCGGCGAAAGGCAACGATAACACGGTCCCGGCCATTCTGGAGTGCGTGGAGAGCTATTGCACTCTGGGAGAGATTTGTGAAGTGTTCAGGGGCGTATTCGGAGAGCAAGATGGCGTCGCGGTCTTTTAATGGCGCGGCACGGGCGTATTTGTTAACGCGGAATGCAGGCAAGGAGGGCAGGTAGTGAGCCTCATACTGAACGAAGAAGAACAGATGCTTCAAACTCTGGTGCGGGACTTCGCCGACCGGGAGTTGGCGCCAAGGGCCCGGGAAATGGACCGGAAGCAGGAGTTTTCTTGGGAAAACTGGCGCGGAATGGCGAACATTGGTTTAACGGGAATCGGCATTGACTCCAAGTATGGCGGCAGCGGCCCGGGGGGCTTCCGGCACGTTGCCATCGCCGCCGAAGAGGTGGCCCGGGGCGACGCCGGAGCCAGCGTCAGCATGTTGGCTCACCTTTCCTTGGGCACCAACACCATATACAAGTTCGGCAACGAGGAACAGAAACAACGCCTTATCCCGTCCCTGGCGTCCGGCAATGGGGTGGCCGCTTGGGCGCTGACCGAGCCGGGCAGCGGATCCGATGCTGCCGCGTTGAGCACTACTGCCACGGAGAGGGACGGCACCTACTTCCTGAACGGGAGCAAGACCTTCATCACCAACGCTTCGGTGGCCGAGTCCATGGTGGTCTTCGCCACTGTAGACCGTTCCTTGGGATATAAAGGCATAACTGCCTTCGTGGTCAACCAGGGCGCGCCCGGCCTGACCATCAACCCTCTGCACGGCAAGATGGGTATGCGGAGTTCCACCACCGACGAGGTGGTCTTCGAGAACACCCCGGTGCCGCCGGAGAACGTCCTGGGTGAGGAAGGGCGCGGGTTCAACTACGCTATGGATATTCTAAACGCCAGCCGTATCATCATAGCCGCCCAATGCGTGGGCATAGGCCAGTCTGCGCTGGAGGCGGCGCTGCGGTACGCCCAGCAGCGGGAAACTTTCGGCAAGCCCATTGCCCAGCACCAAGGCATACAGTTTACGCTGGCCGACATGGCCTCCCAAGTCTACGCGGCCCGGGCTGCCACCATGACCTCAGCCTCCTTGCATGACGAAGGCCTGCCCTTCGAGATTGAGGCTTCCATGGCCAAGCTCCTGGCTTCCGAAATGTGCGTCGAGGTCTCTTCCAAAGCCATCCAGGTGCATGGAGGCATAGGATATTTTGAAGAAGCTGGTGTGGAACGTATTTTCCGGGATGCCCGGGTTACCACCATCTACGAAGGTACATCCGAAGTGCAGCGGCTGATCATCGCCAGACACCTGTTGACCCAATATGCACTGTGAGGCCCATTCACCCCTTCGGGGCATTCATCACGGCGGCCGCATGAACATGGCGGTTAAATATGAGGACAAGTTGCCATGACACAAACTAACCGCCCTATCCGGGTGCTGGTGGCCAAGCCGGGCTTGGACGGCCATGATCGGGGCGCCAAGATAATCGCGCGGGCCCTGCGCGACTCCGGCATGGAGGTCATATACACCGGCATCCGCCAGACGCCTGAGATGATTGTGCAAGCGGCCATCCAGGAGGACGTTGCCGTGATGGGGTTGAGCATTCTATCCGGCGCTCACATGGAGATTCT
Organism: Dehalococcoidia bacterium; assembly: GCA_965216425.1. Taxonomy (GTDB): domain Bacteria; phylum Chloroflexota; class Dehalococcoidia; order Lucifugimonadales; family UBA3495; genus CBDCFV01. The sequence goes on along the minus strand of CBDCFV010000005.1, from coordinate 292,662 downwards.
GCCCAGGATTATGACTTTGGCGCACGAACATGGGCTTGACGACGTCCTGGTAATCGTCGGTGGTATCATCCCGGAAGTGGACCGGGAGCAGTTGATGGACATGGGGGTCGGCGGGGTTTTCGGCCCGGGTACTTCCACTGTGGAAATCGCCGACTTTATCAGGGCGAAAATCACGGGAAGGAGCGCCTGTTAAAAGGCGTTTCCGTTAGCATAGCGGGCGAAAAGGTAACGGGATAGTAACTATGCTGCCCTTGACATCAACAGCAAGCACACAGGTATAATGGCTCCCAATTGTTCTGGCCACGCCTTTAATTCGTAATGCAATACAACGTTGCGCAACTACTGAAGGAACCGACAGGCTCATCGCGCAGTTACCAGGTTGAGGAAAATTACTCGGAACTATTAAGTGTCACGGACTGGGTAGTCGGCACCGTCAAGATAGTGCGGACCCACCAAGGGGTGCTGACGAAGGCCAACTTGGATGTCCAGACCACCGTCACTTGCAGCCGGTGCATCAAGGAATTCTCCCTCCCCTCCACACTACACATCGAGGAAGAGTTTTTTCCCACCGTAGACCTCCACTCCGGGCGTAATCTACCGCCGATGTCGGAGGAGGAGAGGGAATTGAGCATCGACGCCGACCACGTCCTTGACCTGACGGAGATGACTCGTCAATACGCCATCGCCGAAATGCCAATAAAACCCTTGTGCCAGGACGGGTGTTTGGGCCTTTGCGCTGACTGTGGCAACGACCTTAACCAACAACAATGTGATTGCGACAAAATGCCCCGGGACCCCAGATGGGGCGCCTTGGCCGGGTTGTTGGACCCGGAGCCCTGAGCCAACGCCCTGGAAGAGAATAAGAACCGGGTTTTCGACAATAAATCCCTTGGTCATAGGTCACTAATCGACTGGATTGGAAGATAGGAAAATATGGGTGCAGTACCGAATAAAAAAGTTACCAGAGCACAACGGGGAAGACGGCTTAATTCACACAAGTTGAGGCCGGTCCATGCCGCTTATTGCTCGCGTTGCCGCAGCGCCAAGATGCCCCACACCGTTTGCCCCCAGTGCGGGTACTACGGTGGGCGGCAGGTGGTTGATGTAAATGCTTAACCGGCGCTTGTTGGGACTTCGGTCCTGCTAGGATGCCGACGGAGTAATGCAGTGCAACTGGACTGCAATAAGGCCATAGTGTGTAGGGTAGACGAATGGTAATGACTGCTGAAGACCATACCTCAAGTCGCTTGGCTTACGTTTTCCCGGGCCAGGGATCTCAAACTGTGGGTATGGGACAAGAACTTTACGAGACATCCCGTGCTGCAAGGGAGGTCTTTCAAGAAACGGACGATGCTTTGGGCGTCAAACTGACAAAGTTGATGTTCGAGGGACCAGCGAAAGAGCTTCAAAATACGATAAATTCCCAGCCGGCTATCATGACCGTAAGCATCGCCGCTTGGAAGGCCTGGCAGGAGTTCCTGGGCTCCGACCCGGAAACGCCCTCTGTTCTAGCTGGGCATAGCCTCGGCGAATATACGTCTATGGTGGTCTCGGGAGTCCTCAGTTTCTCCGAAACCGTCAAACTTGTGCGGGAGCGGGGCCGGCTGATGCAACAGGCCTCCATTGACCGTCCAGGCGGGATGGCGGCCATCATCGGGCTGGACGAACTGGCGTTGACCCAGATTTGCAGTGAGACTGGCGTAGAATTAGCCAACATCAACTCCGATGACCAGATAGTACTCAGTGGAGACAAGATCGCCGTCGCTCGTGCTATGGACTTGGCTACGGCGCGGGGCGCCCGCAAAACGGTTCCTCTGCCGGTAAGCGGCGCGTTCCACTCCTCATTGATGGAACAAGCCCGGGAAGGCTTGACCGGGGCTACTGCGGAGTTGGACTTCCAAGACCCCTTGATGCCGGTCATTGCCAACTCCGACTGCGCGGAACTGCGGACCGGCGAAGAGATGCGGAACGAGTTGATCCAAGGATTGTGCCAGTGCGTCCAGTGGAAGAACTCTGTCCGCTGCATGATTAACCTTGGTGTAACCGAGTTTGTCGAATTGGGACCCGCTAGCGTTTTGGCGGGTTTGATCCGGCGGATTGACCGCAGTGTCCATGCTGTGGCATTATCCAACCCGGACTCCATTCGCAAGTTGCTCGGCGCGTCGGCGTAGACCTTGCGGAACCAAGCCTGATAGCGTCTGATGCCTAGGGTAAAGTACACCGACCTGAGACGTAAGGCCAGAATAGCGGCCTTGCAGTCGTTGTTTGCTGGAGACATTCGGGGCAGCTTGGAAGATGCGTCCCTGGAATTGTTAGCGGAAGAGGACGGTCTGCCGGAGCAATCGTCAACCTTTGCCAAGCAGTTGATTGACGATGTGGCCGGCAACTTCACAGCCCTTGACTTGTTAATCCAGAAATACGCACCGGTGTGGCCGGTGCCCCAGTTGGCTCCGGTGGACAGGAACATCCTGCGGATCGCTCTGCAAGAGATACTGTATACCCCCGAGACCCCCGACAAAACAGCCATTAACGAAGCTGTGGAGTTGGCGAAGGTGTTCGGCAGCGAAAGCTCCAGCAGGTTCGTGAACGGAGTCTTGGGATCGGTAATGGCTGATATGTCCACTGTTGGACCCTTACCGTAGGAGAGATGACCCTTTGGCGACCATTTTTGAACGTGTAAAGACCATAGTAGTAGACAAGCTCGGTGCTGATGAGGCGGATGTAGGCGAAACGTCGAACTTCGTGGAAAATCTCGGAGCGGACTCGTTGGACCTCGTTGAGTTGATAATGGCCTTCGAGGAAGAGTTTTCAACCGACGACAAGACGCTGGAGATATCGGACGACGAAGCCGGTAATATCGCAACTATTAAGGACGCCGTTGATTACTTGAGGCAGCAGGGCATCGAAGACGAATAGGCCAGGCCGGCATGGGACTGTCTGGCCGTAGTGTTACACCGGTGTCGGCTGCCATGAGACCTTTGCGGGCTAACGGCTTCCGATACAGGGTGGGACATGGTTAGGGAGGATACCTTTCCTCACGATGCTTGCTCCCCTTGATTCGTGAGTTCTCGCCTGATGGAGATGACGAAGTCATCTTCAGTTTTGCTTGAGACGCCCTCTGGCAAGAGCCGACCTCCTGATATTTCTGCAATGCGCCTGTCAACAAGCCAATCATCGTGTGGATAAACAATTGCGCTCAATGTCACGGTGGCTTTATTAACCTGCCCAGGAGGTTCCAGCCTTATGGATAGCGTGGAAGAAGTCGCCCGGTTAGTCGGGGAATGCCAGGACTGCCCGTTGGGCCGGGGGCGTACCAATGCAGTCCCGGGTGAAGGCGCCCCTGACGCGGAGATTATGTTCATTGGGGAGGGCCCAGGTTACCATGAGGACCGGCTGGGCAGGCCCTTCGTTGGAGCGGCAGGGGAGTTTCTGGACGACCTCTTGAGTTCGATTGGCTTGACGCGGGAGCAAGTCTTCATCGCCAACATGGTCAAATGCCGGCCTCCCCAGAACAGGGACCCATTGCCCGCTGAGGTTTCAGCCTGCAACAAGTACTTGGAGCGCCAGATCGAACTCGTGGACCCGGCGTTGATCGTAACCTTGGGACGTTTTTCCCTGGCCAGGTTTTTCCCCGGTGAAAGCGTAAGCCGGGTCAGAGGGAAAGTCCGCCGGAAGGACGGGCGGGCTATCTATCCCATAATGCACCCCGCGGCGGGACTGCACCGGCAGGAATTCCGGCCCGGAATCGTCGAAGACTTCAAGGGGATTCCCGCCGTGTTGGCAGATATTCGCAATTCGGGCGTGCCGGAGACTCCCACGCTTACACTGGAACCGCCACCTCAACAACTCAACATGTTCGAGTAACGAAATTGACGGGACCTAACATCCCTTTACGGGTCATACCTCTGGGTGGACTGGGCGAGATAGGCAAGAACATGCTGGCCCTGGAGTACGACGACGAAATCGTCATCGTCGATTGCGGGGTCCAGTTTCCTGAAGAGGACATGCTCGGAGTAGACCTGATCATTCCCGACATCTCCTACTTGGTGGAACGGGCGGACCGGGTGAAAGCCATCCTCATCACCCACGGGCACGAAGACCACATCGGTGCTTTGCCCTTCGTACTGCCCCGGTTGAACGTGCCTGTATATGCGCCAAGGCTGGCGCATGGTCTGCTTTCCGTGAAAGTGCGCCAACGGCGGGTTGTCAGGGATGCCACTCTGGAGGCCATAGAACCCGGCATTGGCTATCAAATAGGCAAGCACTTCAAAGCAACGTGGTTCCGTGTGTGTCACAGCATACCCGACGCCATGGGAATCGCCATCGAGACTCCCCACGGCGTTGTCATCCACACCGGCGACTTCAAGATAGACCATACCCCCGTGGACGGGCAGACAATAGATTTGGCGTCGCTGGCGCGTTATGGCTCGTCAGGAGTGCTGCTTTTGCTCTCCGATTCTACTTACGCGGAGATGGCGGGTTATACACCCTCGGAGCGTGTAGTGGGAGAGGCGTTGGACGGGGCTATCCGTGAGGCGCCGGGGCGGGTAATGGTGGCCACCTTCGCATCCTTGATATCCCGCGTGCAGCAGGTGATCGACGCCGCCGTAAAGTACGGACGCAAAGTCGGTATTGTAGGCCGCAGTATGGTGGATAACGTGAATGTCGCTATGGACATGGGTTACCTGTCCGTACCGCCGAGAACGTTGATGCCTCTTGGAGAGATCCGGCATTTGCCTGCGGACCAGGTTGTACTGCTCACCACCGGCAGCCAGGGCGAGCCCACGTCGGCGTTGGTGCGGATAGCAAACCGCGACCATAGGGACGTACACGTCCTGGAAGGCGACACGGTCATCATCTCCGCCACGCCCATACCGGGCAATGAACTTGGGGTCAGCCGCACCATCGACAACTTGCTGCGGCAGGGAGCGAACGTGCTGTATGACCGCATCGCAACGGTACACGTTCACGGCCACGCCAGCCAGGAAGAATTGAAGATGGTCCTTAATCTGGTGCGCCCACGTTATTTCGTCCCGGTGCACGGGGAGTACAGGCACTTGAGGGCCCATGCACAGTTGGCTTGGGACTTGGGAGTGGCGAAGTCGGGCATTTTCGTCCTGGAAGATGGCGACGTATTGCAGCTATCCTCCGATGGGGCCGCCGTGTCAGAGAAGATACCCGTCGGACCCATATACATAGACGGGTTGAGCACCCGCGATCAACGCAGCCAGGTCCTCAGCCAGCGCCGCGTCCTGTCCAAGGACGGGGTTGTCGTCGTGGTAGTGTCAACCGACAAATACACTGGCCAGCCAGTGGGGCTTCCCAAAGCGGTGGCCAGCGGGTTTATGGAGTCCACCGAAACGGAGCACCTGTTCGAAGAGTTGGCATCCACGTTGTCCAAGGTCCTGGCGGAAAGTGACGACCCGCCCGGCCAGACCGAACTTTTGAAAACCAAATTGCGCGAAACCGCCCGCGAGTTCCTTTCTAGCCAAACTCGCAGACGGCCTATGATAATATCGGTGGTCTTGGAAGTGTAGTTGTCTTCCCGGCCGCCGATAGTAATTTGCGGTCGAATGGGAGGGCTCGATGGCAGGTTCCGCGGTTGGACGCAAAGGCGCTTCACCACCTTCAATAAAGGACCTTTTTAAAGCTAGGCCCAGCGTTGCCATTGACGCGCTGGTAGTGTTAATCATTCTGTTGGGCGTTGGCTTGTCCATTACGCTCTATCCCGGAATTCGGGAGGCCGCCGTAGATGCCCTCGCCTATGGGATGATTCCGGTGGGTTTGTGGGCCGGTGCCGCTCTGGTCACCTTGCGGTACCACCCCCTGTCTTTGGCCCGGCATTGGCGGCAATGGGTTGTCGCGGCCATAGCAGTCGTCGTGGCCGTTGGCGCGCTGTCATTCTTTGGCGTCGGCGACAGCATTTGGTCCAGCACCGGGCTCAGTGGCAGCTGGGGTGCTCTCATCGCAGGCGATTCCTTGACTCTGGCAGCCTTTAAACTGGGCGGCATAGTCGTCCTTACACCGCTGCTGCTCCATCCCAAGCGTTTTGGCGTCGTCTACTACAAGGGACTGCGAACTTTCTTGGTAGCGGTCAAGCGCGGGGCCTTCTACCTGTACGTGTTCAGCTATTTCGCGAGCTACTACCTGGTCCGGTTTATCAAGCACGTCTCCACAGCCGAATATCACTCCCGAATGGCCCGCGGAATCCGCCGCGTGTTTTCCTTCAGGTCCAGCACAGTCAAAGGGCGAAGTGGCAGTGTAACCGAAGGGGACGGACCAGACGGCGGCGCGGAATCCCTGGCCTGGCCTGGCCTGGACCAAGTTGAGCCACCCGATCTTCCAATGGAGGGTGAAGCCGCCGCGAATGGACATTCAGCGGAAGCGGTTCCCGTCAAAGTACGCGGTTCTAAATGGTCCCTGCCCTCCATAGACTGCTTGGCCCCTGCCGAATACCACGAGCAACCCATGGGTCCACTGGAAGAGATGGCCCGCCATATCGAGACTACTCTGGCGGAACATGGCGTAGCGGTAGCGGTCAAGGACATTAAGGCAGGGCCGAGGATAATTCAATTCGGCTTGGTTCCCGGCTGGATACCCAAAAGAGGGGAAGGCGGCAAAGACGACGCAAACCAAGGCAGGGTTGAAAGCCGGGTCAAGGTCCAGAGTATTCTGACCCGGGAGAAAGATCTCGCGTTGGCCCTCAAGACGCCCTATTTGCGCATCGAGGCCCCCGTGCCTGGAGAGGCATTGGTGGGCTTGGAAGTGCCTGCGCCTTCGCCGGGTAAAGTGCACCTCCGGGAGGTCATGGAGTCGCCAGAGTTTCAAAAAATCGTCACCAAGGGCGGACTGCCCGTGGCGATGGGCAAAGACAGCGGCGGCAACGCCTCGGTGGTAGACCTGTCTACCCTGCCCCACATGCTGATTGCCGGCGCAACCGGCAGCGGCAAAAGCGTTTGCACAAATTCAGTGGTTGCGTCCTTGCTCTTGACCAAGCCGCCGGACCAACTGCGTATGCTCATGGTCGATCCCAAGCGTGTGGAACTTACGCCCTTCAACGGCATTCCGCACTTGGTCATGCCGGTAATCGTCGACGTGGAAAAGGTCAACCCCGCCCTCCAGGGCTTGATGAAGGAAATGCTCCGGCGTTACAAGCAGATGGAAGAGAGCGGGGTGCGGAACATCAGCGGCTATAACGCCCAAGCAGAAGAGCCCATGCCGTTTCTGCTGCTGATAGTTGACGAGTTGGCCGACTTGATGATGTCCGGCGGATTCGAAATCGAGCAGAATTTGGTCAGGCTTGCCCAACTCGGGCGGGCTGCAGGAATTCACTTGGTGCTGGCCACTCAACGCCCTTCGGTAAACGTGGTCACCGGCCTTCTCAAGGCGAACGTTCCGGCGCGCGTAGCTTTCGCCGTGGCTTCCCAGGTCGACTCTAGGGTGATCCTGGACATGGTTGGTGCGGAGAGGTTGTTGGGTAAGGGCGACATGCTGCTCCTGAACTCGGATTCTCCCAAGCCCCGCAGGGTGCAGGGCACGCTGGTCTACGACGAGGAAATTGACAAGCTGGTCAACTTTTGGAAGACCCAGGAAGGCGGGCCGTTGCCCGAGATTCTGTTGGAAGACGACGAGGATGAAGAGGACGAGGGCGGGGAACTCAACGAGCGAATGTTGGACCAAGCGAGGGAAATTGCGCTCAGAAGTCCCCGTCTCACCGCCTCGGTCCTGGAGCGTCGCCTGAAAATTGGAAAGCAACGGGCCGAACAAGTATTGGAACACTTGGAAGACGAGGGGCTGGTGATGCCCCGCTAGTCTCACTTACCGGTGCAGGTGGCAATCCGCGTGTTACAATTCGGCCAGCGATGATACACCCATACGGTTGCGGTGCTGCAAGATGATTACCAAGCACAGGCTGATTACCGGCGACGAGTTGCTTATGATGCCCGGCGACGGCAAATGGCACGAGTTAATCCATGGCGTGTTGAGTGAGAAAGTCGCTCCAGGATATACGCACGGCGAAGTTGAAAGCCGCACTGCAACAGCCCTATCCAACTATTCGGATGCCAACGATTACGGAACCGTAATATCAGGGGACCCGGGACATAGGCTAGAGCGCAACCCCGACACAGTGCGCGCCCCTGACGTGGCTTGGATTGCGCCGGGACGAGTACCAGCAGGCACGAGAGGCTACCCCAACCTTGCCGTCGAGGTCAAGTCGCCCAGCAACTCCTATGCTGCGTTGGAAGATAAGGCGTTGATGTGGCTAAGTTACGGCTCGCGGGAAGTATGGATCATTGACCCGGAGTGTGTGACTGTAACCAGGTACCGACCAGGAGTTCCGCCAGAGATGCTGTACGAGGACGACATTCTTGACGGCGGCGACCTGCTTCCCGGATTTACTATTCCCGTGTGGAGGCTGTTCCGACGCCAGCGATAACGGCGGGCCCTTGGAACATGCCTTGCGCAGGTATCGGGGGGAATTGGACTATCAGGGCTACGGTCACCCTGCGATTTCCCTTTGAAGAGACGCTTTGCTATTATTGGAGCCACATAGAATCAGGGCGTTTCCTTCTTGTTGATTGATCTCCACACCCACAGTTACCCCAAGTCCGACGATAGTTTCGTGGAGGTGGACGACCTGCTGGATAGAGCCAAGGCCGCCGGGTTGGACGGGGTTTGCCTCACCGAGCACGATGCCTTTTGGCCGGACGAGGAAGTCCGCAGGTTGTCCCGCAGGCACGGTCTGCTTGTGCTGCCAGGTTGCGAAATCAACACGGATACCGGACATGTTATAGTGTTTGGCTTGCAGCGTTACGTGTTCGGTTTGCACAAACCGCACTTCCTGCTGGACTCAGTCCGGCAACGTAACGGCGCGATGATAGCCGCTCATCCCTATCGCCGGCGCTTTTTGGAAGACCCCGGCCGAAAGCCTGAAGTGCGTCAGCACATGCTTGAAACAGCCAGCAAGGACGAGTTCTTCCAACATTGCGACGCCATTGAGGGGATGAACGGCCGCGGCAGCGAAGTGCAAAATCTCTTCTCGCATGACTTGAGCGGCCTGATTGGGGCCAGGATGACAGGCGGCAGCGACGCCCATCGTGTGGAGCAATTGGGGACGGCGGCGACTCGCTTCGAACGGCGGATCACCGATGTGAACGACTTGGTATGTGAGTTGAAAGCCGGCAGGTTCCACGCCGAGCGGATGCGTAACTTCCACAACGGAAATCACAACGCCAATAGTCCCCGGTGATCGTCAGTGCTTTGGTAACAATGCTTATCCACCGCGAAAGGCGCGTTGACAACGCTCGCCGGTTGACCTTCGGGAGGCGCATACATGGCTGAAACTCTGGTTGTCGAAAACTTACACGTCAAGTTCGGCACCGCCGGCGGCGCGGTAAACGCCCTCAATGGTGTCAGCTTCTCCCAGCAGGAAGGCGAGATTTACTGCATGGTGGGCGAAAGCGGGGCCGGAAAGAGTACGCTGGCTTTGGCTATCATGGGACTATTGCCCATCAATGCGACGGTGTCCGAGGGCAGCGTCATGTTTGATGGCGTAGACCTGCTGAAGGCCCACCCCGACCACATGCGGAGCATACGCGGCAAGGACATCTCGATGGTGTTCCAGGACGCGCAAGCCGCCTTGAACCCCGTCCAGCTTGTAGGTACGCAGTTGGAAGAGGTCATCTTGGCCCACTTGGACATTCGTCCACGGGTGGCCAATCAGATGGCCCAGGACATGCTGCGTGAAATGGGGTTGCCGGACCCCAAGCGCATTATGGGACAATATCCGTTCAGCCTGAGCGGCGGCATGTGCCAACGGGTTATGCTGGCCATAGCTCTGGTATTGCGTCCGCGCCTGTTGGTCGCCGACGAGCCTACGTCCGGCTTGGACGTGACCCTTCAAGCGGAAATCCTGGAGCGGTTGAAGATGCTGTGCCGGGACCAGGGATCGTCAATTTTGATGATCACCCACGACATGGGCATAGTCGCCAACATGGCCCATAAAGTTGGGGTTATCTACGCAGGCAGCGTGGTGGAGACTTCCCAAGTATTGCCCTTGTTCAAAGAGCCCCAGCACCCATACACATGGTCGCTGTTGAACACTTTGCCGCGTCTGGACGACGCCGGCAGAAGGCTTCAAACACTCCGCGGAGTGTCCCCGGATATGACCGACCTGCCACAGGAATGCCCCTTCCTGCCCCGTTGCCCCAAGGCGCTGTCCAGATGCCGCGTAGAAGACGCGCCGACGTTGGCTGAAATTCGGGAGGACCACTGGGTTGCTTGCTACAATCCCGTCTCCAGCGAGGCCTGACGGGCATCGACGGCTAGGCTCCATTGCCGTTGCCGCTTTCGGACCCGGCGAGGATTCTGGACTTTAACCCCGGACGCACCAGAAACTCGTAAATGCCGGCCCCTATTGGTCCACCAATGAGTGGCCCCACGACGTAGGCCCAGAACCCCGATGACGGTCCGGGTATGGCGATAGTCCCCCAACCGGCGAAGAACGCCACCAGCCGCGGGCCGAAGTCCCGCGCCGGGTTCCATCCCGCTTGGGTCAACGGTGAGAACAGGCTTATGAGCACCGCCACGGTAAACCCTATGAAAAACGGCGCGAGATACTTGGTGGGCAGGCTGGAGTTGCGGTGGTCCACCAGCGCAAATATCACCAGCAGGAGTATCGCCGTGCCGAACCCTTCAACCAGCGCCGCCCCCATGGGGCTGATTAAACTCGCTGTCTCCGGCCCGGTGCCGAACATAGCGGGGTTAGGGAAGTACTCTCCGAACACCATTGCAGAATGCTGGCTGCCCGCCGCCCCTCGAACCAGCCCGTTGACGGTTTCAAAACGCACTATGAAGGGACCGAACAGCCAGAGAACCGTCAGCCCCGCAAGGACTGCGCCCGCCAATTGGGATATCCAGTAGGGCGCCAGCCGGGTGTATGGGAACGAAGCCCGGCGGAATATTGCGAAGGCAAGGCTTACGGCAGGGTTGAGGTGGGCGCCGGAAACCGCCGCCGTCACGTAGATAGCGATGGTGACGCCAAATCCCCAAACGGCCGCCACTTGCCACACTCCCGCTTGGGCGCCGGTGAGCACCGCCGCGGCCACGGAACCGGTGCCAATAGTGACCATCAAATAGGTGCCGATTACTTCGGCCAAGCAAGCCCGAAGCAAGGATGGATCTAACAGGTTCTTCAGGGCAGCCAAGGGTCTATCTTCCAGCTATTCTGTGACATGGGGCTTCACTGAACCGGCAACCGAGGTCACGCTCGATTCCGGACGCTGGAGGCTTGGTCCACTGCCAGCAATTCCAAGGCCAAGTCAGGCTCCAAACGCCCCTGCTTGATGGCTAGGTCAGCTTCCAGCAAACGGTCGTAACGCCAGACAATGTTCTGCCAAGAGTCGCGGCGTGCCTGCTCCACAGTCTTCCGCACGACGAACTGAGAGTTGACGCCAAGAACGGCGGCCATGTCCCGCATTTGGACTCCCTTGTCCAGGGAATATCGCGCCAAGGCCATCAACCGGAGTTGCCTTTCAATCATGGCGATGATGTAGGACGCATCCCTGCCGTCGTCCCTCAACCGCTGAAGCAACTGCAACGCTACTCCTTGGCGGCCCTCTATCATCGCGTCAACGGCGTTGAACACGTTGGCTTCCCTGGCTTGGTGCACCAGTTCGTTGACGTGGCCTTCCTCGATACGCTGACCTCCAGCGTAAAGGGACAGCTTCTCCAGTTCCCGGTCCAAGGCCCAAAGGTCGCTGCCAACCATGTCGGTCAAAGCGCCGATGGCGGGCGGGCTGATGGCAGCACCCTTGTCTTCCACCGTTGCCTTGATCCAACGAGCAAGAGCTTCTCCGGTGGGGGTGGCCAATACGTGTACCTCTACAACGGGACGCAACGCTCGAAGTAAAGGGTTGTTGTCGGACACTTGGCTGTCGATGAAGAACAACAACGTCGTGTCCGGCATTTGTGGAACGGCCGTCGCCAGCGCATCCCATCCTCCCAGCGAGTTGCCGGATGAGGAATCGCCGCCGGCCCGGCGGCCCCGACCACCGCGGCGTTCGAAGTTGCTCAACAAGCCCTCCACCAACACCAACCGGTGAGAGTCCATGAATGGGAGGGCGTTACAGATGGATAGAAGCTCGGAAGGGTTGGTCTGGACGCCGTTCAACCGGTGGCGGCTAGCGTCCAATACGTCCCCCGCTCCCGCGTCCGCCTCCAAACCGGCCAATCGTTGATGCACCAAGTAGGTGTCACCGTGAAGCACGTGGGTAGGCAAGAAAGGTCACCGCTCCGAAAACAATGCCAAAGGGTAAGTGTAAGAGGCCTGGGTGGGGAGAGCGGGCCACAATTGGTCCGCACCAGAGATTATATCAATTTCCTTGGCCTTGCGACAGGACTTTCCTGGCTTTGGCCAGGGCCTTTTCATTTTCCGGATTGGGTTAAATGGGTCTCGTCTTTCCCGCGAAAGCGGGAACCTACATGACCGTGGCCTATAGCAATCTTCTCGTGGCAGGACCACATGGATTCCCGCCTGCGCGGGAAAGACGAGAGAATGAAAAAGCCCTGTGGCTTTGGCAGGGTTCCGTTTCAGGTGGTGTGGACCGCTACCGGTATCCCGGGCCGGGTATTCCACCCGAAGTCACACGGGAGGGTTGGCGGTTTTCTGAATTTCCCCTCTCATTTCCTCCCATTCCAGACCTCCGGGTTGCCCCGCAGTGTTGGCCAAGGGCTTGAATTTCGGAAACCCGGACATTTGCGGACATTTCCTGACATTTGGCTGAATCAGGATTTACCGGATTTTGGGATTTTCAGGATGCGACCGAATCATGCTGCGAGGGCAACCACGAGGGTTGCCCCTACGTCACATCCTTGTCCAGGTCACGGGGCAGGTGCAAAGTCGTCCCTACCTGGTGCGGGCGGGACGCCCGCGCTCCAATTTTGCCGACCCGTTTTAGTCACACCGTCCGAGCTGTACGAACGGCGGGGCGTTATGCCGCACAGGTACTATGGTAGAGGGTTGTTATCGGAGATGACAAGGGGGAGGCTGTCAGTAGTTTAGTGGTGGCCAAGGCCCTTAATCTATCGTGTCGTTGCATTCTGGTTGTAAGAACAGCGGCAGGGCCTTTTCATTTTCTGGGTTAGGTTACATAGGTCCCGTCTTTCCCGAGAAAGCGGGAATCCACATCACCGCGGCCTATGGCAACTTTCCCGTGGCAATACTATATGGATTCCCGCCTGCGCGGGAATGACGAGAGAATGAAAAGGCCCTGAGAACAGCGGCGCGTCTCCTTGTGGGGTATGGGATATTATGTATATATTGCATAATGACTGCCACTTAACAGCGCGATCGTACAAGCCCAGTCCAGTCTCTGTTGATAGTTGACAAAGGAGTACCGTTGTGACCACCGCCGACAATCTTGAATCCAGATTGGCCAGACTGAAAGGGGCGTCTGAACATTGGGCATCCAAGGCTGATGTGGCGCGATTGGAGGGCAAGATAGACTGGCTGGAGGCTAGGCTGGAAACCAAGATAGACGGATTGCAAAGTCGTATACTGCTTCAATTCATGGGGTTTGCCATTGCAATTGTGGCGTCTACGGTCGGTTTGACCAAGCTTCTGGCATTGGCGGGGTGAGAAGGAAAATCGGGAGTCCGTTCGTGGTGAGCTTGTCGAACCATGAACGGACGGCCCTGCGACAAGCTCAGGGCGAACGGGAGAATTAGCCATCACTCCAAATAAGTTGAAACCACTATGTACAAGTGTTGTATAGGGATTCTGGACGACCTGTGAAAAGTGAGCAAAAGAGATGGTGAGCGACAACGAACTCTGGATTCACCAAGAAAGTGCGGTTATCTCCGTGGACGAAAGAAAAGTTCTCCTAGATCGCTTGGCTGGCATGGGGCGAAAGGACGTCGCGGACCGCATACAGCAGTATCTTGACATCGTTGCCGATGAGCCTGACGAACCTCCTGTTGTGATGGAGTCGCTTCGGTCCGTCGTATCCTTCATTGCCCAACAAGCTAAACTGGCGCCTCCCATTGTTGGGTCTGACCCACAAGGATTTATGGAGTTAGAGTGGCACCTCAAGGACAACGGAGACCCAAACAGCGTTTGGGGTAGAGGGAATGGAGTGGTTTCCATGAAATTCCTGGGGTCAGGCAAAATTCAGTATGTCGCTCTATCGGGTCCTTACAGGCCAGGCATCGAACGAGCGGAAAAACAAGACGAATCAACGAAAGAGGAAATAATGGATTCGCTTGGCATGTTCGCGCACCGGATTACGACTGCGTGACCAACCCAAGCGACAGACTCCAGAGGGATGATCACGTAGCCAGGTGGTGCCGCACTACATGCGTGGACCAAGGTGAGCGCGTTCTACCTACGTGAAGGTGAAAACGATCTGTCAACAAATTGGCTTGAGTACTATTCTGATGACCACGACGATGCGGTTAACAGCATTAGGGACAATTCGCCATTGACCCTCACGGTAAACGGTCGGTTCGTCGTTCTCAATGTTGGCCAAGCCTTAGATTCAGTCGCTAACAGGGGCGCACGTTCGGCAACGGCTAAGCACACCCCTGACGAAAAGAACCCATCCCATGCAAGCATTTGGTGGGAGGACATACATCTCAATCACCAAGTCTTCGCCGCCGAACTACATACCTTGATCACCTCGGAATCCATTTACCCCGGGAAAATTCAGTAAGGGAAATGAAAGGGGCCTAACCCCACTTTTTCAGTGCCTTGGCCGTTTCTACCGCGGTCTGAAGTTTCTGCCGGTCAAGCGACCAAGTTTTCATCAGGCCCCGGTCAAAGTCCTTGTTGCTCTGCCCTTTCCAGATTCAGGGCCAGCAGCCGTTCCAGTATATCCGGGTTGGCCAAATCGTCGGGCCAGTTGTAGGCGTTGAAGACCGCCTTGTCCAACTGCTCGTGGACCAGTTGCAGCCACTTGGGGCGGGAGTTGTAGAGGTTGGTCAGCGTCCGCTTTTTCAATTCGGACTCAGCGGCGCCCTCCGGGTTGAGCCAGCCCTCCCGGAGTTCGTTCAGTTTCTTTGCCGCCTCCGCGATGGCTTCCCGCTGTTCGCCGGTGGGTTGGGGGAACGGGAAGGTTTCAAAGCAGGTGGTGGGAGTGTAGCGGAAACCGGACTCCACTTCTCGAAGTTGGGTGCCTGACGCCCGAGACCAGAGTTCGTGGATACCGGAGTGCAGGACTCCGAAGGTGTAGTCATCGTCACGCGCGATAGCAATTAATGCGCTGTCGGGCAATGTCTCCTTTTGAATCCACACAAAGAGTCGATGCTTGGATACCCTGGGGGTAGCGATAAACCTCGAAGGTGATTTTAACGATTCACGTAATCCGGGCCGCGCCTCCATGTGCAGCCACCAGTTGGCAGCGTACAGGGCCCGCTTACTTGCTACACGCGTTGGCCTTACGTGCACGTTCACATACTCAAATGGCACCTCATACAATGCTGCTTGTTCCAAGGACATTTGAGCAAAATCAATTATCCACATTTCCCGATTGCGGTTAATGACGTCCCGTCCGTTAACCCATCGGCTGATAACCTCTGCATTGCTCTTGCCGTGCGGATTAGGGCTTTCCAGCATCTTCTGAGCCAGTGGGCCAGGAATATCAAACGGCCCTCCCTTGGTGTCTCCCATGAAGGCGATACCAAGGTTCTCATTGAGGCGGACGGCGGTAGTGAGGTCGACGCCTTCGGTGAGGTTGGCGTTTATGGATGTTACGGTGTCCCCGTCCAATTCCCTGCTTGATTCGGAGCCATCGTCGAAGCCGACGATGGAGGTATGGACCGCCGCTCCGTTCAGAATCCAGGGCTGATCAGACCAAGCCAGAAAGATGTCTCCGGACTCCTTGATGCGTTGAAGCACCCTCCGGTTGGCCCCGCCCCTGATTCCTTGAGTCGCCAGCAGTCCCGCACGTCTTGCCTTTTTGTCAGCGACCAACGCCCTGGCCTTTTCGAACCAGTAGCAGACCACGTCGCCCTCGGCGGGCACACGCCCCTTGTACAAGGCGAACATGGCGTCCACATAGTCGTCGCCCAAGTTGCCGCGGAGCAGTTTGCTACCCAGAAACGGCGGGTTGCCGATGATAAACTCGGCGGGAGGCCATTCCGGCTCCTGCGGGTTGACGGTATCGCGGTTGGCCAGGATGGCGTCCGTTCTTCGGATGGAGACCAGAGGGGTGAGGACCGGGCTGTGGTCGTAGGGGAAGCCGTTGTTCTGGTGCCACTGGATGTAGCCAATCCATAACGCGGTACGGGCCAGTTCGGCGGCATAGGCGTTTACTTCCAGCCCCAGCATCTGGTCGGGTTTGACCGTCGGCCTCATATCCTTCCAGTCGTAGGCCGCGGCGAAGTCGATAACCTGCTTCTCCAAGTCCAGCAGGGAACGCAGGGCGAGGTACAGGAAGTTGCCGCTGCCGCAGGCGGGGTCCAGTACCTCCACCTCGAACAACCGTTGTTGGAAGGCCGCCAACCGGACCCGGGCGGTGTCCCGGTCCTCTTCAACGAGCAGGTTGCCGACCTCTTGCCGCACCTCTTCCCACTCGGTGCGCAGCGGGGCCATCACCACCGGGTCAACCACCAGCATAATGTCGTCGGCGCTGGTGTAGTGGGCGCCAAGGTGGGCGCGTTTGGAGGCGTCCAACGCCCGCTCGAACAATGTGCCGAAGATGGAGGGCTCGATGTTGCGCCAGTTCCTGTTGGTTGCTTCTTCGAGCCTTTGCAGCGCGGTGTCGCTCAGCTCAACAGTCGTGGCGTTGCTGAACAGGTCGCCGTTGAAGTGGGCGATCTGGGTCGCGCCGAACATGCCGCCGCCGGCCATTTGCTCGAAGAGGCTTCCTATGGCGCTGTCGAACACCGGGGGATTGCGGTAATGCTGGTGGACAACCTGGGAGAAGGGGGAGCCTGGGAGCAGACCGGCATCCTCGGCATAGAGGCAAAATACGATCTGGTTGAGGTAGCGCGCCAGCCTTTCCGAGTCGGCAGTGTGCTGCTCCATGTCCACCACGATGGCTTGGAACAGGTCGGCGGTCTCCTTGGTGACGGCGTCCACCGTGCGGTTGGGCCGGAACTCGGCTGGGGAGAAGAAGGCCCACTGCAACTTGCGGAGTTGAGCGGGTTGGTCCAATTCGGCGACGGGAATCTCATGCCGGACCGTTTCCATGCCGGGGAAGTTGGTTTGGATACGTATGGTGCGGAAGGACGATACGATGAGCAGCGGAGGCGTTTTCAGATAAACCTGGTAGCGCAGAAGCTGGTTCAACGCAGCGGCGAGGTCATCGTCACTGCCCTTGAACTCCCAGCCGAAACACCCTTCAAGGTAGGCGTCGGCAAAGCCGCCCGGCACCCACTTTTCAAAGGTGAAGGCATCCTTGTCGCCGTGTTCGACGGGAGTCGGGTGGCCGACCAGCGCGCAGATGTCCAGGAACATCTCCTGGGATGCCTGCTTCTCCCCGAAGTCGACGTTCTTCCACTTGGCGATGAATACGTCGGGGTCCATCTTGGGAAACCCCGTCAGGCCGGGGGTCGTGTTGGGGGGCGGTTTCGGAGTGGTCATTTCAAGCTCCGTTTTTTGTCAGAGACGGAGCAGGTTTACTGGCACCAGGCGTCCGTTCGGGGGGTCAACCGCCAGGAGTGCGTCCTCGAGGGCGATCACGCCCAGCAGGTTGGGCTCGCCTTTATCTCCGAATATCACCGGCGTAGGGAGCTCCATTCCCTCCAGCCTTATGATTGTTCTTCCGACATCCACTGGCGCCAAGCGGCCGTCGGCCAGTTCTGACTGTGCTGAGCGCTCTACCGGTACGCCCAGTCTCTGCAGCAGTTCTCTGGGTACTGCCGTGAAGGTCGAGCCAGTGTCCACCGTGACCTCCAGGGTCTCGAACCTCTGTCCCTGTGGGTCTCCGACTCCGATGGTCACCTTTACCGTTCCCATTCTGCGTCTCCTGGTGCGGCCTTTGTCACTTTATTTTTCCGGCGTTGCATCTATGGTACGGCGGAGTCGCGGGGTTGGGAAGGGGTGAGTGTCAGTGTGGCAGGGTCTTTTCATTTTCTGGGTTAGGTTACATAGGTCCCGTCTTTCTCGAGAAAGCGGGAATCCACATCACCGCGGCCTATGGCAACTTTCCCGCGGCAAGACTATATGGATTCCCGCCTGCGCGGGAATGACGAGAGAATGAAAAGGCCTTGGTCAGTGTGGCGAGGTCTTTTCATTCTCGGAAGTTATGGGAGAGTCCGTAGCGCCTTTACACTGGAATCCCCCCAGTGTAAATTGACTTCCACTTGACCCAGCGAGGCCGGAAATGACCAGCAGACTCAACTCGCAGACGCAGCCCGCCGGGACTGGCGAAATGTTCCCGGACTTTCCGCCCAGGGACGACATGCAGAACACCCTTCACCTGCACAAACCGAGCCACATAGCCGCGCTTACCGCCCATTTCGGCAATGTGGACTCCACCTTGGTGTTCAGCGAGATTCCGGTCAACCGGCGCGTCAGCCAGCAGCGGGACCAGCGAATCCCAGACCTGCTCATCGCTTTCAACGTAAATGCGGACGTTGCCATCGCCCAAAATGGCTACGCCATTGTGGACCAGGGCAAACCGCCGGACTTCGTGCTGGAAGTGGCCTCCACCACCGGATGCAATGACTACACTGCCAAGCGAATAGACTACCAGGAGTTCGGCATCCCGGAATACTGGCGCTTCGACCCCACTGGCGGCCGCCGCCACGACGCGCCCCTGGCGGGAGACGTCCTGATTGACGGGGTCTACCGTCCAGTTGAAATCATACAAACGGACGAGACCCACCTTTGGGGGCACAGCCAAGTCCTGAGCCTGGACCTCTGCTGGGAGGACGGAGCGCTCCGCTGGTGGGACCCGGCGGCGCGACGATACCTGCCGACGTACGAAGAAACCTTGGAGGCCCGCATCGCCGCCGAAGCCCGAGCCAACACTGCCGAGGCCCGCGTCCGCGAACTGGAGGCGGAACAGGAACGGCGCCGGAACTTGTAAGAGCCTGTTGACGATCTTTGGAATACGTTAAGTTGAGACTATTACCAAGGGAGGGGTAAGCATGTCTCATTCCTATCCCAGCGACATCAGCCGGGAGCAATTCGCCCGGATTCTGCTGACGCTGGAGTTGGTCCGGCGCCGGACCAAGCCCCGCACCGTGGACCTGTACGACGTTTTCTGCGGGGTGTTGTACCTCCTGAAAAGCGGCTGCCAGTGGCGCATGCTGCCTGCGGACTTCCCCGATTGGCGCACCTGCTACAAGTATTTTCGGCAATGGAGCGAGCGGCCCGGCCCGGATGAGGATTCCATTCTGGAGCAGGTCTTAAAAAAAATTGGTTGGCGAGGCCCGGCAAAGCAATGGACGGAAAGAGCGGACCAGCTTCTGTATCGTGGACTCCCAGAGCGTGAAGAACACTGACAGCGCCGGGAACAAGGGCTATGACGCGGGCAAGAAGGTGTCCGGAATCAAGCGCCACATCGCGGTGGACACGCAGGGGTTGCCCCACGCGATCCACCTAACCACGGCCAACGTGACCGACCGGGCCGGGGCCTTGGCGATGTTTGACCGGCACCGGGATGGCCTCAACCAGGTGCAGAACGTGCTGGTGGATGGGGGCTACACCGGGAAGCCCTTTGCTGCTGGGGTGCGAAGCCTGTTGGGAGCCGCGGTGGAAGTGGTGAAACGCAACGAACTGCACACCTTCGTGGTGCTGCCGAAGAGATGGGTGGTGGAGCGGTCTTTCGCTTGGCTGGAGAAGTGCCGCCGGCTCTGGAAGAACTGCGAACGAAAGCTCAATACCAGCCTGCAAATGGTGGTTCTCGCCTTCGCAACGCTAATCCTGAAGAGATTGTAAACAGGTTCTAAGAAGCACCCCGGCAGTGAATCCGGACCGGCGCTCGAACGCCGGTGGAGGGGTCCGCCGGTCCCTCGGAAAATCGAAAGCCTCTTGTTCCATTGACCCACCCGGACCGCCGGGCCCTTTTCATTTTCCGGATCAGGTCAAATGGGTCTCGTCTTTCCCGCGAAAGGTGGACCCTCCATGACCGTGGCCTATGGCAACCTTCTCGTGGCAGAACCATATGGATTCCCGCCTGCGCGGGAAAGACGAGAGAATGAAAAGGCCCTGCCCGGACCGCTTCCTTGCTGGAGACTGCCTTGGTTCTATGGAATAATAGGGCGGGCCGTCGACCGAGGCCCAAATGGGAGGACCAAGTATGAAGTTTGGCATCTTTACCCACGTCCCTTGGCCCGAGGGATCAGACCCAAGGCAAGTCTTTGAAGACGCCACCGAAGAAGTCGTTCACGCCGAGCAATTGGGGTATCACAGCGCGTGGCTGGCGGAACATCATTTCTCCCGCTACGGCATCGGTTCGTCCCTGCCGGCCTTGGCGGGTAGCCTGGCCGCCCGCACCAAAACCATCCGGTTAGGCACCGCAGTGCTGGTGCCGCCGTTGCATAATCCGATTACGCTGGCGGAGGACACCGCCACGCTGGACGTCATCAGCGGCGGGCGGTTGGACGTAGGTTTCGGACGGGGAACGGCAGGTTACGAATACACCGGTTACAACATTGACCGGGAGGAAAGCCAGGAACGGTTCCAAGAGAGCATCGCGGTCATCAAGGGACTGTGGACCACGCCTGAGTTCTCGCACAGCGGCAATTTCTACCAAGTAACCCGCGCCAATCTGACCCCTCCGCCGTTGCAGCGGCCCCACCCTCCCATATACTTGGCCGCAACGCGGACCGAAGAAACACTGGAGTATGCCGCCGCCACAGGTCATCCCTTGATGATTGGCGTAGTACTGGATACTTCGGACAGCGTGGCCCTCTGCCACCGGTACGTTCACTTGTCCAAAGAAGCGGGACATAACGTATCCATTGCGGAGATTCCTTTCTTCCGCTACGTTTACGTGGCGGAGACTGAAGAACAAGCCCGGAAGGAGGCCGAGCCAGGGTTGAGCTGGACGATGGACATGATCCAGTGGCGGCGGAGCTTCACCGAAAGCAGCGAAGTGTACCAGCGGTTGGACGAGTGGCGCAGCAACCGGGACGAGTTGCCCACCAGTTGCGAGTACCTGTACGAAAACCGCGCCGTTGTCGGCAGTCCGGAGCAATGCGTGGCCCAAATAAAGGCCCTCCAAGAAGAGGGCATAGAGTACTTTGGGTGCAACCTGTCTTTTGGCGGGTTGGAGCACCGCCTGCAGATGAGGTCATTGGAGTTGTTCGCCAAAGAGGTCATGCCCCACTTCGCATGATTGCATTCAGCCGGGACTCAACATGCCAAGTATGGATTCCGGCTCAAGGCCGGAATGACGATGATGCCTGGAGGAGTTGCCATGCCGACCATCGCCGAACAGTTGAGCGACTACGCGGTATCGCTGCGATACCAGGACCTGCCGGACGACGCGGCTCACTTGGCCAAGCGGATGATTATCGACACCTTGGGATGCGCCTTGGGCGGGTACCATAGCGAGCCGGCGCGGATAGCCAGGGAGGTTGCTTCCACTGTAACAAGTAACCCGGCCGGGAGAGTCCTGGGCAGCGGCCAGCTTACCAGCCCGGACTTGGCGACCTTCGCCAACGGCGTGATGGTGCGGTACCTGGACTTCAACGACGGCTATACCAGCAAAGAGTCCGGGCATCCCAGCGACAGCATCGCGGCCACCCTGACGTGCGGCGATGTTGGCAGGGCCGGGGGCAAGGGCCTCATCACCTCCACCGTGCTGGCATACGAGGCTTTTTGCCGGATTTGCGACGCGGTGGACATCAAGCCTTCGGGGTTCGACCACGTTACCGTGGGCTGCATCGCCAGTATCCTGGGGGCCGCCAAGAGCATGGGGCTGGACCGTCAGCAGACCCTGCAGGCATTGAACCTTGGCATCGCGCCCAACCTGGCCCTGTACCAGACTCGAATCGGCGACGTTTCCATGTGGAAGGGTTGCGCCTATGCCAACGCCAGCCGCAACGCGGTCTTCGCGGTGACCCTGGCCCGCATGGGCCTGACCGGGCCCTCGCCGGTCTTCGAGGGCGACGGCGGCTACTTCAAAGCGGTTACCCGCCAGCCATTCGAACTGGAGACGTTCGGCGGGCCCGGACAGCCTTTCAAGATAGGCGAGTGCAGCATCAAGCGCTTCCCCTTGGGTCAATACTCGCAGACAGTGGTACAAGCGGCCCTTGAGGTGCGGGAGCAATTGCCCAACCCGGAAGACATAACCCAAGTGAACGTCAGCACCCTGCAAACGGCGGTTAACATAATGGCTGGCGATCCGGAGAAATGGCGTCCCGTCAACAGGGAGACCGCCGACCACAGCATGCCCTATACGGTTGCAGTCGCCCTGATGTACGGGACGGTAGACCAGTCCCACTTCGACGACGAGTACCTCCGGGACCGGCGCTTGCTTGACCTGGTTTCCAAGGTTGAGGTCAGCGTGTCGGAAGAAGCGAACCAAATGGCGCCGGAAGCGATGCTGTGCGAGGTGGAAGTGGTGACGGGCAAGGGAGAACGCCGCTCCCGCCGCGTCGCCTACCACAAGGGCCACTACAAGAACCCCTTGTCTGACAGCGAGTTGGAAGACAAGTTCCGCAGCTTGGCCGGGCCTGTGCTGGCCAAAGAACAAGTTGACGGCCTGTTGGAAGGGCTCTGGCGCTTGGAGACGGTGGAGGACCTTGGGGAGATATTTGAGTTAACGCGGATTTGACCGCCGGTATACCAACCTGGACTGGGAGGGTAATTATGCAACAACGTCCACTTAGCGGAAAGATAGCCATTGTCACCGGCGCGGCCAGCCCAATGGGACTGGGAAGGGCCATGACCGAGGCATTGGTGCGGGCCGGAGCCCGCGTGTCCATGATGGATATCAACCCGGAGTGGTTGGGCCGCAGTTCGAACTTCATGCGGGAAATAGGCGGCGACGATAGTGTGATGACGCAGGTGGTCGATGTCTCGTCCTCAAATTCTGCTCAAGAAGCGGTGCAACGGACCATCGACGAGATGGGAGGACTCCACATCCTGGTCAACAACGCGGGGGTCGCTCCGCGGAACATGGTCGGGAGGCGAGGGGTACGCAACAATTTCTGGGACATTACCAGCGAAGAATGGGACCGGGTGATTTCAATCAACAGCAGCGGACCTTTCTACATGGCAAGAGCGGTCGTCCCGCATATGCTGGCTCAAGGCTGGGGGCGCATCATAGGCGTTACAACCAGCATGAACACCATGTACCGGGAAGGAGGAACGCCTTACGGTCCTTCTAAAGCCGCCCACGAAGCGCTTATAGCCATGGCCTCCCGCGAACTGGAAGGCACCGGGGTTACGGCCAACGTGTTGGTCCCCGGCGGCATGTCCAGCACAAACCTGATACCCGACGACACAGATTACGACCGGGCCAGCATGATCCAGCCGGAGGTGATGCAAAGCCCGGTGGTATGGCTGGCATCCGACGAGTCGGCCGACGTAAACGGCCAGCGCTTTATCGGCCACTATTGGGACGATTCACTGCCCATTCAGGAACGGTTGGAGAGGGCAGGTTCCCCGGCGGCGTGGCCGCAACTGGGGGCGCAGTCGGTGAGGCCGGACTAAAGAGGCCGCCCGTCCTCGACTAACAACGGCCCGCTCATACCGTTTCCAGCAGCGCGCGCAGCCTTGGCAGCAACTCCGGGATGTTCTTGGCGACTACTTCCCATATGCTGTCGTCGTCAATGCCGAGATAGTCGTGAATTATGAGGTTTCGCGTCCCGATGATTGACACCCACGGGACCTCAGGATGAGCATCCTTTACCGCGTCGGGGACATGCCTTGCCGCCTCACCGATCAGGGCAATGGTGTGAAGTGCAGAGCGGTTTATAGTGATGTCGGCGGAAAACTCCGCCTCGCTGATTCCCTCGGCAATGCTGAGCACGTCCTCGCAGAATCCAATCATATTCTCCAAGCGGAAGCGCCACTCCCTTGGCGGTGACTCCGAACCCGGCATTCGCGGGTTCTCCTCGGACACGTCGATGGCCTCCGCTTCTATGTATGGACGAATTTCCTTTTTCAATGCCTTGCGGGTTACGAGATCAACAGGGCGGTCCACAAGTCTCTCGATGTACGATTGCAGGTCGAAAATCCGCTCTATCGTAGCCGGACCGTTGAAGTCGACCAGTATGTCGACGTCGCTGGTTGCCGTCGCCCGGTCGCGGGCGGTGGAGCCGAACAGGTAAACCGAGGCGACGTCGAATCGCTCGGCCAACTCTTTCTTGTAGGACCGCAGCAACGCCAACGCTTCATCTCGTCTCAGTGCTTCCTGTGCCATAACACCCCGTCTCTATTCTACTACTTCCCGACCTTCCAGCTTGTAACCCGCCAACGCCTGTTATACCATTGGGGCAATCCGGCGCAGGCCGTAATCTATCGCGCCGACAGGACCGGATATGGACCAATCTATCCAATTTCGAGTTAACGGAATAGACCATCAACTGCAAGTCCCGGCCAGGAAGTTGCTGGTTGATTGTTTGCGGTACGACTTGGGCCTCACGGGCACCAAGGAAGGGTGCAGCGTGGGAGTTTGCGGAGCTTGCACGGTTCTGATCGACGGGCAGATGATCGCTTCCTGCATCACTCTGGCGGTAGCGGTGGATGGCGCGGATATCACAACCATCGAGGGTCTTGCCGAGCAAGGGCGGTTACACCCTGTTCAGCAGGCGTTTATCGACCACGGCGGTTTCCAATGCGGTATCTGCACGCCGGGACAAGTGCTGGCCGCCAAGGCGCTGCTGGACATTAATCCCGCACCGACCGATGATGACATCCGCGAGTGGATGATGGGCAACTTGTGCCGTTGCACCGGCTACTACGGCATATTGGAGTCAGTCAAGAACGCCGCGCGGGCCGTGCAGGAGACCGCCCAATGATCGATTTCGAGTTCCACAGCCCCACTACCCTGGATGAGGCCATGGAGCTGCTGGACAAGCACGGCGACGATGCCCGGGTGATGTCCGGCGGCACAGCGCTGGTTATGATGATGAAGCAACGCTTGGCCCAACCCGGCCATGTCATCGGACTCCGGCGGGTTTCCGGCTTGACCGGGATCAGCCAAGCGTCCAACGGTGACGCGGCTGGAGTCAGGATTGGCGCGTTGTGCACCCAGCGACAAGTGGAGACCGATCCGACGGTTGCCCAAGTGGCGCCGTTGGTCTCCTACGCGTTCAGCCGGGTGGCGACGCCCCGCATCCGGAACATGGGCACCATTGGCGGCGGCTTGGTGCACGGCGACCCCAACCAGGACCCTCCTCCTGCATTGATCGCCCTTGGCGCGTCGGCCATTCTTACGTCCAAAGACGGTGAGCGAGTGGTCCAAGTGGAAGACCTGTTTCTGGATTACTTCGAGACAGACGTACAGCCGGGAGAGATACTTACCAGTGTATTGGTCCCGCCTGCCCCCGCCGGTTCGGGGGCCGTTTACCTGAAGTTTCTGCCCCGTACCGCCGACGACTACGCCACCGTGTCCGTCGCGGCTATAGTGGAGCCCGGTGAGGACAACACCTGCAACGACTTGAAGCTTGTCCTGGGGGCGTCGGGCGTAACGCCCATCAGGGCCAAGGCAGCCGAGTCCATGTTGCGCGGGCAGTCCTTGACGGACGAAAACATCCGGGCCTGTGCCGCCGCGGTCAAGGACGAGGTGGACCCTCTGGACGATTTCCGCGGCTCAGCGGATTACAAGCGGGACATGGCCGAGGTGTTCGCCCGCCGCGCCATTGAACAAGCCTTGTCAGCGGCCCGCAGAGGTTAACCGAGTGAAGCTGGAAAACCGGTGCTTGATACCCGCGCCCGCTGACGTTGCTTGGGACAGGCTTTTGGACATTCCCCATGCCGCCTTTTGTATTCCGGGGGTCAAAGAGGTCACGCCCGACGGCGAAAACCGGTTCCGTGCAGCTATGCAGGTGCGGATGGGCCCGATGCGATTCGATTTCTCCGGCGCCATCGTGGTGCTCGATCAGGACTCGGAGAAGAAAGAAGCCCGGTTCAGGGTTGAGGCGGCTGATCCCAAAGTTGGCGGCTCATTGCGAGCCGACCTGGAGATGCGGTTGGTGTCCCAGGACGATGGACAGACCGAAGTAGTCATTCAGACCGACACGCTGTTCATGGGCAAGATAGGCGAGTTGGGGCAGCCGATTATACGCCGCAAGGCCGGCTCCACCATCGAGGAGTTCGCCCGCAACTTCGCCAAGTCCGTAGTGTCATAGCAGCTACATGCCGTCCGTCTGAATATCGACAACCATGTCCCGGCCGGCTTCTTCTCCACTGACTACACCCCGAACACTCAGACTTGACACGATTCTCGTGTGAATTCCTAATCCTCGGATCATTTCCCGCTCTTGCGCCGGAACGAGGATATTTTGCCCGTGCTATCGTTGCAATGTCCCACCTTACTCAATTAAAACGCCCAAACTACCAAAACGCTTAAATTACGGCCTAGAACCGCTTGAAGTAACTGCTGCGCAGTGAAAAAATACCAACGGCAACTCCAATCGGACCATTGGTCTTCTGAAGATCTCTCTAAAAAGAAGGAATACGCCCTGATGTTTGTTACGGTCCCGCAGCAACCGGTTAACATTGGCGAATATCTCCCCCTGCTATCCCCTGGATTGGCCAACGAATTGTCCGCCGTCGCCGACCGTCTCCGGGGCCGCCGCATACTTCACCTCAACAGTACGGCGGAGGGGGGAGGGGTGGCCGAAATCCTGCGGTCCATGACTCCGCTGATGAGTTCGTTGGGCCTCTCCACCGATTGGGTGGTAATCAACCCCCCGCCAAGTTTTTTTCAAGTGACCAAGAAGGTCCACAACCTGTTGCAGGGGGCTGAAGGGGAACTGTCCTCTGAGGAGAGAGAGACCTACTTAGGCAGCGTGCGGCAGGTGGCCGAACAAATGCGGCTGGACGGCCTGGAAGCCGACGTATGGTTCCTGCACGATCCCCAGTTGCTGCCCTTGGCCCGGTTTCTGCGTAAGAGCCGGGGCGGAGCATGGTTCTGGGTAGTCCACATTGACCTTACCACCCCTAACCGAAGCGTCCTGGATTCTTTGCTGCCGCTGACGGCGGAGTACGATGGGCTGGCGTTTTCGCTCGAGTCATACATCCCGCCGTCGCTGGACGGGTCGCCGCCGATCTATATCACGCCGCCGGCTATCGACCCGCTGAGCGTAAAGAACCTGCACCTGGACGCGGCGGAAGCGTCACGGATCGTGGCCGCTATGGGGATTGACCCGGCCCGTCCATTGGTCACTCAAGTATCCCGGTTCGACTACTGGAAGGACCCTTGGGGGGTAATTGACGCCTACAGGCTGGCGCGGCGGGACATCCCCGGTCTCCAGTTGGCCTTGTTGGGGCTGAGTCAAGCCAGCGACGATCCAGAAGCCCTGGAAGTGTTGAACAACGTTACGGAATACGCCGAACTGGACCCCGACATTCACATGTACTACTCCTGTGAAGGGTTGCCCGCTACCATCGACAGCATAGTCAACGCCTTCCAGACTGCGTCCCGGGTGATTCTTCAGAAGTCCACCCGCGAGGGCTTTGGGCTGACTGTCACCGAAGCCATGTGGAAGGGTAAGGCGGTGATCGGCGGCAACGTAGGCGGCATAAGGACGCAAATCGAGGACGGAGTGTCAGGGTACTTGGTCGACACGCCCGAGCAATGCGCCTCTCGTATCAGTGAGCTTATGAGGGAAGGCGAGTTGATGTCGAGGATTGGCCACGCGGCCCAGGACAGCGTGCGGCAGCGGTTCCTGCTGCCCCGTCTTGCTTTGGACTACCTGAAAATCGCCGACAAAACCTTGGGCGGCGGAACTTATGCCAACGGGCTTGGCGCTCATGGGCTGCTGTCTACGTAAGAGTCTTCCCTGTCCAGCGCGGAGAAAGCATGTTGCCGCGACAGCGCAGGTGCGCTAGAGTTTTATAGACCGCAATTATTCTGTAAAAGGACACGCCGTGCCTCTAACGACAATAGTTATCATGATAGACGGGTTGGACCCGGAGTACTTTGAATGGTGCCCAACGCCGAACATCCGGCAATTGGCCCGGCAGGGCTTCATGGTGGAGGGCAAGGGAATGATGCCCTCGGTCACCAACGTCAACAACGTATCGCTGGTAACCGCCGGGTATCCCGACACCCACGGGATTACCACCAACTACTGGTTGAACCGGGAGGACAACCGGGAATACTACATGGAGTCGGGAGACTTCATTGAGTCCGAGACCATGTTTCAACGGGCGACCCGGCAGGGCGCCCGCTCCTTGCTGGTCACTGCCAAAGACAAGCTGAGAAGACTGCTGGGCGACGGCGTAACCTTGAGCGTCTCATCGGAACAACCTCCGGAATGGGTCGTAAACGCTGTCGGAGAAGCTCCACACATATATTCCCTGGAAGTCAACGAGTGGGTTATCAATGCCGGGCGTTACATTCTGAGCCAGGAGCATTACGACCTGGTGTACCTGACCACCACCGACTACGCCATGCACACCTACGCTCCACAAGAGCCTGAGTCTGCCAGGCACCTGGACCTGCTGGACCAGGCTATAGGGCGGTTGGTGGATAGTCTGCCGGATGTGCAGGTATTGCTCACCGCCGACCACGGCATGTCGTCCAAGAGCCGCATGGTCCATTTGCCCCAAGTCCTCGCCGGTCACGGAGTGCAAGCCCAAGCGGTGCCAATAATCAAGGACATGTACACCGTCCACCATTCCAACTTGGGCGGCTGCATTTACCTGTACTTGGCCGAAGCGGACTGTCAAGCGGCGTTGGCGGCCCTGCGGGAGACCGATGGGGTGGACGAAGCCCTGACCCGTGCGGAAGCTGCGGAAAAATTTCATCTGAAATACGACCGGATAGGCGACATAGTGGTCCTGGGCGCCCCCGACGTAGTGTTCGGCGACCCGCAGGAAGTCACGCTACCCTCAACGTTGCGGTCCCACGGCTCCCTATACGAGGACCTGGTGCCTATTATCGGCTACGGCGGCAACTTTGACGGATTCGAGTTCAAGGAAAACAAGGGCGTGGGACGGTACGTCTTTGAACGGGTCCTGATCTGAGAGCAGCAATGGGAACGATCCGTGTAGCCGCGCCGGCGACAACGGCGAACCTGGGCCCGGGCTTCGATTGCCTTGGTATGGCGTTGGACGTCTGGAACCTGGTGGAAGTAATCCCCGGCGCGCCGGCCGCAGGTCATCCCTTGGTGGACGTTACAGGGGAGGGAGCCGGGGAATTGGAGACCGGATCCGACAACCTGGTATACCAGTCTATGACCTTCCTCTTCCACGAGGCGGACCGGGAGATGCCGGAGGTCAGCGTACGCTGCCAAAACGAAATCCCATTGGCCAGAGGGCTTGGCAGCAGCGCCGCCGCCATTGCCGCGGGGTTGGCGGCGGCCAACACCTTATGCTCCCAAGCCTTTTCGCCCAACGAACTGCTGGAGATGGCGGCTACGCTGGAAGGCCACCCGGACAACGTTGCCGCCGCCGTTTTGGGCGGGCTTCAACTGGTGGTCAGCGATCAACGCCAGCTATACACCGTGTCGGTAAACCTACCGCTTGAAGTGCACGCCGTACTGTTCATCCCGGATACCAGGATCGCCACAGCGGATGCCAGGGCCGTGCTGCCCACGGAACTGAGCATCGCCGATGCCGTGTTCAATATGGGGCGCACAGCCCTGTTGGTTGCGGGGATGGCGACAAATCATCCGGAGTATCTTGGCGTCGCCACCCAGGACCGGCTGCACCAGCCTTACCGGCAAGCCCTGTTCCCGGCCATGAAGCTGCTGTTCCAAGCCGCTACCGACGCCGGGGCCTTGGGGGTGTTCCTTTCGGGCAGCGGCTCCACCGTGCTGGCGCTTACGCAGGGCAGGGAGATGACGGTGGCCTATGAGATGGCCGAGGCCGCCAAGCAGGCGAACGTGAGCGGGAGGATACGTATTACCCAGCCGACAATCAGAGGCGCCCACGTAGAGGCGTAGCCGGGCGGGTGGACCCTGTGAGTGGAGGATTACTCCCCTCAACTCAGTCCTATCCCCAAGTGAAAGAGAATGCAAGTAGTTATGGAGCGACATTGATTTGGCGTTGATAGTCCACAAATACGGAGGTTCGTCGGTCGCGGACGCCGACAAAATTCTTAACGTCGCCCGCCGTATCGGTCAGGCCAAGGACTCTGGTATGGACGTAGTGGCGGTGGTGTCGGCGATGGGTGACACCACCGACGAGCTTATCTCGCTGGCCCAGTCCATCACGGCCCAGCCGGACCCCAGGGAGCTAGACCTGCTGCTGTCGACCGGCGAACTGGTTTCCTGCACGTTGGTGACAATGGCTCTTCGGACACTGGGTTACCAAGCCATCAGCTTGTCCGGCGTTCAAGCGGGGATACGGACCGACACAACCTACGGCAGCGCCCGGATTTATCGCGTGGAAACCGACCGGGTGAAGAAAGAGTTGGCAGCGGGCCGGTTGGTGGTCGTTGCCGGCTTCCAAGGGGCAACGGAAGACTTGGACGTGACAACCTTGGGGAGGGGTGGCTCGGACACGACCGCGGTCGCGTTGGCTGCCGCGTTGGGAGCCGACCGGTGCGACATCTACACCGACGTCGAAGGCATCTACACCGCAGACCCCCGCTTGGTTCCCAAGGCCCGCAAGTTGGATGCGATAGACTACGAAGATATGCTGGAACTGGCCAACTATGGGGCCAAAATGCACCCCCGGTCCATAGAGCTCGGGGCGGTCTATAACATCCCGATTTACGTGGCTTCAAGCTTCAGCAACGCCAGCGGCACGCTGATACATAACAAACAGGCACATAGCAAACAGGACGATGGCCCGATGGAATATAGAATCAAGGTTACCGGGATCGCCACCACTTCCAATGTCGCCAAGGTTACCGTCCGCTCGGTGCCCGACCGTCCCGGCATCGCCGCCGCGTTGTTCGAACCCTTGGCGCAGGCCGGTATCAGCGTCGACACCATAGTCCAGAACACCAGTGTCGAACGGGCCACCGATATAAGCTTCACCGTGAGCAGGACAGACCTTCCCAAGACGCTGGAGTACATGGAAGCGGTGACGACCGAGGTTGGGGCCGGGGGTCTGGTCAGCGACCCAACGTTGGCCTCGGTGAGCATAGTGGGCTCGGGGATGCAGAATGCACCGGGATACGCCTCCCGTATGTTCCGCATCCTGGCTGATGGCCATATCAACATCGACATGATAACTACTTCGGAGATTCGGATTTCGTGCGTCATCCGGGAAGACCAAGTTGCTGAAGCAGTCCGTTTGCTCCACCGCGGCTTCCAGTTGGACGATGAGTCTTCGGTCAGTGACTAGAGTTCAGTGACCGGGAGCCAAGTAGATGACTCCTGCCACCGGTCACTAACCACTGGCCGCCAGCCGTTTCTTTAAGGGTATCGCCCCTTGCCTGCAATTTTTTTGTCGGTGGTAATCCCGGTGTACAACGAGGAGGCCCGCATCCGCGGCACGTTGGACCGTATCGTGTCGTTCCTCGCTGAATGGCATCACACTTGGGAGATCATAGTAGCGGACGACGGCAGCACGGATGCCTCACCGGGGATAATCGAGGAATTTACTGCCCTTAACTCCAATGTCCATTTGCTGAAGTTGCCCCACCGCGGCAAAGGATGGGCGGTAAAGAACGGTATGATGGGCGCCCACGGGGAATACCGGCTCCTGTGCGATGCCGATCTTTCCGTTCCCATAGAGCAGGTGGAAAGGCTCCTGCCTCCCCAAACTGAGGGTGCGGATATCGCCATCGGGTCCAGGGAAGCCCCGGGTGCTCGCCGCATCGGCGAGCCCGAGAGGCGTCATATCATGGGCAGGGCTTACAACATGCTGGTGAGGTTGTTGGCCGTCCCGGGAGTGCACGACACCCAATGCGGGTTCAAGTGTTTCCGCGGCGTAGTAGCGTCCCAATTGTTCCAAGGTCAAACCGTGGACGGCTTCAGCTTCGACGTGGAGACGCTGCTGCGTGCACGCCGCGCCGGGATGTCCTTGAAAGAGGTTGGCGTGGACTGGCACTACCGGGAACACAGCAAGGTAAGGCCCCTGCGGGACAGTTTGGCCATGACTTGCGACCTTCTGAAGATACGCTGGCGGTACCGGCGTGGATGAATCGCGTAAGGCCTTAGACGTAGTCCCCGGCAGGGTTCGCGGACAGGCCCGCCAAATCTCTGGCAAAAGTGGGGTTGAACGTACTTGATGATATTCAATCCCCATGATATAACGTCAACTTCAAGATGAATCTCGCCTCCGCGAGACTACCGATGCGATTGAGTCCGGCCGGGATTGGCAACAGAACGACTTCGTAAAGGTTTGGCCCATAACTCGGTGATAGTTTAATTACACAACAACAGGTATTATTCCAGTCTTTATCTAGGACAGCCGTCAGGCCATCCTGGCAGCCCTATATCCGTATTTTGATTTGTTGAAGAAGGGGTGGACATCGAGGTGACTAGTTCAATTAACACTTCCAGACTGAAGCGTGACTTGAGCCGGGATGCAATCGCATTTGCCTTGGAAGGCGAGTGGGAGCGTGCATCCGAGGTTAACCGTGCTGTGCTGGAGTTATCCGAGAACGACGTAGAGGCAATGAACCGCTTGAGCAAGGCGCTGATCGAGTTGGGCAGGTACAGCGAGGCCAGGGAAGTTTTAAGTCGGGTCACAGAGGTGGCTCCTTACAACAACATCGCAAAGAAGAACCTTGGCAGGTTGGAACACTTGGAAACCCGACCGGCATCCGCTATACAAGGTCGCAAAGTGGGAGGCGCTCCCAGGCTCTTCATAGAAGAAAGCGGCAAGTCCGGCACGACCTTATTGAGAAAATCGGCTACCGGGCAGACGGCAGCAAGAATCGCGCCCGGTGACCCCGCCACGCTTGAGATCGAGCACGAGGCGATCAACGTTTACACCAGGGACGGCGACTACCTCGGGCACATTGAACCCAAGTTGGGGACCAGGCTCCTCCGGCTCATGCGAGGGGGGAATCGGTACGAAGCAGCGATCATCGGTGTGAGCCAACAGGGCATCTCGATTATCATCCGAGAGGTCTACCGGCACCGGACTTTGCAGAAGGTATACTCCTTCCCCACCAAGGCCAAGGACGAACATCGGATATACCTGAACGAGAGTCTGGCCAGGTACACCAGGGATGAAGACCTTGATGAAGAAGATGAGGACGGTGGAATCGTAGAGGACGAATTGGAGACCGCCTGGACTGAGAACGAATAGGCTTTCCTTGCCCGGTCCTCCATCCCCACATCCCGCAGTAATGCGCATGGATACGCGTGGCCGCCGCTGCTCGCCAGCAGGGGCGGTTGCCTATGCGCTATTGACATAGCCCCACGCCTAAGCTATCTTACCTCAGGCCCTTCACACCATTCGTAGTGCTGGCAATTGCCAAGCCAATGATACGCGGCGTGCTTGGCTGCGAAAGATAACCCCCACCTGAATCCCTTGACATAGCCCATGATCGACAAGCCGGTGGACGCTCAAGAGTTGCTATCTTGTCGGTGGTCAGCGCCTCCTTCGAAGTTGATACGCGAGTTCCCATAACCCCATCAAGACCGTCCGTGCGGGAGTGTGTTGGCTGCCAGGCTGTCGAGTCCTGTCTGAGAGATAGGACGACCATACGAGGTGATTAGTTTGTGCGGTATCGCTGGATACTGCGGGCATGATCCGGCTCTTCCTCACGTAGTAGAAATGCTGGGGCGGCTTGAGTATCGAGGCTATGACAGCGCCGGTCTGGCCGTGGTTGAACCAGGGCGCCCACTGTACATCCGTAAGGACGCCGGGAAGCTTGGCGTCGTGACGCAACAATGCTGGCCAGAGTCAAAGGGCACCTTGGGCATCGGCCACACTCGATGGGCTACACATGGCAAACCCACCATGGAGAACTCCCACCCCCACACCGACTGTACCCAAAACGTGGCCGTATGCCATAACGGCATAGTTGAGAACCATGGAGCACTACGGCAGCGTCTCATGGAATCGGGCCATGTGTTCCGTTCCCAGACTGACACCGAGGTTATTCCCCACTTGGTGGAAGAGGAACTAGCCGCCGGTGCGTCTTTCGAGGATGCCGTGAGGTCTGCGGTGGGCCAGATAACCGGAGCTCATGCCATTGTCGCAGTGGACACCCGCAACCCGGATGAAATCATTGGCGTGCGCATAGGCCATGCCGGGGGCTTGGTAGTGGGTTACGGCGACGACGCCATGTATTTGGCCAGCGACCTTCCAGCCCTGATGGGTCATGCCAAGTCGGTGGTGCACCTGAAAGACCGCGAGATGGCGGTGGTGAGCCGGAAGAAAACCCGGTTCACGACCGTTGACGGATTGGAGATCAAGAGGAAGCATCAGAAAGTAATCGGGACTGCTTGTAGCCCCACCAACGGAAAGTTTCCCCACTTCATGCTCAAAGAGATCATGGAACAGCCCCAGTCCCTGCACAACGCTCTCCGAGGGAGGGTAGACGTCAAGCAACAGACCGTTGAATTATCGGGGTTCCCCTTCTCCCGAGAAAGGGTGTCCCAGTTCAAGCGGGTCGTTCTGCTGGGCATGGGTACCAGCTACCACGCGGCAATGGCGGGGCGATACATGATGGAAACCGTAGCCCGTATTCCCTGCCAAGTGGAAAACGCCTCCGAATTCCGGTATATGGACCCGGTGGTTGACTCAGACACTCTCATCGTGGCGGTAACCCAGTCTGGGGAGACTGTGGACAGCCTAGCCGCGTTGGAGAGTTTGGGCGCCAAAGGGGCTCCGTTAATCGTAATCTGCAACGTGCCGGGATCGGAAGCCACCCGGGTGGCGGATTACACCATGTCCATCAACGCGGGGCCTGAGATCGGCGTGGCCAGTACGAAGACCGCCACCGGGTCAATGCTCTGTTTGTACCTGCTGTCCATCTACCTCGGCCAGACCAGGGGCACACTGCCGATCTCCAAAAGGCGACTGCTGCTGAACGAGGTAATGCACCTTCCCAACCTCGTAGGCCAAGCGTTGCAGACCAGCGAGCATATACGAGAAGTAGCGCGGCGTTTCGTTTTCGTTTCAAACGTTCTGGTGATGGGCCGGGGAATCAGCACTCCAACGGCGTTGGAAGGAGCGCTGAAGATCAAAGAGATCAGTTACATCCACGCCGAGGGATATGCTGCGGGGGAAATGAAGCACGGGCCTATTGCCTTGATTGATAGATACACCATCACCGTGGCGGTCGCCTTGAAAGACCAGATGTACCAGAAGATGCTTGGCAACGTGTCGGAGGTCAGGGCGCGAGAGGGGAAGGTTGTGGCCTTGGCCACCAAGGGTGATGATGTTCTCGTTCACGACGCTGCCGACGTCATCGAAATCCCCGCCGTGCCGTATCTTCTGTCGCCCATCGTTGCCGCCGTGCCGCTGCAA
The DNA here is from genome assembly GCA_965216425.1 of Dehalococcoidia bacterium. Lineage (GTDB taxonomy): Bacteria > Chloroflexota > Dehalococcoidia > Lucifugimonadales > UBA3495 > CBDCFV01. The sequence continues at coordinate 257,201 of CBDCFV010000005.1, read as the reverse complement.
CTGCTGGCTTATGAGATAGCCGTGGCCCGTGGGAATCCCGTGGACATGCCGCGAAACCTTGCCAAAACCGTCACCGTTGAGTAGCGGTCCAAGGGACTTGTCAGCAGACAGTCCCACCTCATCCCCAATCCCTCTATCTGCCATAGACCGGCTGCAAGGCACCGATGGCATCCGTCGCCGCGTAGCCCTTTCATCAAATGCCGCCGTCAATGGCCTGTCACCCTTGGAAGCCTATACCCAGAAGGGTTTCATCACCGAGCAATTCCTGGAGCAGTATACCTATGCCTATTGCTCCGGCCTGCCCGAAGAGTCGGAAGTGGTAGTTGGGTGGGACCCAAGGGACACCCAAGGGGCATTCACGTCAGCCGTTGTTTCAGGTGTACGGAAGGCGGGATGCACCGCCATTGTGGTGGGTGTCTTTCCCACACCGGGGATAGCCTTGTACCACATCTGGCGAGGGGCTGCTGCATCCCTGGCGGTTACGGCAAGTCATAACCCTGCTGACTACAACGGGTTGAAGATTTTCCAGGGTCCGCAAGCAATGAAGATGTTTGCCGACGAAGAGCGGGTGTTGACGAAACGAGTAATCGCCTTGGGCTATGACACCCAGGTTGAGCCGTTGGCTCCCTTGGGCAATCGAATAGACGCTAGGGCAGAAGCGTTGGACATAATCAACCGGTTCCACCTTGACCCACGCAACTCGTGGCTCCCCGCAGGGGATACCTTGGGCGACTTTCCGTTGATTGTGGATGCCGCCAACGGGGCCTATTCGGAAATGGCGGCCAACCTCTTGCGAAGGATTCACGGGGGCGATGTTGTGGAAGTAAACGCCGATGCCGCCTCCGGCCAAGTGAATTTCAGAGGCGGTGTAACCGACCTGGAGGGAGTCACCGAAATCGGCCGGGCAGACCCGCATTTCAAGGACCATGTCGGAGTGCAGGCAGTCCTTGACCTGCGCGGCAAAGCGATGGTGTTTGACGCCGACGGAGACAGGTTCTTTCGCTTGGACTATGACCCCGAGGAGGACAAAGTCCTGGTGGGCGCCGGAGATAGAAACGCTTTACTGCAAGCGGCCTATCTCGCCAGAAACGACCAGTCCGGGAATCTCTTCGTCACCACGGTGGAGAGTGACCTGAATGCGTACCGCGCTGCGGAGGATATGGGGTTCAGGACCATTCTGACCGGAGTCGGCGATATACGAATATTGCACCACGCCGTGCTCAACCCTCGCCGGTTTGCCATCGGCAGCGAGGAAAGCGGTCACACTATTACTCCCGGATGGCTTACCACTCGCGGGGGCGAAGACGTGCGGGTATTCGTAAGCAACGGACTGAAAAGCGCCATCAACACCTTCGTCGCGTCAAGGGGCAAGACCCCCAAGGAAATACACCAGCCGTTCCGCTCCGGGTTCAAACGGAACTCCGTCGTCTACCACGTCCGTAAGGAGCTCTTCTATAGTGGCAGCGATGTCTATAAAGGCGTTGAACGGTTAATTGCCTCCGAAGTTCATTTCGGACAAGTTGAGGAGGTTGCCTTCGACGATGAGCCGGACTTGTTGTACTTGGCTGTGCGGGACGCCGCGGGGCGTCAAAACGCGGCGGTCTTCGTTCGGAACTCCGGCACGGAAGACAGGACCGTAGTGTCCGTTCGAGGGAGGCTCGAAGATTCGGAAGCCCTCACGTCCATCGGAATTTTAGCGGCGGGGTACATCGCCGGTTCTATGAAGGACCGTACACATCCGATGGCCCTGGCAGAGCAGGAAGTTCTTGCAACCTTGAAAGAAAGGCCGAGGCTATTCGAGGACTGTTTGGTGAATGAGGAAGTAGATAAAGAACGTCTATTTAGGGAGATGGTCTCTCACGGCCTGATTACACAGACCAAGCCTCTGGAATTTCAGATCACACCACTGGGGTCGAAAATGCTGGAGGTGTGGTGACGGGTCTCAGCTGAGGGGCCTTTTCATTCTCTCGTCTTTCCCGCGCAGGCGGGAATCCATGTGGTACTGCCACGAGAAGATTGCCATAGGCCACGGTCATGTAGGTTCCCGCTTTCGCGGGAAAGACGAGACCCGTTTAACCCAATCCGGAAAATGAAAAGGCCCTGGGTCTCAGCTATGGGGCCTTTACTTCAACCAGATGAGGCTTGGCGGATAAGCTCTGCAAGCCTCGCTTGTTCCGCTGGTATCTCCGCCGGTTGCACCGGAATGGGCAGCGCGCTTAACGCCTCGACCACAATGCCCTCAAGCACCGACCGCTCCTGGTCTGACAGGCCCCAACGCTGGCCCACATCGTCGGCGCCGTAAAGAACGGCTTGGCGAAACCCGTAATCAGCTACCGCGCGGTCGGATATCTCTATTACCTTTTCCATACAAGCCCCCCGCGTACTAATTGGTCGCCCATGCACCGCCGTCGATGATGTATGTGCTTCCGCTGACGTAGGACGCTTCGTCCGATGCCAGCCAACTTATCAGGTTGGCTATCTCTTCCGGCCGGCCTACCCTTGTCATAGGATGTTCAGCGTTCCGCTCTTGAAATGTCTCCGCGCTGGCGGTGCTGCCCCGCATTTGAGGGGTGTCCACTCCGCCCGGAGCGATGCAGTTTACCCGGACGCCCTGATGGGTATACTGGGCCGCAGCTACCTTGGAAAGGTGAATGACGCCGGCTTTACTGACGGCGTAAGGCACTGAGTAGGCAGTGCCCCTCACTCCCGACATGGAAGCGATGTTGACGATAGAGCCGCCGCCGTGCTCAAGCATCGCTGGGATGGCGTACTTGCAACAATAAAACAGCCCTTTGAGGTTGGTATCCATGGTCAGGTCCCAAACAATGTCGTCCACCTCGATAAGAGGAGGCGTCCGTATGAGGATTCCCGCGCCGTTGACCAGAACATCAAGCCTTCCAAAGCGGGCAACCGTTTCCGCCACCATACGCTCTACTTGATCAGACCGGGACACATCCACAACGGACACGGCGGAGTTGTCGTCGGTGCCTTCCATCAACCCACGGGTCTCCTCTGCCCCTGCTTGGTTACGGTCGGCGACAACCACCTTCGCACCTTCTTGCAGAAGCCGGTAGCACGTGGCTCGGCCAATGCCCGAACTGCCTCCGGTCACTATGGCTACTTTGTTTTCCATCCTGCCAACCAACGCAACCTCCCTGGGGGTGAGTCGTGCGCACCCATGCGCGGTGCCGCCGATTATAGCACAGCGGTATGGCCGTTATTTTGAAGGCGGCTATGTAGATCGTTCCGAAGCCGGAGGCGCACAGGTAAAACGGAACGCTATCAATTTCAGATCTACTGACACTTGCCCCTTCACAACTCGGAAAACACTCCTCTAACATAATACCTGTACTGCTTAACGTCCTCTGGACGTGGGCAAATCTAACTGCGCCACTGAGGCAACATGATGTTTGATGACTAAGCGCCGCCCAAACAACAACCTTCCCCAACCCAACCACCAACCCCCGGAACCTCCTTCGCAGCCCCCGGAATCCTCCTCGCAACCGCTGGAACCCCTTTCGCAACCGCCGGAATCCTCCTCCGGCCCTGCACTATCCCGCCCCAACCCCGTCATTCCCGCGGAGGCGGGAATCCACACCGTTGACCCGGAACGGGAGGAAATGAAAGAAAATGGGAGGGAAATAAAAAAATCCGGCCTCACCTTTCGCCAGCAAGCCGCCCTGTCCATCATTGCAGCCACCCCTACCATAGCTCAAGCCGCCCGCCAAGCCGGCATCGGTGAGAGCACTCTGTATCGCTGGCTTGAAGACGACCATTTCCGCGTCGAGTTGGCCCGCATTCGCGAAGAGTCCGCCGACCTCGCCCGTCAGGAACTTCAGGGACTCATGCTCCGCGGCGTCTCGGTCATCGCCGAGGCCATGGACGACCCTGACAAGGCCGTCCGACTCCGCGCCGCCCGATATGCCGTGTCTTTCGCCGCCCGCATCGGCGAAGTTGAGAAGCTCCGGAAGGAAATCCAGGACATTGAAGCAGCCATGCCCATCTGGACCGCCCATCACAACCTTAAATAAACACTAAATAAACGTTGCGAGGTGAATGTTTACTTATGGGAGAAATAAGATCCCGCATCCGCGCCCTACAAAAGATAATGGCCAAGGAACTGGCAATCGTCAGGCTTCGCCGGTTGGTCGGGGAATTTCGCCTCCGGTGGTTTGTCACCCTCACCGACAATAAACCCTTACCCGATCCCCGTTCTTTCGGCTTCCGGGTGGTCCAGGCCGGCATCCGGCTGCCCACGTTTATGGAGGTCAACAAGTATCTGGAGAAATGCCGCCGCGAAAAAGTCGAAATCGACAACCATGAACTTCTCCGCACCCTCATACCCTGGGTAAGTAAATACCGCATGGACCTGGTCTGGGCGGGAGAGGACTGATCCGCTAAGGAGACGAGAAGGAGCGTGGGCGTCCGCCCGCACGAGGTTGGGACGACTTTGCCCATACCCTGGGGCGCCCACGGTAGCGTTGCAATTCAGGTGTTTTCATTACTGGCCCCAACCTGTCATTCGTACTGACCCTGACTCGTCATTCCCGCGCCCAGCCGTCATTCCCGCGAAGAGCCTTGCCCTCGCGGATGCGGAGGCGGGAATCCACCGGACTGTGGCCAATCGGCCGGGCCACCTGAAACGGAACGCTACCTTAACTCTTGCGTGTGTGGCGTTATGGGCGTTATTATGCTAATCGCGTCTAACCCCCACCTCACGGTCGTAGCTATCGGGAGGTAAAGGGACAATCTTGGCCACAACTAACTTTAGAACTGCCCTTTATGACGCCCATGTCGGGTTGGGCGCTCGTATGGTGCCCTTTGGCGGCTGGGACATGCCGGTGCAATACGCCGGTATCCTGAGTGAAGTGGCCGCCGTCCGCACCGCCGCGGGCCTGTTCGACGTCTCCCACATGGGGCGGTTGTACATCTCCGGGTCCAATGCGACGGCATTTTTGGAATCGGTTTTGACCGCGTCCGTCGCCAGCCTGCGGGTGGGACGGGCCCGCTACTGCTTCATCTGCAACGACAACGGCGGGGTCATCGACGATACTATTTTTTATCGTCTGGAGGAAGACCGGTATCTGTTGATCCCGAACGCCGGAAACCGGGCGGCAGTGGTTGCTTGGTTTCAAAAACAGACCTCGGAAAAATTCCCTCAAGGCTGCACCATCGAAGACCGCACTGACGCCACCGGCTTGGTCGCCTTCCAAGGGCCGGGAACGGCGGACGTGATGGACAGGGTCTGCGAGGAACCCGCGTCGCAGTTACGTCCTTTTGCTTGGCAGGAAAACCGGTTGCGGGGGATCCCTGTGATGGTGGGTAGGACCGGATACACCGGCGAAGACGGTTTCGAGATGGTCGTCGACACTTCCGAGGTCCACGAGCTTTGGCAGACCCTGGTGGACCAAGGAGCAGTCCCCTGCGGTTTGGGGGCCAGGGACGTGCTGCGATTGGAGGCGGCCTTACCCCTGCACGGGCACGAGATCGACGAAGATACCAGCCCTATCGAGGCCGGGCTGGAACGGTTTGTTCGCTTCGACAAAGAGTACGTAGGGGTCGACGCGTTGCGGCAGCAGAGGGATCGTGGCGTCGAACGAAAACTCGTTGGACTGACCATCCCGGGGCGCAGCGCACCCAGGGCGGAATACGCCATAATGGAACAAGGCCGGACGGTGGGGAGAGTGACCAGCGGAAGCTATTCGCCTACTCTTGACACCAGCATAGGCATGGGCTACGTTGAGCAGCGTTGCGCTCATGTGGGCGCTCAGTTGGACGTAGACATCCGGGGGCGCATCGAACGTGCTGAAGTCGTTCCCGTGCCCTTTTATTCCAGGCTCAAGTAACGCAATCCCTTGCAGTAAGTGAGGTCTCAGGTAAGTTGAACCCTACCGACCGTAAATACACCTCGGAACATGAATGGGTCAAGATCGAAGAGGGCAGCTTGGCCTTGGCCGGCATTACCGAGTATGCCCAGGACCAGTTGGGCGACATCGTCTATTTCGACCTGCCCCAGCCCGGCTCGACTGTTACGCATCTGAAAAAAATGGGAGAAGTGGAATCGGTCAAGGCGGTCTCCGACCTGTTCTCTCCGATCACCGGAGAGGTTGTCGAGGTGAACCAGCGCTTGCGGGACCACCCGGAACTGGCTAACGAGGACCCTTTGGGTGAAGGCTGGCTGTTGCGGGTCTCAGTCAACGACTTGTCCGAATTAGACCAGCTCATGTCGGCTGAGGAATACGGATCATACATCAGTGGTCTGTCATGAGCGTATCCAACCAAGCATCCGGCGCCACGAGTGAATCGGACTTTCAGTTCCCCTATATTCCCAACACGCCGGAAGAGCAGGCGGGGATGTTGGCTACGTTGGGCTTTGGTTCAATAGCTGAGCTTTTCCACGACATTCCGGAAGTCTACCGGGATCCGCCGCTTAACTTGCCGGGACCCACATCGGAATTAGAAGTACAACGGGAACTGGCCGCTTTAGCGTCGAGAAATCGCCCTCTCAACAGCGGCCCTTCATTTCTGGGTGCCGGGTCGTACAACCACTTCATCCCTTCGGTCGTAAAAGCGTTGATGACTAGGGGCGAGTTTCTGACCGCTTACACTCCCTACCAAGCTGAAGCCAGCCAAGGCACTCTACAGGTTATCTACGAGTTCCAGACCCTGATCAGCAACCTGTATGGGATGGAAGTGGCCAACGCGGGGATGTATGACGGGGCGACGAGCTTGGCCGAGGGCGTGTTGATGGCATGCCGCGTTACCCGGCGCAACCGGGTCGCCGTGTCCGACAGCCTCTCTCCCATCTACCGGCAGGTGATCGAGACCTACTGCCAAGCCCAGGGCATCCAGATATTCACTGTTTCATTGAGTGACTCACTGTCTCTGGACGATCAAACGGCTTCGCTGGTGGTCCAGTACCCCAACTTCTATGGGTATATCGAAGACATGGGAGCACTGGCCGCTGCCGCCCACAGTCAGGGCGCACTGTTCGTTGTGTCAGCCGACCCTACGGCCATGGGGATGTTCCACTCCCCCGGACACTACGGTGCGGACATAGTAACCGGGGAGGGTCAACCTTTGGGGATCCCGCAGAGTTATGGCGGCCCTTATCTCGGGCTGTTTGCCACCAAGCACGAGTACATCAGGCAAATGCCCAGCAGGTTATCGGGGCGGACGGTGGATAGCCAAGGCAGGACCGGTTACGTGCTAACGCTCCAAACGCGGGAGCAGCATATTCGGCGAGAACGGGCCACCAGCAACATCTGCACCAACGAGGCCCTTTACGCCCTAGCATCCACGATATACTTGGCTGCCTTGGGTAAGCAGGGGTTGCGCAACGTTGCCGAGCTTTGCTACCAGAAAGCTCACTACGCCTCGGACTGTATCGGCCGGTTGCCCGGGTACTCACTGCCAACGTCGAGGACTTTCTTCCAAGAGTTCGTGGTCCAATGCCCGGTCCCTCCCGCCGTCATTAACCGGCGGTTGCTGGAACGGAACATACTGGGAGGGCTGGACCTCACCGAAGCGCCCTATACCGGCCACGCATCGAGAACCAACGGGCAGGGGGCAGCGGAGGGCCTGCAAAACGGCATGTTGCTGTGTGTCACGGAAATGAACCCGCGCCAGGATATTGACGCCCTGGTTGCGACACTCTCGGAGTTCAACTGATGCAGACTGGCGGGAACAGGGACACTTCCAAGTTGTTGATGGAGCGGAGTGTGCCTGGTCGGGTTGGGTCGATATTGCCCGATTCGGACGTGCCGCACCAACCGTTGCCGGACCAGTCGCTGCTCCGGACCGATTTGGAGCTTCCGGAAGTATCCGAACCGGAAGTAGTGCAGTACTTCACCAACTTGAGTCAGCGAAACTTTTCCATTGACACCCACTTCTATCCCCTTGGCAGTTGTACCATGAAGTACAACCCTAAGATCAACGACGAAGTGGCGTTTTTGCCCGGATTCGCGGCAATACATCCGCTGCAACCGGCAGAGTCGGCGCAAGGGGCTTTGGAACTATTGTACCGGCTCCAAGGCTTCTTGAGCGAAGTAACCGGCCTGCCGGGAGTGAGCTTGGCCACTCTGGCCGGGGCCCATGGAGAGTTCGCCGGGATGCTCATGATGCGGGCTTATCATCACGAGCGCGGCGACATGCACCGCACAAAGGTGGTAATTCCTGACAGTGCCCACGGCACCAATCCCGCATCGGCCGCTATGGCTGGCTTCGAAGTGGTCACGGTGGCTTCGGACGATAAGGGCAATATGGATTTGGAAGCCCTCCATGAGTTGGCGGGGGCTGACCTAGCGGGCGTGATGATAACCCAGCCCAGTACGTTGGGTCTGTTCGACACCGGTATCGTGGATATGTGCCGGGTGGTGCACGAAGCGGGCGGGTTGGTTTATGGCGACGGCGCTAACATGAACGCCTTGCTGGGCCGGGTGAAGCTGGGTGACTTGGGGTTCGACATTATTCACCTCAACCTGCACAAGACTTTCAGCACCCCTCACGGAGGAGGAGGCCCCGGAGCTGGACCGGTTTGCGTTGGCGATACCCTGCTTCCTTACCTCCCCGCGCCCGTGGTGACACAGGCTGGAGAGAACGGCGGGATCACTTACAATCTCCATTACCCTGAGCGCACCATTGGCAAAACGAGCGGGTTCCACGGCAACTTCGGCGTTCTGGTCAGAGCTTACACCTATACGATTACGCTGGGAGCAGCAGGGCTGAAGGCCATCAGCGGCAATGCAGTGTTGAATGCCAATTACTTGATGCAGGCACTGAAAGACGTCTACTACTTGCCCTTCGACCGGGTGTGTATGCACGAGGCCGTCTTCTCTGCCGACTTGCAGAGGGCCCGCGGCGCCAGTGGACTGGAGATTGCCAAGCGGCTGTTGGACTACGGGTTCCACGCGCCCACGATGTACTTCCCGCTTATCGTCCACGAAGCCCTGATGATCGAGCCGACGGAGTCGGAGACCCGCGAGACGTTGGATGCTTTCATAGAAGCCATGCGGGCAATAGACCGTGAGATTGGAGAAAACCCCGAACTGGTACGGTCGGCTCCCCACACCACGCCAGTATCCAGATTAGACGAAGCCCGCGCCGCGCGCCAGCCGGACCTGAAGTGGCGGCGCGCGGGCCAAGGTTAACTTACTGAGAGAAGCGATTAACCGCTCCTCTCCTCTTCCAAGGCTGCTCTCAGTATATCCTCCGGCACCCGCACTTCTGCACCGGCCCGTTCTTCCTGCAGCAACATGGCCACCCGGGAATCCCTGTCGCCCCAGCCGCGATTCAACGCCTCGGTAAGCTCCTGAAGAGCAAGGTTAGCCAGACGCATGGGGACGTCGTACTCTCGGCCTACGCCAACCGCTAGGTCCACGTCCTTTCTGGCCAACCGGAGCGCAAAGTCCGGCGGGTCGAAGTTGCCCGGTAGAAGGTGTTCCGCAAGCCCTTCGAAGGTACCCCGCCGCCCCTGTGCGCCTCGGCGCACTGCCTGCCATAGGGCCAGCGGCTCAACCCCGGCCTTGACCCCCATAGTGAACACTTCCGCCAGAGCGCACTGGATGATGTAGCCGGCGCAGTTGTGCACCAGCTTGGCGACGGCACCGGAGCCTATCGCTCCAACGTAGTAGGCTTTGTCGCCGATAGCATCCAAAACGTCCTTGCAACGGTCGAACACCGCCCGGTCGCCGCCCACCCAAATAGCCAGATTCCTCGTCCTGGCGCCGCTCGGACCGCCGCTGACGGGAGCGTCCAGGACTTGTATGCCTTGGCCCGCCGCGATGTCGTGCAAGCGACGGATCAAGTTGGGGGTGCTGGTGCTAAGGTCGAAATAGACCTTTCCGGCGGATAGACCCTGCAATAGCCCATCGTCGCCCAGGAACACCGCTTCCACCTCGGTCGGGCCGGGCAGCGACGTGAACACGACATCGCTGGACTCCGCCACTTGCCGCGGGGTGTCTGCCCACGCCGCGCCAGCCTCTAAGTGGGGAGTTGCAGATTCACGGCGTATGTCGTGGACAACCAAGTCGTGCCCGCCCTGGAGGGTGTTGTAGGCCATACTGCCCCCCATTGTGCCCAGACCGATGAATCCTACCTTCATGCCGCCCTCCAAGACCAGGATGGAATCTTATAGACCTGACAATGCAACATTACGATAAAAAGGGTAAGGGGGAAATACGCGCTAATAGAAGGAAGGCGGATACGATAAACCGCTCCGCGATGCTGAACATTGTCCACGATTTCGGCCGCACCGTAGACAAGCAACAGGGATACAGAATGCCCACGCACCCAGCGATGCCCAAGCGTAACTTGCCGGAAGCGATACGAGCGTATCGGCCTAATGAATACGTTGTATCTGCAAGGTCTCTGCCACCAAGGGGTTAACTTCCTTGGGGGCAGACCTGGCGATTGGTTGTCAAAGGTTATTTGACAGAATAAGGACTGTTAGCCTGGATTGTGCTTTTCGATCAGGGTCGTTACACGGGAGTCCAAGTCTCCCAATGCGACTCCGGCATCGGCTCGAGCGATACCCAAGTGGGCTGCCCGTTGTATATCTTCCCAATCAGGCTCCAGTTCGTATTCGTCTCTCAGCTCTTCCAGCAAAGCTTCCAACGAACTATTGTCAAACATAGATAATCATCCCTCGTTGCCATTATCTGAGTGCAGTATTTTACGTTTGATGTCCCGCTTATCCGGCACAAGGATGGCTTATCTCATCCTCTTCCTTGCCAGCCCAGTATAGGCGTTCAACGGTGACTTAGTCTACTTGGTTCACAGCCCAAGGGCAATAGTTTAGAGCGTCCATCACCCCCCATCGGATGAGTCTCGCCGACGGGTAATTTAGGACTCGTCGCCAGTCTGCTGATATGTCTCCGAGGGCCCGGGTCGACCTTGAGAGAAATACCCAACGACCAAAACGACAGGAATCGCCACTATTACCAATCCAATCAGCGCCACCACCAGCCAAGGCCCGAGATTGGCCAATTCATCAAGCCGGTCCTTGATCCAGATCAACAGTTCGGGATCAGCCGCGTCGCCGTGGTGGGAGGTAACCGATCCAAGAATCGCCCACAACATTATTGGTCAATCGCCGGCCGCGGTGGCCATGACGGGCGCTGTCTGATACCTGGAGGAGTACTTGCGTTCTCGGATAGAGAACGCGGACAGTGCCGCCGGGAACAACAGTGCCCCCATGATCGCGAAGGGGATGGTGTAAGAGCCGGTGACGTCGAATAGTATGCCCGCGACCCAAACGCTGACAAAGCCACCCACTTGATGGAACACGAAGGACGCGCCGGACACGGTGCCCAATGTTCGCAGTCCATAGACGTCGGCAGTGAGCGTGGTGGTAAGAGGTGCTGTGGCGATCCACGAGAACCCCGCCACAACGGCAAAAGCCCACAATGAGGCGTCACCCGGCACCAGCAGAAGCAGCATATAACCGCAGCCCCTACAGAAGTAGACCCCCGCCAGGAGGTTTTTCCGGGAGAACCTGTCCGCCAGCCAACCTGCGCCGATAGCGCCCGCGGCGTTCAGTCCCATCATCAGGCCGAACACCGTCGCAGCTAGAGTGGGTGAAACACCCCGCCCTATGGCGTAAGGAATGAAGTGTACGGTGAGCATAAAGGTGGTTGAACCGCAGACGTAGTAGGAGAGAGACATCTGCCAGAACGGCATGGAGCGGAAAGACTGCTTCCAATTGTCGGAAGCCAGAGGGCCTTCTCTGCGCTGAGGGGGAAGATTGCCCTGCCGGTCTCTCAGAGGCTCCGCATCCCCGTCAGGCTGCAACCCCAAGTCGGACGGCCATTCTTTAACGAACAGGTAAGCAAGAGGCACCGCCAGCATCAACACTATCAAACCCAACGCCGCCCAAGTAACCCGCCAATGGGTCGCTTGAAGCAGGTACATAGCGAAGGGGACCAGCAACAAGGCACCAGCGGACGTGCCGCTGGCGTTTATGCCCATGACCACCGCCCGGCGGCGGCGGAACCACCGCGCCAACATCGCGCCAGTGGTGTTGATGGAGGAGGCGCTCATGGCGGTGGACAGCACAAAACCGAACATGAAAATCAGGAAGAAGATGTGGAAGGTGAGGCTATGCAGCGCGGTTATAACACCAATGACCGCAAGCCCGCCGATGATCAGCTTGCGGCCCCCAGTGCGGTCGAAAATCCTGCCCATGAAGGGTTGAGTGACGCCGTTGACGAGAGCGCCAAGGGCTGCCGCCAGTGAAATGGTGCCCCGGGACCAGTTGAACTCCTCGCTCATGGGAATGACGAATATGCCGAAAGCGTTGCGGGCGCCCATCGTGAGCATGGCCATGAAGAAGAAAGTGCCCAGCAGGTACCAGCCGTAAAAGATCCGCGGCTTTCCGTCGCCTCTTACCCGGCGGCTGATCTCCGGGACGATCGCCCATGCCAAAAGCAGGACGCCGACGAACAAAATGAGAAAGCCAGTGGAGGTCATACTGCAGCGCCTTTCATAAGCTGGTCCACCCTAAGTCTCTGCACGAGTTAAGAACACTTGCACCAGAGGTTGTGGCTCCATACTCCAATCCCGACACGTTGGGGTCCTCGGCACCGAAGCCAGTTTAGACGAAAAACTATGTGGGTATGCTACCACTCAACAAAGAGTTCTACCAGAGAGGCGATCAATAACACCCTAAAACGGATTCGGTCGTTAAAACTTGTGGACTATTCTAACCTTCGTTGGGTCAGGCCATTCCGTCTCAACCTTCAGCCCTGCGACACAGCGTTCTCCGGCCGCTTGACCCCCTGCTAGTCCTTCAAGGTCATGGCGTCTCGCCCCGCGCTGGTTCCTGCCAGCCGGCCAAAAACCATACCTGCCGAGAGGCCGGAGCCGCCCGGATAGTTGTAGTAAAAGAGGCCGCCAACCATTTCCCCGGCGGCGTAGAGCCCTGGAATGGGCTCCTGGCTGTTGGTGACCACTTGTCCCCGGGTGTCGATCTTCACGCCGCCGAAAGTGAACGTTATGCCGCAAGTAACGGCGTATCCAAGGTAAGGGGGTGTGTCGATGGGTTGCGCCCAGTTGGTCTTGGGCGGTTCGATACCAACCGTTGCCCTGCCGTCCTTCACCGTTGGGTTGTAGGGCACGTCCTGCTGCACCGCGGCGTTAAACTCCCGCACTGTCTGTGATAGCCCCTGTGGGTCTATGTCGAGTCGCGCCGCCAATTCCTCTATTGTGTCAGCTTGGGCCATAGTCACTTGGGGGATGTGGTATTCATCCCGGAGTAAGTGTTTGACTTTGTCGTCGAAAATCTGGAAGGCTAAGCCCTGCGGTTGAGTAAGTAATGCCCGCCCATAGGTGACGTAGGTGTAATTGCGGAAGTCGGCCCCCTCATCCAGAAATCGGTCCCCGTTAAGGTTTACGATGAGACCGAAGGGGTAGGAGTGTTTCTGGTACAACTCGGTGATGGTACGGTCTCCGAAGGCCGGCGCGTTCATATCCCAAGCCACGGCATGGCAACTACTCCAATGCCCATGGGATTGGGCGCCGATATCAAGCGCCATCCGGATGCCGTCGCCGGTGTTGTATGGAATCCCCCGCACCTTCACCAACTCCCAGCCGGGGCCAAGGTAACGGCAGCGCATTTCGGCGTTCGCTTCGAAACCGCCGCTGGCCAGGACTACCGAATGAGCATAGATATCTTCGAAACCGTCGGGGCCTTGCACCCTCAGCCCGTTGACCCGGCCTTTGTCGTCCTGAAGCAGTTGGATGCCTTGAGTGGAGTAGCGGATGTCCACCCCGGCCTGCTGCGACGCTTCAAACTGCTGATCGGAAAGCCCCTTTCCCGCGCCGACCGCCTCTACCACCAAGCCTCCCCAAAACCGGAACTTGTCGCCATCCTTGAAGGCTTGGCGACCGTAGGAAAGGACGAACCGCACGCCCTTTTCTTGGAGCCACTTCATGGTAGGGAGCGACTGGCTTACCAGGATTTGCGCCAAGTCCGGATCGGATCGTCCTTGGGTGACCCGCATCATGTCGTCATAGAACTGGTCCTGGGTGTAGCTCCCCACGTCGACGGACGTTTCTTCAGTGGGGGACATGTCCGGGATCAAGGCTTTGATGTCCTCAATACCGTCGAAAGCAAAGCGGATGATCCCGCCGGTGAAGTATGTGTTGCCTCCCCGGAAGAACTCCGGCGCTTTCTCCACCACCAGCACCGGCCCGCAGACTTCTTTTGCTGCCAAGGCCGCGCTCAATGCGGCGTTGCCCGCGCCGACTACGATAACGTCATACTGCTCTGCCAAGGCACTCCTCCAGATGTACTAAACAAATGTAATCCCAACCAGGCCATTCACGGGCACGGTGACCTGCTTGCCGAGGTTAATCATAGCGGTTGGCAGACCAAGTCTCAAGGATGCTGCTTCGGAGCGGCGCACGTGCAACAACCCAGCTTGCCGTTGGGAGTCCGTCATATTAAGATACAGCCGTAATCGACCTATCGGAGTATTCAAGGCAGATGAAAGCAGCCAGACTGACAAGCCCCAAGACATTTGAATTTGTGGACGTAGAAACACCCACGGCCGCCGATGGTCAGTGCTTGATAAAGATAGAAAGGGTTTCCATCTGCGGTAGCGATATCAGGGACAGTTACGGCCCAGTCCTGCCCGAGGACCGGTATCCTTTGCCCGCCGGTCGGCCATGCCACGAGGTCGCAGGTGTCATCGTGGACAGCAAGATTGACGGGTTCCCGGAAGGCAGGCGTGCCATAGTTATTCCGATGCCGGGCGTCGGAGGCTTGGCGGAATACATCGTTTCGGGCCCGGAAAGGCTTGCCCTTCTTCCCGACGAAGGGACGTTGGACGAGTGGGTAATGTGTCAACCTTCGGGCACGGTGCTTTTCTCATGTCAACAGATGCCCAACCTACTGGGCAAGACCGTGGTGGTAATGGGCCAAGGGAGTATCGGCCTCAGTTTCACCATGCTGACCTCCCGAATGGGGGCCAGGGCCGTGATCGCGGCAGACCTGCTGGACTACCGGCTGGAAAAATCGAAAGAGCTCGGCTCCACCCATACCATCAACCCGGACAAGGTCAACATTAATGAAGCAGTACTGGATATAACCGGTGGTGTGGGGGCCGACGTGGTTGTCGAGGCTGCCGGTTATCCCGAGACCTTCGACATGTGCTTCCGGTTGGTGCGGCAGTTCGGCACCATCATAGTGTTCGGTATCACAGAGGAGCACACGGTGCCGGTGGAACACCATCTTTTGATGGATAAGCAGCCCCGCATCATCCCCACCAACGGGGCGCGCAGCGGCGACCCCATTGCCCACATCAGGGAAATCGTGGGACTGCGGGAGAGAGGCTGGTGCGACCCATCGACGCTGGTAACCCATCGAACCGGTTTTTCCAACGTCCAGTCCGCTTACGACATGTACGAGCAACGGCTGGATAACGTCATTAAAGTGGTGTTGAACATCAACGAGTAAGTATTGAGAGGGTGTTCGATAAGCCCCTGTTCCTTTGAGTGGAAGGTGGCGACAATGAGGAGCGGCCCTCAGTTTGGCCTTTCCTCAAAGCGATAGGGGCCTTTTTGACATCTTCCGGCGTTTGCCCATGTAGTGGCCAGGATTTTTAGCAGCCCGAACCGGACTGGTGATGTTCTCTCATTCAACAACCCGGCTGACCGAGGTTGCCGCAACAGTTGTGGAACGTCTTAACCTTGGTCGCGTTGTTGGTCACCACCAGCTTTACCTTGCGGTAAAGGCGCATGGGCTTCAACAGATTTTCGATAAATGCTATTGGACTGGGATGTCGGTCCGGCATGGTTTAGGTATTATCGCAGACGGGATGTCAGGAGTACACCAAGGGCAAGGGGTTACAATCGGGAATTGAATTCCGAACTCGAAGGAGGCTCACGTGTCCGCAGAATATCTGGATAAGCTGGCTGGTTTTGTCACTGACACCAAGTTGGGAAACTTGGAGGAGTCGACGGTAACCGCTGCCAAGAACGTGGTGTTGGATACCATTGGCGCTATCCTGGCGGGAAGCCGCCTCTCCGAGAACGCCGGTTTTGCCAACTTGGTCCTCGGTATGGGCAATGGTGGCAACGCGACTCTATTCGGACACGCCGGAGCGGCGCAGCCAATGATGGCCACGCTGGTGAATGCTACCGCTGGGGTATCATTGGAGATGGACGAAGGCAGCCGCTTGGGCGGTGGCCATCCTTCAATCCACGTCACTCCCGGGGCCATAGCGATGGCTGAGGAGCGGAAATGCACCGGCGCTGAACTGCTGGAAAGCGTAATAGTCGGGTACGAGGTGACCTCCCGTATCGGAAGCGGCACCACCGTGAAGGACGTGGTCCACTCCCACGGCACTTGGGGGACAGTGGGTACTGCCGCCGCAACCGCACATATCCTGGGGCTTGACGCGCAGGAAACCAGGTCCGCTATCAGCATGGCCGCTTCGATGAGTCCGGCCAATACTTGGACGCCATGCTTGGAAGGGGCCACCGTCCGTAACCTGTACCCCGGACGCTCCGGCTTCCAAGGCATTCTTGCCGCCCAATTGGTGCAGTGCGGGTTTACCAGCCTTCAGGACGGGCCGTCGGACTTGTACGAATCATTGTTGGGAGAGGGCTTCAATATCGAAGCCGTAATGGCCGGTCTGGGAGAGCCGGGCGCCTACCGCATCCAGAACAACTACTTCAAGTTCCATGCCTGCTGCCTGTACAACCACCCGGCGTTGGATGCTGTAGAGTCGTTGCTGCGGCAAGAGGAGTTTACGGCAACGGACGTTAGCCGCGTCCGGATAGAGGCCCCTCCTTTGGCTTTGACCATGGCCGACCCTGAGCCGGACAACATGCTGGCAGCCAAATTTTCCATTCCCTACGCAGTGGCAGCCATGCTGGTGCGGGGCAATGCCAACGTGACAGCCTTCTATCCCGACCAAGTTGCCAATCCTCAGATAAGGGAGTTGGCGGGAGTAGTGGAGGTGGCTGCGGATTCCGAGATGAGCCTGCGCCGCTACGACTATCCGTCGGCCAGGGTCGCAGTGTCCCTGAAGGATGGGCGCCGCTTGGAACAAAGCGTTACCGCACAACGGGGCGACTACAGGAACCCGGTGACGCGGGATGAGTTGTTGGCCAAGTTCAGGTTCCTGGCAACGGAGACGCTGGGGGAGAACAAGGCTTCCCAAGTGATCGACATCGTTGACTCGCTGGAGACGCTGGGGAACGTTCGAGAGTTGACCGGCTTGTTGCAGGCCGGTTAGCGGCCTCGCTCGTCGCCCCAAAGCAATATATGGAGACGAGTTGAAAACCGGAACCCCTCCCGCACGCATGCCTCTGAGACCCAGCCGCTGCGGCATTGCAGTGCAGCAACCGTTGTCCCTTCCGGCAGCAGGATAATACGGTCTGCCGGCAATCGGTAACGGTCCCTCAGCCTGCATACCTCTTCCACGTCGCTTGGGTCGACGACTACGAACTTGAAGTAGGCGCGAGTCATATCGCGGAAGGCTTCCAAGACACGGGGGACTTCCCGCTTGCCGGCAAGGGTACCAGAGGTTGCCAGCTTGGGAGAAACGTTCCACTGGTTTATGTCCCGCGCCATTTCTTCGATGGGAGCGATGGTGCCGTTGGTCTCCACTTCGAAATAGAATCCTTCGTCCTTCAACTCCGCGACCAGAGGAGCAAGCTCCTTTTGTTGCAACAGGGGTTCGCCTCCGGTGATGATCAAGTGAGGGCAGCCAAAGCGGAGGATAATGTCCCTCACCAGCCCTGCGTCCAGTGACGCGACTTCGTTCTTGTAGTTGAAGTTTCGCCAGTCCCACGTGTATTTGGTGTCGCACCAATTGCAGGTCAAGTTGCACAAGGCCAACCGCAGGAACACCGATGGAGCGCCGATGTTGAGACCTTCTCCCTGCAAGGAGTGGAAGATTTCGGGAGCGCCACCAGCCCGTTTGCTCACTCTCAGCAACGGCTAACCGGCCTTTAGGCGTAGCAGCGCCGGGTCGGTCAGTCCGGCTTCTTGGAACCCTTTGGCTCTCAGAACGCAGCTATCGCACCGTCCGCACGGAGCATTACCGGCCTGATAGCAGCTCCAAGTCAGATCCAGCGGCGCTTGCAACTGCACGCCGAACTGCACAATTTCTTTCTTCGACATCCGAATGATGGGTGTTTCGATTGCCATAGGCACTTGATATTCAGCCCACAGCTTGCTGCCATAGACCAAAGACTCCCGCATCTTCTCAAAGTACTCCGGACGGCAGTCCGGGTACCCGCTGTAGTCGATTGCATTGGGCCCCATGAACAGCGTGGCCTGTACGTCCGCGGGGCACTCTCCCTCGACCTCCAGCGCGTAGAGCACATTGCTTTCCAAGTAAGCGGCCGCAAGAGAGAGGAAGATGGTGTTGCGGACCGGGACGTAAGTTATTGGGATGCTGGCCGCCATCCGGTCCGAGGACCTATCCTCCGGGACGGGGAACTGCTGTGGGTTGGTCAGGGCAGAGTACCAAGCGACGGAGCCGAGGAAGGAGATGTCAACCAGCTTGTGCTCTATTCCCAATGCCTCGGAGACTTGGGCGGCGCAGTCTATCTCCTTGCCGTGGCTCTGACCGTAGTAGAAGGTCAAGGCCGTCAGGCGGTCTGTGGATTGGCGGGCATGGGCGGCCACGGTTGTAGAGTCCAATCCTCCAGAGAGAAGGGTCACGCCGTAGCTTGGCATACGCCTATCCCGTCGCTCCGCCGGCGCCGTCATATTCGGCATACTGGTCCAGCGACTCCCAGAGCCGCACCTTGGCCGGAGACATACCGCAAAGCTTGGCCACCACGTTGTACAGTTCGCGGGATATCACTTCGCAGGAAGGATTGCTGCTTTCGAATTGGTAGATTCGTCCTTTGGACGCTGGGGCCAGTCCATCGATGAGTTCGGTGTCCCGGCTGTTGACCAGGAAAGCGTGGTCCCAATTCTCGTCGATCCAGATTTTAACCCGACGTTTCAGTTCGGTGAAGTCGAACACCAAGTCCTGAGAGTCCAGGGAGTTGGCTTGAAGAAAGACCTCGGCCCGGTAGGTGTGCCCATGGGGGAAGGCGCACTTGCCGTCGTAGTCCAGCAACCGGTGGCCGCTGTCGAAGGTGGTCTCTATCCGCACCAAGTACATTAGCCGGTCCCGTTGCCGGGATATTCGACCGTGACGCAGGTATGGATGCCGCCCCTGACGCGGTAGTCCAACGTGACCTTCATACTCTTGGGGTGGCACAATTCCACCAAGTCCAGCAGAATGCGGTTGGCCGCGTGTTCCTGGACGACGCCCACGTCCCGGTAGGACAGGAGATAGTATTTCAGGGCCTTCAGTTCGATGCAACTGTCCTGAGGAACGTAGGATATTCGCAACATGCCATAGTCGGGCAGCCCGGTCCATGGACAGACGGCAGTGAACTCGTCGGTGTCCACGTCCACTGTGCAGTCCTGGCCCGGGTACTCGTACTGGAACGCCAGCAGGCAGGCGGTGTCGATAGCCGATTCGCCCTTTACTGGGACCGTCCGGTCCAAGTCTTCATACTGTTGTCTTAGCTCGGGAATAGTGGCCACGGAACATTTCCTCCTGGACCGCTTAACGCAGTGCCGTCAACATGATAGGCGTCCCCGCGCGGCGGTGTCAAAACCTGCCAAGGACCGACCAAAGGCAGGACGGCGGGAGACCTCAGAGGGGCACCAAAGCGGAATTTAAAATTCTGTGTCATTCTGGATCATTCAGCTTTGGGCCAGCCGCCGAGCTGCGTGATATGCGTGTCATTTTTGCCAGGACTCAGTCAGTTAGTGTACCCGTTCTGCAGCAATCGGTGTCATTTTGTGTCACGTTTCCTAATTGTCCGAGCCGCCAAAGCCGGACGGGCTGTCGGGCGGCCTATGAGAGGGTATGACTATGATAAGGCGGCGGCATTGGTGTTGGGAAGGGACAACTGTCACCCCGCCGAGAAAGCACGGAAAAAAGGAACGATTCCCCAGGAATCTGCATATTATCCCCTAGACGCGCTTCTCGAAATGGCCCCGGAGAGAGAGCCCATGACCGAAGACGAAGCAGTCCTTAGTTGCCAAAAGGGCGACAAGGACGCTTTCCATTACTTGGTTGATCTGTACAAAGATGTGGTCTTTGGCACGGCTTACATGATGACCGGCAACCGGAGCCTCGCCGAAGAACAGATGCAGGAGGCCTTTTGGCGGCTTGGCTGGGGATCCAGGGATTCGAAGCAGGTCGCCCTTTCAAACCGTGGCTGGTGCGCATATTGGTGAACAGGATTTTGACGCTACAAAGAAAGCATGCTCTTCCAACAGTCCCGTTTGACGGGTTGGACCCGTCAAATCAATCGGTAGACCCTGCGGAGGAAGTTGAAGCCATGGACCGGAGTGTCACGGTCCGGAAAGCACTGTCGGGTCTCAATCAAGGACACCGGCAAGTGGTCATTCTCCGGTACTTCGCCGGGTTGACGGTGCCTGAATTGGCGCACGCGATTGGGAAACGGGAGGGCACCGTCAAATCCAGGATACACCGGGCGTTGGGCCGTTTGCGGGAGCAACTAAGCCAAGTCGCCGCAGGGGAGGTTGATCACCGTGGCTGACAATGATCTACCGGACCAGGACATGGAACGGTTGCTGAGGCAGCATTTCACCGAGGAGACGCCGGGCCTCCTGGCGCCAACCGACACGTGGACGCGGCTGGCCAGCCGCTTGGAAGAAAAGCCTCCCAAGCTGCCAGGCCGTTTCACAGCCTTTCGCAGCATCCTATCTCAGACATGGACCGATGGCAGGCGCCTGACATTCGCTGGGACGGCGATGGCTCTCATCGCCGTGGTAGCCTTAGGCTCCGTCTTAACGTTGAACAGCAACCCAAGTTATACGGAACCGGTGGGGAGCGCCCTCTACTTCGGTGAGGAAAGCGAGTCGCAAGGTCCTACCGCCGCTCCTGAAAGCTCAGTGTTAGCGATGCCAGACCCATCGGAACAACGCATCGCGCCTACGGCCCAGGAGGGCGGAGTTATCGTCGAAAAGGAGACCGCTCCAACCTCCATTTCTGGAAAGAGTAGCGAAACAACAATCGCGCTAACGCCCACTGGAAGGACGGTGAAGGAAGTTGTCAAGGAGGTCGCGTCACCTGTAACGGAGCCTCCGGGGAACGGGAGCACCCCCAGGGAAGTAACTGTGGAGAAGGAAGGCTTAGGAGGCCCGGTGGGGGCGCCAGCGGACACTTCGACTCCGCCGGGAGGACCTAAGGCGCGCGTAAGTGCGCCGACAATGGCCCCGGCACCAACAACGTTGCCTCGGCGGGAAAGTGGGGGCCAAGCGGGCGCGGCGGCCGAGTCGGCGCCTCAAATTTCTATCCCCACGCCCTACCCGCGAGAGACACCCATCAAACGGACACGTCGCCGTCGAGGCGGTGGTGGTTACGCCCCAGTGGTGACGGCCACGCCCCTACCCCAAGCGGTGCTCGCCGACCCCACCGGGCAGGGTCGTGACAGTGGCGGGGGCGGTTATGCCCACCCGCAGGACACAACCTTCAAAGACTATCATCGGTCGCGCTTCGAGGTTGCCTCGGAAGACAACGTGTCGACCTTCAGTCTAGATACGGACCGTACCTCCTACCAGTTGGCCCTTAACTGGGCGCGTTCCGGATATGACGTGGACGCGGCCTCAGTCAGAGCAGAAGAGTGGATAAACGCTTTCGACTATCAATATTTACAGGTGCAGGACGACGACACCTTTTCAATGCAGACAGACCTTATCAAACATCCCTTGGATAGCGGTAAACACATCGCGCGTATCGCGTTCCAAGCGGCGGAAGTGCGTGATGAGGCTCCGCTGAACGTTACTTTGGTCCTTGACTCGTCAGGCTCCATGAAAGAAGGCAACCGGGTTGACATCGCCATGGCGGCGGCAGAGTCTATCAAGAGGAGTCTAGGCCCAAGCGACCGCATAGCCGTGGTGCAATTCAGCGGGGATGTTGTCAGGGAGGCAACGGTTGAACACAGCCATCCAGAGAACGACTCGGTCCAACGATCCATAAAGAGGCTGCGTCCTCGCGGCAGCACCAACGTTCAAGCGGGAATAGACTTGGGCGTTCAAATGGCGGACCAAGCCCGCCGTCAACGCCCGGAAGCCCACAACTACATCATCCTGATGTCTGACGGAGTGGCCAACGTGGACGCCACCAACCCGTTCGCTATTCTGGAGTCCGCCTACGACCGGAGTAGCCGGAACCCGTTGCGGATTATCACCATAGGCGTCGGTATTCAAAACTATAACGACTACTTGCTGGAGCAATTGGCACAGCACGGCAACGGCTGGTACCGCTACTTGGATGACGTTGACTCTGCACGGAGGACTTTCAGCCGGGAGAGTTGGCTGGCCGTTTCGAAACCCTTTGCTGACCAGACACGGGCGCAAGTGACTTGGGACCCGGAGGTAGTCCGGTCATGGCGCATAGTCGGCTATGAAAACCGGCTGACCCCCGATGAGACCTTCACCCAGGACCGGAAGGAATTTGCAGAAATCCCATCGGGAGCGGCCACTACCGTGTTCTACGAGCTTGACTTGAATGAAGCAGCAATGTGGTGGAGAAGGGACGCCAATGATCTGAATCTGGGTGCGGTGGAATTGAGATGGGTAAAGCCGGGCACGGGCGTCCGTCAGGTACAACACACTCAAATATCCGGCGACCCCCGCACGACCTTTGACACGTCTGCGGACTATTTTCTACGGTTGGGCGCCATCGTTGCGCTGGCATCCGACAGGTTCAGTGTGTTGTCCCATCCTGAAGACGATCTTGCGCCCGGTGTCCACTCTGAACTGTCCACTCTGCAAGACCGGCTCCAAATGCTAAAGGGCTCCCTAGGTGAGCTGGAGGCCTATATAGACTTGGTCTTTTTGCTCGGACACATGGCCGATGACGCGACAGAGATTGGCGGCGTTGAACCGCAATCAGGGTACAGCCGGTAATACTCGACGCTGCATGGACTTCACTGGTTAGCCCGGTTTCCCGCCCTCTACTAACGGCTGGACCGGGCTTAAGCGTTAGCCAACTCTTCGAAGGAAGGCTCGGGCATCCCCTCGCCCCAGGTTGGGTCCCGAAGCTCTAACCGGTTGCCGCTGGGGTCGAAGAAGTACAGTTCGCGGCCAGTGAAGAATCCTTGGCCCCGGTAGGTCAAATCGTCTATTTCTATGCCTCTTTCATGGAACACTTTACAGGCTTCGTTGAAGGTCTGGGGCGATACGGTGAATGAATGGTGCGCCCCTCCGTCCTCCGCCAAGTGTCCATCCACCGCGCTGGAACGCTCGCAGAGCAGAATGTTATGGTCACCAACGTTGAAACAGGACATGATGTTGTTGCCCAGCCTGCCTTTGGGAGTGAGACCCAACAGTTCGCCGTAGAACTCTTCCGCTTCGTTGAGGTCGTTTACAGGGATCGACCAGTGGGTTACGCCTTCAATCTTCAAGACTGCCATATCGCCTCCATTAGCCCGAAAAAGATTTGGGTTGACGCCTGACCCAGGATTGCCGACCTTTATCGTGATCCTGAGAGCAGCGGTGTTCCGTGGGTCGCTGCTACTTCGAATGTATTATAAACAGACGTGGGACGGAAAACACCGTTGTCTGTCATTTCCGGTTCTTCACTTCATCCTGCTTTTCCTCTCCTCGCAGAGTTTGCCGTCTGCAACGATATTGTCTTGAAGGCGTAACGCCGCAATGTTGCGGTTGGATATGCCCCGCGTTAAGATTACGGAGCCTTATGCTATCCGGGACACCTGCTGCGAGAGGTGTGGTTTCGGCGTTCGCTACCTGTCAGGGCAGCAGTAAACGACCCGGAAGGACTTCTTAACAAGGACGACTTATGCCCTATACTCTTGCTGAACTGGATGCAATGTCATTGGAAGATGCGCAGGCGCTGTCTTATCAGGACAGGGACCAACTGCTGGACCTGATTATCGCCGATGGAAGAGGGCAGTCCACCGACATGACCTCCTACCGGACGGGGATGTACTCTGACTACTTCGACGAAGACCTCTCGCGGATGCTGAAGGTCAAGGCGATCAAGGTGCTCTGCCGCGGCACGACCTCTTCAGGGTTCGACGGGGTGGTCGTTGGAGAAACTGCGGAGGACCAGTACCGAGCGGCGTTCCGCCATATCGAGACTACGCTGAAAGCCGCCAGGACAGACTACAACCGGGTGGTATCGCTTATCGTATTCCTTACCAACATGGACAACTGGCCGCTGTTGAACCAAGTGTACCGGGAGTTCATAACCATCCCGCCATGCCGGGCGGTCATCGGCACGACGGGTTTGGCTCAAAAGCCCTTGGCCATTGAAATTGTGGAGTGCATTGCTTACCGTGTGGCGGAGTGATAGGCTCAACTTTGCAAGGCTCTTCATGATCGGCCATTGCCGGGCGCACAGGGTTACCTCATGATTTCGCAAGGAGGGGAAACACCATGCCTGAACTAGCGTTGGCGTACAAAGTACACAGCTACAGCACCGGCGCCGTGGGGCGCTCGATATGCAACGCCCGTAACCATCATTGGGTAGCCGACGACCCGGGCGGCGATGAAGTTGGGGCGGGAGAACTGTTCCTGTCGGGCATTACTGCCTGCGCCGTCAATATGGTGGAACGCCTGGCCAAGGAAGGGGGCATCACTCTGGACTGGATGGACGTGGGCTGCGAAGCTTGGAGAGACTCGGACAAGCCCTTGGGCGACCGGACAGTGTACGAGGCTATCCGGGTGAACTTCGAGATGTGGGGCGTGGACGACGACCAAGCCTACGAACTGGTGGAAATGTGGAAACGGCGTTGACCCCTCTATGGTTCGGTCGCCGTGGCGACCGCTGACACCACCGTGGACCTAACTTCCCACATGGAGAAGTTCCGCTAACCTTCTTATCGCTATGAAATGGCGTCAACCGGTTAAACCTTTTCTAGAGGCTAACAGTGTGAGTCTGGTAAGCTTTAGTTAAGCCCCTTGGTTCGGGCCGTGACGAGGTGGTGGGGGATTGATTGCTCCGTCTCGTACTTGGTTGGCCGAATAACGAATCGGGGCGTCTACCCCTGTTGCTAATCGGGCCTGTCGACCTCGGGCAGTCAAGCTTTTGCTTGCGCCCGAGGTTTTCGCATTTTCTGGCCTTGGGTGATTCGGCATCCATGTAAATCGTTTGCGGACACCCTTTACTCAAAGATAGTCGCCGACCACTGTTGCGTGTAGAAAGGTGAAGCCATAGAAACGGCAATTGCAAGCGTGGCGTTGGCCGTCAGCCACGAGGAGCCACACCTTCTCCGCGATTTCGCCATCATTATGGCTGTCGCGGGGGCGGCATTGGTGTTGTGCCGACAGATCAAGCTGCCACCTGTCCTGGGTTATTTGGTAGCCGGCGTCTTGATCGGGCCGTCGGTTTTGAAGAGTGTGGAAAACCCGGAAACCATTGGGCTGCTGGCAGACCTGGGTTTGGTGCTGCTCCTGTTTGGCATAGGCCTGGAGTGTGGCTGGCGGCGCATTCGCGAAGTCGGCGGCAGGGTAATATTCATCGCCGCGGTAGAGATGGCCACGATGTTCGCTCTTGGGTTCGAAATCGCCAACCTATTGGGGTGGAGCGATATCGACGCGGTTTTCCTGGGTTCGGCCATGTCTATCAGCAGTTCGGCGATACTGATGACGATGCTGCGGGAGTCCGGGCAACTGCTGGAAATTCGAGGGAGGTTGATCGTTGGAATCCTGGTGGTAGAGGACTTTGCCGCGGTGGTCTTGCTGACTGTGCTGTCGGGAGTAGCTACCAACGGCGGGACTGACATGGGCGGCATTGGCGTCATCGTGGTAAATCTGGCCGCTTTTGCGGTTCTGGCGTTGGTCCTTGGGGCGGCTTGTGCCAATAAGCTGGTCCACTTTATAGACCGGTTCAAATCGGAAGAGACTTTGCTCATCACCGGACTGACCTTGTGCTTTGGCTTGGCGCTGATCACGCAGCAATTGGGCATGTCCGGGGCAGCCGGTGCGTTCCTCATCGGAGCCGTCCTGGGCGACTCCCATCACGCCGAAGAGTTAGAGCGGATAGTGGGGCCGATACGGACCATGTTTGCCGCGATATTCTTCGTCTCCATTGGCATGTTAATCGACTTGGCGTTGGTGGACTACTTCATCGTCCCCACGCTGGTGGTTACGGCAGTGTTCGTGGTCGGGAAGGTCATTTCCGACACCGTGGGCACGTTCCTGTCGGGACAGGACGGGCGGGTGTCATTGAGCGTGGGGATGGGTATGCCGCAGACCGGCGAGTTCTCATTGGCCATCGTCAAGACGGGGGCGGACTTCGGGGTGGTGGGAGCGTTCATGTACCCGGTGATCACCGGCGCAACCGCGATAACCGCTCTGATATACCCGCTGCTATTTCGTTCCGCAGACCCGGTCTCCAATTTCCTGGAGCGCCGGTCTCCACAACTGTTGAAGCGTTACTGCCATGATCTGTCGCTGGCGCTTGCCACACTTCGCAGCGCCTTCCAGTTCAACAGCCCCAGGGCCAGGCAGATCCAAAGAAGCAGCCGCGTAATCGTGATAGACCTGGGCATCATCGCGGTCTTTCTCGCAGTGGGCACCGCCAGCCTCCGGTTCACTTCCCAGCTATCCGGATTGATTCATTTGAGTGAAGGCGTGCTTGGGTTACTCATAGGCGGGACAGTCCTGGCCTTGTGTGTTCCTCCGGGGGTGGCGATTTGGAAGTCGTTGCGCATTCTTGCCGACAGCTTGGTGGAGTACAGACTGCCAAGCTACCTCGGGGTAGCCGACAATTGGACCAAGGGCAACCTACGAGCGGTGTTTCGAGACACTGCATTGGTCCCGATCCTGGTAGTGCCGGGGGTTTGGAGCATCCCGTTGTTCTCGCGTTTGCTGGCCTTGGGCAGCCTGAGCGCACCGTTGTCGATAGTATTCATGATAGGCTTGATCGCCGGGTTGGTGGTGGTCACTTTTCGAATCCACCGGATGCTGAACTTTATGTTCAGCCAGACCTTTCTTGGCGATGACGACCCATTCTCCGCCGATGACTCAAAGCCAGAGTACGCGGAAGAAGAGACTTACGTTTACAGTGACAAGGACTGTTAAGCGAGCGCTAGACAGCAAGGCCGGGATGACTGGCCAGACGCCACACCATCCTTGCCGGTGTTAGAATGGTGCCAGTCGTCGATTCGGGTCAGGCCAGCGCCCGATGACCGCACGGCCAACCTAACCTGAGATACCCAGGAGGCGCCTGATGCGCATTTGTTCCTTTCTGCCCAGCGCCACGGAGATAGTGTACCAACTGGGGCTGCGAGACCAGCTATTCGGGGTTACTCACGAATGCGACTTCCCTCCGGAGGCCAAGGACAACCCCTGGGTGGTCAGAAGCGTGTTCGACGGCATGGACCCCCAACCCAGCAGCGGGGAAATCAGCCGGGTCATATCGGAGAGGCTGGAACAAGGCCTGGGCATCTACGACATCGACCAGACAGTCCTGGAGGCGGCGGAGCCGGACCTGCTATTGACCCAAGCCATTTGCGAGGTTTGAGCAATCTCATCTCGGCAGGTTGCCGAGGTCAGCGTCAGCCTTCCCAAAGAGCCTCAGGTCATCTCGTTGGACCCGCAGTACCTTGGCGACGTTTTGAACGACATTACCAGGGTGGGGCAAGCAACGGGCACTGAAGACGCGGCGGAGTCCATCACGTCCAGGATGCAGGAGCGGATTGACGCGGTGGCCCAGAGGGCTTTGAACGCGAGCAACAGGCCCAAGGTGCTGCACTTGGAGTGGGTCGATCCTATCATGTGCGGCGGCCACTGGGTGCCGGAGATGGTGGAGTTGGCCGGCGGGGAGAACTGCTTTGGGGATAAGGAAACGGGTTCATTCCGCTTGGAGTGGCCCGCCATCATTGAAAGCCAGCCGGAAGTGATTGTGTTCATGCCCTGCGGGTTCGAAGTCAAACGGGCCCTGCAGGACGTTCCGATAATGACGGCCATGGAGGGTTGGGCGGACCTTCCAGCGGTGCGGAACAACCGGGTATACGCTATCGACGCCAGCGCCTACACCAGCAGGTCGGGGCCCCGGCTGATAAAAGGGCTGGAAATACTGGCTGAGATGATACACCCGGAGATATTCGAAGGGTTGATACCTGAAGCGGGGGCGGCCCGGGTGTACGGGGAGTCGGTGTCGCCTTAACGAGGTGGATTCCCGCCTTCGCGGGAATGACGGGTGGGGTGCGGGAATGACGAAGATGCGGCCGTGGCGTTCCTTCGTAGCATGACTGGGAAGCACCAACGCGCGTTGTAATGACGGGGAAGCGCCAACGGGCGCTAGTTGAGGCGGGGGCCTTTGAAGGGGTTGCGTTTGGCTACTTCCTCGGCCAGTGCTTCGTTGCCCTGCTCCAGGAGAGGGACCAAACGAGTCAAACGTTCCGCGGCGTCGGGGGCCTCCAGGATGTTCTGCTTGACGCCTCCCGGCATGGCGACGGTGGTGGCCAGGCTGGTAGCTACGGCAAAGGACAGGGGCACTGCATCGTCGGGCACTTCAGCCGTGGAGGTCCACCCTCCCGCCAGAGAAGTGAGGTGCCTGAGGAAGACTGCGTACCCCTCCCTGATCTGCGCCAAGGCGGACGACGGGTCCTCCCCAGTCTCTTCCCGCAGGTACCTGACCTGGCCTACCAGGTAAGGCAACTGTTGAGTGACCTCAACTAACTCGAACCGCCTTTCGCCGGTAGTCATTATATTCAACCGGCCTTCCTGAAGCCGTTCGACTTGGGAAATCCTGGCAGTGGTGCCGATTCTCACCGGTTCCGCCGGACCGCCTACCTCTGGGCCTTCCTTGATGAGCATAATGCCGAAAGGGGCTTCCCTATTCACACATTCGCCGATCATCTGCTTGTAGCGTTCTTCAAAGATATGCAGCGGCATCGGCATACCCGGAAAGAGGACCACGTTCAGCGGGAACAGAGGCAGTTCGACCAGATTGTCTTGGAAGTCGGGCGTTGGCTGGCTCATGATGGTTGGAGTATATTCCCCCTCTTCCGGTAAGACAAGACTGGGTATTGAAAGGCAGGGCAACCACAAGGGTTGCCCCTACGGGATTATGCCATGCCGTTCCGCCGGCCAAGGGGCCCGCGGGCGGGATATTTTCAAGGCGAAGGGAGGATGGACTTGAGCAGCACCTCGGGGTCGGGGGCGGTGTTTTTACGCTGGCAATCCAGCAGGTAGTTGTTGGCCGCGGCCAATGGGAGCAGCCGGTAACCGGCGTCTATTATCCGGCGGATGAAGGGCTGGATGTCCGGCAAAGGCTTGTGGTCGGACTGGGCGACGAACCAACGGTGGCAAAGGTCCTGACTGAGGAGGTCCAGCCGGTAGACGGCAAGTTCGCGGGCCAATTTCCGTTGAAGGGCGCGGACGCGAGCGCGGAGGGCGTTTATTTCACTGCCCATGGTGCTTAACTCCCCAGATAACGTATTTGCCGGATGGTCTATTTACCGTAGCGAATGCTGACTTCCCAGATGGTCTATCAGCCGGAGCGGCGCTTGGACCAGATAGACAGGACCTGTTCGAGCTCATCGATTTCCTTACTGAGATTGTCCACATCTTCCGAGGGTCGTTCGATCTGGCGAATCCTGGAAGCGAAAGACATGGCGTAGCGGGCGGCACGGAGCCGGAGGGCCTTGTCAGAGTCCTCCAATGACTCGGCCAAGACGGAGACGCTGCGAAGCAAAACTCCTTGGAGGGCTTGGCAGGCGAGGTCGGCGGACTCCTGACGGCGACGGGCCAACTCGGCGCGGAAGGCATCGTCTTCGAGCCAGCGGCGAAGGGTCCTTTCGCTGACGCCGGAGAGGCGGGCGCCCTCCACCAGAGACGGGGAGTTCACAATGACGGGCAGAACGGCCTGTTGCCGGAGGGTGAGACCGGGAATTTCAGAATCGCGGACATTTTCGGACATTTCAGGACATTCGGGAAGGGCGCCGGAGTTGGAAGGGGATTCAAGGTCCCGGTTGGATTCGGATCCAGACAGCTTGTTTCCAGAGGATTTTCCGGTCATAAAACATCACGTTGCCTCAGTGGCTTTGTTGGATTTGTCCACGTCCGATGGGACGTGGAGCAGGACAATTAATATAGTAGAGAAGTGTTTTCCGAGTTGGCAAGGGGCAAGTGTCAGTGGGGAGGTGTAACAGGCCAACGGCGCTACTTGACTACCCGGCCAAGGTAACAATAACATTTCCGCATCTGCCCAGCATGGAGATCAATGCCATGACAGCCTCTGACACTACCCTGGCTCACGTTTCCGACCTAGTCCATACCGAACTCGCCAGATACCTTTCCGATGCTTTCGCCATCGCGGAGGTTATTTCAGAATTCCTACCCAGCCCCGACGGCGACGACTATATCAGAACCACCGTGGTATTCGAAGACGGCCATCCCGAACTCGACGCACGAGCCCTCAACAAATTCTCCCTACACATTGACCCGCTCTGCACGGAACGAGGCTTTGACCGCCCAACCATCGCCTACGCCAACAGGAGCGAGATCCCTGCATGACCACGCCAGTCAATTGGACGGACCTCATATCCGCCGGTCGGGCAATCCTCATGCCCCAACCTCCAGCCAGCCAACCTACCCAAGCAGCCATACGAGACGGGCTATCAGCACTGCCTACTATGCAGCGTTCCACGCTCTCACTGCCAGCAACGCTGATGTGCTCATCAACCCCGCCCATAACCAACTAACAGCCAGTGCATGGATGCGGATATATCGAGGCCTCGACCACAACCAGGCCAATTTTCAACTTCGACAGAACCGAAACATGCTCTCAGTCGACGCCCAGACTTTCGTCGACCTTTTCCTTGATCTTCAAAACGAGCGCCACAACGCCGACTACAACCCGCAAGCAACTTTCACTGCCCAGGCGGCGGCCACTTGGTTGAATAAAGCCGAAGCCGCCATCACAGACTTCCTTCAAACCAGCCAAATCGAACGCGCTGCAATCGCCATACTTACCCTTGTCAGAGCACGGTAAACACCCGGATGCCCTGGAGTTGCAATCCCAGTGCATCAATCTGGACCTGGCTAATTGGGATGCTCTGAGGCGACCTCACACCAATGCCGCCCCGCCGCAGGTCGCCAGCGCCCGTTTGACCAAAGGACAAGAAGTAATCCGGCAAGATATACGAGACCTGCACCAGGCGTCGGAGAAGGGTTGGGGCGCAGCGGCGCACATGGCCAAAGCTGTCGCCCTGACCCAAGGCTGGCCTTACGAGAGGCATGACCAGTTCCACCAGGTTATGAATCTGACCAGGAATCTGACCAGCAACGACCGTCTCCGGCTGCTCCACGGCCGTGCCGACGTCCTGCACGTGAACTTCTACCAATTATAGGACGGGCTGGACCAGGGGACTATCAGGGAGGACTTGAGTAACATCGCCGAGATGCTGGACACCCTGGAGCCGCTTACCGGGCGGTGAAGATCTCCAAACGCCCACAGGCTCCGGTGCGGGTCAGGTCCTGGGCAAAGTAAATGTTTGAATCAGGATTTACCGGATTCCGGGATTTTCAGGATATTCCCAATCTTGAGTATCCTTTAACCCTGATTCATACATCTGCCACCGGTAAAGACTTTGCCCAGGCCCATGAAAACCTGGTCAGCTTGCTCGACTTAGAGGTTATTTCAAGAACGCGATGGTTTTTCTGGCATCCACTCGTCGATGGTTGAAGACTATGGATTCCCGCCTTCGCGGGAATGACGGGGGAGGGGGGTGGGAAGGAACGGCTGAGGATGGGAAATGGTAGGGAACGACTCAGGAGGGGGTAGTAGGGAAGGGCTGAGGACGGGAACGGCGGGAGATATGAACGAAATGACGGGGTGGAGGCGGGACTAGCTGGATGCGGGGACTTGCTGGTATGTGAGGCGGGGGTGGCCATGCTTTCGCTGGCGCGTGTTCGATGGTTATGGCACAGAGGCGGCCCTGGCGGTCGAGGTCCAGCAGGGTGTTTTCGTCCGGCGTCGAGGTCGAGGAGGGTTTTGTCGTCCAGGTCCCGCGTCTCACACTTCAGAGGGGCAAAGCTGGATGTAGAGGGTGTCCGTCTCAAGGAAGTGGGTGATCTTCATGGCTTACCGGTGAGTTCCATGTACAATGCGTCGGCGCAAAGCTCAATGTCATCGTTCCAGGCAATGGACCTGTGAGGGGTTATGCACACTGTCTCGAAACAGCATGGCTCGTCCCATGCCTTGAATACTCCATGGCTGGCCAAGTGCGATAGATCAATCTCGCCGCGCTGACCGTCGTCGTACTCTATCAAAATCCGGTATCCGGGCAGAGGTCTTACTTCGACGGGTTGAAGCATTGTATATTTCCTCGTCATCCGGGACTGCGATCATATTGGACCAGCAAGGTAGGGCGTTAACCGCAGCTACACCACCAGTTTGGCGTTATTGGGGCGGGCTTTGCCGCCGTGGACGGAGGGTTCGGCGCACCACTTGGCGGAGAGGCGGCGGACTCCCTCGTATATGGTTTCGTCGAAGCCCAGTAGGTCGCAGACAACGCGGCGGTCGAGGAGGGCGCGGTTGGGGTCGGCGTCGGCCAGGTAGGCGGGCTTCAACTCACGGTCGCGGAAGTCGTTGAAGATGGTCTCGGCGGTGGCCAGTTGGTCGTCGGTGAGCGCGTGGAAATCCAGGACGGGGAGGGATTCGGCGGCACGACTTGTGGTAGTCCCGCGACCGGCATGTTGACGGTTTGAATGCCACCAGTGCATGAGTAGTCCCAATGTACAATTGCTCCAAGTGGCGAACACGAAGTCAAAACGCTTGTCTCCGAATTGTACAGTTGGCCATGCTCGACCCCCTATACTCTCCCGCTCAGTGAACGTAACCCCCAATGGTTGAGAGTTGAACCTGAAATCAAGATTAAGATGGGAACGACTGGCGGTTTGCCAAAGTATTTGGGCTTTTGCTTCCATCCCTTGTCTGACAACAAGCTCAGAATCATTCTCACAGACCACCCGGGTTTCATTCTTAGCATTATGACTCCATAGTGCCGGATACGTCGCCGTCGGGCTAGGGGCTGCTTGGTCGAATGGCCCACGGGGGGCTGGCCCGGTGATATCGCGGTGATGCAACCCAGTTCGGCCCAAGTCCCCCAACAATGTCATATTGACTCCGACGGTAGAAACGTGCCCTGGTAGCCATAGCACCCCATCGGATAGAGAATATGCTGTTTGAGCGAGGGAAGCATCAGATAACCGCACTGCGCCACATGGGTCGCCGTTTTGCGAAAATGGGGCGGACATAATCTCCCCTATCTTTTCCTCCCCACTTAACAGAGGCGTAGCCCCATAAGGACCATCCTCAATTCGCCTCATTGGATTGGCTGTAGAGACGCTCCTCGATACTTCACTAGCCTGGATGAACCCTCCTGGCCGACGACCCAAGGACGTCAACTGGGCTCGCTGATCAGACTTCTCTGGAGGGATA
Organism: Dehalococcoidia bacterium; assembly: GCA_965216425.1. Taxonomy (GTDB): domain Bacteria; phylum Chloroflexota; class Dehalococcoidia; order Lucifugimonadales; family UBA3495; genus CBDCFV01. The sequence continues at coordinate 223,728 of CBDCFV010000005.1, read as the reverse complement.
CACTTGCGGGCTATGATCAAACATTCGCCCATGCTTGTGTCGGACGAGAATGCCATGTCCGTTCCGCTAGCGGAGATCGTCACAATGGTTAGCGTCGTGTAACCGTGCGCTAAGACTCGTCTGAAAGAGTGCCAAGACAGACCGGAGGCAGCCGCGAGAGGCAACACCAACGCAAGAACACCGCCGGGCCTGAGCTTACGGTCACCTAAGGCTGCAAAGGCAGACGCGATTCCGGCGTTCCCATGGTAGCAAGTGCCTACCTTGAGAACACCCATACGTTTACCCATGTCCCTTTGGTCTTGATCGCTGGCCCCGAACGCGGCGAAAGCCGCATTAAACGTATTGGCGTACTCAGCTTCGTTGGTCGTGTTTCGAGTGAACGGGGGATTCATTATTACAATGTCAAAAGTCCCGTCAGGGATATCGACGTTGATCTGGGCGGCGGTCTCCTCTCCCAGGCTGCCGGTGCTGAGGACCGGGTCGTTGGTGTTGAAAAGGGTGAGCACCTGGGAGGGCTGCAAGAGTTCCAATGAGCCTATGCTGACCGTGCCGTCGGACTGGCGCCCGTAAGGCATGGTGTATATGCGGGACTTGTTGAAAATCACGTCTGGCTGGACTCCGGAGAGGGTGGCGCTGGTGATGTGGGCTGCGGAGGGCATGACGTCGCAGCCGTAGAGGACTTTTTCCATCATAGTCGGGTGGAGGGCAGCGAGGTCTCCCCCGGTGCGCTGGTGGCGGGCGGCGATCTGTTCGTACACCGCGGACAGGAGGGCACCGGTGCCGCAGGCGAAATCGCCGATACGCAGGCTGCCGATGGCCTCCGGGTCTGCCCAGTCCACTCCTTCCAGCTTGGCCACGGCGAGCCGGGCCAGGAGAGCGGCGGACTCGGGCCGGGTGTAGAAGGTGGCGAGGTACTTGCGGTCGGCAATGAGACGCTGGAAGATGCGCCCGGTGAGGTCGTGGGCTTGGGTAACACCGGCGGACTGTACCTTCTGGGCGGTGTCTCCCAGCACGGCCAGTACCTGGCTGGCGCGGCCGGAGTCGAGCTGGCCCAGGATGTCCCTGGCGATGGCGAAGATGGGCCAATAGTTGATGTCCAGGATGATTGACCACGCGGCCAGGGTCTCGGCTTGGGGGTTGGCGACGTCGGGGCCGCAGACGAGGTTGAGGGGCTTCACTCCCTCATGCTTACCGGCGATGCGTTCGTGGAACACCAGGGCGTTGGCGATGATGGCGCAGGCCATGCGGCGAGTCTGGGGAACGTTGGACATTCCCAGGAGACCGGCAATCTCGCGGTCGATGTGTGGGGCTTGGTCCTTCAGTTCATCCAGAATGACGGCGGCCTTCTCGATGCCGTCCTGCAGGGTGTCGGCGGCAAGGTCCACCTCCTTCTGGGGAACGGAGACGAGCCGGACAAGGTCGGCCAAGTCGGTGACGGAGCCTTCCAGCCAGCCCGATTCAGGGAAACGAGTTTCGTCCTCGTAGAGGACGCAGTAGGAGAGGCGGGCATTGGCGACGGCTTGGGACACGTCATAGGCGTCGCGCACGGAGACGGGGTAGCGGAGGGCGATGGCTGACTCGATGGTGCGGGACTCGCCTGTGACTTGGAGGCCCAGACGTTCCTTGGCGTCCTGCTCGGCTTCGGGGGCCGGGTAGTACTCGGCTTCGACGACCACCGGGGAGCGGCCCGGCGTTGTTACCAGTACGTCGGCGTGGCGGCCGGGGTGGGCAGGGAAGGTCTGGGTGTTCTCGGAGAAGACCTTGCTGCCGGGCATCATGGAGCGGAGGAGGTCGCCGAGGGCGTTGTTGGCGTTGGGTTCGGTCTGGTTGGGCATGGGCGGCACCTCCACTTGGGCGGGCGAGACGCCCGCGTTCCGGGTTGGTCCTTGTGGTGGATGGGACGCTTGCGCTTCGGATTGGGTTGGCACGGGGGTGGTTGACGATTGGGGTTGGGAGAATGCTAACGCGCAGACTTGGGGAGCGCAACCGGTTGCTGACAGACTGGTTAGGAGGGTCCTTCGATGGGCAGGTCGGTGGTAATGACGGCGAAGGGTTATTAGGAATGGCTGTCGTGGCAGAATTGTAGTACAAGGAGACATGGAGTTATACAATACATAAATAAGAGAGATGGTCCGGCCAGCCGAAGTCATCAAGGTACTACAGAAGGAAGAAAGCCATGCAACAGACACAGACATACCATGAACGAATCCGGCACTACTTAGGCCAGGCTCGGGAAGAATTCCGCCAGGGAGACTTGTTGCAGGCTTCGGAGAAGGGCTGGGGCGCAGCGGCTCAGATAATCAAAGCTTTGGCTGATGAACGGGGAATCAACCACAGGCACCATGCGGCGTTACAAGTAACGGTGGATACGATAATGGAGGAAACCGGGGACACAGATTTCAACGTGCTGTTTGAAAGTGCGAACGGCCTGTATCGCAACTTTTATGAAGGCAGGATGGCCCGGGCCACTGTGGAACTACACCTGCAACGTGTTGCATTGTTCGTAGATAAAGTAGAGAAGCTGCTGAGCGGGAATGACCACGTTGGGGGAGAGAATGGCGGTTGCGGGCCGGGATGAAACCGCCTGAATTGCAACGCTACCAGAACGCAACCGGCTGCTGACACACAGGTTAGGAAGGTTCCTCAATGGGCAGGTCGGTGGTGATGATGGCGAAGATGCCTTGGGCATCCCGAACGGGAACGGAACGGGTGACCATCCAGATCTCACCGCCTCCGGCATCAAAATAAGGGTCCGTCCAGACGCCCACGTTTGCGGCCGATGGCGCCGTGAGCTATTCCTGCGACTCGATGCTGTAGGACGGTACGGCAAGGTCCAAGGTGGCGTAGCCGTCGGCAGTGCGATAGACGTAGGGGCTGGCGGTGACCCTTTCGTCGTCATCGAGCAATGCCGCGGCACTGCCGTAGAATGCGGGGTTGGCATCCAGGTGGGCCCGCAGGCGTTCCGTATACGTGGCTGTATCGGCGGGTTGGTCTGCGGCCAACTCTGAGGCCGAGGCATCGAGGGCGGAAACCACCTCGCTTCGCAAGTCCTCCTGGGTCGGCGCACTGGCGTTGCAAGCGAGGGTGGTCAGCAAGGCCAGCAGCAGTAGTGGGGCAATCTTAGCACTCAAAGTCAGTCACAAATGTTAATCGGGATTACCCATACGGGGGCCTTCGGGCTGCGGGAACAGCCCCGAAAGACGCCAACACGATACTCCGATTTTTGAGGGTAGGTCAATCCGAGGTTGTGGAGGGGGTGGAGCAACGGGTAGCTGACAGGGTGTGCGTAAAGTAGTTGTCTGAATCAGGATTTTCAGGATATTACTAAGCCTGAGTATCCTTTAGAAGCTATCTCAAAAACCGGCTAGTCTTGCTGGCATCCACTCGTTGATGGTTGAAGCCTATGGATTCCCGCCTGCGCGGGAATGACGGGGTGGAGACGGGAATGACTGAACTAAATCCAATGTGAAAAGTACATATCCCTAGACCGCACTGTCGGTGGCAGCCCAGTTGGGGCCCAGAGGAGCCGCGGAGTCCTTTCGGTCGTCTTATATACCCCAAAATGCACATCCCAATTTGGCTTTAGAGCTTGTCTCAGAAGTATTCTGAATAACGAATATCGTACTTTTGAAATGCCATACTGGAGTAAGTCAACCATCAGTCACAATAATACGTCTAACTAATCCCTTATTGCTCCGATTATCGTGAAGGGCTTGGACTTCTGAGACAAGCTCTTTAGTTTAGGTGGGGGTGGGACATCGTCAGGAGGTTGGGCTACGTTGTGGGAAAAGACTTGGAACAGGCCCTGGTGCGGGGGTGGTTGACGATTGGGGTTGGGAGAATGCTAACGTGCAGACTTGGGGAGCGCAACCGGCTGCTGACAGGGCATGGGCGACTTGGGGTCAGCGGCGGTTTTTGGCGCGGCGAACGCGGAAGTTTGCGCCGCCCTTCTGTTTCCTGGCCCAACGTAGGTAGACTGCCATCTGGGGGTTGGCGCGGATGGCTTGGATGGAGCCCAGTTCTTTGGCCAGCACGTTGACTGAGAAGAGGGCGTGAAGCTGGCGGTGGCAGGTGGGGCAAAGCTTGGCGGTGGGGCCGAATTTGCCGCCGGCGGCCTTGGGAACCAAGTGGTGAACGGTGTAGTGGCCGACTTCCCTCTCGCACAGTTCGCAATGCACGGCTTCTCCGGGCGCGCCGCGCCGGCGTTCTCCGTCCTTGCTTGGCGAGTGGACCTTCAACTCACGTTCTCTCCCATTGGGAGTCTATGGATTCCCGCCTGCGCGGGAATGACGGTTGGAGTGCACGGGGATGGCGGGACGTGTGCTGCGGGGGAATGACGGGGTATGTCAACAGAACCCTAGTCCTCTTCCAAGAACCGCCAACTGGGCAGGTCTACACGCCACTCGCCGTCTTCCAGCAACATGGGGATTATCAACCCGGACATCAACCGCCGGTGGGAGACCGTGCTTTCGTCCTGGGTCACGCCGAAGGGCAGGAAGGCGAAGGCGTGATCGTCGTCCATGTACGTCGTAGGGGCGACGCCCAAGTCGGTCAAATCTTCCAGCGGCCAGAGCCTGAGGACGGTGATGCGAAAGTCCTCCAACATGGATGCGCGCCGGGCATGTCCCTTGTCATGGGCGGCCCGATAGGCTTCCTGCATGTCGATGTCGTTGCGGGTCGCCCATACACCGGTCCGCATACCGCGGGTCTCTTTGGACAACAAGGACCATGCGAGGTCCATGTGGTGGTCCCGGACGGACTCGGCGAAGACGCCGGCAAGGTTGCCGCATTGGTCCGGGTGCTGGCTTCTTTTTTCACCAGGTATTTTCATTAGTCACACCTTACACAGTCGCGGCGGCCGGTTATTTGTGGCGCTTTGCCGCCTCTAGGTTTACCAGGGGAGGTTGATATGCTGCTGCTTACCAACCTACCGAATAGCCGTCGCGCCTGGGATCGGAAGCGCCGTGAAGCCCTCCGTTAGCTTGGTCCACCCATATCATCACTTCGCTGCCCGAGGCCTCCCACGGCCCCATGATGTTGAGGGTATGACCACGCTTCTCCAATTCGGCCCTTGTCTTCGGGGAAAAGCGGCTCTCCATGTGAAGTTCATTGGGAGAGATGTGAGGGAACGTGGACTCGGTAGGGTTGTGGGTGTTCCGCCAGCGCGGAGCTTCCACCGCTTCGGCGACCGTCATTCCAAAGTCCAGCACATGGGTAATCACCTGCATGTTGGTCTGAACCTGAGTATCCGCGCCGGGGGTGCCGCAGACCATTGCCAAGCGGCCCGGAGCCGTACCGTCGGACCCTCCGTTGGTTGAGCCGGGGTCTGACGGGCGGAAAACCATCACGGGGTTCATGGTGTGGCGCACCCGCCTTCCCGGTTGGAGGCAGTCAACATGGCCTTCTTCGAGGTGCCAATAGGTCATGCGATTGTTGAGCAATACGCCAGTGTCCCCGGCGATGAGGCTGGAACCCCAAGCGCTCTGGATGCTCTGCAATTGGCATACGGCGTTGCCCCACCGGTCTACGACGGCAAAGCAGGTAGTGTCCTCCTCAGCGCCTCCCACCCCGGTGGTGGCCAGGGTTCCCCGGGGTTTACCGGCAACTCCCTGATACCGCCACGGGTCTCCGGCAGCCACTTCGCGGGCCGCTCTCTCCGGGTCTATCAACTTGGCCCGTTCCTTGGCGTAGTCCTTGGAGACCAGCCCCGCGATGGGAATGTCCAAGTATTCGGGGTCGGCGACATAGGTTTCGCGGTCGGCGAAGGCCAGCTTTTTGGCTTCCACCATCAGGTGAATCGCCTCGGGAGAGTTGCAACCCATGGACTTGAGGTCGAACTGCTCCACCATGTTAAGTTCCTGGAGCAGGATATGGCCGCTGGAGTTGGGCGGCGCTTCATATACGGTGTGCCCGCGGTAGGTGGTGGAGATGGGCTGCTGCCACCGGCAATGGGAGTCGGCCAGGTCCTGCGTGGTAAGCAGTCCGCCCTGCTCTTCGCTGAACTTCACGATGGCCCGGGCTATGTCGCCTTGGTAGAAGGCATCCCTGCCGCCGTCAGCTATTGCTTGGAACGTGCGCGCCAGGTTTTCCTGCCGCAGAATCTCCCCGGGCCGCATTGGCCGGCCGTCTTTCGTAAACACCGCCTTGGATGTAGGGAAGCTGCACAACAGAGGATCGGAGGCTATGGCCTGAGACAGAACGTGGCTGGTGGGGAAACCGTTGGCAGCCAGGTCTATGGCAGGGGCCAATACCTCTCCCAGAGACAACACACCGTACTTGGCATGGCTGGACAGCCAGCTATCCAAGAGGCCGGGGACCGACACGCTCAGCATTCCCTTCATGGGTATCCCGTCGGGCAAATAACGCTCCCTGGTTGCGGCGTAAGGAGCCGCGCCGGTGCCGTTGCAGATGTCGATGCGGTCCGCATCCTTCCAGTAGACCATGACGAAGCCGTCACCGCCGATGCCGGACATAAGCGGCTCCACCACGTTCAAAGCGGCCGCAGTGGCTATGGCGGCGTCAATTGCGTTGCCGCCCTTCTGCAAAATGCTTATGCCGGCTTGTGACGCCAGGGGGTGCCCGGATGAGACCATGCCGTTAAGCCCCATGACGACGGGCCGGTGAGACTGGTAGTTGATGCCGTGGGGTGACTGGGTCATCGGGACCTCCTGCGGACGGGTTTTGCGACAGAGACGTTCGGTTGATTATGTCGGGGGAGGCACAAAGCGTCAAGCTGACGGCTGTTGGTGGCAGGGCAATCACGTTTTACCAGGCAGTGCACCAGACAGGCCGAATCTGCTTCAGAACCTTCCGTCATTCCCGTGGAAACGAATCCATAGTCGTTGGAAAGGGTAAATTTACCTATCGGAGACAGTGTGGATCCCCGCCTTCGCGGGAATGACGATTAAATGGGCGGCAAAACTTTATAACGCGATTGCCCTGTTATTGCCGGTGGCGTTCCGTTTCAGGTTGTCTGTCCAGCGGCGACGGTGCGGTGGATTCCCGCCCCGCCTGCGCGGGAATGACGGGCGAAACGAAAAGAGGGCCGCGCTAGCGCGGCCCTCCAAAGTGGTCCGAGTTTAAACCGGTGTGTCAGTGGCCGCCGCAACCACCGCCGCCACAACCACAACCGCCGCCGCCACATCCGCAGCCACCGCCGCCGCAACCACAGCCGCCGCCCGCAGCGAACATGGGGTTATTGATGACGAACCCTACTCTTCCCCCCAAGTTCTCAACGAAGTCTATAGTGGCTTCTTCCAAGAACGGGGCGCTGTCCGAGTCCATCAAGAAATTGACGCCTTCCAAGCTCAGAACCGTGTCGTCGGGTTGGGTCTCTTTTTCCATGGTCAACATGTACTGGACGCCTCCGGTCTCCGCCGGCATAGCAATGACTCGAAGGGAGCTGTCGTTTTCCCCTTGTTCTTCCATGACTTCTCGAAGCCGTTCGATCGCCAGTTCGGTGACTTGCATTAGCTCAACGCTCCTTAGGGGACCATACAAGTAGGAATGTGATTTCAGGTCAGTCCGGTTAGGCTATCATACGGCAAATGTACAGTCAACGCTAAGCGAACCGCTTGGCATGGTTTTTAATCAAAAACCTGTTTGGCGGAGGAACCCTGATTGACGCTGGCTTACGGCTGAAGTAAGCTCGCTGGAATTGAAGTCCCGAAGTTATCCGGGTTGCAGGAGGTCTGATCGTGCGGCAACTGACCAGCAATGTATTCGTTGAAACTGAAGCAAGGGGCTGCGACTTCGGTTTCGTGACCACCTCCGACGGCATTGTCTTGATAGACACACCGCACAAGCCCAGCACCGCCATGCAGTTGAAGGCTGAAATAGAAAAGCGCGGGCAGTTGCGATACATCATCAACACCGAACCGCACGGCGACCACTGGACCGGAAACGCCTTTTTCGACGCCCCGGTGATTGCCCACGAAGGCGTCAGGACCCGCATCCTCAATACCGACATGGCCGACCACGCCGCCAGGGTGGGCACTTTCGGGCCGGAAGAACCGGCTTTGCTTGAAGGGTACCGGGCGAACCCGCCGGTCATCACGTTTCAGGACTCCATGACCCTGCACGTCGGCGACCATACCTTTGAGATGGTCCACATGCCGGGCCATACCCTCTATCAAGCGTCCGTCTCCGTTAAAGAAGAAGGAGTAGTCTTCACCAGCGACAACATCTTTCATAAAGTACAGAGTTGGCTGCACGAAGCCAATCCGGACCTGTGGCTGGCGGCCTTGGAGTCCCTGCGCAAGCTGGATGAAGAGATTTTGGTGCCGGGCCACGGCGACATCTGCGGCAAGGGTTACTTGGACGAGCAGGGCGCTTTCATCATGGAATGGAAGGACTATGTGCAGGACGCGGTAAACCGGGGCATGTCGAAGGATGAAGCGGTTGCAAGCCTGACCAAGCTGACCGACAGGTACCCTATGGACATGGAGCAGGAAGGTCTTGCGCCAATGGTAATGCGCATCAGCGCCGCCAACCTTTACGACTACCTGACCGGGGACTGGCCGCCACCGTCCATAGGGACGGTGGCCACTCGATTGCCGGACGACAGATAGAGGCGGCTTAAATCAGACAGGCTGGCTCACGTAGTCCCTCCGGTTGCGTTGAAAACCGTTTTCCTTGAGACTGACTTCATGGTCTGCCGTTACCAATATCCCACAGTCTCGGGAATCCTTAATCTGATTTCCTGAAATGGCGTAGTTGCGTGGCGGCAAGTCCCGGCTCACCTGTCCTTCCGGCGCGGGACCGCTCCAAAGGCGGATGCCGTTCCGATTCCTCTCAATTCTGTTGTCTTCGATGCGGTTGTCTTGCCCGTGTTCTATGGCTATGCCGTCGAATCGGCTGGCTCTTATCTCGTTCCTTCTAACCGTGGTGTTGGTTGAATAGCCAAGCCAGAAGCCGTAGTTGGAGAAGTTGGCGACGTTGTTTTCGAAGGTGTTATGGGCGGAGAAGACGGCCTCGAAGGCGTTGTTGGGGGAATAGCTGGCGTCGTTGCCGGAGATGAGGTTGTGGTTGGAAGGGAGACGGTTGCCTCCGCGGATGAAGAGCCCGTCGCCGCTGTAGCGCAGGCTGTTGCCGACAATCCGGTTATGGTTGGAGCCGTTCTCCAAGAGAATCCCCGCGGAGTCGGCGGTGTCGCACCAGAAACGGTCTGTGTAGCGGATGCAGTGCTCCGCCAGGTTGTGCAGCACCTCGTTGCGGCTGGACATCAGCAGGTAAATCCCCACGTTGCCGCAGTAGGAGGCGTGATTTCCGCGGATCACGTTGTGTTCCGACCGGACTAAGCCGATGCCGTTGAAGTTGTTGTTGACTTGGTTATTCTCTATGACGCTGCGCGAGACCTTGTAGAGATATATACCGCCGCCGAACCCTTCCTCGACCGGCGCTTCTGTATCGGAGAGCCAGCCGGCGTCCAAGGGGTTCGTGTTGTCGGACACTACGCAGCCTTGGATGTTCAGGTTGCTAACGTTATTGGCGTGAATGCCGTAGTGAAAGCCTATGACCACGCCGTTAATGATCGTGATGTTTTTGCAGTCGTGGACCGAGATGCCCACTCCGCCGGAGCCTTCGCCGTCCAGCACGACCCCCGATAGGTCCAGCGTCACTCCGTCGGTGCAGACTTCGATGACGGCTCCGCGGGAGGAAACCGGCTCAAGACCTTCGTATCGAGATGGGTCGAAGGTATGCTTGGTATACCGGTCAGGAATCAGGTTGACATAAGCCATGTCGGCCCGCCTTTGGGGTGCTTGGGGAGAGTAGAAAGGCCATTGCCATTGTGCGATGGGCTCAGCCATTATAACCGCGTCGTTTCTTGGCAATGTCCGGTTTCGAGCGTGAAAATTCCCCAGCGGAGTCAATAGTGGTAGACTCAGGCCAAATCAGCAGGAGTGAAAACATGGACTTGGAACTAAGCGGGAAAACTGCAATCGTGACCGGGGGCAGCCGCGGTATTGGCAAGGCCATTGCCAGTGAGCTGGCGAAGGAAGGAGCGGACGTTGTCATCGCATCCAGGGGCCGGGAAGCTTTGGAGGAGACCGCCCGGGAATTGGCCGGCGAGAGCGGCAGACGCATAATTCCCATAGCGGTCGATACGACCAACGAGGAAGCGGTACAGGCGATGGTGCACCAAGCCGCCACTGAGCTGGGCCGGGTGGACGTACTGGTGAACAACGCCGCGCGTCCCGGAGGCGGGCCCGCGCCCAACCTGGCCGGGACCACCGAGGAGCTTTTCTGGGAGCAGATGAACACCAAGGTAATGGGCTACATCCGTTGCGCCAAAGAGGTAGCGCCCTACATGCGGCAGCAAGGCTGGGGCAGAATCATCAACATCAGCGGACTGGCGGCCCGGCAGTCAGGGTCGGTGGTGGGCAGCATCAGGAATGTAGCCGTAGCCGCCATGACCAAGAACATGGCCGACGAACTGGGGCCGTTTGGAATCAACGTCACCGTGGTACATCCCGGCTTGATCCGCACCGAAAGGACGCCCGGCATGGTGTCAGAGTTGGCAGAGAGGGAAGGTATCAGTGGTGAGGAAGCCGAGAAGAGAATGGCACAAGGGATTGCTATAGGCCGGATGATAGACGCGCAGGAGATTGCATACATCGTGACGTTCCTTGCATCACCAAAGTCCGTCGCCATCAACGGCGATACCATCGCCGCCGGAGGCGGGGCGGGGCGGGCGATCCACTATTAAGAGACTATCTCAAAACCAATCAGTCCCGCTGATTTCTTTACATCGCTGACCGGGGCCTATAGATTCCCGCCTGCGCGGGAATGACGAGGAGAAGGCGGGAATGACGGGAAGAAGGCGGGAATGACGGGTTGGGTGCTGCGACAAGTTTTGAGTTAGTTTCTAAGCTGGACTTTGTACAAAGTTGGTTAGAAGCCATTAGATACAAAGGTGTGGCTATAAATCTCTTTTTCCATACTTTTTCAATGTCGGGTCCAGAGACGACATTGAAAAAATGCCCTATCTACGTGATCTTACATATGATGCACGCCAGTGGAATGTACAAAGTCGAGCTAAGCGTTATCCTAAAGAAAGCAATTCAGTTCCGGAGGGTTAAGCGATGCCTGTTACAAAGATTGAGGTCAAGTCGCGTGTCCCCTTTGCCCAGGGGCAGGAGTTTGGTGACGTGGGGTCTTACGAGCAACTGGACGGGACGGTCCACTTTGCCGTCGATCCCGAACATCCAGCCAACGAGACGATCGCCGATCTGAAGCTGGCCCCCAGGAACGAACAGGGCCAAGTGACCTTCTCGTCGGACTTTCGTATCCTTCGGGCAACCAACCCGGCGCACGGCAATCGGAGGCTGCTCCTGGACGTCCTCAACCGGGGTAAGGCGCTGGCGCTCAGGAACATTAATAGCGCACCTGAAGTGGCACCGGATGCCCCTCCGGACCCGGGCAACGGGTTCCTGATGCGCGAGGGGTACACCGTTGTCTGGTGCGGGTGGCAGCATGACGTCCCCGACGCGCCCGGCCTGCTTCGGATTAACGCGCCCGATGCACGGGAGAACGGACGACCAATTTCCGGGACCATCGTGGTAACAGTGCAACCCCACGTGCCGGGCCAAGTGCAGTTTTTGTCCGACAGGCTCCACCAGCCCTACGCCTCCAACCACTTGGAGGACTGGAACGCGGTGATGACGGTGCAGGACCACGAGGACGGGCCTGAGCGGGTTATTCCGCGGCGGGAATGGGCTTTCGCCCGACTTGAAGGACAGCGCAAGGTACCGGACGCCAGCCATGTGTACTTGGAGTCGGGCTTTGTACCGGGCAAGGTGTACCAGGTTATCTATTCCACCACGGGGGCTCCAGTGGTGGGGCTGGGACACTTGGCCACGCGGGACATCGCCGCGTTTCTGCGGAGTGCGGACTCTGGCAGCGGAAACCCCTGCGCCGGTGAGATAGACAAGGCCTACGCCTTCGGCGTGTCTCAGAGCGGGCGGTTCCTGCGGCAGTTCCTGCACATAGCCGTGAACCAGGACCAGGACGGCAACACCGTCTTCGACGGCTTTATCCCTCACGTCGCCGGCGCAAAGCGGGGTGAGTTCAACCAGAGATTCGGCCAGCCGTCGAGCCAAGCGTCGAGAAGCACCAACAGCCTGTTTCCCTTCAGCGACACCGACCAGACCGATGGCGAGACCGGCCTGACCGACGGCCTGCTGACGCGGCTGGCCGCCAAGGGGCCGCTGCCCAAGACCATGTACGTCAACACCTCCTCGGAATACTGGGCTGGGCATTGTGCCCTGATGCACGTCGACCTGGCTGGTGAGCAGGACTTGGAACTGCCGGAAGAGGTGCGGGTTTACCTGCTGGCCGGCACCCAGCACGGATTGGGGAGCTTGCCCCTTACAGACAGCGACGCCGACGGGTACCGCACCCAGCAATTGGTGAACTGCGTGGACTACCGCCCGTTGCTCCGGGCCGCTTTGACCAATCTGAACAAGTGGGTCACGTCCGGGGAACTGCCCCCGGCCAGCCGGTATCCGAGGCTGGACGACGGGACTGCGGTGCCGCCGGAATCGGCGTTGGAGACCATAGGCAGCATTCCCGGGGTCAACAGCCCGGCCCACCTGCGGCGTTTTACAAGGTTGGACTTCGGCCCCGATCCCGATGTGCCGACCAAGATTCCGGCGGAAGTGGGGAAGCCTTTTCCAACCCTGGTCCCCGCCGTAGACAAGAACGGCAACGAGTTGGCGGGCATCCCGCTGCCCTACATATCGGCGCCGTTGGCGACCTACACCGGTTGGAACCTGCGACACCCGGACATCGGCGGCGCGGACCAAGTCATGTCCACGGGCGGCGCATCCGGCGGAACATTGCGTGGGTCAACCATCCCCTTCCCGGCAACGGTCGAAGTCCGGTCATCTACAGGAGACCCACGCCAGTCGGTGGAGGAGCTTTACCCGAGCAAAGAGAGCTACTTGGAGCAAGTCCAACAAGCCGCCCGATCGTTGGTTGATGAGGATTACCTGTTGGCTGAGGATGTGCCTACGGTGCTGGAGCAGGCGGGGCAGTTGTACGATGTGTTTTCGGCCCGTGTGCCGGAGGCGCAGGCGGCCAACGATTGAGGCTCAAAAATGAGGCCAAGACGTGATAGTCTTGGCCTCATTGTGCTCTGGTGTGGGAAGCAGGCGCATCAGTCACCCTTGGCGCGTTCCTCTTCCATGCGTTCCAACCAATCTTCCAGCGTTTCGCCGGCATTTGCTGCGGCATGCCCTGAGGTCAGAACTCCCGCTAAGACTTCCGCCAGGACTTCCGCTACGGCTTCAGCCTTTACTTCAGCCTTTGCTTCTTCCCGCATCTTTGCCCGCCACTTTCGTCTTTGATCAAGCGCCCACCATATCATTCTGACACTTCCTTCCGTCAGCACCGCAATGGTCGTATAAACAACTGCCCCTAAGTCTACTACATCCGATGCAGTTTTTATGTCATTGGCATTGTTCCAAAGACCTACTCCAAAGGGCAGAGACAGCAGGTATGTCGCTATGAAAGTTCCTACTGGTACAAATACTACGTGGCGTACCAGCCACCTGCTTCTCCACCACTCATTTTCCGGTTCCAAATTATCAGCCTGATAACAAATTCACTGCTTCTTTATTCCGTTCGCATTTTCAAGAAACAGCGGCGACCCGCAGGCCATTTAACGAAACAGGCCGTTGGTCACTGTGTCCGTTCAGTAAGCCAACGGCCCGCGTCAAGGGTTTGGGGGCTTTCATAGTAAAGGCCCCAAACCGTCCGGGTCAACGAGCAAATGTCATAGGAGATGGCGCACTGCGCCGCTTATACCTCCAGCGGGGTGTCTTCCTGGTTGGCCCATTCGCCCATGGAGCCATCGTAGTTCTTGGCCTTCTCGAAGCCCACCAGTTGCAGGACAAAGTTTCCGTTCGCCGAACGGATGCCGCCCTGTCAATAGGAGTGGACCGTCTTGTCGGGTGTGATGCCGTGTTCTGACAGGATGCGGCGAATCTCTCCGGCCGGCTTAAATTGGTGGGTCTCCCGGTCCATCAAGTTGAACCATTCCAAGTGGACCGCGCCGGGAACGTGGCCGTTTCTCTTGTTGCCCCGGTCGGCGGTGCCGTCCCACTCCCCGTCGGTGCGGACGTCCCAGACCACCACGTCGGAGTTGCTGTGGGTGGCCTTGAGTTCGTCCATGCGGCACATGATGGCTTCGTTGGCCTTGGGGGTGAAAGTTACGCCCGTTCCCGGACTGGGCCGAGTGGCTTCAACTGGCCGCCCTTCCGACACCCAGCGGCGCCAGCCACCATTGAGCACCTTGACGTTGGTATGCCCGTAGTAGTTGAGCGCCCACCACAGCCTGCCAGCGTAGAGGCTCTGGGAGTTGTCATAGGTGACCACCAGCGTGTCGTCGCCGATGCCCAGACCCTGGCACATGGCGGCGAACTTTTCAGGCGCAAGGATGTGCACCCGGCCGGTGGGTCCTTTTCGAAGTTGTCGGCAACAATCATCGCTCCGGGGATGTGCGCCCGGTTATAGGCGGCGTCGACGTCGGTGTCCACCACGACCACATTGGGGTCGTTCCGGTGAGCATCGACCCATTCGGCGTCCGTCAAAAATTCAGGGTGAGCGTATCCTTTTTCCGGCATCAGGAAACCTCCTAGCTTACAAAAGTCTGTTCGATCACGGACCTGGCTTCCGCCAAGGAAACTCCGCTGGCGACGGCGCAAGGGCTGGTGTCGGCCATGATGGCGTTGGCGTCGCCCAGCAGCATGTGCTTCTTGTACTGGTCCTCGTGCTCTATGCCCAAGGCGCGCCCCACCAGAGTGAGGTAGTGCTCCACTTGCAGGGGGTACTGTTTTTCGTAGCCGCACAACTTTCGCTGGCAGCCGTGATAAAGGGTGGAGTAGATGTCCACGCCGGCGTCGACGGCTTTTTGGAATGAGTCCTCGACCATGCCGTCCCAGACCTCCGGCCCCAACTTTTCGCGCACGGCGTCAGTGCAATGACGGGCGAGCCTGGTGTCGGTGCCCAGGTCAACCACGTCCAGACCAGGCAGCGCCGACAGAAGCTTGAAGGCGCACTTGGCTTCCTCGTCGGACTGGGGTTTGCCGGTGTGGTAGTGTAGGCTGACCTTTGCCTCGGGCTGGGGTTGGAACTGAAGCTTGTCCAGGTTCTCCACCAGGAACTCGGTGGCGTGCTGGAAGGAAAACTCGTTCCGCATGTCCATAATGTCGTCATAGTAGGAAATACAGGAAGGACACCACATGACCACCCGCTCGGGGCTGAACTTCTCGAAGTTCTGGACTGTGGTTGCGGCTACTGACTGGGCTGCTTTTTCGTCGCCCCGGTTGTAGTGCTGGATGCCGCAGCAATAAGCCGCACCGCCCACAGCTACGAAGTCAACGTCGAGCAGCTTGAAGACGTCCATCACCGTCCTTACCAAGTGGCTGGTGCGCAGGATGTTGCATCCCAAGTAAAGGACTACTTGGGTGGGCTTAACGTCTTCCTTAGGGACCGAGAGCAGCCAGTCACGCTCCTCGGGACGGGTCTGCAACCCGTGAAGGACGTCTATTTCCCGATAGTACTTGGAGTACCAGGAGCGGTTGTTTTTCTGTTGTGACATACATTTACCTCACTGTTAGCTGCCGATGACGGATGCCTAAGTGACTATCTCAAAACCAGCTCGCTTTGCTGGCGTCCCACTCGTCGATGGTTCAAGCCTATGGATTCCCGCCTGCACGGGAATGACGGGGCGGACGGTGGAGTGACGGGTTAGGTGTTGCGACAAGTTTTAAGATAGTTTCTAAACCCTTCTTTCTGCGCCACCTGTTACCAACCGACGGCGCAGCCGTCCTTTCGGGGTTCGGACGCGCCTCGGAGGACACCCGACTCGGGGTCTCGCTGTATAAGCTGAGCCCCACCCAAGCCGCCGGTCATCCCGCGATAGTAGCCGCTGATGGTCCGGGCGTTGTGGCCGCGTTTCGTCAGGTCGTCCAAGACTTCCGATGGCAGACCTTCCTCAAGGGCCACGTCCTCTTCGGTGACGATGAAACGCAGGGCGTTGAGGGCCGCTTGGGGGTCCATGCCATGGTCCACGACGTTGCTGACGACCTGCAGGTGTCCTTGGGGTTGCATGAACGCGCCCATAACTCCGTAGCACAGGAATAGTTCGTCGTCCTTCGTAGCCAATCCGGGGATGATGGTGTGGAAAGGCCGCTTCCCGCCAGCGAGGGCGTTGGCATGGCCGGGGACCAACGAGAAGAGCGAACCCCGGTTGTGCAGCACTATGCCGGTGCCGGGCACCACCATCCCACTGCCGAAGTTAGAGTAGATGCTGTATATAAAAGAACAGGCGTTGCCGTCGCCGTCCACGGCGCTCAGGTAGATGGTGTCGCTGCCGCCATGCACCTTGCCGTAGGGAACGGTGCTCATGGCGCGCTTCGGGTCAATCAACTCCCGGCGCTTTGCGGCGAACTCCTTGGACATCAGTTCTTTCGTTGGGACCTGTACATGCCCGGGGTCGGCAACGTACTGGAAGGCGTCGGCGAAGGCCAAGCGCATCGACTCGATCAGGTGGTGGTAGGTGTCGGCGGTCTGGGAACCCATGCCCGCGATGTCGAACCCCTCTGCGATGTTCAACGCCTCCAAGGCCGCGACACCCTGGCCGTTAGGCGGACATTCCCAGCAGGTGACGCCCCGGTAGTCGGTGGAAATGGGATCCTCCCAATCGGTGGTGTGGTTGGCCATGTCTTCGGTGGAGAGGCACCCGCCCTGTTCCTGGATGAAAGAGGCCATCTTTTCCGCGATTTCGCCCTTGTAGAAAGCCTCGGAACCGCCCTCGGCTATCGTCCGCAACGTCTTGCCCAAGGTGGGGATGCGCATTATCTCCCCGTGTCCGGGCGGGCGACCGTCTAAAAGCATTTCCTGGCCGGACGGCAGTTGGGACAGGAGGGGAACCATATGCGACCACTGGAAGGAGATGATGTCGGAGACAGGGAAGCCTTCTTCGGCGTACCGGATGGCGGGCTCGAGCAGCTTCGACATGGGCATGGTGCCGCAGCTTTCCAGCAGCTTCTCCCAACCGTCTACGGCTCCCGGCACGGTGACGGAGTGGACGCCCCGGTGGGGCATCTTTTCGTGGCCCTGCTGACGGAGGGCTTCGAGAGAGGCTCCCGTCGCAGCCCGGCCGCTGCCGTTGATGGCGCGGACTGATTTCTCCTTGTTGTTCCAGACCAGGGCGAACATATCCCCGCCCACCCCGGTGGATACAGGCTCCACCACGTTGAGCACGGCCGCCCCGGCGATAGCGGCGTCCACGGCGTTGCCGCCCTCCATCAGAACGCGCAACCCGGCCACTGCCGCGAGGGGTTGGCTGGTCGCCACCATTCCATGTGTCGCAACTACCGTAGACCGCCGGGAATCAAAGTACATGACGCGCCCGCTCCGCTTCAAAGTCTGAGTGTATGTTCGGGTTGAAATGCGGGGCCATTGTACCACGCACCGATTTTTCGGGCATGGGGGTGAGTGTTGTTCAGGGGCAGGGCATGTGCAAAGTACTTGTTTGAATCAGGGTTTACCGGATATTACCAATCCTGAGTACCCTTTAATCTTGATAATTCTGATTCAGACCTTTGCCACCAGTGGAGAAGGATAGGGTCAGGTCTCTTATTGCTGTAAACTGTCTTGGCTGCCGGCGGGTATTTCCCATCCCAACCTTTTCTTTCAAGGAGAGGGAGCTTAGAGACTATTTCAAAACCAATCAATCCCGCTGATTTCCCGACGTCGCTGACCGAGGTTTATAGATTCCCGCCTGCGCGGGAATGACGGGTTGTGCGCGGGAATGACGGGTTGGGCATGGGAATGACAGGTTGGGTAGTGGAGTGACGGGTTAGGTAAGGGAATGATGGGTTGGGTGTGGGAGTGACGTTCCTGCGCGGGAATGATGGGTTGGGCGCTGCGACAAGTTTTGGGATGGTTTCTTATTGGACATTCTCTTGGAGAAGCCTGCCGGCCAGGGCTATTAACCATCCTGGCGCATAATCCCCCGAAGGAGGTACGCGGCATGGTAAAAAAGAAAGGCGCTGCCCTGCTGGTTGTGCTCACCGACGTCGGTTCCGAGCATGACGCTGAATTTAACTCTTGGTACAACGAGGAACACCTGCCCGAGCGGTTGAGCGCTCCCGGATTCCTGGACGCCGCCCGATACGAGGCGCTGCGCGGCGGCCCCAGATACTTGGCCATCTACGAGTTGGAGTCCGTGGACGCGCTGCACACCGAGGAATACCTGCGCATGAGCCGTAACTCCACAGAGTGGACCAAACGCATGTCGCCAAACATCGTTGGCCGGGGCACCGTGCGCAATGTCTATACCCAGATATATCCAGCCGAGAGCGACCCGCATATCGTGGGCCGGGGAATGGCGCCCGCTTTGCAGATTGGCCGGATGGACGTGCCGCAGGAGGTGGAAGCCAAATACAACGAGTATTACGACACCGTCCGGACTCCCGCCAATCTGGAGATACCCGGATGTATGCACGTCCGCCGTTACCATGCCGTCGAGGGCGACCCCAAGTACCTGACGGTGTACGAGTTCGAACACGAAAAGGTGCCGGAGACCTTGGCATGGGAGAAGCAGCGGGGTTTGGACACGATGCACCAGTACATCGGCGGCGTTTACGGACATGCCCCCGGATCGCCGGGCGTTTACCGCCGCGTCTTCCCGCCGCGGGCATTCTGAACGAGGGGAGCGGCCCTCACCCTATCTCTCGCCCTTTTGGAGAGCGAGTTTACCAAACTCGCTCTGAGATTTTATGGCCACAACGGAGATGATGTAATGCCCCGCCAAATGAGCCGGCAGGAAGCCCACGAGTTTCTGGACAGCAAGCCGGGGTGGATTGTGCTAACCAGCATCGGAGCGGACGGGTATCCCCACTCGGTGCCGTTGGGGTATTTTCGCTTGGGCGACGACATTGTAATGGGTGTCCGACAGGGTACGCTGAAACTAGACAATATCCGTAACAACTCCAAGGTGAGCGTGTTGCTCGAGGCAGGCAGGTCGAGGCAGGACATCAAGGGCGTAATGATACAGGGGACGGCGACGGTACATTCCGACCCGAAAGAAGTTCTGCATTATGCACGGGAGGCGGCCAGACGGCGGGGCGTGCCGGAGGGGGAGTTGCCGACGGAGCCGCGCCAAGGCGCAGCCTATATCAAAGTATCGCCGCGGCGGTTCCGCTCCTGGGACTATTCATAAAAGAGTGAATTGCGGTTGGAAGTCCTCACGCGCCACTTCTCCACTCAGTATTGGCCGATGAACTCCAGGACTAAGCCGTTCCAGACGTGCGGCCTTTCCCAGAAACCGGCGTGTCCGGCGTCGGACAGCAGCGTGAAACGGCAGGCAGGGATATGGGCCGCCAGCATCCGCATTAGGGCCGGCGGCGAGAGAAGGTCTGCTTCTCCCGACAGGATGAGTGTTGGGACACGCATGGTTTCCAGCCTGGCGTAGGTGATAGGGTTGCGCACAGGCTGAGGAGGAACTATACCATAGGGGCGGCTGGCAAGCTCGATTTCCAACCAGCGTCTTGCGCCCTCCGGGTCTGTGCCCCTGTAGGACGGGCCAATCTCCCGCAGTTCTACAGGAAGCTGCTGTATCTCCGGCGGCCTGAGCCGGGTCTGGAGTGCGAGGTAATCTTCGTCCTGCACACCGCCGATGGTATTGGCAGCCACCAGGCTGCGGACGCGGTCCGGGTGGTCCAGCGCGTAGTCCAGGGCGGCAATGCCACCCTGCGCCGTGGCTGCCAAGTGGAAACGCTCCAGTCCCAGGTGTTCAACCAGCCCGTGAAGGTCGTCGCCCATGAAGCCCGGCTGAAGGTCCGGGTCGGTGGGCTTGGAACGCCCCCAAGTGCGGCGGTCGTAGGTGATGCACCGGTAGCCCGCCGTCGTAAAGGCCGGTATCTGGTATACCCAGCTTTCGCAGGTGCCGGAAGCGGCGTGCAGGAAGATAACCGGGACGCCGGAGCCGCCGGTATCCTCGTACCACAAGTCCACTCCGGGCAGAGTCAGGTAGGGCATTGCTTCGACATCTCCTGTGATACGCTCCGGGCGTGGCCGTTGGCAGCCTTGGGGTCCTGGCTAGGGATTGATCTCGCTGGACTGGCGGCCCACTACGAATGTGTCACGCTGCTCTACGAAGTCCATGACCGTGCCGGTTAAGGCTTCGGGGCGGTCTGCGATTATGGCGTGTCCAGAGTCGTAGACCAAGCAAATGTTGCAGTTGGGAATCTTCTCCCGGTAGACCCGAGGCGCTTCGGGCGAAATCATCCGGTCGTTCAGGCCGAAGACTGCCAAGGTAGGGCAAGACACCTGCTCCAGCCGGCCTTCCAATGCTGAATCGTGGATACCGCCTTGGATAAGCGCGCTCAATGCCTCGGTCTGATCGGTCTCCAACTGGAGCAACCCGTCAACGTTCTCCAGGTGGGTCACCAGTTGTTCCGGGTCTGCTGTTACCGGATTGCTCGTGGGGAGGACGACGACGGGCGAAATCAAGACCAGTGCTTCCACGGCTTCAGGCGCCAATAGCGTGAGCCACAGGGCGACGGTGGCGGCGGTAGACCCGGCGACGAGGGTATATTTCCCTCCGGGCGACATCGTGTCGATTGCGCTAATCAGCAACTGGGCCACTTCCCGGGCTTGCCTCGGCCCGTCCTCCCGCCGCAACAGGTTATACCGCGTCAATTGCATCCTGGCGACCTTGTACTTGACGGCCAACGCATCGCGCAGCAAGGAGTCATCCCACCTGGAATGGTCCAACATGACGACCATGTCGCGGGTATCCGCTTGAAAGTGATTGAGCGGGTCGCCGTCCGTATCCCCATTGTCCGGTCTCAGTGACATGCCAATCCCCGGCTGTTTCCCCGGTCGTTCCCCGGAGTGAACGCTGCCTCAACCAACTTCATGCCTCGCCTAAAACTCCCGGATGCGTGGAAGGACTTCCTTGCCGAACAGGTCGATCTCTTTCATGATCTCCCGATGATCGACGCCGGGCTGCTGGAAAAACAGGTCCACCACGCCCGCGCCGCACTCGTCATGGAACTGCTTGATCTGTTCCACGACCTTGTCGGGGCCGCCCATGAAGTTCAATCCCCGCGCCACGCCCACAACATCTCCCTGCGGGCTGCCGGCAAGGACGTTGCGAAGGTCGAACTCTTCACCGGCCCGTGAAGCATTGACCGCTCTGGTCACGTTGGGACGCATCACGATGCCGCCGGGCACAGGCCCCATGCCCGTGCGTTTGGCCAGCCAGTCATCGGCCTGCTTGTCGGTTTCGGCCAAGTAGATGCTTCCCCGGTAGACCACTTGGTCCGGCTCCGGCTGCCAACCGGCATCGGCGCACCATTGGAAGTACTTGCCGGTAACCGCCGCCATCTGTTCAGGAGGGACGAACGAGACGCCGAGGCCCAATTGATGCTCGGCGGCGTACCTGACCGTATCGTCGCTGCGAGTCGCAACTATCACCGGCGGCAGGGGCTGCTGTACCGGAAGCGGCCACACGGACACGGTGCGGTACTGGTGGTAGCGCCCTTCCCAGGAAAAAGGCTGGGGCTCGGTCAAGGCCTTGAGGATGAGGTCCATTCCCTCGAAGAGCCTGCCCCTGCCCTCGGATGGATTCACACCATAGGTCTGGTCCTCGTTGGGGGTGCCCCTCAGGAAGCCGATGATGAGTCGCCCGTTGGTAATGTTGTCCAGCATTCCCAGTTCTTCGGCGCATCGCACCGGGTTGTTCAAGGGCAGTAGCTGCCCCAGCATGGCTATCTTGACCCTTTTGCATCGCTCGGCGACCGCTGCCGCCATTACCGCCGGAGCCGCCGTAGCGATCCGCCCGGAATAGTGGTGCTCGGAGAAGCTGACCCAATCGAACCCCATTTCCTCGGCAAACTCGCACTCGTCCATACCTTCCTGGTAGCTGCGAACCGAGGTCTCCGGATCGTGGTACGCCGGCGGGATGGGCCACGTAGCCGGGAACGTATGCCGCTGCGAATACCCCATAGCGCCAAGATAAGAGGCCTTCATGGTTTCCTCCGTTCGCCGGGGAAGATAGGCTAGACCAGATGAATCCGTTCCTACGGTTGCCAGTGGGGAGGCAGGCTGGGCGTTTCCAGCCCGAATTGCCGGGTCAGCCACTCTTCGCTGTAGACGCCGTCCTTGTAGCCGGAATGCTGCGACTCGTATACCGCGGATTCCCCATTGACGGCTTGGGCCAAAAGGCCGATGTCGTCAGTATTCAACCCCGTGGAGTCCCCTCCGGTCATCAGCATGGTCGTGGCGTTGACTTGGGGCGCGAACCATCTGAGGTCGAAGTAGGACAGGGTGTGATGCACCTGTTCCCGCCGGGACGGATGCAGCCGCAGGTAATCGTTGATCTCCTCGAGCGGGTAGGCACTGGTACGCGAGGCCAAATCGGCGGCCCCGTATGAGAGGGCGGGACTGCAAACAACGTGAGTGAACCGGGAAGACAGGGCAGCGGTGGTCAGGGCCAAGTCCGTTCCGATTGCTGCTATACGCGTCCCATCGACCTCCGCCCGCCCGGCCAAGTACTCCAAGCCGCGACAGCAGTCGGCCACAATACCCCGGTATATGTAAGATGCGAGGTCGTCGATGCCGTCGGTGAGCCACCCGGGAAAGCTGGCGGCGTAGGGCTGGTCTGCGCCTCTCTGCCCGCGGGCGGCCAGGGAAAACGTGACGTACTGGTTGCGCTGGCCGTTGGCCGTGCCTTGGGGTACCACGTCCACCACGCTTCCGTAGCGGGGCAGGAAATACTTGGCGGGGAAAGGACCGTTGCCCTTGGGAATGCTGAGGTAGGCAAATATCCGGTAGGGGCCGATGGATGTGAGGCGCACGGCGTAGGCGGTCGCAAAGTCAGTCGACCGCATCGGAATTTCTTCCACCTCCGGGGCGGCCGGCGTCGCTGCCAACTCATCCATGACCGTTTGCCAGTAGCTATCGAAGCCGCTTGGCTTTGCTCCGCTGAATGTCGTCATATCGTCCAGTCCGGTAAGGGAGTGTGAATATTCTCTTCGCCGCTCCCCGTAATGTGATAGTTCCGTGTCTCCTGCTCTCGGGCCTTGGCCGTTTGAGTGGGCGTGCTGGCGCAGGTTACTCCGGTTGCTGACGCCGGAGCAGTTCGCGCAAACGTCGCAATTCATCCTCGGCGGCGTCACGTTGGGCTTCCGCCTCGGCGGCGCGGTCAGCGGTTTCCCGCCAGTTTTCCAGGTACGCGCCGGTCGATGGTTCGTAGAACCGGGGCCAGCCTTCATCCCAGGCCAGGCTCAGTCCCAGCACCGGGCTGTACCCCTTCAGGACTCCGTCGGGACTCGTGGTCAACTCCACTGCTTGATATTCCCCGTCAACCAGAATGCTCCCAGTCATTGGTTCACCATGATAGCGTCCACCCGATGGATCAAACCGCCAGTATTCCGGGACCCCGATATGGGCGTATACACCCGGTTTCCGGTTGATGTCCTCCCGTCCGGTGGTCGGTGAAGCCACTTCCAGCACCCAGTCGGGGGGCTTGCCCGCTTCCCAGGGTAGATACAGCCTGCGAGGGCGGATGGCCTGCTCATCGACTCCAAAGACCAGGCACACGTCCGGACAGATGCGTATGTTGAGATTGCGGCGGTCGTAGCAGATGTAGGTATCGTAGTCCAGTAACACGTCGGGACGTTGGCCGAAAGCGGTGAACCTGGCCCGGAGCAGGCCGTATATCTCCGATTGTTCCTGGCGTTGTTCCATTGCATCCGGCTTTTCCGCAGCGGGTTTATCGGGGTCAAATTCCAGGCTGGCGTAGTCGATTTCCCCTTGCCGGTTGTAGGGAATCATTGTGATTTTTGTGGTCATTACGACCCTCTTAAAGCGGCGGAGTGTCCAGTAGCGATGATAACACAGTCGCCGCACCGTCTACCCACAGGAGCAGGTATCCGGTAAGCCTTTAACTCTTCAGGTGTTTTGCAAGGAACGCGTCGATGACAGCGGCGTGCTGGTGGTTGTTGGCGTCGTGGCCGTGGCCGTCGTAGGCGTACATCTTCTTGTCTTCGCTGGCGATGGCGTTGAACGTGGCGTAGCCTGTTTCGGGGGGGCAGGTGCTGTCCTGGAGTCCTACGCTGACGATGATGGGACAGGTAATCCGGTGGGCCAGATTGATGCCATCGAAATAGGCCAGGGTTTCTTCCACCTGCTGCCGGCTGTCCGGGTTCATTCGCAGGTAGTCAGTAATCTCTTGATAGGGGTAGGCGTCGGTCAGCTCAATGGCGTCCATGTACCCGCAGAGATAGGGAGCACCCGCGGCGGCGGCCTTGATCTCAGGCCTCAGCGCGGCGGTGGAAACGGTCAGACCGCCGCCCTGGCTGTGTCCGGTCACGCCGATCCTGTCGCTGTCCACTTCGTCACGGGCCAGCAGGAACTCCACGGCCCGGCAAGCGTCCATGTAGAAACCGCGGTAGGAGTAGGTGTTCCGGTCCACCATGCCGTAGGTGAGCAGGCCGGGGTACCCGGGGTTGAACTGGCGGTTGCTGCGCAGCTTGCCCCGCGGGGCGGCGCTGAAGGCCGCGTAGCCCTTGCGCGCCCAGACCTTGGGCACGGGCGGCTCCATGTTGTATCCCGGAACCTGCAACAAGCCGGGCAATAGGCCGTCCCGCTGCTTGGGTACGGCATACCATCCCGCGATGCGGACCAAGTCCAAGCTGGTGTAGAAGACCTCGTAGACGTCTATTTCGTCGGAAGACCGCAACGGGTCAAAGACCACTTCCGGGTCCAAGGGAATCTTGGCCGTCTCCGCCAATACCTCTTCCCAGAACTGGTCAATGTCGTCGGGCTTCGTGACTTTGGAAACGTACTTGTCGGCTGCTAATCTTGGCATACGGCCCCCCGCGCGGTCTTCTTCCGGTCCGATGATTGGAGTCTACGTGCCGCCCAACTCTCCGTCAACAGATGTCCTGAGAACACTGCGTGCTAAAATGCCGGTGTACTTACCATAATTTCACTAATTTCACTGACCAGGTGAAGAAATGCCGAGAGCGACTATCAATATTGCAGAGGCGTCCGGTCAAGCGGCCGTTGGCGCCGTATGGAGATATTCCATAGGTTATGTACCCGGTGAGGCCAACGAGGGACTGGCGGCCCAGGGACAAGGCAGTCCGGCGCGATTGCCAGGGTACGACGACTCCGGGTGGGAAGTGTGCGACGACCTTCCGCAAGGAGTATCACGCGGCTTCAGCTTCGTCTGGTACCGGACCACTATCACCATACCCGAAACGGTGGAAGGGCAGCCCACCAACGGGATGCGGGTCCAGTTTGAGACGTGCGTCGACGATTACGGTGAAATCTGGATCGACGGCGAATGCGACCGGGACCGGGGGACTGTCCAAGGATTCAATGTACCGCAACGGGTGCAGGTGACCGGCGACGCCGTGCCCGGCAACCGGCACACGATTGCGATACTGGCAGTCAACGGCCCGCTGGGTGCGCCGGGAGGCACGGTATTCGTGCGCTACGCCAACCTGGGGTTCGAATGGCCGAACCGGTAGGAGTTTCAGTAGCGGGTTAGTTGACGGCCACCTGGCTTCCCCGGTCCGACGCCTCCTGTATAGAGTCTATGAAGCGGTGCAGCCGGACGGCCTCGTCAAAGTCGGGTTGGCAGTCGTTCCCCTCGCGGATGCCCCGGCCAAACTGGTAATACATCTGGCCCACGTTGTAGACTTCGCCGCGGGGCATTCCTTCCAGCACGTAGGTGTATTCGGGTGGGATGGGCAGGTCTTCAAGCCGGTTCCCGCCCTGTACGCCCTGCAAGCGGACGCCGTCGTGGTTAGGAGATTCGTTGGACGAGGCGATGAGTGTCCCTTCCCGTCCGTATATCTCCATGCGGTAGCCGCTGCCTGCCCACGGGTTGCTGGCGACGTGTACAGACGCAACAGCGCCGTTGGCGAGCTTGCCGCTGACCAGTACGTTGTCCGGTGAGGTTACGTCCACCATCTGATTGGTGTCGGTCTCGAACCACTGGTCGGCCTGCGTGCTGACTACTGAAGAGACGTGGCTGAAGTCGCCCACGACGAACCTAAGGGCGTCGATGGTGTGGCCGTGGGTGATGGTGAGCGTATTGGCTCCCAACTCCTTGTCCCTTTGCCAAGTCCGGTCAGACTGCCTCCGCAATACCCCTCCGGCAATGCGGCTAACGTGGCAGGACATGACTTCTCCCACGTAGCCCGCAGCCACCAGGTCCCTTATATATAACAGCACCGGGTTGCCGCGGGACTGGAGACCGACCATGTTCCTGATTCCCTTGGCCCGCGCAAGGTCGGCCATCTCTTGGGCCTCGGCGGTGGTGCGGCCAAGGGGCCATTCGGTATAGACGTGCTTGCCCGCGTTGATAGCGTCAACGGTGGGCTCGTAGTGATTCGGCACTCGCAAGCTCACCGCGACGGCGTCGATGTCCGGGTGCGCCAGCATCTTGCGGTAATCGTCGAAAGCGAGCTTAGCCCCGAACTTCCGGCGGGACTCCTCCGCGCTTTCCATGCGGGTTGTGCAGACCGCCGTCAGTTCGAACTCCGGGCTGGCAACCACGGCGGGCAGGTGGGACCTGACAGCCCAGCCCCGGTGAATGTTGGCGCCGATGATGCCCAAGCGAATCTTGTCCGCCATGACGTCCCTCCTTACAGGAATCCCGGTAATCCTACCATAGGCCCTATACGCCGGGAGACTTTGACGCCGGGTTAAGCGGGGTATATGTTACGATACGCTTGGTGTACCCGTACCCGAACGCCCTCAAGGAGTAGAGGATATGCCGTACGGAGACAACGACTGGCTTGCGTTAACCGCTGAAGAAACCCTTGAGCCGGATATGCCCATTTGCGACGCCCATCACCACTTCTGGGACTTTCGCATGGAACGCATACCCTACCACCGTTACCTATTGCACGAACTGGCGGCGGACCTGAACAGCGGACATAACGTGCGGTCGACGGTGTTCCTTGAGGCGCGGGCAATGTACCGCCCGGACGGCCCGGAAGAACTGCGCCCCGTTGGAGAAGTGGAGTTCGTCCAGGGTCTCGCGGCGGCCAGCGCCACCGGGCTTTACGGGTCGGCCAAAGCGGCGGCGGCCATCATCGGCCACGCAAACCTTAACCTCGGCGACAACGTGGAGCGGGTGCTTGACGCCCTGCAGGCGGCCAGCCCCAACCGGTTCCGCGGCATCCGGCAGTCCGTCGGATGGGACCCCCACCCGGAAATAGAAAATCGCGGCGTGGAACATCAACTCGCCAGCGCGGACTTCAGGGCCGGAGCGCGGGTGTTGGCCCGTAGAGGGTTAGTGTACGAGAATACGGTGTACTTTCCTCAGCTTGGGGAGGTGGGCGAATTCGCCAACGCTGTGCCTGACCTGACGATTATCTCGAACCACATCGGCGGTCTGATGCGGGTAGGCCCCTATGGCAACCGGGACAGCGAGGTTCTGGCGGCTTGGCGCGAGGGGATCGCTACCCTGGCAAAGTGCCCCAACGTCGTGATGAAGCTCGGCGGAGTGGGGCAACCTCGATACGGTTTCGACTGGCACACCCGGGAGAAGCCTATCGGCTCCGAAGAACTGGCGGAGGCATTGTCCCCCCTTATGACCTACTGCATCGACCAGTTCGGCCCGGAGCGGTGCATGTTCGAGAGCAACTTCCCTCCCGACAAGGTGTCCTACTCTTACAACGTCATGTACAACGCGTTCAAGCGTATGACCAGCAGCTATTCCGCCTCGGAAAGAGCCGCGATGTTCCATGACAACGCGGTACGCGTCTATAGTATTAACGTGTAGGTGAGGGCAGGAATCCACAGGCTTTGGTCGTCTACAAGTGGGGTTTAACAAAGCCAGCTCGTTTTGAGATAGTCTCTTAGGAACGGTTGTATCCAACGAAGACCAATAAAACGGACGCGGTCCACAGTTGTACCTATCCCCGTGGTTGTGAGGATGTGAGGTGCCCTCGATTCCAGCTAGGTCCCTATTGATGCTGTTACCTGTCAGGCTGTTGTGCTTGGCATTCTGCCTTTTCCTGTGTGCCCTCCTGGCCGGCGGCGAAGTCCTGGCGCAGGATGTTGACAGGCATGATGACACTATCGACGCCGCTACGGATTTGACGCTGGGCGATTCGGTACACGGAGTCATCAACACCGCCGGCGACGTAGACTACTTCCGGTTTGAGATACCCGGCGAAACAGCATCGATCGACGTTTGGATTTACACCAGCGGGTCCACCGATACCGTCGGGTCCGTCTATGACGACGCTGGCGCTTTGATGGCAACCAATGATGATAGTGTTCTCGCATATCAATCGCGCAATTTTTTTATTGGCAGGAATCTCGGCCCGGGAACTTACTACATCTCCGTAAGCGCGTATGAGACGGCGACCGGCTCATACATCTTGCACACTACTACGGGAGACGACCAGGGCCGTCTCATAGGCGACGCCACCGGCCTCACCATAGGTGTGGCTGTGGACGGGATCATCGGGCCCGCGGGTGATATAGACCTCTTCGAGATAGACCTTTCCACAAAAACCGGGACCGCTGACGTCGTCATGTACACCTCCGGGAACGTCGATACTATAGGAGTGCTCTTCGACTACCGAGGCGTGCGACTTGAGGCCAACGACGACAGTCCCTTATCCGACGGGGCCGCCGATTTTTTTGTCGGGCAGACCCTTGACCCGGGGGTCTATTACCTCGCCGTTCTAGGTTATCGCGAGAGAACGGGTCCTTATCGGCTTTACGTCGAAGACGTGGCAGACCAGAGCGGCTACCGCACCAGCGCCGCCGCACTGGCGATAGACGATTCGGCATACGGCTTTATCGGCTCAGGCGGCGACGAAGACTATTTCAGACTCACTCTGTCAACGGCGACCGACGTATGGATCTACGCCGTCGGCGACACCGATACCGTGGGGGAGTTGCTGGACAGCAGCGGAACACTGCTCGTATACAACGACGGCAGCGTCTACTCGGAGGGTCGCCTCAGCTTCTTCACAGCGAAAAAGCTGGCGGCGGGGACCTACTACGTCGCCGTCAGCGGGTTTGCGGGAAGAACAGGGCCGTACCGGATCTATGCCCAAGCGGTAGCTGATCAGGGCAACGACACTTCCACGGCTGAAGAGTTGACCCTGGGCGCTCCGACAATTGGCCTGATAGACCCGGTCACCGGTACACTCCCCAACCGGACCGCCGATGAAGACCTGTTCAAGCTCGAACTCGATACGGCTGCCGAGGTCCTTGTCTACACTACCGGAGAGGTCGATACCGTTGGAGAGCTCTTTGACAGCGACGGGACAACATCATTGGCCGCTGATGACGACGATGGTGATGATGCCAACTTCCTCATGCGGAAAGAACTCGAAGCCGGGACCTACTACATTCGGGTCAGAGGCTACCAGCAGGGTCCCAACCCGGAAAGCGGCCCTTACGCCTTGTTCGCCGAGCCCGTGAGGTCTTTGAACCTTGGTGGAGCTGCGGCGGCGGGCACCATCGACCAAGGTTTTGATGAGGAGTACTACAAGCTGGTGATATCCAACCCTGCCGACGTTTGGATATATGCCTCGGGCAGTCCCGTCACCAACGTAGTTTTGGACACCATTGGAGTGCTGTATGACAGCGACTTCAACGGGATTGCGTTGAATGACGACAGCCTCATCCTGGACAGATACCGCGCTTTCCATATCCGTCGGATTCTTGCAACCGGGACCTACTACATCAGAGTAAGGAGTTTCGGGACACGAACCGGCGGTTTCGCTCTACGCGCGGAAACCGCAACTGACCCCGGCGGAAATATTGCCTCCGCAACCAGTCTGACCCTCGACTCCCCAACCCCTGGGACAATTGACACTGCCACCGACGTTGACTACTTCCGTCTGTACCTCAGCAGGCACACCAACCTGTACCTCTACGGCAGAAGCACGGGCGATTCACTTGTATTCGGTGAGGTGCTGGACAGCAGGGGCAATAAAATCAGCGTAAATGAGAGAGCACTGACCAATGGTTTCGAAATCGGGGACGACTTCTCCGCGGGCGTTTACTACGTCAGGGTGATATCTGAGGCACCCGTAAGATACACGGTCCACGTCCTGGAGGATGCCGCCTATACGAACTTTGTCAACGATTGTCAGCGGCAGACCGGAGAGTTGGGTGACGATCAGTTTGGAGATGACCTGTACTCCTGCCAGTGGCATTTGGAGAATCGAGACAACGAAGATCAGGACATAAACGTCGAACCCGTTTGGGACGGAGGCATCACAGGAGAAGGCGTCAACGTAGCCGTAGTTGACGACGGCGTGGACCATTACCATGAAGACCTGTCCGTCAACGTCAACAAGAATCTCAATCACGACTACACCGGAAACGGCGACGTGCGCGGGTCCTTCCAGCACCACGGCACGGCGGTGGCCGGCCTCATCGCGGCGCGCGATAATGATATCGGCGTGCGCGGCGTCGCACCCAGGGCGACCATATACGGGTACAACCTGCTTACCGGACCAGTCAGCTTAAACCAATTGGATGCCATGAGTCGTAACCCAGGCGTAACCGCCATATCCAGCAATAGTTGGGGAGGCGTTGACGATCCAGGCTTGGTGCGAGTGACCGCGTTATGGGAAGCCGTTGTGAAGACGGGTGTCGAGAAAGGCTACGGAGGAAAGGGGACCTTTTATGTGTGGGCCGCCGGCAATGGCGGAGACAACGGAGACAATTCCAACCTTGAAGAATATTCAAATTACTATGCGATAACCCCGGTTTGCGCGGTCAATGACGACGGTATCAGAAGCTACTATTCCGAGGAAGGGGCAAACCTGTGGGTATGCGCTCCATCGAACGATTTGAGGCCGGGCCATCAAGGTATCGTTACCATCGAGAATTCCGACCGGTATCGTTACACCTTCGGCGGCACCTCCGCATCGACTCCCATAGTTTCCGGTGTGGCCGCTTTGATGCGCGAAGTTAATCCGGAGGTGACGTGGCGTGATTTGAAGCTGATTCTCGCCAACACTGCACGAAAGAATGATGAAAGGAACATCGGATGGCAAGACGGCGTCTTCAAGCATGGGTCGGACAGTGAAAGGTACCACTTCAACCACGAGTACGGCTTCGGGGTAGTCGACGCCAAGGCCGCGGTCGACCTTGCCAGAAACTGGACCAACCTGCCGCCGCTGAAAAGTGGAGAAGTCGCATCAGGAAGTCTGAATGCGCGGATTCCCGACATTTCTTCTCCAGGCAACCCGACAACGGTCACCCGCACGCTTTATCTGAACACGGATATAGAGTTCACCGAGTTTGTGGAGATCAAGGTCTCTTTCCAACATTCGTCTTTCCGTGACCTTAAGATTGAGTTGGAGTCGCCTTCAGGAGCCGTCTCGAAGCTGGTCGACCCCTACGAAACCAGTTCTCCTATTCCGTTGTACGGTGAATTTCGCTTTGGTTCGGCAAAGCACTTGGGCGAAGATCCCAACGGCCGGTGGAAGCTCAGAATAACCGACCACATTTCGGGCGTGACCGGGTATATGAATTCATGGACCATCAAGGTCTACGGGCACGAACTTACCCCTACTGCTCCCACTCTGGACTCCCTGACCGCCGGAGACGACTCCCTGACTGTGGTTTGGTCCGCGCCTGCCGTCGCCCGCGGCTCCAGCCCCACGTCCTACGACCTGCGATACATCCCTACGGAGGCCGATGAGACGGTGGAGGCCAATTGGACCATCGTGGAGGGTATATGGAGGACTGGCGGCGGCAATCTCAGCTACGAACTGACCGGCTTGGCAGGCGGATCGCAACACGATGTTCAGACACGGGCCGTCAACAGCGCCGGAGCCGGTGCTTGGTCAAACATGCTAACCGGTACCCCCAATATTGGGATGAGGGACTGTTCCAATGATGGCGCGTTGACAACATTGGCCGGCGGTCCGGAGTTGCTGACCGACTGCGACGCTCTCCTGTCCTTGCGCGACGACCTTGCGGGCTCCGCGGGGCTAAACTGGACCGCGGGACTGGCCCTCCACCGGTGGGACGGAGTGACGCTGGGGGGAAATCCGCGGCGGGTTGTGAAGCTGGAACTTGGCGGTAAGGGGCTGGCGGGCCAGATTCCCTCCGGTCTGGGCGGTCTTACGGGCCTTAGGGAACTGGACCTGTCGGACAACGACCTGACCGGAAGCATACCTTCGGAGTTGGGCAACCTGACCGCCTTGACGGAGTTGCGTCTTAACAAAAACGAGTTGACCGGGTGGATACCGACGGAGTTGGGAAGTTTGACCGGACTGGCAGTACTCGACCTTTCTGAGAACAATCTGACCGGGAACATGCCTTCGGAATTGGGCAGCCTCAATCAATTAGTGAAGTTGTACTTGGAACAGAACCGGTTCACAGGGGAGATACCGTCCTGGCTGGGCGACCTCCAGGCCCTGGAGGAGTTGTACATCTCGCAGAACGGGTTTACCGGGTGCATTCCCAAAGAGTTGCGAAACCTGACCGACCACGACCTCGCCGTTGCCGGTCTGCCGTTCTGCGACGTTTTACTGAGCGGCCTGAGCATCAGTCCGGGGACATTGACCCCGCAATTCGATCCCTATCGTACAGAATACACAGCGGATGCGACCGCCTCCCGGACCACGTTTACAGCCACCAACGACAACGGCGCAACCGTCGGGTTCCTGGATGTGAACAGCACGGCGCTTGCGGACGCCGACGGCGCATCGGCGGGGCATCAACTCGACTTGGCGGAGGGCGACACTACCATCAAAGTTACAGTGGTGTCGCAAGACCAAGCGGCACACCGCACCTACACCATCGTGGTGACCTTGGATGATGTGGTTGGCCGGTATGACAAGGATGGCGACGGGGCGATCAGCAAGGACGAGGCCATCACAGCGGTGATTGATTATTTCAACGGCATCATCACCAAAGAAGAGGCGATAACGGTGATCATCGCCTATTTTTCCTCATAGAAGGCGCAGGGAGGGCGCAGGAACGTCACTTCCGCACAGACGAGGGACGTAGTTCATGCGCATGGAAGTATAGGAACGTTGCTGTCAGCGGATGACTGGGATTCCCGCCCCCGCCTTCGCGGGGGTGACGTTCCTGCGCGGGAATGACGAGAGAATGAAAAGGCCTTGGTTCTCCGTCGGCATCCCGTTGACGTCCGTATTTCCGGTGGGTATACTCCGGCTACTGTACGCAACATTATCCTGTGAGGTGAGCTATGAGGCGTATGCTTGTTCCGCTGGTGTTCATAGTCGTAGTTGCGGCCGCGGGTATTATGGGCTCGGCCCTGCCTGCTTCCGCTGACGTAACCGCGACGCCGTTCAAAGGCCTTGAGGAGTGCTCCGCCAACCAGATGTAAGGCGTTCTTTACATAACGGCGTGACCATTGCCCCGCGCATCATGGATGAGTGGGGCTTTCTGTTTGTAGAATCCTGTCAGCATCCACTACAATAGCCACACTTTCAGCGTCCGTCGCCTCAACGCACTTATCGGGAGAGAACTATGCGCGGCGTAACCTTCAAGGGAAACCGGGAAGCGGAGATTCAAGAGTTTCCGGACCCTCACGCCGGACCGGGCGACGCGGTTCTCAGAGTTAAAGCGTCAGGGCTTTGCGGCACTGATTTGCACCGGTATCGTGGCGCCGCTCCCACGGTCATGATCACCGGGCACGAGCCGTGCGGCGTCATCGAGGAGTTGGGGCCCGGCGCGCCGCCGGGGCTGAAACTTGGAGACCGGGTAATGTGTCACCATTACGCCGGTTGCGGCGTTTGCGAAATCTGCGCCATGGGCTACGAGCAACTGTGTCCCAGCGGCCGGATTACCTTTGGCGGCGGCACCGGCCACGGGGCCAACGCGGACTACATACTGGTCCCCTCGCGGACGTTAGTCCACCTGCCGGAGGAGTTGTCCTTCGAGGAGGGAGCGGCCATCTCGTGCGGAACCGGGACGGCGTGGAACGGTCTGCGGAAGATGGACGTTTCAGGCAGGGACACGGTGGCGGTGTTCGGGCAAGGGCCGGTGGGTCTCAGCGGCACACTGTCGGCGAAAGCTATGGGAGCCAGGGTGATTGCGACGGACGTGGTCCCGGAGCGGCTGCAACTGGCCCTGGACATGGGTGCGGACCACGTGGTCAATTCCGCCGACGTTGACGCGGCGCAAGCCATCCGCGACCTGACGGGAGGCGCCGGAGCGTCGGCTTCACTGGAAACTTCCGGTAATCCCCAAGCCAGGAGCCAGGCTCTGCAGTGCCTGCGCCCGTTCGGCCGTTGCTGCTACGTCGGAATCGGCGGCCCAGCTGAAATCGACTTCAACCGCGACATCATTTTCAAGGTGGTTTCCATCTACGGTTCCTGGACTTTCAGCAAGTCTGAACTTATTGAGATCGCCCGGTTCTTCGTTGAAACGGGCGCCCCGCTGGCCAAGCTTATTACTCACCGCTACTCCCTGGACCAAGCGATCGAAGCGTTCCAGACCTTCGACGGAGCTACAACAGGGAAGTGCGTGTTCGTTTTTGATTGATTGGCTCGTTGGGAGTCTCCAAATGTGGGAATCGGGTACAAGCGGAACTACTAATAAATGGAGGTAAACGCATGAAGTACGATGTAATCGTTGTAGGAGGCGGGTCGGCGGGTTGCACAATTGCCACTCGGCTATCCGAGGACCCAAATCGTTCGGTGTTGCTGCTGGAGGCGGGGCCGGACTACCCCGATTTTGATCAATTGCCGGAAGACCTGAAGATGGGCAACAACGTGTGGCTTTCAGCCTACGGCCCGCACAACTGGGGTTACACCGCCCAGATAACACCGGAGCAGCCGGAACTGGTCATTCCCAGGGGGAAGGCAACGGGAGGGTCCAGCGCGGTCAACGGGCAAGTACTGTTCCGGGGGATTCCGGAGGACTACGACCGATGGGCCGAGTGGGGCAACGACGAGTGGAGCTTCGTCAACGTTTTGCCCTACTTCAACAAGCTGGAAACCGACCTGGACTTTGGCGGCGGAGACTTTCACGGCTCCGACGGGCCCGTACCAGTCCGGCGTATGCCCAGGAGCGAATGGCTGCCCCACGCCCAGGCCTTCGAGCAGGCCTGTGTGGCGGAGGGGTACCCCATCGATGAAGACCAGAACCATCCTGAGTCCACCGGCGTGTCGCCCAGGGCCCGCAACACCATCGACGGCGTGCGAATGAGCATGGCCATTAATTACCTGGACATAGCCCGCCACCGGCTGAATCTGACTATCAGGGCCAATGTCACGGCCCGCCGGATTCTATTCGACGGCAAAAGGGCTGTGGGTATCGAGGCCGAAAGCGGCGGTGAAGTGTTTACGGTAGAGGCCGACGAGATCGTGGTCAGCAGCGGCGCAGTGGCGTCGCCCCAGCTTCTGATGCTCTCGGGAGTAGGCCCGGCGGAACAACTGCGCAGCCTTGGCATCGAAGTAGTGCACGACTCGTCCGGGGTAGGTAAGAACCTGCGCGATCATCCATCCGCGGCAGTGCTGTTCAGGGCCGTCGGCGAGAAACCCGACGTTCAAGCGCCTGTGATCCAAGTCGGCCTGCGCTACACCATCGAAGGGTCGGACCTCCGCAACGACATGCAGTTGAGCCCGATGTTAATGACCAGTGAGCACCGTCCGGCCCAAGTGGAGATCGACGACGATTTGAACTACATCGGTATGAGCGCCAGCCTGCAATTGGCCCTTGGGCAGGGCGAGCTTACACTTCAGTCGACGGACCCGCACGTCCAGCCGTTCCTGAACTATAACTACTACCAAGAGGAAGAGGACCTGCGGCGTATGAGGGAAGCTATACGAATGTGCGTACGACTGGCTGATCATCCGTCCTTTTCCAGTATCGTCATGGAACGGGTGATGCCGACCGATGAAGAACTGTCCTCAGACGAGGAACTTAACGCTTGGCTGCGCAGGAACTCCGGCACATCGCACCACATCTCCGGCACCTGCAAGATGGGGCCGGACTCCGACCCGATGGCGGTGGTGGACCAGCACCTGAAGGTCAAGGGCATCCAAGGGTTGAGGGTTGCCGACGCTTCGGTCATGCCCGACTGCATACGCGCCAACACCAACGCGACCACCATTATGATAGGGGAAAAAGTCGCCGACTATATCAAGGACGGGCGGTAGTACAGGAGGTTTCAACGCAGAAGGCGCAAACTGATTCGAGAGTATCTGTGCTCTCGGCGTGTTCTTTGCGCCCTCTGTGTTTAATCGGCTTATGAAACGCAGCACCGAACGCATACTCACGACCCATTGCGGCAGCCTGCCCCGGCCGGAGGCGCTGGTTGAAATGCTAGGATCGGTTTCCCGGGGGGAACCGGTCGATGAAGAGGCGTTCCGTTGGGCCGCCCGTCAGGCCACGGGCGACGTCGTTCAAGCGCAAGCGGAAGCCGGCGTGGACGTAATCAATGGTGGAGAGCAGTCCAGGGTCAGCTTTTCCACCTACGTAACCCAACGTATGTCAGGCTTTGGAGGCTCCTGGACCCGGCGGGGGCACCGGGACCAGAACGAATTCCCTACTATCGGCAGGCCAAGGGCCATCCAGTTGATGCGTGACGTTCCAACCTGCGTTGGGCCCCTGTCTTACCAACGGTTGGACTTGGCAGAGACGGAGTGCGACGATCTGCTGGCGGCCGTGCCGGAGAAGGAGGTCCAGCCCCAGGAGTTGTTCATGAGCGCGGCTTCGCCGGGCATTATCGCGTTGACCATGAAGAACGACTTTTATGCCAGCCAAGAAGACTACGTTATGGCCTTGGCAGGAGAGATGCGGAAGGAATACGAACTCATCGCTTCCAAGGGGATCATCCTGCAATTGGACTGCCCTGACCTGGCCATGGAGCGGCACGTTTCTTACCAGGATGAACCTCTTGAGAAGTTTCAGGAGTTAGTCGCCCTCCATATCGAGGCCATCAACTACGCCATACAGAACATCCCCAAGGAACAGGTGCGCCTGCACGTTTGCTGGGGAAACAGCGAAGGCCCCCACCATTACGATGTGCCCTTGCAAGACATACTGCCATTGCTCTACCGGGCCAACGTAGGCGCGTTGGTTATGGAGATGGCCAATCCGAGGCACGCCCATGAGTACAAGGTCTACCAGCAACACCCCCTGCCGGAAGGAATGCTGCTGGTGGCCGGAGTAATAGACACCAAGACCAACTACGTGGAGCATCCGGAAGTGGTGGCGGACCGCCTGCACTTGGCCGTGTAAGCCACGGGAGGCGATCCTACACGGGTGCTGGCGGGGACCGATTGCGGGTTTGACACATCCGCCGGTTCCAACCGTGTGGACAAAGGGGTGGTGTGGCTAAAGCTCCGTTCGATGCGCGAGGGGGCCGAGCTTGCCAGCAAGTCGCTCTCCTGGCCCGGGCGCAACTGAAACCGTAAAGCACAGGGCCTTTTCATTTTCCGGATTGGGTTAAATGGGTCTCGTCTTTCCCGCGGAAGCGGGAATCTATATGACCGTGGCCTATGGCAACCTTCTCGTGGCAGGACCATATGGATTCCCGCCTGCGCGGGAAAGACGAGATAATGAAAAGGCCCTGCCGTAACGCAGGAGTTGTTTGACAGGGGTAACGGATTACTCCTACACTACTTTCGACTTCATCCACGGGCGGCCAAGACGAGGGCCGCTGCCAATGAATCTCAGTCAGGCCGTGAGGATTGCTGTGCAAGTCATAGAGAAGCGTTACACCGAACATCGAATGAAGGTCAACGGACTCAACATTCACTACACCGACTGGGGCAATCCCGATTCCCCGCACATGTTCCTGGCCCACGGAGCAGTGGCTAACGCCATCTACTGGGACTTGGTTGCGCCCGCTTTTCAAGCCGACTACCACATCGTGGCGGTGACCGCGCGGGGCAGGGCTAAGAGCGACTACTCTCCAACGGGCAGCTACACGACCGAAGATTACGTGCAAGACTTCCACGAACTCACTATGGCCCTGGGCATGGAGAAGCTCACTTACGTTGGGCAATCGATGGGCGGGAAGATCGGAATGACCTACGCCACCATGTACCCGGACCAAGTGGAGCGGATGATACTGGTAGACATAGGCGGAGATAGCACCGGTTCGCCGTCGGGCGACCCGATGTCGAACCGACCGGAAGTGTATAACTCGACTGAGGAGATAGAAACCTGGCTCAGACAGTTCGACCGATTTGCCAGGATAAGCCGGGAAGCGATGGACATAGTAGTCAAGACCGGCTTCCAGCAACTGGTAAATGAGCAATGGGTCTCCTCTTTGGCCAATCCGTTGGCCCCCCGCGAGCGGCCGGTTACACCTCCCGTCTACGATGTGCTGAATAGAATCCAATGTCCTACCCGGCTGATACATTGCCTGCGTAGCGACCTGATGGGGCCTGAGATAGCGGCCAAGACCCGGGACGCCATTCCCAACTGCGAACTGGTGCAACTGGACTCCGGTCACTTGCCTCACTTGGAGCGGCCGGATGAGTTCATCCGGGTAGTCAAAGAATTCCTGGGGGAGTAGCCTGTCGGCAATAACGCAGTCTCGCTTTCTTGACCAGCCCGCTCAGCCCTGTTCGGACGTCTTGATGGACTTGATCCAAGGTAAAACCTTGGAGTTCCACTCAAGACGTTCCCGCTGTGATGACAGGCGGGGAGACCACTACGTCCTGTTGATGTCGCCCAGTGCCGCACATCTACATTACCGATAGCAGATCCCCGGTGTTGGCTGCTCAAGGGTCGTTCCCGATATGGTAATGACGGGCTTGGCTATCCTGGTCTTCGGGTTCTTCCTTCTGACCATCGTCATAATCCCTTCGGGCAACCGCTTGGTTATCGGCTCACGGTTGCCCCGTATTCATACCTTGGACTCCCTGATCCAGTACCCCGACTACCGGATGCTTTGGACCGGCAACTTCTTCGCCAACAGCGCCCAGTGGTTCCAACTTCTATCCATTGGCTGGCTGGTACGTGACCTCTCCGTGGGTTCGGCCAGTTCCGCAGTCCAAGTGGTGACGGTAGGCGGCATGGTAACCCTGCCAGTACTTCTGGTTACTCCTTGGGGTGGGGTCCTGGGAGACCGGCTTAACCGTCGTAAATTAATTATGACCACCAATGCCGGCATGGCGGTCCTGGCCGCCGCCTTCGCCCTGCTGGTGGAATCGGGGCTGGTCCAAGTATCCCATGCTTATCTATACGTACTGCTCAGCGGTGTGGGGCTGGCCATTGTGCAACCGACCCGGCAGGCCCTTATCGCCAACACGGTCCCGCGGGACGCCATAGGCCACGCCTACGCCACCAACACCTTCACCATCGCCGGGACCCGCATGATCGGGCCTTTCTTCGGCGGAATCGTGATCGCAAGCTTGGGGTTCACTTGGAACTTCGTGGTGGAGGCGGCCCTTTACCTTGGAGTGGTATTGGCTTTTATCCCGATGAAAACGCCCTATCAGGCCCAAGCGCGCCCTGCAACCCCAACCACGCGCCCGTCCAAGAGGATATCGCCCCTCAGCGACTTGGTGGAAGGCATCCGATACGTATGGCGAGACGAGCCTGCCATCTTCCAGATTATGTTGCTGGGAATGGTAGCCAACGTGGTGATCCACCCGGTCTTGTTTATGCTGCCCCTGTTCACCGCCGACGTGCTTCACCAGGGCGCGGACGTTGGCGGGTATTTGCTGGCCGCCAGCGGGTTCGGCGCCTTGGCGTCGGCCATGACCATCGCCACGGTGGGGTTTGTTTTCAGGAAAGGCAGGTTGGCACTAGGTTCCGTCGTGGCGGCTGCCATCGCGACGATCATGTTCGCTTACATGCCTTGGCTGCTGGTGGCTCTCTTCCTGTGCGCGTTGTTTTCCGCAGGTCTGAACGCCAACCGCACGGCGAGCGGCACCCTGGTGCAATTGCTCGCGCCGGACAGGCTGCGCAGCCGGATCATCGGGCTTCAAAACTACTTCATGGGATTCGTGGTGTTCACCAGCCTGCTCATAGGGTGGTTCGCAGGGGTCACCTCGGTAACTACGGCGATTGCCGCGGTGGGCGTCGTGGGGTTGGTCCTCAGCATAGCGTACTTCATCCTATTGGGCAGAGTGCGGAACTTGGACTGACGGCACTCGTTTCCTGATACCGCGCCGCGTACAATACCGTCATTCAAGGCGCTTGAAGGTCAAGTCCTGTGCAAAGTCTTTTCCCATAACGAAATCTCGCTCCAACCCGTTATTCCCGCGAAAGCCGGAATCCATACACGCCGTGATAAAGACACGCAACTGTCAGCGAATGGCTCTGGATTCCCGCCTGCGCGGGAATGACGGTTGGGGTGCGGGAATGACGGCTGGCCCGTGAAGATGGGGGGTGAACTGTCGAATTGTCTCCCGTGACTTTGCACAGGGACTGACTTGGAGGTAGAAGATGATCTACGATGTAATTGTGATCGGAGCCGGGTCGGCTGGCAGCGTACTTGCGGCGCGGCTTTCGGAGGACCCCGCCCGTTCCGTGCTGTTGCTGGAGGCGGGGCCGGACTACCCGGACCTTGATCTGCTGCCCGATGAACTGAAGCGGGGCAACAACCTCCTGAGATCCGCCTTCGGGCCACACAGTTGGGAGTACTTGGGCAACATTACCGAGCGGCAGTCCGCTGCCATACCTATTCCGCGAGGGAAGGTGGTGGGCGGCTCAGGCGCAGTGAACGGCCAAGTGTTTCTGCGGGGGATACCCGAGGACTACGACGGCTGGGCGGACCAAGGCAACGATGAATGGGGCTTTGCCAAGATGCTGCCGTACTTCCGGAAGATGGAGAGCGACCAGGACTTTCGGGGCGACTTTCACGGTTCCGACGGGCCGATCCCGGTGCGGCGATACCGCAGGCCGGACATGGTCCCGTTTGCCCAAGCCTTCTATGAGGCCTGCTTGGCCGAGGGGTTCCCGGAGTCACTGGATGAGAACAGCCCCGATGCAACCGGCATAGGTCCCGTGCCCTTGAATCACAGGGACGGTGTCCGGATGAGCATGTCCCTGGCCTACTTGTCCGAGGCGAGGCACAGGCTGAACCTTACCATTCGCGCCAACGCGCCCGCCAGGCGGATACTGTTCGACGGTGCGCGGGCGATTGGGGTGGAGGTCGAGAGCGGCGGGGAAAGGATGACAGTGGAAGGGAAGGAGATCATTCTCAGTTCCGGCGGCATAGCCTCGCCCCAGTTGCTGATGCTCTCCGGCGTGGGGCCTGCCGCAGCCTTGGCAGACGTCGGTATCAACGTTGTCCACGAGTTGCCCGGCGTGGGCCATAACCTGCGCGATCATCCTATGGCGATGGCCCTTTACGAGTACCAAGGTGAGTTGCCGGACGACACGGAGGCGATGATTCAGACGTTGCTCCGCTACACCACCGAAGGGTCTGCCACCCGGGACGACATGCACGTAGGCGTACTTTCGCTGGACCCGGCACATGTGCCGGAGGGGCTGCCGCTGGATATTGGAGGCAAGTGCATCACCATTTACTCCAGTGTCCAGAACGCCCTCAGCGCCGGGGAGTTGAGGCTGCGGTCCAGCAACCCCGACGATCCTCCGGTGATGGAGTTCCGCTATCTCAGTGACTCATGGGACTTACAGCGGATGCGAGAAGGGGTGCGCCTCTCGGTGCGCCTTGGCGACCATCCGGCGTTCCGGGGTCTCATCACACGCAGGATTTCCCCCGATGACGCCGACCTGGCCTCAGACGAGGCGTTGGATGCGTGGCTGTTGGACAACATCGGCACCCAATACCACACGTCAGGGACCTGCAGGATGGGGCACGCCGCCGACCCGATGGCGGTGGTGGACCAGTACTGCAGGGTGCACGGCATCGAGGGACTGCGGGTGGCGGACATTTCGGTGATGCCGGACGTGATTCGCGCCAACACCAACTGCACCGCCGTCCTCATCGCCGAGCGGGTGGCGGACTGGGTCAAAGAAGGCAGGTAATGACTACGAGGCTAAACAGGGAGAGTAGCAATGGAAGTTGAATGGATGAACCATACCGGGTTCGTGGTAAGCGATATGGAAAGGTCCCTGACCTTCTATCGGGACCTGCTGGGACTCAAAGAAGAACGAGACCAGATTCTGGAAGGGGAGTTCATCTCGGAACTGGCGGGATATCCAGACGCGCGGCTGCACATTGTCTACCTTGGCACGGGGGACTTACGGCATTCGGTGGAGATTATCCAGTACCTCAACCCTCCGGGGACAGTGGTGGCCATGCCGGAGCGGCACCAAGTGGGAGCTTCGCATCTGGGTGTCATAGTGGACGATCTGGACGCCTTTTACGCAGAGCTTTCAAGCCGGGGAGCCCGGTTCGTAAGCCCGCCGGCGATACGTCCCGGAGCGGTATACCCCATGGCCAGTAAGGGCTGTTACATGCAGGACCCCGACGGCAACTGGCTGGAATTGCTGGAGAGGCCGCCGGCGCCAGAGAGTCCCACTCAAGCCTGACGGCCTGCGGCCGATCAACCGCCCATGTGCAGCCGCTTGACGCACTCGTCGTGGACCGCGCCCAGGAAGCCGGAAACGTAGTGCTGGTGGCTGAATTCTAACTCTTGGGATTGGGCGCCGGACTTGGCCGTCTCGTAACATCGGACGGCCTCGGGGTTATCGTAAGGGAAGGGTATCATACCCATGTAGTACTCGAAGTCGGATATATCGGCCCATGCCACGAGTTCCGGGAGCGTGGCATGGACGCTGGCCCAGTGTTCACCGTCGTTCCTGCCGCGCAGAAACGACCAGTCGGGTGTGTGCATGGCCTTCCCAGTGGTCTAGCCGAAGACCTGCTCGGCGATGCGGTCCATTTCCGAGAGAGACCCTTCGCCCGAGTCCAAGGGTAGGGGGATGGTAACCCTGGTGGCCCCGGCGTCCTCATAACGGCGGACGAGGTCCTTGTCAGGATTGATGTTGCAGACTATCAACTGGATGGAATCAGGGTCGCGACCGGCGGCTTCCGCCAGTTCGTCCAGGCTGGCCCGGCCAGCTTTCACCTGCTCTTCGGTAACCCGAACCGGCATCCAACCATCGCCCCAGGCCACGACGCGCTTGAACACGTTAGAGGCGTAGCCGCCCAGGAAGACAGGCGGGTGGGGCTTGTGTGCCGGCTTGGGAGAGCATATGACCACCGGGAAGTCGTAGTAGCGGCCGTGGAACTCGGCTTCGTCCTTGGTCCAGAGTTCCTTCATGGCTAGTATGGCTTCGCGGGTCTGACCCCAGCGGTGCTCGAAGTTGCCGCCCATTATTTCGGTCTCTTCCTTCAGCCAGCCTGCGCCGATGCCGAACAGGAACCTGCCGCCGGAGAAGTGGTCCAGGGTAGCGATCTGCTTGGCCTGCATTATCGGATTATGCTCGGGCACCAAGCTGATACTGGTGC
This sequence comes from Dehalococcoidia bacterium, assembly GCA_965216425.1. Lineage (GTDB taxonomy): Bacteria > Chloroflexota > Dehalococcoidia > Lucifugimonadales > UBA3495 > CBDCFV01. The sequence goes on along the minus strand of CBDCFV010000005.1, from coordinate 180,338 downwards.
CCAGCTTTATAGTGCTGGTAACAGCAGAGGCCCTGGCCAAGCCCATCAACGCGTCGGCCATGTCGCCCATCGAAGGGGGGATCGAACCGTCGGGAGTTCCGCCATAGCGGGAGGTAGTGTGAACGGGAAGTATGGGGTGTTCGGGGAGCCAGAAGGACTCGAAGCCCAGGTCTTCGGCCCTTTTGGCCAACTGAGCGGGGTCCAGGGAATTGCTGGACGCCCTGGCTGAAATACCGATGTCCATGGCAGTCGCCTCCGTTTGCTGAATGACTGGATGATGGTGTTGATCGTACCATTACCGGGGCGTGTTGTCGCGCTGGCTTGCTGCGCCTCTTATCACCGCGAAGCGTGCTGAGACCGCGGAGGGAGCTTGTGGGTAGAATGTCGAAAATCTGTGACATTTTGGGTCATTTTGTGCCATTCAACTTTGGGGGCGGGGTCGAATTTTCGGGGTAGCTGAGACATTTTCGCGTTGATTTGTGTCTTTTGGAGATTCCTGGTCGCTGTTGGCGCTATTTTGTCTCATTGTGTGCCACTCCTGCAGTTACGGGGTTCCGGCCCGGCAGGCGGACCAGTGGGGACCGATGTGGGGTTGGTATCTATGGTAAGGGAGCGTTGCCGGAGTTGGAAAGGGGCAAGTGTCAGTGGATGTGGTTGTCTTGAACTGTGATTTGGGTGATTTGGGTAACTATTTTTCTTGGTGGGTACGTGACTAGACGGGGAAGGCCGCAATCAGGGCAATGAAATAGACCATAAAAATCCCAACCCATACCAAGCGGGTGAGGGGTACGCAGAGCTTGCAACCCCTGTCCAATGCCTCGTCCCGCCCCTAACGTTACAAGCTCGGCAAAAATGTGACGCACACCCGCTCCGTGATTGGCTGGGTTGCTCCCGGTTGGGTGTTAGTATCAACGGCAGTGGGGTCTCACACGCACGACCGCAGCCTCGAGGGGTGTGATGGTACGGGGCTTGGACGATTTCATTTCCAGGGCACAGCTACAGGCGTAGTTCTTTTTCCAAGCATTGTGTCTGCCGGTTGCGGCCCGGTGTCCAAAGACTCGACCGCTGAACCGGTGTCGACCCTGGCCACACCACCCTGTCCGACCCGCGAAAGCAGGAATCCGCTGTTGCGTCTTCTGATTGCACGCAATACCCAATCAATATCAACGGGCGCGATCATCTTTTGTACACTCTCTCAGCGGTGAACTATGATGGCCGCAACAGGCCACCGCCAATGGAATTTGGGGTACTGGCCCCTATTCCGGGAACAGGGTCAGCACGAAGAGCGACCGGGAGTATTTGGCGTCGGTGTTGGAACCAGCCGCGATAGCGCTGAACCCTTCTTCAAGTATCTCAAACTCTTGCCGGTCCATACCCAGTTGGTCCGGATTCAGTTGGGAGATGATGCGTTGCAAGTCGATGAACATCAAGGCCTGTAGCGTATCTGGCAGATGGTCTCGTATTCGCCGGTACTCCGGGGCGCCCGCCAGGGCTTCGCTGTCGCCGTTTTGCACATCCGCTATGGATTCTAACGCGTTTTGGGTGGATCCGATGATCAGGTAGCCATCGTGGAGCACGTACCCGGGAGAGTAGGCTGTGTCTCCCATCGGCTCCTCAAGGTTAAAGATTGTAGCATCTTCTTCCGCGCCGACGTCCTCCCCATCGCTCGTGACCAAACCGGAGGATTCAATGAAGCCGGTAACGTCGTCCATAGTATCCGTCAACTCTTCTTTGTTATTGGGATCGTAGGACAACATTGCTGCAACGTCTACGGTGTAATTCTCTATGTCCTCTGCTCGTTCAAAGTCGAAGTCCTGCACACTTATTATTGCCTGCCCTCTCAAGTAGTCGAAGAAGTCCTGCTCCAGGTTGATATTCGTGAGTTCCTCAACGATGTCGATGCCGATGTCCAGTATTTCGTCGAAGGTGGACTCCAGGCTCAACTCTCGCCGCGGGTCTCTGCTGCTTGTGTCGAGTTCCATCTCGTCGAGTACATGTTCGAAGTCACTGGGGAACCCAAGGTCTTTGAGGGTGTAGTCTTCAAGTTCGGCCCTGGGTCAAATGACGCGCCAAAAAATCCCAGAGTGTCTTCAGGGAGAACCTTGGCCGGGGTGTCGATCTTGTCAATTGTGGCAGCGAACTCTGAATTGTTGAGAACGACTATCTCCATCGCCAGGCCCCGATCTAAGAAGCGGGCAGAAGCGGCGCCCCATTTAGGGACTCTCAAGATGCCGTCCTTTCCTGCCCTGGGCATTACGTCAATCGCGGATACGTCAGAAACGACGTTCAGCAGGTCCTCTGTGTTTACGTAGAGAGACAGGACCCGGCCGTCCTGCATTGCTCCACGCGCCTCCTTGAAACCGGTGGTTTCCGCCAGGGACTTTCTGTCCTTGCCTGAGATCAGGTCAAGGACTTCGTCCAGCGCATCCTCAGTGGTTGCTAAGACGAGCCGGTCCTCGGACAAGGCGTAGACTTGCATCTCTTCCTCGTAGGACCAGATTGAAATCACCGGAGGAATCTTCCTCGAACTGCGCCCCCTCCTCGTCCTCTAGTGTGGTGTAACTGAAGTTAGTAGTAATAGTGTTCGCAATGAGGTATTCTTTCGATCACCGAAGGAGAGGGATGATCATGGCGATCGGAAGGCCAATGCCGCCGCTGATATTGGACGACACCGAAAGGGAAACGCTGGAACGGTGGGTTCGTCGCCCCAAGACGACGCAGGGCCTGGCGCTGCGGGCCAGAATGATTCTGGCCTGCGCCGAAGGCCGCAGCAACATCGCAGTGGCTGCCGACTTGGAGGTGTCCGACGAAACGGTGGGGAAGTGGCGTTCCCGGTTCTTGGAACGGCGATTGGACGGCCTGTCGGACGAGCCCCGCAGCGGCCGACCGCGAGCGGTTACTGATGAAGACGTGGAACGGGTGATTACTGACGCTGGAGTCCACACCCAAGGACGCCACGCACTGGAGCCGGTCCATGGCCCAGCGTTCCGGTCTGAGCCACACCACGGTCAGCCGCATCTGGCGCGCCTTCGCACTGCAACCTCACCGCACCGAAACCTTCAAGCTGTCGGCGGACCCCTTCTTCATCGAAAAGGTGCGGGACATTGTGGGCCTCTACCTTGATCCACGGACCGGGCGTTGGTCTTGTGCGTGGACGAGAAGTCCCAGATCTGGACCGCACCAGGCCGCTGTTGCCCCTGCGCCCGGGCCAGGTGGAGCGGCGCACCCATGTTACGTGCGCCACGGCACCACGTCCCTCTTCGCGCTTTGGACGCCAGGACCGGCAAGGTGATTGGCCAGTGCCACCGCCGCCACCGGGCCGTGGAGTTCCGCAAGTTCCTCGATGCCATCGAGTCCGAGGTGACGTGCACCTGATTGCGGACAACTACGCCACCCACAAGACGGTGCTGATCCGGACCGCGGCCCCGCTCCTTGCTGAACCACGCTGCCTCCTTGCGCAACCACAGCGGTGAACTGGAGGCTGCCATCTACCGTTACCTGGAGGAAGACTTTCTGTCCTTGCCTGAGATCAGGTCAAGGACTTCGTCCAGCGCATCCTCAGTGGTTGCTAAGACGAGCCGGTCCTCGGACAAGGCGTAGACTTGCATCTCTTCCTCGTAGGACCAGATATCGAAATCACCGGAGGAATCTTCCTCGAACTGCGCCCCCTCCTCGTCCTCTAGCAGCCCGTCCGAGAAACAAGGTTGGTGAGCCATTGAGGGTATGATGGTGCGGAGCATCAGACGAGCGGAGCGGTCAATGAGCAAGACCTACCTTCCCTACGATCCGGACCAGCAGTTGCTGCTGCCGGCGGCCCTCCAGGAAGGGCTGCCCGAGGATCACTTGGCCTACTTCATCTCCGACGTGGTGGACCAGTTGGACCTCTCGGTCATCACCGCACGCTACGAGCAGGAAAGGCGGGGCGGCCCTCCCTACCATCCCAGGATGATGGTGAAGGTGCTGCTCTACGGCTACTGCACCGGTGTGGCATCGTCCAGGCGCATCGCCCAGAGGCTGCACGAGGACATAGCCTTCCGGGTGCTGGCGGCGAACAACACGCCGGACTTCCGCACCATCTCCGACTTCCGAAAGGACCACCTGGAGGCGTTGGGGGATTTGTTCCTGCAGGTGCTGGCGTTGTGCCAGCAGGCAGGACTGGTGAAGCTGGGGCACGTGGCGCTGGACGGCACCAAGGTGAGGGCTAACGCCTCAAAGCACAAGGCGATGAGCTACGGGCGGATGAAAGAGAAGGAAGCGCAGTTGCAGGCCGAGGTGGACGAGTTGCTCCGCAAGGCGCAGGAGGTGGACGAGGAGGAGGACCGCCGCTACGGGAAGGACAGGCGTGGGGATGAGTTGCCGGAGGAACTGGCCTTCCGGGAGAGCCGGCTGCGGAAGATAAGGGAGGCCAAGGCGGCGCTGGAGGCCGAGGCCCTGGCGGAGGCGGAGCAGGCTGAGTCCGAGGGCCGCAATCACCCCGGGGTGCCTGATGACAAGGCGCAACGGAACTTCACTGACCCGGACTCCCGGATCATGCCCGGTCCGGGAGGGAGGGACTTCCAGCAGTCCTACAACTGTCAGGCGGTGGTGGACAGCGAGCACCAGGTGATCGTGGCGGCCCGTGCCACCGATCATCCCTCGGACAAGGGTCAGGCCGTGAGCATGATTGAGGAGACCATCCTGAACGTGGGCGCGGTGCCGAAAGAGGTATCCGCCGACGCCGGATACTACTCGGCCAAGGAGGTGGAGGAACTCTACGCCCTGGGAGTTGACCCGTTCGTCGCGCCGGAGAAAACCCGCCACGGCTGGGTGCCGCCACCGGCGCCCCTTGGCCGCATACCCAAGGGACTGTCGGCCAGGGACCGAATGCGCCGCAAGCTGCGGACGAAACGGGGCAGGGAACGCTACGCCCTTCGAATGGAGACGGTGGAACCGGTATTCGGCCAGATCAAGCAGGGCCGGGGCTTCCGGCAGTTCCTGCTTCGGGGTCTGGCGAAGGTGAACCGGGAGTGGCTGATGATCTGCGCCGGCCACAACCTGCTCAAGCTGTTCCGCTTCGGGGCCGGGATGTCCGGCAAGGTGAGAGGCAAGGGCGCCACTGGGAACAACAAGGCCACGTGCCGGACCATGGCCAGTGGGATTTTCAAGCGACAATCCGCATGTGCCTAACCCCACCACGCAAGAACTGTTGCCGCAGGGCCATCCCGGCTGACCGACACCGCCAGTCGGTCAATCCTCAGACAGGCTGCTAGGAAGTCAGTCGCGCCGTCATGGTCCTGGACACTCAATATCGCCACTGCATCCACTGATTCAAAGTCCTTCGTGTCCAGTATTGCAAAGGACATATCCGGGCCAAGCCAGGGCAGCACCTCGTCCTTGAAATCGATTCCAGTCTCTTTTTCCAAGTCATCCAGGAACTCATTCACCGCGTCCCGAAATTCCTGTATCTCGTCGAATCGCTCCCAAGTATCTACCATGTGCCTGCCTTGGCCGAAGCCGGGACTGAGAGTCATCCAACCGTAGGTTAGAACGTCTTCGGGGAAATACTTGGCGGTGCTCTCCGGTTCGGGGGGCCTGATTCCGGGCACCAACATATATACGACGACGCCAGCGATGATGATCAATGCCAGGACGACCGCACTACCGATGATGGTCCATTTCAACATGTTGACGAGCTCCGTCTTTTATGAGGGGCCGTATAACCGGTCCCGCGGAATTGGGTGGCAGAATTTTCCATAACTTTCAAAGGATGTCCCTCCCAGATGATTAACCCTACTGTATTGCACCGAACATTCCGACCGCCACTTTACGGTCTACGCTATTCGGTTATTTTAGAGGTCTGAAGATCCAGCTTGGAGGATGGAAACTCGGCTTGGTGAAGGTGTTAGACCGTCCAGCAATCACACGCTGCACGGGCTATGGACGTAATGCAAGTAAGGTTTCACCCATACAGTTACTGAAATACCATAACGTCATGGCGACACTACGTTACAGTGATTGACAGCAGTGAAATAGCGCGCCCGTCGTGAAGGAGTTCACGGGTGTGGTGGAAAACATAAACGGCGGTCAAGAATGGGAGCCTGATCGAATCAACTGGGCCTCGCTGGAGACTCGACCTGAAGATGCCCCGCAGCCGGTCTTGGAACCTCCTGACCTTGATAAAATGGTCACCGTATATGATGTAGAGACCGGAGATGTCGTATATGAAGGCTCCCTTTACAATTTACCTCCGTTGCAGGCTATATGTGCGGAAGGCACCTACTATCGCGATTAGGTGGTGGGACAGTGGCTTTGAGCCGTCGGTAGCGGTCCGTTTTGGGTGGTCTGGCAGGCGGTGATGGTGTGGTGGATTCCCGCCTGCGCGGGAATGACGGGTTGGGGATGCGCCGAGTTTTGAGATGGTTTCTGAACCCGCGCGGTCTCTGAACACAGGCCCTAGTATTACAACGACGGATTGCTGCATATGGTGTCTGGCCCTTTGTAATCGGCCACGAGCGAGCCATCGCGGTACGCTCATGGCAGTACGTTTCAGGTCCAAATTGTTCGCGAAAATCATCCTGTCAGATAAACCGTCGTTGTAATACTAGAAATCTGGTCGGGAAGTGGCTTGGACCGAGCATTGATGCCCTTTCGTTGCCCACTATAACGGCGAAAGCGCAGCTCTTGTTTGTTCGGGACTCCTGCTTACGCTAATCGGTATCGATCCGTTTTGGGTGGTCTGTCCGGCGGCGACGGTGCGGTGGATTCCCGCCTGCGCGGGAATGACGGTTGGGTGAAGGAATGACGGGTTGTGGGTGGGGTTTCGCTATGGGAAAAGACTTTGTACAGGCCCTGCCTTTCAGGCCTGCGTTATTGACGCACTTTGGTCGGCCACTATAATGGCGAGAGTCCGGCCCTTGTTTGTTCGAGACTCTGCTTACGTTAACTGGTAGCGTTCCGTTTTGGATAGTCTGTCCAGTGGCGACGGTATGGTGGATTCCCGCCTTCGCGGGAATGACGGGTTGGGTGCGAGATTAACGGGCAGTTTGACGGGGCTGCCGCAAGATTACCCATTGAGAGGATGCAATGAAGTTCGGTCTTTTTTATCAAATACAGGTGCCCAAGCCTTGGTCGGAGGAGGCGGAGGCGCGGCGGTTCTGGGAGGCTTTGGACCAGATAGCCTTTGCGGAGGAGATGGGGTTCGACAGCGTATGGTTTTCGGAGCACCATTTCCGCCCGGTGTGGTCCCACAACAGCGCACCGGACCTTACCTTGGCGGCGGCCAGCCAGCGAACGTCCCGGATACGCTTGGGCATCGGCGTGGTGCTGGCCCCGATTCACCATCCGCTGCACACGGCGCAAAGAATGGCGACGCTGGATATTCTGAGCAGAGGCCGGGTGGACGTTGGAATAGGACGCACGGGCTACCCATACCAACTTACGCCCTACGGCACGGACCTGGAGGATACCAGGCCGATATGGGAAGAGTTCGCTCACGTTCTGCCGAGAATCTGGACAGAAGAGGTAATTTCCTACGACGGAGAGTACTTCAAGATTCCGCCTCGCGAGGTGCTGCCCAAGCCGTTGCAGAAGCCCCATCCGCCGTTGTGGTCGGCTTGCGTGAGCGACAGCACCGCCAAGCAGGCCGGAGAGATGGGACTGGGCGCCCTGGTAGGCAGCGAAGGCGGGCTGGAGAAAGTCCGCGACACGGTGCAGCTATACCAGGACTCGTTGAAAAAAGCCAAGCCGACGTCGGGCATGATCAACAACCAATCAGCCCTGATGACCGCCGGGTATTGCCATGAAGACCCCAAAATGGTCGAGTCCCGGGGCTCGGAGTTGATCCAGTGGTACATGGACCAGCAGCGGGAGCGGGCCCGGCTGGTGTGGCGCGGCGTAGACCCGTCGACCGTTCCGCCGGACTACCAAGGGTACTACGAAAGAGATATGACCCTGGCGGCGGGCCCTTATCCCGACGACGCCAAGGCGGAGGACAGGATCAAACAGGGGAGAGCCTTCTGGGTGGGGACGCCGGACCAATGCATCCAGTTCGTGGAGGAGTACGAAGCCATGGGCATCGACCAGATATTCTCCTTGTCCGCGATTGGCCCGGAGTCCCACGAAGAGACGATGAACACCATCCGCACGATCGGGAAGCATGTTATTCCCCACTTCCGGGAGAAGGAGAAGCGGCAGGCGTAGGCCATCTGACGGCCAACATTAAGAAACTATCTCAAAACCAACTGTCTCCATCGACGATGCCTCGTCGCTAACCAAAGCCGATGGATTCCCGCCTGCGCGGGAATGACGGGTTGGTCAGCGGACCCAGTTTTGAGGTAGCTACAAAGGAGGACCAACATGGAGTTAGGGGTAGTTTTTCCACAAACGGAAATTGGGTCTGACCCCATAGCCGTCAGGGACTACGCGCAAGCGGCGGAACAACTGGGGTATACTCATCTCATCGTGTACGACCACGTCCTGGGAGCGGACACGAGCCGCCACGAGAACTGGCAGGGCGGCTACACATTGGAGAGCATGTTTCACGAGCCGTTCGTGCTGTTCGGCTACTTGGCAGGGTTCACGTCCAAGATCGAGTTGGTCACGGCGGTGCTCATCCTGGGGCAGCGCCAGACCGCGTTGGTTGCCAAACAGGCGGCAGAGGTGGACGTTTTGTCCAGGGGACGGTTGAGGCTCGGCATCGGGGTAGGCTGGAACCATGTGGAGTACGAGGCATTGGGAGAGAACTTCAATGACCGGGGTAGGCGCAGTGAAGAGCAGATCGAGCTGCTAAGGGCGCTCTGGACCAATGAGGTCGTTGATTTTCATGGCCGGTGGAACAACGTTACCCACGCCGGTATCAGCCCGTTGCCGGTCCAACGGCCCATTCCCGTCTGGCTGGGGGCCGGAGGACGGAACAGCCCCATCCCCAGCGACCGGGTGCTGCGGCGGGTAGGGCGGTTGGCCGACGGATGGTTTCCCCAATTCCAATGGGGTGAGGAAGGTAAGGAGGCCATTGCCAAGGTGCAGGAGGCCGCTCGGCAAGCAGGCCGAGACCCTGCCAGCATAGGACTGGAGCCCCGGATCAACTTCTCCGACGGTAACCCGGAGTTCTGGCAGGAACAAGCCACTATCTGGCGGGACGCCGGGGCGACCCACTTCGGGGTAAACACCATGCGGGGTGGGCTGGAAACGCCGCAGCAGCATATCGATGCTATCCAGCAGTTTATGGAGGTGGTGGGGGGATAGTCCGGGTTCCGGGTACGGCCGCAGACGGACTACAATAAGGTTAACGTTTCGCTGTGGCAAATTTGCTTTGGCGCGATGCTTCTGCAAAGGACAACGGGCATGACTACAACAGGATGCGACCCCCGGGCGCTCCAAGTAGCCCGGGAACTACACCAAGCCGAGCAGCCGGAGATAACCATTCTCTTCGGGTCGAGAGCCCGGGGCGACTATGAGGAAGGCCGCTCGGACATTGACATCCTGTTAATCAGGGACAATCTACCCACCCTGGAGCAGGAAGCCCTCATTGAACAAAACGCGGAAAAGATGACGCAATCCCTGTACGGTTGGAAGGTGCCGGTGCAAACCGTTTGGTATACGAGCCGCGAGTTTGACCAAATGCGCCGCACTGTCAACCATGTTATAGTCCGGGCCTTAAAGGACGGAATAATCATGCCGAGCGACCCGGAGGACTACGGTAGCCGTTACAGTGACGATGCGCAGGACCACAGTCAAGAATGGACGATAACCAGCGAACGATGCCGCCACGCTGAAAACCACCTTGCAACGCTCGACCTGATTATCGACTCTGGAAGACCGGGCATGGACGACATGATAGGCCAGCAAGCTCATCAAGCCTTGGAACATGCGATGAAGGCTCTTATCTCGGCCCGCGGCTGGCAGTATAAGACGACTCATAATCTGAACGAACTGGTGGGACAGATACGCCGAGCAGACCCGGAATTCCGATTCAAGCTGACCATCAACGGGGAAATCTACAATCAGTACGTCGGCAGCGACGAGTACGAACGCACCGATAACCTCCTCACCAGCATACCCAACTTCTACGTGACTACAAAATCAGACGTCCAGTTACTGCTGGGCCGGACCAATCAAGTCCAAGACGACAAATCAAGATAAGAATGGGACGTGGGTTCACGTTGTGAACACTTGATTTGATAAATGGACGTGGCGGGCGGTTAAATCGGGGCGGGACCGCCGAATCTGATTCTGCGACGGCAACAAGGAGGCGGGTTATGGCGCTCCAGGTGGACCACCGGACAGCGGTGGTAAATGGCATAAACATCCACTACGTCATCCAAGGCGAAGGCCCCCCAGTAATGTTGCTGCACGGGTGGCCGGAGTTCTGGTATGCCTGGCGGGAGCAGATACCCGTACTGTCGGAACGGTTCCAAGTCATTGTGCCCGACATGAGGGGGTTCGGATATTCGGACAAGCCCGCTTCAGGCTACGATACCCGCACCGCGGCTTCGGACATGTATGAGTTGGCCCGGCATCTCGGCCACGAGCAGGTGGCAATCGTGGCCCACGACATCGGCGTGAGGGTAGCGTTCCGTTTTGCGCTGGACCACGAAGGAGCTGTGCAGCGCTTGGCCTTTCTGGACTCGACTCCGCCCATGGAGCAACTGGGTCCGCAGGAGCCGGCGGTGGTGAGAGAGCGATGGCATTCCTATTTCCACCAGCAATTCGACCTGCCGGAGAAGCTCATCGAGGGGCGTGAGGAGGTCTACCTGCGCCATATTTTCCGTGACTGGACCATCAACAAGTACCCGCCCAGCCCCGAAGAGATGGCGGAATACGTGCGGGCCTACTCACAGCCGGGAGCGCTGCGAGGCGGTTTCAGTTACTACCGGGCGGCTGCATACCAGGACCCGGCGGACTGGCGGGTCGACGCTGACAGGCAACTGCAGATGCCTGCACTTTTCCTTTACGGCGCCCGGCGCGCCCGGACGGCCGAGGCCGCCGGAGCGGGGCCGATAAGCGAGGCTTGGAACAAAATATTCCCCAACGGCCGGTCAAAGGACTTGGGCAACTACGGCCACTTTCTGCAATGGGAATGCCCCGATGCGGTGAACAGGGAGTTGCTGGCTTTTGTGAATGAGTGACCGAGGCAGGCCAAGAGACTATCTCAAAACTTGCCTAATCCCGAATCCACCGAAGGACGGCCTTTGGGACAGCCCTTGAAGAAGCCAGAGGGTGCTCCTCTGAATCTGGGATAATGGTTTTGAAACACGAAACCAACCCCGGAAAAGGAGCACCCAATAGCAACTGTCTTGAAAGTCAACATGAATGAGCGACTTCTGGCTGAGTCGTATCGCTCCAAGGGGAGCCGTGTTTGAGCATGCCATTGAGTATCACCAGCAGTTTGCGCATGGACGCGACCAGCGCACCTTTTTCGGCTTGCCAGCTGCCAGCAGCCTCTGGTAGAAGTCCCGGATAGCAGGGTTGTGGCGGCTGGCTACCAACGCTCCCATGTAGAGGACGGCCCGCACCCGGGAGCGTCCGCCCCAGACGGCGCGTTTGCCCCGCAGGGTGCCACTGTCGCGGTTGTAGGGGCCACGCCCACAAGGGCGGCGATCTGCCGGCGATTCAGCGTGCCCAGCTCTGGCAGATTGGCCAGCAGAGTGAGGGAGATCTGCTCTCCGACACCGGGAACGGTGCGGAGCAGGTCGTCCTTCTCACGCCACACTGGACTCCGGCGCAAAGTCTGACGTAGCCCCTTGTCCAAGTCGCTCAGCTCTTGTTCCAACCACGCGATGTGGGCTTCAATGCGGGGACTAACGGCGCTGATGGCGGTGCCTAACCGGTTCTTCTCGGAGACCAGCATGGTCATCACCTGGTGCCTGCGGGCAGTCAGCGAGTTGAGGACCTGGGTCTCTGAGTCCTTGAGGGGGCGCACCTCAGGACGGACGGCGTCGGCGAAATGGGCCAGGACCCCCGCGTCCAGAGCGTCGGTCTTGGCCAGCGTTCCGGTGGCCTTGGCGAAGTCCCTGACCTGGCGTGGGTTGACCACCACCACCGGCAGCGCCGCAGCGGCCAGGGCGGCCACCAAGGGCAGTTCCAAGCCGCCCGTAGCCTCCAACAACACCAAGGCAGGCTCCAGGTCCACTATCTGGGGGATCAGTCCCTCAATTCCGGTCTGGTCGTAGGGCAGGGTCCATCGCTTCCCCGTAGGCCGGACAGCAACGTCCAACTGCGCCTTTGAGACATCAATGCCTACGAACCTCGGTTCTCCTTCCATCTGTACCTCCTGTCTCAGTGTTGACCCTTCCTTGCACGATGCGGGCTCGATTGGCCCAGGCAACTGTCCGGGTTCTACCGTTAAGGAACGCGGCGACCCCTGCTATTGGACGGTCTACCATGACCCAGATGCTACCGGTCTGCCGCGCTCCGGACCGCCACATATGAGCTATTGTCGCGGGCCAAAGTCAGGATACAAGATGCTACCACGCAACCACCCCGACCGGATCCAAATCGTCTTTGACGATCACCGTCTGGTGGCCAATGCCGGCCTGCTCCTGCCGGCCACCCTCGCCCTGCGCCTTGGCCTGCCCGAACTCGTCCGGCAGCGCCCGACCTGGGCAATGCCCCGGGGCGGGCCAACACCGGCGACAAGATGATGACCCTGGTTGCGTCTGCGCTGGCTGGTGGCGACTGCATCGACGACGCCGACGTGTTGCGCACCGGCGGGACCGCCCGCGTTCTCGGTTTCACGGCTAAGGCACCCTCCACCCCCCGCCTTCGCGAGGGCAGGCTCTCGGGACCTTCCTGCGCAGCTTCAGGTGGGGCCACGTCCGCCAACTGGACCGGGTGAGCCGCGAGTTGCTGGCCCGGGCCTGGGCGGCTGGGGCCGGACCCGGCGACGCACCATTCACCATTCACCATCGACCTCGATTCGACCATCTGCGAGACCTACGGCCTGGCCAAGGAGGGTGCCCGCCACCACAGCCTGCCCCGTACTTGATACGGGGGCTATACCGGCAAGCGGGGCTATCACCCGCTGCTGGCCGTGGCCGCCGGAACCGGCGACGTGCTGATGTCCCGGCTGCGGGAGGGCCGCGCCAACACCGCCCGCGGTGCTGCCCACTTCCTGCGTGAAACGGTGGGGCGGGTTCGCTACGGAGGGGCCAGCGGGCAACTCACGGTGCGCGCTGACAGCGGCTTCTACACCCATAGCATAGTATCCGTCTGCCGCAAGCTGGACGTGCGCTTCTCCATCACCATCCGCCATCACCAGAGCCTGCACAATCTCACCGAGGCGATACCCGAGGCGATACCCGAGGCGGACTGGGCGCCGATTCCTTACTGGATGGACGGCGCCGCCGATGTGGCGGAGACCACCTACACCCCCTTCCAGAGTGAGCCGGACGCCGCGCTGGTGCGGCTCATCGTCCGGCGGGTGAAGCCCACGCCCGGTTCCCAACTGGCCCTCTTCGCCACCTACAGCTATCACGGCTTCATCACCGACCGGGACGGGGAGACCCTGGAACTGGAGGCCGGTCATCGCCGCCACGCCGAGATCGAGAACGCCATCCGAGACCTCAAGTACGGCGTAGGGCTGAACCATCTCCCCTCGGGCCGCTTCGCCGCCAACGCCGCCTGGCTGGCCGCCCAGGTGATGGCGCATAACCTCGCCCGCTGGACGGCGCGGCTCGGCCTGGGCGAGCAGATAGTGACCACCAAGACCCTCCGGCGGCGGTTCTTTGCCCTGGCCGGGCGGCTCACCCGCTCGGCACGCCGGTTGACTCTGCATCTTCCCCGGCGCTGGCCTTGGGAGGAGCAGTTCAGCCGCGCCCTCGCCCGGCTGCAAGCGATTCCACTCCCAGCCTGACGACCCGTCTGCCACTGACCCATCAACCGGCCAACCAAACGTCCCCGCCAACTCGCGCCACTCCGGTCCGCGAGTGTCTCTTGCTGCGTCCTATCCCCGCCATCTTGCCCTGCCCAACGTCCGCAGACGTCCAATAGGGGCCCTGTGCGACGACTGAAGACCCTCTGCCGACCTCCCATCTACCCCAATGGAGCCCAGGCCATCTTCCCTGTAGCTCCCTCACCCCCCCTTCCGCTGTTCTCACGCCGTCCATTCGGTGTCCATCGGTGGATTCGGGGTAAGTTATCGCCAAATAAAGATAGCCGCCAGCTGGCTGGAATCCAACTGACGGCCGGTTTCTCACCCCCCAACGCTAAAGGAAGGCGATGCACAGTCAGGAGTAACTATGCGTGCTTATTCTAGCACACAGCCCCTCTACAATCTACTTTCACCGCCCATAAATTCCCGCACTGCTGTCCACCCGGCAGCCATCAGCGAATCTTCTGGTTCCCCCTCCGGAGACGGTTTCCACACCCTGAACTCCCCAATTTATTCAGACTCCGGCTGCTACCTCTTCAGTTCCTGTCTTGACTGTCCTCTGCACTCGTGCAAGGACGACCTCAGACCCAAGGACCTGATGCACCACCTCCTGAAGCTACACCACCCCTCCATAATCCCCGGGACCGAGGCATAGGGCCAGCGATGCAGGAGCGCCAAGACCGGCCCGATTACCCCACAGTGGACGACCCTCCATTCTCGTCGACGCTGAGCTCTGCCGAGAACGCCGGCACATCCGTCTCTGCCCTCAAACCTTACATCCCTCCCAACGTCCCCCACGGCTTCCCCCACGTGATCCGCTTCGCCACCCTTTCCAGCATGGACCTGCCCCTCGAGGTGCGGTTCCTCGCTTCGGGGTGGCACTTTTCCAGCAGACGCCTCCCCAATCCCCTCCTCGCGCGTAAGAACGGCATAGCCCCCAGCAGCCCCGGAACCTTGCACTACCCCCCCGTAACCCACTGGTCCGCGGCATAGGGAGCAAGTGATGCAGAGCCACAACGCCTACCCCAACCCCTCAGCCGGTTCGCCTGCCGCCCACGACAACGGCGCTGCCAACACCACAGTCGACTCCGCAGAACCCTATGTCCATCCAACAATCCCCCTCGGGCTGCCGTATGTCGTCCAGTTCGTCGAGGCTTCGATTCATCATCTGCCCATGTCCGTCAGATTCATCGGCGACAGACTGAGCCGCTACGCCAACGCGAGGGGCGAGGTCTCGATGGCCGCTTCCTTCCTCTGCCAGATCACCGGGCTGGGCAGCAGGAACACCGCCGACCACCATCTCAGGCTCATCGAATCCTTAGGAGTCATGGAGAAGCGGCCGGGGAGGGGCGGGAAGGACCGCAAGAGCAATACCTATGTCTTTCTGGGCGGGGACCGCAACTGGAAGCCCCTCCCCACGGAGAGACCCGGCACAGACCCTTGGGTTGCCCTTGCCCGGTCCCGCAGAGAGAACGAAGCACTGAGGACCGAGATCGAAGAGCTGCAGGCCGAGCTGGCCCGGCACATGAACGGCGGAACCATTGCTCACCCGGAATTGAGCAATGGCGACGGGGTCCCACACCAGGAACAGCCCTCGCACAGCCACGAAACCGCCGATTCCGGCAGATCATCCGAGGAATCCCAACCCATTGCTCACCCGGAATTGAGCAATGGCTTGGAGACGGCACCCACTCAAGAGGCCTCCCACAGCTACGAAACCGCCGATTCCGGCAGATCATCCGAGGAATCCATCCCCATTGCTCACTCAGAATTGAGCAATGGGTACGGCGAAGGGCAGGAGTACCTGGCCCGCCGGGACCGCGTGGAATCCTTGGTGATGAGGCACCGGGCCTACTACGACCGGTCCTTCCACCGGAGAGGGGTGCTAGGCGCGATCGAGTACTTCTCCCGCTCCGCTGAGAACGAGCGGGAGATGGTGCGCCAAGTGGGCATCCTCGACGCCGGCCAGGACCCTGCCAGGACCAGCAATGAGGCTCGCCAGCAGACGGAAGTACCACCCCCTCCTGTGAACCCGGAAACCGGCCGCAGCGAGGTTGAATACTGCCCGGACTGCGGCAGCCCCTATACCACGTTCAACGGAGAGGAACGGTGCCCGGACTGCACCGGCCGCCGCCGGCGGGAGAGTGAGGCTTGATGAGCGCCCGGAAGGACAACCTGGACCACATCCGGAAGTACATCCAGCAACACGAGCACTATTTCGAGGCCCTGGGCTTCCAGCGCCCCGGCGGGCTCCCGCGGTACTACACGGAGCAGCGGCCCGAGGAGTGGCCGCTGGACCTGGCCAAGGTCGAAAGACTGAAGCGGGAGGAGCAGGCACGGGACAGGGCCGCGTCCCGGAGCGACCGGACAGCTTCCTCGGGAATGTCAGAGGAGGCGAGAAACCTGCTCGACAGCATCAGGT
The DNA here is from genome assembly GCA_965216425.1 of Dehalococcoidia bacterium. Taxonomy (GTDB): domain Bacteria; phylum Chloroflexota; class Dehalococcoidia; order Lucifugimonadales; family UBA3495; genus CBDCFV01. The sequence goes on along the minus strand of CBDCFV010000005.1, from coordinate 164,067 downwards.
CCCTGGCCGGCCAGGGACTCACACCCGGGCAGATAGCTGCTCAGCTCACACTCATCGAGGACGGCGTGCGCAACGTGCTGGCCATGGGCCGCCGCGCCTACAACCCGGAGGCGGAAGCGCCGGCGCACACCCCTGAGGTCAATGCCTACCGCAACGGTTTCGCGCGGCGCTCCTGGTGAGGCGGGAGGTTCGACCATGGAAGACCAAACCAACGGGTACATCTACGAGATCGCGTCCCCGGTGGAGCTGGGCGTGGCCGGTTACCGGGGCCAGGCCCTCATCGTCTGGCGCCGCGGGGACGGCGCGGAGACAGCCCAGCTGGTGCGGATGGTCCCCGCGGAAACCCTGAGCGAGGTCCTGTGGAACGCCGGACTGCTGCTACCCCAGACTGAGGAGACGACGCCATGACCACCTATGCGGAGAAGCTGCTGCCCCATGACCTCGAGGCTGAGGAGGCCGTCCTCGGCTCGGTCCTGATCGACGGCGAGTGCCTCACCCGCCTCGTCCCCCTCCTGAAGGGGGGCGACTTCTACCGGGAACGCCACCAAGTCTGCTTCGATGCGGCCATGGCCCTGTTCCAGCGCGACCAGGCCGTCGACCAAGTGGCCCTGGCCGGGGAGCTGGCCCGCACGGAGAAGCTGGACCTCGTGGGCGGCATGGCCTACCTGTCCCACCTCGTGTCCATCACACCCACCCCGGTACACGCCGAATACTACGCCCAGTCCGTCTCCCGGACCTCGGGCATGCGACGCCTGATCGACGCCGGCAACAGGATCGTGGAGCTCGGCTACGCCGACACGGACGATGTGGAGGCCACCATGCGGCAGGCCGAGGAAGCCCTGTTCACCGTCAGGGGGGCCGGGCAATCCCGGGACTTCGTCTCGCTGAAGGACATATACGACCAGTACCTCCAGGAGCAGGCGGACATCGCCGCCTCACTGGAACCCGGCGGGATGCCGATAATGTCCGGGTTCCCGGACCTGGATGAGTACCTCGGCGGGCTGCAACGGGCCGACCTGGTCATCCTGGGCGCCCGTCCCTCCATGGGAAAGAGCAGCTTGGCCGTCAACATGGCGGTCAACACCGCGAAGTCCGGCCAGACCTGCGGCATCTTCAGCTTGGAGATGACCAGGGAGCAGCTGGCCATGCGGGTCCTGGCCTCGGAGGCCGGGATCGACTCCCACCGCCTCAGGCTGGGCCTGTACTCCCACTTGGAGGAGGGCCGGATCATCGACTCCATCGGCCGGCTGTCCGATCTCCCGGTGTTCATCGACGACACGCCGTACCAGGGCATGGCCGAAATGCGGAGCAAGGCCAGGAGACTGGCCTTGGAGCGGGGGCTGGACCTGCTGGTGGTCGACTACCTGCAGCTTGGTGCAGGGCAAGCAGAGGTGGGGGCAGTCCAACCGGGTGCAGGAGATCACCGAGATCTCCCGTGAGCTGAAGGGGTTGGCCGGAGACCTGAAGGTCGCCCTCATAGCCTGCTCGCAGCTGAACCGGATGGTGGAGAACCGGCCGAACAACCGCCCCAGGCTCTCGGACCTGAGGGATAGCGGCAGCATCGAGCAGGACGCCGACGTGGTGATGTTCATCCACCGGGAGGACGTCTATGTCACCGAGGATGAGTGGGACCAGCTGCACCCGGACCAGGAGTACCCGAAGAACATCGCCGAGATCATCATCGCGAAGCACCGGAAGGGGCCCACCGGAAGCATCCTCCTGGAGTTCATCGACAACCTGGTGCGGTTCGACTCCGTCTGATCCGGGTATTCACCCCACAACGGAAAGGCCGCCGGTGGACCATCGGCGGCTTTTCCTTTTCATGCCCCTGGCGACCCATGCCGAAGGCCACTTGGAAGTGACCACTATCGTAGTAGTAGTAAATAGATATATATCTATATAACTACTACTACTCCCTCAATAGTATCTCGGAAGTGACCCATGGCCACCTCAGAGATCGACATTATCCTGAGTAATGACGCATGGGTGTGGCTGTCTGGCTCGTAAGCGCCGCTTTTGACCTTTGGGACACAGCACCTTGCCGTGTTAACCTATTCCAGTGGTCTGCACATGCTTGAGCAGGCCGCCGTGTCATCGCGAAGCGGAGTTTCGGTGATTGATATCCCATCAAAGGAGTAAAAATAATGGGTGATAAGGGTGGTAAAAAAGATAAGGCCAAAAAGGAACAACAGAAACATGCAAAACACACTCTAATTGAAAAACGTAAATTGAAAAAGGAAAAGTAGATTTAAGACGCTTTCGAGGTCCGGCCGCACTCCGGGGATCCTGCCATGTACTCAGGACACGCACTCCGGCTTCTGGCCGGGATGGATCCCGAATCATGGGTGCTGAAACCTTGAGAGCGGAATGGCAAGTGGGGCTTGAGGATGCGAAAAGGACACCGCTACTCAGATGAAAGCGGGCAGATGAGGCCAGACCACAGTGTTCTTGCCCTCCGCTGTTGGGCTCAGGCACCCGACTTACGCGACAGCCTTCTAGTATTACAACGACGGATTTCTGAATGAGATGGCTGACGGTCCTTGTCCAGCTACGAATCAGCAAGCGTGAAAAGATCGCAGCGGCGCTGTGCTAGGTTCAATTTCCTCGCAGGAATCACCTCGCCAGTTAATCCGTCGTTGTAATACTAGACTTCCTTTCACAAGATGAACGCCGGAGAGCGCGCCGATATGAACCGGCTCTTCTTGGCCTGGGGCACTGCTCCACGGCTAGTCATGGGACAACGGCTGGAGGAAGACCTCAGAGTCAATGTGGCGGAACACCTCGCCGCCGATCAACGGTGGAGGGCGAGCGATCGAGCCGTTGCTATTACTCTAAATTGTTGGTCATTGAGCTACACGGGGATTGTGTCCAAATTTGTCAAGAAGGAGACCGCCGATTGCAAGAGCGCCGTGGGGCGACCAGAAATACCAGTGGTCTAGTTGGTTCCTTCGGCACTATCCAAGACGATGAATACCGGCAGCGATCCCAAGGCCAGGCTCTTCGATTCACCGGTTGCCCCGGCATGTAATCGGCGGAGGTAAATTGGACCACGTGGACGAATGGACCGACTGACATTCGGCACCCCACTGGCCCAATTTCCCGCCGCCCTTGACCCTTTCAAGGTGGAGATCGGCAGGTCGAGTACTACCACGATACCATCCGCAGATATGCAGACGATGCTCCTGTCTTGACGGAGCCGGCCCCACTCATCCAACCCCTCGTTCCATCGCAGAACGTCCTAATACCGTTCATAGCGGCCTGACGTCATGCTCAAGGATGCAGCTGAGGGTAGAGTGCCATGATACGGGCATTCCGGCAGTCCTCTTGATAATTCTGCTCCCTGATGATTCCCACACCAACACCCTCAGGAGCAATGAACCCCGTCGAGTCTGGCCGGATGACCCAACGCCAACGTCTCGCAGCAACTGGTCTTCGGTTTCTTCAGCTCGCTGTAACCAAATGCGGGCCGGGCTTTGGCAAGCTCGCCCGGCCCGCGCCCCGCCAAGCTGCAAGCGCAACATGGCGTCCACCGGCGAAGGGTCACGTCACAACCACAACCCGGTCCGGAAAGCCGAGTTCAGCCCGCCCATGGACCCTGCGTCAAGGAGGAACGATTGCATGAAAGACCAACCCGAAGCATCCGAAACCCAAAACTGCGGCGGTGGGAACCTGAAAGAACCCCGCCAATCCATCGTGACAATGTCGCTCGGTGAAATGGAGGCCTATGCCGTCCTGTTCATCGTCCTGTTAATCGCCGGTAACGTCATATGGGTTGTCTATGAGGTGATTCGCTCCACCGGCTCTCCGGTTGACACGCTCCATTCCATTGTCACGAACCTGTGGCAAGCCAGTGCTGCCGCTCTCTTTATCACGCTGACCGCGGCCGGGATATCCAAGGGTTTAAGGCTTGCCGCCCGCGGGCTGCGCCAATGGCTTTTCAAGTCCCGTGAGGAATAGCGCAGGAACCCGAAGGAACGCCATGGCCGGGCCGCGGGCCGGGTCACCTGGGCCCCGGCGACGTCGAGACCATTATTGACGACGGGTGTGAGAAGCGGCGCCAACCTGCTGACCCCTTTAACCTCCCTTTTCTCCCATGTCCCCACCGCAACGGCGGCACCGGTAAGGGCCACATCCGAAATGGTTGGCTCCGGTTGCCCTTCCGTCATTGCCGGCATTACGGCGACCCGGTTTCCGCTCCGACCGGTCCACGGCGGTCCTGGCCCTGTAGTCGAAGCGCCTCGCGCCTCCTCTGTGGTAGTGCCAGACCCTGAAGACCAGTAGCACCCGAACGTCCCCTCGGCCCGGGAACACCTCCCCGGATTCCCTGCGCAGACGCCCTCCGGCGGGCTTCCACCACGGTCGGCTGCCAGTACATGGCGCCACCAATCACTGTAGACGGATTCCATGGACAACTCCCTTGCCCTACCGGGCGATGCTGGAATCGGCGCGTCTGCAACCCGTCCGGTTGCCGTGAGGCGTGTTACTGCAAAAAGTTGCCATGGTCCGGGGCGGCGGTCCTAGCAAGCCCGCCGCCGCCCCGGTCCTCCCTTTCGACCCGGACGGGCCAATCATCAAATGAACATACAACCTCAATTTTCCCCACACCGGTGCCAGGACCCCAAGCGCAACAGCGAGGCTGTGGTCTACGACCAGCTTGCCCGGAACCACCACCCCGGCCAGGCCCTCTACGAATACGTGACCTCAGCCCATGCCGATGGCCGTGACCCGCAGGGGCTGCCTGCAGCCTGACCCACCTCCACGTCTCCGCCGGCCCGTTGAGGGCGGCCACCGGGCCCGGCGGAGACAACCCTATGGCCAAGCCTGGCAGTGACAAGGGATCTATCGCGGGGACTGGCCTCACCCCAGCGTTGGGATGTGCATTGTTGGGCGCTTGGAACCGGGCCCGGAAGGTCGCCTCTGCTGCCTTGGCGTGGATGCCCTCGGGGACCATGCCGCGGTCGGCGGCGTTTCCCGGGCTGGGCAACCAGCAACTGTCAGCGGCGCAGGGTTTGTTCCATCGAAACCGCATCATCAATGCCATTGGAATTACGATCCTGGCCATACGGTCCTGGCCCTTTGACAGGCGTCGGAACCATAAAAATCAGTTGCGGTCGCAGCGGAGGAATTCCGTTGAATTCTTATTGACCACCTTAATATCAAGCCAAAAAGGAGAAGAAATCATGTCCAACGAATGGAAAGGCCGGGTGATCCGCGGAGGTATCGTTGTTGTGGGCGCCATGGGCCTCATCGGCGCCATGGTCGGGCTCACCGGCATCATGGTCGGGTACCCCGGGGTAGTCCGGGCAAGCGTCATTATCCTCGCCCTGGCCGGCTGCATCGGTGCTGCATCCGTCATCGCCGTCAACATCCCCAGCCGGTCGCGGACGGGCAGACGACGATGCCGCCGGGACCAGCACCGCCCCTAGAGACGCCGAGGGACACGCCGAGTGGTATGTCGCGAGGAATACAGGGAGGGCGCCAACCATCAACGACCTTCGCAGGCCCACCGGATTCCGCTTGGTCCGCTTGGCAATGGCCGGAGGCGATTATGGCCATGACCAGCACTGATGAGCTTCGCTCGGACCCAGATCCAGTCAATTAATCCGGTCTCGAAGAGACCAAGGAAAGGAGCACCCGCCACCATGCGAATGTACCCAAGAGAATTTCCCGCAAACCGCCGCAAGAAGCCAAAGCGGCGGGCGGAACGACGAATCTACGAAGCCCTGGCCAGCAGCGACCGCCAGGGCTTCGTCTATTACGAGTGGCGGAGGGGTTATGAGCGCATCGAGCTGGACTTCGCCGTGTGGATCGTTGCCCTGGGCCGCTTCGCCCTGCAGGTGAAGGGCGGTCACTACCTGCTCATCGACGGCGAGTGGCACCTCAAAACCAGAAATGGTGTCGTACCCATCGAGACGTCCCCCTTGGATGAGGCCTGGCTTGCCGCCCTGGAACTGCACGACGAGATCGAGGAGCGCGCCCCAACACCCTACAACCCGTACGTCATCCCCGTGCTGGTGTTCGGCGACATGGAGCCCGATGCGGTCATTGAGCAGCTGGCCCGCCGCAAGGGAGTTTACTTGGTCTGGCGCACCGGTGACCTTGTGGCGGACCTGAGCGCCGTCGTACGGGGCCGGGAAGTGTCAGGCGCACTGTCCACAGACCGCATCCGCCGGGAGGTCTTCGCCGTCACCGACGGCCTGATCCGGCTGGGTGAGGCGCGAGAGGAGGAGGCCCGGGCAAAAGCCGTCAGGCCAGTCACCAAGTCCCCAGCGCCGTCCGGGCTGGAACTCATCCACGTTCGAGCGCGAAAGGTGCGCTTCCGGCGGGGGACCATCATCGGCCCCGAGAAGCCCCGAAAGCGGAGCGATGGACGCCTGCGGTGATGGTGAGTCCCCCGCGGCCGATCAAGCTCGGAACGCCGGCGGCCATCCACCCCACCGGAAGATTCGTTTCGGGACGAGTCCAGCCCACCGGGTTCCACATCCCAAGCCAGTTGATAGATCAACTCAGGTGAGAACCAACATGAACATGAACGACCAAGCGGGCGTGGCGCCCGCCATACTGCGGCTGCACCCGAGCCTGGACCAGGGGCAGCTGGAGCTAATCGGCCATCTGGAGGGCCCCACGTTGGGCATCGCGGGTCCCGGCGCCGGCAAGACCTTGGCGGTGGCGCTGCGGGGAACCAACATCCTGCTCCGCGGGCTGGCCAAACGGGAAGATCCGGTGCATCCCCGCTTGGAGGATGCTTGGGACCGTCTGCCCCGCTGGGACAGGATGGACCGCAGGGCGCTGGCCCGGCAACGGTTCCCGCCGGCAGAGCAGACCTGCAAAACGGAACGGTCTCCGTGCCCGGAGCATGTCAGTCCATCCCTGAGGCGCCTAGACGTGTGGGTGGGCCGCGCCGCATCGCTGGCGAGGTCGGAGAGAGGCCGTTCGTAACCATATCGTCCGATGACTGCCTCAGCGGCGACGTCCCTGTCGCCGCAACCCCGGCACAAGGAGGTGAACAACACCATGCACACCAATCCGGACGTCAATGCGAAACCCCGGGGTCCGCCTGCCCGGAGCCGCGCGATGTGCCCCCTTTCGACCTGCTGCCATACAGGCTGGCCGGTTGCATCCGCGAACCTGCGCGGGCAGACCCCTGCCCCGAAACAAACCCGCATCGCCGAGGGCCCTGCTGTGACGGGCTGACCCGGGAGAGATCTCAGGTCGGCCCGCTCTCTATGTCTGCGGCGCCGGCGCAATTATCAACACCAAATCTCTAAAGAGGTAATTGTCAAAATGAAAGTCGTAAGGAACGACAACAACAATCCCCTGAACCCAGCCGAGATGAATGCCTGCCAGCAGTTCGAGGCCAGCACCCAAGCCGGCCAGGTCCTGTTCCAGCCCCAGGTGGCCGCAGGCCAGCCCGCGCCGAACTGCGTCGCCCTCTTTGACGGGGTCGGACGCTTCGGCGTCACCATCCTGGAAGGACGGTACACCGTCGAAGATGGCCAGTGGTTCCGCCGCCATGCGGACGGCGCCAGGTCGCCCATGAACAATCCCTTGGAAAAGGCCTGGCAGGCCGCCACGTCCGTCCGCACGGAGCTCAAGCGGGAGCTGGACCTCAACACCTACGTCATTGCGGTGGCCTGGTTCCCCGACATGGACGAGGACGAGGAAATCCTGGACGAAGCCGATGGCCGCAGCGTGCGGTTGTTCTTCGGTCAGGCTGACTTTGCCCAGTGGCTGGTGGATCTCCCCAAGGACGATGAGTTGCAGACCCACCTCAGCCGCCGGTTCATCAAGCAGGAGGTGGAGGTCCTGAGCCGCGCTCCCGCTGTGGAGGCGCCGGCGCCGGCCGAGGAGCCACAGTCCGTCAACGGACGGGCTGGCGCTTTGACGTTCCAACGGGTGGACACCGTCAACATTTACGTTACCGTCGTCAACGGCGGCGTGGGCGATGATCCTTCGCTGATCACCGTGCAGGGCCAGTAGGCCAGAGCGTCGCCCGGACATTGTCTCCCGCTATGCCCGGGCGATTTGCCTGTCAACCGCCCATCAGGATGAAACTGGCTTCGGCGGTCTGCAGGATCCGTTCTCCCAACGGCAGCCCGCGAGATTGTCAATAGCAACTTGGAATTGACCCGGTTTACTTGAGTCAGAATAGTGTATACATTTATATTTTAAGCCCATCTACCTTCTGTATCAGCCTTGTGAATATGCTAAGAATTCCCCAATCTATATTTTATTTCTATCAATAGGTAGCAATATTTTATAGCAGAGCGGGTGTTGTTTCCGCGCTGCGTAATGAACTGCCTGAGACCCCCGCTGGACCTCACATAAACCAAAGCCAAGGTCGGATGTGCATTTGCCAGACGCCGGGACTCGGGCCGGGAGTCTCGAAGGAGCGCCCCGGCCCCTGATTGCAAGACCGTACCGCAGCGCCGCCTCACCTCGTCTTTCCGGCCGGTCAGCACGGCCAGGAATTTGCCCGCCCTGTCCTGCACCGCCTCCCTGTTGCCCAGGTATACGTTGCCATTGGCCTCCTCTCTCACCCACACCCAGACCCCCTCATCGACGTTGAAGTCCGGACTGTAGGCAGGAAGGTTGACCAGTCGCAGGATCAGGACCCGGGTCCTCCAGGTATGACCGCATCGCCGGACCCCTCCTGAGCTTGCCGAAGGGGCGCGCCGGCGCGTTGTCCCAGATCACGCCCAGCCGTCCGCCGCGCCTCTCACACAACAGTTCCAGGAGAGCCATGGAGCTTTCCCCGTTGCTGTTCCCCTCCAGTTCCATCCATTACACCCAGACGGTCTCCAGGCAAACTGCCGAATAGTAGCTGGCCTTCTCGCCGTGCCCAGGACTGCTGGAGCCCACCAAGGCCGCTGCATCTCGCCCAGGGCGGGTAGAAACCCAATCTACTCGAAGATCAAAGCTGCGGGCCCTCTCTCCCCGAGGGCAGATGCCCATCGTCCGATGGTATGAGGGTCCCGTGCCAGTATCAGTTCCTGCGCCGCCACCGCCAACGACGTCCAACGTTCCGCAAGACTAGATGGCGGGGACCTCGGTTGTGTGATGGGCCGCACGCTAGGCGACGGTGCCGTCAGGCCGGGGGTGGAATGGCTCGGAGCTTCGCCAGGGCACGACTGAACCGGGTTTCCCCAGGCCAGCGTCGGGGAAGATGCAGGGTGAGGTGGCGGGCCGGGGAGAATAAACCCGCGGAGCGTCTTGGTGGTCGTCACATGCCCACCCAGACCGATGCTCACTGTACCTCAGGCTCAAGATGGCGTTCTCGACCTCGGCGTGGCAGCGATGACCATCCTCCAGTTCGATCATCTCCCCGTCCCGCTCGGTGATGATGCCGTGATAGCTGCAGCTGACGGAAACGGCCAGCTGGGAACCCGGCGTCGGGCTCGCCCTGGGAGGCAGTGCAGGTGGTCTCGGCCACATCGGCGGCGCCGTCCATCCAGCAGGGGATGAGGCTACACTCCCTCTCTAGGATCGCCTCGATGATATTGCGCAGGCTTTTGTGCTGGCGGGTGGTGATGGATAAGCGGACATCCATTCCGGGGCAGACGGCTACGATGACGCGGGCATAGCACTCGCTGTCGGCCCGCACCGTGAGTTGCCCCTGGGCCCCGCCCCGGCGCGCCACCGAGCTCAGGGTGATGGCCAACGAGTTCCCGCTGGCCCAGATGCCGGGCGAGGGTGGCCGGCAGGAGTAGGCCGGCATTGCCCACCAAGCGGTGATCGTCAAAGGTGATTTGTATCCCGTCGGGGTGGTTGCGTGGGAGCACCTTCCTGCCTGACGCCCTTCCTTGTTGGATCCGGGTTTGGATTTCTCCACTCCACCGCAGTCTTCAGGAGTCCCCTGGATTGGTTGTTGACTAATCGCCTTCCAGCCGAGGCTGCGTGAAGTCCTTGGATTCCTTGATGCGGGACCGCTTTCCCCTGTTACGGGCCTTGACCTCTTTGGAATGTGGCGGGTGCAGGACGAGCTGAACACCCAGCTCGTCCTCAACTTCCCTCGCGTCGCAGGGCTTGTCGTCACCATTCAGAACCACATCGCGTGAATTGCGGACCACCGCCTGCAGCTGCTCGAAGGTGGATTCGGATCTGTGGTTGTAGCGCCACATATGCTCCGCCAGGTACAGCGGGAAGTATCGCGCAGAAATAGACCGGCGCCGGTCGAGCATTTCTTGCAACGTGCTCCAGAAGTTCTCGTCGAGATTCGTGGCCACACGCTCTCCTTCCCTTTCACCGTCGCGGGCGAACTCCCCTTTGCTGTGATTCACCTGCTGTCGGAACGGGCCATCTGGACAGGCTTTAGTGCTATCCGTGTAGAGTCTCCCATTCCCTTTCAGGTACGTGTAAATGAAGCGTGCTGCTTGGACTTTGGTCACCGGCCCATAGTTCACCTCGGCCCGTACCTGGCGGGTGGGGACGTCCACAATGGCCTGCACATGGACCTCGACGCCGTTGGCGTACCCTATCAATGAGGTATCGTACTGCGCGGGGCCGTCAAATATGGGGAGCCGTTCCACCAGCGCAGTCTGCATGCGGTGTGTGATATCCAGAGCATTCTTGTGCGAAAGCCTCCGCCCTTCTTCCTCTAGCAGGCAGGCCAAGTCCAAGGACGGCATGCCGAATGGTATTTGGACCATGAGGTACGCGGTCCACAGAATCGTTCGCAACGAGTTCCGAGTGCCCTCGAAAGTGGTCCCCGTTTTGATATCGAACCGCTCCTCGCATTCGAGGCAGACCCATCGTCGGAGCTGCTCGCCATCCTCCTCCTCCACTTCCGCCACGCGGACGGAGTCACATGCTGGACTGGGGCACCTGGGTCGTCCGTCCGGCCACCTGGCCTTGATGAAAAACCGCTCGGCCATCTCCTCAGTGCCGGCCGCATCAATCAACGCGAACAGGCTAAGCGAATGGCCGATGCGCTCCTTGCGCTGGCTGTAATTGCTCCTGGAATCCTCCTGGCCCCTTCGCCTCGGCAACCTATGCTTCGCAATGATGGGCAGCGCCTTTTTGCCGGTGTTCCTCTTCTCCAGCTCCTTCTTAATCTCGAACAGTCGAATGGTTGTCTCGTTGCCGTATTCACTTGCCAGAAGTTTGAATCTCGCGCGAAAAGTTTCCCAGCAGGGGACTTCCACAAAGCCGCACAGGTCGGCGAGCTCCATCGAGTTTTTTTCAGCAGAGTCCACACAGCGTGTGGCTTTTCGGGAACCCAACTCTCCGGGAGTCGACTCAGGTAGTAAGCACGAAGGATCGGCTCCGGTGAAGCGAATTTCCGTCCCTGTCCCGAGCTTTCCATGAGGTCGAGAATTGGGTCGCGAGGAAGGCCGTTCATAACCTTCAGAACATCCTTCGGCAGGTATTTGAGTTGCACCTTGGGGGTGGGTGATTTAGAATTATTCTTGGCGTGTGTCACTGTAGTACTCCATGAGTGGGGGGTCTGTGGTGCACTGGCTGGGCGGCCGCTGGGTTGGGGCCCGGCGGCTGCATTTAGTTTGGTCTAAGGGATTCCTCTGTTCTCTGATAGCCCTTCCAAATTTATGCTCAATCTCCCTTTGGCCTCGAGCGTCCGTTGGACCTCAGGCCACTTGAAGGGCGTGTAGCGGCCTTTACGGGCCGCGATTTCGTTTGGCCGATGACCTCCTGTTAATTCTCAACATTGCGGGGACACCTTGGGCCCCGATCTGGGGGGAGTGCATTTCCAAAGTACTTCGATGGCTCGCCGTTGTGGGACCCACCTATACCTCGGAACAACTCCTGCTTAACTATTTGTACGAAACTCCCATTCAATAAAAAAGCCCCCGGCCAGGCGGCAACACATCCGGCTGATGCCGGGGATTGCCTGCCAGAACCAGGGGCTTCGAAGAGCTCGGTTGGTCTGGATTCGCTGAACTAGTTCAGACTTGGGCCTATTATCAAAATATCACAACAGCAATGTCCTTGCAACCTGCGGCAAAAGGGAGCAATGTCCTTGCGAGTTTTGCAACCTCTAAACAGGCGTCATTCCGCGGCAAAAGGGAGAAAAATCGACAACCGTCCCCGGCCGGGAGGGCGGTTTCGGAAATATACGAAATAGTTGATGAATCCATCTCTTCTCGCACTCAGTTTTCAGGATGGGCGAGTTTTGCAATCCTCTAAACAGGCGTCATTCCGGCGTTGTTGTTAATCAGCTGCCTGTGGGGCTCCTGGCTCCGGCAGGGCCTCATTGGTGACATCATTCACAATGGTGAGGCAACGGCGGTCATCGGCCCGATCGCCAGGACTCCCCCCATCAGACGACGTTTCGCCGACCAGTTGGGGAGGATGACCACCACGTCTGTGCGCCGGCTGTTCCCTTATCCATCTGCTCCGGAGAGTTGTTACAACGCAACTTCCGCCAGTTCGCTACAGGAAAACCGGTGTGGGCCGGAATGTCGGATATGTCATCCTCCTGCAGGGCAGCCACTTGAGGCAGAGGCTCCCGGAGCAGCTCCACCACCCTGTCCCGCAGGAATACGGCGCCTCAATTGTCAATACTCCATACCCGCGCCCCTTGCCATGTGAGTAGCAGGGTGAGATCGGCTTGAGCAGCAAGTTGGTGTGCCCCCACCGTCAGGGCAGGCCGATCAAGCTCCACATACGTCAGCCTAGTTGTTGGACGCACCTACCCCCAACAACACCCCGGAAACAACACCGTCCTGGACCGTACGTAATCCCACTCGTTGTTTTGGGGGCGGTTCTTTTCCTCATTATCGTAAGCCCAGTAGTATGGTCAGACGTGAGGGATTGGTGGAGGGTCCGGGGTTCTAAACCAAAGCCAACATGGGATGTGCATTGGCTGGGCGCTGGCAATCGGACCGGGAAGCCCGCATCGGCAGTGGCCGATGCAGTTGGAGCAGGTCGTCCATCCTCATGTCAGCGCCATCATGACCACCGCGATGGCCATGGCGATGGCGGTCAGGGTTGCTCCTGCTAGAATGAGGGTGGTCCTGCGCCATTTCGTATCCCTCTCCGCGAGGGCGGCATCTGCGTCGGCTTTCTGACGTGCTATGGTTTCCCTTGTCTCGGTGAACTTGGCCTCGTTGGTCTTGGCGCTTTCCTCCAAGGCGCCGGCCAGGATTTCTTCCATTCTTGTTGTTGTGTCAGAACAGAGTTGCTGGTATCGCTCATTCCGGGCTTCTCTTTCTCTTTCCAAGGTATTGGCTGTCTGTGCCAAGGCCTCTCTGTGTGAGTCTTCCATTTCCCTTCTCTGAACTTGGGTCTGGTCCTCCGCTCTCTGGGCTTCGTTTCTGATCCGATCCATCTCTTGGCTGTGGCTTTCGGCCCTTTCGTCATCGGCCTTTTTGAGAGTTTCGATGTGTTCCTGCAGGGTTGACCTGTGGTGTCTTACCAGATCGTCGAGGGTCTCGTTGAACTTCTTTGCGATGATGGTGAGGTTGGTGTGGAGCTCCCGGTTGTGGCTGGACTTCAGGGCCTCTGTGGCTTGGTCGAGGGCTGACTGGTGGGCTGTCTCCAATGTTTCCCGGACTTTGCTGATAACGACGTCGGCTTTTTCCTGGGCGCCCTTTTCAATGTCATCGTGCTGTTCGATGTGGAGCGCGGTGGTCCTTGAAGCTTGAGCTACCTGCTGGGCGATTGTGGCCAGTAATTCTTCGGCATTGTCTTGGTCTGCTGGCATGGTTGCCTCCGGGCCGTGCTACCTTAAGCGAATGCTTGTGAAGGCGAGGCTTGCATTGGTGCAGTGATGAGGATGGGATTGGGCGCCATAGTGAGGTTCCTCCATTTATATTTGGATAGCGGTCGGGCCCTGCCAACTTACTTGCTTCCGGGCCGGCGGCTATGAGTCCGTTGCTTCGACATTGTCCGGGCCGGCGAGGAGGTCTTCAACCGGCCGTTCGAATGCGTTGGCTAAGGCCTTCAGCGTGCTGAGCTTGGACGTGTGTTTTCCCTTTTCCAACCGGACCAACGTGATTCGTCCGATGCCTGCAGCGTGGGCAAGAGTCTCCTGGGTTAGGCCGGCGGTTTCTCTCAGTCTCCGGACTCTTCCGCCAAGGATCTGTCTTCCCTCGGCAACAATCATCTCTACTCTGGGCCGGTAGGTCCGGCCGCAGTAGTATGGTCCCGGGTCTCCAGCGGTCCGCTTTACATCGTTTTCATCTCCTCGTTGTAGGGGGAACCTACCCGCCAAAAAGAGTGGTGTACACAGAGCGTAACACCAACCCGGAGGGCGGCGTAAACGTCCCAACGCAACCGGTTGGTGGCCTTCCCGAGCTCCCTTGGGTGTCTACGTACTGCTGCCTAAAACGGCGACCACCTCGCTGGCGCCCGCTTCCCGGGGCTGCGACGCCGGGCCTCTACCCCCTGCCGCCCTGGTAGTACCTGGCCACCGCCCCACGTCCGGCTGCTTGGCGTTCGGTGTAACGGGCCGGCATCCTGGGAGATTTCCACCGGCCCGCCGTCATCAGCTCGGGGAGGGCGAACCCCGCAGCCGACAGGTCCTGGGCCATCCCCACCCGCCCAGAGTGTCCGGTGATGTCCCGCCAGCCGGGGAGCCCAGCCGCCCGCGCTGCCTGCTGCAGACGCCGCCGGATGGTGTCCGGGTGGAGGTTGAAGACCGGAGTGACCGCGTCGGTCACCGCCTCTTCGGGGCGGATGGCCAGCAGGGCTTCGACGGCAGCCGGTCCCAGGTACAACACCACCCCCTCAGCCTCCTGGTCGGTCTTCGACTCCGGAATCCGGATGCGGCCGCTGCCGTCTCCGGCCAGTTCCACGTCCCCCCAGCGCAGGGCGGCGGCCTCGGAGACCCGCAGCAGCCCGTCGCGCATGACGGAGGCCAGGGCGACGTCGACCAAGCCCCGCCGACGGGCGTATTCCGCCGTCTCGGTATGACCGCCCCGGCTGCGGCGGCGGGTGAAGGCGGTGGCCCTGATCGCCGCCAGGGCCTCGGCGTGGAGGGGCGCCGCCTGTCTCTGGGCCCCCCGGAGGATCCGGCTCAGCCCCCATCTCCGCGACGCCGGGGCCGCCGGGCTTGGGCCACCCCGCCAGCTCGGCGCCCTTGATGATGGCCGCCCGGGCCTGCCTGATGGTGGCCATGCGTTTGCTGTCCTCCGCCAAGCGGACCAGGTAGTCGCAGAGGGCGGCCTCCAGGCCCCCGGGCAGGTCGAGCCCCTGCTCCTGGGCCCAGCTGCGAAAGCGGGTCCAGTGGCCAAGGTAGGCCCGCTGGGTGTTCCGGGCCCGGGCGGCCTGGCGGACCTGGTCGCTCCGGGAGAGTGGCGCGCCTGGAGCATCACCGGTGACGGGAACGGGTTGGGGCAGCAAGATCAGGGCCTCCTCAAATGCCTGATAGCTGCAATTATCCGGCAGTTGAAATGGGCCTGCAACAGGCCCATCCAAGGGCAGGACGGACACTCTTGGACCGGCTGTTCGGGGGTCCGGAAGTCCATTCCACCATGCGCGATAAATGTACTTATCGCGCATGGTGGGCAGAACAATAATGGCCCTGATCGCTGTAATCTGCGGCTGTTATCGCGTAAGGAGTCCCTTGTTCGGTGGGATTCAGCGTAGTAGGCCCCGGCGGGATTTGCCGGGGCCTATGTTTACGGGGCGCAGTCGTGCTGCGTGGCAGGGCTGTGCTCCAACGTGACGGAAAACTTGGGTTTGATCTCCAAGAAGCGAATCGTTAGTTCGGTTCCGTTTGGCTTAAGGAGATGATAGTCATTTCCGATGGCGATGCTATGCCAATTCGCCACACAGCCGTTAACCGAAACGTCCCCCTTGTGGTTTATGTGGAATTGGCTGTTCGCAATTTGGAGTTTCCCCACAATGGGGTGATTGACGCTTCCACGCCCGTCGGATGCATGCAGCGGGACGGTGATCTGTTCCCAGTCGGACTCCATTGGTAGCAGCTTGAGCCCAAGTTTGAAGTTCTCCTTATCAGGTTGGTACTCGTTTACAGCCTCGGCATGGTAGCCGGGAGCGACTGCCTCAACTGTCATGGGCTCCTTGTCGCAGTAGAGGAGTGGAACCGTTGCAGTACCCTCGTCACAGGTCGTGACGCTGCTGCTTAGGCCGCTGTAGGCGTATGTTGCACGAACATGAGCGCCGGCGATACCGGCGCCCCCAGGGTCCTTGACAATCACTTCGATCGGTCTAAATTCGTGCTCTTGGGATTCTGTAGTAACCATATTTACTCCGGAGCGGCTTATAGATTTGCAATGAGTTATAAACTCTTGCGAACCGCTGCCGGGAGAATTCTGTTCCCAAAATGGAACGAAGTCAAGCATGTTAACTTGGGACTGGCTATATTGTTCCCATTTACATACTAAATAAGCGCCGAACTGCGCCGGAGCCCACTAACTGGGACAACCGCCGGTAGTCTTGGCTTTCGTGCCGGGCTCGCCCAGCCACTATGGCCGGGTGAATGCCCAATTCATGGGCAAGGCCAATTACCGCCATAGTTGAAGGATTTGTTCGTACTTCACTTGACATCCAAACGTCGGTAGGGATCAGCGATTCATTGGCCTTGTTGTCCGCATCCTCCTCTTTGTCGTCGGCGCTATCGAGTCCGAGGTCGTCAAAGAAGGAACCATTCTTATCGTTCAAATGGAACAAAGTGTGGGCGAGTTCATGTTCCAGTGTGTACCAAAAATGGTCGATTCGGTCATAACGTAATGTCAGCCCAATCACGCGTGACCCGTCCGCCGATCCCATAGTGGCGCCGTCAAGATGTGTTCCTGGCAAGTGCCGTGCTATCTCGACGGCAATACCTTGCTCTGCCAGGAAATCTACAGCTCTCAACGGGCCGTCGGTGGCGGGGCTCAGCTTCGCTACTTCCCTCATGAGCTCAACAGGATTTTCAAAGGACTGGTCCGCTTGGCCCAGGTTCCTTTCATTGGCTTGGGCCAATATTTGCCAGCACCAGGCATTAAGAGCATACGGATTGGTCTTAGCATTCGCTCTGTTGTGGTCGTTCTTCCGGTATAAAGCGGCCGCAATCTGCGTATGGCCAGCTTTGCGGATCAGTTCGGTAACCAGTTCCTTCGCGTCCCCACGAAGGTCACCGGAGTTGCGAATCCAACCCTGTTTTGCCATTCGACTGAGCGGAAAGCGTCGCCAATCGATTTCAGGGACCACTTCCCCAAACCGGACGACCGGTTCCTTTAGCAGGACATCAGCGGGAATTCCCAAATGACGGTGCAAGGCGCGAGCCATTGGCATGGTTATGCCCCGCGCACCCGAAAGAACCTCCGAGACTTTAGAACGGCTTCCGATCATTGGGACGAGGTCCCGCTGTGTGAGGCCTTGGGTTTCCATATAGAATTTAATGGCTTCAACGGGGTCCTGGAATTCCTGCTCTGGATCCTGGGTTGAATTTTCGTCGTTTACAGTCGTCATGGTTCTCCCTTGCTAGGCGATGGAGTTCAATTTCGCCGCGATTCGGGCTTTGTCCGCGTCATTACTACGCCGCTGCTGGTTTCCTTAAAAAATGAACCTTCTGCGAGATTGTAGAGTGTTCCCATTACGTGCGGGAGTGTAACATTTCCACTCAGGGAACGCACGTGGGCCTACTATTCCTCTGGTAGAACATGTTTTGGGGACGGAAAGCCGCAGGGGTGGAGCTGACGGAGCTGATAACCACCGGCCGGTGGAAGAGATCCAGGATGCCGGCGAGGTACACCGAGCGCCAAGCGGCGGCTCGGGGCGTGGTAGCCAGGTATTACCGGAGGGGGGGCGATCTGTAGGCCTTTTCCTTTTCCCTGCTGCGCCCCGGGAAAGTTTACCGCAGCTACACTAAAGCCAAGGTGGGATAGATCAGCCAGATCCAGGTTTTGGGTGGCCAGCGCCGGCAGGGCTGCCAAGCGGTCCCCACCAGTAACCATCATCGCCAGTTCAAAGACCAGGTGGCGGATCAGGATCTGGCCCACACTTGGGACAGGAGGCCATACTGGCTGGTAGGCAACTGCTTAGGCACCACCTAGAGAGCCTGGCCCAAGTTGGCAATCCAAGTTTGCATCTGCTGGGGCGGCGGCCCCGCACCATCATCCATCAACCTGCTCAAATTCATATCGGGAAGATACCCGGCTTCATCTTCGATCCAGTCCACCAACCCCTGGCGTCGCCAAGCCTCGACGACGTATGCAATCAGGATGTGTGACTTCAGGGGGTTCCTAGCCGTGCTGGTCTTGCAGAATCCCCTCATTACCCATTCGTAGGGGGGTTGAAGTCCTTGGTCCAGCCGAAACTGATCGGCTCACAGCCTAAGCATTCGCCGGTCAGATGCAGGTCGACCAGGTAACGGTCTGATGTGACGATTACATCCGTGGTCGTGGTCTCGTGGACCGCTGAACATAGCTGTGCGGCAGTATTAAGGGCTTGTTCAATGGCTGTAAGCGGCGGAGGTAAATTGTCCCGTGCGGGCGGGTAATCTCTGACAAACGGCGGTTGCAAATTGGACCGCCCGCCGCCATCCATAGGCTTCAAGTCGAGCTTATGGGTGGTGCGATGGATGTACAGAGTGGACTTATATCTGCGGGTTCGCCGGGCGGTGATGGTGGAGGGCAAGAGTATTCGGGAGGTCTCCAGAGAGTTTGGGCTGCACCGGGACACGGTGCGCAAGATGCTGACCTACTCCGTGCCTCCGGGCTACCGGCGACAGACTCCTCCTCGAAGGCCCAAGCTGGAGCCTTTCACCGGCGTCATCGACCGGATCCTGGAGGATGACCTCGCGCGCCCCAGGAAGCAGCGCCACACGGCCAAGCGGATATTCGAGCGCCTCAGGGACGAGTACGGGTTCGACGGCGGATACACCACCGCCAAGGACTACGTCAGGGAGCATCGCCGTCAGACCAGGGAGATGTTCGTGCCGTTGTCCCACCCGCCGGGCCACGCGCAGTGCGACTTCGGCGAGGCCCTGGTGGTCATCGGCGGCGTTGAGCGGAAGGCGCCCACTGCTTCGTCATCGACCTGCCCCACAGCGACGGCTGCTTCGTCAAGGCCTACCCGTCCGAGACCACCGGGGCCTTCCTGGACGGCCACGTGTCAGCCCTCGCCTTTCTGGGCGGAGTGCCCCAGAGCATCCTCTACGACAATACCAGGCTGGCTGTTGCCCGGATTCTGGGCGACGGCCGGCGCCAGCGCACCCGCGCCTTCACCGAGCTCCAGTCCCACTACCTGTTCGAGGACCGGTTCGGGCGTCCCGGCAAGGGCAATGACAAGGGCAAGGTGGAAGGCCTGGTGGGGTACATGCGCCGCAACTTCCTGGTGCCGGTGCCGTCCTTCGAAAGCTTCGATGCGCTGAACGCCCACCTGGAGCGTCGCTGCCTGGCGCGTATGGATGCCAGGTTGAGGGGTCACTCAGAGAGCATAGGTCAACGGATGGAGCGGGACCTGGACGCCCTGCTGCCCCTGCCGCCGGTGGCCTACGACGCGTGCGACAAGCAGGCTGGCCGGGTGAGTTCGCTGTCCTTGGTAAGGTACAGGACCAACGACTACTCGGTGCCGGTGGCCTACGGACACCGGGACGTCCTGGTACGGGGCTACGTGGACCAGGTGGTCATCAGTTGCGGGACTGAGGTCATCGCCAGCCATCCCAGATCATACGACCGGGACGACTTCGTCTACGACCCCATCCACTACCTGCCGCTGTTGGAGCGGAAACCGGGCGCCCTGGACCAGGCCGCGCCGCTGCAGGGATGGGCTCTGCCCGATGAGTTCGGGACGCTGCGGCGTCTGCTGGAATCCCGCATGGGACGGCGGGGCAAACGGGAGTTCGTGCAGGTGCTGAGGCTGCTGGAGACCTTCTCCCAGCAGGAGGTGCATACAGCGGTGAAAGATGCCATCCACCTGGGGTCGCTGAGCTTTGACGCAGTGAAGCACTTGGTGCTGTGCCGGCTGGAGGGGCGGCCGCCCAGGCTGGATATGGAGCTCTATCCCTACCTGCCCCGGGTCAGGGTCGGCACCACCTCCACACAAGACTACATGGCTCTCCTCACAGGGCGGGCGGCATGAACGACCGGTCGACGCTGCTATTGGAACACCATCTCAAAGAACTGAAGCTGCCCAGCTTCCTGAGAGAGTACGGGAAGATGGCCGCCCTGTGCGCCGCCGAGAATGTGGATCATCCCCAGTACCTGCTCAGGCTCGCGGAACTGGAGCTCATCGACCGCCACCAGCGCATGGTGGAGCGGCGGATACGCGCCGCCCGATTCCCCGCGGTGAAGAGTCTGGACACCCTCGACTTCCCGGCAATCCCGTCGCTGAACAAGGCGCTGGTGATGGAACTGGCCCGGTGTGAATACATCCAGCGCCGGGAGAACGTCATCGCCGTCGGCAACAGCGGCACCGGCAAGACTCACGTGGCCCTTGGGCTGGGGCTGGCCGCCTGCCAGCGCGGGATGTCTGTAGGTTTCATCACCGCCGCCGGCCTGGTGCATGAGATGATGGAGGCCAGGGACGAAAGGCGCCTGCTGAACTTGCAGAAACAACTGGCCCGGCTCAACCTGCTGATCATCGACGAGCTGGGCTTCGTCCCCCTTTCCAGAACCGGGGCGGAACTGCTCTTCGAGGTCTTCAGCCAACGCTACGAGCGGGGCTCCGTCATGGTGACCACCAACCTCCCCTTCGATGAGTGGACCGAGGTCTTCGGCTCGGAGCGCCTCACCGGAGCGCTGCTGGACCGGCTCACCCACCACGTCCACATCCTGGAGATGAACGGCGAGAGCTACCGGCTCAAGCGCAGCCGGGAGAACGCTTCCCCGCAGGCTTCAGAAGAACCCGACGCAGAATAGCCGCACCGCCAACGCCGTCTCCTCCTGTTCTTGTAACGCCGCCGCTCCGACCAATTTACTGCCGTCAGTCATCACATCAGTGGTACACGATCACGCCGCCCCAGTGGCCCATTATCTCGGCGCCCTTGACACCAACACCAGCCCCTGCAACCTGCCTCAAACCCTGTCCGAACCACCCCTCCGGGACCAAAACAGCACCGTAAACCGGACTTTAATATCTGTACACCATTTCACTTTTACAAACCCGCAGAGCGGCATTATTTCGTCCCCACTATCGACAAACAGGATGACAACCATCCCAACGCCTGACACACTCAAAATGCCAGACTACGCCGACCCGGCGCTCTACCGGCAGGACAACGCCTACGTCATCTCCCGGCAGGGCAAACCGCCCGACTTGGTCATGGAGATAGCCTCGAGGAGAACCGGCAGACAGGACGTGGAGAACAAGCCGGCTAGGTACGCGGCGCTGAGAATACCCGAGTGCTGGCGGTTCGATGAGACCGGCGAGTTCCACGGAACCAGGCTGGCCGGAGACCGGCTGGTGGAAGACCGGTACGAGCCGATCCCATCGACGAAGTCAGCGACGGCGTCCTGCAGGGCTACAGCGCCGTCCTGAACCTCCACGTCCGGTGGGAACGCGGGAACCTTCGCTGGCACGACCCGGAGACCGGGCAGGAAATCCCCACCTTCCAGCAGGAGCAGGAAGGCAGGTTGGCCGAACGAGAAGCAAGGCTGGCCGAACGGGAAGGCAGACTGGCGGCCGAAGCCCGCGTCCGGGAACTGGAGGCCGAACTGGCACGAAGGGAGGCAAAAGAATAAAACAGGACTCCTGCCCCCTTGCAGATGGACAAGCCCAGGCCCGACCCGCCAGAGTCCCGTTCCATTTCCTCCCCTCCGGTGCGCCAAGAAGTGCGTAGGTTAAATGTTTCAAATGTGAAACCCGGTCAGGAGTGGGCCGGTGGCTAGGGAAGCAGGCACGAAGACCAGAGGCAGAAGCGTGTTTGAAGCCTTCCCAACAATGTGGCGGCGGCTACCCTACCACACCGTGCGCTGCTAGCCAGAGTGCTGTTATGGTCACGAAAGAAATTGCTGTTTAACGCGTCGAAGGTTGAACCACCCGCTTACGGTAGGGCGAGGGTGGAGTCATCGGAATCCCTGTCTCAGATGGATAGGGATAGTCTCGGTTGGACAAGGAAAGCTGCGCTCCATAATCTCAGCTTATCCTCCGGTGGCGAGCGCGGCAACGAGCCGTGCCAGGCGTACAGGCAAGACCTAACACAGCATGCAGACGTAACCTATGTGAACTTGGGAACCATGTTCGGCTCTCCATTCGTGGAGTGGGCTAGCCTGCGGCTAATGCCGAATATGGGGCGGAGCCTTCGTAGTAGTCTGAGACCGGGAAAGCCGGTTACATGGCGAAGGAAGGCAATCAGATACAGTGCGGAACAAAGCAAACTACGCCAGAGAAGGGATGTATGAACCCAACTAAGATGGCTGAAAAGCAAAAGTTCCTAGCGAAAACGGCTAGTGAGTATCCAGAGCACAGGTTTTCCAATTTATATAGTCTCTTGCACTGGGACTACTGGATGCACACGGCAGCAGAAAGAGTTTTGGCACGGCCAGGTAGTCAGACCAACGGAGTGGACGGCAATACCAGAGATGCGTTCAAACAGGAGTATGAGAGCCAGATGGTCTTGCTTATAGATCAACTGAAGCGCAAAACGTATCAGCCGCTACCAGTCCGGCGGGTTTACATACCTAAGCACGATGGTAAGAAACGTCCGTTGGGCATCCCCGCTCTACGCGACCGTATCGTGCAGGAAGCACTTCGGGCCATCCTCGACCCGATTTACGAATCCGATTTTCAACCTCACTCCTATGGCTTCCGAAAAGGTCGATGCACTATGGATGCAATCGCGGTTCTCATGCCGCTGTTCAACAGCCGGGTTAAACATTACTACGTCATCGAAGGCGACCTCCAAAGCTACTTCGACACCGTACACCATCAAAAACTAATGAAGGTACTACGGAACCGGCTAGCGGACAAAGACATATTGAACCTCATCTGGAAATTTCTGAAATCAGGCGTGATGGAAGGACGACTCTTTAAGCATACCGAAGCCGGTGTGCCCCAAGGAGGCATCATATCTCCGCTGCTCGCTAATATCTATCTCGACCAATTCGACCAATGGGCAGCAAATCGTTGGAATCTTTCACATTCCGCCCGACAACGGAGAAGGCAAACAGGTCTCGGTAATTACAAAATGGTTCGCTACGCTGACGATTTTATCGTTGCCAGCAACGGCACACTTGCCGAGGTCGAAGCCACTAAACAGGATATTCAGCACTATCTGGAAAATAAACTCCACCTAACGCTATCAACGGAGAAAACGTTAATCACCCACATCAACAAAGGATTTGATTTCCTGGGTTTTAACATCCAGCGAAACTGGTCTAGTGGTAAATGGGTGGTACACCTCCGACCTACAGCTAGAGGCAAGGAGCGAGTGAAACGGAAGCTGAAAGACCTAACTTCCAGAAACTGGACTTGGATGGATGAATACACCCGTCTGACTACTCTTAACGCCATTGTCAAAGGTTGGGCCGAATACTATCGGTACACTAGCCTACTGGCGGATATCGAGGAAATCTCACGGTTTACCTGGTTCCGATATTTCTATTGGCTACTCAACAAACATAAGGGCAGTCGCAAACAACAAACCATCCATACCAAGACTAGGATGCTCCATAACAGAACCAGATGGCACGCAGAAATACGCCAAGACGAACGGTCGTTAGAAGCGTACCAATGGCTTCCCACTCCCGCAGAATTAACCCGGCAACGCTACCCGCAGAAAGGGGTATCGGGTTTTCCACACCCCTACCTAACGGATACAGAGACGGGTTCCACGGACTTCCCTTTGGGAGCCATCGGCCCGGCTGAGCAAATCTATACGGCGATTATCGGAGCAACTTCCAGCAGACGCACCGAACCCCTTGAACTCGCCGAAACGTCACTTCGCGCCAAATTACGCGATGGGATGCAATGTCATAAGTGTGGCCTTCAATCCAAATTACAAGTACACCACACCAAAGGCATGAAATCTCACACACTCAACAATTTAGTGACGCTCTGCCGCTCCTGTCATCAAGCTACACACCGTCAAGCTCAATCATATCTATCTGACGGAGAGCCGGATGCGGTGAAAGTCGCAAGTCCGGTTCGGTGGGAGGAATGATGCAAACCACCTGGAGTAATTCAGGCATCGGCGGCGTTGTTCCTACCCAACGCCCTGACCCAAAGGAGTACCAGACCTGGCTCCGGATCCGGGACAAACAGAGGGACGACCGGTGCGCCGCGATGCGCCGGAGAGCCGCCGCGGAACTGGGGTTGTTCCCCCGCCGGTGAGACCACATCCCCACCCCAAAGACCCGGACCAAGAAGACAAGTCCTGTGGTGTAGAATGAAACCTGGAAAACAGCACGGTCCAAAGAGTGTCCGCAATGGATGAAAACTCACCCAAGAAACCGGCCGCGATCCCGCCTCATTGCCCATCACCAAAAGTCCCGGGCCGCCCGGACCCCCACGCGCTAGCCACGGCGAAGGCAGTGCAACAAGCTGTGACGCCAGACACAGTAATACTGTTCGGGTCACGAGCCCGAGGAGACCACCAACAGGACTCGGATTTAGACCTGATGGTCGTGGGCAACTACGCCCCAGCAGGACAGGCGGAGAGAGCCGCCCGTGAATATCTGGAAGAACACCCGCCCCAGATGGACATCGAGATATTCAGGCTCACCCCGAGACAGTTCACCCGCTACGGACGGGCCGGACAGCACATAGCCGGCCAAGCCATGCACCACGGAGTCTTCATGAGCGGAGAAAGGCTGGAGTACCAAGCCAGCTACGACGACGAGTACCCAGAGCATTGGGAAACCACCAAGCAGAGACTGGAGAACACCTGGAAGCGCCTTGTATCCTTCAACAACAGGGTGGAAGAAGAGGACTGGGACCAGGAAATGACCGGCTTCACTGCACAGCA
Source organism: Dehalococcoidia bacterium (assembly GCA_965216425.1). GTDB lineage: Bacteria > Chloroflexota > Dehalococcoidia > Lucifugimonadales > UBA3495 > CBDCFV01. The sequence continues at coordinate 139,250 of CBDCFV010000005.1, read as the reverse complement.
GGCCATAGAAAACGGCCTCAGAGGCCTACTCTCAGCCCACAACTGCCCAGAGACCTTCCGCCATGATCTAGACGGGATATGGAACCACTACGCCCAGCACCACCACGATTCCCAGGACACCGGCCTGGAGGCAGCCGTCGAGGAACTACTGCAGTACACCACAGCGGAGGACCCACACAATCCCGGAAGCAGAATCAACTGGCTCACATCGTACGCGGCCCGGTACAGGTACGGTGGCACACCGAGAACAATGGCTCAGTGGGAACTGGAAGAACTGCGGCTCCGGGTGAACGACGCAGCGGAGGAACTGATCGGTACAGCACACCGTCTGAGCGCCACAACAGACACAGACCTCTTCCAGGACGGAAAACCCTGGGAGAAGTGACAAACCACAGGGCGAGACCGCAACTGCCTCAACCTTCCCGGCAGCAACCACCAGAGCCACTCCCTGCATCCGATTTCGTAGACACCCTGGATACAGCCGACACCGGCACCGCCCTAGTACTCAGTCAACTGTGAAATCGTAGTATCCTTGGAACAGTGTAACCCCAGAGTGGTTGTCCAAGCGGCCTCGCCGGGGCCGCTGAACCCTTTGATTCCAAACATGACTGAGTACTAGGCATGTCCGCTCTCGATGGAGAGAGGTACGTCAAAGACCCGTCAGACGGGAAAAGGCCCGCAGTTGTCATAGACGAACACAGTGTGATCTGCGAGTGGGAACCCGACATGAACCACACCGATCAGATTGCAAAGTTACTGGAGCGTCTGTAGGACAACCTCAACGGTGCGGGCTTTTCGACTGTTGCCCAACCTTGTGCAGCCGGCAAAGCGGGGTTCAGCCCGGACTGTGGCTTAGCAGGCCGATGAAGAACATTTCGAGGGCGGCGAGACCCTAGGAATTCTGACCCTCGACGGCAGCGAGTTGAGCGGATGGTAGAAGGGACCTCCAGGGCCCCTGGCATCGCCATCATCTCCACTACCACCACGTGGTGGTCCCTGGCATGCTGGACGTGCTGGAGCCGTTGTGCAAGGAGGCGCCTGGCGTAGGACGGAACCGCTCATTAGGTGGCGATGTCACTTGGCGAGGACGGTCACTCCCAACTAGTAGTCCAACATCTTTGAAATGAGTACTGACCAAGTGTATTCTACCAAGCATAGGGAGAAGATGATTGGGACGTGTGAGGAGGGGATGGCGATGAAGAGATACCGGGTCAAGCTGAGTGCGGAGGAGCGGCAGGAATTGAAGACATTGGTGTCCCGTGGCCGGGTGGCGGCTTACAAGCAGACCCACGGGCGCGTCCCCCGTTTTCACGGGGGCAGGCTCTGCTTCTGAGTGATGAGGCCCATGCGGACGGGGCCATGAAGGATGAAGACATTGCCCGGTCCCTCGAGATCGCCAGCGCCACAGTGGAACGGATACGCCGCCGTTGCGTGGAGGAAGGGATCGAAGCGGCCTTGGGGCGTAAGGAGCAACAACGCCGCCGGCCAAAGAAACTGGATGGCGCTGCGGAAGCCCACTTGATTGCGCTGGCCTGCGGGGAACCGCCGGAAGGCCGGGTAAGTTGGACGCTGAGATTATTGGCGGACCGGTTGGTGGAGTGCGAGATAGTGGAGAGCATCCACCCAGAGACGGTGCGCAAGACGCTGAAAAAAACGAACTCAAGCCTTGGCTGAAAGAGTGCTGGTGCATCCCGCCCCAGGGCAACGCCGAGTTCGTCTGCGCCATGGAGGACGTGCTTGAGGTCTACCAGCGTCAATTCGGGGACAATGAGGTGCTGGTGTGCCTGGACGAAACCAGCAAACAGCAGGTGAAGGAAACGCGACTGCCGCGCCCGCTCCGCCCCGGATCGGCAGTCGCGTATGATTACGAATACGAGCGCAACGGGGTGAGCAACCTGTTCATGCTGTTTGCGCCGCTGGAAGGGTGGCGGCGGGTCGGAGTGACGGACCGGCGGACGAAAGTGGACTGGGCGCACCAAGTGAAGAAGTTGGTGGACGAGGACTACCCGGACAAGGACCGGATTGTGCTGGTGATGGACAACCTGAACACCCATCATCCGGCCTCATTATACGAGGCGTTCGAGCCTATGGAAGCGCGGCGTATCGCCGAACGTCTGGAGATTCACTACACTCCCAAGCATGGGAGTTGGCTGGACATGGCTGAAATTGAAATCGGAGTGCTGGCCCGGCAGTGCTTGGACCGCCGGATTCCTGATCAAGAGGTGCTGCGCCGGGAAGTTGACGCCTGGCAGGACCAGCGCAACCGGGACATGGTGCGAGTGGACTGGCGCTTCACCACCGATGACGCGCGCATCAAGCTGAAATCCCTTTACCCAGCAATTCAAAATAGCTGAACTACTAGTACCGTTTCAATTTAATTCTATTGGATAGATATGTTTGAGCTTACTGCGAGCGTCCCCCGGTCGTGGCCGAGGGCAGGCTCTGGGTGGAGAACCGCCAGTCTATGATGGCGGCGGCCCCGTTGCGCTCGTGTTCGAGCGCCGCGACCTCCCGTATCAGCAACGCTTCATCGCCGACCCGGCGGTTCAAACACTGTCTGCTGAAGACGCTGAACTCGATTTCAGCCATGTTCAACCAGCTTCCGTGATTGGGTGTGTGGTGAAGCTCCAGGCGTTTGGCTATGCGGCGCGCCTCGGACGGTGCAAACGCTTCGTAGAGCGAGCCGGGCTTGTGGGTGTTGAGATTGTCCAGGACCAGCCGGACCACTGTGGCGTCAGGATAGGCCTCGTCCACCAGCCACTTCATCTGTTCAGCGAAGTCCACGGCAGTCCGGCGCCCGGTCACCTCGACGTGCCTCCACCCACCCTTCGGTTCACAGAACATGAACAGGTTCCGGGTCCCGTTTCGCTGGTACTCAGTGTCATAGCGCTCCACCCGTCCGGGGGCGGCCTCAATGGGAGGCCTCACGTCCTCGACCAACTGCTTGGAGGTCTCGTCGAAACACACCACCGGACGCTCCCGGTCATACTCTTCGTGATAAAGAGCCTGCCCCGTACTGGATACGGGGTCCAGTACGTCCTCCATCCGGGCGACGAACTCCCCGCTCAGCTTGGGGATGCACCATTCCTTTTTCTTCCACGGCTTGAGTTCGTTTTTTTGAGTATCTGGCGCACCGTCTCCAAGGAGATGCTCCCGGCCAACTCCATCTCCACCACCTTGTCCGCCAGCAGATGGAGCGTCCAGTTTACATGTCCTTCGGGCGGACTGCTGCACGCGACGGCAACCAGGTGCGCTTCCTGCTTGCCGTCCAACTTGCGCTCCCGGCCCGGCCGTGGCTTGTCATTGATGGCGGCATCAAGTCCTTCCTCGACGAACCGCTTCCGCACTCTGGCAACGGTAGCGGCGTTGATCAAAAGCACGCCGGCTATCTCACGGTCCCGAAGTCCTTCATCTGCTTTGAGCAGCGCCAGCGCCCGCTTCACGGTGCGGACTGACGGCTTGCCCCGGCGGGAAACCTCATTGAGACGGGTGCGTTCGGATTCAGCCAGCTTGACTTTATACTTGATGGCAGCCATGTCTGGATACTCCCCCACAGAAAGATCATACCCAAGTATGACTGCCTTCTTATATTCTTACAAATCTATCTGGAAGTAATACTAGGGGCTGGCTTCAAGGTCACCGCCCATGAGTGCCGCCCCCCAGTCATGATCGCGCAGCAACCGACTTTGGCGGGTCTGCCAGGACGAGCCACATCTCGAAGATGGTTCTGTCTATTGTCAAGTTAGGTGGAGCTGGAGTGACTCGAACTATCGACCCCGGTCTTATGAGGATCAGGGCCTTCTCACTAAGGCCGCCAGTCGAGAAGGCTGCCCCAAGGGCTAGCCAACGCCATTGGCGCCCCTCCGCAACACCCTCCCGGGCAGAGTCCCAGTGTGCTCTGCTTCATCAATGACCACCTCCCCGTTCACCACCACCGTCGAGATGCCCGTGGCGTATTGGTGGGGATCGTCGTAGGTGGCTACCTCCGCTACGGTGTCCGGGTCGAAGACCGTGACGTCGGCCCAGTTGCCCTCTTTCAGGGTGCCCCGATCCACCAACCGCAGGGCCGCCGCCGACCCACCAGTCATCTTGTGGACGGCGGTGTGCAGAGGCATCAGGCCCAGGTCACGGACGTAGTGGCCGAGGACCCGGACGAAGGTGCCGTAGAAGCGGGGGTGCGGCTTCCCCTGGCCGGTGATACCGTAGGGCGCCAATGAGTTACCGTCGGAGCCCACCAGGACCATGGGCGAGCGCAGGATTTCCTGCACGTCCTCTTCCGCCATCGAGGTAACCACGATGCGGGTATGACCCTTGTCGGCCAAGAGGATGTCGCAGGCGGCGTCCAACTGATCGATGCCCCTGGCCTGGGCCACTTGGCCCACCGTCTGGCCAGGCAACTCGGGCATCTCGGGGCTGATGGCGATGCGAACGGCGTGCCATGATTCGACTCGCCCGAAATTGTTGAGCCCGTTCTGCAGGATCTCACCCCGCATGCGCTCCCTCACTTCGCCGTCTCGCAGTCGCTGGAGCATGGCCTCCACTCCTCCCTCCTGCACCCAGACGGGGAGTAGGTTGCGCAAAGGGTTGGTGCCTGCAGTGTAAGGATATTGATCGCAGAACAGGTCGACGCCCCGTTCCCTCGCCTCGCTGATCATCGACAGCAGCGACGGCACGTCACCCCAGTTGTCCGTGCCCGAGAGCTTCAGGTGGGCGATCTGCACTCGCACTCCGGCACTTTGGCCGATGCCAATAGCCTCGCGTACTGCCTCGAACACATGGTTGGCCTCGTCGCGGATGTGCGAGGCATAGGTGGCGCCGTGCCGGCGCAAGACACCTGCTAAGGCCAGCAACTCTTCGCTCTGGGCATAGTTGCCTGGCGCAGTGAACAGCCCGGTGGACATGCCCAAGGCGCCCGCCTCCAGGCCCTCGGCTAGGAGTTGCTGCATATGTGACAGCTCACTGGCGGTGGGGTCTCGCGCCTCCAGGCCCATGGTCATTAGACGCAGGGTCGCGTGGCCCACCTGCATCACCGTGTTCACCGAGGTGGAAGGGAAGCCGGCCAAGTACTGGGCAAAGGTGCGCGGCTCGTAGTCCAGCCAAGGAGCCCCAGCCCTCAGGTAGTCCTGAAGGGCCTGGGCCTTGCCATGCAACACAGGCGCAGTGGAGTAACCGCAGTTGCCCACCACCTCCGTGGTTACCCCCTGGCGGACCTTGCTTTCGGCCAGCGGGTTCAGAGGGAGGGTGAAGTCGGAGTGGGTGTGGATGTCGATGAAACCCGGAGCGACGATCTGTCCGGAGGCATCGATCTCCCGTTGCGCCTCCCGGTCTTGGCAGTCTCCCACAGCAGTGATGCGTCCATTTCTAATAGCAACGTCCGCCCGCCGCGCCGGTGTCCCATTCCCGTCAATCACCTGTCCACCACGGATCAATAGGTCTTCCATCCGTTGCTCCTCGATATCGGGTCCGATGGCCAGTGAGACTACCGCCAGTTACGAGCCAGCTAATAGCCCCTAGACTAAAGCCAAGGTGGAATCTACATTTGTAGTGTGCTCAGAATGGGCTTTGGTATACCGAAGGAATACTTTCCCTGATTAAAGGGAGAACTTGAGCCGTCGCAGAAACTCTATCTTGGAATGTACATTTCACCTTGGCTCCAGTTTAGTAGATCGACATCTTAGTAATACAGTGTAAAGGCTCCACCTAGACTACGGAAACGCCAGTCACTTCGCATGGCAATCAAACCCTCTAGACCTATTTTCTCCATCCTGGCATTGTCTCCATGGTTGTTTGTCACATGGCCCAGATACGGATACACTCGATTGTAGAGAGTGGCGAAGAACCACTTGTTTTATTGCTACACCCCGGAGGTGTTCCCATGGACCCCGCGGCCTTTGGCTACATCAGGGTCTCCCAAGCTGAGGGAGAGAGCGGGCTGGCCACCCAGCGCCGGACCCTCAACGACCAAGGGCTGAGGGATGACCGCATATTCACCGACGTTGCCTCGGGCAAGAACATGCGCCGCCATTCATGGCAGGAGCTCCGCGGGATGCTCAAACCGAGGGACACGGTGGTGGTCCCGAGGATTGACCGGCTGGCGCGGAACCTCACTGAGGGACTGAAGACCATCGAGGAGCTTCACGGCCAGGGAATCAACATCCGCTCCCTGGCGGAGGGGCTGGACACCGGCGACGACAGCCCCGCCTCCCGCCTCATGCTCCATATGCTGCTCTCCCTGGCGGAGTGGGAGAGGGACACCATCAGGGACCGGATCAGGGCCGGAGTGGACCGCGCCGCGGCCGAGGGGAGGACTGGGGGAAGGCCTCCGGCGCTGTCTTCAGAGAAGGTGGAGGCCGTCAGGGATTTCCTGGAGAACGGTGGGACGGTAAGCGCCGCGGCCAGGACCTTCGGGGTGAGCCGGCCCACCGTGCGGTCCGTGAAGGACGGGACCTACGCGGCCCTAGACGAACCTATGTCGCACCGGAACGGCAGCTAAATTACCATCCAGGCATGGTCTTTTGGTTGACCAATTAACCCGAGTGGTACACTTTTGCGCCGCCCTGGTTGTCGAAGGCCAGCATAAATGTCCGGCTAGGTGTTCAGCATAAATGTCACTTTGTTATGGCCCCACTGTATCGGATGTTGACGCAGTGAGAGCAGGCCGGGACCGTCGCCCTGGAGGACCGTCGGCATCCATGTATTTCTTGGTGGTGGCTCTGTGGATCCCCAACTCCCTCTCGATCGCCCGCAGCGACATCCCCTTGCGCATGGCTTTCTGAATCGCCTTCCATCTCTCCTTCTGCAGGAAGGTTGGTTTGCGCGGGAGGACAGTTGCGGGTGTCAAGGCAGCGGACGCACCGCCGGTCATGCCCGCTTGATCCTCCTCATCCGCTGCCCTTGAGTCCAGTGACTTTAGTGTCGTCGCCCAGCGCTGGTCCGAGTGGTTGGCCCCGGCGGGTGAGGCAAGAGGAGTGGCCGAATCTCCATGGCCCTTGCGGAGGAATGCTGGGCTGGGCGGCGCCTCCCGGGCATTGATGATGCGTCCCTCATGGCGGACCCTGAGCCGGCCGTCCAATCCTTCCAGGACCTCCACAACCGCGCCGGCATAGCTGGGTCGTTCCGGCTTTGGCAGCAACTGCAGGGTATGCAGCTGGAACTTCACCGTATTGTCCCTGGCCACCTTCCTGCGATGCTTGAAGCACAGGACCTGCTCCAAGGACAGATCAGAGCCCAGAGGCCGGTAAGCAGACTCAGAGCATTGCGGAGGAACCCGGAAGCGCCGGTTGTATCGTGGCAGAAACTGCTCCAGCACCCCGTTGGCTTCCCTGATGCTGCTGGCGCCCGCCAACCGGAGTTCGGTAACCAGCCGGTCCTGGAAGGTTCCCGCAGCCCGCTCCACACGGCCCTTGGCTTGTGGCGAGAGGGCGAATATCATCTGAATTCCCAGTTCCTCCATGGCCCGGCTGAACTGGGTCGACGTCGCAGGGAGGCCGGACCCTGGTGTGTGCCTGAAGACCCCGTGCCGGTCGACGTAGAGGGCGATGGGAATGCCAACCCTCTGCACCAGGTCTTGGATCAGCAGGAAATAGGTGTAGGCCTCCTCCTTCGCACAGAACAGGGCGTTGGCCACCGTGCCGGTGGCATCATCGACTGCGATCAGCAACGTGAACGGCGGAACTTGGTCCCCCAGCCAAGGGTGGTAGCTGCCGTCCATCTGGATCAGCATCCCCTGTCGGGGCATTCGCTGGCGGCGTACGCGGTGCTTGGGCGGACGCCTGCGCTGCGGACTCTTCAGCCCGGCGTTGACGAGGATGCGTCTCAGCGTGGTTCTACCGATGGCAATTCCCTCGCGCTCGTCCAACAACTCGCTGAGATGGGTGTGGTTGGCCCCTGAGTACCTGGTGCGAGCCAAATGGACCACATCGTACGCCACGGCCCCGGGAGTCGCGTTGGGCGCTCTGCGACCCCGGTGGCCTTGGGCAACTGCGGCAGCTCCCTTCTCCCGGTAGGCCGCCAGGATGCGCCGGGTATGACGGGGACTGACACCCATCAGCGTGGCAGCCTGGTCCAGCGTCATGTGCTCTGCCAGCAGGCTGTTGAGAACCTGTAGTCTTGTCTGCTCCTTGGGATTCAACGTCACATTCACCTCATGGAGAATGTGACATTTATGCTGGCCTGTTAGCCAGGACGTTTTTGCAGAACGTCAACACCCTGGTGGTCTAATATGTCAGGGCCTTTTCAAAGTCGGAGGATACCTTGGAGGACAGCCAGGGGCTTGGCACAAACCCGCTGAGCACGGCCGGTCAGAGGCTCTGAGGGCTTCCACAAGGAGGAGCAACCCCGCACAAGTTGAGTGCTGCAGCTCGCAGCAGGCTCGCTACCGTGCCGCTCCGGTGGCTCTGGAATACCTGGCGGTCCTCACGAAAGTTGCTGTCTCTGACATGAAACAGCCCGTTCTCTATCCCCAATGACCACGCATTAATCTCAACAGCCTCTCAGCCCCGGCCTGCTCAGCGCACAGACTGGTTATCCCGTACTGAGTGCTCTCAGACACTTCCCCGGTCTTCAACCTCACTACTTCCTTCTTCACTGCCACCACCTGCTTAAGGCCGGGAAATCACTATACCCCTCCAGCTCTCCGGAGGTCCTCACTTCCCGTCTTTCCAACCGGCCATGCCCTTTGTCGATCACTACCAACTCCGGCTCTCCACCCCCGGCAAAGAGCGTCCCGGGCTTGCCGATGTTCAATTACAGGCTACCAACCCATAAAGCAAAAATGCGGTATCCGTGGTGTCAGTGGCCCCTTGATAATAACGGTACATTTGTTCTAATATCTAGGCCTCATCTTATTGCTAGGAGACGACAATGGCAGAGTTTGATCCGACAGAGCGCTACCAGCTACGGAAGCTGCAGATGGACGTAGATAAGAAGGAGCTGGAGGTGCAGAAAGCTCAACAAGATTTGGACCGTTTTGTCCTGGAACTGGAGCATAAATACGGTCTGATGGATCAAGAAACTGCCATAGACCCAAGGAGCGCAACGATAGAAGCACCCTTACCCCCACGTAATGGGAAAGCGCAAACTGCAGAGTTGCCGACCAATGGAGCCAAGGCAGCCGCCTAAACCAAAGCCATGGAACCCGCAGGCATTCGTATGAGAGTATATGTCGATTCCATCTTGGTGCCGGTTTAGGAACGAGAGTGACGGTTATGTCCAACGCCTACGGCAAGATAATCGCCAACGTAGAGCAGCTGCACCGGCTGATGGACGAAGAAGGCATTTCGGCCATAGTCGCCCGCTCGGGCAAGAACTTCACCTACCTGGCCGGGTTCGCCTATCCCGGCACGCTGGCGCGGCACCTGGAGTTCCCGGACTCGCCGCGGGAGGTGCTGCTGGTGTGGGGGTACAGCCCGGACTTCAACGCCGATGAGGATGGGGCTGGGCGAGAGAGGAGGCGACGGGCAATCTCTGCCTGGGCAGCAGGGCGGCGGTGCAGGAAAGGGTCGGCAACTTCCTGGCCGGGCTGGCCAGCCGGAGAGACGAGGTGAGGCGCCGCTGCCGGACGGTCCTGCAATCAAAGGCCGCAGCACTCCTGCGAGACTCCCGCACCGATTTCCATCGTCCGGCAAATGCACATCCCACCTTGGCTTTGGTTTAGAAGTGGGCGGTGCCGCGGGCGGTGTTGGCGCGGCCCTCGCGCAGACGGGACATCAGCACCTCGCCGGTGCCGGCGGCGGTCGCGAGCAGCGGGTGATAGCCACGGGCACCGGTATAGCCGTGGTGGCGCGCTCCTTCCTTGGCCAGTCCATAGGTCTCGCAGATGGTCGAATCCAGGTCGATGGTCAAAGGCGCGTCGCCGGGTCCCGCTCCGGCCTGCCATGCCCGTGCCAGCAACTCTCGGCTCACCCGGTCCAGTTGGCGGACGTGGCCCCAGCGGAAGCTGCGCAGGAAGGTGCCCAGAGCCTGCCCTCGCGAAGGCGGGGGGTGGATGACGCCTTGACCACGCCGCCCAGGGTGCGGGCCGTCCCCCCGGTGCGCAACGCATCGGCATCGTCGATGCAGTCGCCGCCCGTCAGCGCGGAAGCGACCAGCGTCAGCAGCTTGTCCCCCGTGTTGGCCCGCCCCGGCGCGCCGCCGAGGTCGAGGTGACGGTCGACGAGTTCCCTCAGGCCCAGGTGCCGGGCGAGGGTGGCCGGCAGGAGCAGGCCGGCATTGGCCACCAGGCGGTGGTCATCAAAGACGACGCGGATCCGGTCGGGATCGTTCTGTGACAGCATCTATTGGGTGCTCCTTGTTTCCAAGCGGTTTTCTGTTCCAAAACCATTATCCCAGATTCAGAGGAGCACCCTCTTGCCCTTTCAGGAGGCCTCTCACACGCCCTCGTTCGGTGGATTGGGGTTAACCCGCGGCGATATCCAAGAGAGCAAGTACCACGCATTACCAATCGGAATATAGTTCCCGTGCAATGTCTTCAATCTTTCAGTCCTGCTGGGTCGTGGGGACCGATCAATTCCGTTTGCCGCTGCCTTTCATGGCAGCTTATGACTAGTGTCGAACGGGTCCCTGAATGGCTCTTTCCACTGATAACTGTGACAAATAACTGCCCTGACTTCGGGAAGCAGGCCTGCTTCCCGAAGCGTCTTTTCGCACTCATCCGCCCACCCTTGTAGGTAATCTAAGACGGTCTCAGTGATGGGCATCTGTGGTGTATCCAGACCGGTGAGGTTGAAGAATACGATATTGGGACCCGAAGCTTCCTGATTCCCTTGCCTAGTAAACTTCTGAACCGCGTCCTTCAAGGAATCAGAGAATTTCTTGTACAGCCCGGGATTTGGCGGTGTTACCTGACCCGAGTCAACTTCCCCTGCAAGCATGCGCTTCATTCGTTCATCCTCTTCCTGGGAATGGTGAACGGCCTTGACTTCTATCCAAATGCCCGTATCCAAGTGTATGTCAGGGGTTCCTTCGCAATCAGAGAATCGCGGAATTCCCAGTCCCCTATAGGAAGCCCAGGCAAACGCGCAGGCTTCAGTCAGGATATCGCGAGCCCGAGCATCGTATTGAGGGTTGTGGGCTGGGTCTAAGGGGTGCTCCCGTTTACGTTTAGTTTCGAAGGACAATAACTCTCCTAACCGCTCAACTTCTTCAAGCGCTTCCGAGAAAACATCCAACGCTTGGTGCTGACTGAGAATTGCTTTGGCTACCCAGCATTCGTCGGCAGTAGATGTGTCGTTAATTCCAGGGAATGCATCACTCAAAAAATCGGAAAGCATTGTTTACTCCTGGGGTGGATTGAGGTGGGCCTAAGTGGATGGTAGGTGGTACTATCTTCGAGATGTGGCTAGGGGCTCTGTGAGCCGATGAAGCGCCTACCAATAGATTGCAACAATCTCGGCGTCCAAGAACTTCTCCCCACGAGCTGCTAGCGGTGTCAGGCGATCACCACTCCGAGACATTTGCGTTGCGGGCGTTCCAATTAAGACCACGCTGTTGACGGCCGTGTTTCGGAGTTCGTAGGCCACGTCATTGGGCGTCTCTACTCCGAGTTCTGTATCGACGCGATTTGTCACATGAGCAAATACTGGGCGTCGACCGTCCACGCTGTCCAGCCAACCCTCTTTCCGAGGCGTGCTAAGAACCAAGTCATCTACGACGCCAGGCTCAAAGTACGCACCGTGGTGCCCGGCGAGCAACGCGGTGTAACACCTGATCACTTCCGATTCCCCTCTTGAGTTTTCACCCTGACCTTCTTGCAGGACGTCAGGTGCAGCTTTCATGGCTAGTCGAGCCTCTTCGCTGAACTTTTGGACCATCTCACCAAATGACGGGGCAATGTCGGTAAGCACATCCGCGAACTTGACCGGGTTCCACGTGTCTGTTAATCCGCTAGTAGTCCAACAGCATTGAAATGATAAATGGTTGGGGTACTCTATCCGGGAGAGTACCAAGTAGATTGGGTTGTGGGAGGATAGGAATGCCAGCCAAGAAGTACCGGGTGCAATTGAATGTGGAGGAGAGGCGGGAACTCAAGGACTTGGTGTCTCGGGGACGGGCAGCGGCTTACAGGCAGACCCATGCCCGCATCCCCCGTTTTCACGAGGGCAGGCTCTGCTGCTGAGCGATGAAGCCCGGGAGGGCCGGGCCATGAAGGACGAGGAGATTGCCCGGTCCCTCCAGATTGGCAATGCGACGGTGGAACGGGTGCGCCGCCGCTGCGTGGAGGAGGGGGTTGAGGCGGCGCTGGGACGCAAGGAGCAACTGCGCCGCCGTCAGAAGAAGCTGGATGGTTTGGGTGAGGCCCACCTGATTGCCTTGGCCTGCGGAGAACCGCCGGAGGGCCGGGCCGGTTGGACGCTGCAACTGCTGGCGGACCGGCTGGTGGAATGCGAGATAGTGGAGAGCATCAGCACCGAAACGGTACGTCAAACGCTGAAAAAAACGAACTCAAACCCCCGTTCTGCAACGGGGCAGGCTTTGGCTGAAAGAGTGTTGGTGCATCCCACCGCAGGAAAGCGCGGAGTTTGTGTGCGCCATGGAAGACGTACTGGAAGTCTATCATCGCCCCTATCCAGACAACGAAGTTTTGGTGTGCTTGGACGAAACGAGCAAACAGCAGGTAAAGGAGACGCGGCAGCCCCATCCGCCGCGTTCCGGGGCCGTAGGCTACTATGATTATGAATACGAGCGCAACGGAGTGAGCAACCTTTTCATGCTGTTCGCTCCGCTGGAAGGGTGGCGCCGGGTGGAAGTGACGGACCGGCGCACCAAGGCCGATTGGGCGCAGGTGATCAAGAAGCTGGTGGACGAGGACTATGCCCACAAGGACCGGATTGTGCTGGTGATGGACAACTTGAACACCCACCATCCGGCCTCATTGTATGAGGCATTCGAACCCGCGGAGGCGCGGCGCATCGCCCAACGGTTGGAGATTCACTACACACCCAAGCATGGCAGTTGGTTGAACATGGCGGAGATTGAGATCGGGGTGATGGCCCGACAATGCCTGGACCGCCGCATTCCAGAGCAGAATGTCCTGCGGGGTGAGGTGGCAGCGTGGGAAAGGGAGCGCAACCGGGACGGGATACGAGTGGACTGGCGCTTCACCACCGCGGATGCGCGTATCAAACTGAAGTCTCTATACCCATCAATCCAACACTGACGGACTACTAGTCGCCAGGCGGCAGAATAGTGTGTATGGAGCTCTTGAAAACAAGACCCGCCTGATATCTTTCCAGAATAGGTCTCGTTGGGCTACGCCGACTACAACAGCAGGCTGCGTTTGTAGTTGAGCGCCGCCTTCTATCTCGTTGAGAAGTGATCGGTGAATCAGTACCTCCCTCCCTTCAATGGTTAGGCAATCATAGTCTTGGAGCCGTCCCCGGATGGGTACGAGACCCACGAGCATACTGTCCAGTAGGTGAGCCATCGCCTGCATCTCGGAAACTTGAGAAGTAATCGACCGACCGAATAGCACCTCCTTGTTTTCGGTGAGTTCGCTAAAGGCTGTGATGAGTGTAGCCATCTGGAAAATCGGTTCGGCCGCGAGTTCAACATGGACTTCCAAGAGATCACCACGATGAATCGTGCTAGGGTCCACGAGCCACCCACCCCCGGAGTTGGACCCTAATATCCGCAGAAGATCGTCTGCGTCGCGTACCTTGGGCACATCGCCTTCAACCCTCGCCCTCAGTGTGAGGTCGGGCCGCTCGATATCGTACAACTCTTTGAAACTGGTCTGAATGATCGCCTTCCGCAGAACTTGAGACCCCTGGACCTGCCCAGCTTGTATCTTCGAGTCCAATTTGGCTCTGGTCGTGCTGAATCCAACGCCAGCTGAACTACTGATCTCACTGTTAAGGGAGTACGTTTGCGTCTCAGTAAATTGGGTTGCAATACCGTCCTTCCGTGACGCCAATATGCTGTAGACGGACACCTCGTCAAGGTAGACGAATTCCCGACGAGTGTCGCTAGGGCTGTTTGATGTGTCGCGGCCTTTGCGGCGAGGGAACCGGTTTCGTATCCACGAGAGGACGCTCACTAGCTGCCTCCGCTCGAACCGGTCTCTCGCATTCGTGTTTTGTAACGAGAAACACGCTCAAACCCACCGATATAGTCCTCTTCACGTATCTCATCTCGATTGTCCTTAACGGCAAGGAGGCCAGCCTCGGTCCATATCGCGGCAAGGTCGGCTCCGGACCACCCCTCAGAATGCCTAGCGACAAGTCCGTGTGGAAGCGGGTCTCTGGTCCTGTGTTGAGACGCCTTCTTAGTTAAAATATCTTCGCGGTCCCCTTCGTTGGGATGGGGAAACTCTATCTCCCAATCGAAACGTCCTGGACGCCGAACAGCTGCGTCAAGGTCCTGGGGTCGGTTGGTCGCCGCAATTACAACAACATTGTCGTCCGATGAGAATCCATCCATGAGAGTAAGTAGCTGAGCAACTATTCGCTTCGAGGCTTCGTGCGTTGTGTCACCACGTTCAACTGCAACGCTATCGATCTCGTCAAAGAAGATAATCGCCTTACCATCCTTCGCGGCCACTTGAAACAGCTTTCTGAGGAGGTTCTCGCTCTCTCCTAACCATTTGCTGAATATCTCAGGACCGGAGATTTTGTAGAAGGCAGCCTCAGACTGGGAGGCAATGATTTGGGCAAGCATTGTCTTTCCGGTTCCTGGTGGGCCTGTAAACAGTACGCCCTTGATGGGGCGGGCTCCAATAGTTGCCAACTTGTCTCGATGCTGTAGCGTTACTTCGATGAGTTCGCGAACCCGATCTACAACTTCTTTGAGACCACCGAAGTCATCGAAACTGAGCTTGTCCTCTTCCGGAGCCTTCCACAGAAAACTACGGACTACCTCCTCGGTAACCTCATCATCCAAGGCCGGAACGTCAATGTACTTGATCGGTTTCTCAGAGAGAACCCTGGTGATTCCTTGAACATCGCCTGCCTGCACGGTGTAGCCCAACTCATATGGAGGATCGTCCGTTGTAGGTACAATGCGAAACCGTACGCCAGAGTCGATGACTGTGATGTCCTCTAGCTTGATCTTCACAACACCGATCCAGAGTTCTTCTGGCCACAACTCTCTGGAAACGACATGGGCTTTCTGACCAGACTGCTCACTAGAAAGGATGAGGACGTCACCAACTGCGCATATTGGCTCCGTCGGGTTAGGCAGGTCAAACCAACCTGTCTTCCCATCTCTTAGTTCAAAATAGACAACACGTCCATCGTCACTAATTGAAGTGACCTTAGCGAGTTGTCCGGCAGGGCCAGTTACGATGTCCAGCGGTTTCTCCCGTTGGATGAGATCCTCGTTCTTCGGAGCCTTCCCATCCTTGTTGGAATGCGCTTCTTCCTGTATGACCATCAGGGACCGGCCACTTTAGGACCAAGAAACTTATCCCCGTTGAAATGGATCAAGTGGCCTGGAATCTCCCCGACCCAGACCTCAGTCTCCCAGGCGGTCTTGCCCACATGCGGCTTCAGCGGCTGGAAGTCCAGCAACGCGCTGGCATACAGTCGGGTGGCAACGCAGTCCTTTAGCATCACTTCCAGCTCCTCTACCCGCTTGGGGCTCACGGGACCATGAGAAGTGACGGCCTCAACCAAAACCGCCGGCGACCCCATCATGTGAATCGTCGGCGCCTCGTGGTATGATGATGCGGTAGTACAACAATTATATCAGGCTTGGCTTATGTTTGAGAACTACGTCGACGTCATCGAGGCCTCGAAGATTCTGAGTGTCCACCCCGAGACGGTGAAGCGCCTGATACGAGAGGGCAAGCTCACTGCCACCAAATTCGGGAACAAGTGGATCATGGAGCGCGACCGGCTCCAAATGTTTGCCAACACCTATGATGGGAGCCGGGGGAGGGCGAGGAGGCTGCTGTGATCACGTTCGGGAGAATAGAGAGGAAGAGTGGCTAAGCGGCCGGAAATTCACAACGCACAGCAAGTCTCTTGGCGCAGTGTCTTTGATGGGGCAGTAAAAGGCGAGGACGTGCGCTCACGACAACCAGAGGGTCAGGCTGCTGAGTCGAGGTCCAACCTCGAGCGACACTTCGATCCGACGTTCGCCACTCGGCTCGCTCTCAGAGAAAAGCAGATACAACAGAACTATCGCCCAGTCATCGGAATACACAAGTGGTTCGCCCGCCGCCCCGGTTCTATCTTCCGCAGCCTTCTTCTTGCGGAGTACAACAGTTCAGAGCCGCTGGAGGCCAGCTACTGGCGTGAACACAAGCTGACAGGAGTGATAGCCGACCCGTTCATGGGGGGTGGCACCCCGATTTTCGAGGCTAACCGCCTTGGATTCAGCGTCTTGGGTGCGGACACGAACCCGATGGCGTTCTGGATAGTCCGCCAGGCTCTGGGACGCCTCGACATTCAAGTGTTCGCGTCGGCAGCAGAGGAAGTAGCGTCAGCTATCGAAGATGTCGTGGGCACGCTCTATGAAACCACGTGTGTCAAATGTGGACAGACCGCACAGGTCAAGTATTTCATCTGGGTGAAGACTGAGCGGTGCCCATCATGTCAGGCTATGAACGACCTGTTCCCCGGATACCTGCTGTCCCAAAACAGTAGGCACCCCAAGCACATGGTGGTGTGCAGTGAATGCGGATGTCTAAACGAATGCGACGAAGAGCCATCCAAGGACGCGCCCATACCATGCACCGAATGCAATGGGCCTGTGTACACGGAAGGGCCTGCGCGCCGTCAGCGGCTCCCATGCAGGCGATGCGGAAGCGAGTATCCGTACCCCACAAAGGACTCCGGCCATCCGCCCGCCCACCGTATGTGGGCTATGGAGTACCACTGCAAGGAGTGCAAACCGACTCACAAAGGACGGTTCTTCAAACGCCCTGACGCGGACGACTTGGACCGGTATGAGCAAGCTCGGTTGCAACTCCTCGAAACCTCGGGGCTGCCAATCCCCGACGACAAAATTCCTCGTGGAGACGAGACTGACCGCCTCCATCGATGGGGCTACCGGCGTTATAGGGAGATGTTTACCGAGCGCCAGTTGCTGGGGCTCGGCCTGCTACTGCGCCGGATACGCCAGGTCACTAACGCTCCAGTGCGACACGCCTTGCTGACTGTCTTCTCGGATTTCCTTCGCTACCAGAACATGCTGTGCCGGTACGACACGTATGCGCTCAAGTGTCAGGACATCTTCAGCGTCCACGGTTTCCCCGTAGGCTTGGTCCAGTGCGAAAACAATCTCCTGGGCATACCCAAGGTAGGCGCAGGGTCCTTCCGCCACTTTGTCGAGAAGTACCTTCGCGCCAAGAAGTACTGTGAGGCTCCGTTCGAGACACGTCTGGATGGCAAGCGAAAGAAGATGGTCCCTATCCCTGCCGAGCGGATCAACGCTGAGTTCGTCCGACACTTCCCGGTCGAGGACGAGAGGCAGGCGCAGATTGCAGCGTCCCCGGCGACCGCGATGCCTTTAGCGCCAGGGTCTCTTGACGGCGTATTTACTGACCCGCCCTACTTTGCCAACGTTCAGTACGCCGAACTCATAGACTTCAACTACGTATGGCTCCGGCAGGCGCTTCAAGAGGAGTTTCCCGAGTTTCGGCCTTCCACAACCCGCTCGCCCGATGAGCTGACCGGTAACGTGACGCTCGGGAGAGGGATCGAGCATTTCACGGAAGGATTGTCAGAGGTGTTTCGCCACTACGCGGCTGCCCTCAAGCCCGGTGCCCCCTTCGTCTTTACTTATCACCACAACGACCCAGCCGCCTACGTGGCGGTCGTCGTTGCGATACTGGATGCTGGGCTGGACTGCACAGCCACTCTACCGGCAGCGGCGGAGATGAGCGCATCGCTCCACATTCTGGGGACTAAGTCCTCAATCCTAGACTCCGTCTTCGTGTGTCGGCGGGTCAATACTGCGCATCAGGCCCGTGTCGACATCCGCGAGCTATTAGAGCAGGACGCGGCACTTATGGCGGCTGCCGAGGTCAAGGTGAGTCTTGGAGACATTCGGTGCCTGGCATCCGGTCACATTGCGCGGGCAGCCATCAACGGACTGCGCGGCGGGTGGGACAGCGGCACGGCGCTCTCGGACCGTATGAGGCGAGCTGAAGAACGTCTTGTTGAGCTTGCCCGCGACCTGGAGTTTGACTCCCTGCCACGCCGCGTACTTGAAGCCTTGGCCCACGACCAAGGGCTGATGAGGAGGAGCGGTGCCACGTCCGTTTGAAATTGCGCTGGCAGACCTGCAAGACCGCATCGAGGAGTTGGTCGAGTCGACCTTCTCCGATATTCAGTCCCAGTTTCTGGTTCTGCCGAGGGGCGATAACTTCGTTGAGTATCGCGAATTTCAGACTGCCTTCGAGGTCCTCCGGCGGCGAACGAACGCCTTCGGTGATTTCACAGAAACCAGCGTGTGGAGTGCACTTCGCGAGAACAGTTTGTGCTTTGGCGTGATCCGAACGATCTTGGGAATGTCACCGCCCGAATGGGCAGACCTAGCTCGGAGTGACCGCCACAGCGACGTCAGCCAAGGATATGCTCGAGGTCTCGATGGTCGGTGTCGCTCTGACCGCACCTATATCAGTGGGCTTGTCCGTCCACGCTACTCCACGGCATTGGATCGTATGGAGGACTTGATTTCAGTTGCCGTCGAATATATCACACGAGGCTCTCCCCCAGGGGCTGCCGACACGGTTCACCGTCTCGACAAGGTGGATACATCTCACGGACTGGAATCGCTCCGCCATGTCGCCTCCCAACACGTCCCCTACGCCATGTTGCTTTACGAACGGTACTTAGGCAGACCGTTTGCCACGCACCGGGATGCGGTGTCGAAGCAGGTTGGCGATGTGATGGAAACAGCTATCGAGGAGCATCTTTCTCGTGCACGCATCGTTTTCCGCAAGACCAAGCGTGCGGAACGCGTACCTGGCTACGACCAAGCACCTGACTTCTTCGTTCCCGACGAGTTCAACCCGTCTATTGTCATCGAGGCCAAGATAACCGGTGATGACGGGACGGCTCGTGACAAGGTGGCGCGCATTGAGCGCCTTACGCGAATGCGCGATGATCGTCGCCGGGCTGGCCAACCTGACTTTGAAGTAGTTGCCTGCATCGACGGTCGGGGATTCGGTGTGCGTCGAGAGGATATGCGTAATTTGATTACCATGACGGAAGGCAAGGTGTTCACGCTAGCCACGCTGGATCAGATCGTTGCCCATACACGGCTTCGAGAATTCCTGCCCGCAGCGAAGGATTCTTAGAGCTACCTCTCGACCTGTCCCGATTCCTCACCCTTCGCCATGCGGTAGCCGACGTGAGGCTCGGCGAAGATGCACTCCGGTTTGGCACCCACGCACCCGGGGGAACCCACCAACCGCGAATCGGCCAGCGACTTCTTGGGGGTCTATCCCCGCGAGTGCGGGGGAACCGTGTATTGGGAAACCCATCATTTGTTCTATGAAGGTCTATCCCCGCGAGTGCGGGGGAACCATGACCTTGTCTCCCTTTTTGTTCTGTTCCAACGGTCTATCCCCGCGAGTGCGGGGGAACCGGCCTCGACAAACACATCGTCCCAGAACCAGTCGGTCTATCCCCGCGAGTGCGGGGGAACCTGCTTCCGTCCGGGCATTCTATCCATTGTTCTGGGTCTATCCCCGCGAGTGCGGGGGAACCGACGTCGGCCTCTGCAAAAATTGCCGGCAACCTACCATACCCGGGCAAACTCGTTGCCCATCCTGCGCTGAACTGCACCGGCAGTCATGGCAACCTCGTCCATCGAAAGGCAACGACCGAGACGACTTGACGTCGTGATGAACAACCACGGAATCAAGATAACACTCACCGCAGATCCCGCCGAAAAAGCCGATTCCAAGCCATTTCGCGAGAAAAACTTTGCGTCAGAGCCACGGAGGGGCCCCTAAAATCTCCCGGAGGGACCAATGTACCTTTGCTGGAACCGGAAAGAACGTCAGCGTGGTCAACTAGCAGGCACCCAGCACCGGCCATTACTACATCTCCGTGGGTTCGCAGGGGATCTGACCGGACCGACGTATACTGGATAAGCATCACGAATCAACTGCCGGATAATTGCAGCTATCAGGCATTTGAGGAGGCCCCGATCTTGATGCCCCAACCCGCTCCCGTCACCGGTGATGCTCCAGGCGCGCCCCTCTCCCGAAGCGACAAGGTCCGCCTGGCTGCCCGGGCCCGGAACACCCAGCGGGCCTACCTTGGCCACTGGACCCGCTTTCGCAGCTGGGCCCAGGAGCAGGGGCTCGACCTGCCCGGGGGCCTGGAGGCCGCCCTCTGCGACTACCTGGTCCGCTTGGCGGAGGACAGCAAACGCATGGCCACCATCAGGCAGGCCCGGGCGGCCATCATCAAGGGCGCCGAGCTGGCGGGGTGGCCCAAGCCCGGCGGCCCCGGCGTCGCGGAGATGATGCGGGGGCTGAGCCGGATCCTCCGGGGGGCCCAGAGACAGGCGGCGCCCCTCCACGCCGAGGCCCTGGCGGCGATCAGGGCCACCGCCTTCACCCGCCGCCGCAGCCGGGGCGGTCATACCGAGACGGCGGAATACGCCCGTCGGCGGGGCTTGGTCGACGTCGCCCTGGCCTCCGTCATGCGCGACGGGCTGCTGCGGGTCTCCGAGGCCGCCGCCCTGCGCTGGGGGGACGTGGAACTGGCCGGAGACGGCAGCGGCCGCATCCGGATTCCGGAGTCGAAGACCGACCAGGAGGCTGAGGGGGTGGTGTTGTACCTGGGACCGGCTGCCGTCGAAGCCCTGCTGGCCATCCGCCCCGAAGAGGCGGTGACCGACGCGGTCACTCCGGTCTTCAACCTCCACCCGGACACCATCCGGCGGCGTCTGCAGCAGGCAGCGCGGGCGGCTGGGCTCCCCGGCTGGCGGGACATCACCGGACACTCTGGGCGGGTGGGGATGGCCCAGGACCTGTCGGCTGCGGGGTTCGCCCTCCCCGAGCTGATGACGGCGGGCCGGTGGAAATCTCCCAGGATGCCGGCCCGTTACACCGAACGCCAAGCAGCCGGACGTGGGGCGGTGGCCAGGTACTACCAGGGCGGCAGGGGGTAGAGGCCCGGCGTCGCAGCCCCGGGAAGCGGGCGCCAGCGAGGTGGTCGCCGTTTTAGGCAGCAGTACGTAGACACCCAAGGGAGATCGGGAAGGCCGCTACCCGGTTGTGTTGGGACGTTGTACGCCGCCCCCTGGGTTGGTGTTATGCTCTGTGTACACCACTCTTTTTGGCGGGTAGGTTCCCCCTACAACGAGGAGATGAAAACGATGGAAAAGTTGACTCTGACGCTGCACAAGACCAAGGACACGAAGAACAAGGTCGTGTACGGCACCAAGGACGGCGAAGTCATCCAGAGCGTCTACATCGACAAGGACGCTCTGGGCGACGTCCCACCGGCCGCGCTCCAAGTGGTCATAACCCCGCAGTAAGCATCGAGGCGGGCTCCTTCCCCAGCCTTATATCCTCCGTCCACCTGGAACAGGTCGCCCGGATCGGCATCGAGGTCAAGGGCGGCAGCTACCGCTTGGAGGGCGGCGAATGGCGACTTCCAGGGGTTGGGAGACAAGAGCTTCATAGCCCCAGTCCTGCGCTTCCCGACATGGAACCGGGCCAGGACATCGCATACCAGGCCTCCGCAGCCAAGGCCCACGTACTGTCCGGAGGTTAGCGCCGTGTTCTACCCGCCCTCGGCCGCGGACATCAATGCCATCATGCCAGGGCTGAACGCCGACCCCACACCGGCGGCGATGGACATGTAGACCCAGCAGGTTATCATCCACCACGCGGACACGGCCAATGTCTACACCAATGGGGCAGGGTTGGAGCCACCCCAACAGGACTCGCCAACCGCAGGGAAAGCAGTGCCGGAGTCCGGGTGATGGGGCTAGGGATTCGGGGGCGTGTGCTTGGCGTCAAGCACCTTTTTGCCGCATCGACATAACCCACGAGTCTATCGCAGCAGGGACTCCGCGGGAGGACTGATATTCCCTTCAGAATCGTCCCAGGCAGGTCTGTAGCGGGCCTAACGCCTTTGGAAGGATCGGACATCTGAAGGTGAAACACCCGCGAGAAACAGCTTCCTGATGCGATTCTCTCAACCACGCGCCGACCCAGCGATGTAACGACCCCATGCCAGAAGGAGGAAAGGTCCCGGTTTTCGTCCAAACTCGCAGCCGGATGCACCCTTCGACGAGGCATCATCAGGTATCGTCACTGGTGACTACGCATACCCGTCAGCACGAGGACACACCGGTGACAAGAGTGTCCAGACAGAATTGGAAACTTGAGGGCACGCCGATGACGACAGTGACGAAACTGAGCAGACACGAAGCAGCGGCGCGTCTGCAGGTGTCTGAGGCGACCATCGACCGCATGATCAAACGTGGAGAGCTGGCAACCGAGAAGGAAACCCAAGGCTCCCGGTACAAGGTCTGGGTACTCATGGGTGACGACACTGAGGACTCGTCTGTCTCGACAGGCGACCAGACAGTGCTTCACCCTGCTGATAAGAGTACCGAGACAGGTCTATACACTACTGACAAGACCGCCGTCCCTTCTGAGGCCAGTGTCTACACAAATGGGAGCGAAGTCGTGGCGCTGAGTACTGAGCGAGATGGCCTGAGGGAGCTCGTCACTTACCTCCAAGGGCAGCTCAAGGATGCTGACTGGAGATATCAGGAGTTACTGCAGCAGCTGAAGATGAGCCACGAGAACGTGTCCCAGTTAGTGAGAGCTCTGCCGACCGCGGACACCCCAGCACCAGAAGCACCACAGTCCCAGCGTCGGCGCTGGTGGCCGTTCGGGAAAGGCAATCACTGAACGAGCGCCCCTTATGCTTAACTACGGTCCCAAGACCCACAAAAATAATGGCGACTGCGACGATGCCTGATGTTCGCCGAGTGAATCACGATAGGGTGTCAAGGGCGGCTGTTCTCCGCCATGCGCTGTATCACGCCCTGCATGATGGCCAGGTGGGCCTGGACGAACGACGGGTCTTCGTTCAGAGGCCGGTTCTCAGACATATTGGTGTCTTCCCTCGTTACCTGCGGCGTATCACGGGCGCTTCTCCCACATTGGCTTCGAGAAGGATTCTCATGTCCTCCGCAGCCTAGGCCCTGTTGTTCATCTGCCCGTGTGTCATTGCGGTGGACTGCCAAGGGCCGCCGGCAGGCCAGTGCATTGCGAAAGGCTCGTCAGACAGGATGGCGCCGCGAACCGGGCCCAGAAAGGACTGCATCCGAACGCCAATGTCCTCAAACGAGATGGGAGGAGGGTTCAATAGCCCGCCCTGACGTCCATAGATTGTCCAACGAGACTGCAGGTCCATATCCGAATAGAACGCTGGCGTAAGAGCATCAGGAGTCTCGGCGGTCCAGGAGGTGCCGCGTCGCTCAAAACAGCGCTCAACTGCCTGCTGTAACTCGGGACCCTCGAAGGCGAAGGCCTCGGACAGGGCCCATACATCGAAGAAATCCTTCATCCGGCTGTTTCGAATCTCCAACTGCACCATTGACTCAAACTTTTCAGCGATCGCCGACACCTTCGGATACGTGCGCAGAAATGGCTCTGGGAGGCCCTCAATAAGTGTGGGCAACCTCGCCTCTTCGGGCCCGGGGGTAACTGTGTCGCCAAAGCCGAAGTCCACCTGAACGGTGATGCGGGCTGTGCCCAGAAGGGCGCGCATTCTGGCCCGTTGACCGCCGTACCTCTGATCGTCCCGAATCGCGGAGACATCCAGGGTGTCAATGTCGAATAGCAGCCCGTCCTCGGGACACGGTACGTTGCAGACAGTGGACATCACGCCCCTGACGGTCTCCTCGTCGTTCGCCCCCAAAGCCAGTATGTCAATGTCCCGCGTGGCCCTGTAAGGCTCCTCCATCCATACGGCCAGGAGACTCGCACCCTTCAGGACACACTGGTCCCGCGCCCCGGACGCCCCCAGTCGGTAGAGAAATCGCTCGCAGGCGTAGCGAACAAGGTAAAGCTGGAACTCCGCACCTTCGCTCTTCGCCTTGTTGAGCAGTCGTGCTCTGATTGAGGCCGTGGTGTTGATGCTCATAGCACCCCGGACTCCAATATGGCCCTGAGGCGGCGGGAGGGCAGAACTTCAAGCACGCGCATGAGGCCGGAGGCTGTCACTTTTCTGTCCCGGAGAGCTTCTCGCAGGGCCTCCAACGCGGCTTCCCGGCCAATGAGGCGCTGAAACCGGAAGCAGTCCACTACAGTGCGCGCCGGGGAGGTGATGCGGGCGGGTACCTCCTCAAACTTCGTGTCCTGCAGTCCGCAACTCAATGCTGCGCCGCTGAACCGGACCAAGTGAATCCCAATGTTTCCGCGGGAAGGGGGTCTCGCTTTGTGGGGGATGGCAATCCAGACTAGCCGTGGGAGTTGGGTGCCAATTTCGTGCACCTGGAGAGCTGAGAGGAGGCAGACTATCGCGTTGGGCACCCGGGCGCAGACGGAGGCTATCGAGTAGCACTCAGTGGGCTCGGCGTCGGCAAGACGGTAGAGACCCCAGCCAACGCGCTCGACTGTCTCTTCAGCCTCAAGCTGCCGAAGCTTATGGTAGGGTATGCCCAGCGGCTCAAGCTGGCTTGGACGAAAGAAATTGCCGATGCCGGCTTCGTGAAGGGTGTCCTGATTGAGCTCGACCGTCATGGCACATCAATTATGTCGGCATTTAAGTGATAGTGCCGACATTTTACTAAACAGACAGAAAAAGGTCAATTTATGCAGGCAGGTCGCATATCACTGCCGACATATTTTAGCAAGCAGAATGAGCTGGAATCACGGGAAGGATGCGCAGGCCATGGCTTCAGTCAACACCTCTACTGTGCCCCATTTTCGCTGACGGTCTACAGCGGATTCTCAATTGCTCCTCGGGCCAGCGTCGAGCATCTCGACCCGCACCTCCATTGCTCTGGGATATAGCGCCGGGCCAAACTGGTTGAACATCGCCACGTCGGCCGCATCGCGCCCATAAGCGACGGCAACTCGCCCTCCACGTGGAACGGCCTGCGTCGCATCGAAGGTGTACCAACGGCCACCTACGTACGCCTCGAACCAAGCGTGAAAATCCATCGGCTCGAGTTCGTGCAGATAGCCCACAACGATACGCGCTGGGATACAGAGACTGCGGGATAACGCGATGCCCAAATGAGTGAGCTCGCGGCATACGCCCTCGCGCTGCTGGTTGACCTCGACTGCCGACATCTGAAAATTGCTGGAATCTGGATTGAAGCGCACGGAGGTGCGGATCCACTCTACAATTCTAGCCACTTGATCGTAGCCGGGCTCGACGCCGTCTACGAGTTCCCTACCGAGGTCTATAAATCGGTCGGACTCGCAATAACGGCTGGGAAGAAGATAGGCTAGAACCTCGTCCGGTAGACTATGCACCTCGTCAAATGGCGCGCCAGGCGAAACGTCAATGCCGTCTGCGGTTGAAACGTCCGCAGATCTACGGATAGAAAACTCACCTGGGGGTGCTATCAATCGCTCGCACAGGTTACCGTAACTGTCCGCATACTCTGTGATCGGTACGCTTGGCGTCAACGTGCAGTCTTCATGCGCCACCCGCTGATTTGCTCCGCTTTGAGGGCGGAGCATCAGGATAAAAGGCGTAGGGACGCTCACATCAAAGGTAATATCACAACTTGTACGAAGCCACATTTCGATTCCCTTACTTGTCAAAACCACGTAATCAGCTGGCTATGGTCCGGTGTTACAGGGCGCTCGGGTGCAAGATCCGAAGGTGATGCATGCATCTTGGGCTCCAGGAATCGAAGAAGTCGTGGAGCACCAGGCTGTTGAGATAATAGACTAGTCCTAGTGTAACTCTACTGCTGTACGAAACGTCGGTAGACCTCTTCCTCGGAAAGCGGTCCCTTTCGGAACCACAGGTTCTCAACCACTCCGGAGGCAGCGGCCATCAGCGTCAAATGGTCGCTAATTAGCTCGTGGCTACCTGAGGAAGAATAGGGCACACCGTCAACGCTGTCTCTACCTGCTCCTTTAACGTCCTCATTCCGACCAATTTACTGCCGTCAGTCATCACGTCAGTGGTACACGATTCCTCCGCCCCAGTGGCCCAATATCTCAGCGCCATTGACACCACATCCCCCGAATCCGTTGAAATCTACTGCTTGAAGTGCCGGGCCAAGACCGGCTCACGGGATGTTGAACAGGTAACCCTGAAGAACGGACGTCCCGCCCTTCGCGCTGTTTGCACTGTGTGCGGCACAGGCAAATACCGCATCGGCTCCGCCGGATGAACCTGGGCCGCCTGACGGGCCTCCGGCTGCACCCGTCTCGTGTGGCCCGCCAGGAAGCGCAACTTCTGCTCTGGCAAATGTCCAGTGTGGCATCGCCGGCCCAGGGCTTTCAGCGGCCTACAGGAAGCCGAGTCGCTCGAAGCCACTGTCAGGAGACGCCGTCCCGCTTCCTGTCTCCGCCGCAGAAAGCCGGATCCCGAGCATCGAGTTACGCTCGCCGGGACGGTCGTTGCGCACCGCCATGGCCAACGCCCGCCGGCTTCCGACAACCACGACCAGTTTCCTACCCCTGGTGATCGCGGTGTACAGCAGGTTGCGCTGCAGCATCGGGTAATGTTGCGTCAGAAGCGGAACCACCACCGCGGGAAACTCGCTTCCCTGGGCCCGGTGTACCGTCATTGCGAAGGAGGGCTGCAGTTCGTCCAGTTCCGAGAAATCGTAGTCCACGCCGGTTTCCTCGAAGTTCACCGTGATCCGGCCAACGGCGTGGTCCACCCCGGTTACCCAGCCCAGATCACCGTTGAATACATCCTTGTCGTAGTTGTTGACCGACTGGAGCACACGGTCCCCCACCCGGAAAGTCCGTCCGAAGCGTGTTATCTCGGTTCCTGCCGGGTTGAGGGCCTCCCGGAGCCTGTCATTGAGTCGATGGACGCCGACGGCCCCCCGGTTCATGGGACACAGCACCTGAACGTCCCTCATGGGGCGCAATCCGAACCGCGCCGGGATCCGCTCCGCGCAGATGCGGACGACGGCATTGGCCGCCGCCTCAGGTTCTCCGGCTTCGACGAAGTAGAAGTCCCCCTGGGAGTCGCTGGAGACAAGAGAGGGCAGGCGGCCCTGGTTGATCCGGTGGGCCGCCTCGACGATGCCGCTCCGGTCCCCTTGACGGAAAATCCGCTCCAGACGAAGGAAAGGTACAACTCCGGACTCAAGAACGTCCCCAAGGAACTTGCCGGGCCCGACGGACGGCAGTTGGTTCGCATCACCGACGAATAGCACCGAGGCGTGGCGTGGCACGGCCTGCAGCAGGTGATGGCACAGCACGATGTCCATCATTGAGGTCTCATCGACCACCACGGCATCGGCTTCCAGGGGCCGCTCGGCGTCTCGTCCGAATCGGCCCTCCCCGGGCTTGAACCCCAGCAGACGGTGCAGCGTCTGAGCTTCCCGGCCGGAGGCCTCGCCGAGACGTTTGGCCGCCCTCCCGGTCGGAGCAGCCAGGGCCACCCGCTGGCCAAGAGTCTCGAGGATCGATATCACTGCGCGCAGTATGGTTGTCTTGCCGGTTCCAGGGCCGCCCGTCAGAACGAAGACCTTTTGCGACACGGCTTCGTGGACCGCCTGCCTCTGTTCCCCGGTCAGCTCCACTCCCATCCGGCGGCTGGCCCAATCCACAGCGGCCGGAGCGTCGAACTCGCGCCGCTGCCCAGGGCTGGCCACCAGGGCCCTGATGGAATCGGCCACGGCTCGCTCAGCATGGTAGAGGCCCCGAAGGAAGACGGCCTCTCCATCCAGCACGATCCGTCCCGCCTTCCGCAAGCTCCACACCGCCGCCGTCAGCAGCTCCTCGGGGAGGTCGAAGCGGCTTTGACACATCTGAACCAGCTCAGCATTGGGGATGAAGACGTGGCCCTCGCCGGCCCGCTCCAACAGCAGGTGCTCCAGGGCGGCCTGGGCCCGGTGAGGCGAATGCTCGTCTATCCCCATCTGCCGGGCGATCTTGTCGGCGGTGATGAAACCAATCCCCCGCACGTCCTGGGCCAGCCTGTAGGGGTTATCCTGAACGACCTTCACCGCGTCCTGGCCGTATGTCTTGTAGATGCGGGTGGAGTAGGCGGCGCTGACCCCGTGGCCCTGCAGGAACAGCATCACGCCCCGTATCTCCTGCTGCTCTTCCCAAGCCCGCTTGATGCTCTCCAGCCGGCGTGGCCCGACCCCCGGCGCCTCGGCCAGACGCTCCGGCTGCTCATCGATCACTCGCAGGGTCTCGTCGCCGAAGCAGTCCACCAGCCTTCCGGCAAGCACCGGGCCGATGCCCTTCACCAGGCTTGAGGCCAGGTAGCGGCGCACGGCGTTGGCGCTGGCGGGCAACTGGGAGCTGTAGCTGTCAGCCCGGAACTGATAGCCATGGATGGGATGATTTATCCACCTGCCTCGCAGGTGCAACCGTTCTCCCGGCTGAATTCCCGACATGGTTCCGGCAACGGTCACCAGGTCTCCTCTGCCCGGAACCACAAGGCGGCAGATGGTGAATCCGGACTCCTCCGAGCTGTAGACCAGCCTTTCGACCTCGCCGCGTAGATGTTCCAAGTCGTTCATCACGGTATTCATGATACACGCGTGCCAGCCTCCGCTCGACGATGCTCCCTGCAGCACCGGTTCCGGCGTCGTAGCATGATGCCCCAGGAGGGCATTCTGGTGCAGATCGACGGCAGCCAGAACCCCTGGCTGGAGGACCGGGGACCTGAGCTGACGTTGCTCATCGCGGTGGACGACACCACCGGCACCGTGGCCCAAGCCGCCTTCCATACCACTGAGGACACCCGCAGGTACCTGATGCTCCGGGAGGGCCTGGCCCGCCAGCGGGGCAGTTCCAGCGCTACCACCCCTCCTTGCTTGCACTGCCGGCAGGAAATCACCGCCAAGGGCGTCGTCCAGTGGCGTAGGACAAGCCGTCGGCCGTACCCCCACTGCGGGAAGCCGCACTGATGAAAGGAGGCTGCTACCAGGCAGTGTTGACGCGCGCAGGTCGTTTTCCGTCAGTCTCTTCGGCGGCCGTTGATGCCTCTGGTTCCGGGTAACTTGAAGGTGCGCTAAACGGTAAAAACGGTGTCGTTGGGCTGTACTGGGTCATCAGCTCATTCCAGCCGGGGCGGGACAGGGAGCTGCCAGTCATCCCGCCGGTGAAGATGTGCTCCTCGCGGATCCCGAACTCTTGGAGCACATGGAGCTGCGTTTCAGGGCTCCGCGTGGCATCGTCGGGCTTGCTGACCCGGGCGTAGCCGTAGGTGGCGGGGATCATGAGGTCAACCTCGCAAAAGGCCCATTATGTTAGGGAGGCTGAGTCCGACTGCCATCATTCTTCGCAAACTGTCTCCTCCCAGCTAACTAACTCGAGGCAGGACGTGTTCCAGAAACACCCACTAGCGCAGTCGAACGTGTACCAGTGATACTTTTCTTGTTCTTTGATATTCGGATAGAACGGGGAGACTAATATTCCCTTGAAGTTTTCCTTGACATTCTTCCAGTCAATATGGAGCCCAAAGCCGAAGCCTGATTTGTATTCGTCTAGACAATGTCTAGGGTTGGCTTCGCCATAGGCTTCGGAAAACTTGGCTATTTCAGTTGGGTTCCGAATTTCCAAAATGTCGCCCCGTTGGCCGGGTCTTATCCGGAAATCATATCTGAACTTTAAGTTATCTTTGATATCTCCTAATTCTGGATGATCTCGCCAATTAGCAGGGTCATCCCTGCGGGCTTTTAGAGCACAGGCTCTCCACCCTTGCCCTGACCCTTCATCCCCTACCCACAGGCCTCCAGGTTTATGTCCGTCGTGGTCAGATATCTTAGAGCAAGTCTTGGGGAAATTGGAGTCCTGCTTATTCCGACAATAATGGGTGAGCAACAAAGCCTTCACCTCTGTCTAATGCACAACAAACGGCTGTTTTCGCATCGGGCCTTCTGCGAACCTTAGAATCTTTCTCTAAGAACCTGTTGACGATCTTTGAAATATGTTAAGTTGAGACTATTACCAAGGGAGGGGTAAGCATGTCTCATTCCTATCCCAGCGACATCAGCCGGGAGCAATTCGCCCGGATTCTGCTGACGCTGGAGTTGGTCCGGCGCCGGACCAAGCCCCGCACCGTGGACCTGTACGACGTTTTCTGCGGGGTGTTGTACCTCCTGAAAAGCGGCTGCCAGTGGCGCATGCTGCCTGCGGACTTCCCCGATTGGCGCACCTGCTACAAGTATTTTCGGCAATGGAGCGAGCGGCCCGGCCCGGATGAGGATTCCATTCTGGAGCAGGTCTTAAAAAAAATTGGTTGGCGAGGCCCGGCAAAGCAATGGACGGAAAGAGCGGACCAGCTTCTGTATCGTGGACTCCCAGAGCGTGAAGAACACTGACAGTGCCGGGAACAAGGGCTATGACGCGGGCAAGAAGGTGTCCGGAATCAAGCGCCACATCGCGGTGGACACGCAGGGGTTGCCCCACGCGATCCACCTAACCACGGCCAACGTGACCGACCGGGCCGGGGCCTTGGCGATGTTTGACCGGCACCGGGATGGCCTCAACCAGGTGCAGAACGTGCTGGTGGATGGGGGCTACACCGGGAAGCCCTTTGCTGCTGGGGTGCGAAGCCTGTTGGGAGCCGCGGTGGAAGTGGTGAAACGCAACGAACTGCACACCTTCGTGGTGCTGCCGAAGAGATGGGTGGTGGAGCGGTCTTTCGCTTGGCTGGAGAAGTGCCGCCGGCTCTGGAAGAACTGCGAACGAAAGCTCAATACCAGCCTGCAAATGGTGGTTCTCGCCTTCGCAACGCTAATCCTGAAGAGATCGTAAACAGGTTCTAAGAGATCGATCGTTGTAACTCGGCCCTTATCCGCGTTTTTCGTTGGGATGAGGTGTGGTGAACCATTTGGACGCTGGCTCAAAAGTCGGGCGGTAGTTAGGTGATAGTTTGACCACGAGTTTGAATGTGGCTGGGATAGTCAGATTGTCTGCATGGACAGTGCAAATGATCTCACCGGTGATCGGGCTGTCGAAGGAGTTTGGGACCAAGCGGACCGAGAATTCCTTCGGCCCCAATGAATGGCGCCATAGACCGCATGTGAAGCTTATCGACGGCTCAATTTCTGGTTTTGGTTCTGTGGTGTACTGGAAGTCTTCTTGAGACCGGAAACGCGTTGGGAAATCCAAGTTAGGGAGCACCAGTTTACTGCGGCTAGCCAGACCATCGAGAATTGCTGACAGGTCCGCTTCAGGTTGCGGTTGAGCTGGAGGCTTTGGGCGCTCCATCACGGGCATCAATCCAAAATCTCTTAGCACAGCTGTTGGGGTAGTTAGTCTGAAGTTGTCGGAGGCTCGTATCTCAACGAGCGCGTTGGTAGCTGGTCTTGACCCCATGTTCTGGATAGTTACCGTTAGTTCTGGGCACTGGTCCAGTTGTACGATGTGATGGACATGGTCCATATACTTCTGGCATGCGGATATCCAGGCAGGATAATTTCGTTCCTCGTATTCAGAGATAGCCCTGGCTGAGGTCCAGTTTCGATTGACCACGGTCGGCGGGTATCGATTTTGCAGGAGCTCCAACAATTGGTCTCGCTCTATCGACGTTAGGGGCTGGAAAGCTTCGTAAGTGATTTCAACGTGCCTTCTTTGCGCGCCAGACTGTTGGCCGCACGAGAAGTGGAATTCGGGTTCCTGTGACTGTAATTCCTCCAGTTGTCGAGTGAGTTGCTGTATCTCGCGGTCCTTGTCGTCCGGTTCCGGTGGCAGGAGCCAGTCGTCGGGGATAATTTTGTAGGGTATACCCAAATTCCTGGCTTTCAGAACTGGTCCGGAATCACGGGTCAACAGGTGTGCGTCGGCCGATGGGTTGTCCTCTCTGAACTGCGCTAGATGGCCGATGATACGGTCATCATTCTGGGTGTAGTCCAGCTTGTCGGCTAAGTCTTGCTTGGGCTGCGACGTTACATACAGGTCGAGCACGACATGTGGAGAGGCTGTTCTCTGCTGCTCTGGGCCGTGTTGGGCAATTTCCAAAAATGTGCTCGCGGCCTTTCGTGCCCTTTCAGAGCGACGTCGTTCGCGCCCACCCTTGAGTGCGTCGATCTCTCGCTGAACCGGCGGGCACACGACCACTTCTATGTGGTCGAAGTCTCCTAATGTGGACCAGTCGACCTGATCGAGAGATTTGTAGTGGAGAAACAGGTTCGTGTCAGCGAATAGACAGAGGGTAGGCACAGCTCATCTCTAGGGTGATGGGATTATTTGTATGCCAAAGGGGTCAGTGTTCCAATCTTACACGTCAGTAGGTTCTGCCAAGCGGCAAGAACAGAGAGGAGCTAGCAACTCGCTCATAGTCGGTACGACGCAGACTGTTTGCCCAACAAACGGGCGGTTTTCGAGCGCCGCGGCGGGCCATTCCTTTGTGGACTAATGGAGACCTCGTTTCTCGATACTTTTGACTATGAGTTGCGAATAGTGTTCGACAGTTCGGTCGTTTAGGGAGCCTCCTCTTCGGCGCAGTAAGCTCAATTCATCGAGATGTCCCCGCAACTCTCTAAACAGATCTTCGAGTGCAGCAACACGTTCCTCAAGGCTGTCATTGGCCATTAGGCCACCTCCTCTATGCTAACGGGCGTTTTGTGACTCATCTCTGGATCCCTCGACAAATGCGGTTCGGTGGATCGCAGATAAGGGTAACCAACGGTAGCCATAGCCTGGTAACCATACTCTGGTGTGGGGAACGTACAGAGGGCGAAGGACAGCCCCAACGCTTCCTGATCCATTAACCAGCGGTCAGACTTCATCTCGTAGACCGTTCCCTTAACGGCTCCAGTTGATACTCGTTAGAACTCCGGCACCCCGTGGTGGGGTATGGCAGCTCACTGATGTTTGAGGTGATTCTCACCCGATTTCCTGTCTCCACCTTGTGCGACCCACCGGCAACGGCGCACGATTTTGGGTGGGTCATGCCGTGCGCGGCTGATGGGTTGGTTTACATTAGTAACAATCATACCATAAACTGTAAACCACCAGGAGGACATCATGTTCAGCGAACGTCTCAAAATCGCCAGAAAACGCAGTGGCCTATCGCTCCGGGAATTGTCCTCTCACATGGAGGGAATCGTTTCCGCCCAGGCCATCGGCAAGTACGAACGCGGCGAAATGATGCCCAGCTCCACCGTAGCCATCGCTCTGGCAAAGGCCCTGGACGTTTCCGTGAGTTACCTCTTGAGTACCTCTGGGGTCTCTCTGCAATCCGTTGAGTTCAGGAAACTGGCTTCAACCAAAGCCAGGGAGCGGGCGACGGTGGAGGCAGAGGTGCTCGATAACGTCGAACGCTACCTGCAGGTGGAGGACCTGCTGGGTATTGACAGCAGCATGCAGGAGGCCCCCGGCGGCTCTCCCCCGCCCATCGATTCTATAGAAGACGCGGAGCGTGCGGCCCTGGCACTCCGCGCTCGCTGGAATCTCGGAGGAGGTCCGATTCCGGACATGACCGAACTGCTGGAGGAACGGGGAATCAAGGTCTTCAAGCTGGGTTTACCCAAGTCGGTAGACGGACTCACCTGCCACGTGCGCCGGTTGGAGGGAGAAGATGTGCCCGTGGTGGTCTGCTCCACCGCCAAGTCCATCGAACGCCAGAGGTTCACCATCGCCCACGAACTGGGCCACATGGTCATGGAAATCCCGTCCGGGGTGCCGGAGGAGAAAGCCTGCCAGCGTTTCGCGGGCGCTTTCTTGGTGCCTCAGGAAGAGCTCATGCGGGAAGTGGGCCGCCGACGCCTCAATTTCGGTTCCGGTGAGCTTATTGAAATCAAGCGAATGTTCGGCGTCAGCGCCGCGGCCCTGGTGGTCCGAATGCGTGATCTGGGCATCATTTCGGAGGGCACGGTAGGGGACATATTCCGCGGGGTCGGGAACAGCTGGAGAAGGGATGAGCCGTGCCCCCTGGAACGAACGGAGACTCCAGGACGTTTCCGCCGTCTCTGCTTGAGAGCGTTGGCCGAGGGAGCGATTTCTGCATCCAAGGCTGCCGAGTTGCTGGGACTCCGCGTCAGCGAAATCGATCGCATCATGGCGGGTTCACCGGACCGGTAGATAATGAAAATCCTGGTCAGCGACAGCTCCGTATTGATCGAACTCTCCAAGCGCCAACTGCTGGCCAGGATGTTTGAGTTGCATTTCCAATTTGCGGTGCCGGACCTGCTGTTCGAAGAGGAATTGATTGACCTTGGCGTGTACAGCCGGCAGGACCTGCTTGGCTTAGGGCTTCAGGTTGAAGCTCTGGACCCGGATGGCGTGGCGACAGCAATGTCCTATCAATCCAGGCGCCCAGCACTGAGTTTGGTGGATTCCTTTGCTCTTGCCCTCGCCAACCTGCGCGGATGGGAACTCCTGACAGAAGACAGAGGTATGCGCAGCTTCGCCCAGTCCGAAGGCATCCCTCATCACGATGTCCTGTGGGTTATCGACAACATGAGCGCCGTAGGCATATTACCGGCGGCTCAGGTCATCGTCACCCTTGAAGCGATGCGGGACGACCCCAGATGCCCCGTGCCCAATCATGAATTGGCTCTTCGTCTTCGTCGGTTGGCTGGTTGAGTCGGGGTAATCCGGTCATTGCGACTACAGCCACGCCTCGGCAATGTCACTCAGTTCCTCGCAATTTTTGCTCAATTGCCAATAGTGTCCCAGACGATGGCCATATAGAAAAGACAGGCCATCGCGGGTGGAAATGCGGTAGTGCTGGGCAGACGGCGTTGGTATTTCCGGTTCTTGGTGCCGCCGTTGGCCTTACCCCTTTTAGGGTTATGGCCTCGCAGACCTGGGGTACTCACAAGGAAAGAGTTATATATAAGCCAAGTGCAGATACACATCCATTCAGCCAACTCTCGAGTACGGATAGGCGGTTTTTATGTATTGGCTGAGGAATTGTCCTTTAGACGACGCCTGCATGATGTTCTCATGGAGACATTCTGGAACACCGTAGTACCGGTACACCCAGCCGCTCTGGAACTCAACCTCAAGGGTCTGTGTCGTCCTGTCATAGCCTATTGACCTTATGTTTGACGATGCAACTTGATTCCTGCGTCTTCTCACGGGCAAACTCAGCGGTCTGCTTGCTGGGGCAGGTCGAACAGCCGGTCCTGGACGCCGGCCTTGCCGGGATGGCGCCGGCGCATGTGCTCGCGCACGAATTCAACGGCCAAGTGGGGGCGGCGAGGTTCGGATGAGCCCGGTTCCGGCGAGTGTTCGCTGCAGAACGCCGGGGTGTAGCCGTCGCCCAGCTCGTGGTTGGGCTCGCAAGCCAAACATATGAACATGGTTTTTCTCGCAGTTTGATTCCACAGCCGGCGGCGCTCTTCACGGCGACACCTCCCAGGGCCAGCAGGCCGGTTATCCTTCTCCGAAGGCCGTCGGCGCTATCTCTTCGAGGTCCCAGGTGCAGATCCGGCGGATGCTGCTGGAGGGCAACCCGGTTATCGTGGCGATGCGGCTCCACGAGAGGCCGTCGCGCTGGCGCATGTTCTGTATCTCCTCGGCCCGCTTCCGGCTGACCCCCTTGCGCCGCCCGAGGTGCTTGCCCGTGGCCTTCACCCGCTCCAGCCCCGCCAGCGTCCGCTCCCGGGCCAGGTCGCGCTCCATCTCTGCGAATACGATGGCCAGGTGCAGCATCGCCCGCCCCATGGCGCTGTCCTGATCAATGGATTCCCGGAGGCTGATGATTTCAACGCCGTTCTCTCGCAGCCATCCCAGCAACTCCAAAACCTCGGCCAGTGACCGGCCCAAGCGGTCCAGCGCCGCCACCTTAACGCAGTCGCCCTGCTGGAGGGAAGCCTTCAGGCGATTCAGCCCCGGCCGGTTCCAAGAGGCCCCGCTCCCCACGTCCTCGAAGACCTGCTCGCAGTCGGCCAACACCCGGCGCTGGTTCTCCAGGTTGTTGGCGTCGGCGTCGCTGGCCACCGACACGCGGGCGTATCCGAACAGTTTTCCGCTCATATGTCGCTGGCCCCCGGTTCCGGCATGGCAGCATCATACTACGACTGCCAGAGTTCTGGCTATGCTCACATTCGTCCCTTTCTGGCAATGCTAGCAGGGCCGGCAGACCGAACTTGAGGGATGTGTGGACCCGACTGTACGGTCATCTACGACTCCGCCCGCAGTTTTTCCAGTGAGGCAACGGGAAGGGCAGGACTAATTGTCGTCGGTCACAGGGTCTCGCTGGTCAGGCGCTTCAGCGTGGCCTTGACCATCGGCCGCGACGTCGGGTCCGAGTGTCAGCCCAGGCGGTGCGCCGTGGCGTTCGCCACCAGGCGGGCGCGCGGTGGCCATCATCCTGCCGTCGGTCTCCACCAAGTGATACCGGTAACGGCCGACGCCGGCCGGAGCTGCCGGCAGGCCAGCGCACCGGTGCTCCAGGCATCAGCAGGTGAAGTCCCTCCAGTCGGCAACGTAGGCGCGCTGGGTGTTGGCGAACAGCCAGCGCAGTGTGCACAGGGTGCCGGGATGCGCCCCCAGGTACGGTCACGAGGGCACTGGACCAGGCATCGGCCGTGGCGTCTATCTGACCCGCGGTAGATTCTCCTTCAGCACCTTCGAGCACTCGGAGCCATTGACTGTTGACAGTCTCTCCCTCACCGACAGCACCCGGACCCCGCTGGCCGCCAGCTTCTGCTGCGCCAGGACCGATTACTCGAGTCCCCACGCGAAGTACCTGAGCTTCCAGACCACGACGTGGTCGAATCTGGGTTCCGTGCCTGTTGCCTCCGTTATCATCCGTCGAAATCCCTCCCGGCTGTTCTTGGAGTCGCCGAACCAGGCGCCTACCCCCAGGCTGCGTCCCTCGCAGAACTCCAACGTCTCGGCATCTGGACCTGGCGCTCCGCGTCGTGTTGGGACACTCGGACGGGAGCTTTCACGTGGAGGCCTGCCAGGTTGAGGGCCTTCTTATCCATCGTTTCGCCCCCCCTGGTCCGTTCAGGCATAGTAAAGGGCCGGTTGCGCCGGCGACGACGCCGGATACTGTTCGTCAATCGCAACCAGCCCCTGATTCCATGTTCTCCAATGGACGGCCGATTCTCAGGGCCTGCTGTCATCAAATCGTGCGGCGCTGCCGTGGACTCTGCAGCTGAATGAGGGAGCCTCCGGGGTAGGGAGCGCTCCTGCTGTGAGGGATTACGTGGTCGGTTTCGAGCCTGCCTCCTGCTTTTCCGCAGTACTGGCAGATACGACTGTCTCTCTGGAGTACATACTCCCTCACCTGCATTCTGCCCCTCTCGGAGTGCTGGTACTCCTTTCCTGATACGTTGGGGTCCTGCATGAGCCTTGGGTCGAACCTGTAGCTCTCGATCAGGATCCTGGAGATTGGAGACAGTTCCCTGAGGTGTTTCACGTTGGTCAGGATGTTGGCTCGGACGCTGGCTAGGGACGGCGGTAGCCAGCTGGGCTTCCTGGTTCTGTTATCGAACCTGGCTGGCCGGCGGCGCAGTCGCCCTCTCCGGTTTCTCCGGAGAGTCCTTCTGCTCGACATCGGTTGGGTTATCCGGTGGTGCAGCTCGACGGCGGAGTGGGCTGTTCAACATTCGCGCTCACGTCTGTAGTTCTCTAGGACCTCAATGACGAGCGCGGTCATGTTGGTGCGCCTGTCGAGCGCCTTGACCTTGAGCCAGTGGTGGAGCTCGCTGGGGATCCAGCACTGCAGCTTGGCGGTGTCCTCGGCGGTGGCTCGGCTCAGGAAGTCACTGCGGTCCTGCTGGTCATCGCGTTGGGGCCGGCTATTGATGCTCATGGGTTATCTGCTCCAGTTCGCGGCGTATGGCGAGGATCTCATCGCGTGCGGTCCTGTCGGGGCCCGCTATCACCGAGGTTCCTTCGTTGCCGGCATGGGTGTAAGCCACCCGGTCGGAGGTCCTGCTGTTCAGCACTGGTAACCCAAGTTCGGCGAGGGCGGCGTCGATCTGCCGACCGACGCGGGTCCGGGGCTTGGCCATGGTGATGACGAAGGCTGCTCTGGGAATGCCCTTGCTCGACTGCTGACGGGCCTTCACGGCTGCCACGATGTCGGTGGCGGCCCAGACGTCGAAGGCGCTGGCCTTGGCGGGGATTAGCACCACGTCGGCCACCCGCACGGCGTCGGCGCTGGTGTTATTGATGCCGGGAGGGCCGTCGAGGATTAGCCAGTCGTAGCGACCAGATAGTTTGCGTACCTGGTCGACCAGTGGGTCGTGGTCGACGCCCAGCACCGACAGGCTGTCGGGTCCGTGGGTGTTGAAGTGCCCCCAGTCGCGGGCGCTGCCCTGGGGGTCGGCGTCGAGGAGCAGTACGGTTCCGGTCTGCGCCAGGGACCAGGCCAGGTTGGTGGCCAGGGTGGTCTTGCCGACCCCACCCTTCTGGTTGACGATTGCGACCACTGTCATTGCGTTGCTCCGGCCCGATTGAACCAGCATCATATAATCACATGAGCATATAATCAAATGATCGTCAGACGATATGAGCAAAGGATTATATGAGTAAAGGATACAATGATGTTCGTTGCCGGATGAAGAGATCTTGGTGCGGATTCGCGCGATTTCGCGGCGATGACCCCTGGGCGGCGGTGGATGATGATCTTAGTCGGGGCGGGGTTGGCGGGTTGGATACGCATGGAATCGCGTCGGCACAGCTCGATCAGGTTGGATGGCTTTGCACAAACAGGCCATCGGGGCCGGTGATGTTGAAGTGGTTCCAGTCACGGGCACTGCCCTGGGGACCGGCGTTCACGAGCAGCATTATTCCCGTCCGGGCCAGGGACCAGGCCAGGGTGATCTTGCCGACTCCGTCCTTCTGGTTGACGATTGCGACCACTGTCATTGCGTTGCTCCGGCCCGGTTGAACCAGCATCATATAATCACATGAGCATATAATCAAATGCGAGAAACGAGTACATAGGTGATACCTGAAACACGTTCACAGCCAGCGGTGCACGGGCCTGATTCCGTTCGTTGCTGTTCTACGGTCATTCGGACTGGTTTCACCGTTGGTCTACTAGTGGCCTAACTGCTTTGATATGATGACTTGAAGAGTATGGGTCTTGTCGAAGAGCACCATCGGCCAAGTATCGCCGGGTGCTCCGGCCAATATTGTCCACTCATCAGTTCAAAGATTTCGGACTACTAGCACCGTTTCCACTTGAATATGCCTTATACCGGATATTTGTTTCACCTGTTAGTCATTCCCGCGCAAGCAGGAATCCAGAGTTAGAGGCAGCTTTCCAGTATCAACAAATCTAGCTGGAAACGGTACTAGCCCATTTTCTTCGGCTTGTTGAAAAAGTCTGTTTCTGATGATGAAAGGGTGAGGGACGAGGATGGATTTTCAACTTCCTACCATGCAGGGACGGGGGCAACTGAGCAACGATCTCCCGAACTCACTGGCTGTTGGCACTGGGCATAGCCGCCTGAACCTGAAGGGTCGGGTGATCCCGTGCCGGAGCCCAACCGGCGTACCGTCTTCAGCACGTTGTGGGCGATGGACGCCATGAATCCCTCGCAGTCCACCTTCCACAATCCTCTCAGCCGCGACTTTGCCCACCCCAGCCGGTCCAACGACGCAAAGATTCCCTCGACTATGGTCCGACGGCGCGCCATTTCTCGCCGCCATTTTCCGTGAAGTCGCCAACACACCGTCAAATACACCCCTCAATAGGCTCCCCACATTTTGTACGATAGACAAAGCGGGTTTTCTATTCGATAATTAGCAAAGCATTCTGACCGCTCCACCGGCAACCGCAGGTGTAACGGCTGGGTGCTATAATCAAGGAGGCGATGCCAAGACTGACCGGCCATTTTGGCCCCACGGGCCGTCACCCGTAGGAGTCTTGGCCCGCTGCGTCAGCACACGCTGCCGCCTGACCTGGTGAGTCCCGAACGCCTCACCAGGGCTAGTAACGAACAACCGGCCCCGAGAATATCGGGGCCGGTTGTTTATGTCACGTGAGAGTAGTATATTCTAGGCGGAATCCTAGTCTGCCTGCCGCGGTTTGACACCCGTGAACGGCGCGTTCGGAGAAGGGATGACACCCCGCACGTATCGTGTATCACCACAGGCCGAATCCCCAGATACCACGTTCGACCACCCGGCTGCGCTGACCAACTCCCGAATCAGAAGCGGCCGCCTCCGGATCCCGTGCCCAGCCCACGGCGAAACCGACCCCACCCTTGCCCCCTGGGTCAACGGCGACGGCGACGCCGTCGCCGACCACTGCCACACCGCCGGCCTTCCCCACTGTTCCAGTTGGCTTCGTCCAAACTCCTCGACGCTGAGTTCCGGCGGCGGGGCCAGGACCACCGTCTCCGCCCTCGAACCATACGTCCCCCCCAACGTCCCCCACGGCCTGCCCCACGTGGTCCGCTTCGCCACCCTCTCCAGCATGGACCTGCCGCTGGAGGTCAGGTTCCTGATCATAATGATCGCCCGATTCGCGGACGTGCACGGGGTGGCGTCAGTGGCCAACTCCACCCTGTGCGAGATCTGCCGGATAGGGTCCCCACCGTCGAGCGCTGGATCAGCCTGGCCGCCGACGTGGGAATACTGCGGAAGGAACCGGGGAAGGGCGGGAAGGACCGTAAATCCAACAGCTACACGTTCCTGGGCGCGGACAGGAGTTGGGCGCCACTGCCAGTGGGCCGGCCGGACACTAACCCCATCGTCCAACCTTTCAGCAGACGCCTCTTCCATCCCCTCCTACCGCGCCGCTTCCCCAAACAGGACCCCAGGTTTCACCGACTTGAACCGTCGCTTCCGGACATGAACCCCTTTATTCAGCAGCCTGCTAAAGCAGTCGATCACGACCAGTCCAGCACTCATGATAATCACGGTGCTCTGTTATTCGGCTACATCGGATATCGATGCCGCTGATTACGACACACCTTACAGGGTCGATAGGGGAAATGTGAGATTAGATCCCTTGGCATCAAGTGTCTCCCACGCATCAGAAGGTCGCGCCAGCGCGACAGTTCAGGTTAGTGGGGAGTTCTTGAATAATGACAAGACAAGCCGTTGCATTTCTGCCGAGCGTGGTATACCATGCACGGCAGACTGACGAGAGGGATACCACATCGACTAGATTCGCGACATCGGAGAGGCAATGAAGGTAAACTACGCCACCACCGAACGGGCGGCCGCGGAACGCGGCGTCTCCCCACGAAGGATGCGCCAGTTGCTGCAAGAGGGGAGAATCGAAGGGGCCGTGAGAATCGGGCGACAGTGGTGCATGCCCCTGCCTATAGTGGTCCTCCCACCGAAGGACAGGACATATACAACCAATATGGTACCGCTCGAAGTGAGCTAGAAATCTGGCCGGAAACCCCGATTCTCCTCAAGCTGTCGTTTTCTTGACATCGATTATCGATGTCATAGTAGGTTACTGAAACGTATTACATATATTATTATGCCGTTTAAACCTGTAATACGTTTGCTTGGCGTACCGCGAAACCCGGCCAAGCCACTTTCCGGCCAGACTTCTAGTATTACAACGACGGATTAACTGGCGAGGTAATTCCTACGAGGAAATTGAACCTGCTCCAGCGCCGCTGCGATCCTTCCACGATCGCTGATTCGTAGCTGGACAAGGACCGTCAGTCATCTTGTTCAGCAATCCGTCGTTGTAATACTAGTGTCCTGTATCTAAAGTGCGTCGGCAAAAGCGGGCCACGCTGGTCAGGATTTGGTCAGCGGTCTTGGTCCAGACAAAGGGCTTGGGGTCTTCGTTGGTGACGTCCAGGTAACGGTAGATGGCAGCCTCCAATTCGCCGCTGCTCTGGTGCACGCCCCTGCGCAACTGCTTTTCGGTGAGCAGCCCAAACCAGCGCTCCACCAGGTTCAGCCAGGAGGCGCTGGTGGGCGTGAAGTGGATATGGAAGCGGGGCCGTTTGGCGAACCAGTTCCGGATCAGCGCCGTCTTGTGGGTGGCGTAGTTGTCCGCAATCAGGTGCACGTCCAACGCCCGGTGGCGGCGGTGGCACTGGCCAATCACCTGAAAGCGGCGAAGAGGGACGTTTGGCGCACGTGGGTGCGCCGCTCCACCTGGCCCGTCAGCGGCCTGGTGCAGTCCAGCCTGGATCTGGGACTTCTCGTCCACGCACAAGTCCGGTGGATCTAGTGTCCCGCATTAAAGCGAAGGTTTCGGCAAAAGCGGGCCCGTGGTGTGGCTCAGACCGGAACGCTGGGCCAAGGGTGTTCCAGCGTGGTCAGCGGTAACTCGCGGTGGCCGCTGCCACGACGCCGTTCCAAGAACCGGGAACTTGGGGACACCTCTTCGTTGGTGACCAGTCCAGGTAACGGCGTAGATGGCCCTCCACGCCGTTACTAGCTCTGGTCGCAAAAGAGGCCCGCTGCGGCACTTGGTCCAGACACGTTGGTGACGTCCAGGTAACGGTAGATGGCAGCCTCCAGGCTGCTCTGGTGCACGCCCCTGCGCAACTGGTGAGCAGCCCAAACCAGCGCTCCACCAAGTTCAGCCAGGAGGCGCTGGTGGGCGTGAAGTGGATATGGAAGCGGGGCCGTTTGGCGAACCAGTTCCGGATCAGCGCCGTCTTGTGGGTGGCGTAGTTGTCCGCAATCAGGTGCACGTCCAACCCGGCGGGCACCTCGGACTCGATGGCATCGAGGAACTTGCGGAACTCCACGGCCCGGTGGCGGCGGTGGCACTGGCCAATCACCTTGCCGGTCCTGGCGTCCAAAGCGGCGAAGAGGGACGTGGTGCCGTGGCGCACGTAATCATGGGTGCGCCGCTCCACCTGGCCCGGGCGCAGGGGCAACAGCGGCCTGGTGCGGTCCAGGGCCTGGATCTGGGACTTCTCGTCCACGCACAAGACCAACGCCCGGTCCGGTGGATCAAGGTAGAGGCCCACAATGTCCCGCACCTTTTCGATGAAGAAGGGGTCCGCCGACAGCTTGAAGGTTTCGGTGCGGTGAGGTTGCAGTGCGAAGGCGCGCCAGATGCGGCTGACCGTGGTGTGGCTCAGACCGGAACGCTGGGCCATGGACCGGGTGCTCCAGTGCGTGGCGTCCTTGGGTGTGGACTCCAGCGTCAGCG
Organism: Dehalococcoidia bacterium; assembly: GCA_965216425.1. Taxonomy (GTDB): domain Bacteria; phylum Chloroflexota; class Dehalococcoidia; order Lucifugimonadales; family UBA3495; genus CBDCFV01. The sequence continues at coordinate 96,150 of CBDCFV010000005.1, read as the reverse complement.
TAATCACCCGTTCCACGTCTTCATCAGTAACCGCTCGCGGTCGGCCGCTGCGGGGCTCGTCCGACAGGCCGTCCAATCGCCGTTCCAAGAACCGGGAACGCCACTTCCCCACCGTTTCGTCGGACACCTCCAAGTCGGCAGCCACTGCGATGTTGCTGCGGCCTTCGGCGCAGGCCAGAATCATTCTGGCCCGCAGCGCCAGGCCCTGCGTCGTCTTGGGGCGACGAACCCACCGTTCCAGCGTTTCCCTTTCGGTGTCGTCCAATATCAGCGGCGGCATTGGCCTTCCGATCGCCATGATCATCCCTCTCCTGAGTCGGTGATCGAAAGAATACCTCATTGCGAACACTATTACTACTAACTTCAGTTACACCACACTAGGCCCCACGTAAACAGAACTCCTGATATGACAACCCTTGAAGAAAGCATCTGCCTCATGGATTGGCTCCGCGAGCACCAGGAAATCGGACTCGACTGCATGACCGGCGACGGCACTTGCGGGCATCTCCCCGAGTTTTGCAAGGAAGAAACACAGGACTACTGAGAATGGGAGCAGGAGTTGCGGAATTCAGGACCTACCGGCGAGCGCAACTATGCACTAATTCGTCGCGCTGCCGAAAAGGCATGGACGGAGAAGCACGGAGACCACTGGACCAGGGGCGAAACCATCACCCGGAGGACCACCGACCTCGTCAACCTGTCGGCTTTACGGGAGAGAGTCGGGCGCTAGCAAGTCTGAGCCTAACGACTTTAGATCCAGATTCCCGTCCAAGGAATAAACTTCAACCACGACGTCGACGCTGTGACATCCAAAGATACGACATGTTGAGTGTCACCAAAGAAGAGATTGAGCTAAACCGACATTTAGGTTAAGCCCCAATCCACCGAACGAGGGCGTGTGAGAGGCCTCCTGAAAGGGCAAGAGGGTGCTCCTCTGAATCTGGGATAATGGTTTTGGAACAGAAAACCGCTTGGAAACAAGGAGCACCCAATAGATGCTGTCACAGAACAATCCCGACAGGATCCGCATCGTCTTTGATGACCACCGCCTGGTGGCCAATGCCGGCCTGCTCCTGCCGGCCACCCTCGCCCGGCACCTGGGCCTGAGGGAACTCGTCGACCGTCACCTCGACCTCGGCGGCGCGCCGGGGCGGGCCAACACGGGGGACAAGCTGCTGACGCTGGTCGCTTCCGCGCTGACGGGCGGCGACTGCATCGACGATGCCGATGCGTTGCGCACCGGGGGGACGGCCCGCACCCTGGGCGGCGTGGTCAAGGCGTCATCCACCCCCCGCCTTCGCGAGGGCAGGCTCTGGGCACCTTCCTGCGCAGCTTCCGCTGGGGCCACGTCCGCCAACTGGACCGGGTGAGCCGAGAGTTGCTGGCACGGGCATGGCAGGCCGGAGCGGGACCCGGCGACGCGCCATTCACCATCGACCTGGACTCGACCATCTGCGAGACCTACGGACTGGACAAGGAGGGGGCGCGACACCATGGCTACACCGGCAAGCGGGGCTATCACCCGCTGCTGGCCGTCGCCGCCGGCACCGGCGACGTGCTGATGGCCCGGCTGCGCGAGGGCCGCGCCAACACTGCCCGCGGCGCCGCCCACTTCCTGCGGGAGACGGTAGGGCGGGTGCGCTACGCTGGCGCCAGCGGGCAACTCACCCTGCGGGCCGACAGCGGCTTCTACACTCATAGCGTGGTATCCGCCTGCCGCCGGATGGATGTCCGCTTCTCCATCACCATCCGCCAGCACAAAAGCCTGCATAATCTCATCGAGGCCATACCCGAAGATGCCTGGACGCCGATTCCCTACTGGATGGACGGCGCTGCCGATGTCGCCGAGACTACTTGCACTCCCTTCCAGAGTGAGCCCGACGCCGCACCGGTGCGGCTTATCGTCCGGCGGGTGAAGCCCGCGCCCGGTTCCCAGCTGGCCCTCTTCGCCACCTACAGCTATCACGGCTTCATCACCGACCGGGACGGAGAGACCCTGGAACTGGAGGCCGATCATCGCCGCCACGCCGAGATTGAGAACGCGATACGCGACCTCAAGTACGGCGTCGGGCTGAACCACATGCCGTCCGGCCGTTTCGCCGCCAACGGCGCTTGGCTGGCGGTACAGGTGATGGCCCACAACCTGGCCCGCTGGACGGCGCGGATCGGCTTGGGTGAGCAGATCGTGACCACCAAGACCCTCAGACGACGCTTCTTCGGTCTGGCCGGACGGATTACCCGCTCGGCGCGCCGCCTCACTGTAAACGGCGGAGTTAAAGTGGGCCGCGCGGGCGGAAGATTGCTGAGTATCGGCGACCAAATACTGTACCGCCTGCCATCATTCATAGGGTTGTAGCCGACCCCATGGATGGTGCGACGGATGTACAGAGTGGACGTATATCTGCGGGTCCGAAGGGCGGTGATGGTGGATGGGATGAGCATGCGGGAAGCAGCCCGGACGTTTGGCCTGCACCGAGACACCGTGCGCAAGATGCTAGCCTACTCGGTCCCGCCGGGGTATCGCCGGCAGTCTCCGCCCAAGAGGCCCAAGCTGGAGCCCTACACCGGCGTCATCGACCGGATCCTGGAGGATGATCTCAGGCGTCCCAGGAAGCAGCGCCACACGGCCAAACGTATATTCGAGCGTCTGGGGGACGAATACGGTTTCGACGGCGGATACACCACGGTCAAGGACTATGTAAGAGAGCACCGCCGTCAGACCAGGGAGATGTTCGTGCCGCTGTCCCATCCGCCGGGACAGGCCCAGTGCGACTTCGGGGAGGCCCTGGTGGTCATTGGTGGCGTGGAGCAGAAGGCCCACTGCTTCGTCTTGGACCTGCCCCACAGCGACGGCTGCTTCGTCAAGGCCTATCCCGCGGAGACCACCGAGGCCTTCCTGGACGGACACGTCTCCGCCTTCGCCTTTCTGGGCGGAGTGCCCCAGAGCATCCTCTACGACAATACCAGGCTGGCGGTGGCGAAGATCCTGGGGGATGGCCGGCGTCAACGCACCCGCGCCTTCACCGAACTCCAGTCTCACTACCTGTTCGAGGACCGGTTCGGCCGCCCCGGCAGGGGCAACGACAAGGGTAAGGTGGAGGGACTGGTGGGATACATGCGCCGAAACTTCCTGGTTCCCATACCGTCCTTCGAGAGCTTTGATTCGCTCAATGCCTACCTGGAGCGGCGTTGCCTGGAACGAACGGACGCCCAGCTCAGGGGACATACGGAGACCATCGGCAGCGGATGGAGCGGGACCTGGACGCCCTGTTGCCGCTGCCGCCGGTGGCATACGACGCCTGCGATAAGCAGGCGGGCCGGGTCAGTTCCCTGTCCCTGGTCCGGTACAAGACCAACGACCACTCGGTGCCGGTGGCCTACGGATACCGGGACGTGCTGGTTCGGGGCTACGTTGATGAGGTGGTCATCGGCTGCGGGTCCGAGGTCATCGCCAGACACATCCGTTCCTATGATCGGGACGATTTTGTTTACGACCCCATCCACTACCTGCCGCTCTTGGAGCGTAAGTCGGGAGCCTTGGATCAGGCCGCTCCGCTGCAGGGCTGGGCTCTACCCGAGGAGTTCGGGACGCTGCGCCGGTTGCTGGAGTCCCGCATGGGACGGCGGGGCAAGCGGGAATACGTGCAGGTGCTCCGTCTGCTGGAGACCTTCTCCCAGCAGGAGGTGCACGCAGCGGCAAAGGACGCCCTCCGGCTGGGGGCCACCAGCTTCGACACCGTGAAACACCTGGTGCTGTGCCGGCTGGAGGGGCGGCCGCCCCGGCTGGATCTGGAGCTCTATCCATACCTGCCACGGGTCCGGGTGAGCGCCACGTTCGCCGGGGACTACATGACCTTGCTGTCGGGGAGAGCGGCATGAACCACCGGTCAACGCTGCTATTGGAGCATCATCTGAAGGAGCTGAAGCTGCCCAGCTTCCTCCGGGAATACGGGAAGCTGGCGGCCCAGTGCGCCGCCGAGGGTGTGGATCATCCCCAGTACCTGCTCAGACTGGCCGAGCTTGAGCTCATAGACCGGCACCAGCGCATGGTGGAGCGGCGGATCCGGGCTTACAGCTTGCTTAGGGTAGACGCGCACTATTACCTTTGACACCCCGGCAACGACGTGCGCGTTTGTAATGACACCGCCATTCGAATCGACTATAAAGCCAGAACCGAAGCCGTTGTCGGTCATGATCTGAACAGCGCTGAGGCTGGAACGTCGTACTATTTCCTCGGCTGTAGGGGTAGGCGTCGCCGTAGGGATGGGAGTAGCCGTCGGGGTCGGGGTCGTCATGGCTGCTATGGCCTGCTGGACACTCATAGCAACCGTGGCCCCTATGTCCGGTGTCGGGGCCATCGTCGGCGTTGGTGATACCGGAACTTCGCTTTGGGTACAAGCGAGTCCCACAACGATACTGAGCAATGCGAAAAGGGGGATGAATGCCACCTGTCTCGCGACGGTGGCTAAGAATGGCATAGTGCACAATGCCTTATAGAAATCATCCTATTTCCTGAGAGGGCAAGCAAGGGTGTCCAAAATTTGCAATTGTAGCCCCAACCCGTCGAAGGAAACCTGCGATTGCTGTACCGGCACAACGACTTCCGGCCTATCATTAGCAGGATTGTTCACCAGCGGTGCCACTTCGAAGGCGTCCATTGATTCAGCCGGATATGGAACCCGGGCATTTGACAAGACCATAGGGTCCACAACGTCATCGTCCAACCAGAATGATTCCAGCTCCTTCGTCAGGATAACCGGCATCCGGTTATGGATGGGGCGCAGAAGTTCGTTGGGTTCTGTGGTGATGATGGTGCAGGACCTGACGATTTCGCCGCCAAGGTCACGCTACGAGTCCCATAGACCGGCAAAGGCAAAGGGTTCTCCCGAGGTTATCACGATCCGCATGGGTCTTCTGGCACTTCCTACTCGTTGCCACTCGTAGAAACCGTCTGCGAGGACCAGGCACCGCCGACTCGCCAATGCAGTGCGGAAGCTGGGGCGTTCCGCCACGGTCTCGGTCCGCGCATTGATAAGGCGGTTGCCTACCGAAGCGGTCTTAGCCCAAGAAGGAATAAGCCCCCAACGCATATAGGAACCACGTCTACCGTCATGGTTCGTCACCGCCAGCACCGCCTGCATTGGCGCGATGTTGTACCTGGGCGAGTGGGTCAGTCCACTGTCAAATAACTCGAACCGCCGTTGGATGTCTTCCAAGTCCGCAGCCAGGCTGTGTCTTCTACACATGGCAATACCTAAGAGATGCCTGATCTTAATGTTCCCGTGACCGCGGCAGAAATTAAGCAGGGAGCGATTATAGTCTGGGTCGTCAACGCCCCGTCAACTAGCCGCCGTGTCCGGTCTGTGAAGTGTCACAAAAACGCGCGTTTTTGTGCCAGGCACACCACTGACATTTCCAGATAGCAGTTGGGTGGTACAAAAAGGTATAGTGATGGAGTGGACAGGATTTATGGTTACATACGGACCAGCAGGCGACAGACTCAGGGCCAATCGGGTAGCGACCCCGAGGCTCAGGTCCTCCAACTCCGTGACGCCGGCGTGCCATCTGACCTCATATACCGGGATGTGGGAATCTCCGGCGCCACGGGAACCAACAGCCGGAAGGGCTGGCGAGCCCTGAACGCCCGTCTGTGCCCTGGGGACGTCTTAGTGGTCGCCGCGGTGGACCGCATAGGTCGGCGCTGGATGGACACGGTCAGCACCCTCAGGGACCTGCGCGGCCGCCAGGTGCGGGTCAGGTCCCTTGCCCCATCGGAGCAGCATTGGACGCGTTACTTCGACGCCGACCCGGACTCGCCGGAGGCGGTGATTGGGGACGTGCTGGCCAGCTTCTTCACCTGGGCGGCACAGCAGGAGCTGGAGAGCATCCGCAGGAGGACCAAAGCGGGCTTGGACAAAGCCCGGAGCAACGGCAAGATCCTGGGAACGCCGCGGAAGATGACGGACTTAAAGGTGGAAATGGCCAGGTCCTTCCGGAGGGACGGCTTGAGCTTCAGGCAGATCGGCACGGCTCTGGGAGTGTCCAGGACGACCGTGAGTCGTTATCTGGCACAGCAATAGCGCTTCAGCAGTCTCGACGTCGTCCAGCTTAATTCACCTGCACTGTTGTCCAACTAACCTGATCCACCTCACATCTTTGGGCTGGACAACTTGGAGGCGGACTTGGCACGCATCGCAGAGAAGGCGAAATTCTTCTACCCACCAAGTCCGGAGCATTCCGAAAACGAGTGGCGCAATGTGGACCTGTTGCAGTACCAAGGCGCGGAAGACCCGATGGGCGGGGGCAGCAAACCCGGGTCACCCACAAGAAAAAGGCAATGGCCATGGCCTGGAGGAGATGCTTGCGGCGGAATCGATAACCATCAACATCTAGCATGTGGAAAGGTTGGAAGTGCGGCACTACCACCTGGGCCGGGACGCCGACGGTAACGTTGTGCTGCCCCAAGCGTAGCCCGGTAGCCGCAATAACCGCTCGCCAGGCGGTGGGCGCGACTGCGAACCATTGGCTGACGCCGGCCGCTCCTCCGGTCGGCGCAGGCCCATGCCGGATTGCTGGCGGGAGTGGTGCGGAACCCGGATTCGAGACCGTCCGGTCTGCCGGTCGAGGGCATTGCCACAGGCGCCCATATAAAGAAACTGAGTTCAACCCGCATGCCGGAAAACGCGGCGCGCAATGGCCGGGAAGGGAGAAAGGGTGGAATGCCGGCGTTCCCAGGGGGCAGCGGCGCTGCTCCTTTTGGCCGCGATAGGCGTCGCCCTCAGAATGATGTTGATATACACAGATGTCAAGGGCGCCGAGATAATGGGCCACTGGGGCGGCGTGATCGTGTACCACTGATGTGATGACTGACGGCAGTAAATTGGTCGGAGCGGCGGCGTTACAAGAACAGGAGGAGACGGCGTTGGCGGTGCGGCTATTCTGCGTCGGGTTCTTCTGAAGCCTGCGGGGAAGCGTTCTCCCGGCTGCGCTTGAGCCGGTAGCTCTCGCCGTTCATCTCCAGGATGTGGACGTGGTGGGTGAGCCGGTCCAGCAGCGCTCCGGTGAGGCGTTCCGAGCCGAAGACCTCGGTCCACTCATCGAAGGGGAGGTTGGTGGTCACCATGACGGAGCCCCGCTCGTAGCGTTGGCTGAAGACCTCGAAGAGCAGTTCCGCCCCGGTTCTGGAAAGGGGGACGAAGCCCAGCTCGTCGATGATCAGCAGGTTGAGCCGGGCCAGTTGTTTCTGCAAGTTCAGCAGGCGCCTTTCGTCCCTGGCCTCCATCATCTCATGCACCAGGCCGGCGGCGGTGATGAAACCTACAGACATCCCGCGCTGGCAGGCGGCCAGCCCCAGCCCAAGGGCCACGTGAGTCTTGCCGGTGCCGCTGTTGCCGACGGCGATGACGTTCTCCCGGCGCTGGATGTATTCACACCGGGCCAGTTCCATCACCAGCGCCTTGTTCAGCGACGGGATTGCCGGGAAGTCGAGGGTGTCCAGACTCTTCACCGCGGGGAATCGGGCGGCGCGTATCCGCCGCTCCACCATGCGCTGGTGGCGGTCGATGAGCTCCAGTTCCGCGAGCCTGAGCAGGTACTGGGGATGATCCACATTCTCGGCGGCGCACAGGGCGGCCATCTTCCCGTACTCTCTCAGGAAGCTGGGCAGCTTCAGTTCTTTGAGATGGTGTTCCAATAGCAGCGTCGACCGGTCGTTCATGCCGCCCGCCCTGTGAGGAGAGCCATGTAGTCTTGTGTGGAGGTGGTGCCGACCCTGACCCGGGGCAGGTAGGGATAGAGCTCCATATCCAGCCTGGGCGGCCGCCCCTCCAGCCGGCACAGCACCAAGTGCTTCACTGCGTCAAAGCTCAGCGACCCCAGGTGGATGGCATCTTTCACCGCTGTATGCACCTCCTGCTGGGAGAAGGTCTCCAGCAGCCTCAGCACCTGCACGAACTCCCGTTTGCCCCGCCGTCCCATGCGGGATTCCAGCAGACGCCGCAGCGTCCCGAACTCATCGGGCAGAGCCCATCCCTGCAGCGGCGCGGCCTGGTCCAGGGCGCCCGGTTTCCGCTCCAACAGCGGCAGGTAGTGGATGGGGTCGTAGACGAAGTCGTCCCGGTCGTATGATCTGGGATGGCTGGCGATGACCTCAGTCCCGCAACTGATGACCACCTGGTCCACGTAGCCCCGTACCAGGACGTCCCGGTGTCCGTAGGCCACCGGCACCGAGTAGTCGTTGGTCCTGTACCTTACCAAGGACAGCGAACTCACCCGGCCAGCCTGCTTGTCGCACGCGTCGTAGGCCACCGGCGGCAGGGGCAGCAGGGCGTCCAGGTCCCGCTCCATCCGTTGACCTATGCTCTCTGAGTGACCCCTCAACCTGGCATCCATACGCGCCAGGCAGCGACGCTCCAGGTGGGCGTTCAGCGCATCGAAGCTTTCGAAGGACGGCACCGGCACCAGGAAGTTGCGGCGCATGTACCCCACCAGGCCTTCCACCTTGCCCTTGTCATTGCCCTTGCCGGGACGCCCGAACCGGTCCTCGAACAGGTAGTGGGACTGGAGCTCGGTGAAGGCGCGGGTGCGCTGGCGCCGGCCGTCGCCCAGAATCCGGGCAACAGCCAGCCTGGTATTGTCGTAGAGGATGCTCTGGGGCACTCCGCCCAGAAAGGCGAGGGCTGACACGTGGCCGTCCAGGAAGGCCCCGGTGGTCTCGGACGGGTAGGCCTTGACGAAGCAGCCGTCGCTGTGGGGCAGGTCGATGACGAAGCAGTGGGCGCCTTCCGCTCAACGCCGCCGATGACCACCAGGGCCTCGCCGAAGTCGCACTGCGCGTGGCCCGGCGGGTGGGACAACGGCACGAACATCTCCCTGGTCTGACGGCGATGCTCCCTGACGTAGTCCTTGACGGTGGTGTATCCGCCGTCGAACCCGTACTCGTCCCTGAGGCGCTCGAATATCCGCTTGGCCGTGTGGCGCTGCTTCCTGGGGCGCGTGAGGTCATCCTCCAGGATCCGGTCGATGACGTCGGTGAAAGGCTCCAGCTTGGGCCTTCGAGGAGGAGTCTGTCGCCGGTAGCCCGGAGGCACGGAGTAGGCCAGCATCTTGCGCACCGTGTCCCGGTGCAGCCCAAACTCTCTGGAGACCTCCCGAATACTCTTGCCCTCCACCATCACCGCCCGGCGAACCCGCAGATATAAGTCCACTCTGTACATCCATCGCACCACCCATAAGCTCGACTTGAAGCCTATGGATGGCGGCGGGCGGTCCAATTTGCAACCGCCGTTTGTCAGAGATTACCCGCCCGCACGGGACAATTTACCTCCGCCGCTTACAGATGTGGCGGCCGGGGCGACAATGAAGGCTCGTCCGTCACCGACTGCCCATGCCATCCCATAGTACAACAGATTCGTGGCGGCAGCGCCATCAGGCTTGGGGCCTTGGGAACTACTCGTTGGTTCGAGCCCATTACGGTGGAGACAGCCGGACAGGAAACAATTTGCGGAAAATGATCAACACCTTGGAGCAGCGGAAGTGGTTATGGCTGGAGGAAGACAGGCGGCCGATGATGCCCGGTGTGTCGGGGTGTTGGAGCAGGCCTTCCGGTGCTGTCGCGGTCAGGACGGCTGTGTCCTCGCTAGCGGGGCCCGATTTCTGGCCTTACCTGTTACCGAGAACGACTGTCTTACCGAGAACAACTGTCTGAAGAGATCTAATCCGCCGCAGACTCACTTTCATGGTCACTTCCGTAAGAATTTGGTCACGTAGTCAACGTCGACTGCGGGCATTCCCAGACCGATTTCCGACAATGCTTCCGAGAACCGGCTGATGTCGTAGACGCTGGTATCGGACAGGTACGGCCCGAATGACTCCAGGGACCGGACCAGAACTTTCAACTCCATGTCATCATCGCGGTCGGCCATCGTTTCCAGTCTTGATTTCCAGTCCCCCAATTGAGCGCGGTCCGCCACGTATCCGTGGTTCTCCATATATGCAAAAACTTGATCGGCGGGTACGGGGTCCTGTTGGACCACGTTGTATACCCTGCCCAGGTGCCTGGGATCGTCGGAGATTTTCGTTATGGCCTTGACCAGAAAGTCGACCGGGGTCATCTCGAAGAACCATTCCGGCGCCAAGGGGGCGCACCCCAGGCGGGCGCAGGCCTTGATTATCAACGACAGGAAGTCATTCGGGTTGACCGTACCGGTACCGCTGTGGTGGCCAATGTTGCCCGGACGGAAGATGCATACCGGCAGTCCTCGAGAAACAGCCGACCAGACTAGCCGCTCCGCAACCCATTTGGTCTGATTGTAACCCCCCTCCATCCTGTCGACGAAGCCGTCTATGTCGCTGTTTTCCAAGTAGGGGGTGTCGTCTCCTCCGGGGAAAATGCCGTTGGATGAAACGTATTGGACCGTCTTTGTTGCAGCGGTGCAGGCGAACTTGAGCACCTCCAATGTCCCGCCGACGGTGTGGGGCTTGGCTGCAGAATAGGGGTAGGCGTAGTTGACCGAGGCGGCGCAATGGAAAATCAGGTCGATCTCTTCCGCCAACCGCCGGTACTCCTCATTGTCCAGTCCCATGCGGGGCAGGGTGAGGTCTCCAGCCACCGGAACAATCCGGTCTCCCGCGGAATGACCGGCCAGCCCGTAAAATTTCAGGGTGTCCAGCACTCGGTTGGTGGACCCGCCCTGTCCTGAGTTCCGGTCCCTTACCAGGCAGTAGAACCGGGTGTCCGGTCCCGCGGCGCGCAGCAATTCGTCGAGCAAAAAGGCTCCAAGGAATCCGGTTGTTCCCGTCACAAGGACTGAGGACGCCTCGCTGAGACGGGTTATTCTCGGGGCGCCTCCTGGTGCAATCTCCGGACCCAGGACCGAGTCCTCGGCCAGCGAAATTCTCGGTTCCATATTCGTCCCTCTATTTTCCAAGTACGCGCCCAGCTCATTTATGGTGGGGTACTCGTAGATCTCCGTGCCATTTAGTTCAATCCCAAACAGCTGTTCGATGCCCAGGGTGAGGTCCAGGCCCGTCAGGGAGTGGCCGCCGAGATCAAAGAAGTTCCAGTCATCTTCCAGTGAGTCGCCGTCGACTTCCAGTGCTTCACTCCATAGCTCCCGCAAGACCCTGCGACGCTCGGCTGCGGTTGCGTGCTTGGACAGCGGGGTGCGCTGCTTAACCGCACCTCTCCTTTCCCGCAGTGCGGGCAATGCTTTGCGCTCCAGTTTGCCCGTCTGTTGATTTATCGGGAGAGTCTCCAGTTCCATGAAGTGGCTGGGCACCATGTAGGGCGGCAGATACCGTTCCAGCAGAGCACGCAGGTCTCTGCTTGTCCCGCTCTTCCCATCGACCTTCCACGCCGCCTGCGGCCCCCGGACAACGTAGGCCACGAGCCGATTGTAGCCTTCGTCCTTGTTCTCGGCCAACACCGACGCATCCGCCGCGTCACAGTGCTGGCAGAGGGTCTCCTCTATGGCGCTCAGGTAAACGGTGTATCCCCTGATCTTGACCATCGAATCATTCCGGGCGATGATCGTCGTCATACCCCGCGCATCAACCTCGGCCAGGTCGCCGGTGGCGTAATACCTCTCACCGTTCCATCTGACGAACTTCTCGGCATCCAGGTCAGGCCTCTTCAGATAGCCCCGGGCCAGTCCTCGACCGCCAATGAAGAGCTCTCCGATTCCGCTTGAAGCCAGATCGGACTGCCCTTCCGGGAGCACCCGGAGCGTCACCCCATCCATTGCGTAACCGACCGGGCACGCATCCCTGGTGTCGAGGCACAAGTCCGTCAGTTCAATGGTGCAAACGTCGTGGGTCTCACTGATGCTGTAGGTGTTGAACACGCGCGCAGAACGGGGCAACACGTCCAACGACAGCCTCAGCAGGCTGGCCGGCACCACCTCGCCGTTCAGCCAGACCACTCGGAGGGACGACAGGGCAGACCGCAATTGTTTGCGGTCTGTCGAATTCAATACTCCCTGCAGCAACGACGGAGTGAACAGGACCTCGGTTATCCGGTGCTCTGCTATAAACTTGGTAACGGCGCGCGGTGCGAACACGACATCATCGGGAATTACGTACACCGTTCCCCCCTTCAAAAGCGGCCGGAGGAACTCCCAGGGAAAGAAGATATTGCAGGCGACCCTGTCCCCGGCACTGTAGGAACTGAACCTGCACCTCGCCACGTAGGATGAAATCAGAGCGCCATTGGTCTGCAGTACTCCCTTAGGCTGTCCTGTTGTGCCCGAGGTGTAGGGGAGGAAGGCCAGGTCGCCGGTGTCGACGCGAATCTCAGCATTCGGGGGAGCGAACGCTCTCCAGGCCTGGTCGGAGTCAACAGGCAATAGGCGAGGCCCAGAGAATTTGCTCAGTCTGGGCAAGTGCCGCGCCTTGGTGACGACCACTTTGGGCTGCGATTCGGACAGCAATGTGCCAAGAAGGGAATCGGGGAGATCGAGGGCAATGGGCATGAAGGGCGCACCGGCCTTCAATGTTCCGATGCTCGCTATGATGTACTCCGGGCAGGTCTCCATGTATATTCCCACCGGATCATCGGTTGATACGCCGCAATGTCGGAGGTAGGCCCCCAAGGCGTCCGTCGCCTGGTCGAGTTGTGAATAGGATGTCTGCTCGTCGCCGAAGACTATTGCCGGGTTGTCGGGAGTCTCCGTAGCTTGAGCCTTGAAAAGCTGATGCAAGCCACTCTCTGCGGAATTCATTTCGCCATCTCAAGCATCCCCAAACGCAATCAAGAAAAGCGGGCGTTTGTTCTAGATTATTAAAGGGTAATACCTGAGTTTACAAAATATGGAGCCTAAAGTAAATTGTACATCGGTATTGACAGTAATTTTTAGTCGCAACGTAATCCGACCTCTTCAAAGGTGTCCACATGCAATTCGACTCACTGGACTTTTACAGGAAACACGCCCAGAGATACTCGCAGTTGTCTCACGAGTTCACCCACTCGGTGTATACCGGTTCCTCCCATCCGGCCCTGAAGGGAGACTTGGACCTGCTCAATCGAGTTGTCGAGATGGCGGGGGGGAATCGTGGGCTGGACGCAGGGTGCGGAGCGGGAGCCCGGGACGTTCACTTGCTGCACACACGGGGGTATGACGTCTACGGAATTGACGCGGTGGAGGAGAACATCAGCCTGGGCAGAGAGTTGCACCCGGAAATAGCGGACAAGCTCAACGTGGCCGATCTGCGAGAGCCCCTGTCGTTTGAGTCGGGCTTCTTCGATTTCATATTATGCAACGCCGTCATACAGCACCTGACACCCGAGGCCACCGAAACTACGGCCATCCCGGAGTTGGCGAGAGTCCTGGCCTCCGGAGGCGTCCTGCAGCTCATGTTCAAGACCGGTTCAGGGGTAGCCACCGTCAGTGACCGGGCCTATGGTGGGGACGGCGTGGACCGGTCGTTTCAGCTGTACGACGAACACCGCTTGCTGAGCATCCTGGAGGACTGCGGGTGCTCTCTGGTGGAACCGGAGGGGAGCGGGGACTTGGGTGGAATGCTCTATTTCAGCGACCCGAAGCCGATGCGCTACTGCGCCTTCTGGGTGAGGAAGAATTAGGCCTACCCGTTCACAAGGACAAGGGGCGAGCATCCAGGGTAGCCGCCGTCCCTCGGATCTCGGTTGCGGACAAGCCCGCGATACCGGCCACCTGGCACTTGAGCCCGGCGTAGGCCGTGGCGAACCGGGCGCTGCTTTCCAGCGGCCATCCCGCTCGGGAACCGTAGATGATGCCGGCCGAAAAGGCCGCACCGGCCCCGTAGCAGTCAACCACCTTTACCCGCGGCGCCTTGATGCAATAGGCCTGTCGCCCCTGGGCAACAAGGCAGCCCTCTGCGCCGAGGGTCACCAGCACGGTTTCCATGCCCAAGTTGATCAACGAGCGAGCGGTGTCGACCGGGCTTCCGGATGATCCCGGTTCGTCCATTGATACCTGGCAGATGGTGGCGTAACGCATCAGGTCTGAAAGCGAGGGGTTCCTGCTGTACTGCGACTCCAGGTTTAGGAAGACTGGGACGCCTAAAGAGACGGCCGTCTCCATGGCCGCGAGCACGCTGGGCCCGTCGTACCAGTCAACATAGAGCAACCCGGCCCCCGACAACTGGGGGGAGCTTGGCGCCTGCAACGCGGCCAGGGCGAAATGGTCTCTCCGTTGGAAATAGGTGCGGCCTCCGCCGTCATCCACGATTCCAATCTCCACCGGTGTAGTCAACCCCTGCCTGACCCGATGCTCCACGTCCACTCCCCACGAATTCAGATGTCCTGTTACCGTCTCCCCGTAGTGGTCGTTTCCAACCGGGGAAGAGATGAGCTTGGTTGGGATCCTCCAATTGGTCAGAACGCTTGCCACAATCGCGGCATCATCTCCCACGGTATCAACCGAATCCCGCACGAGGGCGCCACCATTCTTCGGCGGCAGTTCGTCGACCATCAGGAGCAGGCAGTAGGTCAGGAACCCGAAGCAGACAACGTCTCCGCTCCGGTTAATGGCTGGATTTCGCCCGCCGTCAGGCGCTGACTTGTCGTTGTGCATAACGTCTGGGGTCTCTCCTATGAAATACCAATGGCAGGGTGCGGATATTGTAATGACGACAGGGCCACCAAGGTGAAATGTCCACAGTTGGTTCCGTAGTCGTGCGTTACCGGCTGGGACATCTCCCGCCAGGATGGATATTCTCCCCCAGCATCCAGAAGCAGGCATGACCGGCCGCTCGTCCCCCGGCAGGTTTCACTGCTAGGTCGGGCGAGAGGTTGATTACATCGCCAGCGTGAAGGTAATGGTGAAGGTTCTTGATTTTGTCCAGTTAGGTGGGCCGGACTTGACGGTAGACAGTACCATCTTCGAGATGTGGTTGGGCTGTAAGATCTTGTTGATTCGCTGCAGCCTATGGTCCTCCACAATTTTGAAGTAACTTGGTAGGATTGGCAACACCAATTGAACTCAGGCAATGTAACTGTTCATACCACCCGAGGGAACCCAGTCTGCGTTTGTCGCCATACCACTAATGACTGGTAAAATTTGGGACCGCTGAGAGTGAGAGGTATTCCCGCAGAATGGGACACTGGTCGCGTAACCCTCGCCTTGACTTTTGACACAGAATGCTTCGCTTTAAGGCGGAGTGAAGCATTATATGGCTAGAAAGCGACAAACAATTTCCTACCCGGTCGAAGGTCAGCCCGACCTTCATGACATTCTTGTTCAATTGAAGGGTTGCCCAGATAGCCCATATTGGAACAGAAGCATCAGTGACATTGGCGGAATGATCCTGCTTAGGGCAGCCCAGGAGGAGGCATTGTTCAAGGAGGAGGCATCCAAGTACATCGTTGGGAATGACAACGACGCTTGGAATGTGCGAGATTCCGATGCAAAACCTTGCTAGCCAAAGACTCTACGAGCTAGTGCAACAGGGACTAACCGGAATCGGATATACGGGAAACCTTCTCCAAGAGAACTATGAGTTTGCCGACATTCTTGCTCATGACTATTCGGTTAGTACTCTACCGCTCGCTACCTTCGCTCAGGAACCCCCTTCCTACAGGAATGCCTGCTTTGGCGTAGTCTTCGCCAACGGAGTAAAAGGCATTCCTCTAGTAGAACAATATCGTTCTCTGGGTGCTCCCCAAATCCTTGAGCTAGATCGGGAACACCTCGTTCGCTGGGAATGACTGGAAGGGAGGCGCCTGTGGTCCTCGAACAAATCGAGTTACAGAACGCCCAGAGTCTATTCGAACGAAATAAGGAAATTCGGGAATTTTGAGACGAAGTCCGCCGGCGTCGTTCGCTGGGAATGACTGGAAGGGAGGCGCCTGTGGTCCTCGAACAAATCGAGTTACAGAACGCCCAGAGTCTATTCGAACGAAATAAGGAAATTCGGGTGCCGTCACGGATTTTGAGACGAAGTCCGCCGGCGTTGATTTCTCCCGTCAACTCGACTTCTTCGACTTGGGATTGCTCCCTCTGCTGGAGCATGAGGCGAGGGAAAGACTCGATCCTCTTTTAGGAGGGACTGTTGAACTAGCAATTGGAGAATTTGGACGGCGATCTCAATTCCTTGACGCTTACTATCCCCAGTTGTTCCGCCTCGAAGAGACCCAACTCCAGCAAAAAGAAGTTCGCTCGCGGGCGGCCCGACAAGTCCACGCCGTCCGAGACAGCACCCCCACCGGCTCCCCTCTGAATAGCCCCTCGAGCCCTGACAACGGCCCGGAAATGGACCTTTTGGAGTTGCCCTTACTATGCGCGATAAATGTACTTATCGAGCATGATGGAATGGACTTCCGGACCCCCGAACAACCAGTTCAGGAGTGTCCGTCCCGCCCTTGGATGGGCCTGTTGCAGGCCCATTTAAGGAGACACCGATCTTGCTGCCTCAACCCGTTCCCGTCACCGGCCCGCCCCTCTCCCGGAGCGACCAGGTCCGCCAGGCCGCCCGGGCCCGGAACACCCAGCGGGCCTACCTCGGTCACTGGACCCGCTTTCACAGCTGGGCCCAGGAACAGGGGCTCGACCTGCCCGGGGGGCCTGGAGGCCGCCCTCTGCCACTACCTGGTCCACCTGGCGGAGGACGGCAAACGCATGGCCACCATCCGGCAGGCCCGGCCGGCCATCATCAGGGGCGCCGAGCTGGCGGGGTGGCCCAAGCCCGGCGGCCCCGGCGTCGCGGAGATGATGCGGGGGCTGGGCCGGATCCTCCGGGGGGCCCAGAGACAGGCGGCGCCCCTCCACGCCGAGGCCCTGGCGGCGATCAGGGCCACCGCCTTCACCCGTCGCCGCCGCACCCGGGGCGGTCATACCGAGACGGCGGAATACGCCCAGCGCCGCGGCTTGGGCGCCGTCGCCCTGGCCTCCGTCATGCGCGACGGGCTGCTGCGGGTCTCCGAGGCCGCCGCCCTGCGCTGGGGGGACGTGGAGCTGGCGGGAGACGGCAGCGGCCGCATCCGGATTCCGGAGTCGAAGACCGATCAGGAGGCCGAGGGGGTGGTGTTGTACCTGGGACTGGCCGCCGTCCTAGCCCTGCTGGCCGTCCGCCCGGAAGAGGCGGTGACCGACGCGGTCACTCCGGTCTTCAACCTCCACCCAGACACCATCCGGCGGCGTCTGCAGCAGGCAGCGCGGGCGGCTGGGCTCCCCGGCTGGCGGGACATCACCGGACACTCTGGGCGGGTTGGGATGGCCCAGGACCTGTCGGCTGCGGGGTTCGCCCTCCCCGAGCTGATGACGGCGGGCCGGTGGAAGTCTCCCAGGATGCCGGCCCGTTACACGGAGCGCCAGGCAGCCGGACGGGGGGCGGTGGCCAGGTACTACCAGGGCGGCAGGGGGTAGGGGCCTGGTGTCGCAGCCCCGGGAAGCGGGCGCCAGCGAGGTGGTCGCCGTTTCCGGTGGCCAAATCTGCGGTATCTTGTCGCCGTGACCAGGAAAGCACATAACCGGAACAGGGCCACAATCGGGAATAAAGTGGAGGCCAGAGCCCCATGATATGGCGCGATGGCATATACTTGTAATAGCGCAATTCAAAGCGTTTCGATGCCCAGACTGCACTGATCATTCGGGCTGACCTGGAAGGAGGAACCGGTATGGCAAAAACAGGGCCCAACAAGTTTGCAGCCGGACTATTGTTGGGGGCCGTGGCCGGGGCAGTTGCCGGTCTGCTCCTGGCTCCACAGACTGGCAGTGAGACTCGCCGCATGGTCCGCGAACGCTCCGGAGAATACATGGGCGCCGCTCGGCAGCGTGGCGGAAGTTATCTCGGCTCCGCGCGGGACCGGGTGCGGAACTGGCGACGGCCACGTCGCCAGGAGCCGGAATCGGCTGTTCAACCGGAAGCAGGCGAAGTGACATAAGAGAAGTAAAAATGCTCGGGCGGCTCAGGTCGGGTCCTGGTGCGGCAGACTTCATCAGTTGGAAGGCAACCATGGGGCGTGAACGCCCACATTTCTGGCTAGCCTTCCCAACTTCTTATTACCGCATTGCAGGGGCCGGGTTTTAACTGGCGCCGGTCTGGCCGTAGTTAATTCGACCCGCGAAGTTCTGGAACTGCACCCCTGGTGACTTGCTCCTTTAGTCCCTTTTCTCCGTGTGTCCACACCTCGCCACCGTTGGAGTAAGTAAATTCTGCCTGCCATATTCCTTCGACTGTAGTAGTAGTCAATATGATTGCCGTTCAACCCAATAGCTGCCTTGCCCAGGGAGACCAACTGATGGACGTTATTATCCGTCCCGAAATAGCCGACGACTTCCCCGTAGCCCGAGAGGTTGTCAGGCTAGCCTTTCCAGACGAGGACGTAGCCGGTCTGTTGGAAGTGTTGCGTGGGTCCGAAGAGTACCTTCCAGAGCTAGCGCTGGTAGCGGTGCGCGATGGGGAGGTGAGCGGTCACGTCATGTTCACCACTTCCCCCATCGACAATGCTGGCGAGTCCATTCCTGCCCTGACGTTGGGGCCGCTGGCAGTGCACCCCAAACTGCAGCGGCAGGGCGTCGGGTCACAACTGGTCGAAGAAGGTCTCGCGATCTGCCGGCGGCTGGGTCATCGAATCGTCATAGTCATTGGTCACTCAACCTACTACCCGCGCTTCGGCTTTGTGCCGGCCGGGCCCCTTGGAATCGAGGTGCCTTTCGATGCGGATGAAGAGTCCAAGATGGTTTTGGCGCTCACTTCAGGAGCCTTGGAAGGCATACGTGGTCGGGTGCGATTTTCGCCGGTTGTCTATGACGTCTGATACCGTCCAGCAATTTAACAGCCGGGTGCAACTCAGGTTACTCCTTGCCGGTGTTGAGAGCTTCCAAACAGTCCGGATTGCCCATACCCCATAACTACTGTCAAGGGCGGCGGGAGATTGGGCCAGTGGGCTGTTAACAGGTATCAGGTCCACAATAGTGCCGCTTCTTCGTCTATTGTAATCCATTGTCCGCTCCCGTCCGTATCGAGTGGAAGAGGATAGCATGTTGCCGGCGTTGGCCGACAGCCAATACGTGCTGATGCTTCCCAGGGAGCGCCTTGGACGCCAACTGGACCGGGGGGACATCGTGGTACTCCGTCATCCCGGGGGGACTGGCGATGTGTACATCAAGCGTATCGTTGGACTGCCAAATGAGACTATCCTGATGAAGGAAGGGCAGCTTTTGCTGAATGGGAGGCCGTTGCAGGAGAATTATCCGACCTCCCCCGCCGTGGAAAAGCGGATAGGGCCGCAAGAGTGGTCACCCGGTCACGACGAATATTTCGTAATGGGAGACAACCGCAGACAAAGCCGCGACAGCAGGATTTTGGGGCCGGTAAACAATCGGTTGATTATGGGTCGAGTCTGGTTCAGGTATTGGCCTCCAAGCGCGTGGGGACTACTGGGGCCAAGGTAACTACCGCCCTTGCACAAGGATGTAAATCTCCGTATAACACTTGCGCGATGTAGATGTGCGAGTGTCTATGCATCCTCTTAGGTAATGATAGAACGCAAACATGGTGACTAAGTGGGTCTCTATAAGCAAATCAAAGACCGCCTACGTCAAAAACGTTATCGGCCGCAGTCCCGCAGTGCGAATTTGGGTGTTGGTGCTGGCGTGGAGAGTCGCCCGAGGAATGTACCGCGTCGAGGCCACCCACCTGGCGGCTGGGGTAGCTTACTATACCCTCATGTCTCTATTCCCTTTAGTTCTGGGATTGCTGGCGATACTGGGTATCATTCTTACGCCAGAGGACACCCAGCAGGAGTTCCTGGATTTCGTTACCATTAACCTGCCCGGCTCCCGGGTGTTCGCGGAAGAGAACGTGTCAGGGTTAGTGGATCTCCGCGGAGCATTGGGAATTGGGGCTTTCCTCGGCATCATATGGACTGCGATAGTCAGCTTCGGAGCAGTGGCCAGAGCCGTTAACCGCGCTTGGGGCATAAGGCAAAACCCACCTTTCTATACCGCCAAACCTCTTCACGCCTTCATGGCCCTGGTCGTGGGCACATTATTCCTCGTATCCACCGCGATTAGCTCCGCCATTGAGTTGCAGACCAGCACCACTCGTGAATTTGGAGTCCCTCTGCAAGAATTATTTCATGTGTCTGGAATAGGTCATATATCGTTGCATTTGGTGCCGTTATCCATAACTTTTCTGATTTTCCTGATCATCTACCGGTTTACGCCCAATTGCAAAACCTTCTGGCGTTACGTGTGGCCCGGGGCTTTGATAGCTGCGGTGATGTTCGAAACTGCCAAAGTCCTGTTTCTCTGGTACCTCGAGAACGTCGTAGACTATACCCTGATATACGGGTCCGTCGCTTCGATAATAGCCCTCATGCTGTGGGTTTTCGTGTCGGCGATGATATTGATGCTGGGGGCGCAGATTGGCTCGGAGTACACCAAGTTACAACTGGGACTGGAGAGGGGAGCCTTGATACCGGGAAGCTTTTACGACGACGGAAATAACGACGTGGGTACTACCATAGACTCGCCTACTGGAACTCCGCCGCCCTGAATAGGTATGAGAGTAACCTAAACCAAAGAGCCTGTCTCATAAGTCGGGAAGTTGCGAGGGTGTAGACTGTTGGGAAGCAGGTGGCGTGGAGGTTGGTGATGCCGCTTCGAGACATGCCCTGTGGGCAGGCCTGGCTGTTGCCGCCGTCTCTTGATGAGTTATTGCCGTTGGACCATCCCGCCCGTTTCGTGGCCGAGTTCGTCGACGCCTTGGACCGCGAGGACTGGAAGGAACTCGGCGTGGAGATAGAAGGCGACCCGCTGGGAGCGCCGGCCTATCATCCCCGGGCATTGCTGAGCGTCTGGCTGTTTGGCTTCGTGACCGGAATACGCTCCAGCCGCAAGCTGGAGGCAGCCTGCCGGGACCAGATACCTTATCTGTGGCTTACCGGCTGGCAACACCCGGACCACAACACCCTGTGGCGGTTCTACAAGGATCATCGCCAGGCAATGAGAAGTCTCTTCAAGCGAACGGTTCGAACGGCAGTGGCGATGGAGTTGGTGGACCTAGCGGTGCAGGCGGTGGACGGAACCAAGGTGGCAGCCAACGCATCGTCTGGTCGCAGTTACGATGCCGAGGGGTTGGCCAAATTATTGGAGCGGTTGGACCGGGCCATAGCCGAACTGGAGGACCAGAATGAAGGGGAAACCGACAGGGCCCCGGTGCATCTCCCGGAGAAATTGGCCGACAAGAGGACCTTGCGCGACCAAGTGCGCCGGGCGATGGATGAACTGGAGGATCTCAAGGGCCGCAAAAGCATCAACCTGACGGACCGGGACGCCCGGTTCATGAAAATGAGACAGGGCTTCTTACCGGCTTACAATGCCCAAGCGATGGTTTCACCGGTAAAGACGGGCCAGGAAACGTCCGGCATGCTGGTCACGGCCGTTGAACTAAACTAAAGCCAAGGTGAAATGCGCAGATGGTGGGGGGCAAACGACGGAGCTGTGTCATTTTCCAAGTACGGATGAGAGGGATTCACCCGCGCCACCCAGCTGATCATCATCGCCACTTAAATGTACATCCCACCTTGGCTTTGGTTTAGTAGTTCAGCTATTTTGAATTGCTGGGTAAAGGGATTTCAGCTTGATGCGCGCGTCATCGGTGGTGAAGCGCCAGTCCACTCGCACCATGTCCCGGTTGCGCTGGTCCTGCCAGGCGTCAACTTCCCGGCGCAGCACCTCTTGATCAGGAATCCGGCGGTCCAAGCACTGCCGGGCCAGCACTCCGATTTCAATTTCAGCCATGTCCAGCCAACTCCCATGCTTGGGGGTGTAGTGAATCTCCAGACGTTCGGCGATACGCCGCGCTTCCATAGGCTCGAACGCCTCGTATAATGAGGCCGGATGATGGGTGTTCAGGTTGTCCATCACCAGCACAATCCGGTCCTTGTCCGGGCAGTCCTCGTCCACCAACTTCTTCACTTGGTGCGCCCAGTCCACTTTCGTCCGCCGGTCCGTCACTCCGACCCGCCGCCACCCTTCCAGCGGCGCAAACAGCATGAACAGGTTGCTCACCCCGTTGCGCTCGTATTCGTAATCATACGCGACTGCCGATCCGGGGCGGAGCGGGCGCGGCAGTCGCGTTTCCTTCACCTGCTGTTTGCTGGTTTCGTCCAGGCACACCAGCACCTCATTGTCCCCGAATTGACGCTGGTAGACCTCAAGCACGTCCTCCATGGCGCAGACGAACTCGGCGTTGCCCTGGGGCGGGATGCACCAGCACTCTTTCAGCCAAGGCTTGAGTTCGTTTTTTTCAGCGTCTTGCGCACCGTCTCTGGGTGGATGCTCTCCACTATCTCGCACTCCACCAACCGGTCCGCCAATAATCTCAGCGTCCAACTTACCCGGCCCTGTGGCGGTTCCCCGCAGGCCAGCGCAATCAAGTGGGCTTCCGCAGCGCCATCCAGTTTCTTTGGCCGGCGGCGTTGTTGCTCCTTACGCCCCAAGGCCGCTTCGATCCCTTCCTCCACGCAACGGCGGCGTATCCGTTCCACTGTGGCGCTGGCGATCTCGAGGGACCGGGCAACCTCTTCGTCCGTCAGGCCTCCGTCTTTCCGCGCTTCATCGCTAAGCAACAGGATGCGTGCATGGGTCTGCTTGTACGCTGCTGCCCGTCCCTTGGAAACCAGGGCCTTCAGTTCCTGTTGCTCTTCCGCGGTCAGTTCGATACGGTACTTCTTAGCCGGCACGACCCCTCTCCTTGAATACAATTCGCCAATGCTGGCAGAATACACCAGTTGTGCCTCAATTCAATGACGTTCAACTACTAGTGGATGAACCGGCAGATTACGCCAGGCTGACCCCGATGCTCCAGAGGGCAGAGGAGACCACGGGAGTCAAGACGCCATTGACCCTGGCCGATGCTGGCTATCACTCGGCGGCGGCGCTACAGGGATGCGCTGACCGCGTTCAGCAGGTGGCAATGCCGGAGTCGCCCAGAGGAATGGCACTGGACCATCCCTACCACAAGGACCGGTTCACCTACGATGTCGGCAGCGCACATACAGATGCCCCCAAGGCCAGGTGCTGAGCCTGGTACGCGGGAGGTTCGCCAGAAAAACAAACAAGAGGATGTACCAAGCCCCCAAACATATTTGCCAGGCGTGTCCGGTTGCCGGAGATTGCATCACCCGTGGTTCGCCCAGCCGGAGCTTGGCAATAAGCCCCTATGACGCTGCCCTGCGGCGTCATCGCGCCTGGATGGCCACAGACGAGGCCCGTTCGGTGTTCAAGAAGAGAAAGCAACTGGTCGAACCCGTCTTCGGGATCATCAAAGAGCAGCAGGGATTACGGAGGTTCCTGTTGCGAGGTGTTACGTCACTGGCGAATGGACCCTGCTGGCCACCGCCTTCAACCTGCGGACTTTGTGGCGTGCATGGCGTACCCGGCGGCCGGATTATCCGTACCTAGAGGGGCAAACCGTGCTTATCCCATAGTCGCCAACACGACTGACAACCGATTGTCCTGACAGCCCCTTCTCATTTTCGCCCATAGCCAGTGAAATTGCAGCGACGTCGCCCTTCGGCAAGTCCATTTGCGGCCTTATGAGACTGCGATGATGAATCCCGAGTCACCCCGGCTCGGGTTTGACCCCTTCTGAGACTGGCATCATGCCTTCAGCCTGATCTGTCGACTCGAGTCGAGGTGGCATCTTGAGTGCCTTCGGCAAGGCGAGCAGTGACCTGATAGGAGCCTGGCATCGCGCCCCGTCGCAGTCCTGTCCGCTCACTTGGCCGACAGACCATCCTTCAGGAGGCAGGTATGACAGCAACTGCCGGTCGTGGAGTCATTGGCGCTGTTCAGGTGGTCATCGGAGTAGACACTCACCAAGATGAGCATGTGGCAGTGGCCATTGACCCACAGGGTGTGCGTCTCGCCCAGTTCTCTGCGCCAGCGACCAGCCACGGGTGTGAGGAAGTGGAACGCTGGTCCCGAAGCCTAGGAGAAGTTCGCGCCTTCGGGATTGAGGGTACTGGTTCTTACGGCGCCGGACTGGCCCGGTTCCTGACCGGCCGGGGTTTTACCGTCGTCGAGGTCAACCGGCCTGACCGGTCAACTCGATACCGAAAGGGTAAGAGCGACCCCACCGATGCAGAGATGGCAGCCCGGGCGGTGCTGGCCGGAGTAGCCGACGCCACTCCCAAGTCCGGCGATGGCGAGGTCGAAATGATCCGCATGCTAAAGAGCGCCAAGGATTCCGCTGTCAAGGCTCGCACCCAGGCCTTCAACCAGATGAAGGCCCTGATCGTCACGGCCCCGGCCCAACTTCGTGAGACCTTGAGTCGCCTCACTACTGCCGCCCTTGTCACCCGGTGCAATGGCCTTCGGCCCGGCGGCATGGACGGACCCATGGCGGCGGCCAAATATGCTCTTCGCTCCCTTGCCCGCCGCCACCGTCAACTCGGTAAGGAAATAAAGGACTTGGAGGCGGAACTGGAGCGACTCACCCGAGAGGTATCCCCAGCCCTCGTGGACAGTTTTGGCATAGGACCGGACACAGCTGCAACTCTCCTCATTGCTGCCGGGAGCAACCCGGATCGCCTCCACTCCGAGGCCGCATTCGCCTCCCTGTGCGGGGTCAATCCCATACCTGCCTCCTCAGGCAAGACCAACAGGCATAGGCTCAATCGCGGCGGACATCGCCAGGCCAATGCTGCTCTCCATCGCATCGTTGTCGTCCGACTTCGGCAAGACCCGCGAACCCAAGCCTACATGCACCGTCGCACCAAAGAGGGAATGAGCAAGGCTGAGGTGATCCGTTGCCTCAAACGCTATGTCGCTCGGGAAATCTTCTCTTCCTTACGGTACTCCCAACATGCCGCTGAAAACACTCCTTGACTTATATAGGAGCATCAGGCTCTTTAGTTTAGTATCACAACGACGGATTGCCAAACATGCTGTCTTACTCTTCGTATCCGGCTGCCAGCAGGCTACCGCGGTAGGCTCATCGCATCACGTTGTCAGGTCCAAATTGGTCGGGAAAATCACCCTGTCAGATAAACCGTCGTTGTAGTATTAAACCAAAGCAAAAGTGGAATCTACATAGACCCTCTTACGAATCCCTGCGGGTTTCACATTGGCTTTAGTTTAGGATGAAACCGGATGAGGGATTGACGTTTATTGAGGGGCAAGCCTAGCGGTGAGTGCTAACGAGGAGAAACCCGGCATAAACGGATCGCCCCCCCGGCAAGCCAATGCATTTCAGCGGGTTGGGGGCCACGTCCAAGGTAAAACTTTGTCCGGCCTTATGGAGCTGGTGCCTTTGCTGGTCACGGTCGTCGTTCTGCTGGTCGTCATCGGTTATGCAGACCGTTTCATCCGGCCTTTGGCCTTCGTTTCCGGAAAACCTTGGGATTTTCCGGGCGTCGGAATCTTGGCAGGAATCATCGTCTTCTACGCGGTTGGGTTGATGATCTCTACCCGGGTTGGCAGGAAGATTATGGACTGGAGGGATGTAGTCCTTTACCGGATCCCGATAGTGAAGACGGTCTACAGCGTTACCCAACAAGCCACTACCACTTTGACCTCCCAATACCGGTTCACCAGGGTGGTGTTCATCGAATGGCCCAGGGAAGGGATGGTGGCGATGGGGTTCGTCACCGGACGGGCTTACGCAGCAGACACCGGACAGTCGTTAGTAGTCGTTTACGTCCCAACCGTACCCAACCCGACGTCGGGCAACATGGCCTTCGTCATTGAAGACGACGTGGTGGAGACAGACTTGACCGTGGAGGATGCGATGAGGCTTGTGTTCTCCGGGGGCATCGTCCTTCCTGATAGATTGTCCATGGCCAGGCTGCCCCGCGTGCGTAGCGAAGGGGAACTCATCGGACGGTTTGAGACCGATTCTAACCACGGGCAGCAACAGGGTTGACGAGGCTGCGCGGCGTCCTAAACCAAAGCCACGGTGAAATGATCAAGCCTGGTGTAAAAGGCGGAGGTAACGGATTGTTGAAAAAGCCCTACCAAAAGTCCAGAGAAATAGCGTGCTCATTTAGAATGGCGAGGTAGATGACTTGTCCGGGGAGGACGGAGATGCTGAAGCCCTTGGATCGCCATCGGAGAGACTCCACCCTGTGAGTTAGGTGGACCCGGTCAGTTGGGCAGGACCGAGGTGGAATTAAGCGAGAGTCCCGCTGCTCCTGCCAATGATACCAGCGTCTGGTCTATTGTAGACTTCTTGGCCTGGACCGCCCTATCTTATCCAACATCGGTCACTTGATGGAACACCTCGGCCGGGGTCCGGTAGCTTAAGGTCTCTGGTCGTTGTAGAACCGGAAGTAGGCGCCCAGTTCCCTCCTGGCTTCACTGGCGTTGGCTTAGGCTTTCAGGTACACCTCCTCGTACTTCACCGTCCGCCACAGCCGCTCCACGAAGATGTTGTCGGCGTAGCGCCCTTTCCCGTCCATGCTGATCTTCACCCCGTGTTCCTGCAGCACATGGGTGAACTCCAGGCTGGTAAATTGACTCCCCTGGTCGGTGTTGAAGACCTCCGGCTGGCCTTACCCCAGTGCCTCCTTCAAGGCGGCGACGCAGAAGTCGGCCTCCAGGCTGTTGGACAATCGCCAAGCCACCACGTACCGGCTGTACCAGTCCATGATGGCCACCAGGTAGAGGAATCCACGGGCCATGGGCAAGTAGGGGTCGATTCTGGTAGGGGGCAGGATCGTACGCTAAGGGGGATGGCTCCGGTTGAGCGTGCGATAGACGGTTGGTCTTGAGACGGAGAAGAGCTCGGCGAGATCGCTGATGGAATACTCACCGGTGGCATGCATGCGGCAGAGTTCCCGCTGCTGTCGGTCGAACAGTTTGGGCTGCTTGCCGCGCAATTTTCCCCTGGCTCGGGCGATGGCCATGCCCTCGCGGGTGCGCAAGCGGATGAGATCGGCTTCGAACTCGGCGAAGGTGGCGAGGATATTGAAGAACATCTTTCCCATGGGATCGCTCGGGTCGTAGAGCGCCCGGCCGAGGGCCAGTTTCACGCCTCGTTCGCGAAGCTGGTCGGCGATGGCGCGGGCATCCGGGACGGACCTCGCCAGGCGGTCGAGTTTCGGCACGACCAGCGTGTCGCCTTCGCGCACGGCGGCGAGGGCCTGGTCGAGGCCGGGGCGGGCGTTGGTCGTGCCAGTGAAGCCGTGATCGGTGTAGATGCGATCCTCGGCGACGCCCAGCTCCAGGAGCGCCAGGCGCTGGGCGGCCAGATCCTGGCGATCGGTGGAACAGCGCGCGTATCCGATGAGCGTTGCCGTCATGGGGGAAGTGTACGGATAGGGTCCCGCTTCCGCAATTGTTTCCGTACCATTCATATGAGATGCTCCTGGCACCGGTTTGGCGGGGGTCAGGGCGACCGGCTGCGCCGTCCGCTGGACGATCCCCTTACGGACAGCGCCGCGCCTGCCGGGATGAACGGATAACGGAGAGATGGAACATGCCGAGACGAAGCATCTGGCGCGCGCTCCAGCGCGCGGCGCTGTTCGACTTGCCCACGGACGAAACCGCCCTGCTGCGCCATTACACGCTGTCCGACGACGACATCGAGCATATCCGGATGTGGCGCGGAGGACACAACCGGCTGGGCTTCGCGCTCCGGACCGAGCGCCAAGGAGAAATTCGCGACCGATCGAGCGAGGGCCAGCAATACCGCATGGCCGGGCTCAACCTGCTTGCCACCATCGTTATCTACTGGAATCAGTCCATCTCGGCGAAGCGGTCAGACAGCGAAAACACGCCGGGCTGACAGTCGAGCCAAAGCTCCTGGCCCACATCCTGCCCACCGACGAATACGGGTGGCCAAAGCGCCAATAGCAACCTTAGCGTACGATTCTGCCCCTTACCGGAGTCGACCCGTTCTGCTCATGTTTATGACCGCCACCCGCTTAGTCTTGGGGTGGGTTCAGAGCCCTGAACTCACCGGCCACCAGGGCTTGGTAAAAAGTCCGGCCGCCGGAGAGCATATAGGGCAGGAATCTCGTCCATGGTGACCATGCCCGTCTCTAGGAGCGCCATCTGGGCCTCCACCCAGTCCTTGAGGATCCGCCAGGATGTCCGTATTGCTTGCTGGCGGCGGGACTCGGGCGAAGTCACCATTACCTTCTGCTCGGTAAGCTTAACGAACACCGCGTCGACGTTGCAGGGTAGGGCAAAAGCAACCCGGCCCAGCCGGGGGCTCTGGACGGTCCACTTCAGGCCGGCGGGCTGCCGATCATCATCGTAGACGATGGATATCTCATCGGCCCCTTTGGCCACCAGCAGACCCATGACCTCGGTCACCGTCTTCTGGGCATTGACCTTTGTGGTGTAGTTCAACAGCGGCATTGCCTTATTCCCTTCTTATCAGACTGCTGGCCCTGACGCCCCCTCGGCCACCTGCTGGATCTTCCACCGGCTCACCTCCAGGAGCCTCGCCAACTCCCGCTGGCTAACCCCCTTGGCCAGTTCCTCCCTGACATACTCCTTCTGCCGCTCGGTCAGGACGGTGGGACGCCCAGGGAAACGTCCCTCTTCCTTTGCCTTGTGCTGACCGGCGATGGACCGCTCCCTGATGGAGTTCCGCCACCACTCGGAGAAGGCCAGGACCATGGTCAACTGCAATTTGCCGTTGGCTGTTGAAGTGTCAAAGTCTTCCGCGAGGGACCGGAATTCCACTCCCGCACGATGCAGGCCCTCGATCACCTGCAGCCCGTGGGTCAGCCCCCGGGAGAGCCGGTCAATGTGGGTGACCACCAGGGTGTCTCCCTCGACCACCAGGTCCACCAGTTCCAAAAGGCCGCCGCGGTCGTTCTTGGCCCCGCTGGCCTCCTCGGCTCGAATATTGCCCATGGCGCAGCCGGAGCGGACCAGCCGCTCCACCTGCAGGTCCAGATTCTTGTCCTCCGGCTCTCTCACCGAGACCCTGGCGTACCCGTAGAGCGTCATCCTGCTGCACCCCTGGCTGGAATGGCAAAAGTATACCGTCCTGCCAGGGAGAAACAAACCGGGTTTTCCAGCCACCCCCTGAGCTACGACAGGGGGAATTTCCAGCCATGGCTTTAAACAGGGCTGTTTCCAGCCACCTAAACCGGGTGGGGTTGCCGGGGCTGGCGTTCCGAACCCGGCTATCATGTGACAGGGCCGATGGTACAGCACCACCATGGTGGCGATGTACACCCGGCGGCTGGAATGAGGACTATGAGCCGGCTCCGTACTTGGTACGGGGACGGGCAGCGCCATGCGCCATAGCAACACGCGCTGGGAGCGCCGCCAGGACGATATGCTGTCCGGTCCCGGCTGAGGGCGCGTGGCTTCAGCAGAAGGGAAGGTCAGAGACGTTAACGACCAACTGGTCTTCCAGGCTGCCTGGCACGCACCCGCTCAAATCGGTGTCCTTGAGGTACAGATCTGTCAGGTTGGAGAGGCTGCCCAGCTCCGCCGGTATCTCCCCGCTCAAGGCGGTGTAGCTGAGGCCCAGATGCGTCAGGTTGGAGAGACTGCCCAACCACGCCGGTATCTCCCCGCTCAACCGTAGGTTGAAGCCGAGGTACAGATCTGTCAGGTTGGAGAGGCTGCCCAGCTCCGGTATCTCCCCAATCAAGGCGGTGTGTGTGAGGTCCAGATATGTCAGGTTGGAGAGGCTGCCCAGCTCCGGTATCTCCCCGCTCAAGGCGTTGCCGCTGAGGTCCAGATATGTCAGGTTGGAGAGGCTGCCCAGCTCCGGCGGTATCTCCCCGCTCAAGTTGCTGAAGTTAAGGTCCAGTGTTACCAGGTTGGAGAGACTGCCCAACCACGCCGGTATCTCCCCGCTCAACTGGTTCTCGGCGAGGTCCAGATATCCCAGGTTGGAGAGGCTGCCCAGCTCCGGCGGTATCTCCCCGCTCAACTCGTTGCCGCTGAGGTCCAGATGTGTCAGGTTGGAGAGGCTGCCCAACTCCGGCGGTATCTCCCCGCTCAAGCCGTTGTATTCGAGGCTCAGCTTTGTAACGCGCCCGTCGTTGGTGGTGACGCCCTTCCATCCTAGGCCGAGGGGAGCGTCGCTCAGCCAGCTGTTGCTTTCATCCCAGTTCTCACCGTCCGTTGCGTTGTAGAAGGCAACCAGGGCTTCCCGGTCCGTTTCGGCAGAGGTTGGCCCAAGGGTAGGCGCTGTCGCAGCCGCAGATCCAAGCGTATTGGTGGCGGTGGGCGCATCCCCTGACCCTGTCGTGGAAGGCGTCCGTGCGAGGGAGGCCGTCGTCTGCGGCTCATCGGTGGCCCGTTCCGAGTCTGGTAGGACTGTCGGCTCGGCGGTAGCCCGGGCTGAGGATGGTTCATCCGTCGGCTCATCAGAGCCGCCGCAGGCCAGCAGCAGCAACGGCACAAGCAGTGCCAGGGCAAAGATCCCCAGGAAAAGTCGTGGTGCTCTCAATTCGATTCACTCCCTGTGTTTGTTGGGCCTCGGTGGGACAGGGCGGCGCATCCGAATTCTAGCACCCGGCGGGAAATTGCGTGCAGCGTTTCGCAGCATGCGGAGCTTGGCTATCACCGGGCGATGACCGGTGGAATCGGTCTCGGCCCGCTCAGCCCGGAGCGGGCTGGCAGACGGGGTCCGTCCTCTCCCGGGGTTTACGTCCGGCAGTCAGAAGACCGGTTGTGCGAACCGCAATTTCGCCGTCTGGACCACCAGTGAAAGCACCCTGTCCGCGGCCCTGGGCGGGCGGGACTGCGGGATTTTTCAGGGAGGTCTCCAGGTCGGCTCCGGAATTCCAGAGTCCTTAAACCACATCCTGGAAGGACAGATTTCCCTGTATTCCTGCCGATCTGGGACCGGACCTTTCCTTATCACGGCAACGTGGCCGGTGGCCAGATCCGCCAGACTGGCTCCGGCGATGAGACTGTGCTGCTCGTACTGCCCCCGCACTCGCGGGGATAGACCGCGGGCTTTGTGGCGGGTGCTACGGCTCTATCGGGTTGCCCCCCCGGAATGAACCCCCCGGCCCGGGGAGGAACCGAGCCGGACCGTCCCGAGAAGCCAAGCAACCTGAAACTTGTCTTGTATCAGAGGGCTGCGGGGGCTAATCTCTTGCGTCACCCCTGTGGAAAAAGAAATGCCCCCAGGACAGATGATGGCCTCTCCCCACATCCTCAACACCGTCACAACGGCACACCTTCGGCCCTGGGAGCAACTCGGTTCCTGTCCATGGAACAGAGGGTGGCGTTACCACCCACACACATCATCACTTCCCCCGTCCCGTGGAGCAACCTGACTTTTGCCTTAGGGACGGGAGACGAACAACCCGTTCGTCCTCAACACCATCACCCGGTTCGCCCCCGTCCTTTTGAGCAACCTGAGGAACTTACCATAAGATAATGACATAACAGTGGAAAAGTCCCGCTTTTTTGTACACATATTGTGGATATTATGGAAACCCCCTCTCGAGATGGTTTCTTCCGGGTGTCAAGGGCGGCGGGAAATTGGGCCAGTGGGGCGGGCCGTTGCAGGCCCGCCCCTCGTGGTCCTTTTCCGTGCGCCTGGGGGTCGGCGTTTCGACCAAGGCCCTAAACTCAAGCCAAGGTGAAAAGTGCAAAAGTGGGGGTAAATTTGCGGAGGAACTGGGTGAGCCTGCGGGGCTACAGCCCGGACTTCAACGCCGATGAGGCGGTCTGGGGCTGGGCCAGAGAGGAGGCCACCGGAAACCTGTGCCTGGGAACCAAGGCCCTGGTGCAGGAGAGGGTCAACAACTTCCTCGGCGGGCGGGCCATCCGGAGAGACGAAGTCAAACGGCGCTGCCGGACCGTCCTGCAGTCAAGGGCCGACGGACTCCTGCGAAACCTCCGGCCCAATTCCCAAAAACCTGAAAATGCACATCCCACCTCGGCTTTAATTTAGGTCTGAGCCATTGGCGCTCATGACGTATATCTGTCTGTTCCTATCGCGACCAGAGGAGAACGTTATTCTTCCGGAAGGGGCTGACTTAGCCGATGGTTTAGTTGATGCTGGTGGGATAGTGGATGTAGGCAGTTTGGTTGCAGGCGGTGGTGGGGCGGCGACGAGTGCATACACGTAACCGGAATTGGACCCCACGTACACCACGCCGTCAGACTCCACAGGCGACGACCCCACATAGCCGCCTGTCTGGTAACGCCATAGCAGGTCTCCGGTGGCCGCGTCCAATGCATACAGGTGGTGGTCATCCGACCCCACGTACACCACACCGCGGGACACCGCCGGGGAGGACCTCACTACATTGCCTGTCTGGTAACGCCATAGCAGGTCTCCGGTGGCCGCGTCCAATGCATACAGGTGGTGGTCATCCGACCCCACGTACACCACACCGCGGGACACCGCCGGGGAGGACCTCACTACATTGCCTGTCTGGTAACGCCATAGCAGGTCTCCGGTGGCCGCGTCCAATGGCATACAGGTGGTGGTCATCCGACCCCACGTACACTACACCGCCGGACACCGCCGGGGAGGACCACACTGCATTGCTTGTCTGGCGCCAGAGCAGCGTTCCTGTCCAACCATCAGAGTCTTCGGGGAGGCGATCGTACCTAACGTACCCAACCTCAGATACCGGTATCCCTGCATCAGTCAGGGAGTCGCTGACGGTCAGTTGCAGGACCACTCCGTCCGGACGTTCCTCCGCCCTCGGCGAATAACTAATAGATTGCCAATACCCTTGTTCTTTGCCTGCAAATCTCGGGACAGTGTGTTCAATCACGTTGCTCTGCCCCGGCGCCAGTTTCTTGCCCTCGACGCGGACTGACTGAGGCGCCCAGTCAGCTGCGGCGTATAGGTTCCCTTCTAAGAACCTACCGCTTTGGGAAACCCTTGATCCGGTCAGATCAATTACCGGGGCGAAGTCGGTCGCTTCACTGTCGTTCCTAGCGCTGAACACTAGGGTAACTCCGCCGGTATCCATTTCCTGCCTAACCTTTTCAAGAACCACGGTCTTTCGGTTCGAGTCATACAGAGTCGAGCCAACCGGCAGTTCCTGGTAGTGCAGACGATAGTCGTACGCTGGCGTTTCGCCCACCATGCCCTTGAGGTCAATGGGAATCCGGTGCTGGCCAAATTCTATCGCGCCCTGTTTGGCAGAGTTCGGTACCAAGAGACCGAAACTGATTGGCAGCCCCCTGCCCAAGGGCCACTCTACAACTATTTCATCCTCGAGGAGCGGAGCAGCTTGGAATTGGTTTTTAGGTCCCCACCTAACCTTCAGGCATTCCAGCCGAGGGCTGTATCCTAGGCAAATGTCCGAATTATCATCGGCGCCTACTCTGAACTCCGGCGCGACTCCCTTCCCGTCTCCCAGGAAAATGATCGATACATTCACCTCTACCCGGGAAAGTGGTGAATTGGCCGAGGATGGACCGCGTCGGACGCCGGTTATGGCTATTCCGTAATCGTCGTCCACGAAGTATCCTGCCGATTGGCCAGATGAAGCCCTTGGTGTGGGTCCCACCACCGGATTGACGCTGGGCTCAAGCGTTGTTTCATCTCCCCGCAGATCAAGGATAATCTTGTGCTGGTCGCCAAAGTACAGGCTGGCACTGTTGGCATTAGCGGCTATCTCAAAGGTAACCACGAGGGTATCCGTTTGAAATGGCAAGCCTGAGTCGGAAACCGGGTGGGAAGCGCGGAGTTCCGCTTCAAACTGCTCCTCGCTTCCCCAAGCAATAAATAAGCAGTCGTCGGGCAGCTGCCGGTTCACGTAGCACATGGAGTTGGCCTCTACCCGGTGCTCTCTGTTGTCAGCTTCCCCGCCGAATTTCAGTGTCGCCAGGGCAAGAGTAATGTCCACCCATCCGTCGCGGGTCTCGCTGGGCCTGCGGGTGGTCTGGGGCAGGGCAATTCCATGTTCCGCGCCGTGGAGGTAACCCGCCGGTTTGGGTGCAGGTGTCGATGTTGGCGTCGGTGGGACAGCCTTTGCTGCCGGCACCGGTTCTCGGGTACCCATCGGCTGGCCTGACCGAGAGGCCGGAACTTGTGCGATGGCGGGGGCTTCCTGTTGGGCTATTGCGGTTGGCGCTTCAATGGGTGTTGCCTCAATTCGTTCCAAAGTGGGGGTTGGACCAGCGTCGCTGCACCCCACCGCGAATGCCATCAGGAACAACATGGTTCCCGCGGACAGAACCGGTAGGACTCTTCGTTTCCCATAAGCTACCATACCGGCCTCGATTAACGTTGATTATCGTCCCATATGGAGAAGATGCCCGAGTCGGTATCTTCCGTCGCCTGGTGAACCTCTCCCCAGCGGAACTGGCTGAGGGTATCGGCCACCACTTGATTAACCGCCTTCCCGACGTAGTCCTGCTCCTGCTCGTACTCTTGGGAAGTCTCCCGGCGCTCCTCACCCGACAGGCTGATGCCGGTCATCTGTGCGATGGTGTCAGCAGAGGGATCGAACAATATGCGCATCCCCGCGCCTACCGGGTCCTGTTCTAGGGGCGAGCCTGCCTCCGAGTTATAGGACGATGCCTCGTCTCTCATATAATCGTCAAAGGTCCCGACTGTTCCGTCCTCAAGGTCCACAATAGGAACGTAACGTAGCAGCAGGGTCATCTTCTCTTGCCCCACCTCCTGCTGCAGCACGCGAATCTTCTCCCGACGCGAGTCTTCGGTCTCATCTGCGTCGGTGAATATCTTCCTGGTGCGCTCGTAGGTCTCCCGCAGTTCCGGGTCTCGGGAGACGAACGCCGGCTGCGGGACTGCCACTGCCTTAGCGACTACCCGTGCCTGTTCCCACTTCGATTCCTCGGCCCGGTACAGGGCACTGTACTCGGCCACCCGCTCCTCCGTAATCCCGATGCCCGTCATACGGCGAATGGTGTCTTCGGTGGGGGAGAAATAAATCCTCGTGGCGGCCCCTACCGGGTCAAAGGTGATGGGCGCCTGCGGGTGACCGACGAACGTACCCGCCAGGTCAGACATATAATCGGCGAAGGTCACTGTAAGCCCCGTCCCGGCGTCATACACCGGAACATCCTCGATAACCGCAATAAAAAGCTCGTCACCGAAGCTGCGTTGGACCAGCCTCAGGCGATTGCGACGCTCCGAGTAGGACAATGTACCGTCCTGAAGGACTTCAGCGGCCTTGTCGTACACGGCGAGACGTTCGGGTTCGGTAGCGCCAGCAGGCGGATTATCTGGCGAGCTTTGTACAGTAGGGTCGGCTACCTCAAGTGACGTGGACGCGAATGGGGCTTGGGGCGTCGGTTGGCTGTTGGAAAGACAGAGTCGGTTCGGCAATAACGGCTTCTTTGTCACTACCGCCACCACAACCCGCAAGAATCAGCAGGACTGCCAAAATCCCAAGGCTACGTGCCAAAGTACGCATATTGTTCATAGACACGATAGTAGTCAGGAAATCGTAGACGGTCAATCAGTGCGCTTACCGTCCCTCGATGTTGTTATTAACGGGTTTAGCCCGAATCCACCGAAGGACGGCCTTTGGGACAGCCCTTGAAGAAGCCAGAGGGTGCTCCTCTGAATCTGGGATAATGGTTTTGAAACACGAAACCAACCCCGGAAAAGGAGCACCCAATAGCAACTATCTTGAAAGTCAACATGAATGAGCGACTTCTGGCTGAGTCGTATCGCTCCAAGGGGAGCCGTGTTTGAGCATGCCATTGAGTATAACCAGCAGTTTGCGCATGGACGCGACCAGCGCACCTTTTTCGGCTTGCCAGCTGCCAGCAGCCTCTGGTAGAAGTCCCGGATAGCAGGGTTGTGGCGGCTGGCTACCAACGCTCCCATGTAGAGGACGGCCCGCACCGGGAGCGTCCGCCCCAGACGGCGCGTTTGCCCCGCAGGGTGCCACTGTCGCGGTTGTAGGGGCCACGCCCACAAGGGCCGCGATCTGCCGGCGATTCAGCGTGCCCAGCTCTGGCAGATTGGCCAGCAGAGTGAGGGAGATCTGCTCTCCGACACCGGGAACGGTGCGGAGCAGGTCGTCCTTCTCACGCCACACTGGACTCCGGCGCAAAGTCTGACGTAGCCCCTTGTCCAAGTCGCTCAGCTCTTGTTCCAACCACGCGATGTGGGCTTCAATGCGGGGACTAACGGCGCTGATGGCGGTGCCTAACCGGTTCTTCTCGGAGACCAGCATGGTCATCACCTGGTGCCTGCGGGCAGTCAGCGAGTTGAGGACCTGGGTCTCTGAGTCCTTGAGAGGGCGCACCTCAGGACGGACGGCGTCGGCGAAATGGGCCAGGACCCCCGCGTCCAGAGCGTCGGTCTTGGCCAGCGTTCCGGTGGCCTTGGCGAAGTCCCTGACCTGGCGTGGGTTGACCACCACCACCGGCAGCGCCGCAGCGGCCAGGGCGGCCACCAAGGGCAGTTCCAAGCCGCCCGTAGCCTCCAACAACACCAAGGCAGGCTCCAGGTCCACTATCTGGGGGATCAGTCCCTCAATTCCGGTCTGGTCGTAGGGCAGGGTCCATCGCTTCCCCGTAGGCCGGACAGCAACGTCCAACTGCGCCTTTGAGACATCAATGCCTACGAACCTCGGTTCTCCTTCCATCTGTACCTCCTGTCTCAGTGTTGACCCTTCCTTGCACGATGCGGGCTCGATTGGCCCAGGCAACTGTCCGGGTTCTACCGTTAAGGAACGCGGCGACCCCTGCTATTGGACGGTCTACCATGACCCAGATGCTACCGGTCTGCCGCGCTCCGGACCGCCACATATGAGCTATTGTCGCGGGCCAAAGTCAGGATACAAGATGCTACCACGCAACCACCCCGACCGGATCCAAATCGTCTTTGAC
The DNA here is from genome assembly GCA_965216425.1 of Dehalococcoidia bacterium. GTDB lineage: Bacteria > Chloroflexota > Dehalococcoidia > Lucifugimonadales > UBA3495 > CBDCFV01. The sequence goes on along the minus strand of CBDCFV010000005.1, from coordinate 59,449 downwards.
GATCACCGTCTGGTGGCCAATGCCGGCCTGCTCCTGCCGGCCACCCTCGCCCTGCGCCTTGGCCTGCCCGAACTCGTCCGGCAGCGCCCGACCTGGGCAATGCCCCGGGGCGGGCCAACACCGGCGACAAGATGATGACCCTGGTCGCTTCCGCGCTGGCGGGCGGCGACTGCATCGACGACGCCGACGTGTTGCGCACCGGTGGGACCGCCGGCTTGTATTACTGCCGCTGCGTAACTCTGTGCCGGAAGTTTCTTCTCAGTTCACCGAAGAGACAGAGCGATTCGTTTGCGCTCCAGGTCGACTTCAAGCACGGTCACCCACACCCGCTGCTGAATTTTAACGATGTCCGAGGGGTTGCTGACGAAGCCGTCCGACAGCCTGCTGATGTGAATCAACCCGTCCTGGTGTACACCCAGATCGACAAAGGCGCCAAAACCGGTCACATTGGTTACCACCCCGGGCAGCTTCATTCCTGCCGTCAGGTCCCCGATCTGGTTTATCCCCTGGGCGAAGTGAAAGGGTTCAAATTCCTGGCGCGGATCCCGGCCCGGCCGGGCCAGTTCTTCGATGATGTCCGTCAATGTCGGCAGCCCAACCTTATCTCTGATGTAGCGGCTGGGGTCAATCCTATGGGCCATAGCAGCATTGCCCACCATCTGCACCAGTGAATGGCCCAGGTCTTGGGCAATGGCATCGACAACCCGGTAGGACTCGGGATGCACGGCACTGGCGTCCAGCGGATGGTCGTCTCTGAAGCGTAAGAACCCGGCCGCCTGCTCGAAAGCCTTGGGTCCTAGGCGAGGCACTTTCTTCAGCGATTGCCGGGAGGCAAAGGGGCCGTTGTCGTTCCGGTACTCCACAATTGCTTTGGCCAAACGAGGTCCAAGGCCAGAAACATACGAGAGCAACTGGCCGCTGGCCGTGTTCAGTTCCACGCCCACGCTGTTGACGCAACTAGTAGTCCAACAGCATTGAAATGATAAATGGTTGGGGTACTCTATCCGGGAGAGTACCAAGTAGATTGGGTTGTGGGAGGATAGGAATGCCAGCCAAGAAGTACCGGGTGCAATTGAATGTGGAGGAGAGGCGGGAACTCAAGGGCTTGGTGTCTCGGGGACGGGCAGCGGCTTACAGGCAGACCCATGCCCGCATCCCCCGTTTTCACGAGGGCAGGCTCTGCTGCTGAGCGATGAAGCCCGGGAGGGCCGGGCCATGAAGGACGAGGAGATTGCCCGGTCCCTCCAGATTGGCAATGCGACGGTGGAACGGGTGCGCCGCCGCTGCGTGGAGGAGGGGGTTGAGGCGGCGCTGGGACGCAAGGAGCAACTGCGCCGCCGTCAGAAGAAGCTGGATGGTTTGGGTGAGGCCCACCTGATTGCCTTGGCCTGCGGAGAACCGCCGGAGGGCCGGGCCGGTTGGACGCTGCAACTGCTGGCGGACCGGCTGGTGGAATGCGAGATAGTGGAGAGCATCAGCACCGAAACGGTACGTCAAACGCTGAAAAAAACGAACTCAAACCTTGGCTGAAAGAGTGTTGGTGCATCCCACCGCAGGAAAGCGCGGAGTTTGTGTGCGCCATGGAAGACGTACTGGAAGTCTATCATCGCCCCTATCCAGACAACGAAGTTTTGGTGTGCTTGGACGAAACGAGCAAACAGCAGGTAAAGGAGACGCGGCAGCCCCGTCCGCCGCGTTCCGGGGCCGTAGGCTACTATGATTATGAATACGAGCGCAACGGAGTGAGCAACCTTTTCATGCTGTTCGCTCCGCTGGAAGGGTGGCGCCGGGTGGAAGTGACGGACCGGCGCACCAAGGCCGATTGGGCGCGGGTGGTCAAGCAACTGGTGGACGAGGACTATGCCCACAAGGACCGGATTGTGCTGGTGATGGACAACTTGAACACCCACCATCCGGCCTCATTGTATGAGGCATTCGAACCCGCGGAGGCGCGGCGCATCGCCCAACGGTTGGAGATTCACTACACTCCCAAGCATGGCAGTTGGTTGAACATGGCGGAGATTGAGATCGGGGTGATGGCCCGACAATGCCTGGACCGCCGCATTCCAGAGCAGAATGTCCTGCGGGGTGAGGTGGCAGCGTGGGAAAGGGAGCGCAACCGGGACGCGATACGGGTGGACTGGCGCTTCACCACTCAGGACGCCCGTATCAAACTGAAGTCTCTATACCCATCAATCCAACACTGACGGACTACTAGCAACCACGTCGTCGAGGCGCTGCCTCAATGCTTTCTGATCGACGTCGTGCTGGTACTGGCCCACACCGATGGACTTGGGGTCTATTTTGACCAATTCGGCCAACGGGTCCATCAGGCGCCGCCCAATGGAAACCGCCCCCCGCACGGTGATGTCCTGGTCGGGGAACTCGGTCCGCGCCGCGTCCGAAGCCGAATAGACCGAGGCCCCGCTCTCGTTGACCATCACCACCGCAATGGCTTCCACCTGGTATTGCCGGCAGAGCAGAAGCACCTTACTGGCGGCTTCCTCCCGCCCCTGCGACCCCAGTAGCGGATAGACAGTATCCTGGTGCATCAGCCGGCCCTGCCGGTCCAAACAGACCAATTTGCAGCCCGAGCGGAAGCCGGGGTCCAGGGCCAGGATGTTCCTCTGGCCCAGGGCCGGAGCCAACAGCAACTGCCGCAGGTTGTCGGCGAATACCTTGATGGCCGCCTCCTCGGCGCGAAGCCTGACCTCCCTGCGGACCTCCGTTTCCATTGACGATTCCAACAGCGGCTTATAACGGTCCTGAATGGCCAACCGAACCTGCTCAGACGCCTGGGTTGACTCGCTAACAAAGAGCCTTTCCAGGATCGCTAACGCAGAGGAAACCGGAGGCGCTATATGCAACGAAAGCAACGCTTCCTTCTCTCCCCTGAACATGGCCAGTGCCCGGTGGGAAGGCACACCCGCAACAGGTTCCTGCCACTGGAAGTAATCCCGGTACTTGGCTGCCGCCTCTTCCTTACCCGAAGCCACCGTCGCCGAAAAAACTCCCGAATTGCCCGCCGCGCTGTGGCGTCCTCGCTGACCCATTCGGCGATTATGTCCCTGGCGCCGCTCAGGGCGTCCTGGACATTTTTTACCTCAGTGTCGGGGTTCACGTACTCTGCAGCAGCCAGGCCGACGTCAAAATCTTCCTGGCTCCGAATGTACAGAGCCAAGGGAGCCAACCCTTTTTCCCGGGCGATGGCAGCCCGAGTGCGTCGCTTGGGCCTGAAGGGCAAATATACGTCCTCCAGGGCTGCCAAGGATTCAGCAGAGAGAACCGCCTGACCCAGTTCCTCCGTCAGAAGACCCTGCTTTTCCAAGGAAGACAGTATGGCCTCCCGACGATCCCCGAATTCCCGAAGCTGCGACAGACGATCCCGAATATTGGAAATCGCCACCTCGTCCAGGGTGGCGGTATTCTCCTTCCTGTAACGGGCGATGAAGGGTACGGTTGCCCCGTCGTCCAGCAAGGCAACGGTGGCCGCAACTTGCCTCCGCTCCAACTGAAGCTCGCGGGCAATTTGGGGAATCAAAAAACTATTCATGGTGGTGGACGGTCCATCGGGTATCGTTAGTTATTTTGTGCATGTATGGTCCTGCAGAATCCTTGTTGAAGCAATTTTCTATTGAGCAATGGCTGTTTAGGAATGGTCCTGTGAAAAGGGACACCACCTCCCCCATCGGCAGTTCTGAGCCTCTTGGGTTGAGGCGCATCCAATCTACCAGGTGATTCTGGACGGTTGCTGGTTCCTGCCATTTATTAAAGAGACCCCGTTTCCCCAGCACATCCAGATTTGTGGCCTTAAGAGGACCCCGTTTGATTCGCCCGCGCTGTTCCTCCTCACCGCGTATCAGGGCTAGGACAGGGATCTCGTGAGTGCCGACCTGGGCATATGTAGTATAAGTTTAATGCTATAGCTGGATTGTTTCATGTAAGCGGGTCTTCCGTTCCAAGTTACCCGGTCTTTTGTTACAAGTGGCATTATGTTCCCGGCCGAAGTGCCATTTGTGCTAAGCAGTAGTTATAGTCGAACTCACACGAGCCCGGGTCATCACGGTGATCGTGTTCTGATACGCATTCCATTACAATCCCTTGTCTCTCCTGACAGGCTTCAAGCTGCTTGATCTGCTCCCCAAATCCCGATTCAGTGGAAATGCGAGTTTTGGGGATGTGGCCTTGCCCCATTATATGTACCAGGCTCAGTGCGAGTCGTGCGGGTCAATCCACTGTTTCAGCCAAGGGGACAGATTCCATCGGAGTCAAGTACCGCTTCACGTTCAATGCTTCCCAGCGAAGCGACCGTATATCACCCCTGACGAGTTCGAGCCTTGGGCTCGCGCCGAATCGCGTGCCCACAGCAATCGTCTGGCCGATGACCCCGACCAGTTACCTCCCCATTTCCACATCAGTCGCTCCATCCGTCAGCGAAGCGCTCACAGCGACGAGCAGACCCGTCCGGGGAATGGCTGACCGGTAAGGATTCAGCTAGGACGAGCCGACGGCAACCATCCACGACCGGCGCGGATACGTACACGTTTGCAGTAGCTGGAATATCCCGGACGACTGCACTCGGCATGAGCGGGGATATGGTGTGCCCTGCGGCGGACATCGCCGACCTGATCAGCATGAACACGGCCCCCGCAGTAGGACAGAGAAGCTGGCCATCCTTCGCTCCCGTCAGGAACACGCCAGGACTCCCATGGGAGTTGCCAGTCAGCGCGGCTGAACTAAATAACCCTGTCTCCCCGCCCTGGCGTGGACTGGCTGTCCGGCTCCCCAGCCGCCCCGGGCAGCGGGGTCAACATCACGCGCCAACGGGGAGTTTCCTTGGACGCCTCGACCAGGAATTCCTCCAGCGGGACATCGATGTCAATATCGTCGAATTCGAAATTGAAGACGGCCTTCACGTCAGCGGGGCAGATGATGCCCGCGGTGGCGTTGTTCTCGCGTCCCACCCGCCTCAGCTCTTCGCGTTCGGCGAGGGTCATCTTGATCCGGCGGTGGCAGCCGGCAATGGCGCATTTGACCGGGACTTTTCTAGGCATTTTCCTAATATTACAACGACAGCTCAAGGAAGGGGTTTTTCGGGCATGCGCGCAGGATGTTCAGCGTCAACTTGTACCTTGATTGCGGTGTAGGGAAATCCCTGCACCAGGGTAGTTCTGGCCGCGGTCAGGGCCACGGAGTGGATCCAGAGGATCCACCCCGGCAAGCGTCGGAACAAGGAGACCGAGACACAGGCCCCAGGCGGGTCCTGGTAGACCTGGCCTTGCTGCAGGTGATACGGGACGGCCTGCTGCGCCGCTCCGATGACCGGCGCTCTTCGAAGAGGCCAAAAGCTCCAAGAAGAAGGGATGGAACCCCAGAAAGGCCTGCCAAACCCGCTCAAAGGCTGTCCGCTCCCTCGCGCCCCCTATGGCTGGAAACAGCCCTGTTTACGGCCCCGGCTGGAAATTCCCCCTGTCGTAGCTCAGGGGGTGGCTGGAAAACCCGGTTTGTTTCTCCCTGGCAGGACGGTATACTTTTGCCATTCCAGCCAGGGGTGCAGCAGGATGACGCTCTACGGGTACGCCAGGGTCTCGGTGAGAGAGCCGGAGGACAAGAATCTGGACCTGCAGGTGGAGCGGCTGGTCCGCGCCGGCTGTTCCCTGGGCAATATCCGAGCCGAGGAAGCCAGCGGGGCCAAGAACGACCGCGGCGGCCTTTTGGAACTGCTGAACTTGGTGGTCGAGGGGGACACCCTGGTGGTCACCCACATTGACCGGCTCTCTAGGGGGCTGACCCACGGGCTGCAGGTGATCGAGGGCCTGCACCGGGCGGGAGTGGAGTTCCGGTCCCTGTCGGAAGATTTTGACACGGCCACGTCCACCGGCAAGCTCCAGCTCACGATGGTGCTCGCCTTCAGCGAGTGGTGGCGGAACTCGATCAGGGAGCGCTCGGTCGCGGGCCAGGCTAAGGCGCGGGCCGAGGGCCGTTTCCCTGGCCGGCGGCCAAGCCTGACCGAGCGGCAACGGGAGTACATCCGGGCAGAGCGGTCGAAAGGAGTGAGCCAGCGGGACCTGGCCAAGCTCCTGGAGGTCAGCCGTTGGACCATCCAACAAGTGGAGCGGTAGGGGATGGGTGGGAGTTGCAGCCTCGGCACGGAGCACGGCCAGTTGGCAGCCTGCCCAGTTACGCTCCCAGAACCCTTTCGGCGAACGGCCCTGACGTGGCGCCCCCCGCCATGCGGCTGGGTTTGCAGTTCGTTTGCGGTTGCTCAACCTGCAACACCAACTGTTCCGCTCCGGTGCGGAACTGCTCTTCGAGGTCTTCAGCCAGCGCTACAAGCGGGGTTCCATAATGGTGACCACCAATTTGCCTTTCAACGAGTGGACTGAGGTGTTCGGATCGGAACGCCTCACCGGCGCGCCGCTGGACCGGCTCACCCACCACGTCCACATCCTGGAGATGAACGGCGAGAGCTACCGCCTCAAGCGCAGCAGGGAGAACGCTGCAGCACAAGCCCCGGACGAATCAGACAACCCATAAGTCGTGCCAGAAGCCGTCCTCACTCACTCACTCACTCACCCGCCCAGCCTGCTGCCAGCCTGCCTCTGTGACACTTCTCCCGAACAACTGGCGCGGACATTTACGCTGGCCAATGACCTCTCTGGTGGTACACTTTTGCTCCGCCCCACTGGTATGTTTTGTCGACAGATGAGACTTTCAAGACCCTTTTCGCTGGTGTCAGTGGTCACGTTGCTCCTAACTTCTGAAAGAACATTAAGCCTCGTCAAAGTAAAGGAAACCAATCTTGCATTATTCTCTTGAACTCAAGAAAAGCTGTATCAGAACAGCGCTCAAATGATACGTTCTGCGCAAGTTGCAAATACAGGGATGAACTGCGGGGCGTTCGGGATTGGTACAACGCTGCCTCAAAAGCCTCCTTGGGACGTGTGGGCTTCGCTTCACCTTCTTGCAGATATTCCTGCTCTATCAGCCAACTACGAAGCTGACGATTCCCGTCTTCCCAACCCGCTACCCTACTAACGTGGGGCGAATCACTCCATACCCACACTTCAAGCTCGGGCGATAGTATGATCGTTTTGGCACGGTCTCCCCAAGCCGAATTGATAAATTCTTCGTTGAGAGCCTTTTGCAACTCTTGAGGGTCAGTCTGTTCTCTTCCGCTTCCCTCATGGTCAAACATCAGCAAGCCGTGGTGGTATTGGTCCGAAAAATCGGACATGAACTCGACACCTCGCAGCGCGCAGGCAGGGTCATGCTGAGGATGAGAGTAGATGTCCACTTCGACTTCTCGAATGCCTAACGCTTGTGGTCTCGCCAACAGCCCCTTCAATGCTTGTTGCATACTCTTGTCGGCAGCGACGATCACGAGGTCCTTCATTTCTAACCCAGAACTCCTGATGCGAGCAGGGTGCCAAGGTCAGTTTTGCCTTGCCATTTTCGTAGCATGGGATGCTCAGAACCAAGAATGATGTCCGTGGCGCCAGTATCGTCCTTGGCGAAGCACAACACATTGTCTATACCAACGGTATTCAAAACCACCGGCGAATGAGTCGCCAGCAGCACTTGGGATTCGTACACCGACGATAAGGAATCGTACGCAGTTACTACAGCCTTGGGATGAATCCCGTTCTCTGGTTCCTCTATCAGATAGATACCCTGAAATCCAGTCAGATATGCCGGCAGAGTTAATGCTGTAAGCCGGAGAGTGCCATCAGACACCAGCCAAGAAGGCACTTTCAGTCCGCCCGCATACTGATAAACCATATAGCAATGCTTGTCTTCCGGACGTTCGATAGTCGTGATGTCCTCCAAGTCATCAAGTGCTGTCCGAAGATGGGCTATCCACATGTCATATCGTTTCGGGTTTTCTTCCCGCATACGGGCGGCAACCCAGGGCAGATTTGAGCCGTCCGGTAGAAAGCCAGCGACCCTTGTAGGAGGGCTGGGACGCTTGATTACCCTGCTGTTAAGCACAAACCTTTGAACCCCGGCGGCCAAGTAATGTTGGAACCAAGTTGCAACCGGAAAGCGGCTGGCATCAGCTAGAAGATTGCCAAGGGCTGACCTTTGCGTGCCCAGTTTGAATGAGGGTGCCCAGCCCCTGCCTGATCGCCCGTAGGTCTCACTGTAAAAGTTGTCATTTCCGCCTTGGACTTTGTTAATGACTACCTTGGTGCTCCGTCCGCGGATGTTGGTCAATAATGAATCCGATGTGGCAGGAGGCATGGGAAAGATGGATCGTTGGTACTCTTCTAAGACCTTGGCCTTCTTCAATAGCAGGCGCTCGTCCTTAAACTCGAACCCGCGCCGGGCTTCGTCAAAGCCGATGGCTACCTCATACCTGACTGTGTCCAGATCAGGCCTTGATGTTAACTCCCGTAAATTGCTGGGGATCCGTGCCTCGACTGCCAGTTCTAGCCGGTCACCCCTTCGAGCAAAGAGGAGTTCTTCAGGAACCGGGCTGCGCTCCGAAATGGCGGCATCCAATCCCTCAGATACCAGGTCGCTCAGGAAACCGATAACGTCCAGAAAGGTTGTCTTGCCCGACGAATTTGGGCCAACCAGGACGTGAAAGGATTTCATAGGCCTCTGCACGTAGCGTAGACACCGATAGTTCAGTGCCTCTACCAGAGTAATCATCTGAAAGACTCCTCCAGCACAGCCAAGACCTCCTCAATGTCTCCATCTATCGGCGGGCCGCTTTCTTCTATTGGTTCCTGGCCGTCTGTTTCCTCCGGCAACCGCGCCGCCGCCTCGCGTATGTCAAGTTTGCCCGTAACTACGTCGGCAATCAGGCCCGTGCGATACTCCTCCAGCAACTCGATTTGGCGGCGGGCGTGGGCGCGGGCGATGGCAGTGTCTATGTGCAAACTGGCCCTGTCAATGTACTCGACAGTGGCGGCCTGCTCGGATAGTGGAGGAAAGGGGATCCGAACGGATTGAATGCCCACGTGGGTAAGGCCGTACCGCGTTACACCATTCGCTGATACGTGAAACTGATAAGCGACCGATTTACTTTGTAAAGTCCTAGACAGATAAGCCCCTAGCGTCTCCTCGAACGGTCGCAACAAGGCCAAATGGTAACCAGAGAGAGGATCACCGGCCGACTCTGTTACCAGGGCGGGAACCCCCATATCGTCCCAAGCCTCGGAGTCTTTGGTGATGAGGACATCTTGTCGCTCTAACCGGAATCCCTCGATTTCGCTCTCCGAAGCCGTGGCGCTCATGAAGGGTATCCCCTGGGTGATATAGTCGTTCTTGTAGACATCGACGTAATTACGAGCCGAACAGGGAATTCACTGTCCCTAGTGTGCTTGTCTATGTTACTGACACGCATTTCCTCGACAGTTCGAAGCCGCCGCACCTGCCAATGCTCGGGCACGTCTCCCAACCACTCCACTCCGGAGGGCTTGAGGGGAACGTTGGGGTTCAGGCCGCGAGTGACGGCTTGGTTGATGACGGCCTGCATATGTTCCTTCAGCAAGAATAGGGTGACCTATATACCCTGTCAAACGAAGGTCTGTCTTCATTTGCCGGGTGCTGGCGGAGCCTTCGTAGTTCCGCTTCTACTTGGTCAGTCGTGGTGGGGTGCCTTGAGGAAGCTGAGGGTTCTGCTGGCTACCGGGACGGGCGTGCTCTATGCTCTATGCTCTATGCTCTATGCTCTATGCTCTATGCTCTTGGGATTGGGCCAGTCCCGTTTGGTCGTTTCCCATGACCCTTGGGTGAACGGTAACGTGGCCTATCTTTCCGCGGCCGGCATCGCCTTGGCCAGAGCCCTCCGCCAGGCACAGCTGTGCCTGCGGGACTGCCGGTGGGCCTCGGCGCAGGTCTCGCACCGCGATTGGCCGGGAATCGTCGGCTTGCTACAGTTCTGGCACTTGCCAAGCAGCTTGGCCCTCTGTCTCTGTTCCTCAGCGTAGCGCCGCCGGTACTCCCCGCGCTCCGGGGTCCTTGGCCCTGGTGGCAGGAGGTCTCTTCCCGTCACCTTTGGGTTTCGGCTTGGGAAGTTTCTTCTTGGCGCGTTTGGTCTGCTTGGTTCCTGCGCGTGGTCTGCCGGGTATCGGGAAGGTGTGCTGGAATAAAATGCTTTTAGCTGGATTCCCGACTAAATTAAGATGTCACGCCGTGACCGCTGGGGCGGACTCACCAGTTAGTCGCCTCTGCACGGCCCGAAACGCGGGCGTATTGATGCTTTTCGCTGAACGTCAACAGCCCCAGTAGTACACTTTCTCGCCGCCCTTGACATGCTGGACCCTACAACCGGCGGGAGTGCCCCACATACGGCTCTCAGGTGCTTCGGTTCCCACGTATGCTCCCCCGAGCCTGAAGAAGGTGGCGTGGACGCCCCCATGGGGGCTACGCCGGCAGTGCTGGAGTTTGCAGTTCCAGACACCGACTCATGAGGTGAGTTCTATGCTGTACGTGCTGCAGGGCGGCCTGATTATGTACAAGTTGCTTGCGTCAAATCCATTCGCGACAAATAACTCAGGGGTCTCTTCTTCCGGAATGCTTTCTAACATCAACGCCGCTTTTGCTTGCTCAAATGCTTCCTTCACCGACTTGCCGAATCCAATCGCCGAATAGAACTGGGACGCGAAAGTTCGAGCTGCGTCGTCACCAATTGAAGTATTCATACCTACAGCGGCTTGAATATGCTCTACAACCGCTTCGGCTTGATTCTCAGAGTAACACGTATTGAAAACCACCAATTGAATGCTCCCGGAGCAAGCCCCCATCGTTTGGACTATGGCTTCCTTCGTGACGGGCTTCGCATTGCCGGACTCGTCCTGAAAAACGATTTCATCATGGTCCGAGCCGTGCCCGCTGAAATGAACAATTCGTGGATTGCATTCGTTAATGGCTTGCATCACATCCAGCGGTCTAACAGCCCAACGAGATTCCAGCTTCACCGCATCACGATGCTCGGACTTGCGAATCATATCTTGAATTGCACGGGCTTCTTCGTCGAGGCGAAGTTGCGCCTGGTCTAACGGATTCGATGCGAGAAATAGGACAGTGATTTTTTCAGGCAGGTTCTTGAGCTTTCCTATTTCAGACATGGCTCCCGCATAAAGGATGTTCTGCTTTTTTAGATTTGTACCCATTACTGCCATTTGCCGTTTTGTCTGGCGACCCAATTGATCGGCTTCCCGCTGTTGTTTCTTAGCTTCCTTCACTTCTTCATTAGATAAGGATTTTTGGGCATAATTCAGCTTCTTTTGCTCAGCTACAATCCTTCCATCAATGCTGGCAATTTTGCTTTCGTTGTCTGACGATTCTTTATGCAGTCGCTCAATTTCGCGCTGCTTCATGTTTTTTGTGGAAATACTTCTTGTCGTAGCTACTGTCTTGTTAACGGCGGTTATCTTTTTTTGAAGGTCAGCACGTTTTTTTGCCAGACGACTCTTGTCATTTTGCAACTTCGCAATGTTGACACTCGCTTGTTGCACCTTCCGACGGAATTGGTCAATCATTGGCATATCACACCTCTAATTACCCAGTCATCAGAAGTAATGAGGATTACTCAGCGCCCGTCCCGGGAGATTCGCAGACATTGGCAGGTCAGACATGACGGGTCATTTACCGCAACCACTTTGATTCAATTGTCCATCGGACCACCAGGGAAATGCAAATGGCTGCTGTCAGTAACTTCCCCGAAGCTCCGCCACTACTGCCTCTGCCGAGGACCCCTCCCCCGAGGCCCGCAGCCGCTTCCGCAGCTCCCGCCATACGCGTACCTCAGGGCTGGGGGCTAGTAGTCAGTCATGTTAGGAATCGAAGGGATAGAGGCGGTGTAATTTGGTTCGGGCATCCTGGGTGTTGAACCGCCAGTTGATGGTGGTTCGGGCGGCGTTTCGCTCCTGCGCCGAGGCCCCGACTTCCCGTTGGAGCGATTCCTCGTCGGGGAGCCGCTGCCTCAGGCAGGAACGGGACAGTACGCTGAACTCGATCTCCGCCCCCGGCCTCCGCCGGGGCAGGCTATGTTCAGCCAACTGCCGTGCTTCGGCGTGTAGTGGAACTCCAGCCGTTTGGCAATCCGCCGCGCCTCGGCTGCCGGGAAGGTCTCGTACAGCGACGCCACGCGGTGAGTGTTCAGGTTGTCCAATACCACCCGCACCACCGCTATCTCCGGGTAGGCTTCATCCACCAGCCAGCGCATCTGCTGGGCGAAGTCCTGCATCGTGCGCCGTTCAGTAATCGCCACGTGGCGCCAACCGGCCAACGGTTCACAGGCCAAGAACAGATTGCGGGTGCCTTCTCGGCGGTACTCGTAGTCCTGCCGCAGGGGGTGTCCCGGCTGGGCCGGCAGCGCCGGCTGGGTCTCGGCCAGCAACTGGGTGGAGGTCTCGTCAAAGCAGACCACCGGCCGCTTTGGGTCATAGGGCTCGGCGTACAGGTCCAGCACTTCCTCCATGTGGGCCACGAAGTCGGCGCTCAGCTTGGGGATGCACCACTCTTTCTTCTGCCACGGCTTGAGAGCGTTTTTTTGAGCCGCTGGCGCACCGTCTCGTGGGACAAGGATGACGCCAACCCCAACTCCACCACCTTCCCAGCCAGCAAGCGCAGGGTCCAATGGGCATGTCCTTCCGGCGCTGGGCTACAGGCCAGGGCGATCAGGTGGGCTTCGCCCCGGTCCTCCAGCTTCCGGTACCGGTTCGCTTGGACCCGGTCTTGCAGCGCCCCAGCTAATCCAGCTTCGGCAAAGCGGCGCTTGATGCGGAACACCGTGCCCTCCGCCACGTCCAGTGCCTCGGCAACCCGGGGCGCGGCCCAACCAGCGTCGGTCTTGAGCAGTATCCGAGCCCGAGTAGTCACCCGAGCGGTACTTTTACCCGCTCGTACCAAGTGTTCCAGTTGGTTCCGCTGCTCCGGCGTCAACCGGACTCCGTACTTTTCCCTAACCATACCACCACCTCACTTCAACCCAGTCTGTTGCTCAGAATAGCGCCTTGATTCAGACTCTTTAAACTACCATCAAAAACAGATTTGACTGACTACTAGTACTACAGCCGCAGATGGTCGCTTTGAGTGTTGGTGCGGTCTTGAAAATCGCAATGTCTAAACCCGTATCCACCGATGGACACGTATGGACGGCGTGAGGACACTGGAAGGGGGTGAGGGAGTTACAAGGGCGATGATCCGGGCTTGAATTCGGGTAGACGGGAGGTTGGCGGGCGGTCTGCAGGCGCTTTGGGGGCACCGATGGCGGCCTGCAGTGGCTGTGGCGAGTGAGATGGCGGCATAGGATAGCTGGCCGAGTGAGAGGTGGTCAGAATGGTTGAGGAACGTGTCGCTGCTGCGGGGTGTGAATATCAGCTTGGCGTTCCTGTCCTCCCCGCGGTCGTTGTTCTCGTCTTCGGAGATTGGGTCTTGGTTGCCGATGGCCGGGCTGTTCGCTGGTAACTGGCCCTACATCGCAATTTCCGCGGTGGACAGGAGGCTGACCCCGTTGGCTTTCAGCCTGTCCCGGCAGAGCACGGTTTCATCGAGGGACCACGAGAAATTCCTGAGCTTGTAGACGACGATGACGTCGAAGGGTTGTTCTTCGTCGGTGGCCTCGCCCATCATCCAGTCAAACTGGTGCCTGCTTCCTGGCGGATCGTAGTAGTGGGTGTTGATCTCGAACCCTTGGATTAGGCAGAGCTTTTCACATTCTTCGGTCTGGAGTTCCTTGGAGTTCTCGCCGTCGGGGTAGCCGGCTGCTTCCTTGACGTAGATGGCGGCGCGGGTGGGTGCTGTGGTTGGCATCGGGTGATGCTCCTGAGGTTAGCGGTACTGATTCCATAGTACCGGGCGGTTGGGGTTTCCCGAAGGGGCTTCTGTCATAGGTGGCCGGTTAGGTGGCGGAGAATAAAATGCCCCCGCTCTCGCGTGGAGGCCGGGGGCTCGGTGTTGCCGGAGTCGCTGGTTAGCTGGTCAGATCTACGGCCTTCTTTTCCTTGTTGCGCCTGGCGGATTGCCCGTGCTTCTCAGCGCAGGTTTCGCACCTGTTCTGGTTTTTTATGGCCTTGTTGGAGCAGTTCACGCAGTTGCCCGACTGCTTGGCTATCTGCCTATTCTTTTGGTGTATTTTCCTCTGGGCTTCCCGGCGTTCAGGACGTTGGTTCCGGAGATGTTCGTACGCCTGCCGGTTGGGGGATACGGCTGTTCCGTTGCCCGGTTGTGGCCGAGGCGGGGCGGTAGGTTTGGCGGGTTGCGGATTGGCACCGTTCTGGGGGGTTCGTGCAGGTGGCTTGGGGCTCGGGCTATTTTCAGACTGCTTAGCTGAGTCACGGCGGCTTCTGGAGTAAGCCAAAAGGTCGGCCTGGTGCTTCTCGCACCTGATCAGACCGTCTATGGCGGGCTGGGGGCAGTCGCGGCACAAGCCCATGGCCTTGGCCGTCGAGCGCTTTTCCTTGTCTCTTTTACGATTTTTCTCTCTCTTGGCCTCGGGGCTGAGTGGGATCCTCTTCGGTGAAGGGTCTTTCGGCGGTGTCCATTTCTTGGTAGTGGTTTTTATGGCAGCAGACTTCTGCTTTTTCGCATTCCGCTTGGGAAAATAGAAGGTATCTGCAAAAAGTTGTGGTTTTACATCTAGCACCCCGATGTCCGGGACCCGCAGAAGCTACTCACGGCCTGACCCATATCCACGTCTCCGCCAGCCGGTTGAGGGCGGCCACCGGGCCCGGCGGAGACAACCCTATGGCGAGGCATGGCAGTGATAAGCAATCTCTCGTGGGGACTGTCCTCACCCCAGCGTCGGGATGTGCATTGTCGGGCGCTGGGAATCGGGCCGGGAAGGTCGCCTCTGCTGCCTTGGCGTGGATGCCCTCGTGGACCATGCCGCGCTCGGCGGCGTTTCTCGGGCTGGTCAACCAGCAACCGTCAGCGGCGCAGGGTTTGTTCCATCGAAACCGCATCATTAATGCCATTGGAATTACGACCCTGACCCTTTGACAGGCACCGGAACCATAAAAAATCAGTTGCGGTCGTAGCGGAGAAATTCCGTTGACTTCCTATTGACACCGCCTTAATGCCAAGCCAAACGGGAGAAGAAATCATGTCCAACGAATGGAAAGGCCGGGTGATCCGCGGAGGTATCGTTGTGGTGGGGACCATGGGCCTCATCGGCGCCATGGGCGGGCTCACCGGCATCATGGTCGGGTACCCCGGGGTAGTCCGGGCAAGCGTCGTTATCCTCGTCGTGGCCGCCTGCATCGGTGCTGCATCCGTAATCGTCGTCAACATCCCCAACCGGTCGCGGACGGGCAGACGACGATGCCACCGGGACCAACACTGTCCCTAGAGACGCCGAGGGACACGCATGGAATTCCAGTTCGGCAAATGTCGGCTGGTCCATCCCAACTTACCCCTAACAGGCGTCAGCTTATCCGGCAGTACTACGCCACATCGGCGCAGACTTGTTCAGAAGGTTCTTAGTATTACAACGACGGATTAACTGGCGAGGTGATTCCTGCGAGGAAATTGAACCTAGTACCGTTTCCAGCTAGATTTGTTGATACTGGAAAGCTGCCTCTAACTCTGGATTCCTGCTTGCGCGGGAATGACTAACAGGTGAAACAAATATCCGGTATAAGGCATATTCAAGTGGAAACGGTACTAGCACAGCGCCGCTGCGATCTTTTCACGCTTGCTGATTCGTAGCTGGACAAGGACCGTGAAACAAATATCCGGTATAAGGCAGCCATCTCATTCAGAAATCCGTCGTTGTAATACTAGTGGTTGAACGTCATTGAATTGAGGCACAACTGGTGTATTCTACCGGCATTGGCGAATTGTATCCAAGGAGAGGGGTCGTGCCGGCTAAGAAGTACCGTATCGAACTGACCGCGGAAGAGCAACAGGAACTCAAGGGCTTGGTGTCTCGGGGACGGGCAGCGGCTTACAGGCAGACCCATGCCCGCATCCCCCGTTTTCACGAGGGCAGGCTCTGCTGCTGAGCGATGAAGCCCGGGAGGGCCGGGCCATGAAGGACGAGGAGATTGCCCGGTCCCTCCAGATTGGCAATGCGACGGTGGAACGGGTGCGCCGCCGCTGCGTGGAGGAGGGGGTTGAGGCGGCGCTGGGACGCAAGGAGCAACTGCGCCGCCGTCAGAAGAAGCTGGATGGTTTGGGTGAGGCCCACCTGATTGCCTTGGCCTGCGGAGAACCGCCGGAGGGCCGGGCCGGTTGGACGCTGCAACTGCTGGCGGACCGGCTGGTGGAATGCGAGATAGTGGAGAGCATCAGCACCGAAACGGTACGTCAAACGCTGAAAAAAACGAACTCAAACCTTGGCTGAAAGAGTGTTGGTGCATCCCACCGCAGGAAAGCGCGGAGTTTGTGTGCGCCATGGAAGACGTACTGGAAGTCTATCATCGCCCCTATCCAGACAACGAAGTTTTGGTGTGCTTGGACGAAACGAGCAAACAGCAGGTAAAGGAGACGCGGCAGCCCCGTCCGCCGCGTTCCGGGGCCGTAGGCTACTATGATTATGAATACGAGCGCAACGGAGTGAGCAACCTTTTCATGCTGTTCGCTCCGCTGGAAGGGTGGCGCCGGGTGGAAGTGACGGACCGGCGCACCAAGGCCGATTGGGCGCGGGTGGTCAAGCAACTGGTGGACGAGGACTATGCCCACAAGGACCGGATTGTGCTGGTGATGGACAACTTGAACACCCACCATCCGGCCTCATTGTATGAGGCATTCGAACCCGCGGAGGCGCGGCGCATCGCCCAACGGTTGGAGATTCACTACACTCCCAAGCATGGCAGTTGGTTGAACATGGCGGAGATTGAGATCGGGGTGATGGCCCGACAATGCCTGGACCGCCGCATTCCAGAGCAGAATGTCCTGCGGGGTGAGGTGGCAGCGTGGGAAAGGGAGCGCAACCGGGACGCGATACGGGTGGACTGGCGCTTCACCACTCAGGACGCCCGTATCAAACTGAAGTCCCTGTACCCATCAATACAACACTGATGGACTACTAGTCGGCACGGCCGTCGTCGCGCTTACGATGGCGTTCCGGTTGGGGATGGGCCTGTTGAGCATCTACTCGTTGCTGCGCAACGAAGGCGAAGAAGTGGTGATCACCCTCATGGCGGTCTTGTCCCTGGGTCTCCTGGTTTTGGGGATGGCCGCCGTTGCCCTGGTGGCCGTCCGGCTCCGGCCAGGACGCCGGGACCGTTAGACGCCCGCTCTTGGGGCCATTTTATTTGACCGGGGCAGACCCTTGAGCCGTCAGTACCCCCACACCAGCAGCACCTCCCGCGGCGAGTCCGGGAACTCCAGGTGCCGCGCCAGCGTGCCGGGATAGGCGAACCCGGCCAGGTAGGTGAAGTTCTTGCCCGAGCGGGCGACTATGGCCGAAATGCCTTCTTCGTCCATCAGCCGGTGCAGCTGCTCTACGTTGGCGATTATCTTGCCGTAGGCGTTGGACATAACCGTCACTCTCGTTCCTAAACCGGCACCAAGATGGAATCGACATATACTCTCATACGAATGCCTGCGGGTTCCATGGCTTTGGTTTAGGCGGCTGCCTTGGCTCCATTGGTCGGCAACTCTGCAGTTTGCGCTTTCCCATTACGTGGGGGTAAGGGTGCTTCTATCGTTGCGCTCCTTGGGTCTATGGCAGTTTCTTGATCCATCAGACCGTATTTATGCTCCAGTTCCAGGACAAAACGGTCCAAATCTTGTTGAGCTTTCTGCACCTCCAGCTCCTTCTTATCTACGTCCATCTGCAGCTTCCGTAGCTGGTAGCGCTCTGTCGGATCAAACTCTGCCATTGTCGTCTCCTAGCAATAAGATGAGGCCTAGATATTAGAACAAATGTACCGTTATTATCAAGGGGCCACTGACACCACGGATACCGCATTTTTGCTTTATGGGTTGGTAGCCTGTAATTGAACATCGGCAAGCCCGGGACGCTCTTTGCCGGGGGTGGAGAGCCGGAGTTGGTAGTGATCGACAAAGGGCATGGCCGGTTGGAAAGACGGGAAGTGAGGACCTCCGGAGAGCTGGAGGGGTATAGTGATTTCCCGGCCTTAAGCAGGTGGTGGCAGTGAAGAAGGAAGTAGTGAGGTTGAAGACCGGGGAAGTGTCTGAGAGCACTCAGTACGGGATAACCAGTCTGTGCGCTGAGCAGGCCGGGGCTGAGAGGCTGTTGAGATTAATGCGTGGTCATTGGGGATAGAGAACGGGCTGTTTCATGTCAGAGACAGCAACTTTCGTGAGGACCGCCAGGTATTCCAGAGCCACCGGAGCGGCACGGTAGCGAGCCTGCTGCGAGCTGCAGCACTCAACTTGTGCGGGGTTGCTCCTCCTTGTGGAAGCCCTCAGAGCCTCTGACCGGCCGTGCTCAGCGGGTTTGTGCCAAGCCCCTGGCTGTCCTCCAAGGTATCCTCCGACTTTGAAAAGGCCCTGACATATTAGACCACCAGGGCGGCGCAAAAGTGTACCGCTCGGGTTAATTGGTCAACCAAAAGACCATGCCTGGATGGTAATTTACCTGCCGTTCCGGTGCGACATAGGTTCGTCCAGGGCCGCGTAGGTCCCGTCCTTCACAGCCCGTACCGTGGGTCGGCTCACTCCGAAGGCCCTGGCGGCCGCACTGACCGAGCCGCCGTTGTCCAGGAAGTCCCTGACGGCCTGCTGCTTCTCGGAGTCCAGCGCCGGTGGCCTGCCCCCGGTCCTCCCCTCGGCGGCGGCTCGGTCGACGCCTGCCCTGATCCGGTCCCGGATGCTCTCCCTTTCCCACTCGGCCAGGGAGAGCAGCATGTGGAGCATGAGGCGGGAGGTGGGACTGCCATCTCCGGTATCCAGGCCCTCCGCAAGGGAACGGATGTAAATGCCCTGGGCGTGCAGCTCCTCGATGGTCTTCAGTCCCTCAGTGAGGTTCCGGGCCAGGCGGTCAATCCGCGGGACCACGACGACGTCGCCGGGCTGGAGCTTTTCCCGGAGCTGCTGCCAGGCGGGGCGGCGCATGTTCTTGCCCGACGCCACGTCGGTGAAGATCCTGTCGTCCCTGAGTCCGTGGGCGTTGAGAATTCGGCGCTGGGTGGCCAACCCGCTTTGCCCTTCCGTCTGGGAGACCCTGATATAGCCGAAGACTGCAGGGTCGATGGAAAGCACCTCCGGTGGCTGGCAATAAAACAGGTGGTTTTTTGTCACTCTCTACAATCGAGTGTATCCGTATCTGGGCAACGTGGCAAACAACGCTGGAGAAAACGCCCGGATGGAAAAAATAGCTCTAAAGGGTTTGATTACCACAGCCCTTCCGCCGCACTGTACCTCAGTCGCGTAACCTCGCTGCCGACCACCCGATCTAGGTCGTCAGGATGGGTAGTCCTTCAGCATGTGGCGCGGGGTCCCCGGCCGCCGCTGCGGACCCCGGTCAGCCCGGATCCGGATGACGGGAGATGGGATGATCCAGGGGGATCGTCGTCCGGTCCCGAGCCTCCTGGCCCCCTGGATCATCCCGCGGGCCAGGAGGTCTTGGAGTGTCCTGAGAGAAATATCCAGTTCCTCGGCCGCCTCCCTGGATGATACCCAGCGGGTGTGCATGTTGACGCCTCCTCGACTTCGGATATGGCCTCTACCCTGAATCTACCACGATCTTTTGCCTCACTTTGACATTAGTGGTGAAAACGACGGTGGACGAGACTATTCGTTTAAACGCTGAGAGTCACAGCTGTCAGACTACGCGTCCCACGGGGTACCCATGGGTGGGGTAAAATCGAGCCTGAGACGTGTACAAAATTTAAGGTGGGTACCCTGAGGCTAAAATGGACAAAATCACGCTTGGGAGGTGCACTGAAATTAAGTTAGAACATTTGTACCATCCAAGCTATTATTTTACAGGAGAGCTAGGTGTGAAAATGTGCAAAAATTTTAATGGAGGGGTTTTGCAGGGGGTACAGGGGGGGTCCTTGTCATACAAAACGCGGCTAAATTACGTGTGGGGCGTGTACAAAAATTAAGGGGCCGTTTTTTCCTCCTTTGAGGAGAGACTACGCGCTAAAAAGAGTAGCCTATCACTCATCCCGAGCCCCTGTTATCTGGGCAGCGGATGTCCGGCCCAGCGGGTAGTCCGTGAAGCCGTTGTGGACGGTGTTGACGGCATGCGGGATCTCAAGCACCACCGTGAATGACACTGGCGCCTGGGCCTCCGAAGCTGTCTCCTAATGCCAGTCGTGGGCGTCGGGCATGGAGACCCGGGGGTGGACGCCCTTCACCTCGGAAGCTATCACGCTGGTGGTCCCATCCCAGCGGGAGACCGCGCCCCGGACCAGGAGCACATGGCCCCCCAGTTGCCTCCTGCTCCGGTGAAAGACCCTGGGCCACAGGATGACCTGCACGTCCCCGGTTTCATCTTCGATTGTGACGAACACCGTGCCGTCCCTTCCCTTGGGGTGCTGCCGGGCAATGGGCCAGCCCGCCACCAGGACCTCCTCTCCGTCACCCGTATCCTCCACGGCGGCGGCGGGCAGCACCCTTGAGTCAAGGGTGGGCCGGACGAACTCCAACAGGTGCCCCTTCGGGTAGATTCCCATGGCCCGGTACTCCCCCGCCATCTTCTCGTAGCCGGTGAAGTCGGCCAGCGGGGGAACGCCGCTCCCGGTGGAAGCGGGAAAGGCCCGCTGCCCGGTTCTCGACGGGCGGATGGCCAGGCCCGCGTCCCACAGGGCTTTCCGGCGGTTGGGGGTGATGGAATCGAAGGCCCCGGCCATCACCATGGACTCCACCGCCTTGGGCTTCAGCCCGGTCCGCCGCACCAGGTCTCCCGCCCCGGCGTATGGGCCGTGCCCGTCCCGCTCCTCCACAATTGTCTTTGCCGAGGCTTCCCCCACGGTTTTGATGAACCGCAGCCCCAGCAGCACCGAGTCCCCCTCCGGGATGCAGTCAACGCCGCTGCGGTTGACGCAGGGGTTCAGGAAGGGCACCCCGAAGCGCCGGGCGTCCTGCTTCAGGGTCTCCACCGGGTAGAACCCCATGGGCTGGTTGTTGACCAAGGACACGAAGAACTCCAGGGGGTGGCGGCGCTTGAGCCAAGCGGCTTGGTAGGCGGTGACAGCGAAGGCGTGGCTGTGGCTTTCGGGGAACATGTACTGGCCGTTGATCTTGGCGAAGATCCTCTCCGCAACCTCCCCGGGGACTCCCTTCCCCCTGGCCGCGTCCAGGAACCGCCGCCGGTGCATGGCGATGAGATGTTGGTTGCTGGGTTTGGCGAAGGCCCTCCTGGTCTCGTCGGCTTGGGCGGCGCTCATCCCGGCGACGTCCATGATGAGTTGCACCACCTGCTCCTGCCACACGATGATGCCGCAGCCCCGCTCCAGGGCCCGCTCCTCCAAGGGATGGTCGTACTCCCACGAAGCACCGTGGCGGTAGCGCTCGACGAACCGGGACACGGCGCTGCCCTGGACGCCCACGCCGGGGCGGATGAGGGCCACTTGGTAAGCCAAGTCCAGCAGGCTGCTGGGCCTGAGCCGTTGCCCCATCTTGAGCTGGGCCGGGGACTGGAGCAGGAAGACCCCCTTGGACCCTCCCTGCCCGATCATTTCGTACACCGCGGGGTCTTCGGGGTCGATGCGGCCCAGGTCGGGCCTGCTCCCCTCCCTCTCCTCCACCAGGTCCAGGGCCTCCTCCAACTGGTCCAAGACCGGCAGGGAGAGCAGGTCGATCTTGGCGAAGTTGGCGTCGGCCACGCTGTCCTTGTTCCAGTCCATGATGTACCGGCCATCGGTGGCCCCGGCCCGGACGGGAACCATTTCCGGTATCGGGGAACTGCTCAGCACCATGCCGCCCACGTGCTGGCCCAGGCTGCGGGGCGCTCCCATCAGATGGGGGGCCAGCTCCACCAGGTCCCGCCATCCCGGTGACTCCACCCTGTCGCGGAAGAAGGGCAGGGCCAGCATCTCCCGTTCCAGGTCGGCGGCGTCGTGGGAGTGGAGCTGCCGGGAGAGCCGCTTCAGGTCCTCTCCGGGCAGCCCCAGGGCCTTGCCCAGGTCCTGGATGATGCCCTTCACCGAGTAGGCGCCGATGGCCCCGGCCAGGACGGCGTGCTCCGGCCCGAAGCGCCGGTGCACCCGCCGGATGAGTTCGTCCCGGAGGGACCGGGGGAAGTCCAGGTCGATGTCGGGGAGCAGGCTGGTGTCCTCGGAGATGAACCGCTCCAGGGTCAGACCCCACCTGAGGGGGTCCACGTGGCTGATGCCGATGAGGTAGCCGACCAGCAGGGCCACCGAGGAGCCCCGGCCCCGGCCCGGCGGGCGCTCCTCCAAGGGAGTCTCCGGGTGAAGCAGACCCCTCTCCTCCATGATCTCCCGACCCAGCAGCACGATCTCCCGGTAGAGCAGCAGGAACCCGGCCAGTCCGTGCCGCTCAACCAGCCGGAACTCCTCCGCCAGCCGGTCCGCCACCCGCCGGGACACCGGGCCGTAGCGGCGCTGGGCGGCCTCGAAGCAGAGCCGCCGCAGGTAGCCGTCGGCGGTGTAGCCGCGGGGCACGGCCGACTCGGGCAGGGAGTAGCCCAGGCCGGTGGCCAGGTTGAATTCACACTGCTCCGCAATCCTGGCGGTGTTGGCGACGGCCTCGGGGTAGCGGCGGAAGATTTCCCTCATCCGGTCCGGGGGTTTCAGGCACAGGTGGTCGTTGGGCCTGATGAAGGGCAGGGCCTGCTCGATGGTGACGTTGCGCTTCGCTGCTGTCAGCGCGTGCTGGAGCCGGTACCGGTCCCGGGAGTGGTAGTGGACATCGTTGGAGGCGACCAGGGGTACGCTTGCGCTCCGGGCCAACTCCGCCAGTTCCCGGTTGCGGGCGGTGTCGCCCTTCAAGAAATTCTGCTGGAGTTCCACGTACACCCCGTCGGGGCCGTACCATTCCAAGTAAGCCCGGAGCAGCCGGCTGGCGTCCTCGCGTCGCCCCTCGGATAGCAGCTTGGAAAGGGGCCCGTCCCTCCCTCCGGTGAGCAGCACCACACCCCCGGCGTGTTCGGCCAGATGCGCCGGATCCAGCCTGGGTTCCCGACGGTCGGCGGCGTTGGCCAGGGTGAACAGGCGGGAGATGTTGGCGTAGCCCTCACGGGTCCTGGCCAGCAGCACCAAGCGGGTCCCATTGTCCAGGGTCAGTTCGCCGCCGGTGATGGGCCGTATGCCCAGGCTTTCGGCCAGCCTAGCGAACTCCAGCGCCCCGCACAGGTTGGAGTCGGTCAGGGCCAGGGCCGGGTACCCGTACTCCACGGCTTGGGCCAGCAACTCGTGGACGTGGGAGGCCCCCTCTCCAAAGGAGTAGAAGCTCTTGACGTGGAGTTCCACGTATCCGGCTGTCACGGGAGGTCACCGGGACTCTAGCCGTCCTGACGGAACCAGCGGTCCTCCCGCCCGTCCAGGAACAGGGTCACCTCCCCGCCGTCCTCCCGGCCCACCCGGTAGTAGGTCCTGGTCATGGGCCGGGGCATCCACCAAAGGTCGAAGCACCAAAGGTCCTCGATGCGGGCCACCCGGTGCCACCGCTCCCCAAGCCGCACCTCCGCCGGTCGGCGGTCCGGGCCCTCCCTCACCGTCACCGGGGCGGGCAGGGACAGGGGCTTCATGCCTCCCTGTCCGGAATCATCGATGGGGACCTGCATCGCCCGCATCTCCGGGGCCGGGTGCCAGGGAGCAACCTCCACCACCCGGTAGAGGGCGGGCCTGCCGCCCGTCCGGGCCTGTAGCTGGCTCTCCGCCTCAGCCAGCCGTCCCTCCCGGTCGTGCTTCGCATCGGGCAGCAGGCCCAGCTGCACTCCCGATTCCCCGGTGATGTTGGAGAGGGCCAGGGTCACCTCCTCCACGGGAGCCTGGGGGTGGTCCGACTCCAGTTGGCCCCGGACGATGCGGGAGGCCCGCCGCCAGTCGCTCGCGGCCTGCCTGAAGTTGACCTGCTTCTCCCAAGGACGGGCCCGGTGGAGGACGCACTCCAAGTATATTCCTCCGGCGTACCGGCCCCGCATCCGGGGTCGGGCGTAGGCCCGTTTCAGCAGGGTGTCCACCCCGGCCAGCAGCAGTTCCAGCGATGCCGAGATGAAGGGAAGGGTTGCGTGTTCGACGACGGACTCCTCATGCTTCAGGGGGACCAGAGGTCTGTCGTCCCGTCCCATGGAGAGCTCCCAGGCTCTGCTGCCCGCATGTCCAAAGCGGTCGCTGAGTGTCTCCCGCTTCATGGCCGCCACGTCTCCCAGGGTGTGCAGGCCGAAACGGTGCATCTCCGTCATTACTGCGGCGGGGACCGGGAGCAGGTCCACCGGGCGGGGCGCGAGGAAACCGGCTGCATCCGGCGGGACCCGGGTTGTTCCCATGGCCGCGCTGCTCCGGGCGGCGACCAGGGTGGGAAATTTGGCGTCCCCCACGCCGGCGCGGGGCTTCAGGTCCAGGGGAACGGCGTTCAGCAGGGCGGCCACCAGCCGGTCCTCGCCGCCGTACATGGCTTCCAGCCCGTCGAGGCGCACGTAGGCCGTGCCCGGTCCCGCCCCCTCCACCCGGTCGCTGACTTCCTGCAGGGAGAGGAGCACCTGATGGAACACCCTGCGGTAGGCGGCATCGTCGGCTTCCAGAACGGGGCTGTCGGCGTTCCGGGACAGGGCCTGTTCCAGGGTCATCCCCGCAGCCACCCCCGCGGCGGCGGGAAAGTGGTCAACGACCAGGGGCCGACCCTTGGAGCGGTCGACGATCATGACGGCCAGGTCCCTCAGGTGGGGCTGCCTTCCCATCTCCACCTTGGCCCGCAGGTGGGTGACCAGCACGCAGGCCACCCTCATGCTGGCTCCCGCGCTTGGGAGTCCAGCAGCGCCGCCGGCAACGACCGGCCCCGCTCGGTCAGCGCTATGCCCCGGGCGGCGCCGGGAATCCGGGTCGCGTATTTCCGGTGCTCCAGGACCTGGAGGTTGTACTGCGCCACCGAGTTGCCGCCAAGGCCGCAGCCCTTCACGATTTCCCTGACCGTGGGCGGGAAGGAGTTGCGGGCGGTATGGTCCCGGATGAACGCGAGCATTCTCAACTGCCGCCGGTCCAGTGGGGGTTCCTCCGCGGGAGAACATCCGGTCAGCCCGTGGGCCCGGGCAATCTGCGTCACCCACCCCGCTGACAGGCCGACGTGGCACCCGATTTCCGCCAGGGTCAGGCCCTGCTCCAGCAGGTCGGCGATGACGTTCAGCCGTTCATCCCTGTTCCGGTGGTGGGAAGGCTTGGTTTTCGACGGGTCTCGGTCCATCGACTGGCTGGCCGGGCTTGCCTTTACCGGTCGTTGTTCGGTTTTCAAATCGTGAGGGGTCTCCCAAGCAACCGGAGAATCTCCCTTCGCGCGGAGGAGTCCGGCGGCGACTGCGCCGGGGCATCGTATAGAACTTATGTTCGTAAGTCAATCATCACCTGACCCGGATGCCTCTGCTGGGGGAAAGTGTGCGGGTGGCCATGTTGCCGGGAGAACGCTGATGATTTCATGGCCGCTCCCCTGTCGCCCCGGTGATATGATTGGCGGAAAGGGCAGGGCCTGACTTCCCCCGTGGTAAGCCGGGGAATGAAGACGCCGAATGCCCGATGCCCGGAGGCGAATGGCATGTGCGGCAGATTCAGCCTGGTCTCGGAGATGGGGGAGCTTCAGGGACGGTTCGAGTTCGCCGGGGCCGACCTGCCCCACGCGCCCAGGTACAACATCGCCCCGTCCCAGCCGTTGCTGGCCGTGTTGAACGGCGGGGAGAGACGGGCGGCCCACCTGCGCTGGGGCCTGATACCCTCATGGGCCAAGAGCGCCTCGGTTGGCAACCGCCTTATCAACGCCCGCGCCGAGACGGTTGCCGAGCGCCCCAGCTTTCGCACCGCATTGACCCGGAGGCGGTGCCTGGTCCTGGCCGACGGGTTCTATGAGTGGCAACGGACCGGAAACGCCAGAAAGCCCATGCGGATCATCATGAAGTCTGGAGAACCCTTCGCCTTCGCCGGACTCTGGGACTCCTGGCGGGACCCGGAGGGAGAGATCGTCCGGTCATGCACCATCATCACCACCGCAGCCAACGAACTCCTCCGCCCCGTCCATGAGCGGATGCCGGTGATTCTGCCAAAGGAGATGGAGTCCTTCTGGCTGGATGACGACGTGCGGGACACCGGGCCACTGTGCAATGTCCTGGCTCCGTATCCGGCCGGGGCAATGGAGGTGTACGAAGTTTCCTCCCTGGTCAACCGGCCCTCCAATGACGGCCCGGAAGTGGTTGTCCCGGCGGGGGAAGAGGCCCCACCGGTCCCGAAGGGTCATGCCGGACCGCGGCTGTTGTAGTGCTTGCGGGTTGTGAATAATCAGGAACATCAGGTCACCGCGGCACCGGATGAGCGGCCATACCATCCTTCACACCCACTGCCGGTGGTGGCAACGTCCAAGGTGCTGATGCTCACGGTCGACCCCCCGGTTGACGATGTGAAAATGCGGAAGCCGGGGAAACCAGCAACCAAGGCTGCGAACGGGGGAAGGATATGGCGCAGGAGAAGCGCATGGACCGGGGCCAAAAAGCATGCCAACGGCGGCGGCCAAGGCGACACCCGCAGGTTTCCGGAAGACGAATGATGACAGTAGCCGGTTGATAAGACGCACCCGGCGTAGGTAGAGTGGAAGGGTATCTTGCAGGAGCAGATAGGAGGCCCCTCAGGTGAGCCAGCCCTCAAGGAGAAGAATATGGAAACCGTGACCCTGACCCTCCACAAGGCAAAGGAGACGAAAAACAAACTGGTCTACGGTACGGCCGATGGGACCGTAATCCAGAGCGTCTACATCGACCGGGACGCGCTCGGAAACGAGCCTCCGGCCTCCATCAAGGTCGTCATCACTGCTGAGTAGCTCTCACCCCGCAACTCTTCATGACCCGCGAGCCTCGCTGGGGCTGACGGCGCGTGTCCGTCACCCAGCGGCGTACCATGCAGGATGTCGCCCACCAGAGGCGACGGCTGGTGGATGCAGCCTACCCCGGCGTCCTGTGGTCATGGTGGTGCTCGATAATTTGAACACTCATCGCGTAGCCTCCCTGGAGGGGAACTTTCCAGCCTCAGAGGCCCGTCGCGTCGCCAAACGACTGGAATTCCACCACACTCCCAGGCACGGGTGGCTGAACATGGCGGCGATCAGGTCAGTGTGCTGGCAAGGGCGTGTCTCAAGGGAAGCAACCCAGATGAGGATGCCCCGCAAAAGAACATCAACTTCTAAGAACCTGTTGACGATCTTTGAAATATGTTAAGTTGAGACTATTACCAAGGGAGGGGTAAGCATGTCTCATTCCTATCCCAGCGACATCAGCCGGGAGCAATTCGCCCGGATTCTGCTGACGCTGGAGTTGGTCCGGCGCCGGACCAAGCCCCGCACCGTGGACCTGTACGACGTTTTCTGCGGGGTGTTGTACCTCCTGAAAAGCGGCTGCCAGTGGCGCATGCTGCCTGCGGACTTCCCCGATTGGCGCACCTGCTACAAGTATTTTCGGCAATGGAGCGAGCGGCCCGGCCCGGATGAGGATTCCATTCTGGAGCAGGTCTTAAAAAAAATTGGTTGGCGAGGCCCGGCAAAGCAATGGACGGAAAGAGCGGACCAGCTTCTGTATCGTGGACTCCCAGAGCGTGAAGAACACTGACAGTGCCGGGAACAAGGGCTATGACGCGGGCAAGAAGGTGTCCGGAATCAAGCGCCACATCGCGGTGGACACGCAGGGGTTGCCCCACGCGATCCACCTAACCACGGCCAACGTGACCGACCGGGCCGGGGCCTTGGCGATGTTTGACCGGCACCGGGATGGCCTCAACCAGGTGCAGAACGTGCTGGTGGATGGGGGCTACACCGGGAAGCCCTTTGCTGCTGGGGTGCGAAGCCTGTTGGGAGCCGCGGTGGAAGTGGTGAAACGCAACGAACTGCACACCTTCGTGGTGCTGCCGAAGAGATGGGTGGTGGAGCGGTCTTTCGCCTGGCTGGAGAAGTGCCGCCGGCTCTGGAAGAACTGCGAACGAAAGCTCAATACCAGCCTGCAAATGGTGGTTCTCGCCTTCGCAACGCTAATCCTGAAGAGATCGTAAACAGGTTCTAAGAAGAGGAACGCAACGCGGCGGGCGCCACAATGGACTGGCGGTTCGCCACGAAGAGCCTGCCTTCGGCCACGACCCGGGGGACGCCAGAACCAAGTTCTACCGTCTCTACCCCTGCCATTCCGGCTTTGACTGAACACTGGATTTGGTTCCGGATGCCTTGACACACTTGGACTTGCTAAAGCCTCACCGCTGTCCGACCACCCGGCGATAGTACCACGAGAGTCTCTCTGGCGCGGGTCATCTCCACGTAAAACAACCGGAAGACGTGTGACCGCGCCGTGGAGTTGCCGCACCATTCAGTCATTCCGGCGCCACTCAGGTCGGGGAACAAAAAAACAACGTCCGCCTGCCCGCCTTTAACGCTGTGAATCGTCCCCACCGTCACCCAGGGTGACTCCAGAAGTGCTTGGGGGCCCTGCTGAGTTACCACTGCCAACGGATACGCGGCGTCGCGGCGCCTGCTGGGACCAAGATGCTGGTTAAACCACTCTGGATCAGCCTTGTAGCCGGCTTCGATGGCGTGACTCGTGAGCAGCCGGCGCATCATTGACGGTCGCAGATTGTGCCTGTCCTCTTCGGCCAGACCATCTATCACACCCCGGGCATCCGGTAGAAATACCGCCCCTGGGTCCAATGGCCTGCTCCAAGCTAAACTAAAGCCAAGGTGGGATGTACATTTAAGTGGCGATGATGATCAGCTGGGTTGCGCGGGTAAATCCCTCTCATCCGTACTTGGAGAATGACCCGGCTCCGCCGTTTGACCCCCACCATCTGCGCATTTCACCTTGGCTTTAGTTTAGTAGCCCAACATCCTTGAAATGACGGGCGGAATGCCAGATTACTCGGCGATTGTCTCCATAAGCCCGGTATGGCCAGAGAAGGACCTTGTACCAATCAACTCATCATTACAAAGATTTCGGACCACTAGCGGCCCGACCCTACAACCAAGACGCGTCTTGATCTACTTCGCTGCGCCTTAGCCGCCGCCAAGTAGTTGCGCAAGGTGTCATCTTTCCGGACCCCTCGGGCCCTCCTGCACGGCAGCGGCTGCTAGCGGGTCCCCCTTCGGCGAAGCTTTTCCTGCCGTATGTCTTCCCTGGTCGCCCCAGACCGGGCCAGCGCCTCTGCTATCAGGGTGTTGACTGCCGGCGCCAAGTGGAGGCCG
This sequence comes from Dehalococcoidia bacterium, assembly GCA_965216425.1. Lineage (GTDB taxonomy): Bacteria > Chloroflexota > Dehalococcoidia > Lucifugimonadales > UBA3495 > CBDCFV01. The sequence goes on along the minus strand of CBDCFV010000005.1, from coordinate 30,199 downwards.
ATGGCTTGTCGTTCCGGTTCCGTGGGGTCCGGGATGATGTCCCCCCGCCGGCAGGCTTCTGTGAACCTTGTCAGGCTGCACCCCTGCCCGTCCGGCTCCGTGGTGGCGGCCAGCAGGTGCTCCATTGCCTTGGTGCCCTTCCGGTCCGCGATGGGCCGAATGTTTTCGGTGTGCCGCCACATGATTGACGCGTCCCTGCGGAACCTGGCCCCGTCGTTGCCGGCGGTCAGCAGTTCCTTGAAGGCGCGTTCCAGCGCCGTCTGGCCCTCGAAGGCTGGGATGTGGGACCAGGAGAGTTGCTCGTTCTCCGACGTGAGGGAGAAGGCGTCCAGGTGGGCTTCCGCCAGTGTGAGCCAAAAAATGGTGGCTTGGCGGATTTCCTCCGCCGTGGGGTCCCTCTCCGGCTGGTAGCCCAGGCTCCTACCGCCGGGGGTTACGCCGTGGCGAGCAGCCTGCCCGGCCCAGGATTGGGCCAGCGGCGCTGTGCGCCGGAACTCATCCCGGGTGATGGTGATGACGTTCACCACCGGCACATCGTACTTCCCATCCAGAAGATTCCGGAGGGTCTCCTTCGCTGCCGCTGCTGCGGCTTCATCCGGTGCCACGGCCATGAGGTCCACGTCGGAGTCGTCGCGGTGGTCGCCGACGGCTCGGGACCCCAGAAGTATGACCTTTGCCGGTTGCGGCCGTTCCTGCATCTCCCGGGCTATGGCCAGGGCCTCGGGGTCGGTAGCGTTGCGGCGCGGGCTCAGGCCTGCCCCATCGCCGGCCCGTCGTGGGTCTGGATGGCAGGGTCCTCTGTCATTGTTCATAATCTACATCGCCAATTTGGACATGATGTTCAGCTGGCTCGGATTCTGGTCAGGCCGGGACGAACAAGCTCACCATGGCGCCACCCAGGGGAAGGGGTTCTGAGAATTGACCGTCGCCGTCCCCGTCGCCGTCCCCGCGGACCCGGGGCGGGGCCGTGCCGGAGTGAGTCCACAACCTCCGCCCGGCTGGTGCATCAAAGCATGAACCTTCCATTGGCCATTCCTCTCCGGTCCGGTAGGTATCTCACGTGAGCGCTGGAGCCATGTTTCTGCACCCGGTGGTCCGCAGCACTTCGGAGAACGGGACGGCAACTTCTGTCCCGGTGCCGGCTGTGCCCGGGTTCCTGGTCCGGAGCGCGTCCTCCTGTGTTCTGACGAGTGCTTGAACTTCCACTACACTGAAGAAAGTGGCTGGACCCAGCAGGTTTTGAGGTCCGCCCTTCATGGCTTCACCGCATAATGCAGTCCATCAAAGTTGTGGCATCTTCACCCTGGGCCGCCCCGTTATTCGCACACGATGCCATCACCGTCTGCGTCGCGCATGTACTGGTAGGCCGGGTGTCCACGCCGGACCGGCGCAATACCGTGGGCACGGGCCTCAGCGCACGTAATCCGCCCGTTCCCGTTGTCGTCCCACAGGGCGAGGGCATCGGCGTCAGGGGCTGGAGTGGGGGTCGCCGGAGCGGATGGAGAGGTTCCGGGCGCCAGCACGATCATATCTGAGGACGCACACCCTGCCAAGACCCTGTCTATCGCGTCTGCCTCGGCACGGTCGATGGTGAGCCCGTATTCGCGGCGGACCTGCATGGTGCGGGCCACGTACCAGCACTGGTTCAGCTTGGGGAGCCATTCGGCCGCGTCCTTGGCCACCTTCTGGTGCCGGTTGACGCTGGGAGACGCCAGCGTGAGGTTCAGGAGGCCGGATGCGAACTCAGCCCGGGTTGCCGGGTTCGCTGCACAGAGGCCACTGTCGTGGGCTTCGGAGCGGGCGATGATGTGCTCGATATCCGTTTCCCGGATGCTTTCGAACCACGTGCCCGTGTAGGGACCGTAGACGCCGCCGAGTTCCTCGACGATGCGTGGTTCAACTGACGGAGAGTATCGATAGTCATCAGGGTCGTAGGGCGAGCACCGGTGCTCGGGCGCGACGGTGATCCCGCGCCAAGCAGCCACAGCCTGCGTGGGCGGCTGCGTCGGCGCAGGAGTTGGAGTCGAGGTAGGCCTCAGCACTGCGGTGGGAGTGGGGGTAGGCTTGGCCGTGGGTATGTCAGTCGCCGCTGGCGCGGGGGTAGGCGTCGGCATCCGGGTCGGTGTAGGTACCGGAGTGGCCGCAGGTGTCGGCGCAGGCGTCGCGGTTGCCGTAGGCTCAGGTATTGATATGGTGGTCGGAACTGGCGCCGCGGCCGCGGTGGGCTGCGGCGCCGTTGTGGGGGTCGCCGTCGGACGTGGAGTAGCTGTCTCGGTTGGTTCGCGGGTCGGTCCCGCGGTTGCCGTTGGCTCGGGCTGGTTATCTGCCGGCGTCGGCCCCCCTGGCTGTGAGGTGGCTGTTGGCGATACAACGGCCGTCGGCGCCGGGTCCGCGCAGGCCACCAGGGCTAACAGGGCAATGAATATCAGTAGTTTCGACACGCGGGGGCTTCCACCTTCTTGTTGGTATCCGGCTTGGCATTTTACTACATGGCTGCCGGCTGACAGCACCGTTGACCTGCCTCCGGCCATATCCTCAACCGGGGCGCGGTCCACACCAATCGCAGGCTACGTTCTACGATCTCTCAACCTCACGCCGGGTCAAAATTGTAGGGGCATCAGGACACGATAGCCGTTACTTTCAGAACCATTGGGACGGTTCGCAAAGACTTCGTACTCGCTCTGTTTGGGCAGCACCCGAGGGATTGGACCCGCTATCTCCCCCTTGAAAGGATGGCATCCCAACCTGGCTACACGGCCAGGGTGGGGAAATTTACAGGAAATCATCAGCAGGTCACCGTCTCGAGAGGGTGGCTTGCTGGAACCCCTGCCTTGAAACCTCGATACGACCCAGAGGGCCGACATGAACAGTGGTCAGGCTGAAATTTGTGGACGGGGTGTCGAGATGGTCCAGTTGGAGTGCCCAACACGCAGTAATGTAGACAATCGATGGTTGCAATCGTACGGATCCATATCTTGCAATAGGACGAGTATCATACTTGCAATTGGACGTACCGTGAAGTTACAATCGTACGGTGAATACAACCCCGCTCTACCCACGCTACGCTGAAATCCCATTGGTGGAGGCGCTGGCCGACTCGCCCGCAGTCCTTGTGCATGGGCCGCGCCAATGTGGCAAGACCACACTTGCCCGCTTGGTCGGCGACCCCAGGGGATATGACTACATCAGCTTTGATGACGATGTCGCCCGGGCTGCTGCCAACGCTGATCCGGCGGGGTTTGTCGCCGGACTGTCAGGGCGCGCAATCCTCGACGAAGTGCAGCGCGTTCCCTCCCTCTTTACCGCCCTGAAACGGGAGATAGACCGCAATCGGGCCCCTGGACAGTTCCTGCTGACTGGTTCCTCACAGGTCCTCTTGCTGCCATCGCTGTCGGATTCTCTGGCCGGCCGCATGGAAATCCTCCGGCTGCACCCACTATCCCAGAACGAGATGCATGGAGGTGCACCTAATTTCCTCGATGACCTGTTTAGTGGGGCGTTCCGGACCAGCGTTACCGACCGCCTTGCCGATGATCTGGCGGTCCGCATAACTGCCGGCGGGTATCCAGCCGCGGTGGCGCGGGCCACAGCACGCCGCCGCGCCAACTGGTATCGAAGTTACGTGGAGACACAACTGGAGAGGGACGTCCGGGACATTTCCAGGATCAGGGACCTGAGCGTCTTGCCCAGGCTTCTCAATGCTGCTGCCTCACAAACAGCCCATTTGTATAACCTTGCCGACTTGGCAGGGCCTTTCCAACTCAGCCGACCCACCATTGGGTATTACGTAGAAATTCTGGAACGCCTGTTTCTCATCGACAGGCTCCCACCATGGCATAACAACAGGCTGAACCGTCTGATTAAGACCCCCAAGCTTCATTTAGGAGACACCGGCGTTGGGTGCGCGTTGCTCGGACTCAATCCGGGCTCCCTGACCCAAGACCGCACCCTCCTCGGGCAGTTTCTGGAGACCTTTGTGTTTCAGGAGTTGAAGCGCCAGTCCATGTGCCAGGAACAGCCGCTATCGTTCTTTCATTACCGGGACAAGGACCAGGCAGAGGTTGATATTGTCATTGAGCGAAGCTCGAGGGCTGTAGCGGGTGTTGAAGTAAAAGCTGCCGCCACGGTAACGCCTGCCGACTTTCGCGGCCTCCGCAAACTGAAGAAAGCTACCGGAGACTGGTTTGCGTCCGGGGTGGTGCTCTACGACGGCGAGATAACCACGAGCTTCGGCGACCGTATGTTTGCTGTGCCTGTTCGGTCCCTGTGCGAAGGCCGGACCGTCGGGCTGGGTTCGTTCACCTCAGGTTTGGACAGATTGGCGCCATAGTCATCGATTCCTTGAGTTTGGACCATGACCCTTCGCCGGACGCTCACCAGATCCTCCTGCACCGCCCAAGTGAAGAACAAGGCCACCGCGTCGTCTATCACCGCCTTGGCTGAGTCCGGACCCACGTCGAGACAGTTGGTCCACTCCTGTTCTGCCGGCGAAAGCGACCGTATGCGGACCTTGTGCCTTTCGATGGGTCGAACCGGCTTATCCCGCGGAAGAGGGAGGTGGTCGAGTACAGGAAGAGCCGAGGTAAGTTTGATGGATGTGGTACCCCGGAGGGGCTTCGATCCCCTGCGCTCCACCTTGAAAGGGTGGCGTCCTAACCTGGCTATACGACCGGGGTACAACAAGTCATTAAGGATATACTGATATCGGTGCTGGTAATAACACGAGCGACGCCTAGCCCTGTAGGAATATGGAGAATAAAGACCCTACCTATACTAAAGCCAAGGTGGGATGTACATTTGGGAGGGATTGGCGATGGGGCTGGGAGTCTCGCAGCAGCTTTTCAGCTCTTGATTGCAGGATGGTCCGGCAGCGCCGTTTGACCTCCTCTTGCCGGCTGGACAGCCCGTGGAGGAAGTTCCCGACCCTCTCCTTTACCAGGACCTTGGTTCCCAAGCACAGGTTCCCGGTGGCTTCCTCTCTCGCCCAGCCCCAGACCGCCTCATCGGCGTTGAAGTCCGGGCTGTAGCCCGGCAGGTTCAACAGGCGCAGCCCCAAGCCCGGCGTCCGCAGATATTCACGCACCGCCTCCCCGCGGTGCGCCGGTGCGTTGTCCCAGATCACGTCCAATGGCCCGGAGTGCCTCTGCCTCAACCGGTCCAGGAAGGCAGCCGAGGTTCGGGAGTTACTGTTGCCCTTCAGTTCCATCCATTCCACCTCGCCCGTCTCCAGGCAAACCGCCGAGTAGTAGCTGGCCTTCTCGCCATACCGCGGACTGGTGGAGTCTACCAAGGCCGACTCTCCCTTGAGCACCCACTTGCCCCGCAGCTCGGCGTCCGCCCGGAAGTGGGCCTCGTCGGCGAAGAATATCTTGGCCCCGGACCGGTGCGCCTCGTCCCACAGGGCGGCATACTCCGCCACGAAGGTCTCCCGCTTGACTTCGTCAGCCCTCACCAGACGCTTCTTGGGCCGTTTCAGTGCAAAGCCCAAGCGGTGCAGATAGTTCAAACAACTGCTGCGGCACAGGGTGATGCCGAAGCGCTGCGAGACAAACTGATGCACCGCTTTCCAGTTCCAGTTGGCCAAGCCGATTCCGACTGTGGCAGGCAACTCTTGGACCGCTGCCCTCAACTCCGCCTGCTCTTCCTCGCCAAGAGCGGGGGGGAACCTCCAGTCTGCTCGAAAATCAAGGCTCTGGGACCGCCCTCCCCAAAGGCGGCGGTCCAGCGGCCGATGGTGTGGGGGTCCCTTTCCAGCGCCTCCGCCGTTGCGGCTGCCGTCCACCCTGGGCCAGCAGCAACATGGCGTACCAGCGCTCCCGTTCCCTTGGCGTCGGCGCCAGAATCATCCGCCGAGGTAAATCCTTGACTTCCATCTGCCATTGTTCGAGAAACCGCTCCATCTCACTCACGCCCATCACCAACCCCTCGCCAACTCCAGGATAGGCTAACCCGGTTCCTCCACAACTTTACCCCATGCTTCTGCGCATTTCACCTTGGCTTCGGTTTAGGTCGCCCTCCTGACAGGCTGCCACCAGGCTAACCTATCCCCTTGACGACCAAATAGGGCGTCTGAGGAGACTGCGACGATGAATCTAAGAACCTTCGCCGACAAATAGTTGGGACAGCCAGCACTTTTAGACTCTTCGCCCTGGTCTGAGCCTGCACTCCGCGGGGGGCGGGGTGGTAACAATCGAAAGACCCTGGGATCCGGTGGTAACTGTTCAGACTGGAGCGAGTTGGGGTTGGGATAGGATAGAGTTCAGGGCATGGTAGGGGTTGAGGCCCCGCAAGCGCCAAGTGCCGAACAAGGAAGCCAGAACGCTCTTGGTCTTGCTCCCTTCCGGTGAACGGGTCCCGCCGCTGATCTTCCGGCTCACCACCGCAGGACGCAGGCTGCGCTCCGCCGCGTTGTTGTCCGCCTTCGCACGGGGTTCAGCGACGAAGGTGAACAACTCCGGCAAAAAGCGTTCCACCCGCTGGCACAGCACGTTCATGGGCGCGTCGCTGCCCGAGTGAGGCTTGCAGATGTCCAATAGCTGCTCTTGGAACTGCTGTTGTTGCTTCACCCGCCGGGTGTGCTGCACCGTTTCCGGCAGGCCCGGGCCGGGGCCGGGATATGCCTGGGCCTGGTCATATACTTCCCGCACCTGTTGGGCCCATTGGGCCAGCCCCTGATGCCCCGGGTATTTCTCCTTCAGTTGGTGGATGTCCCGCAGCAGGTGGGTCCAACACCTCTGATGCAGTCCTTGATGCACGTTGTAAGCGCCGTAGAAGTCGCTGACCAGCACACCCTCAAACTCATCTCCCAACACCTCCTCAACCACTTTGCTGCCCCGGCTGCCCCGGCGGAGGAAGTAACGCACTTCCGGAGTGCTGAAACTCCAGAGATACCCGTTCCGGCCATCTTCCCGCCAGCCCGTCTCGTCCCCGTACACCACCGGACTGGATCGAATCTCCCGCTGCAACCGGTTGTACTCCTCCTGGCCGCGCCCGGCCGCTCCACGCACCAAAGCCGCCAGTTCCCCCACGCTGAGGCCCAGTCCGTAGCGCCACTTCAGGTAGCGTTGAATCACCCCATAGGGAAGCCGGCACTCCTCCCGGAGCACGCATACTTCCTGCTGGACTGAGATTCCCACCCGTTGCCGCCCTACCGCCAGGGCGCTCCAGTCCGGTTCGGGGGACCACCGCTGCCGGCACTTTGGGCAGGTGCGTTCCAGCACCACATGCTCCGTCACCCGCACCTGGGGTATGGATATAATCTGGCGGCGTCCGCGCACCTTCCCGCCCGGCAGGGGTATCCCGCAGTCCGGACAACTGGCCCTGGCGTGTTCCACCCTATGGGTAGGTTCCTCCCGCCGCCGGGCAAAGCCGTGGGCGCGCTTTTTGCGTTCCTGCTTGGGGCGGGCCGGCCGGTTGGCCTTGACCCAGGAGGGCGGCTTCCGCTCCTTGCCGCCCTCTGTTGGAGCCTTTTGCTGACCTTCCAACTCGGCGATTCGGGCTTCCAACGCCTGATTATGGCTGAAGAGGTGACCAATGAATTCAATCAACTCCTCACGGGAGGCCCTATCTAGATCCACAGGCAGGTCCATGCCTGTAGTCTACAGTTAATTTAGCCACTCTGAACAGTTACATCCGGTGGTATCGGTTACACAAATACCCGGCTGGTCTTATAATGAGCGGCAGGCTTTGGCCGCGCCCATGAATTGGCCGCATCCCGCCGGGTGTTGTGCGTTGGTACAGTTCAAAATCTTGCATATGAAGGAGGTTATGCCGTGACCCAGCAGGTGGTAGTTGATCGCGAAAAGACAGTGGTCCTGATCATGGACTTCCAGCAGCGGATTGTTAACAACGTGGCTAGCGAACCAGACTCCGTGGTGCGGAACGCCGCCAGGGTCCTGGACGGGGCTAGGGGGGCCGGGATTCCGGTCGTCTACGTTATGCATCGTGGCGGGCCTTTTGCGGACTATGCTCCGGACGTGGAAATACACCAAGGTGTTGCGCCCACCGCCGGTGAAACCGTAATTACCAAAACCCGCCCCGGCCCCTTCTCCACTACGGCTCTGGATGTGAATCTCAGAGAGATGGGCAAGGATACTCTGGTGGTAATGGGGGTAGCAACCAGTGGCTGCGTGCTTTCCGCGGTGCGCTGGGCCGTCGACATCAACTACAAGTTCATCGTTGTTGCGGATGCCTGCTCAGACGCGGACCCGGAGGTCCACCGAGTGCTAACCGAGAAAGTATACCCTCGGCAGGGGACGGTGATGACCGCAGCAGAATTCCTGAGTTCCATCTGATCCAGACCAACTTTAAATGTCACCGACCGGGAAATGGCAACCTAAACTAAAGCCAAGGTGGAATCTACATTTGTGGGTCCCTGAAGATCGGCTTAGATGCCACAGTGAAGCTCTTCCATCTGTACCTGGAGGACGGTTCGGCACCGCCGCTTAACCTCCGCCACATGCACATCCCACCTTGGCTTTAGTTTAGTACTCAGTCAATCCTGTAATCGAAGGGTTTGAAATCGGGGTGCCGGCCCGTGGGTATCTGGCCACCACATCAGCTGAACCAACCAATACTGCTTTTTCAAACATGACTGACTACTAGAGATGAACGTTTGAAGTACGATGCCATCGCAGTAGGAGCCGGATCTGCCGCGGGGTACGTTGGCAAGCCGACTTTCTGAATCCCCGGGCCGCTCTGTACTGCTTCTGGAGGCCGGTCCGGCTAACCTGACCTGGATCAGACTCCCGATGCCCTCAAGTACGGCTATGCCCCTACGGCTTCGGAAAAGGGGGCGCCCCACACCTGGTTCTTCGTCGGCAGTGGTTCCCGCGGCCAGCCGGCGCCCGTCCCCAGAGGGAAGCCGACCGGTGGCGCCAGCACCATCTACGGCCAGGTGTTCATTCACGGCGTGCCGGAAGTTTACGACCAGCGGGCTGCATGGGGCAACAACGAATGGAGCTGCCTAAATATCCTTCCCTTCTTTCGAGCAGCGGAGACTTGCACGGAGGCCGGGGAGGACTTCAACGGGCCGGTGCCAGTCAGTACGAGAAGTGGGGTATACCGAGAATGGTGGCATAATCCGCTTGCAACGGACTTCTAGCATCCCAGTCCTGGCTGTTCTGCAAAACAGCAACTTCCGTATCCTTTGGGGATCAAAGGTGATCCACGAAGTCGCGCGGCGGATGGAATTGCTAGTGTTGGTCCTGCTCCTCCGGGAAGTCACCGGTTCGTACTTCCACCTGGGGCTGCTGGTTGTCTTCCTCAACGCTCCCCGGCCCGTGCTGTCCCTCTTTTCTGGGGTTATCGCCGACCGCTTGGACCGGCGTCGCATTTTAGTCGCCGCCCACGCTTGCTATTTCGGGATAGCCACGGTCATTCTCGTTTTGCTCGTCGCCAATGCCATCGAGTCCTGGCACGTTTTCGCCGTCGTCTTCCTCCAGGGTCTGGCAAAGGTACTGGATGACCCTTCGCGGCGCACCGCGATGTTCGATGTAGTGGGGGCAGAACGAATTGCCAGTGCGGTGGCCCTAGAGCAGAGCACCTCGAACATCGGTAAAGTCATGGGGCCATTAGTCGGTGGCATCCTGATTGCCGCCACCGGTTTCACCGGGGCCTATGCTCTGTTAGCGGTATTAGACCTGGTTAGTCTGCTCTTACTGGCCAAGCTAAGGTTGCCAGACCGGACAACGGGTGTCCGGCCACAATTTGCACTGTGGCAGAGCCTACGAGAAGGAATAGGATACTCCCTGAGTAACCGGATGGTGTTAGGGGTGCTCGCCATCTCGGTGGTGATGAACGCGATGGTGCTGCGCGTTCAGGAATTCACCCCCATCATCGCCCGCGACCATTTGTTGGTTGGACCGGTCCTGGTGGGACTGCTAACCTCTGCCGAAGGTATCGGCAGTTTTGTCGGCGCCTTAATAATTTCCATGACCAGGAGTATTCGCTACCAGGGCCGGTTGTTCGTTGCCGGTTCTCTAATCATGGCAGCCCTGGTGATGCTGGTAGCCTGGTCGCCGTGGTTCGTTGTCTCCTTTACGCTACTTTTCCTGGCCGGCGTCGCGCAGTCCGGCTTCAGCACGATGCAGAGCACCATCTTGTTGTTGTCTTCGCCGGCGGATATGAGAGGGCGCATCGCAGGGGTAAACAGCCTGAGCAATGGCGGCGCCCAAGTGGTGGGGCCTTTGGAGATAGGCTGGATCGCCGATGCTCTGGGCATCACCTTTGCCATAGGCCTCAATGCGGGGATCGCAATATTGTTAATCCTGCCGGTGGTAATCCTGACCCCCCTGGTCTGGCAACCGGTACGGAACGTCTCCGAAGAGGCCATTCCTTCGGAGGAAGCGTCAGCGTCTTCCGGCACCTCTACCCCCGGCAGAGAGGGGTAGTGCATTTCAAAGGTAGGGAACTTACTACACCATCTCAGGATTAGTTAGCGGGAGACGCAACTGGCCCGGGAACAAAGCGGGAGGGGTCCAAAAACTCCGGTGCCAGCGCAGAAACAGCCCGACCTACTTGCCGGACTCAAGAGCCGGAAGCCCCGGTCGAAGCCCGGACGATGGAAGTTGATGAACAGACCCGTCGCATAGAAGAACTGGAGGAGGACCAGTCCCTACGCGAAGAGGGCTCCCGGATCAGCGAGGAAAGGGACGTCATCTTCAGCCGCCGGGAGTCCACCATCTCGGGGCTCCGGGCATCGTCGGGTGCTGCCGAAGGGAATCTTCGCTGCTCATCTACTTGGAGGGAGTGAATTGACCGGTCACGGGAACGAGAAGCGAGTGGCGCGGCGGAGAAGCTCCACGAGGTGCCGGGTAGTCCTTGCCCCAGCAAGCGGCGGTCTCGTCTTCCCTCTGGCCGCAGGTATGGGTACTCCCGCTGCTGATGGGCTTGAGTCTTTCGTTGGCCGGTGGAGGAAGCATGGGCCGGGTGCTTCTCTCCCCAGCAGGTGGCGGTCCTGTCCTCGCGCAGCGCGTACGTGTGTTGGTACCCGCTGACGACATCCATCAGTCGCTTGCCCTCGACGACGTCGAACGGTGGGCCGTACCTTCCCCGTCTGACGGGTAGCCAACACTGCCATCGGTGCCCTTGATGTATTCTTTTCCGGGGAGCAGCGTCATGCCCTTGGACTGCTTGGCCGCCCTAAACCAAAGCCAAGGTGGGATGTGCATTTGCTGGGTGTTGGGAATCGGGCCGGGATGCTGGCAAGAGTGCCTCGGCCCTTGACTGGAGGACGGTCCGGCACCGCCGCTTCACCTCATCCTTCCGGCTGGCCAGCGCGGTTAGGAAGTTTCCGACCCTCTCCCGCACCCGGGACTTGGTCCCCAAGCACAGGTTTCCGGTTGCCGCCTCCCTCACCCAGCCCCAGATCGCCTCATCGGCGTTGAAGTCCGGGCTGTAGCCCGGCAGGTTCACCAGCCGCATCCCCAGGCCAGGTGCCCGGAGGAACTCCCGCACCGCCTCGCCACTCCTGAGCTTGCCGAAGGGGCGTCGGGGCGTTGTCCCAGATCACGTTCAGCGGCCCAGGGTGCCTCTCCCTCAGTTGTGTCAGGAACACGGCCGATGTTTCTGAGTTGCTGTTCCCCTCCAGTTCCATCCACTCCACCTCCCCGCTCTCCAGGCACACCGCCGAGTAGTAGCTGGCCTTTTCGCCGTACCGCGGGCTGCTGGAGTCAACCAATGCCGGCTCTCCCTTCAGCACCCATTTGCCCCGCAGTTCAGCGTCCGCACGGAAATGGGCCTCGTCGGCGAAGAATATCTTCTCCCCTGGCTTCATCGCCCGGGACGCGAGGACCGCGTACTCCGCCACGAAGGCCTCCCGCTTGGCTTCGTCCGCCTTAAGCAGCCGTTTCTTAGGACGCTTTAGCGCGAACCCCAGACGATGAAGGTAGTTAAGGCAAGTGCTGCAGCTCAGGCCAATGCCGAAACGTTCCAGGACAAAGTGCCGCACCGCCCTCCAGTTCCAGTTGGCCAGTTCGATGCCCGTTTCGCCAGGCAACCCCAGAACCGCAGCCTTCAATGCCGCCTGCTGCCCCTCGCCGAGGGCGGGGGTTCCCCCTGACAGGGGTATGTAAGGTGGTTTCAGGACGGGGCATGGCGGGTGACCTCCAGGTTAGGCTTGGGTTCCGGCCAGGGCTCAGGCAGCAGCCAGACCCGGCTCCAGAGGCGGCCCCGGAGCAGCAACCGCCGCAGCCAGTCAATGCCGTGGCGGATGATGCTGACGGTCCGTACCGGCCTGCCCCAGGGGTCGCGGCGCCTGGGAGCCGACGTCTTGGGCGGCGTGCGCAGGTTGCCTGGAGCAATCCTGCGGTCATGGGCGTCTTCCACCCTGGTGCCATAGGCCAGGGCCAACAGCGTCGCCACCGACAGCACCAGCCAGTGGCGGGAGATGCGGGCCGGGTCGGTTCTCCTAGTCTTGTCCCACTTCCAGCCCAGGCTTTTGACGGCCTTGAAGCCCAGTTCGATCCAGAAGCGCAGGGCGTACCATCTGGGTCCGGCGTCCTCCGGCGGCAGGTCGGTGAGGATGATCCAAGGTTCTTCCTGCTCGACGTACCAGACCGCCAGCAGGGTGCAGCGGCGTTTTGCGGTGGGGGTACTGAAGGCGGTGCCTCGGCCAATCCAAGCTGTATTGGGACGGGAAACGAAGTGCTGTGCGGGCAACCGGCGGCCGTCTTGGGCGCAGAAGCTGACGTTCTTCCGATACCTCATGTAGGGATGCCAGCCTTGGGCGCATATCTGTCGCCACAGCTTGGGACTGGCGATGCCCCGGTCGCAGAGCACGATGACGGTCATTTCCCTGGGAACCGCCGGGGCCAGTTCCCTGAGCAGTTCCACCGTGGGGTCCATCCAGGACCCGCGCTGAGTGGCCCGGTGGATGCGCCAGGCCACGGGAATGGCGCAACCCCGGTAGACCACGCTGATGACTATGGCGGTGGTTTGGTCGCCTTTGAGCGTGGGATCAACGGCCAGGGCCAGCCGGCCGGAACGCCACCAGGAAAGGACCCACCGGAGCAATGGGGCGAAGCAGAGACTTACGTCCAGTTCGGTCCGGCAGGGACGGACCCGGTCGCTGCCGTCGTACAACCACTCCCTAAGAGCCTGTTGACGATCTTTGGAATATGTTAAGTTGAGACTATTACCAAGGGAGGGGTAAGCATGTCTCATTCCTATCCCAGCGACATCAGCCGGGAGCAATTCGCCCGGATTCTGCTGACGCTGGAGTTGGTCCGGCGCCGGACCAAGCCCCGCACCGTGGACCTGTACGACGTTTTCTGCGGGGTGTTGTACCTCCTGAAAAGCGGCTGCCAGTGGCGCATGCTGCCTGCGGACTTCCCCGATTGGCGCACCTGCTACAAGTATTTTCGGCAATGGAGCGAGCGGCCCGGCCCGGATGAGGATTCCATTCTGGAGCAGGTCTTAAAAAAAATTGGTTGGCGAGGCCCGGCAAAGCAATGGACGGAAAGAGCGGACCAGCTTCTGTATCGTGGACTCCCAGAGCGTGAAGAACACTGACAGTGCCGGGAACAAGGGCTATGACGCGGGCAAGAAGGTGTCCGGAATCAAGCGCCACATCGCGGTGGACACGCAGGGGTTGCCCCACGCGATCCACCTAACCACGGCCAACGTGACCGACCGGGCCGGGGCCTTGGCGATGTTTGACCGGCACCGGGATGGCCTCAACCAGGTGCAGAACGTGCTGGTGGATGGGGGCTACACCGGGAAGCCCTTTGCTGCTGGGGTGCGAAGCCTGTTGGGAGCCGCGGTGGAAGTGGTGAAACGCAACGAACTGCACACCTTCGTGGTGCTGCCGAAGAGATGGGTGGTGGAGCGGTCTTTCGCTTGGCTGGAGAAGTGCCGCCGGCTCTGGAAGAACTGCGAACGAAAGCTCAATACCAGCCTGCAAATGGTGGTTCTCGCCTTCGCAACGCTAATCCTGAAGAGATCGTAAACAGGTTCTAAGATACTGGCGCAGGTTGTTCTATCTGCCCCAGGGAGAGAGTGCGGAGGCCACGGCGTTCTGGCAGGCGCTGCCGGCCAGAATGGCCCCGCAGACCCACAGTACCAGGCCGGTCAACTGTGGCTGGGAGAGGTGAGGTAGATGCGTTTCAATGACCTGCTGCATCTGGTAGCATTCCCTGGGAAGGCGCATGGGAGACCTCCGGCACCTGGTTTTGTGACTGCTACCAAGATGCCGGATTCCCGTGCGTTTTCCAAGTTTTCAGACCATTTCAGCCCTTACATACCCCTGTCAGGGCGGGGACCCCCCCGGACTGTTCGAAAATCAAGGCCGCCGGCCCGCCCTCACCGAAGGCGGCGGCCCATCGGCCAATGGTGTGGGGATCCCGTTCCAAGGCCTCCGCCGTGGCCGAGGCGGTCCAGCCTTGCGCCAGCAGCAACATGGCGTACCACCGCTCCCGCTCCCGGGGCGTGGGCGACAGAATCAGCCGCCGACGCAAATCCCTGGCATCCATCTGCCACTGTTCCAGGAACCGCTCCATTTCCCTCACACCCATCGCCATACCCTCTCTCACTCCAGAACAGGCTAACACAGTCTTCCACAACTCTACCCCATGCTTCTGCGTATTTCACCTTGGCTTTAGTTTAGAGTCGTGATCGGGGACATTCTGGAAGATGAAGGTCGCCGAGTAGAAGCCGAGATAAGCGAGACCGGCGGGGAATGCCTTTTTGTCACTCTGGACGTGGTTAACGAGAGCCACTGGAAAGAGGCAGTGGAGGCCGCAGTTCAGCGCTTCGGCAAGCTTGATGTTTTGGTCAACAATGCCGGAATTTTCAAGTTAGCCAATGTGGAAGAGACCTCCTCCGAATTGTGGGATGAAATCATGGGCATAAACGCCAAGGGAGTCTTCCTGGGAACCAAGTACGCTATACCCGAGATGCGCAAAAATGGGGGCGGCTCCATAGTCAACATTTCTTCCGTTGCGGGCTTGATTGGTACCCGCTACTCGGCTGCCTACGGCGCTTCCAAGGGGGCGGTGCGGCTCCTTACCAAGTCCACTGCAATCCAGTACGCCAAAGATAATATCCGCGCCAACTCCATCCACCCCGGTGTGATAGAGACACCTATGACCGCACTCAATCTGTTAGCTGACGAACAGGCCCGGCAGATTACCATATCCCGCCATCCTATCGGCAGGTTGGGGCAGCCGGAAGACGTGGCATACGGTGCCCTGTTCCTCGCATCCGACGAGTCATCTTTCATGACGGGCAGTGAGCTGGTGATCGATGGCGGCCTAACAGCCCAATAAAATGCGGCAACGTAACGAATATGACCCTTCGCCAGGTATTAGCCCGCTCAAGATTGGACGCCGATGATCTTGTCCCAGTCGGTTGACTGCTGGTAGGCGTAGGCGGCCCTCATGAGGAGCGGGTCGTCGAAGTAGCGGCCGACCAGCTGCATGCTGACTGGGAGACCAGCTGACGACTTGCCCACGGGAAGGGCGAGGGCTGGATGCCCGGTGTAGTTGAAGGGCAGGGTGTTGCGAGAGCCGCTCGAGTTCATCGTCGCCAGGTTCTCCTCCACAGCCTCCAGGTAGCTACCCGGAGTTTGGTTCTTGGGCGCCGTCATGATGCATGTGGGCATCACGAGCACGTCGAGGTTCGCAAGTACGGCGTCATAGGCTTTGATGTAGGTGGGACGCACATTCTGGGCCTTGGCGTACACCCGGCCGTGGTAGTTGCGCCGGCTCAACTCGGCGGCGATGAGCGACAGCTTGCTGCGTGGCGCAAGCACGTCGGCCTGAGAGGCCCACAGCTTGTTAATGGCGGCGATGACGGAGGCGGGGTAGTAGGTCCGGGCGAAGGCGCCGAAGAACCCAGTTTTAAAAATGGCAAGGGCGCCTTCGCCCGTGAGCGCGGCCTGGGCCGCGTGGATGGTGTGGTGCTCCGGGACGGACACCTGGGATACGTCGGCACCTGCCTCTGCGAGGACGTCGACCGCCGCCATCACCAGGTCGCTCACATCGGCCTCGGCATCGTCGAAGCCCTCCTCGAGCACCCCGATGCGCAGCCCGGACACACCGTCGGCCAGCCGGCCGAGCAGGTCAATGCTGGTGGGGACGTCTCGTGTCTGGCGGGGATCGTAAGGGTCGTAACCCGCCGTGGCCTGGAGGGTAGCCGCCGCATCCTCCACGGTACGGGTCAACGGACCCGTGTAGTCGATGCTCTGGTCCGAGCCGAAGCCGATACCGAAATGCGACAGCAATCCGAAGGTGGGCTTGTGTCCGACGATGCCGGAGAAAGCCGCCGGGATACGGATGGAGCCGCCCTGGTCGCCGCCGAAGGAGATGTCCACCTCGCCGGCGGCCACGGCCGCGGCGGAGCCCGAGGACGAACCGCCGGTCACGTGATCGTGGTCGTGGGGATTGAGGGGACGGCCGTAGTCGCCGATGGCGCCGCCGGTGCCGAAGCCTCCACTCAGGCCGTTCATGACGTTCTTGCCGATGATGGTGCCCCCCTCCTTCAGCACCCGGGTGACGACAGTTGCGTCGAAGTCGGGGATGAAGCCTTCGAGGGCGAAGGAGCCGAAGCTCATGGGTATGCCTGCCACGGCGACGTGGTCCTTGTAACTGACGGTCTTGCCGGCAAGCAGACCTTCGGCCGCCCCTTCGATTCGGCATTTCCACATCCAGGCGTTGAGCGGGTCTTCTTCCGCGCTCGGCCGGTACCCGGGCTCGCGGGCGGTAGAGACCATCGGAGGTTTGGGCTCCTCCAACCGGGCCTGCACGAAGGTGTCCAACTGTCCCAGCTGTTCCACCAGGTACTTCTGGTACTTAACGGCCTCATCGGGACTCAGGTGAATCCCCAACTCCTTGGCCACGGCCACCACTTCATCGACGTCAGGTACTGCGTACATGAGGCTCTTCTCCTCTGACTGTAGACTTCCTGCTGTAGACTTCCTGGATCGGCGGGATTTGAATCGAGATTTTCCATTTCCACCGGTCCCGGCCTTATCCGATGAAACGAGAGGAGAGTACGCCCGCCCCTGGAAGCCTGTCAACAATCATCCCCCCGTCTTCAGGTTCGATTTCGCCCTTCCCCAGCTTATGCGAGCATTATTCATCGTCATACAGAACCACGGTAAGCCACGGAGCGCCTTGCCGCAGAGGGGATCGCTCCGTGCCAACCTGGAACTCAGGTCAGGGTAACGCTCGTGGTGCGCGGGCAGGGTACCGTGAAAGGGCATTTTCCTCCTTGGTCAGGAATTCTAGCTGCCGGACCGCCGCTGGACATTGCCTCCCTGGCCCGTCCTATGGCCGGAACTATCTCTTGCGGGTCTTCGACTCTTTCGCCGTAACCGCCCAGGGTTTTAGCTAAACTAAAGCCAAGGTGGGATGTGCATTTATGGGTCGTCGGGAATCGGGCTGGAAGTCTCGCAGAAGTCCTTAAGCCTTCGATTGCAGAACTGTCCAACACCTCCATTTGACCTCATCTTTCCGGCGGGCCAACTTCAGCTAAATCAAAGCCAGGGTGAAATGCACAGGGTAATGCGGTAAATTTGGTGGGGAATTGGGTTAGCCCGTTTTGGAGTCAGGGAGGGGTTGGCGATGGGTGTGAGGGAGATAGACCGGTTTCTCGAACAATGGCAGATGGATGCCAGGGACTTGCACCGGCGGCTTATTCTAGCGCCGACGCCCCAGGAGCGGGAACGATGGCACGCCATCTAGCTGCTGGCCCAAGGATGGACGGCCTCGGGTACGGCGCAGGCCTTGGGACGGGATCCGCACACCATCGGAAGATGGACCGCCACCTTTGGCGAGGCCGGGCCTGCTGCCTTGATTTTCGAGCAGTCCGGTGGTTCCCTCCTGGCCTCGGCGAGACGCAGCGGGAGGAGTTGAGGGCGGCGGTGCAGAAGCTGCCAGCCATGGCAGGCAGCGAACTGGCCAACTGGACCCTTCGACAGGCTCAGGAGGAAGGTGGTGCATCAGTTTGTCTCGGAGCGATTCAGCATCAGCGTGAGCCGCAGCGGTTGCCTGAACTATCTGCATCGGTTGGGGTTCGTCCTGAAGCGTCCCAAGAAGCGGCTGCTGAAGGCGGGATTACGAGAAACGGGAGACCTTCGTGGTGGCGTACGCCGCCCTGCGAGAGGAGGCGCGACTGACTGGCGGCAAGATATTCTTTGCTGACGAAGCCCACTTCAGGGCAGACGCTGAACTGTGGAGCAAGCAGGTCCTGAAAGGAGAGCCGGTCCTGGTGGACTCGAGCAGCCCGCGCCGGGGCGAGAGGGCCAGCTACTATTCGGCGATGTGCCCGGAGACAGGGGAGGTGGAGTGGATGGAACTGGAGGGTAACAGCAACTCCGGGACCTCGGCGGCCTTCCTGATGCAACCGAGGGGAAGATACTCCGGGCCGCTGAAGGTGATCTGGGGAATGCCCCAGCCAATCGTGGCGAGGCGGTGCGGGAGTATCTGCGGAGGCCTGGCTTGGGGTTGAGGCTGGTGAATCTGCCGGGCTACAGCCCAGACTTCAACGCAGATGAAGCCATTTGGGGATGGGCGCGGGAAGAGGCGACCGGGAACCTGTGCTTGGGAAGCAGAGCGGCGGTGCAAGAGAGGGTAGGCAGCTTCCTGGCTGGGCTGACCAGACGGAAGGATGAGGTGAGACGCCGCTGCCGCACAGTCCTGCAAGCAAGGGCCGAATCCCTCCTGCGAGACTCCCGGCCCGATCCCCGACTTCCGGCAAATGCACATCCCACCTTGGCTTTGGTTCAGGCCGATGGGCTTCAGGCTCCATTCGTCAGGGATCTCGGTGGGGGAGATCTCGACGGTGGGAAGCTTCAGGCTCACTGTGACGCTCTGGCCCGCTGTCCAGCTCACCAGGTCATCCCGAATATCCCGCTTTGCTGTGTTTTTGGCATCTGAAGAAGGTCGGCCCTGAGTCGGCAGTGCCTGGTGTGGCAGGAGTCAAAGAATGAGGCTCGGCTTGTGCCGGGCCTTGCGTTCGCACCTATTTGTTCAGATCCTGATCCGCCTTTTTCTTGGCACGCCTGTCGGCGTCGTTCCTCCGGCGGGACACCCGGTGCCGTTCGGCCCAGGTATCGCACCTGGTCTGGTCCGGAATCGCTTTGTTGTTGCAGTTCCGGCACATCCCGAATGCTTTGGCTTTCTGCCTTTTCTCCTGTTGTGCTCTCCTGTGGATCTCTCGACGCTCCGGGCGTTGCTCCCGGTGACGTTCGTAGTCCTGACGACTTATGAACGAGATCGTTTCGGTACTTCACGCGGGTAGGGCTTGGCTGGTCTGTTGGACGGGCACCGGAGTTCTGTCGGAGCGATCTGGCTGTACCGGCTCGCAGGTCAGCTTTTCTTCCTTAACCTTCCCAGCTGAGTGCCTTTTCCTATCAGTGTTATTATTTGCCCTCGAGGCAGCTTTCGGTGCTTTGCCGCCCCGTTTGGGGAGTGGGAAGGTGTGCTGGAATAAAATTCTTTTATAGGAGAGAGTGCGGGGTTGCCATAAAGGCTGGGATGGGTACTGGGAGGACACAGGGTTGACCCCCGAGCCTGTGGCGTTGTCTTCCGGGGGAGTTGGAACCATTACCAGGAGTGGGGTTGGTCGCTATGTGTACGGAGCGGCTCTGCCTTGGGCCGGATGACATCCGGAATGAAGCCAGGGTGGGATGTGCACCTGCTGGACCTTCAGCCTTGACTTGGTACGGTGTTGTGGATATCGGGACGTGTCAGATTATGGATTCGGGGTCGAGCAGGCCCAGGGCCTGGGAGCGGTCGCTGGTGGAGAGGGCTACGGTGGCGTAACCAGCCTGCCGGTCCAGTATGTGAAGGCTCCGGATGTTCAGTCCGGCGTCCTTGAACCGTTGGGCTACTTGGGCCAGTGCCCCGGGCTCGTCGGGCAGCCGGATGATGAGGGAGTCGTCTGTTGTTGCCTTGAAGCCGGCGTCGGCCAGGGCGTGAAGGGCCCGGTCGGTGTGATCGGTGATGAGGGTGATGATGCCCTGTTCTCCGGCCTTCTCCGTGTTCAGGGACTCGATGTTGATGCCGGCGTCGGCCAGAGCCTGTGCGATGTCGGCGATGACTCCGATCTCGTCCTGGGCGATTACGACTATTCTTTCCATTTTGGGCATTTGGCTAGGGCCTCCATCTCCGGCAGTCGTCGATGAGTTCGTCGACCGTGCCGCGGGTGACGTGGGGCATCGTAATGATGTGGGCGATGTCGTCCAAGGGGGCTATCTGCCATTTCCGGAATACCTCCGGCCCGGGTTTGGGAAATACGACGGTGGCGGAGTTGCGGTTGCGCCAAGCGGGGATACCAGAGTCGTTGAAGCGGTTGACGGCGTACTCCGCGGTGTCGAGCATTTTCCCAACTATTTCCCGAAAGCCATTGAGGCCGTGGCGCTGGAGGGCGTGCCAGATGATGAGTGGAGACAGGGCGCTGCGGGAACCGGGGATGGTGGTGTCCAGGATGCCGACGTACTCGATGGACCGGGCGATGCGGGCCACGTAGTCCTTCTTTGTGAGGACGACGCCGCACGGCACGGGCGAACCTATGAGCTTGTGGCCGCTGATGGCGATGCTGTCTATGCCGGCGTCGAATCCGTGGGGCTGGGGGTCCGGGGCAAATGGCAGTATCATGCCGCTGAGAGCGGCGTCGGCATGGATGTAGGAATGCCGGATGCTCAGGTCGGCCAGGATTTCCCGAATGTTGTCGAGGTTGTCTATGGCCCCCTTCATGGTGGTGCCGATGTTGGCGACGATGATGGGCGGGGTGTCGGGGTTGACCCGGAGGGATTCCCTGAGGTCTTCGTAGTCGATCTCTCCGTTGTCCAGGCTTCGGATCATGACGCTTCGCATACCGAGGATACGGAGGAGCTTGATGACGCTGTAGTGGGTGTCCTGAGAGAAGTATACAGTGCCGCTTGGGAACAGTTCCCGGCCCATGAAGAGGCCGTACATGTTGCCCTCGGTTCCGCCGGAGGTGACGTAGCCCCAGGCTTGTTCCTGTTCTAGGTGCAAGAGATCGGCGAAGGTCGTAATGACCTCGCGTTCTATGTCGTGGGTGTTGAGGCGGAAGTTGCTGCCTTGGAACGGGTCTCCGATATTGTTGGCGGAATACTGGAGAAACGGGTAGAGGTCCGAGTAATCGAAGTCCTGGTTGCCGGGGTAGCCGACCTGGGTTGGTGCGATGTCGGCAAGGGTCTTCAGGATGTCGTTCAGTCGGTCTCGGGCGGCATCGGGAATGTTGGGTAGCATGGCGGTGTGACTCCTTGGGGACGAGGTCGCTTGATTATTCCGACCGGAATGCGGCATTCGCGCGCGCAGAGGAGAGCGAAGGGTCGAGTCGTCCCTGACTCGACCTTCAGGGGCCGCTCTCGGAGAGTGCTGGTGTCCAGGGCGGTTTGCCCCATGTTGAGTGCTTCCCGGTTCTTCCGGGGTCCCTTCGGGGCTCTATGCTATCGGTCGTATGGGTCCTCTGGCATGTAGGCGTACCCCTCTGCTGCAAACACGACGTCCGCGATGTCGCATTCCCTGGCGTTGCAGGTACCGACCCTGTGGTAGCGCCGGGCTTTGAGGTCTGCCTTCATGCGGAAGAGCAGGTATGCTCCGAGGTTGTTGAAGCCGGCGACCAGGACCTAATCAACGGTTTCCGATGGGGTGGAGTTGGGAAGATAGTTGTCCAACTTCACCCCCCCAGGTCCATGAGGTCTTGCTCAACCTGTTCGTGGACCCCGCGCTCAAGCTGGGCATATTTCTCAGAAAACATGAAAGGCCCTCAGTGTTCTGAAGATAGGACCCGTATCTGTTGGAGGTGTGCTTTGAGTCGGCGGTTTCGCACTTCTCTCCGGCAGCGTTCTCGGGTGCCAATTGTTGCCTGAACTGTCCCCGTGGCTTTGGCCTGAACATGTGACGGCATCGCTGTGATTGTATATCGTCCTGATGTCTGGGGGCGACTCATTTTATTGTGGTCAGTTTGATTTTCTGATTCGCAGCATCAGTTGGTCTCCGTCATGCCAGGGTTGCTCTGAGATTTCCCAGGTAAGGACGGAGGCCTCCGGGTCTGCTGTTGCCTCATCGAAGGACAGGTTGGATTTCACCGAACCGTCCAGGGCAATGAATTCCATGGTGTATCCCTCAAGGGAATTGAAGGGGGTTATTTCCATGGTGACTGAGTCGTTCTTCCAGGTCAAGTTCTGGATGGTTGTCCCGGTGCCGTTGGTGCTGAATGATGGAGGGTCAAGAGTCCCCTTGGTCTTGGACGCGCCTGTGGCTCCGTCCGATTCTTCCGGGTCAAAGAAGGCTTCGTGAAGGGTTCCCTCAGGTGCAACGACGGTGACTTCCCAGTTTCGTCCTGGAACTGTGTGGTTGCACGGGATCCAGCTGAAGGTTTGTCTGTGTCTTTCAAATGTGTAGGTTCCGGCCGGTAACGGGCGGGCGGTGGCGAGTGAGATAATGTAATCGACGGGATATCTATCGTCCGGTGTGATGACGAGACCGTTGTGGTCTACGATGGCGACTGTAAAGAGATGTTGGTCGCGCCCTGTCAGCCAATATCTGCTGAATTCGCCGGTCACAATCGAAGCGTTGTAGAAATCGGCTCCTTTTGGCTCACCGGAGGGAATCTGGTTTTGAACCGTTGGAAGTACATAGCCGGGGCCTTTTCTGGTCTCCTGGGCTTTGGTTTGGTGCGCCGTTAGGAATCGTTCACCGATGCAGTGTTCGTATCCCGGGATGTCTCGTCCCCTCTCTATTATTGCGGAAATGGTTTCTATGCGTGACCGCAACTCGCCTAGTACTACAACGACGGGTTTAAGGTGGCGGCTCCATCCTGCCTTCGCGGCGGGTGGAGCGGCGTCTCTCGTGGGAACGGCGAGCCCGTTCGTTGCGTAGCTGCGTCTCCTCCAGCCATAGCAGCAACTCCTCCGGCCCGAACTGCTCCCGGGGTAGCATCTCACGCACCACCCGGCACACCTGCGGTCTCGTGATCCGGGGCATCTTTTCCCCCCCAATCCTGCTGCAGGCCCAGCAGGAACGCTCCCCCCAGCAGGCACATGGCTATGTGGTGGTGCCAGCCTGCCCAGCTGCGGGTCTCGTATTCGTCCATCCCAACGTCGCCCTTCTCAGTCTCAAACTCCGTTTCAATGCGCCACCTGGACCCACCCACGTACGCCAGGGTCTCCAAGGTTGTGTCCTCAGGAGCGTTGGACAGGTAGTAGCGGGGCTCGCTGCCGTCCAGGTTCCGGCGCCAGACGGCCCATCCCTCCTCGCCGGGCTTGCGCCTCCTGGTGGCCCGCACCCGCTGGGCGCTGAACCGGTAGGTGCGCGGCCCCTGGCTTCCCTGGGCCACCGTTATCTCCTGCCAGGCCTCATCCGGCAGTTCATCACCGCGCTGCTCCATGGTCCGGCGCTGCCCAGACCGCAGCCTGGGTTTGCGGGGTCGCCCGAACCCTGGATATTCCGGACTGGTCCAAGCCGGCTCCAAGGGCCAGACCGTAGTGCTGCCCGGAACGTCCAGCACGTACCACATCCCCAGAGCCTCCAGTCCCTCCCGGAAGGACGGGGACATCCCGAAGGCGTCGTCTCCCGCAACCCACTGGGCCCTTAGGTAGCCCAGCTCCATGGCCCGCTCCAGCAGCTCCAGGGCCAACTCCGTCTTCGAGCGGTAGTTCCGCCGGTCCTCCGGCACACCCGCCGCAGCACACCGGTCCTGGTCGGAGGTCCAACTCTTGGGCAGATACAGCCGCTTGTCTACCAACGCCCGGCCCAGCGGGCTGACGTAGGCCAGGAACATCCCACCCTGGCAGTTGGCCACCTTGCCCAGCCGGCCGCAGTACTGCCGGGCCACTCCCGCCGACTTCCTGCCCTGCTTGGGGAAGTCGCTCCCATCGAACACCCACACCGCCTCCGGGTGTCCCAGCCTGGGGGCCAAGTATTTCTGCAACCGCCCTATGACTGTCTCATCGGACCACCGGGCCTCGGTCAGAAAGCGCTGCATCGCCCGGGCCGAGATGCCCACCGATTCCGAGAGATTCTCGGCGTTGCGCCGCTCCTGGTCCTGCACCAGCAGCGCCTGAAGGTAATTCCCGCTGTGCTCCCGCCACTGCTTGCGGCCGAAGGAGGCCGCAAAGAAGGCGTGGAATTCCTGAAGGCTGTCGTAGACCCGCTCGAAGCTCTCCGCATCCATCACCCAAACCACCCAACATAATCTGTCCAGCCATCCTATCAGACAACTCGTCGGTCCACACCCTCGGCGGCGCACTGGGTTGCCATCTTCCCGTATTCCCTGAGAAAGCTGGGCAGCTTCAGTTCCTTCAGGTGGTGTTCCAATAGCAGCGTCGACCGGTCGTTCATGCCGCCCGCCCCGACAGCAACGTCATATAGTCTCGTGCAGACGTGGTGCTCACACGGGCCCGGGGCAGGTAGGGATAGAGCTCCATATCCAGCCTGGGCGGCCGTCCTTCCAGCCGGCACAGCACCAGGTGCTTCACTGCGTCAAAGCTCAGCGCCCCCAGGTGGATGGCATCTTTCACTGCTGAGTGCACTTCCTGCTGGGAGAAGATCTCCAGCAGCCTGAGCACCTGTACGAACTCCCGTTTGCCCCGCCGTCCCATGCGGGACTCCAGCAACCGGCGTAGCGTCCCGAACTCATCGGGCAGAGCCCAGCCCTGCAGCGGAGCGGCTTGGTCCAGGGCGCCCGGTTTCCGCTCCAAGAGCGGCAGGTAGTGGATGAGGTCGTAGACGAAGTCGTCTCTCTCGTAGGAGCGAGGATGGCTGGCGATGACCTCGGTTCCGCAGCTGATCACCACTGCGTCCACGTAGCCCCTTATCAGGACGTCCCGGTATCCGTAGGCCACCGGCACCGAGTAGTCGTTGGTCCTGTACCTGACCAAGGACAGCGAACTCACCCGGCTTGCCTGCTTGTCGCAGGCATCATAGGCTACCGGCGGCAGGGGCAGCAGGGCGTCCAGGTCCCGCTCCATCCTCTGACCGATGGTCTCCGTATGTCCCCTGAGCTGGGCGTCCATCCGCTCCAAGCAGCGTTGTTCCAGGTAGGCATTGAGCGCATCAAAGCTTTCGAAGGACGGGATGGGCACCAGGAAGTTGCGGCGCATGTACCCCACCAGGCCTTCCACCTTTCCCTTGTCGTTGCCCTTGCCGGGGTGGCCGAACCGGTCCTCGAACAGGTAGTGGGACTGCAGCTCGGTGAAGGCGCGGGTGCGCTGGCGTCGGCCGTCGCCCAGTATTGTCGTAGAGAATGCTCTGCGGGACTCCTCCCAGGAAGGCGAGGGCTGACACGTGGCCTTCCTGGACGGCCTCGGTGGTCTCGGACGGGTAGGCCTTGACGAAGCAGCCGTCGCTGTGGGGCAGGTCGATGACGAAGCAGTGAGCCTTCTGCTCCACGCCGCCGATGACCACCAGAGCCTCGCCAAAGTCGCACTGGGCGTGGCCCGGGGGATGGGACAGCGGCACGAACATCTCCTTGGTCTGACGGCGGTGCTCTCTAACGTAGTCCTTGACCGTGGTGTATCCGCCGTCGAATCCGTATTCGTCCCTGAGACGCTCGAAGATGCGCTTGGCGGTGTGGCGCTGTTTCCTGAGACGCCTGAGGTCGTCCTCCAAGATCCGGTCGATGACGCCGGTAAAAGGCTCCAGCTTGGGCCTCTTGGGTGAACTCTGTCTCCGGTACCCCGGCGGGACCGAATAAGCCAGCATCTTGCGCACGGTGTCCCGGTGCAGACCGAACACCCGGGCTGCTTCCCGCATGCTCATGCCATCCACCATCACCGCCCGGCGAACCCGCAGATATACGTCCACCTTGAACATCCATCGCACCATCCATGGGGTCGGCTACAACCCTATGAATGATGGCGGACGGTACAGTATTCAGTCGCCGATACTCAGCAATCTTCCGCCCGCACGGCCCACTTTAACTCCGCCGTTTACACCTGCCGGAGTCGGAGTAAAATTAGGCCCAATTCATAAGGAGCGTGAAGAGGACGCGAATGCCGGTCAGCAAGAACAAGAGAAAGACCAAGAAGGCACAGCAGCGAAAGGTTAACAGGGCGAGGACAGAGAGCAACTTCGGAGGCGCTGGAGCCCCGGACTCGTTCGACTACCCACCACTGGAAGCGCCGCAGGGTGCCGTACCAGGGCTCCGGCCGCTGGGAATGAGCATCGGCGGAAACCGCCGGTACAAGGTGAACCCGCCCGACGACCCGGCGCTGTCCGAAATGGAGCAGATTGACGCGATCACCCTGCGGTCGGTCAACTTCGAAATGACCGAAGCCCACCACGACAACATCGGACTCAGGGAAATCGACCTGGACGGCGAGATGGGAGGAGGAGACATTCCGGGGCCGATGGTGGCCAGGATTGAAGTGGACCCCTTGGCAACAATCGAGGAACACCCCAGGTGGAAGACAGGGCAGGAGTTGATCGACTTCCTTGACTCCGACCCCAACGTGTTCAGGGGGGAGTTCGACGGCAATCGTTGGCAGGGTCTGGGAGTACCGTGGGAGGAATGTCTGCCCGCAGTCGAGGATTGCCTGGACCGGCTGGAATCAGGACGTTCAGACAAGCCGCCCGGATGCTCGCAGTGCGACAGCCGATTGCGGTCGGAAGAAGTCCATTTCCACGCCATTGAGGACGATAATTTCGTGACGTTGTGCGATAAGTGCTGGTCAAAGGGACCTCTTCCGGAAGAGGACCGACTCTGAAGTTCGAGTTCCAATTTCACGGACGGTGAGAGCACCGGGAAACCAAGAGAGCTGAACATGCCCGGAGCGGAAGGAGAAAGATCCCCTTCTATCCCGAGGCGTATTACTGGTGGGCCACCATTACGCCTCCCCAGCAGGCCACTTTCTCGGCGCCATTGACAGCCATTCTTCCGAGGCGGCTTCGCCGGCGGAGAGGGAGGCACGGGAGGCACGTTCACCTTGTCGAAGGCGGCGATCTACTCCCGGGTCAGCCTCTCGCTGGGCTTGGAGCGGCCCAGCAGCAGTTTCAGTTCGTCATGTTCCCCCTTGTCTCAGTCTCCCCCGGTTTGGTTCCCGTAATCCGCTGTTGCGTCATGTTCACGGTCCCGCCTTCAGGGCGTTCCGCACCGTCTTTCCGTTGACCTCGCCGCCAGGTCCTGGGCCATGACGATGCCTCTGCTTCGCTTTCTGCTAAGCAGTCCGTGAATCCTCAAGATTCCCAGCTTCCTGTTCCTGCAGCCGCCGTTGCACCGTGGTGCGCGATACTCCGAACATCCTGCCTATGGACCGGAAGCTCTGCCCTTCCCGCCTCAGCCTGGCCATGGCTTCCACTTGGTCATCGTCAACCCGGGTAGGCGGACCCAGGGTCTTCCCCTCGGCCCTGGCCCGCTCCAGGCCTGCCCTGGTCCGGCGGCTCACCGCCTGCAGCTCCTGCTCCGCGGCCCAGGCCATGAAGGTGGTCAGAATATCCCCGATCACCGCCTCGGCAGTGTCCGGCTCCGCGGCCAGGTAGGTGACCCAGGTGGCTTCGGACTCGGCCAGGGACCTGATCCTGACCTCCCTGGTGCGCAGGTCCCGCACCGCGTTCACCGTGTCCATCCAGCGGCGTCCGATCCGGTCGATGGCCACCACCACCAGGATATCTCCCGAGACCAGTTGGGCGTTGAGGACCCGCCAGCCGGCCCGGCTGTTGGTGCCCGTGCCTCCTGAGACACCCACGTCGCGGAAGATGTTGGCCTCGGGGACTCCCTCCTGACGGAGCTGGTGGGCTTGGGCTTCTGGGTCGCTGCCGGCGGTTCCCTGGATGCGCTGCCGGCTGGTCCTGATATAGCCGTAAGTGGTCATGCCCGGACTATACCTTTATGTGACGGGCTAGGCAACGGGAAAGTGTCAGTAATGTGACAGTCACGTAAAGGGGCGTTTGCGTGACGACCGCAGGGAGGGGGAGAAGGCCGGACAAGGGCGGCTCCGGTTCACCGGACCGATAGCGGCCGGGCGCCACTCCGGCACGCTAGCATCACTGGAGGTGCGGAGGCACTCTCGCTTAATTCGGCCTCGACTCTGTCCTAACAACGGGGTCCACCTCAGAGGTGGCTGAGGTCACACGTTGGGCTGAGGGCATCGAGCGGGTGCACGAGTGCATTGCGGGACGGTTCCGGCGTCCTGAGCCGCGGGGCGGGTGCTGGACTATCTGAAGGGGTTGCTCAGCCCAGTGGAGCGCAAGAACGGCTGGCAATTGGCGGAGCGGGCAGGCGACGCCACTCCCGATGGGGTGCAGCGCCTGTTGTACAACTACCGGTGGGACGCGGACCTGGTTCGCGATGACTTGAAGAGCTATGTGATCGAGTATCTGGCCGACGCTGACGCAGTTCTGGCGGTGGACGAGACCGGATTCCTCAAGAAAGGGGACAAGTCGGTTGGGGTGCAGCGTCAGTACAGCGGCACGGCAGGGCGGATCGAGAACAGTCAGATTGGCGTATTCCTGGCCTATGCCAGTGCCAAGGGGAGGACGCTGCTGGACCGGGAGTTGTACCTGCCCCAGGTGTGGGCGGAGGACTGGGAGCGCCGCCGGGAGGCCGGGGTGCCGGAGAGTGTCGGCTTTCAGACCAAGCCCCGACTGGCGCAGCTGATGCTGGAACGGGCGGTGGAGTCGGGAGTCCCCTTCGGCTGGGTGGCCGAGGACGAGGTCTACGGCAACGACCGCAACCTGCGGCTGTGGCTGGAACGGCGGTGCGTTCCCCACGTACTGGCCATCAAACGCAGCGAGAAGCTGTGGGCCTTGACTGACAGGGGACCGCGACAGGTTAGGGCCGACCGTCTGGCCTCTGGGGTTGAGGAATGCGCTTGGGTGAGGGGCAGCGCCGGGGACGGAGCCAAGGGACCACGGATCTACGACTGGGCCACTGTGGATATACGTCCCCTCAGGGAGCCTGGCAAGGGCTATTGGCTGCTGGCCCGGCGCAGTCTGGCCAACCCGGGGGAGCTGGTGAGGGTCGCCGGGACCCGGTGGGCCATAGAGGAATGCTTTGAGGAGGCCAAGGGACAGAGCGTGCCCTCGCGAAGGCGGGGGTGGGGCTGGACCAGTATGAAGTGCGGAGGTGGGATGGCTGGTACCGGCACATTACGTTGGCGATGTTGGCCCACGCGTATCTGTCCGTGATCAAGCATCAGGCCATGGAACAGGGAGAAAAGGGGGCTGCTACGGCCCGGATGAAGAGCTGATTCCCATGACAGTGCCGGAAGTGCGCCGACTGCTCACCCGCCTTGTATGGACGGACAACCAACCGCCTGATTTCATCCTGTACTGGTCATGGTGGAGACGGCGCCACCAAGCCAGAGCCCAGAAATGCCACTACAAACGGCACCTGTATGATCTGCGGCTGTAGTACTAACTTCATCTTCTCTGGAATATACCCCCGATATCCTCTCGGAATTGGAATAGCTATACTATCCTGCATTGGTCTGAATAACAATTTGCCGGATTTGGGGATTTGCATGATCCTTGGACTTACGGAAAGACATGGCGTGAGGCTTTGGGGGCTATTGGCACTAGCGACGGTGCTTTTACTGTCAGTCGCCTGCGATTCCCAGATCCCGCCGCCTGCTCCAACGATTACGCCAGATATCGGCGCAACTGTTCAGTCCGCCGTTGCTGCTGCGATGCCGACAGCAACCCCTACATCCACACCCGATATTGAAGCAACGGTCGCCGCCCGCCTAGCCACCTTAGTCGCTATGCCAACGCCAACCGATACGATCCTTCCTACGATCACCCAGATGCCTAAGACGACTCCCACCCCTACTCTGGACATTGACGCAACAGTCGCCGCCCACCTAGAAGCCACCTTAGTCGCCATTCCAAAGGCAATGGATACACCCATTCCTACGGCTACTCCTGTGCCGACTCTCGTTCCTATGCTGACACCCACACCTACTCCAATGCCGCACCCCACGCCAACGCCTACGGTTAGGCCACTGCCAACTAAAGATCGGGTACATTCGCTGAGCACAATGGTCAAGAGGACCCGGCCCGCAGTAGTCCGCATCGAAGCTGGTTCTAAGGTAGGATCCGGGGTCATTTTCGAGACGCATGGCCAGACAGGGTATGTCATAACCAACGAGCACTTGGTGACAGGCTCGGTAAATGCCAGAGTCATCGTAAATGACTCGGCTACGTACGACGGGACTGTATTAGGGACAGACAGTGTACGTGACCTGGCCATGGTCAGGATTTGCTGCGGCAGTTTCCACAGCCTACCA
>CBDCFV010000004.1:0-424751 GCA_965216425.1 Dehalococcoidia bacterium | reverse complement strand
TGACCTCCCGAGCCAACGAACTGGGCATCCCGGTAGAGGAAGCGTTGGCGGAGAGAGCTGCTGAAACCGCCTTGGGCCGGGTGGGCCAGCCCGAAGAGCTGGCACACTTGGTAGCCTACATCACCGGCACCACCATCCTGGTAGACGGTGGCTTGGTCCGGTCAGTGCTCTGATCGTAACTGTATCTACCGGGTCGAAGCCCGATCATTCAGTGGCTTGAATCAAAGGAGAAATTGCATGTTAGCATTCCTGGGCGGCACCGGACCGGAAGGCAAAGGCCTAGCGTTGCGGCTGGCCGCGGCCGGGGAAGTGGCTATTATCGGTTCCCGCGATGCCGGCAGAGCGTCTGCGGCGGCGGACGAACTAAAGGCCGCCGCATCGGGTAGTCGAATCGAGAGTGCGGATAACGCCGGCGCAGCGGGGCAGGCTGATGTTGTGTTTCTGACTTTCCCGTACGAAGGACAGAAGCCCACTTTGGAGCCGTTGCGGGACGCGTTGGCCGGTAAGATAGTGGTCGACTGTGTCGCCCCCATGGCCTTCCAGAGAGGTCGCGGCGCCAGTGCGGTGGAAGTGGAAGCAGGGTCTGCCGCCCAGGAAGCCCAGGACCTTCTTCCAGACGCCAAGGTGGTAGCCGCCTTCCAGAACGTCAGCGCCGAAGAGTTACAGCATCTTGGAACGGCGATGGAGGGAGATGTCGTTGTGTGCTCCGACCACCAGGACGCCAAGGAACTAGTGATGGAGTTGGTGAAGAAAATCCCTGAGTTGCGTCCAGTGGACGGCGGAGCATTGGCCAACGCCAAGTACGTCGAGCAGATAACGCCAATGCTGGTCAACATCAACCGCATCTACAAAATCCACGCCGGTATCAAGATTACAGGCTTGTAATCTACCCCGTACTCCGGTCGGTAGGGACTACAAAGGAGGCGGCCATGCCGCGCATTAGCATAGACCTGAACCATCCCGACGGCTTAGCGCAAGTCAATGCCCAGTGGAAGTCTGGCCAAGGGTACATTCCCGGAGCACCCAATCATGGGATGGCGCAGGGAGTGGAGGGCAGCCCGGCTCGGCTGCCGGACTACGACGATTCGTCCTGGGATGTATGCCCGGACGTTGGGGCTTGGGCCAAGACGGGTTCCGATTACGTTACCGGGTTCGCGTTTATCTGGTACCGAATCAGGATTACGTTGCCAGAAACTGTGGGCGGCCGCGACGTCTCCCGCACCCGGGTCCAGTTTGAGACGTGCGTCGACGACTACGGTGAAGTCTGGGTTGACGGGGAGTGCAACCGGGAACGGGGCACGGTCGAGGGCTTTAACCGGCCGCAACGGGTGTTGGTGACCGATGCCCCGCAACCGGGAGGGCAGCACACAATCGCTGTCCTGGCAGCCAACGGGCCGCTGGGAGCGCCCGGCGGCGGGGTGTTCGTCCGCTACACGACGCTGAACTTTGAGTGGCGCGACGACGACCCGTAGGGCGCTGGGCTATTAGACAAAATCGTCCTCGTCTTCCTCTGCCTCTTGCGCCTCGTAGCCCATAGCCTCCAACTCTGTCTGAAGGCGGGCGGTGAACTCTTCGAGGAGTTCAGTCTCAGGGAGGGTTATTTCAATGATGTTGTCCCCTGTCCGCCCTATTGAGCCGGGGTCTTCCTTGGACAACTCCACTCTCACCGACTCGCGATGAATGCCCATCTGGTCGGTCACCGAAAAAACCGCAGCCATGTCGCTCATGTCGATAATTTGGTTCGGCATGTAAAACGCACCTCATTCGCAAGCCTTAACGAGACCCTCGACTTATTGTACAAAACAGGACCCGCCTACCGGGCTTTATTCCCGCTGGGACGGGTCCCGTGTTTTAACCAAGGGGTAATAACGGCTTACGGTTCAGGAGGCCACTTGGTGCCGCCGACCGCGGGACGTTGCTCCTGGGGCAAGCTCAGGCCTTCGGATACGGTACGATTGAAGGCTTCCAGTATGACGTTCCCCCATTCCTGGGCATGGGACACTCTGAAAGCGGTCCTTTTGCCCCGGCCCAGCGTCCGAGCGTTCTCTTCGCTCTCGTTGGCAATCTCTTTGGCGATGGCTTCATCCATGGCGTCAAGGGTAGGGACCAACTCGATGGCAGTTTCGACGAACCTGGCTATCTCGTTCATGGAAGAGTCCATCACCACGAACACCGGCACCGTGCCGGCCCGGTTCTCTGGAAGGAAGCTGTTGGTCAGTTCCAACTCTTCGTCCCGGTTGAACACCTGTATGTTGAGGCCCGGCGTGCTCTCGGCCAAGCGCATGATGACCGGAGAGGTACTTACCGCGTCGCCGCACCAATCTGCGGTGAAGACAGCCAACCGCAGCGGCTCATCAAGACCGTCGAAAATGGACGTAGTCCCGGGGGGTATCTGCACAGCGTTGTAGATATCCGTGATCGGCTGTTTGTTGACTTTGACTTGTTCCAGGTACTCTTGGGGAGACATTCCTTGGTTGAATTTCTCTTCGCTCAGCGCCATAACGGCTTGCCTCCTCCGATCGGATTGGCTTCTTGGATTTAAGGGCGACTTATCATGGGCTAGTTTCTCAATTATGGAAGTGTTTGGCAATGCCGCATTCCGTCCGGAACGCAGTGACCCGTGTTGCGTCAATTCGACATAATGCTAGAATTAGGTTTGTGGCGTTGAATGATTCTCCGATGGCGCCCTAGAAAGGAGTGTCCCGTTTGGCGAGCGACCAGGGTGACGCATATCTGAAATACGCTCTTTTTTGCCGTGACACGGAAGAGCTACCGGACGGAAATATCGTCCTGAAGGAATTAGTCGACCTGATCGACCTCCCTGTTTC
The DNA here is from genome assembly GCA_965216425.1 of Dehalococcoidia bacterium. Classification (GTDB taxonomy): domain Bacteria; phylum Chloroflexota; class Dehalococcoidia; order Lucifugimonadales; family UBA3495; genus CBDCFV01. The sequence goes on along the minus strand of CBDCFV010000004.1, from coordinate 421,923 downwards.
GAAAGATGCTGAGGAAGGCGAGGGTCCTGTTGTAGCGGAAGTCGACCTTCAATTGGCCTTCTGTATCGGCGGCGCCGCTCCCGGAACGCACCACCTGTTGGTGGCAATCAAAGCACCCGGCTCGCCTTTGGACCCACCTCCTCCCCAACGCATCGAGTGGGAAGAGGGAATACTATTCCAACGGTGGATCAAGCTGTTTAGAATCCCGGTGCAGCGGGAGGGGTCCCACGTGGCCGCCATATTGCTGGACGGAGTGCCCTTGGGAGAGGGCAGCTTTCTGGTGCGGTTTAAACCCGCGGAGGCTATTGGGAGTTAAACTTGAGGCGTTCCCACCAATGTTGACTCGCAACGGACCGCGGTAACGTTGAACGGCAAGTTGGGCGTCTTTATAATGTGTTGATAAATTCAGGCTTGATAGCAGGGAGTTGATCAGGTGGCCAACCAGACAGGAAAACGGTATTTTTGCGCACAATGCGGATCAGAGTTCATAGTCACCAAGGGCGGCGAGGGCTCGATGAATTGTTGCAACCAACCGATGCAACAGAAGTAAGTTGGATTCACGGTAAACCAATACCCGCCAGTCCACAGGAGGGCTAATCAATGGCTAACGAACTGGGAAAACGGTACGTTTGCGGTAATTGCGGCAGCAGCGTGCTGTGCACCAAGACCGGCGAAGGAGTCATCAACTGCTGCGACGCCGATATGGAGTTGCAGGAACCCCGCAAACTCCCGTCCTCCGATTAAATCCCCGGGGCGATGCAACGCCGAAGCTGGGCCTGCCGCCAGGCAGGACAAACCGGACAAACAATGAACCCCCTCTTTGTTAAGGAGGGGGCTTTCTTACGCCAAGGACGGTCGCACAGGCTTAGTGGAAGTAAGGTATTACGTGGCGGCCCATCAGCTTGATGGAGTCCATGATGCGGGTGTGTTCCAGCCTGCCGGGTTGGACGAAGCAGAGCACTTGGTCCACGCCCGCCTCTTGATACTTCTTCATAACCTCGATGATGGTGTCCGGGTTGCCCATGGCGAATGCCCCCGAGGCTAGATGGTCCTCCACTGTTTTGTCGGCCCGCTCGGTTTGGACGGCGTCGACGGCGAACTTGTAGGAGTCGGGCACCTGCCGGCCGGCCCATGGGGCGTACAAGTTCTCGGCCTGCTGCACGAACCACGCCCCTTCCGGGCCGCCAACCCGCTGTGCTTCCTCATCGTCTTCGGCGCAGTGGACGATGCACAGGGCGGCGACTTGGTTGTTCACGAAGGAACCCACGGGGTTGGCGTTCTTGACGGCCTCTCTGTAAACGGCGACCCGCTCTTCCATCTGGGCATAGCCGCCCAGGTTGAAGCACAACACACCAAGGCCCAACTCGCCCGCTTGGCGGAATGAGTCCGGCTGGCTACAGGCCACCCACATGGGCGGATGGGGTTGTTGCACCGGCTTGGGGATTACCGACCGCTCCGGGATGTTGAAGAACTCCCCTTGGTGGGAGAAGGGGTCTTCGGTCCACATCTTGGGGATCATGCCGATGGCTTCCCGCCACTGGGCTCGGGTCTCTTCCGGGTCAACCTCGAAGCCGTCCATCTCAATCAGAGTGGTGGAGCGCCCGGTGCCGAGGTCCATGCGGCCATCGCTCAAAATGTCCAGCACTGCGGCCCGCTCCGCCACCCTGACCGGGTGGTTGTACTGGCTCGGCAGCAACGCCACTGCGTGGCCGATGCGGATGCGCTTGGTCCGCTGGGAAATGGCGCCGTACAGCACTTCCGGCGCGGAACAGTGGGAAAACTCTCGCAGGAAGTGGTGTTCTACCGTCCAGAAGTAGTCGAAGCCCACCTCGTCGGCCAAGTCTACCTGCGCCAAAATCTGCTTGTACCGCTCCGCTTCAATTCCAGGATAATGGGGTTCGGGAATCTGGATTTCATACATCAGTCCGAATTTCATGACGTCCTTGCTACCCTAATGTAGACTATGGTCAAGCGCATATTACCACAGTTGCCAGCTAGTCGTGGGCTGATTCGCCAGGCCAAGCCTGAAGGCATTGAGCATAGTAAAATCATCCCCGGATAATATCCACTAATTCCCACAGTTCTTCCCCAATCAGGCGGGAATCCATCGCCAGGACTTGGCTTCCCGCCTTCGCAGGGAAGGCGCATCGGGGACCTTCCTCCCCCGAAGAAACGCCTCCCCCCGCGTTCGCGGGGGTGTATAGTAGCTTGACACCGCCGGGGGCGGCTATAGAATTGGAGCCGTCGCCCCAGCCCGCCCTCAACAACCTGGGAAATGTAAGGAGTTTGTCGTGAGGGACTTGACCGACGTGGAAGTACAGGCCATGGGATACGCCGTTGGCTTGGAACTGGATGGACCGGAGTTGACGGAGGTAGCGCACAGCCTGAACGCCATGCTGGAAATGATGGACGCGCTGGACATACCCGGCGTCAACGCCGTCGAGCCCGTTCCCCTTATTCTGCCCGATATGGAGGTATGAGATGGAACAGGCTGATATACCCTTCCTTTCAGCAACGCAATTGGCCTCCTTGATCGAGGCACGGCAGGTCTCACCGGAGGAGGCTCTGCATGCTTACTTGGACCGCATCGAACAAGTCGGTCCCAAAGTCAATGCCTACATAACCGTATGCGCCGATGAGGCCGTGCAGCAGGCCCGCCAAGCCGGGCAGGAAATACAACAGGGCCGGTACCGCGGCCCCCTGCATGGGATTCCCGTTGCCGTAAAGGACCAAGTCCACACGACGGGTATTCTAACCACCGACGCCTCTAAGATAAGAGCGGACTTCATCCCGACCGAAGACGCAACCGTCGTAGCCAAGTTGAAGGAAGCCGGCGCGGTCATAATCGGAAAGACCAACATGAGCGAGTTCGCCATAGGTGATTCGTTCAGTTCCTTCAAAGGCCCGGCGCGCAACCCTTGGGACCTGTCGCGCGACCCCGGCACCTCCAGCACCGGATCGGGCGCGGCCACTGCCGCCCGGCTGTGCGCCACGTCTCTGGGAGAGGACACCGGAGGGTCGATTCGCGGCCCGGCATCCCTCTGCGGGCTGGTGGGGCTGCGTCCTACTTGGGGCCGGGTCAGCCGATTCGGGGCCGACGGGGCCTGCTGGTCCATCGACACCATTGGTCCTATATCCCGCACTGTGGAGGACTGCGCGGCCACCATTGGGGCCATCGCGGGTTACGATCCCAAGGACCCCTACACCCGGCAAGTACCGGTGCCCGATTACCGGCAAGCCCTGACCGGGGACATAAGGGGGTTGAAGGTTGGTTTGGTACAGGATTATCTGGATCCGGAAAAGTCCGGCGTGGACCCGCGAGTGCGAGACGCCGTAATCGCGGCGGCCGGGGTGTTAAGCGAGTTGGGCGCCGAGGTGCGGGATGTTTCACTGCCTTTAAGCGTCAATTGCGGGGTTGCCATCCGGACCATTACTCACGTAGACAGGGTGAGCCTGCACCCGGAATGGCTTAGGGAGAGGCCTCAGGACTACCACCACAACACACGGGTGTCCTTCTCAACCGCGAACCTGATCCCGGCCCCGGTGTATTACAAAGCCCAGAAGGTACGGGCCATGGTTCGCCGGGAGGTACTGGGCGCACTGGAGGACGTGGACGTGCTAATCCAGCCGACATCCGCCGCACCGGCGGGGGTTATGTCGATGGACGGCACCGTAGCCAGTAAGCAGCAGGCAAAGCAGGCCCTGCACAGGGGCGGTTACACCGGTCCCTACAGCCTGACGGGCACGACCGCCATGTCGATACTGTGCGGGTTCAGTTCGGAAGGCGACGGAGGCCTCCCTCTGGCGCTGCAAATTGCGGGGCGGCCTTTCGATGAAGCCACTGTCCTACGCGTTGGGCACGCCTATGAACAAGCCACCCCTTGGCACAATCGTCTTCCGCCGATTTAGCGCAACTCCCGTATACGGATCCGGCGTCCAGTCTCAAAAAAGTCCCCTCTCCCGACAGGAGAGGGGACTTGCACATAAACGACCCCTGGAAGGGTTAAGGGATCAGTATGTCCGGGGTATTTCGCAGTTTGTCGGGTATTCGCACCGAGAAAGGATGCCTGGGCATGTAGTTAATTTGCGGGCGGCGCAGTTCCAACTTGGCGCACCACCGGCAAATGCCCATCCAGTGATGCCAACGCTTCAAGTGGCCGCACCAACAACGTTCGTCTTTGGTTGGATTTCCGGTAAGATCGTCACTCAACCCGGATGTGCTCCTTGCGACAAAATCTTCAGGATGCACCGGCATTTGGTCCAGTGGGCCAACCCGTTTGAGGTTGAACGCCAAAGGTACACCAAGCCTAGCCTGCTCCTGTATCGCCCATAAAAGGCGGTGCAAGTATAACACCTGTTTGCCGGAAAGTGCCCGTGGTTGCGTCACAGCAGGATCGGCGGATTTACTGGAAGGATGACGGCGACGCCACCATTGCAATGTAGTCCTCCAAGTTCATGGCGGCCAAGGAAGTCACTTGCATGGTGCCACGAGACCCCAACTCCACCGAAACTCTCATTATAGTTGCGGTGTCCGGGGCTTCCACAATGTTGATGAAGTCGTAAGGCCCCAGGGTCGCGTATTGGGCCAGCACCTGTACGCCCATCAACTCTACTTCCCGATTTACCTCTTTTATCCTTGCCGGGCGTTCCTTGACCGTTCTGCGCCCCTCATCGGTCAGCGTACTTAACATAACATATAAACCCATGCTCCCTCCCAGATGTGTGTAATCTTGGCTCAACAAGCCGTATCACGGGTTGTGCAGGGCTGACAATCAAAGGGGGTTGGGAACCTGCCTGTCCTCGCCAGTCCGGGCTGGTCAGACCTCGAAAAAATAACCCGGGCTTGGACGACCTTCCCGCCGACGCGGCTCAGAGCGTTTTGCTGGGGTTAACCTTAGCATGGTACCATTCTGAGCCGTATGGTTCATCGACGTTTTTTGACCGGAATTCGTCTTTGCGCGGGTTCTTGGTCAGGGGAGAGATTGCCGGGTTAGCGGGAGCCTGCGTCAATAGTGAGTCTGATGGCCGATGGTTGCGGCTGTTACGGTGTCATGGGGCGTCTTTGAAAGGAGTAGTATTTAACCCCGGCGCAGGGCACCCCGTAGAACCATTGAGCAACCTCCACGGCGACGGGCGCCGCATCCTCGGGGTCCATCTCCACTTGTACGGCCACTGGGGCGGCATCCTCAACCTTGGTCATAATCTGTTCCAGAAACTCGAGTGCAATGGGCGGCGATTCCAACAGTACCATTTCATACCTCGCTGTCTGCTGGCTATGGGTTCCGAAAGTCGCCCGTCAACGTCCCTGGGTCTGACATGTAATCTGAAAGGCGACGGGACTACCGGGCCACCAATTCCCTGACAGGTCTTACAACCCTGACCTGGTGCGGGACCAATTCCTTCACCTTCTCGCAGACGCTCCCCTTGATGAGCTTGGCCAGCCCCCGGCGGTCGTGGGTGGACATGGCGATGACGTCCACGTCCTCCCGAATTGCGGTCTCCCGGATGCCTGCTGCGACTGAGCTTGCCACCACTACCTCGGGACGCCAATCACCAGGACCGCGGTTCATGCGGTTTGCGAAATAGCTCAAAAATCCCAAGGCGCGGGACCGTTCCGTGTTCTCCATTTCCTGTGCCGACATGTACCCAAGCCCCGACATCCTGGCGTTCTGCGGGGGAATGACATGCAACAGAATCCCCTCCCCATCAGGCGCCATCATCTCTTTGGCAACTCTGAGCGCACGTTCGGTGGCATCGAAAGAGCGGTCCAATGGCACGAGTATCTTGTCGCAACGCTTGGCCGACGCATCGCCTTGTTCCGTCCAGTGGAACCATTCTCCAATGGAATAATCTATAAGGTTGAAGTCATTGTCGAAATCTCTGTACATAACAGCCCCTCCTCCCGTATTGGTTGTTGACCAAGGACAGTGTTACCGGTGTTTTCACCCCCGCCTGCGCGAGGGCAGGGCCTACGCAGCCATTGCCCTGACCATTTGAGCCACAGCTGCGGGGGACGGATCTCCGCCTCCACGAACCGCGCGGTGTATCGCCGGAAGCAGGTCCGCGGCCATGTTGGACTTGGACACGAAGCAGTCTGCGCCGATGGCAAGAGAAGCGTCCCTGTAGGTGGCCGAGTCTATGAGCGCCAGAACCACGATCCCCACTTGCGGCAACACGGTCCGTATACGTGGAATGACGCCAAGCCCTTGCAAGTTGGAGTTGTACGGGTCGATGACGATCACTGCCGGACAAAAGTCTCGTGCACCCACCAAGGCCGCCTCCATCCTGGCGGCGGTGCGAAGGGTGACGAAGCCGGATTGGCGTTGAAGAAACGCCGTTGCCGCCCGCAGGAACACGGGGTTCTCGTCTATGAGCAATACCCGCAACGCTTGCTTGTTGTTGGCGGCGACGTTATTTGGCGTCATGGCGTTACCTTCCCACCCATGTTTTACAATACATAATATGCAGTCGACATAAGAGGAAAACTATGGGGGCTTTCCCTACTTTGGGGGTAATAAATGCCCCATTCTGGTGGGTCTATGCCCGGCGGCGTGGCATCCGGACTGCTGTTTAACGGGACGATATACAAGCCTTGGCGGCACCCTGTAGCAAAAAAGAAGCTGGACACAACCTTGCGGCTGTGCCCAGCTATCATCCAACGGCGCCATCTACTTACCTGTCTTGGCCGGAGTCACCTTCTCGCTCTTGGCGTCAATCCGCTTGTAAGACGATGCCGGTGAACTTCCTGGAAACTCTACTATGGAGTATTTCCAATAGTGGCGCCGTTGTTTTGGTGATGGCCTCCACCGACCTGAGCCCCGTCGGCTCACTCACCCCGTAGCCCCATCAGTGGAGGCCCAAACAATTCTCGTTGCGTCTGAAATCCCTCACCATCAACCTGCTCCTTTCCCAATTTTCGTGGAATACAGAGCCTCGAAACTGATGGCGCCCCCACCGGCCCTTGCACCTGCCTTGTTCAGTTACTCAGGCCGGACCGATGGGGGCCCAAGTAGGGAATTTCCAGTTGTGAAGCCACTCAAAGTCTCGGATCATTGCGGTCTCCTCCGTCTTGTTCTCTACAAGTGAGGTTCACCCTCCGTGTGTATATGATGAGGCCAAATGGGGAGGCAAGTAATGGGGAAACACCCTACTATCGGGGATAAAAACACCCCATAATCCGCTGAGGAGACTGGCCAATAGCTGGGCTGCTAGTAGTCAGTCATGTTAGGAATCGAAGGGATAGAGGCGGTGTAATTTGGGCATCCTGGGCTTGAACCGCCAGTATGTCTACCGCCACCAGCCCTTGCTTGATAGCGTAGCGAACGAGGCCGCCGCGATGTCGTGAGATGTCCAGCTTCGACATCAAGCTGGCCCGGTGCTTTTCCACTGTCTTCACCGTAGTCCTGCCGCAGGGGGTGTCCCGGCTGGGCCGACCCGGCTGGGTCTCGGCCAAACTCTCGTCAGGCGATAGAGTTGTTGGTATGGCCCTCCGCCAGAAGCTGCAGTACCTGGCGCTCCACTGGGAGGGTCAATCGTTCGAAGGCAGTTGACTCCTACCAAAGTGTCGGAGAGAGTCAAGAATTCTTGAGCAGTATCCGAGCCCAGTAGTCACCCGAGCGGTACTTGCGATGGGTGGGCTGAGATAGGTCTCAGAATAGCCCTTGCTCGCTGACGTCTACCGCCACCAGCCCTTGCTTGATAGCGTAGCGAACGAGGCCGGCGATGTCGTGGATGTCCAGCTTCGACATCAAGCTGGCCCGGTGCTTTTCCACTGTCTTCACCGTGACGACCAACTCTGAGGCGATAGAGTTGTTGGTATGGCCCTCCGCCAGAAGCTGCAGTACCTGGCGCTCCCTGGGAGTCAATCGTTCGAAGGCAGTTGACTCCTCCAAAGTGTCGGAGAGAGTCAAGAATTCGCCCAGTATCGAACTTGCGATGGGTGGGCTGAGATAGGTCTCTCCCTTGCTCGCCGACCGCACCGCCAGCAGCAACTCCTCGCTGACGCCGCGCTTTAACACGTATGCCTTGGCGCCCCGGCGGAGGGTTTGGCGCACGATAGCCTCGTCGGCGTGCATCGACAACACGACTACCTGCGTGGAGGGTACCCGAGCGCGGAGGAGTTCCGTAGCCTGTACGCCATTGAGCCGCGGCATGGAAATGTCCATCACCATGATGTCAGGCATGAGTTTCTCGGCCAATTCAACCGCCTCAAACCCGTCCTGCGCCTCGCCTATGACCTCTATGTCTTCCGCAGTCTCCAACAGCATCCTGATGCCTTGGCGCACCAAGTGGTGGTCGTCTGCAACAATTACGCGGATCATCAACCCTCCCTCATAGGCGCCCGCGCCACCAAGCGGGCGCCTGCGCCGGGCTTCGACACAACTTCCAATTGGCCGCCCAACAACTCGAAACGCTCCTCCATACCCAGCAGCCCAATTCCTTTAGCTCTGCCTGAGTCGGACTTTACGGCTTGGGGAGAAAAGCCGCGGCCATCGTCCGCCACCGCCAAGCTGATCGTCGTGGGACTCTGGTCCAACCGGACTTCCACATGTTTCGCCTCGGCGTGTTTAACGACATTGGTCAAGGCCTCTTGGAGAAACCGGTAAAAGGAGATGTTGACCGCATCGGTAAACGCCGATGCTTCAACTCCGGCATAGTCAATCGATAGATTGGTAAGACTGGCGAACTCGCGGCAATATCCTTCCAAGGTCCCGTTCAGTCCAACGGCGTCCAGTTCCGGCGGCCGTAAACCTTGGGCCAGCAGCCGGATATTCTCCATGGTAACGTCGGTCAGGTCGACGGCATCGGCCAATCTGCGTTTGACCTGCCCCAGTTCTTCCGGTATATCCGAGTGTATCAGTCCCAAGCTGATCTTGAGGGCAGTCAACGCTTGCCCGGCTTCGTCGTGTAACTCCCTGGACACGCGGTGGCGTTCCTCCTCTTCTTGGGACACGACCTGCATCGTCAGCCACCTAAGCCGCTCGCGTTCCAGTTCCAGTTGTTCGAAAAGGCGCGAGTTGGCGATGGCGCCGGATATATGGGCGCCGACGCTTTCGGCTAGGTTGAGGTCCTCCTCAGTGTAGGCCTCCGTTTTGGTTGACTCCAAGTGGAGTACGCCTATTACTTCATCGTGGGATATCAAAGGGACCGAAAGGAACGACCGGAAACCGGCTTGGAACGCGGGAAGGGGGGCAACAAAATTCCGCTGCAAGTCCGCCATGTTTTTCGGCTGGATGATCAGCCCGGACCGGGTACGGATAACCTCCTGAGTAAGCGAGCTGGACAGGTTGGCAATGTCCCCGGCGCGCCTGTGGGCCACGTCACCACCGCTTACGTAAGCGGTGGTGAACACTCCTTGAGAAGGGTCGGCTATTGTAATGACGATGCGCTCGAATGGTATCAAGTCGCGCACGCGTTGGGCGAAAGGTTCGTACACCTCTTCAATGTTCAGGGTGGAGTTGATGATACGGCCAATCTCTGCCAAGCTGCGGACGCGGTCTTCGGCTTGGTTCCGTTCCGTGATGTCGCGGAGCACTGCCAAGGTTGCCGGTTGACCGTCGAAGGTGATTGCCACGGCCGACGACTCGACTGTGCGGACTTCGCCGTCGGGTCTGCGAATACGGTACCGGTAGACTCCCGGCGCGGGTTCGCCCCGCTCCCTGGCCAAGGTGCGTTCCCGCACCAAGGGTTTGTCCTCAGGAATGATGAAGTGGTCGAGGGCAAGGCCGTCGGCTTGGGCCATGTCCGCAAGACTGTGGAGGGACAGGAAAGCGTTATTGACGAACACCCGGGTGGTGCCCACGTTGATGACAATGGCGTCGGTTACATTGTCGACCGCCGCACGGTAGTGCTCTTCATGTTCCGGCGGACGCTTCCAACTTCCAAGGGAGTCCCCGGCAGGCCGCTCCAACTCGACCAAACGTTGCCGCATGACTTCGAGTTCAGCCAGCAGTTCAGCCTTTGTCTTCACTTCATCTCCCACTTGGCCTCTCCTACCCAAATGCGGGGGCCGTATACCCTGACGTAGGCTTCGGTAGCGGGAATGGTTCCATGCCTTGCTTACGGATGCAATAGCTAAGCCAGGGTGTGCGGGGTAAATCCGTCCGAGTGATGGATTACTGAAGGTATTACCGTGGAAGGGGCTTAATGTTGAGACAGTAAGTTAATCGCGAAGAGCGAAATACTATCGGCGCCTGCCAGTGACGGAAATTGTTTCTGGAGCCGGTGAGGGGATTCGAACCCTTGACCTGCGGTTTACGAAACCGCTGCTCTACCACTGAGCTACACCGGCATAAGAGGTATATTAGGCACGGACTTAGTCCGGCAAGGAGTCCTTATGTTTTATTTGTAAATCCTTTTGTAAATCTATGCCCATCTCGGCATCAAACTTTTTACTCGGTTTCATTGTCGCCTCTTCTTGAAGGTTCGGCAAGACGTGGGAGTACAAGTCTCCCGTAATGCGGATATCAGAATGTCCCAGTCGCTCCGAGACAACCTTGAGATGTACTCCCTCACCCAACAGCAAGCTGGCGTGGGTGTGCCGAAGGTCATGGAGCCTGAAGCCTTTGAGGCCGGCCTTGGCCATTAACCTGCCAAAGTTCCTGATGACCGTATCCGGAAGCAGCGGACTCCCATCAGAGTGGCAAAATACCAAGTCATCCGGTTGTAACACTCCACGTGAATCTAAGATCGTTCTGAAACAATTCACGACTTGGTCGGGAAGGTCCACGGTTCTAGCCTTCCCGGACTTAGGGGAGCGAATCGATATTTCGCCAGTACGAAGCCGAATCAAGGCACGACTAACCGACAGAACACCTAACTCAAAATTTATATCCCGCCACCGTAACGCCAGCAACTCTGAGCGTCTGAGCCCGGTTAGCATAGCTATCACGAACAGGAAATAGTAGCTACTTGACTGGACGCCTTGCAGACACTTCCGGACACTTTCCCAGTCCAAAGTCTGTGCCGGGGAACCCTCTGGCGTGAACTGCGTCGCCCCTTCAGCCACATTCCGGACCAATATCCCCATTCGAACTCCCCACCGTAGTGCCTGGAAGACCAACCGATAGCAGTGCAAGACAGTTTGGCAGGACAATCCCTTACGCCGGCAATCGGACCGGAAGGACTCGACATGCATCGTGGTGAGCTTGTCAAGTCTGATGTTGCCCAGGGCAGGAATTATGTAGCGGTCCAGATTCCCCCGGTAACCCTCCAATGTTCGTGGACTAACGTGAGTCTCGGCATAGTCCTTGTACCAATGCTCCAGAAATTCGCGGGTCGTCTCCTTGGATGGCACTATGTTCTCACCCGCATCATGCAACCTCAGCAGTTCTGTAAGGCGTTTTTCGGCATCGCGTTTACCAGTACGCACGACCTCGGTCGTATACCTCTTCCTACCCGTGATTGGATCCACCCCGAGTTAGACGTAAACTGTGTAGAAGTCCTTATTCTTTTTTGAACGCTGGCGTATATGACCACGAGCCATCTCAACCCCAACCCTACAGAATGAACTTCAAGCAACCAACGAGTCCTTTCGCGCCGGAATCGTTGCCTCTGAGTCCGAGAACCTAGGTAACGCCTAACCTCGCAAGACCTGTGAAATAGACCAGCCTGTCAAAAATGTACCGGTAGTCCTTGCCACTGTCAATTACTGGTAGACGCGGCATTGGTCCACCTGTCTCACTCCTTCGACTGGATATACGGCTGGATATACGGCGAAAACGGCCTGACATACTCCCCACCTCAACACCGATTGAAGCCTTCGCCGCAGATGGCTCCATTCTCTCTGCGTAGCGAGTGTCCAGGTCCGCGTGCTAGCCGTGCCATAAGGGTTTTGTGCAGTTCTAATACTACAGTTGCAGATATGTGGTGAGGAGTTTCAGGCGGCGTCGGTAGTGGCAGCGCCGGGCCGTTGCCTGGTGCCGCCGTCTCCACCGGGACCACCGCAGCACTGATTCGTCCGTAGGTTGATGTCTCCATATCAGCCGGTAGAGCAACCACCGGACCTCGGGCACCGTCAGGGGTATCAGCTTTTCGTCCAAGCTAGGACAGCCCCCTTTTCTCCCGGACCTCCTTGTTCCAACACCTGGCGCCTGACCACCGCCAGGCAGGCGTGGGCCAGCATCGCCAGGGTGATGTGCCGGTACCAGCCGTCCCACCGGCGCACCTGGGATTGGTCCAGACCCACCCCCGCCTTCGCGGGGGCAGGCTCTTTCCCGTGGCCTCCTCAAAGCATTCTTCGATGGTCCAACGAGTTCCGGCCACCCGCGCCAGTTTCTCCAGGGTCGTTCCCGCCGGGCCGAAGCAGACGTAATAGGCCAACTCTCCAGGCTTGGCCAAACTGCGCCGGACCAGCAGCCAGTACCCCTTGCCCGGCTCCTTCAGGGGCCGGATCTCCACCCGCGCCCATAGGTCAAAAATACCCCGATCTGGCAGTTCTCGATCCGCCCCGCCGTGCCGCTACACCGCCGTTGCACCCCAACGGACTTGTTCACCCTCTTCAGAAATCCCGTCTCGTCCACCACAGTATCCCGCCGACGCCGGCCAGATGTTCGACCACGTAGTCCTTGAGATCGTCGCGAACCAGGTCTGCGCCCCAGACATAGGTGGACAGCAGGTGCTGCACCCTATAGGGGGTGGCGTCCCCTGCCTGCCCCGCCAGTTGCCAGCCGTTCTTGCGTTCCACGGGACTGAGCAGCCCCCGCAGAGCCTGCCCTCGTGGAAACGAGGGCGGCGCCCGCCTATGCGGCTCGGGACGCCGGAATCGTCCCGCAATGCACCTGTGTACCCCTTCGATTCCCTTGGCCCAACGGGCCACCTCCCCCACATCTTCTATCACACCTACCACCGCCTCACCTCTCCAGCCCTTGACTGCCTCGATTCTGCCCGCCTTTGTTCTGCAACTGTAGTACTAACCTCCAAGCCTCCTGAACACGCTATTTTCATAATAATGACGGGTGCGATCCAATCGACATGCGGTTGCCCTGCCCAGGTGTTTTCGGTGTTCATTGGAATGGCCGCAATTTCTCAATCGATTGGTGGATACGTAGGGGACAGGATCCCAAGAAGCGCGGCGATTGCGATTTTCGGCTTTATACAAGCCAGCGGCTTCCTAACAGCGGCGTTGGTCCATAGTTTTCCGATGGCTATGCTCTTCGCCGCAATATTCGGCGCTGGCTTCGGGGGGGCGTAACCCGCCAACCACAGCCATACGCGGTGATTATTTCGGGAAGAAAGCGTTTGCCACTATTGGTGGTATTTCCAGCGCCCCGATGTATGCGTTCATGTTGGCCGCAGCGTTCCTGTTCGACGCGACCGGGAGCTACGCGGTTGCTTTCCTGGCTACGGAGGTTTGGGCATGATGAGCGGTGTGTTGTCCTTGCCAGCCAAGGAACTGACGACCATCCCCTTGGAGAAGCCGAGAGGGGTATGTATGGACTGAAATTGGTCTGAGAACTTGGAAAGCGCACGGGATTCTGGCATCTTGGTTGCTGCTACAAAACCGGATGCCGAAGGTCTCCCATGCGCCTTCCAAGGGAATGCTACCAGATGAAGCAGGTCATTGAAACGCATTTGACCCACCTCAGCGGGCCACAGTTGACAGGGTTGGTCTTGTGGGTGTGCGGGACTATTCAGGCTGGGAGTTCCTGTCAGAATGCCGTCGCCACCGCCCTATCGACCAGGGGCAACTGGAACAGCATAAGGCAGTACCCCCGGGAATGGTTGTTTGACGGGAGCCACCGGGCGCGTCCCTGCAAGACCCAACTGGACGTGAGCCTCTGCTTCGCGCCGTTGCTCAGGTGGGTCCTTGTGTGGTGGCATTCCGATAGGCTGGCATTGGCGATTGACCCGACGTTGAAATGAACGGATACCACCGCCATAGTCATCAGCGTGGTCTACCGGAGTTGCGCCATTCCCGTGGCCTGGCGCATCCTGCGTGCGAACAAACCTGGGGCCTGGATGGACCCGATAGTCGAACTGATCCGGCCGCTGGCCCCGGCGGTGCCGCAGGACATGAGCGTGATTGTGCTGTGTGACCGGGGCCTGACCAGTCCGAAACTGTGGCGCCAGATATGCGCTCAAGGCTGGCATCCATACATCAGGTATCCGAAAAACGTCACCTTCTGCGTCGATGGCGGTCGCCGCCTTCCCGCGTGAACCTTCGTTCCCCGCCCGGATACCGGGTGGATTGGGACCGGGACGGCGTTCAGCAAGGCAACAGTAAAGCGCCGTTGCACGTTGATTGCGGTCTGGTATGTTGAACAAGATGGACCGTGGATCATATTGACCGACCTTCCGCCTGAGCAGGCGGACATGAGTTGGTACGCGCTCCGATTCTGGATTGAGGTGGGGTTCAAGGCGGTCAAGAGCGCCGGATGGCAATGGCAGAGGACGCGGAGGACTGACCCGGCGCGGATTTCCCGGCATTGGCTCGTGCTGTCGGTGGCGGCTATGCTGACTCTGGCCTATGGTACCAGGCTTGAAGACGCCTTTGACCGTAAGACCTCCCCAGACAGTCTTCGAACACCTCCAAAGGTGCTGGCGCCCACCCACCACAGTAGTTGGAGCAGGCCTGTGCGGACAGTCAGCATAATCGGGTACAGCATCTACTGGCTGAACAAGTTGATGCATCAGGGAAGGCTCTGGCGCCGGGTGTGGCTGCTGCCGGAGCCGTGGCCGGAACCCAAACCCAACTTGGAGATCACCTGCCATGCCCCTACATGAAACCCTATACATACCCCTCTCAGCCTTGGAGAGGAGGATTTCCACCATCCCCAGGCCAAGTGAGTCCAACGCCAACTAAGAACCTCGTCATGCGTTGGGCGGCCGCAGGCTATGCCAAGGGGTCCCTTGCTCAAAAGCATGTGCCACCTTCAACACCATCTCTTCGGCGAAGGGCCGGCCTCCGATCTGCAGTCCAATGGGCAGGCCCTGGGAATTGAATCCACAATTCACCGAGATCGCGGGCGCGTTCGCCAGATTGAACGGCCTGGTCATTACCGGAGGCATAGCCGCGGCCATGGCTTTGGAGGTAATCACCGGGTCGTCCTCCAGCAGTGGGGCACAGCTCTTGGAAGTGGGTAGGATCAGGATATCGTACCGTTCCATGGCCTCGTGCATCTGGCGCCGCACCAGCTCTCTTAGCTTTTGGACTTTGTAGTAGGCTTGCGCCGGGAGAATCCGGCCGGTGAGCAACCCGATCTGGTTGCTATGGCCAAAATCGGAGAGCCGGTCTCTGATCCAGTCTCCGTAGGTTGTCGCCGACTCCACATTTATTAGCGCCGCGGTGATAGTGCCAGCATGGACGATTAGAGGAAGGGACACCTCTTCCACGGACGCTCCTAATTCCCCCAACACAGTCCCGGCCCTGACCACGGCGTCCCGAACTTCCGGGTCCACGATTTCGCTATGGACCAGTTCTTGAATGGCGCCCACCCGAACACCGCTCACGTCGCCATCCAAGGCGCGCCGATAATCGGGCACGGGAACGTCCCAGGAATAGGGGTCTTTGGGATCGTATCCGGCTATGGCCCCCAAGGTGATGGCAGCGTCTTCTACGGTGCGGGAAATCGGGCCCACTTGGTCCATAGACCAAGACCCAGGCATGACCCCATAACGGCTCACTCGGCCCCAGCTAGGCCGTAGGCCGGCAAGCCCGCACCAGGCCGCTGGCCGCCGCACCGATCCCCCGGTGTCCTCTCCCAGTGACGTGGCGCACAAGAAGGCGGCAGTAGCTGAGCCGGAACCACCACTGGACCCACCAGTGAAACGGTCCAGGTCCCAGGGATTGCGATTGGGGCCGTACCGTTGTGACGAGCCGATAGCGAACTCGGTGAGGTTGGTCTTACCCAACAAAATGGCTCCGGCTGTCTTCAGATTCGCTACTACGGTGGCATCCTCCACTGGAAAGAAATCGGCCATCAACCGTGAACCAACCGTGGTACGGATGTCCTTGGTCCATATTTGGTCTTTTACTGCCACGGGAATGCCATGCATCGGCCCGAGGTAGTTACCCTGGGAGATGGCCTGCTCGGCTTCGCGGGCGGCGTGCAGTGCCTCTTGACGGCAGACGGTGAGGTAGGAATTGAACTTGAAGTTCAACGCGTCAATGCGCTCCAGATACGATTCAGTCACCTCTACCGGAGAGACTTCTCTCCGGCGGATCAACTCCGAAAGCTCGGTTGTCGATAGGAAGGGTATGTCCATCTTTTCCACAGTAACTCTTCATCCCATGATATTCGTTGGGACCTGGCATGATCCGGCCATAGGCGCTACGGGCAGAGTATACACCGGGCCGGTAGGTTGAGTTAGGAGTTTCGCCGCAAAATAGGAGGGAAAGGTCACAAACGCAGTCACCCAGCGAGTTCGGTATCATGTTGCCTTGCTCCGGAGATTGAAGAACACTGCGACATTGATGGGTTGGCGCCCCGCCCGAACGAGTTTACGGTTGAGCAACGAACTGTGAACGAAAGGGTAGAGGAGGTGTTGGCCGGGGCCATGGCCCTGGCCGATCTAAGAATGAACGTCGCGTAAATTGAGGGATTCATCGCGGGGATGACTTCCCCCTTGGAGAGCGACGCTCGTCTCCAAAGCAAGACTCTCCGGCCAGCGTTCATAAGGGGCAAGGATGGAGTACACAGTACCGGTTAGCCCGAATCCACCGAAGGACGGCCTTTGGGACAGCCCTTGAAGAAGCCAGAGGGTGCTCCTCTGAATCTGGGATAATGGTTTTGAAACACGAAACCAACCCCGGAAAAGGAGCAATGGGTGAGGGACTTGGTGGCCGGGTGGTTCCAGGACGAGCCGTACTTGAGCATGGAGTTGAGGATTATCAGCAGCTTCCGCATACAGGCGGTCAGAGCCAGCTTCTTCGGCTTGCCGGCAGACAGCAGGCGCTGGTAGAAGTCCCTTATGACCGGGTTGAAGCGGCTGGCTACCAACGCCCCCATGTAGAGGGCTGTGCGGACCCTGGCCCGTCCACCCCAGACGGTGCGTTTGCCCCGCAGTGTACCACTGTCCCGGTTGAAGGGAGCCACGCCCACCAGGGCAGCGATCTGTCGGCGGTTGAGAGTGCCCAGTTCGGGCAGGTATGCCAGAAGGGTAAGAGAGATCTGGTTTCCGATGCCGGGTACGCTGCGCAGCAGGTCGTCCTTCTCCCGCCATACAGGACTCTGGCGGAGGGTCTGGCGCAAGCCCTGGTCCAGGTCGTCCAGCTGTTGCTTGAGCCAGGCGATGTGGGCCTCAATGCTCGGCCGGACGGCCATAGTGGCACTGGAGAGCCGGTTCCTCTCCGCTACCAGCATGGTCATCACCTGTTGTCTGCGGGCCACCAGCGAGCTGAGGACCTGGGTCTCGGCGTCCCGGAGGGGACGGAGGGGAGGACGGACGGCCTCGGCGAAGTGAGCCAGGACCGCCGCGTCCAGGGAATCGGTCTTGGCCAGCCGCCCAGTGGCCTTGGCAAAGTCCCGCACTTGGCGAGGGTTGACTACCACCACCGGCAGGGAGGCAGCTGCCAGGGCTGCCACCAAGGGCAGTTCCAGCCCACCCGTAGCCTCCAGCACCAAGGCTGCGGGATTGAGTTGCTGCATCTGGGCCACCAGTGCCGCGATCCCGGCCTGGTCGTTGGAGACCTCACGCCTGTCTCCCCCAGGACGGATGGCCACATCTACCCGGGCCTTGGCCACATCGATCCCTACGTAGATACCGTGTTGCTCCATGAGAACCTCCCTGCGAACCGTCGGCCCGTCCTTGCGAGATGCAGGGCGCCGAGATAATGGGCCACTGGGGCGGCGTGATCGTGTACTACTGATGTGATGACTGACGGCAGTAAATTGGTCGGAGCGGCGGCGTTACAAGAACAGGAGGAGACGGCGTTGGCGGTGCGGCTATTCTGCGTCGGGTTCTTCTGAAGCCTGCGGGGAAGCGTTCTCCCGGCTGCGCTTGAGCCGGTAGCTCTCGCCGTTCATCTCCAGGATGTGGACGTGGTGGGTGAGCCGGTCCAGCAGCGCTCCGGTGAGGCGTTCCGAGCCGAAGACCTCGGTCCACTCATCGAAGGGAAGGTTGGTGGTCACCATGACGGAGCCCCGCTCGTAGCGTTGGCTGAAGACCTCGAAGAGCAGTTCCGCGCCGGTTCTGGAAAGGGGGACGAAGCCCAGCTCGTCGATGATCAGCAGGTTGAGCCGGGCCAGTTGTTTCTGCAAGTTCAGCAGGCGCCTTTCGTCCCTGGCCTCCATCATCTCATGCACCAGGCCGGCGGCGGTGATGAAGCCCACAGACAATCCCCGCTGGCAGGCGGCCAGCCCCAGCCCAAGGGCCACGTGAGTCTTGCCGGTGCCGCTGTTGCCGACGGCGATGACGTTCTCCCGGCGCTGGATGTATTCACACCGGGCCAGTTCCATCACCAGCGCCTTGTTCAGCGACGGGATGGCCGGGAAGTCGAAGGTGTCCAGACTCTTCACCGCGGGGAATCGGGCGGCGCGGATCCGCCGCTCCACCATGCGCTGGTGGCGGTCGATGAGCTCCAGTTCCGCGAGCCTGAGCAGGTACTGGGGATGATCCACATTCTCGGCGGCGCACAGGGCGGCCATCTTCCCGTACTCTCTCAGGAAGCTGGGCAGCTTCAGTTCTTTGAGATGGTGTTCCAATAGCAGCGTCGACCGGTCGTTCATGCCGCCCGCCCTGCGAGGAGAGCCATGTAGTCTTGTGTGGAGGTGGTGCTGACCCTGACCCGGGGCAGGTAGGGATAGAGCTCCATATCCAGCCTGGGCGGCCGCCCCTCCAGCCGGCACAGCACCAAGTGCTTCACTGCGTCAAAGCTCAGCGACCCCAGGTGGATGGCATCTTTCACCGCTGCGTGCACCTCCTGCTGGGAGAAGGTCTCCAGCAGCCTGAGCACCTGTACGAACTCCCGTTTGCCCCGCCGTCCCATGCGGGACTCCAGCAGACGCCGCAGCGTCCCGAACTCATCGGGGAGTTCCCATCCCTGCAGCGGCGCGGCCTGGTCCAGGGCGCCCGGCTTACGCTCCAACAGCGGCAGGTAGTGGATGGGGTCGTAGACGAAGTCGTCCCGGTCGTATGATCTGGGATGGCTGGCGATGACCTCGGTTCCGCAGCTGATCACCACCTGGCCCACGTAGCCCCTTATCAGGACGTCCCGATATCCGTAGGCCACCGGCACCGAGTAGTCGTTGGTCCTGTACCTGACCAAGGACAGCGAACTCACCCGGCCAGCCTGCTTGTCGCACGCGTCGTAGGCCACCGGCGGCAGGGGCAGCAGGGCGTCCAGGTCCCGCTCCATCCTCTGGCCGATGGTCTCCGTATGTCCCCTGAGCTGGGCGTCCATTCGTTCCAAGCAGCGCTGCTCCAGGCAGGCGTTCAGCGCATCGAAGCTTTCGAAGGACGGCACCGGCACCAGGAAGTTGCGGCGCATGTACCCCACCAGGCCCTCCACCTTGCCCTTGTCATTGCCCTTGCCGGGGCGACCGAACCGGTCCTCGAACAGGTAGTGGGACTGGAGCTCGGTGAAGGCGCGGGTGCGCTGGCGCCGGCCGTCACCCAGTATCTTCGCCACCGCCAGCCTGGTATTGTCGTAGAGGATGCTCTGGGGCACTCCGCCCAGAAAGGCGAGGGCTGACACGTGGCCGTCCAGGAAGGCCTCGGTGGTCTCGGACGGGTAGGCCTTGACGAAGCAGCCGTCGCTGTGGGGCAGGTCGATGACGAAACAGTGGGCCTTCCGCTCCACGCCGCCGATGACCACCAGAGCCTCGCCGAAGTCGCACTGCGCGTGGCCCGGCGGGTGGGACAACGGGACGAACATCTCCTTGGTCTGACGTCGGTGCTCCCTGACGTAGTCCTTGACGGTGGTGTATCCGCCGTCGAACCCGTACTCGTCCCTGAGGCGCTCGAAGATGCGCTTTGCCGTGTGGCGCTGCTTCCTGGGACGCCTGAGGTCGTCCTCCAGGATCCGGTCGATGACGCCGGTGAAAGGCTCCAGCTTGGGCCTTCGAGGAGGAGTCTGTCGCCGGTAGCCCGGAGGCACGGAGTAGGCCAGCATCTTGCGCACCGTGTCCCGGTGCAGCCCAAACTCTCTGGAGACCTCCCGAATGCTCTTGCCCTCCACCATCACCGCCCGGCGAACCCGTAGATATACGTCCACTCTGTACATCCATCGCACCACCCATAAGCTCGACTTGAAGCCTATGAATGGCGGCGGACGGTCCAATTTGCAACCGCCGTTTGTCAGAGATTACCCGCCCGCACGGGACAATTTACCTCCGCCGCTTACAGCTCCGTCAACCGGAGCAGCTAGGCAGCAACGGGACAAGTCAGGGTGGTGGTTGCGCGGCTGGAGTAGCGGACGTGGCTTCGAGCGGTGGAGCCGTTGTTGTGTTACCGATCGATTGGCGGGAGCGG
Organism: Dehalococcoidia bacterium; assembly: GCA_965216425.1. Lineage (GTDB taxonomy): Bacteria > Chloroflexota > Dehalococcoidia > Lucifugimonadales > UBA3495 > CBDCFV01. The sequence continues at coordinate 401,511 of CBDCFV010000004.1, read as the reverse complement.
AACCCGTACCCTGATAGCGCGGTCGCTTGCCCGTTCGCGGCTTATTGGTGGTGCGGGGCGGCTCCAGCCTCTAGCTGACGGATTGGAGTGGAGGCCAACGCGGCCCGCCTTTCCAAGGCCCGTGTATGGGCCGCAGTTCGGGCTGATTCACGCTGCAGACGGACACGGGTGGCCTGCAACTCCCGGCGGGCCCGATTGACCCTTTTGACCTCCCTGGCTATTGCCACTCCCGCCAAGGCCGGTCCCAGGATGAGGCCTACCACCGAGACGGCTCCCACGGCGAAACGGACCCCGGTGGAAGCGGCAAGGGAGCCTCCGGTGCCTCCCGCCGCGGCGAATCTTGGCAGGATAGACAACACCCTTCCCATCATCGGCCTGAGGAAGTTCATAATGGGGCCCGACAGGGTTCTCCAGATAGTCCCCGCGAGGAAGCTGCCGCCGTGCCGCCCAATGATGCCGAAACGGCTGTGAGGAGAGCCTTGGGCCACGGTATGGCTCCGTCGCCGCAGGACTCGCTGGTTCAGGATACGCCGCCACCTCGGAAGGTCGGACTCGGTGTCCTCTTGCTCTTGCGGCAGTTGAAGCACTTCCGGCAGTTCAGGCTCCGGCAGTCCCAAGAGTTGGCACAGCTCGACCTGCTGGTCATGGTGGTAGGCCATCTCTTCCCGGTGCCGGGACTCCACCTGTTCCAGTTCTTCCTTGAGCCGGTTCAACCGGTTGTGGGCCCTGAGCTTGGCGGCTACTTGCGCCAAGGTAGAGCCGCCGGCTATGGCCAAGGGAATTAACAGAAGCGGCAGGGGCATTGAGGCCTCTCCGGAGAATACCAGTGTATTGGGAATTTTCGGCAGTGGCTGCGGTGTTGTCAACTACCAGCAGCAGTCAGGCTATTCAGATTTCCGGTCTTCGGCTTGTTTTACGTGTCCTTACGACCTGACGGCATTCGAAACGGAGACCACGGTTAACGGGCTACAAATGATTTGGAGATGTTCGAGTTTACCCTAACGGTGTATTCCATGCCCGGTTCAAAATTGGAACCCAGGGGTACATCGGTTTCCACCGCCGGAGACCAGCCCGCAGTACAGGTGACTAGCGGGTCGGCTACCTCATGATGGGTGACTGCTATGTCTATATCGGCTGATTCCTTATCGGCTGATTCCCTCCGTCGGATTTGGTAGCCGTTGAACTGGGAGCAGCTACTGCCTTTCGGCATACCGGATACGACCCTAAGTTGGTACTGGGCCGGCGCGCTTTCCAATATCACTATCTTGGCGCTTCCGATGGGTGATTCGGCGATGAAAGTGTCGCGAAGGCTGGATTCCGGCAAGGCGAAGGTAGTGGTTTCCCACCCGTTGACTATCACCCGGTAGGTCTGCCCGGGGTCAAGAGACGTTCCAATGGGCAATACGGTGTCAAGTTCCACCATCTGCTCATGGCAGGGAATCGCCCAAGCAGTGAGAGGAGGCTGCATAAGCGTAACCCGGACAATAATGTCGTAGCCGTCCAGTCCCAATTCCTGGTTACCGGGGCGGGCGCAGCCTTCCAGGGTTGATTGGTAGTAAGCGACTCGTAACAGGTGGTCGGCCTGATTGGGTATCAGTTTAGCCCAGGCTACCGAGGCCGGGACCTCTATCCACGTTCTCCAATCCGAACCGGCGCCATCGTCGCCTCCAACCATTTCGGGTGGAGGTTCAACCAGCACCAGGAGCATATCCACCTTACCTGGATTGCCTCTGGTGACTACTTCGTACGCTGTGTCGTTGGTGAAGGCAAGGCGGCCGTCGGACTCAATGATTCTCGCGCTGATTGAATACGTGCTTCGTGAGTCGATGTCTTCAAGGTTATATCCGACCTTGAACTTGATTGGGACTTGACCAGGGCTTGAGATGGTCTGGCGGGCGATGAGTGGAGCGGGTCCGTCGGCATAGGAAACGTCCCGTAGCTCTACTACGAGGGTCGCATCCGGAGTCAGGGTCAACCGCTCACGGTAGGTGACGGAGCCGCTTACCGATGCGTTGGGATTCCGCCCCGACGGCGCTTCCAGCGTTGCGTTGGTTGGGCCGGCACCACCCCGGCAGGCGATAACTGCCAGCAGGACGGTAAAGACGCCCATAGCAGAAAGCAGCGCTGTTTTGCTGTCGGGCATTGTCGGGGGACCTCGATAAACAAGGATAGGATTGAGCTGCATCCAAGGACAGCACACATACTTATATACGTATACGCGGCTTGGCGCGGATTAGTTCCTGGACTCGGCTACCCTTCCGAATCCAGTCCCCAGGAAACTATCCGTTCCGGGACCAGCTTGATTACCGGGTTATCGTCTATATCCATGTGCCGGTATTGCTGGTACTTGGCCCGCAGCAACGGGATGGATGCCGAGCGTTCGGCGCCTTCCTCCAGCAGTTCGGCCGGGCCGGTAATGAGCATATACCACAGGGAGGACCAGTCCTCTTCGTAGTGGTCAACCACCAAGCTTGCCCACGGATTTTCAAGGATGTTCCGGACCCGCCTCAGCTTGGTCAATGCGGCCCGCTTGGGCTTCCGGTCCAATACCGAATAAACGGACCGGCCGTCGCTGGCGAAGCATACAGGGATGACGTGGGGACTTGCTTGAGCGTTGGACGTGGCCAAGTGGCCGATGCGGGCCGACTGCAAAATGCGTAGTTGTTGTTCGGTTAAACGCGGCAACGGCTAGATCTCTGAAGTAAACCCCATAGGGTCGTCCATGAAATCGATGTTTTCCAGCTCGACGCGGGCAGCTTCTTCCAAGGCTGCATCGCCTTCTTTCACGCAGTTCAGCAGCACCTTTTTTGCGAGCGGGCCGCCTATCGTGCCCAGCGCGCTGATGCCCGCCAACTGTACTTGGTAATCGTCGTCTTCCAGCAAGGCTATCAGGTGCGGCACCGCTTCATCCTCCGCGAGTTCGGCGCAGGCGTGGGCTGTCTCATAACGGATGTTCGGTTCCGGACTTTGCAGCTCTGTTATCAATAAGGGCAGCCAACTGGGGTCGCCGGTGCGCCCCATCGCGAAGATGGAACTGGACTTCAGTTCCAGGTCGTCACTCTTGTAAGACTTGTCCACAAGGTCCCGTATCCGCTCGGTATTGAAAGGCGCAACCGCTTCCAGGCTCCGCCTCACCACTTCGACGGGTTGATCCGGGTCGTCCAGCGCCCTCATCAGACTGTTCAGGATGGCGTCTCCGTCTTTAGCCAGGATTTTGCCCTCCTGGACCAATACAGGAAACTTGCCCAAAGCCACAGCGGCGGCGGCCCTAACTCGGGGGCTGTTGCTGGAATGCAGCACATTGATGAGGCCGTTAATTACCGAGCGGTCTTCGTGTTCCCACAGCCCCTCCATGGCGTTCTCCAGGACTTCTTCATCCTGTTCCTTCAAACACAACTTGAAGACCGCGGAGAAGTCGAGCTCCGGGTTGTCCTCCGTCAGTTCGACCATGGTGGAGATGGTCCAACGCTTGCGTTCCACGGGAATGGTAAACCAAGTGCGGACGAACTGCCCCAGTTCTTCGGGCATGAGGTCGGAGACCTCAATGAAGTCACTCTGGGAGAGGTCGGTGGAATCGCCGGTCAAACTCTCGAGAAACTGTTCCAATGACATAGCACGCTCACCACCAATACACGCCAGCTTAAGGGATGGTCCGGATGTCCGATGCTCCCGCTTGATACGCTGCTTCTCCGGCCGGATGCAGCGCATGGACCTGCTTAATAAGCAAACACCAGGCTAATAAAGTATAGCATGCAGATACTGAGCAACCATGAGAGCAAACGTGTTGTTTGTTGCGTAAACCCGTACCGGACGTATCAGCCGGGCCGGAGTTACCGTCAACGGGCAGCGTTCCGTTTTGGGGGTCTGTTCAACAGCGGCGGTACGGTGGATTCCCGCGAAGGCGGGAATGACAGTTGGGTCCAAGAATTGAACCGCCTAAATTGGAACCATACCAGGTCAACGCAGGCTGAGGTCAACGCAGGCTATGAACGGTTGAGGGCAACTGTTCAACCAGATCAGAGGCCAGGACTCCGGTGTTTCCGTACTTCCGGACCACCGCTTCCGCGGCGAGACCGTGAAGATAAACGCCGCAACAGGCTGCGTCGAAGGGTGAAAGGCCTTGGGCCATCAGCCCGGCGATTACGCCCGTCAGCACATCGCCGGTACCCCCCGACGCGAGGCCGGGATTGGCGAACGGGGAGATTCGCGCCATGCCTCCGGGTTCGGCTATCACGGTCAATGCGCCCTTGAGGGCGACCGACACGCCCCAGTGACTAGCCCAACGACGGGCACAATCGACCCGGTCTTTCTGCACCTCCGCGATGGAGGTCCTAGTCAACGTAGCCATCTCGCCAGGATGGGGCGTCAGCACTACCGGGCCGGTAAACCGTTTCCACCAATCGGGTAGCCGAGACAGGTTGTTGAGGCCGTCCGCGTCGATCACCATCGGTGGTGAAGGCTCGGAGTGAGTGAACAACAAATTCTCCAGAAAAGCCGTGGCGCCAGCGGACAGACCCATGCCGCATCCTACCAGGAGCGAGTCGTATCGCTCGAATACACGGTGGACTAACGCAGCCCCATCGGGGTGCATCCGTCCTTCTTCGTCGTCGGGAAGCGGAAGGTGGATGACCTCGGTAAGCTTGCCAGCGACTATGGGGTGGATGCTTTGTGGAGCGGCCAGCGTTGCAAGGCCCGCTCCGGCGCGTACCGTCGCTTGGGCGGCCAGACAGGCCGCTCCCACGTAGTTGCGGGAGCCGGCAATCACCAAAGCATGACCGAAAGACCCCTTGTGGGAGTTGGCAGGCCGGGCGGGCAGGCGGTCCTTGACCCACCCGCCCGTCAACATCTCCAAGTCTATGCTTCGCTCCAACTCCAGTCCCGGCGGCAGCCCGATGTCGGCCACCTCCAAGCGCCCCGCAAATGCGGCGCCGGGGAACGTGAGCAGCCCAACTTTAGGGCGGCCCAACGTCACTGTCACGTCAGCTGTTATCCCCGCAGGGTCAACCTCGTCGGTGTCCGGGTTCAGGCCCGTGGGCAGGTCCATGGCTAAAATCGGAGGGCCGGACCCGGCGGACGGACGCAACCGGGATACTACGTCCTTTACCGGTCCTGTCAGCGGGCGGGAACGCCCGGTGCCCAGGACTGCGTCGATAATCAGGTCACAGCGGGCCACCGTCGCGTCCAAGGCCCGGAAGTCTGCGTCGCCGGAAGCAGCGTTTATAGTGACATCGTACTCGACGGCCAAGTCCATCTTCGGGTCCGCGTCCGGGCGGCGGGTGACCACGTACGCAACCACGTCTGCGCCCCAACGGCGCAGATGCCGGGCTGTTACCAAGCCGTCAGCGCCGTTGTTGCCCGGGCCGACCAGCACCAGCACCCGCTTACCCGCAGCGCCGCCCATAAGTTTGCGGGCCGCTTCCGCTACTCTCAGGCCGGCATTCTCCATCAAGGTGTCGGTGCTGACTCCCTGGCGTTCGGAAGCCTGCTCCAGCGCCGTCATTTGAGCTGCGGTAACGACTTTCACGCGGGCTCCTCACGCTCCGCGACTACGAATGCGACAGCATAGTCGCGGGAGTGGGACAAGCTGAGGGAGATTTCCCGAACCGACAGTCTTGCGGCCCGGTGTTTTGCCCTGCCGTGCAGCATCACCGAGGGAGCGCCGCTTTCGCTCCTGACAACCTCGATGTCCTTCCAACCGACACCGCGGACGCCGGTGCCCAAGGCTTTCATGGTAGCCTCTTTAGCTGCAAACCGGGCCGCCAGGTTTGCGGGCCTCCCGCGGCAGTATGCTATCTCGCCCGCCGTAAAGATCCGTGCCAGGAACCGTTGCCCGTACCGGTCCAGGACGCTCCGCACCCGCTCGATCTCGATAATGTCAACGCCGGTACTTAGCATGTAGTCTCGGTCAGGTTTGGGCTGAGGGTTGAGTGGGGTCGACGGGGCTTTGGGAAACCGGGGCCGCCAAACATGCCCTGCGCTACGTGGTTTACCTTGTGAAGGCTTTGGATTCCCGCCTGCGCGGGAATGACGATTTGAGTATTTTCAAATTGACGAGTTGGGCGTTATCAAATCGTTGGGTATTTTCAAATCAATGATTATTTCAGGAATGCCCTAACTTCAGGGGTACACTGACTTCAAGAATGCCCTGACGCGGGGCGGCACGTGAGGGCAAAAGTCATGGAAGGCGGGCTTAATCAACCCCGTTATGTTTGGACAGGCTCAGGTTTTCCAGGATTTTTGAGACCGAATAGCTCCTGTTGAGCACGTAAAAGTGGATACCGGGGACTCCGCTGGCCCACAACTCTTCCGCTTGCCGTGTGGCGTGTTCCACACCCAACTCGCGCACGGCGTTATCGTCGTCGGCGTACTGGTCCAATTTATGGTCCAACCCATCGGGAATCTTCGCGCCGCACAGGCCGGTGAACCGGCGAATCTGCGCGGTGTTCAGAATGGGCAACATTCCCGGAATGATTGGAATGTTGATGCCCGCCTTCCCGGCGCGGTCCATAAAGTCGAAGAAGTCTCTGTTGTCGTAAAAGAGCTGGGTAACCAGGAAATCAGCGCCCTTGTCCACCTTCTGTTTGGTGTACTCCAAGTCGGCATGCAAATCCACGGACTCGGTATGGCCTTCGGGATAGCAGGCGGCGGCGAGGCCGAACTCGAAATTGCCTTGAATATGCTCGATCAACTCCGCCGCATGTTCAAAACCGCCTTCAGCCGGGATGAAGTTGGATTCACCCCCGGGAGGGTCGCCCCGTAACGCTATGACGTTGTCGATCCCCGCGGCGTCCAAGCGCTCCAGCACGCGATGGACCTCTTCTTTGGTCTGGCCGACGCAAGTCAAATGGGCCATTACCTCCATGTCGCCAAAGTCCTTGGCTTCAATGGTAATGCGTTCGGTGAATGCCCTGGTAGACCCTCCCGCGCCATAGGTAACCGATATGAAGTCCGGGCTGAAACGCTGTAGCCTCTGGATGGCCCCGAAGACACCGGGTATGCCTTCTTCAGTCTTGGGGGGGAAGAACTCGCAGGAAATAGTGCGTGTCTCGTTGAGGATGTTGATTATCTTCATGGAAATTTCTCAGGTGGGGGGAATCGCCCTACGGAGGGCTTGGGACTGCTCCCTGATCCCGCTCATCCCAACCCGACCACGACAGGTAAGCCATTGCATCATAGCATCGCAGCCCATACCTGTCGAACCGAGCGACAGGCGGGCCTTAGAATTCCGGCTGCCTTTTTTCCTTGAAGGCCTGTATCCCTTGAGTGGGATGGTCCGACGTCGCAACGTATTGGACAAACGCCATGGTCTCCAATGATATGCCGTCGTCAAGAGACAGGCCGTCGCCACGGCGGGTTACGGACTTTATCCAGCCCAACCCCGGGCGGCTCTTGGCCCGCAAGGGGGCGACCAACTCTTCAAGCTGCCGGTCGAGGTCGCCAGCGGGAACGGCCCGCAACACCAAGCCACACGCGGCGGCCTCGGCTCCTGACAGCCAACGCCCAGTGGTCAACAGTTCCATCGCCTTCTGCGGACCTATCTTGCGAGGCAACCGCTGGGTGGAGCCGCCGCCGGGCATCAGGCCGAAGTTGGCGTGCTGGTCGCCGATGCGGGCATCTTCGGCCGCCAAGGCCATGTCGCACGCCAGCATCAATTCCAGCCCGCCGGCCAAAGCGTACCCGTGGACAACGGCGATGACCGGAATGGGCAATTTCTCCAAGCCGAACAAGCAGGCATTGAAGTGGTTCAAGTACTGGGTCAGGAGGTCAGGCTTCTGGAAAGCCGTCTCGAAGAAGGTGAGGTCGGCGCCGGAGCAGAAAGCCCGGCCCTCGCCCCTGAGCACCAAGGCCTTTATCTCTTCGTCTCCGGCCACAGCCGCCGTGGCGTCCGACAACTCGTTAAGCAGGTCCCAGTTGACCGCGTTCAGGGCGTTGGGCCGGTCCAGCCGAATAGTTGCCACACCCTTTTCTTTTTCAAGCCTGATGTTGGTATACTCCACCGGACCTCTCCCAAGTACGTTGACGTTCCGCGGGTAAATATAGCAGAAGCATGGCGGCTGGGCACCTTGCAACCATCCGTCATTCGAGACATCCCTCCTCCAACCGATCTATACCCTGCCAATCCTTGCCTGAAACTCACTTGAAGGTAAAAGTCCAACCAAGGGCCTCGGCAAACAAAATCGCCGGATTCCGGGACGGCGTGTTGCTGGTGCGGGTGACTGCGCCGCCGGAAAAGGGGCGGGCCAACGCGGCAGTGATTGCGCTGCTGGCCGACGCTTTGGGAGTCGCCAAGACCAGTGTTCATATAACCAGGGGCATAACTCCCGTGAGAAACTGGTGGTGGTGGATAGCCTGAATTCTGAGGAGGTTGAGCGGATTTTTTCAACGAGTGAATAGTGGCCATGCTGTGTTGATATTTGCGAAATCAGGCGGTCCAGCAGCGCCGTCATCCGGTTACGCGCTCTGCGATTGGAAGCCCATGGATTCCCGCCTTCGCGGGAATGACGGGTTGGTGACGGGGCTTCCCTGCGGGTTGGTGGCAAGAACGTCCTTAGACAAGCTCAGTACGAGCGGATAGAGGCGATTCCTTCAACTTTGCGATCGTCCTATCCTGTGGGCAGGCAGGTGTGGCTTGAGTGTCCCGTGCGCAAGTATAATAGGCGGGCGATATCGCCTGACAAGTGGTTGGTGACGGCAAGTCACTGACCACCGGCTACCAACCACTATTCCGTTAATTCTGCGGAGTTTGCCCTGTGCAGCACCTTAATTTTAGCTGGTTGCTTGAAGGCTCTCTGGCCGGCGCCCAAGGCCCCACCAGCCGCCGCGATTTGATGTTCCTGAAGTTGCGTGACATTGCCGCCGTCATACGGATGGAAGAGGACACCATTTCCGGAGAAGCGCTGGAACTGGCGGACCTGTACGAGCCGGTCCCGGACTTTACCGCTCCGCAGGTCGACCAGATAGACCGGATGTGCCAGTTCATCGACCAGCAGATCGAGTCCTGGGAACACCCGGTGGTGGTCACCTGCAAAGCCGGACTGGGGCGGACCGGAACTGTCCTGGCCTGTTACCTGGTGTATGTTGGCTATACTGCGGAAAGCGCGATCGACTTCGTCAGGTCCCAACGCCCCGGGTCGATAGAGAGCCGTGAACAGGAAGAGGCTGTGAGCCGGTATTACGACCACGTGAAGGCCCAGGAACAAGAGCGGCAGGAACGTAGGGCCAGGCGTTTACTGGAAGGCCTTTAAGGAGACTTAGTATGGCCGATGCGTTGGCGCCGTTAGAGATTCCTCAACAGGTCTTGAGCGCGGTTTATCAGGAAGCTCGCAAGGCCTTCCCGGCCGAGTGCTGCGGCTGGCTTGCCGGCCCCCAAGACCGGCCGGTGGTTACCTTGGTGCGCAGTTGCGACAATGCCCAGGCTTTGGGCACACATCCAACCCAAGCAGCCCGGGGAGCCGAGACTGCCTACGTGATCACCGGAGATGACTTACTGTCGCTGAACCGTAGTCTTGACAGCGACACTCCTGCCAAAGTGATTTTTCACTCCCACCCCAATGGCCGCGCCTACTTCTCCCCCACTGACAGGGAAGTAGCCACCAGCCCTTGGGGGGATGGGCCGGCGTATCCGGTGCAACAGTTGGTTGTGGGCATCGATGGTAGCCGCGTTGTGGAGGCGGCGCTGTTTGCTTGGTCTGACGAGGAAGAGGGTTTCGTGCAAATCGCAAGTTACGTCGGGGAAGACATCTAACGCCGATCCTCTAACGCTGATCCCGGGCGCTGCTATCGGGCAGATCGATAGCGGATGCCGGATCGGGTGTGTCTGACGCTTGCCCTATGGACGTCACCACCAACGCGGCCGCGATGTAGGCCGAAGCCATCAACGCCAAGATCACCCTGACCGCCGCACTCATTATGCGCCCCCGCCACAAGATCAAACTCAACGCGGTCAACAGCAGAGCGAATGCTACAGTGCCGGCGATGAGGTGCGCTTCCTGGGCTTGGTTTATCAGGATGCCGTCGCGGTACAGCAGGTCGGCGTAGCACAAGATCGACACGTTGAACACGCAACTACCCACCAGCCCGCTGATTCCCAGGTCGGCGGCGCCCATGCGGGCGGCGGCAATGGTGGCCGACGCCTCCGGCATCGTGGTCACCAAGGAGACCGCCAGGATGCCCAACGTGCTGGAGGCAACCCCGGTAATGTCCGCAATCCGGTCCGCGCTCCACGCCAGGAAGACCCCGGCAATGATCACGCCCACCGACACCAGCACGAATATTATCCAAGCCCGCCTTAAAGAGACGTTCGGTCCTTCATCATCGTCCGCTGCTTCCTCTTGAGGCCTAGTGACGTAAACAATCCACATCCCGCCGATGTAGACCAACAGCAGCACCAACGAACTCAATCCCGTTTGCCATGCGGCGGCGTTTATCTTGACTACGCCAAAGACGACGGCCGCTCCCGTCATTACAGCGGCCAGCAGGGCCAAGTAACTTTGCTCCGGCGCCACGCGTTCCAGAAAAGCCTTTCCGCCAAACGCCAATGCCACTGCGGCGAAAGTGAACATGTTGAGCATGTTGGCGCCCAGGATGTTGCCAATGGCCAAGCCCGGGTTTGGCGGGTCGAGCCTCACCGCGGCAAAGTTGGTGGACAACTCTGGCAACGAAGTGACCAGCGCCACCAGGATGCTGCCGATGAACACTCGTCCCAACCCGGTCAACGAAGCCAGGGCGTCGCCGTATTTGGCCAGTTGAGCGCCCAAGTAAATTACCGACGCGGCGCTGGCCAGGAAAACTATGATGGCGATTGTCAGGTCACCACTCATTTGGCGGGGTGTCCTTACATATCCGGGATTCAGTCATTCGAAGCAAAGGCTGTACCTTCGGCTGTTGCTAGTGAGTAGTCTCAAGTTGTCAGGCTGCTTTGCAATGGTTGCGGCACCGAATGGGAGCCAAGGAGGAGATAATCGAGTCCGCGCGATGCAAGCATCGTTGCGAGAAGTCCCGGAGGGGAGTTGCGGCGCGAGGGCAACAGCAGCCCAAATATCCAATGGTCCACTCGTGGGCAGGATGCAATCGGCGGCGTCTACCGGGCGGACTCCAGCGCCCCAATTATGTGCGACCCCATGTCCGTGGTGCCGACCGCTTGGCCGCCCGGCGCGGCTATGTCCCGGGTGCGGTAGCCTTCGGCCAGGGTTTGGTCTACCACCAGTTCAAGGGCGGCCGCTTCCTCGGTCAGACCCAGGGAATAGCGCAGCATCATGGCTACGCTGAGGATCGAGGCGATGGGGTTGGCGATGTTCTGGCCGGCGATGTCCGGGGCTGTGCCGTGGATAGGCTCGTAGAAACCGCGGATTCGCTTGCCCGATACCGGGACCTCCGCCAAGCTGGCCGACGGCAGCAGTCCCATGGACGCGGCCAGCACCGACGCCTCATCAGTCAAAATGTCTCCGAATGTGTTCTCGGCTACTATGACGTCGAACCGCCCGGGATTGCGAATCAACTCCATTGCGCAGGTGTCCACCAGGACGTGCTCCAACTCCACGTCGGGGTACTCGGCGGACAACCGGGTGGCTATCTGGCGCCACAGCCTGGAGCACTCCAGTACATTGGCTTTGTCCACGGAAGCCAGCTTTCCCTGCCGGCCTTGGGCCAACTGGAACCCCACCCTCAGGATGCGTTCAACCTCGGCTTCGCTGTACCGCATAGTGTCGACGGCGGTCAGGCCCTGGGGCGTCTCGCTCCGCCCCTTGGGCAGAGCGTAATACAGCCCGCCGGTCAACTCTCTGACAACTACCAGGTCCACCCCTTCGAGCACCGACGGCTTCAACGAGCTGGAGTCGGACAGCCACGGATATGCCTTTACCGGGCGAATGTTGGCGAATACCCCAAGGTGGGCGCGTAGCTGGAGCAGGGCGTCTTCCGGGCGCATGGAAGCGTCGGGGTTGTCCCACTTCGGCCCCCCAACCCCGCCGAACAAAACAGCGTCGGCCCCGGCCGCGGAGTCGCGCACCGAGGGCAAGAGAGGCGATCCATGCTTGTCGATGGATATCCCGCCCACGTCGCCGTATTCCAGCCTGAAATTGTGCCCGAATATTCTCCCCACCGCTTCCAGGGAACTGACTCCCTGGGCAGTGACCTCCGTACCTATACCGTCTCCCGGCAACACCGAGATATCGAAATCCACTTTCGGCTTCCCTCCTGGCCCTTCCTCGGGATTCTTCCACCCCAGCGCTCAAGGCCCGTTTCGCGCCCCAGTATACAAGCAATGCCAACCGCCTTCAAACAACAGTTTCAGACATGGTTTTACCCTTGACACCTTTATGGGGTTGTGATACTTTTCGCTAGGTTTTCGGCAGGGGCTCGTTTGAGTAATGACCGAATCCGGCATGGGACCCCAGTGGTTGTTTGACGCATGTTTGACGATCCCAAAACACTAACCGCAGCAAACTGGCAAGATATCCATATATGGCTTCAGTTTTTCTGGATTTATTTTCCCCTTATCGTCACTTTTGCCATCACCATCTTGACCGCCCATGCCATTATTCCTTCTTTGATCAACACGGGACATGCACCGGAGAGCCTTACCCGCCTTCGGACGCCTCTGACCGGCTTCGCATTTGTGGTTTTGATCGCGGCAGTGGTCTTGATGGTCCTGGTAATTAAAACCACCTTGAACGTTGAAAATATATGGGACCGGTTCCTGATTTGACGGGACTGCTCTCGGACTTTTTGTTGTTTGATGGGATAGTGAGAGTTTTGCAGCTTTTTCCGGCCACCAGGGCGTACATTGCCCGAGACGGCATACCATGGAACGGAGCGTCGTTATAGTAGATGCGACTTGACGCTAAAATGTTGACCCTGGGCTTAGTGGGCCTGACGGTTACCGTGGTCGTGGGGTTCCTTCTGGTTGTTCTCCTGATTTCATGGTTCTCCAACCCGCCGTTTGGATTGGGCAACGCTCCGCCACAGCCAGTCGCCTTTCCTCACACGGTTCACGCCGGTGCAGTTGAAGAAGGCAACATGGGCATACAGTGTGAGTTCTGCCATCGCAACGTCACCAAGGGAGAAGAGGCAACGGTCCCCTCGGTTGAGCAATGCCTGTTCTGTCACAACACGATCGAGGGGCAGACAACCACCGCAATGGCGGAGATATCAAAGTTCCGGCCGGAACCAGCCGCTGATGGGACAGTGCCGCCCGTCATGCCCATCAACTGGGAACGGGTGCACCGGATGCCGGACCATGTCAGGTTCGTCCACGAGGCCCACATAAGGTTCTTCACAGATCCCAGCCCTGAATTGGTCAAGACCGGGATTAACGGTGAGAGCATCAATGGGGCGCTCTCGGTGCAGGAAACCTGTTCGATCTGCCACGGCGACGTGGCGAGCATGACGGTAGTGAAGCCCAAACAGGCGCAGTCGTTGAAAATGGGTACGTGTTTGGACTGCCACCGCGAAAACAACGTAGCAACCGATTGTACGATATGCCACAAGTGATTTTGGACAAGGACGCTCTCTAGCCATGAAGTTAAGCCGGCGGAACTTTCTAGCCTGGGCCGGGCTCTCTGCGGTAGGCGCTGTCGCCTGCGAAGGGTTTGGCATCCGGGAAGGCGAGTTCAGCCTTCAAAGCCCGGCCGCGCTTCCGGAGGACTTGGTAAGAGGGAAAGACAACTGGTACGCCACACTGTGCCGCACCTGCCCCTCCTGCGAAGGAATAGTCGTCCGCGTTATGGAAGGCAGAGCGAAGAAAGTCCACGGCAATCCCTCATACCCGACCAACATGGGGAAGCACGGCGCGCGTTGTGAAGCGGGATTGCAGGCGCTGTACCACCCTGACCGGGTATCGGGACCGATGCGCCGCAGCAGCTTCCGCGGCTCCGGGCAGTTTGAGCCGATAGATTGGGAAACCGGTTTGAACGAGTTCAGGTCCCAGTTGCAGGCGCGGTCCGAGAATATGCTGGCCGTAACCGGGCCCGTTCGCGGACACTTGGCGATGGTGGTTAACAAGTTCGCTCGAGCAATGGGGGGCCGCCACTTAGTATTCGAGCCGATGGACACCGTAACGTACAGGATGGCCCTGAAGAACGTTTTTGAGCAGGAAACGCTCCCGGACTTTGATATTGGCAACGCCAATTTCCTGCTGTCCTTCGGCAGCGACCTCCTGTCAACCTGGATTGCCCCCAACCGTTGGAGCCTTGGGTACGGGGAATTCCGGAACGGCGAAAGCAGAGACAAGAGGGGCACCTTCTACCACGTTGACCCGCGGTTCTCCATGACAGCCGCCAACGCCGACCAATGGGTGCCCATAACACCCGGATGGGAAGGCTACCTGGCCCTCAGCTTGGCATACGTGATTATTTCCGAAGGTCTGCAAGCTCCCGGCGTGGACGTTGGACGGTTGACCGGCGGGCGCGGCGCGGCGGCGTTGGAAGCCTTCCGACCAGAAGATGTTGCCGCGCGCATCGGTCTGCCCGAAGACCTGCATGGACAGGGCCCGGTTGAGGTCATTCAGGGCTTGGCACGGAAGTTCGCGGCAGAGGAAAACAGGCCCAGTATCGCTGTTGGCGGCGGGTCCGCCGGCGCTCATACCAACGGTCTGTTCAACCTGGAAGCTATCTACGCCCTCAACTACTTGGTGGGCAGCGTCGGCGCTAAAGGCGGGATCAGGTTCAACCCGGAAAGCCCCCTTCCCGACGTGCCCGCTTCTTCCGCAAGCGCGTCCCTAGCTGATTGGGCTACTGCCGCCAGTGATTTGCGCAGCGGCCAGACCCGGCTGCTCATGTTGCACAATGCCGATCCGGTCCATGGCCTGCCTGGGGCGATGGACTTCCGTGGTGCGATGGACCAGGACGACCTGTTCATTGTCAGCTTCTCTCCCTTCCTGGACGATAGCAGCGCGATGGCGGACTTGGTCTTGCCTGACCGTGTCTATTTGGAAGACTGGGGCAGCGATTTGCCGGAACCGGGGCCCGGGTTCCAGACCGTGGGTATACAGCAGCCGGTAGTGAACCCATTAAGCGATCTCGACCCTCGCAGTTTCGCCGACGTGCTGTTGGCCATTGCATCTGAAATGGGCAGGGGAGACGATTTGCCTTGGGACCGGTTTGAGACCCTGCTAAAGGAAAGTTCCCGTCAGTTGTTCGAGATGGACCGAGGGTCGATCCAAGCGGCAACAGCGAACGAGTTCTGGAATAAAATGCTGGCGCAGGGCGGCTGGTGGGACGAAAACGTCACCGGGCCATCCTCGACGAACCCTCCCGACGGTTTGATCAGCAATATCGCGGCAAAAGCGAAAGAGCCGCGATTCCCGGGGCTGGGAACTTCCGGGAACGTCTTCTACTTGGCGCCCTTCTCTCATCACACTCTCATGGAAGGGCAAACTGCTCACCTGCCGTGGCTGCAAGCGACGCCCGACCCGGTCAGCACCGTGACCTGGCAGACTTGGGTTGAGATGAGCGATTATGACGGGGCGCGTCTTGGCGTGCGGGAAGGGGATATTGTCCGGATGAGTTCCGCCGTTGGAGGTTCGATAGAGGCGCCGGTTTATCTCACTCCCGCGGCGCCGCCCGGCGTGATCAGCGTGCCCTTCGGCCAAGGTAGGGAGTTTGGGTCGGATATTGCGACCGGACGCCCCGAAGGGGAGAGTTCAAACCTGATGGCGATCATCGAGCCCAGCCAGGTTGATGACACCGGCGCACTGGCTTGGGCCAACACGACGGTGGTGGTGTCGCCCACCGGACGCAGTGTTAAAGTTTCAAAGTTCGAAGGCGCATACCGGGCCGTGGAAATTGGAACCAGCGCCGCCGAACAAATAATCAAGACGATAACCCCCGGAGAGACGAGTCACTAGGTTACGTTGAAAACGTTGGACAGCAGGGAAGGCGGACATGGTAAGTAACAGGGTTGATCATAAATGGGGCATGGTTGTGGACTTGGATCGTTGCACGGGCTGCCAAGCGTGTGTGGTGTCATGCCAGTCCGAGAACAACATTCCCATCAACAGCAAGGACCTTTTCCTGCAACGGCGGGCGTATGAGTGGATAAGGATAGAGCGATACTGGGAAGGGGAGTTTCCCAATGTTAAGGCGCGGTTCATCCCGATCATGTGCCAGCATTGCGAAAATGCGCCCTGCGAGCCGGTTTGCCCGGTGTTCGCTACGTACCACAACGACGAGGGGATGAACGTTCAGATATACAACCGGTGCATCGGCACCCGTTACTGCGCCAACAACTGCCCCTACCAAGTGAGGTTTTTCAATTACTGGGAGCCGGTGTGGCCGGAGCGGCTGCGCAACCAGTTGAACCCCGACGTAACCGTTCGCAGCCGAGGCATCATGGAACGGTGTTCCTTCTGTGTGCAGCGCATACGGCGAGCCGAGTTGACCGTGGAGAGGCAGGAGAGGTCGACGCTTGATTACGAGACCATGAAGAAGCGCAATTTCCTCCCGGCTTGCGTCCAGGCCTGCCCGACCAACGCTTTGAACTTCGCCGACCAAGGGGATACTACGGGCCCGGTGCACGAGTATTTCAAGGACGTGAACGAACACGAGGAAGAAGGGGAACGCAAGACAAGGGGTTACCGTTTGCTGGAAGAGATGGGCACCAAGCCCAACGTGATCTACCTGAAGAAGGTGGACCCATACCCGTTGAACAGTGGTGGGGGACATGGCTGACGGACACCACGCCGAAGGACATTATCCGGGCATGTGGGTCTTCCCGCAGGCCTCGGAGACCACGCAGGATGTGGCCGCAAAGACCAACGCCATGCCGAAACCCTTGGTGTACGGGTTGGTTGTCTCCGGGATCTTGCTTGTTCTGGGTATTGTAGGGTTCGTAATTCGGGCCGCCACGAGCGGATTCGACGACCATGCGCCGTGGGGCTACTACGCGGCCACTTTCTCCTTTGTATTCATGATTACCAGCACCGCGCCATTGGCGGCGGTGGCGTTCCGGATAACCAAGAGCCATTGGCGGCGACCCCTGACCCGGGTTTCCGAGCTTTTCGGGTTGTTGGGCATCTTCAACGTCCTGATGTTCATTCCGTTGATGATGGTGCTGCCGCCAATCAATAACCCCGATGCCGGGTCCCACGAGTTGGAACTACGGCGTACCCTTTGGTTTGAAGTGCCAATTGGAGCTCCCCACTGGTGGGACATGCTGGGCATTATCGGCTTGGCATTGGCGGGCTTGGTGATTCTGTGGGTTTCGATGACGCCCGATCTGGCTGAGGCTCGTCTGACTGCCACCGGGTTCCGGCGCTCCGTCTACCGGCTGTTATCGGGGCATTGGCACGGCACCAAGCGGCAATGGAACTACCAGAAGGCATGGTTGGCGATGTTGGGAGCCTTCTATTTCATGCTGCTGATTTTCATGCACTTCACCATCAGCACCGATTACGCCATGAGCATGATTGCGGGCTGGAAGGACTCCATTTTTCCGGTGGTGTACAGCTTGACCGGCTTCCAATCGTCCTTGGGCTTGATGCTGGTCATACTTTTCATCCTGCGCAGATGGGGCGGCTACCATACTTACATAGGCATTTCGCCTTTCTGGTCGGCCAGCAAGCTGGTGCTGGCGTTCAGCCTGCTGTGGTGCTATCACATGTTTGCTTTCGGCATCACCTACTGGTATGGCAGGCTGGAAGTGGAACAGAACATCCTCCAGTACCTGTTGTTCAAGTCCTACGGAGGCATGTTTGCCGCCAATTTCCTGCTCAGCTTCGTGATGCCGTTCCTTTTACTGCTGTGGAACCCGGTGCGGCGGAGCGACTGGGGGCCGGCCTTGGCCGGTATGATAGTGTTGGCGGGAGCCTTCGTGTTCAACCTGCGTATTTTCGTCGCGTCTTTTAACGCAGGCGACGTATATGCCCATTTCCTGGCGGACGTGCCGCCGCCGGTGTACCCCGCTTTGTGGGATGTGTTCATTGTGCTGGGCGGCTTGGGACTGGTGGCCTTCTTCTACCTGTTGGCGACTCGATTGTTCCCCTTGATGTGCGTATGGGAGATCAAGGAAGGGACCATGTACCAGAAGATGGGGAACTTCATGCGCGGCAGGTACTTGGTGCTGGCCAAACCCGAATAGTGATCAGTGATGAGCGGCCCGTGGGCGGTCGACACCGCCCACGGGCCACTAACCGCCAATTACTCGTTAAGGGAGCTTAAATGCAGGAAGGCAGGGTCCTACCCGCAAGGCAGATCAACCGAGATCTCCTGCGGTCGATTCTCGAATCGCCGCGGTGGTTCTGGCTGTCTGTGGCCATCTTGGCGGTCATCACCTTCACCGCTTGGGGCGTCGCCGGGTTGATGATCAATAAGGGTCTTGGGCTTACCGGGTTGAATCGGCCGGTGATGTGGGGCTTCTTCTTGGTGAACTTCGTTTTCTGGATCGGTATCAGCCATGCCGGCGTGATGCTTTCCGCGATTCTCCGGCTGTCAAAGGCTGAATGGCGCAGACCGGCCACCCGTGCTGCCGAAGTGCTGACTGTTTTCTCGTTGATGACAGCGGTGCTGATGCCGTTGATTCATACGGGAAGGCCCTGGCGCACGGTGTACTGGATTTATACGCTGCCTTTCATTCCTTTCGATTTCGCCCGCGGCGTGTGGCCCAATGTAAGGTCTCCCTTGGTCTGGGACCCCAGCGCTATCTATACCTACCTGACCTCCAGCGTGTTGTTCGTTCTGGTGGCGTTACTGCCCGACATGGCGGTGCTGCGAGACCGCACCACTGGCATCCCTCATCGCATATACGCCGTTCTGGCAATGGGATGGCAAGGGCATCCGCGGCAGTGGAAGTTGCAAATTATTGCCGGTGTTCTGCTGTCCGCTCTTATCCTTCCGGTATTCGTCTCAGTCCATAGCATAGTGTCCTGGGACTTCGGCATGACTGTCGCGGTCAAGTCTTGGCACTCCACTATATTCGCGCCTTACTTCGTGGTCGGCGCCGTTCACTCCGGTGTTTCAGCGGTCGCCTTTGTTATGATCATCCTGCGCTGGATTTACGGATGGCAGGACTATATCCGCCACGAGCACATTGATGCGCTGGGGCGGCTGCTGATCGTGGTAGCTACCGGATGGTTCTACTTCTTCGTCATGGAAATTCTTTTCGGCTTCTATGGCAGAGAAGCCGATGAACTTGCGGTCCGGAACCTGCAATTCACGGAGTACCCGTGGAACGTGTGGTTCATTATCTTCGTGGCAGTCGTTTATTTCATTCCGGTGGCGCTGTGGCTGAACAAGCGGATGCGCCGGAATCTTTGGATAATGTCCATCGCGTGTATATCGGTGAACATAGGGATGTGGCTGGAGAGGTACATTATCATCGTGCCGGGGTTGACTCAAAAGCAGGTCTTCACTTTCGATTGGGGTACCTATACGCCCAGTATGGTTGAGACGATGATCGTCATCGGCACCTTCGCTCAAGTTGCGATGTTGATGGTGCTCTTTGCCAGAGTGCTCCCTCTGATACCTTTGTATGATATTAAAGAGGGTGACATTCTGAAAACCGAGATCCAAGTGGGTCGGCGCACCGTGCCGGCCACCTTCCGGGAAGACTAAGGACTTGTCAGTGGTCAACGTTCACTGACAAGTGGCTGCCGGGCACTGGCTAAAGGAGGCCAAATTCTATGGCGATACGTCCGATATTAGGACTATTCGAAGACGCCAATTACGCTGCGGAGGCGGGCGATGCTTTACAGCGTGCGGATATTTCGCAGGACGACTATGATTTCCTGACCGATGCGCCGTATCCGGAAGGGGCATTTGGAGAGCGGGAAGAGCGGCACCGTTTGTACTGGTTTCCGTTGTTGGGCGCCTTGGTCGGGCTGACCGTGGGCATCATGCTGACTTCGATGACACAGATGGCCTACCCCCTGACCCAAGGCGGAAAACCCATCCTGTCGCTTCCTCCAATGGCGGTAGTAACCTATGAAAGCACCATGTTGACGGCTATCGCTTTTACCATCATCGGCATCATCTTCGAGTCGCGGTTGCCCAAGCCAAAAATGGGGCTGTACGATACGAGGATTACCGAGGGATATATTGGTGTGCTGGTAAACGTCGAGGAAGACCAGCATAATCAGGTGCAAACCATATTGACGCAAGCGGGCGCCGCCGACGTAGTCAGGAATAATTAGGGAACCTCCTCAGCATGAAAACAGGCATTTCCGGTGCGAAAAAATATCTGGTAGCCCCCGCCACGCGGCTAGCGGCAGTGATTGTGTTATTGGCGATCGGCATGATCGGCTGTGGGCAAGGGACCTATCCCTTGGACATCTTCTACGAGATGCACTACAGCCAGTCTTACAAGTCCGGCGAGCCGCCCCGGTTGGCGGGCGTAGAAAACGCTGTCCCGGTTGACTGGATTCCGGCCCCGAAATCCACCGCCATCAACACCGGCGAGCACCTGTATACGGTCAACTGCTCTTTGTGCCACGGTGCGTCGGGCAAGGGCGACGGACCGGTGTTGAATTTGATGATGGAGCAGTACGGGTACGAGCCGGCCGTCACCGCGGACCTGACTTCTCAAGTGGTAACGGCCATGGGATTTCAGGGTATTCAGGGAATGATGGTCAGCGGTATTACGGTTATGCCCAGCTTCAGCAAGTTGTTGACGACCGAGGAAATAGAGATGATCGCCAATTACGTGATGACATTGGAGTAACGGTTGTGCCCGGCCTCCCCATGGGGCCTCTACACTTGCGGTTTCCAGGCATCGCCAGACATTCTCGTCAGAAGAATTTAATCCCGTGGCCGAGTATCCTCAGTACATCAGGCCGGTATATGCGTTTTCCGCTATCGGTTGTTTTTCCCCCGGCAGTTCTCTTGATCATGCTCTTGGTAACCCTTGCCATGCGGCCAGCAGGGGCATTGCAGATCGCTCCGGCTCATGCCCAGCAACCGGTATCAACGTCGTCTCCGGGAGAGGTCCTTCCATACGATGAGAAGGAGGCCCAGAGGATAGACCGGATGCTCATGTGCCCGGTCTGCCCCGCCGAGACTATAGACCAAGCGCAGGTGGAGTATTCCAAGCAGATGCGCCGGGTAGTACGAGAGATGCTGGCGCAAGGCAGCTCTCAAGACGAGATATTGGACTTCTTCGCCGAACGTTATGGCCCCCAAGTGCTGGCCGCTCCGCCCAAGTCCGGCTTGAACCTCCTGGCTTGGATTGTCCCCGTTGTAGCCGTTTTTGCAGTGATCGCGGGAGGTCTGCTGGTAATCAGATCAATGGTCAAACGCCCTAGCTGGCCGCATGGCAGGGACGCGGCGACCGGAGAGGAACTACCAGCGGAAGAGGGCTTGGAAGAATACTTGGCGATAGTCGACCAGGAGACGAGCGGCTAATGGAATGTAAAGAAGGTAAAGAGTAAGTTATGGCCGAGTTGGGAGCGGCTTCGTTGTGGATTGCCTTGGCCTTGGCGTCTTACTCTGCCGTAGGCTCCTTCCTGGGCAAGGTACGGGGCGCTCCAGAGTTAGTGGTCAGCGCAAGACGAGCGGTATACCTGGTTGCCTTGGTGCTGCTAGTCGCGACCTTGAGTCTGATGGCGCTGTTTGTCAGCCGGGACTTCGAGGTGGCTTACGTCGCGCTCCATAGTGACTTGGCGATGGAACCCCACTTAACGTGGGTCGCGTTCTACGCCGGCAACGAGGGGTCGCTGTTGTACATTGCCATGGCGTTGGGGGCCATGGCTGCGTTGGCGGTATGGAGGGCACCGCACAACGTTCGGGACACGTTGCCGTACACCACCGGCGTATTGATGCTGGTAATGACATTTTTCATCGCCGTGATGGGTTTCATGGCCAACCCCTTCGATAAGCTACCCTTCATTCCGCTGGACGGCGAAGGCATAAACCCATTGCTTACCCACTTCGGCATGTTCATTCATCCCCCGGCGTTGATGGCCGGGCTGATTGCGGCCAGCATTCCGTTCGCCTTTGCCATGGGGTCGTTGATTGGAGGCCAATCGAGAGACGAATGGGTGGACGCGGGCCGGGTTTGGGGCATAGTCTCCTGGGCGTTGCTGGCCTGCGGTCTGTTGTTGGGTTCCTGGTGGGCCTATACGATCCTTGGGTGGGGCGGGTTCTGGTTCTGGGACCCTGTCGAGAACGCTGCCCTGATGCCCTGGCTTGGACTGACGGCTTTCATTCACTCGATCATGGTGCAAAAGCGGCGGGGCATGTTCCGTATGTGGAACATCGTTCTCATCAACGTTGCGTTCGGCTTGGCCCTTTACGGCATGTTCGTCAACCGCGGCGGTCCGGTACCGTCGGTCCACTCCTTCGGCGCTTCCACGCTGGGTTGGGTGTTCCTGCTGTTCCTGGCCGTGGGCGTGCTGGTGCCATTCGCGGTGTTTTTCTGGCGATACCCCCTGCTTAAAAGCGCAAGGAACCTGGACTCCATGCTCTCGAGAGAGGCGGCGTTTCTGGCCAACAACCTGCTCCTTCTGGGCATCGCCTTTGTTACGCTGTGGGGCACCGTCTATCCACTCATTCCGCGGTTGACCACCGGAGAAGAGATAACCATTGCCCGGCCATTTTACGACCAAGTAAACGGGCCGCTGTTCCTCGCCTTGTTGTTCCTGATGGGGGTCGGCCCGCTATTGCCGTGGCGCAGGGCCAATGCCACGGCGTTGGTGAGGGCGCTGTTGATACCGGCGGCCGTGGGCTTGACGCTGGCGGCGGTATTGCTGGCCTTGGGAATCAGGCAGCCCTACGCCCTGATCGGGTTCGGTTTGGGAGGGTTGGTGGCCACGGGGATTGTTGCCGAATGGTTCCGGGGCGCCCGCTCACGCCACCGTTCCGCCGGGGAAGTCTATCCGGTCGCATTCGTCAAGCTGATACTGGCTAACCGGCCGCGGTACGGCGGATACATTGTCCACTTGGCAGTTGTGATGGTGGCCTTGGGGGTCATAGGAACTTCTTTCTTCAATGAACAGAAGGACGTGGTCTTGGCGCCCGGTGAAACCGCCGTGGTGAACGATTACGAGCTCAGGTACTTGGGCACGGTTGAGGAATTCAAGGGGAACCGCACAGAATATCTGTCCACGGTGGAAGTACGCCGGGACGGGGAGTTGCAGCACACGTTGTACCCGAAACGCGACTTCTATCCTGCGTTCAACATGGCTTCAACCAGGGCCTCCATCCGGTCTACGCCCGTGGAGGACCTGTTTGTAGCGCCCAGCGAGAATATGGCGGATGGCAGCGTTGGATTTCGCATTTTGGTTAACCCCTTGATCTGGTGGATGTGGGTAGCCGGCCCGGTGCTTATTTTGGGTACAATTGTGGCCTTGTGGCCACAGCCCGCCCGGGGACCCGTCCGAGCCGCGGTTGCAATGCCCGTACGTCCGCCCGCCGGGCAAGCGGGCAGCTACAGCGAGGCATGAGGGGCGTCGTCCCCGGAGATTAGCTGACCGCATGATCCTTCTGTTGGCAGCCGCGCTGGTGGTGTTAAGCATTGGCGTACTTCTGTACCCTTTCCTGAGAGACCGTTTCCAACCCGAAGCCAATGAAAACCAACAAGGCCCGGTCCCGATTATAGACGAAGTTGAGGATGTCCTCGACGCCATCCGCACACTCCAATTGGAGTTCCAATTGGGCAACGTGCCGGAGAAACAGTACCGGGAGGAGTTGCAGGCTTACCGGATGCAGGCCGCCGCCAAACTCAGGGACCAAATGGAATCGCAAACGCAGGACGCCAACCTCGAATTGGAGCAAGAGGTCCTGATGGCCCGGTTGGGTGTTCGCGGGGATGGCGCGGACCGGATGTGTCCCGCGTGTGGAGCGCCTCTTCAAGGCGACGCCGGAACATGCGCCGCCTGCGGGGCCGGACCGTCCGCCGCAGAGGCGAATTCGGCAATTGGCGGCGATTGGTGACGGCCTTGAAGCACTGGATAACGATGGTTGCCTTTGCGCTTTTGGGAAGCGTTCTTGCTGCCGGACTGCCTGCAGCCTATGCTCAATCGCCGGCGAACGTTGTAACGGTCACTGGGCAGCTAGTCAACGGCACCCTTGGAGCGCCTGCTCCAGCCGAAGTGCCGGTTCTGGCGCTGGTTACGGACAGCGAAGGCGGGTTGATAACCGCCTTGGACGCGGTGAGCGATGACGAGGGGAGATTCATCGTCGATGGTCTACCTGGGGTCGACAATGGCCAATACATATTCAGCGCCGACTACCGCGGCGCACTGTACAGGACAGTACGGGGCGCAGGAGACTTGGATGGAGAACTGCGGCTTACGGTGTACGAGCCTACCGAGGACGTGTCGGTGATTGAGGTCACAAAGCACGTGCAGGTGATAGCCGAGGTGGACAAGACGCAGCGAACGGTCGCGGTGGTCGAGTTCGTGCGGCTGGCCAACCGGAGTGACCGCACCCTGACGCCGAATCTGAATAATCCTGCCCAGATGAGCTTTCTCCGGTTTTCCCTGCCGCCACAGTCCTACGACCTGAACGTGCAGTCCGACTTACAGGGAAAGGACGTTATCCCGGTTGGCACCGGGTTTGCCGTAACGTCGCCGGTCCCGCCGGGCGAGCACAGTGTCGAGTTTTCCTACTTTTTCACTTACGAAGGCAGCACATTTGCCTACCGGCAGGGCTTGCACCAAGGAGCGGACATATACCAAGCGCTGGTGCCGGAGGACCTGACCTCCGTCCTGGTGAAGCCATTGGAGTTGGCAACCCCGATAAGTATTCAAGACACCAAGTACCAAGTGTGGGAAGCGCAGGGAATCGGTCCGGGGCAGGGGCTGATGATGGAAGTTACCGGCCTGC
The DNA here is from genome assembly GCA_965216425.1 of Dehalococcoidia bacterium. GTDB lineage: Bacteria > Chloroflexota > Dehalococcoidia > Lucifugimonadales > UBA3495 > CBDCFV01. The sequence goes on along the minus strand of CBDCFV010000004.1, from coordinate 376,756 downwards.
CGCAACCGGGACTGTTGGGGCGCGTAGGAAGATCGTTGACCACCTCTGAGACGTGGCAGGTGATTTTGCCTGGCCTCCTGGGTGCGTCGTTGTCCTCGCTGTTGATTCTTGGATTACTAAGAGTCCGTTGGAGTCGTGGCCCCACGTTAGAAGGCAATTCATCGCTGCCTGAAGTGACCCCATTCGACAGGGCCTCTCTCATCCGGGAAATCGCCGATTTGGATGACCAATTTGAAAAAGGCGGCTATTCGGAGGATGAGTACCGTAGCAAACGCCAGCGCCTCAAGGCCCAGGTACTGGAAGGCCGGACGCAACCTCCGGAGCGTCAAGGGGACGGGACCCCGTGAGCAAGCGGGGTTGGATTCTGCTTGCATCGGCCGTCCCGCTGCTGGCCTTGTTTGGTCTGCTTGCGTGGGCGTCTGCCCAGAGCGGCGGGAGTGCGGGCAGCTTCGGTGTCAATGCGGAGTTCGGGCAAGTGAAGGTTGCGCCTGAGCTGGCGACGGAGTTTTCGTTGGAATTGCATGACGGCGGAGTGGTGGCCTTGTCGGAACTTCGGGGCAAGGTGGTGATGGTGGACTTCTGGTCGTCCTGGTGCCCGCCCTGCCGCCATGAAGCCCCCGTATTGACGGACGTGTACAAGGAGTACCGGGACCGCCCCGTCGAGTTCGTTGGAGTGGCCATCTGGGACCTGCCATTGGGTGTGCAGGAACATCTCGCGAAATACGAAGTCCCTTACCCCAACGGCATTGACGAGGAAGGGGCGATTGCCATCGATTACGGAGTTAGGGGTCTACCGGAGAAATTCTTCATCGACCAGCAGGGTTTCATCGTGAAGAAGTTCGTTGGGCCAATGAGCGCGTCCGGCCTGCGGGAAGCATTGGATGACTTATTGAAGGTTGGGCTTCCTGCCAAATAAGGAATTGTCTCAAGAATTGGTCTGAGTCGCCCAATTTGCGTTTTGACAAGACCATCACGAACGGTTGTGAATATAACCCGTTTCCCTTGAGCGAATATAACGGCCGGATTGCGGACACTAATCGCCAGCCCCTACAATACAGGGTAGGAATATACCCATGACGACCATCAACAGCCAGGAAGATTTCCTGCGAGCCCTTACCGATAACCCGCGTCAACCAGGAACAATTCAACGTGGGTCAGCCTGAACTTAACGCAAGGACTGATGAGCTACTCACCAGCATTGACCGCCGCTTGGACACGATTATTAACGACTTGGCCCATATGAAAGGCTGGCATGCCCTGGCAGTAGCCGTTGACTACGCCGCCGTCATCGCCTTGGATATGGGCCTCCAATACACCCGGACGTTATCCCGGTTGGAACTAGCGTTGATGGCGCAAAGGGCAAGAGGCGACGATATTCCTTCGAACGATCTGGAGCGCTTCCGCAACGCTGACCTTATAATCGAGGTAGTGAACGAATCCGAAATCCATTACATCGCAGTGGAAGCATCCTTCACCGCCGACCACCGCGACACCGACCGGGCCCAACGAAATGCAGGGTTCCTGACAAGATTTACCGGTTACGCCGCTCACGCCGCCATCGCCAGCATAAGGAATGACCGCGCCGCAGAAGCCCAGATTGCTTCCGGCGCCATACACTGGCACCGCATCGCCCAGCGAGATCTTGATCCTCAGTAGCAGAAACATTTTGATACTGGACCAGTCTTGAGGTTCTCATACCTGGTTTGTCAGGGTGGACCTTAGTTTTCGCACACAGAATACGCCCACAGTAAAACGTTCTAATACGCTTTGCGGTTGGAGTTGAGCCAACTCAATCCGCTATCCCAGCTTGTGGATTTGGATGCGGTGGTGGTTGGATAGTTTCTTCCAAAGGGAGCTTGCCAGCTAGCTATGATAGATCCCAACCAAGCCAGGGCAAAGGAATCAGGAAGATGACGCAATCTCCCCAAATGGTGGTGGCCATGGACTGGGGCGGTACTTGGACTCGCGTCGCCGTCGTGGACCGGCAGGGAGCTATCCTCTGGCAGTCCAGAGTGGGCAACGCAGCCAGCCGGAACAAAGATGAACTACTGGGGACGGCTGAAGGGTTGTTGAGAGAAGCCATAGGGTGGTGCGGGCCGAATCCCCCGATGGGTGTGGGCTTGGCCATCGCCGGTCCCGTGGATGGAGAGACCGGGACTCTGTACCAGCCCCCCAACCTACCGATGCTGGACGGCGTCTCTTTGAAGACCCTGTGGGAAACCAGCCTGGGTTATCCCGTATGGGTGGGGAATGACGCCGACCTTGCCGCGTTGGGCCACTTCGATTACGGAGCCGGACAGGACGCGAGAGAGGCGGGGGAACCGTCCCGTACATTGGTCTACGTTACCGTCAGCACCGGCATTGGCTCCGGAGTGATAGACCGTGGGCGGGTGTTCCTTGGCAGAAACGGTCTGGCCGCCGAAGTCGGTCACATGAGAATCGACATAGGGGATGATGCCCCCAAGTGCCAGTGCGGCAACCGGGGCTGCTTGGAAGCATTGGCGTCGGGCACAGCGGTAGCCCGGATTGCGCGGGAAAGGGTAGCCCAGGACGATGAGCGGTCTTCCACTTTGTCGAGGCTTGCACCCGATTCCATTACCTCGGAATTGGTGTTCCAAGCCGCGGGCAACGGCGACGCCCTGGCTCTCGGCATCGTGGACCGGGTCGTCTACGCCCTGGGCGTAGGCCTCACCAACGTTCTGCACCTTTACAACCCGGACCTGGTGGTCCTGGGCGGGGGTGTGACGGTCGGATTGAACGAGTTGGGGTTGATACCGCTCATCAAGGACCAGATGCTGGACGGGGCCATGAGCGGGCTGCATAAAGAGTTCAGCCTTGTAGCCAGCCGCTTGGAAGACACCGCCGGGATGCTGGGGGCCGCCGGATTGGTCTGGAGCGCGGTGGACGCGGCGGCGTAAGAGCTGATTCGCGGCGTTACACGATGTAGCGCCCGCCCACTACGTTCAGCCGGTCTCCGGTGATGTAAGCCGACTCGTCCGAAGCGAAGAACAGGCAGGCATTGGCGATGTCCTCAACCGTTGCCTGCCGGTGCATGGGAATCTCCTTCAGGTGTTCGTCCGATCCCCGGTTGCCGCCCTGAAACTCCGGGTACCACTCCGGCGATAGGCGTTCCGTGTCCGTCGAACCGGGGTTCACCATGTTGGCGCGGACGTTGTAGGGAGCGACCTCGGCGGCAATGGCGCGAATCAGCCCCAGCAGACCGGTTTTGGCAGTGGTGACCAACGCGGTGCCGGGGCGGCCGGTGATGGCGGCCTGCCCGCCCAAGGCGACGATGCTTCCAGACCTGCGCTCTATCATCCCGGGCAGGACAGCACGGCACAGGTAGAAGGCGGAGTCCAGATTGACTCCCAATACCTGGCGCCACTCCTCATCAGTGATTTCGAGAATAGGCCGGTGGGGCCGAATCGCGACGTTGTTGACCAGCACGTCGATCTTGCCCAATTCTTGGATTCCTTCCTCGACCATTTCGGATACCCGGCTCGAGTCGGAAACATCGCCCATTACAATGTGAGTCCGAGCGCCCAGTTCGCGGCATTGGGCCGCGACTTTCTCCAGTTCCTGCCGGCTGGACTTGGTGTTCAGCACCAGGTTGGCCCCTTCCCGGGCGAAGGTCAACGCTACTTCACTGCCAATATTGCGGCTGGCGCCGGTTATAAACGCAGTTTTGTTCTCTAATCTCACCGGTCTCCCCCTTGCTTGCTGTCGCCGTGGTAATCGAGCCTAGCATACCAAGGCCGGTGGAGCAATGCGGGGAATGGGGTACGCCGGGTGCAGGGCGGCTTGACCACCGGTTTTCATGGTGCAAGAATTGGCTTTAAGCCAGTCCCAAAATCAGCTTCAGGGAGCATCAGCCATGAAATGGTGCAGATTCCAATCGGGAAACGACGTGGTCTACGGCATAATCGAAGGAGAGAACGTGATAGAGGTCGAGGGCAGCCCCTTCGACGCTTACAACAGGACGTCCAATACCCACTCCTTGGCATCAGTCCAGTTGGAAGTCCCGGTGATACCGCCTACCTTCTACGCTGCAGGAATCAATTATCCAGAGCATGTAACCTGGGCCGCCAAGATGCGGGGGGAGGAACCCAACCTCCCGGAGAAGGCTGACGTGGGCTACCGCGCGGTCAACGCCCTGGTACCTCATGAGCACCCCATCATAGTGCCCAAGGATGCAACGGAGTTGTTGCAGTACGAGGGCGAATTGGTGGTGGTTATCGGCAAGCAGTGCAAGAACGTCAGCCAGGAGGAAGCCCTGGACTACGTGTTTGGCTACACCATCGGCAACGACGTGAGCGAGCGCACTTGGCAGCGAGGAGACCGCACCATGTGGCGGGCCAAAAACACAGACACCTTCAAGCCTATGGGGCCTTGGATTGTCACTGATTTGAATCCCGACGACCTGCACGTAAAGATCACCGTCAGCGACCGCCTCGTCGGAGAGTATGACATCAAGACCGCCATTTTCGGCGTGCGAGAATACATCAGCGAAATGAGCCGCTACCTCACCCTCGTCCCCGGGGACGTATTGTGGATGGGCACCGACGGCGCCACCGAAAACATGGTGGACGGCGACGTTTGCGAGATAGAGATCAACGACATCGGGGTGCTGCGAAATCAGGTCAAGTGGGAGAAGTAACTAGCGGCGGTTCCCCCACGGCGTTGCTCCGGTAAGTGTTGGCTGACCAGCGGCAGGTCTCAGGGATCGTCTAGCTCTCGGAAAGGCCGCTGTGCCCTGTTTCCGCCGCCCAAGCTTGCAGCCCGCGGCGGAAGGCGAGGGCGCCCATGGGCATGATGACGGCCTGCATGGCCTCTAGTATCTCTTGGGGGCTTGCCCCTTCCTGCAATGCAACGCGCACGTGGGCTTGGATTTGCTCCACGTCGGCCCGCAGGGCTGCTTCAACGACGACTTGCAGCAGTTCTTTGGTCTTGCGGTCCAAAAGGCGTTCGCCGGTGTAGGTGGCTTGGATGAACTCGCCGTATTTCTTGGCCCACTCCAAGTCAGCCTCCGCCATGATGCGGTGCATTTCCAGAGTGTAGCCCCTGCTTTGTTGCCCGGCCTCCAGGAAGGATTGGGCTTCATCGGTTGACATGCGTGCTGCTCCTTTCGTGGTTGTTCGTTATTCCTGCCTGCCCATCATTCTCGCAAAGGAGGGAATCACGGCTACAGGTCGTAATGGCGCCGCGCTGCGGCTTGCTTGGGGTTGTCCTGCTGGAACAGGTCCGGGTGAGTGTTCCGGGCCAAGGCAAGGTAATAGGTAAAGAGTTGTAAAGGCACAACGTACACCAAGGGACTCCAGAACTCGCTCACCACGGGCAGGGTGAAGGTCTCGGCGGCCAGTTCCGACAACTGTGTGTCTTCCTGCTGTACCAAGGCCCACACCGGGGCTCCCGCCTCGTTAGATGCGCGGGCAACGTTCAACGCCCGCTCGTAACCAGGCCCAGGCGGAGCGACCAGGGTGACCAAGCAGGAGTCGTCCACGGAGCAGAAGGGGCCGTGGAGCAACTGCTCGATTTGCAGGCCCTCGCTGTCGACGGTGCTGGTCTCCTTCATCTTCAGGGCCACCTCGTAAGAGTTGGCCGTGTTCGGCCCCCAACTGGCGCATATAAAGCGCCCTTGGCCCTGGAATTTCTCTACCGCATGTTGAATAGCATCGGTTTGAGACAATACCTGCTCTATCTTTGCGGGAACCGACTCAAGGTCAACTCGCAGAGACGGCAGGTCGTCGTCATTGCCGGTTGCCGCGCCAACGGCGGTTGCCAAGCGGGCCAGCACGGTCAAGGCCGTCGTATAGCTGATGGTGAAAGCCGCCGAGCGTTCCGGCGCGACGGTATGTATCGCCGCGTCCGCTATCTGAAGTCTCGGTCCCGGATCAGTGGAGCTAATGGCAACGGTATAGGCCCCTTTGGCCTTAGCCATCTCCAAGGCTAGGAATGAGTAGGTCTTGGTTCCACGGTGGCTAATGATGATCACTGCATCGTCAGGGCTTAACGGGGGCGGGTATCCGCAGAACTCGAAGGAATGCCAGACGTGCACTTCCAGGGAGCCGTAGGCCAATTGCCTGAACCAGTGGTAGGCTATCAGGGCGGCGTGCCACGACGTGCCAATGCCGACGATATGCAGTCTCCGCTTCCCGGCTATGACCGACGCCACTTCCTCAATATCCCCGGTGTGCTCCCGCAACATGGCTTGGATTGCGCCCGGTTGGCCCGTGATGGCATCGTACATGAAGTACGGATGCCCCTCTCTTATCTCCTGCTGTTGGGTCATGCCTTTAACCTCGCCGGCGTCCGTGAGTCGAATTTTGGTGGTATGGTCCTCTCATCCATCCCGTCATTTCAGACAAAAATGGGCGGGAATTGAGACTGTAGAAAATGATGACTGGCGGAGGGAGTGGGGGTATAACTGACCTGTAACTGAAGCTGATATGCTCCTCAAGCCGTCTTTGTTTCATAATTTTCCCACATATACTCCCACACGTTAGACTGGAACTCCTGGGACTACCTCGGACGATTCCACCCCTTGTTGGACATGACGCCTGGTCTGTTTCAGACTGTGGGGTCCATCTTCCGGACCCCAGCGGTTGGGTGTCGGCATTGTACACAATCTCCTCCAACAGCGTCCAACCCCAGGGATTAACGGTGCGGGTATCGCCGACAGCGTGTTGCCTGTGCGGGACAGTCGCCGCATGAGTTGAACGATAAGTGGCTCACTGGCGACCGACTCCTGGTCCCTGATGATGCGCTACGAAGACCCGAGGATGAGCAGGGCGACGCCTGCTGTATCCGGTCCTGGACCTTCCCCAACGGACTTCCTGCCTGCCGGTTCGAGCGCCGCCCCGGTCTCTTCATCACCTCCATCGGCACGTCGGCCGAAAATCCGGGTTGCCGTCTCCGGTGACATCTGTTGTCCCAACCTTTCGTGACCGGGCCGCTCCTACATCCAGGTTGAGGGCAAGGATCTCCGGTTTCCCACCTGCGGGGTTGGATTCTCCTTGGTCCGGCACTTTTTAACGCTTATTTCCTAACCGCTGTGGATCGGGCCGATATGATGGTTTCAAAGGATAGCCCATTCGCCCCAGCAGAGGACGGCCAAAGGAGCAATAGTCACAATGACAAACAATCAACGGCAACAACTAAAGTCCATGACGGGCGGACCGTCGAGGCGGTCCGTTCCAGAGGGCGGAGTCCGGGGTATCAGCCGGACGAAGGCCGAATACATGGGAGGAAACGGCGGCGACGGACAGGTCATCGACCACGGCTGGCCGGACCTCCCGGCGCGCATCGCGGGCAAACCTGCGCCTCCGGACCTCTATCCCGTGGATGTATTCCCGAGAGAGTTGTCGGAGGTGATTCCAGCAGTACAACGATTGGCCCAGTGCCCTGCCGCCATCGCCGGCGCGGCCCTGCTGGGGGCACTGGCTCTCCTGGTCCAGCACGACTGGAGGGTACAGACGCTGGCACCGCATCCGTCACCTGCAGGCCTCTACCTGGTGGCCATAGCCGAATCGGGTCTCCACAAAAGCACGGCTTTCGGTCTCATGGCGGACGGCCATCAGCAGGCCGACATACTAATGGAGTCCCGCTGGAACGAGGCGGTGCAACGGGGTGCGGTCAAGGAAGAGTGCGAGGGGAGGATGCTACGTTCCTCCCTTCCTGTTGCATTGCTCTCGGAGTTCACAACCGACGGGATGTTGAGACAACTGCAGGATGGAAGGCCCGCGGTGGCGTCATGGGAGGCCGAGGCCGGAACACTGATCAACCTGTCGTTTCATGGCAACCGGAGCCCGCGGACGATGGGATATCTCAATAAAGGATGGGAGGGGGCGGCCCTGTTCAAGACCTTGGCGGACGGACAGGCGGGTATCTACGTGCCTCAGGGTTCCTATGCCCTGTCCATCGTGTGGGCAGGGGCGCCTGCAGTGATGCTGCCCGTCATCTTCGGCCGGGATGCGGCTCATGGGTTCACGGCACGTTGCCTGGTATCCAAAGACTCCGAGCTCGTCGACCCCGGAGACCCCCTGGAGGGGGACGGGGACCTGGTGCAACTTTTCAACGACGTTGTTTTCAGAGTGCGGGAACGTCAGGACCACGGCATGGAATACGCTCCCGCCGCAGGTGAATCGCGGCGACGGGACCGGCTGGTCCGGCTGTCCACGGCAGCCCGTGACCTATTGAAGGACTTCTACAGCGACCGACGGTCGCTGGCTTCGCGCTGGCGGCACAATGGGCAGAACCACGAGGCGGCCTTCGCCGAAAGGGCCCCGGAGCACGCGGCCCGTATTGCAGGCGTCTGGACCGCTTGGGAAGCCTATCGGGCCGCCGGCCCGGCACCGGACGAACTGTGCTCGGACGCGGGGACTGTGGAGAGGGCCATCCTCCTGGTGGACTGGTACCTGGGCGAGGTAGTGCGGTTGGCGCCGGTCGGGGGCGTGACCCTCAAGGCGGCGTGCGCCGAGCACTTGGCGGCGATGATTGCCAAAGTCATAGCCAACCCAGCTTCACGGCAAGGCGAGCCTCCCCTTCTCAACGACCACGGAGTTCTGGTCAACTCCGTTGCCAGCGGCTGGGGGCGCCGAGAACTTCGCGGCAACCCCGACCTGCGCCGGGAGGTGACAAAAGTCCTGGTGGACCACGGCCATATCCGCCCCAGCGGGTTCAAGGGCCGGTACGAGCCGCATCCCAGGCTTGGTGAGATGTACGCATCGTTTTGAGCAAATTGAGCATTTTGAGCAGGTGCTGGCTCCAAGGCCCTCACGATTTTGAATCCATCGTGAACGTTCGACGCGACGACGGTGGTCCAATGCTTGATGCTCCCATGGCTGATGGGATTGTTCTGCAGAACAACGCGGAGCTTGGCAAACATAAAGGAACGTGCCTTTACAGACAGATGTCTCCCCAACATGCACGCCAATCGAGAGGTCTATTGCAGCCCATAGTCTTATCTGTTTACTGTCCGGGTACCGGAGCGTATATGACAAGCTGACTGACGGCGCCGTTGTCGGTGAGACGGGGATGTGTATTGGAGCACCATAGACCGACGATTACATGGATAGACCGCGAGTCCATCAAATAGTGCCGGTACCTTCCGGTGAGGACATGCCAACCGCCGCCTCATTTGCGGTAAGCAGGTCGTTGAGCCATCGGGAATGGGCGTGTATCTCGGAAGTGCCGGGCATGTGACCTCGCAACCCGGTCGAAGAACTCCTCAGATTGAGATACGGCCGCCCCCTTATGTCACAAATGGTACGGGCTCGACGGCCGTAATTCCCATTCCGGTCTCCTGCGGTGTTCAACCGGTACTTCCCGCAATCCTTCTCCCGCCCGACCCATGACCTCTGGTCGTTGCAAAGCCCATATCCTCGGACTCCCTTCCGTACCCGTCCCCTTCCAGCTAGCGATCCTCAGCACCGAAGAAGAACCCCATTGCTGCGGGTTGCTTGGGCTGCGCCTTGCTGCTGTCACTTGACCCTTTTCACAACGAAGACCGGTCAAAGGGCAGCCCGTTGGCCGCGAGCAAATCTTCTCGGGTTGCTTCTATCTTGTATCGGACCAAGATGTCCTCAACGGTTGCGGCTCCTCCCTGTTTCTCTGCCGCATACCACGGGTCATCCAATTGCCCAGCCAATTATGGACTACCGGCTGGATTCGTGGGTTGTCCGGTATTGGTAGGTCACTGACGCCCCTCATTGTGACGCGCAGGTCCTTTTCATCGCTAATGACAAAACGGGTTGGGGGGTGTGTGGTAATCATATAAGTGGTGGATATGGACAAGATCGACGACAAGGAGTACCGCGTGGCCGGCAGCTTGACGAGGTCGGGGACGATACGGATGGCGTATCGGAGTCCCTTACTACGACAGCTACAGTTGGAGTCGTTGTCCTTCCCGCGGCTGGGGATATCGGCTACCCCCATCCCCGGTTTTGCATTTAACGCCTAAGTTAAAACCGCCTGATGGGCGTGTGTTATTACTGAAATATAGCCAGTTTGTTGGAGTTATAGACCATGGAAGACCACATTTACCAGGGGTGCGAGTTGCTGACGATCAAGGAGGTCTGCGCTATGACGAAAATGGGGAGGTCAACCGTTTACAAAAAAGAGAAAGCCGGAGATTTTCCGAGGCGGATCCGCCTCGGGCGGAGGATGGTCCGGTGGCTGCGCTGGCAGGTGGAGGAGTGGATCTCATCCAGGCCGGTGGCCTGAAATTGCGTGGGGGGACTTGGGCCATGCCAGCAGGCTCATGCCTGCCGGTGTCCTCCGCATTGGTGTGTTGCCGTCCATATCGCCGGGGGACATCGGTTGCCGTCTGCGGCCTCGTGGTAATGGTTGCAACCCTCAGTGTGAACCGCAGGTGGAAGACATGGACATTCAGGAAACCATCTCAGCTGAAGTGATCCCTACACCAGGTTGAGCGGCGGTCGATGACGCCCGCATCTTCGAGGACTCCAATACCTGCGCCACTCCAAGGGCAGAGCCGGGGTTGCCCTTGGAAACCACGAAATCGAGGAAGTACATGATCAATCGAAAGAAGGGATTTCTCTTCCCATTGGACCCGATGCAGCGCCCCGCCGTCGAGGCACCGGAGGGGGTCTCGGTGGTGATTGGCGGCACCGGCACGGGCAAATCCCACGTCTTGATTGGCCGGGTGGCGTATCTGTTGGACCAGGGTGTGGATCCCAGTCACATGACCTGCCTCGCGGTCCGGGGCGAAGCGGCGGCGGAGTTGCTTCGCCGTCTGGCATGCCATCCCCGGATCAGAAACTGTATCGACGAGATTTTCGTTGGCACGTTGCATGGATACGCCAACTTCTTCTTGCGACGCGCCGGAGCTAGAGTCCTTGGCAGATCCCCGGACTACACCATATGGGACCGTCACCGGGCCGTGGACGCCGTCCAAGTTGCCTGGGCAGACCTCCACAAGGCGAACCTGAAGCGAGGGATTATCGAGGAGGTCCTAGACTGGCACTGGCGCAACCGCGGCCGTCCGCCCTTCGATCCTCCCTACCATGCCAAGGACGACTTCTGGGAGGACGTGGAGGAGGTGTACAAGGAGGAAAAGCTACGCCAACGTGGGGTGGACCACGTGGACCTGCTGGTCATGACAGCTGGAGCGATGAATAAGGACCCTCGCGTCAGGGACGAGTGGAGGTCGACCCGTACCCGGCACTTGCTAGTCGACCAGGTTGAGGACCTGAACTTCCAGTGCCTGTCGCTTCTCGAGTTGATGGTGGGCCCCACCAGGTCGCTGATGGTCACCGCTGACCCGAACCAAGCGACCCATGACCATCCGACCGATGCCATTGAGATTCTCCACTTAAATCATCGAGACCGGAAGCAGCACATTCTGCGGCTGGACCAAGTCTCCTCGAAGGAACTGGGGGAGGTCATGTCGACCCTCCAACGGGCTGCCGGCAATGACAAGGGGTTGTGGGACTACGGGCAGGTGGCCGACGAAGTGGCCGAGGGCGCCCCCGTACTTACGGAGGTCGAAGGCACGCTGCGCGACCTGTATACACACTGCCTCGATGAGGCGCAGAGGCTGGCCGGCCAAGGCATACCGTGGGAGGACATGGCCATCCTCTACCGTGGGGGCAAAGTCCACCTGCGGTTGGCGACCCAGTTGGTGCACCGGGACATCCCCTACTGGGTACTGGGGAATGTCCGCACGGAGAGGCCGGGAGACGCCCGCTTGGTGGTTGCCCTGCTGACATGCCTACTGAATCCCTGGGACCTGCACTCTTTCCGCATCTCGGCGACACCTGGCCACCCGACCCGTCAGCGGATCCTGAATGTCCCCTCCTCACTCCGCCTTGGTCAACGGGCCCGGCATTCTGACGTCCACCTTGTAGAGGCCGCAAGGAAGGATCCGGAAGTCCTGAATGACGGGGATGGAGACCACCGTGGTCTCTCGTGGCTGGTCAGGGTGTGGGAAGACCTGAACCGGGAATTGGGGGACCCGCGGTGCAGCCTCAGGGACTTGCTGCTGCTGGCGCAGCAAAGGGTCCGCGAGGTGCAACCGCCCGGCCTCTCACTAGTGGAGGACCCAGAGATGGACGTTCTCCGGCGACTCTGCGCAGCAACGCCGAGGGTCCGGGGTGAGACCCCCGCGATGCACCTACAGCGGTTCTTGGACCGGTGGTCTCTGGGCTTGCATGACCGGGACTACGGCCCTGTGCAGGAACGGGGGCTGACCCTGAGTCCCATCCACGCTGCCAAGGGTCAGCGGTGGCCGGTGGTCTTCGTGCTGGACGTCAGCGATCAGACCATGCCCGGGAAGAATGTGACTGACTACAGCGACCGGTTGCACCGGGAGCGACGGATCTTCTATACGGCCGTCACTCGCGCTACCCGGCTCTTGTACCTGTACTGCTTGGCGGACACGGGTATGGGCGCGGACGTGACACCGACTCGATTTTTGGACCCCATTATCCACCTGATGGAACGGCGGTCTGTTGGAATACGGGAAGTATGGGCAGGGAACTAAAAGGGCCAGTGGCTCTGGCCGGAGGCTCACGGGATGGTATGGACGCCCGGGGGGCAAGGCGATATCCAGGCTTGTGGAGATCGCTCCGTCGGAAACACGGATGCATCCCTAGCTGGAGCGTCAGAATGGAGCAGTTTACGAGAGACCATGTGGACTGCTGGTGTAATCCAAGGAAATCACTTGCTGACTCTCGTGAAAGATGGATTTCAAGCGTGGTCTTGTGTACCCGGCGTGTAACGCTCCAGTACCGTAGTGCCCATCAGGTGGGTTATTAGGTTATGGACGGTGGTTTTCACCGGGAACCTGTGTACCCGCAGTGTACGGCGGGACTGATACGGAGGCAGATGTGGGAATGACCTTGACAGAAATGAGTGAAAGTGAAAAGGCGATGCTACACGGGTTGGTGCCTATTCCCTTGGCCAGCGCAGCGAACATCGGGGGTTTCCAGCACCGTACTCCCTCCGGGGTCTATGCCACGCTCCGCACTCTACGGGGAATGGGCTTGGTGGAATCGGTGAGCCTGGGGCTCCTATCTCCTCCTGTAGAGAGATTTTTCCTCACTGAAGCCGCCCTCAGAGAAATGGGCCTGGATGGGGTGACCTGGCATCAGCCGGGCGGCCTCACGCGGCTGCTGGAGCGGCTCAGTTCCGTGGAGAGCCTGTACCAGGCCGCCGCCGCGATCGATGGGTTGGGCGGGCTGCGGGATTTCCAATGGATGGACGCTGTATCGTTCGACGCCTGCGCCCGGTACCAGTGGGGGTGGGTGGCGTGGTTCTGGGTGGGCATCCTGCGGTCCGAGGCCGCCTTCGCCAAACGGATGGCGGAATTCGGCCATGACCTCCTGGCCCTGGCGACTACCGACCCCTGCCCCCGGCCCAGCCTGGTCTGCTGCGTGGTGTGGGACCTTTGGCAAGTCGCACTGGTACTGCGGGTGGTGAGACGCTTTCGGATGGCCGATTGGGTCAAGATTTGGTGCATAACCGATGGCAGCTGGCACGGCGCCGGGCGCATCCAGCGCGACCGCGGATGGGTGCACCAGCCGGTGGTTTCCCTCAAGACCGGCAGAGGCGCCTGGGACAAGCGGGTGCGGGAATCGCTGTGGACCGGAGGCGGCGCGGTGGACGCCGCCAGTCTTGTGAGGCGGGTGATGCCGGCCATCGAGTCCGTGCGGGGAGGTGCGGATGCGGCCCGTATCGTGCGGCGGGCCATGCGTTCCATCTCGTCGGCGCAGGGACCGGGTGAGGCGGCGGCTATATTGCGGAACACCGCGACCGCCCTGGATGCGCTGCCATTGGGCAGCGAGGCGGCCAGCATTGTGAGGAGGACTGCGACATACGTCCACGCTCCTATCGCTCCCCAGGATATCGCCCGGATTCTGTACACGGTCGCGGAGTGGCCCGGTCTCACCACCACCATGTTGCGCCTCGGCCTCGGCGAAGGGCCCTCGGGAAGACGCGCCCAGAAGGGGTGCGCTCACTTGACGGACCTGGGGCTGCTGCGACGATGGCATGACGGGATCTCGTACCGCTATCGGATCTCGTGGGCCGCCATGGGACTGCTGGTTGCCTTGGACCGGGTGAGCCCGGAAAAGCTCTGGACCAGGATCCAAATGGACCGGTGGGACACCCTCACCGGTTTCGAGACCCACGAGTACGGTCTCCTGGACCTGGTGTTCCAGTTCGTGGCCGCAGGATGCCGGGTGGCCGCCGGGTGGCGGGACTGGGAAACCATGGGGGCCGACGGCGGCATTGACCCTGACGCCATGGTGCTGCTCCGCGACAGTCCACGCGGGCCCGGATGGCATTACGTGGAGTATGAACGCAGCGCCAGAAGCCCGTCCCGCATCCGGAAGAAATTGGGGGGTTACGATTCTCCGATGCGACCGAATTCGTGGCCGGTGCTGGTGGCCATCAGCACCGACAAGGCCGAAGAAAATTGTCGCGATGTAGGAATGGCCATGCACGTCCAGCTGATGACCACCACCATTCCACGGCTGCGGACATACGGAGCGGTGAGCACTGACAGGTGCTGGTCCTACTGTGGCAAGCCGGTCAGCCTGGGTTGACGTGTTATGGCAGCAACTGCAGGCCATGGTGACTGCTCGCCCACACCCTCTCAGGCCCAATTCAAAAATGGGTCCGGCGGTCAAGACACGATTTGGAGATGGAACTGATGATGAATAATGAAGATGAGCAATATGTTGTCAGGAGGCATGCTTCCCTTCAACTCGAGGAGCTGCTTTCCTATCGGAGCCGGGATCGGGTCCTGGTGATTCTGGGCGTAGATGACGCCACACTGGACGGACTCCTGTCCGGCACCTTGGGCTGGCCCGAGGAGGTGTGGGGCAAGTTTGTGCGTGCCTTGGCCAGTCTCAGCACGGTGGGCCATCCAGTGGAAGTTGACGACGTGGCCCTTGGGAATGCCGACAGGACCGAGATTGACCCGGACGACGAGACTGAGGTGCGCCCGGATCACGGTACCTGTGTCGATGGAGAGCCGGATGGCGTCGTCCCTGGTGTGGTCGAACCAGAGGTGAGCATGGGTCCTGACGACCGGCTGGAAGACCAGGACGTGATAGAAAGGGACCCCTCGGTGCCCTGGCAGGTACGGGGTTTGATCGTCTCACGACTCTTCAGAAGCGACGTTCCTGAACACAAGCAACTGGCCGGGCTACTCTTGTTGTTGGGCCAGGAGATGGCCATCATCTGGAAGCTGGGGGAATCGCCAACCGAACCCGGGGTACCATGCGATGCTGAGCGCCTACGGGCGGAATTTCTAGAGCGGGGCAAAATGAGCTCAATAGTGAGGTCGGAACTGGCTTCGATTCACGGCGGGCTACGGGGTTTCCGTAGCTTGTTACTGGGTAAGGGCCGGGTGAATATCAAGCATCTCCATGTCGAATTGATTGCCGAGGCCAAGGCAATGGGCCCAGGTTACCGGCCTGTTCCGCCGTTCATTCTGTTGGACCCCCATGACCTCGCAACTGTGGTCCCGTCGGTACAGACCTATTTGTCGTGGTATCGACGGAATCCCTAGATGTCGACGACGGTGGTAAATCGGCTGATCGCCGCCTGGCAGGAGCTGCAGATACGTCACTCGGGATAGTCACACACAATTGGTATCTTGGATTGAAGCACTGTAATGCAAACGGTTGTTGAAGACGGCAGGTCGGCGCGTCTGTTTGGTCCGGTAGACCGCCCTTCGTCGTTGGCCAAGCAGCGGTGTTCCGCGTTAATGGAGCAAGCACCACACATCTATGGCCGCCGAACAAGGGTAGGCCGACCTATGCATCGATGTGCGGGCAGGCGATCGGTACGACGCCCGCACCATCGTTCGAGTCTTACGCTGGGTTGAGATGATGTCGGCACGAGACCGGCTTACGCCGCCGGTTCTCGCCAAGGGATGGCCTCCGCCGGCCCTGCTGGCCGCCCTCAACCGGCCGGCGGAGGTGTGGAGGTAACCTACCTGACAGGCAGGACCGGCCGGTCCCGGCCGTCGGCACAGGCCTGGCTCACGTAGACGTTGACGGTATTAACGTGGTGGATGACCACCTGCCGGGCGATGAGATCCTGGGCCGCTTCCTCGACGGGCTCCGGGGCAGGCCCATCTCCAGCGGGCACAATCAGCCCGCCGGTGACGGCGTCAACCTCGTTGAGGATGTGACCGGCGGTGGGCGGGTACGTGACCCCCGTCCCGTCGGCCAGTGCCAGCAGCCGGTCCACCAGGTTGTCGGCGCCGAAGAGCACCTTGACCTTGCGTTGCGCCGCCCATCCCTCGATGGACGGGTCCGGCGGCGTGTCGGTCAGGAGGAGCACCGGGATGATGAATACCTTGAAGCCGAGGACGCGGTCCACCGCGTCCCGGACGGCGATGGCGGCGTCCCAGGTCTGTGTGAGCGGGCAGGGCACGTACTCCGTCCCGTTGACAGTCTCGAGGGTCCAGACGCTCTTGTCGACGGAGTAGGGTCCGCCCTTGACCTGGATGCCGAAGCGGCCCCGGTCCTGGAGCCAGACGGCTAAGTCGAGCTCGGGTGCTTCGGGGAGTGGCCTCAGCTCGTACAGGGCGTGGCCGGGAAGGCTGCTGCCGGCAAGCTGGTCGTAGACGATGGCCTCGGCGCGGCGCCGGGGGTCCTGGCGCCGGTGTGGGGGAAATGCGGGTTGTATTATCATTCGATGATGTCCTTTTTGAGATTTTGATGATTGGCCCGTCTAGTCGCAGGAGAGAACAGGGCGGCGACGAGTCGCAAGGACGCCGCCCCTTGACGTTGCCACCGCTTTGGGTAACTTCCGATGTCTCACGGACGGGCGAGGATCTGAGAGCGGCCTGTTCACGGCATGGCCCGGCATAGGAGGAGTGTTGGCTGTCTCACCTGTCTGCCGAAATCCGGGATATATCTGCTGACCCGACAACCGGAACCTGCGCTCAGTGCTACAGGCGCACATTGATGTAGAGGCAGGATTAAGGCAGTCAACGTGTGATGAGGTGATGGAGGTAGCCCGGTGGACCAAGGGCATCGAGCGGGTGCATGAATGCAACGGTGGACGGCTCCAGCGGTCACAGCTGCGCCGGTTGCCGGGTCTGGTGGAGCGCAAGAACGGCTGGCAACCGGCGGAGCAGACGTGCGATACCACTCCCAACGGGGTGCAGCACGTGCTGTCAACCCGTGCATTCGCAGGGGCGGGCCCTACATCCGGGATGCCAGGCTGGTTGACAACGGTCTCAGGAACTATGTTGTGGATCATCTGGATGGCGCCGACGGCCTACTGATGGTGGACGAGACCGCCTGCCCTCGTTTTCACAGGGGCAGGCTCTCAAGACATTGAACGGGTCCGTTGGGGTGAAGCGGTGCTACAGCGGCGCGGCGGTATGGCTGGAACCGGTAGGGGCGCATTCGATCACCTCCTGTAGGAATATTGGGTGTGGACCTGTCCGGTCCCCGGGCCGCGGCCCACCGGCGGCCAACGCTTGGCTCACGCCGGCGTCTCCGGAGAGACCCCCGCGGTGGTCACCTGGAGAGGTAAGGCCAAGGGGTTGGACGCGTGGGCAGCCTGCGGCGATTGATGGGGGGTATTGGGTGGGAGTTGGGCCGGTCAAGGTACGGCGGTACAGCGGCGCCGGCATGGCCCGGATTCCCGGGACGGGGAGAAAAACTACGGAAGGATGGGGCCCCGGTGGGCTGTCACCCCATTGGGTTCCTGCGCAGCAGCGATGACCCGGCACGGGCGCTGGTCCCGTGGCTCTCACGGTGCCTTGGTGGTACTCGACAGCCTTGTCGGGGCGCCGGAATCACTTGCGAGGTTTTCGTTCCCGGGACGTGAACGATAGTTGTCTCAGGCGGCGGTAGACGGACCCGACGGTCTTCGATACAAGGGCCACGGCTATGGTGTATATGATGCCCATCCCGGCTATGTCCCCCACGTTCAATATGATGTACCGGATGGTATCCAACGGGGAGCCGATGGGGGCTATCACCTGATAGACAATCATGGCGATGACACCGGCCGTGGTGAAGAAGACGAACAGGTGTATGTACCGGTCGGTCTCCCCGTACCGCACCGTGGCAGAGGGTTCTCGCGCAGTTTCGGGGTCTCCGGGATTGTCGGATTGAGGCGTCGGCGTTTGGGGACGGTCTTTCATGGGTTGTTCTCCTGGTTCGGGATTCCTGGGGACGCGGCGGGCTTCGCTCGGAATGGCCTCTTGGTCCGGAGGTCGGGGTCGGGTCCTCCAGATGCGGATGCAGTTCCGTGCTCCGCTTCCAGTCAAGGTACGGCCGGGCGCAGGCTCCCAGTGCCCGGCCCGCCTTTCGTTCCAGCAGGATGAGGCAAGCGTGGACCGGCCCTTCCATACGTTGACATTGGTCCATCCGGGTCCGGACAGGATGGAACCCACGGGCGGCCGCTTGGTGGAAGCCGGCCAGTTCGTCCTCTTCGCCCTGGCCTGCCGCTTGTTGCAGGAATTCCTGGCCGCCAAGCGGACCCGGCCTCGCCGCGTCAATTGTGGAAGCTGGACGACTTCGACTTCCTGCTACCGGACGACCTGAGCTACCTGTCCCAAAAAGTCGCGAAGTCTGAAGCGCTTTTCACGATCATCGCCGAACGATATGAACGAAGGTCCTTGGGAATCACCTCCAACCTGGTCTTCTCTGGGTGGGAGCGGATCTTCGCCAACCCCATGGCCGCAGCGGTGGCCATCGACCGGGCGGTCCACCACTCGGTCATCCTGGAGTTCGACGTACCCAGATACCGTGACGATGCAACTCAGCAACGGGGTCAGGAACTGGAGGTGGACCGGCAGGACCAATTGACGCCAGGTCTGCAAGAAAGCCTGACGGGGAACATTGGGGGTACGGAATGGATACCAGGGCTTTGTGCAGGTGCGGGGGAGATAGGGAGGACTTGGTTGCCGGCATGGACTGGACCATACCGTCTCAGGTGCGCCGACCAGAGCGAACCCACGCCGGTGCGTTGCTGGCAGGGTAACGCGGTGCCCACATGAACGTCTGCGGTGGATGGCCGGCGACTCCTGGTTGGAGGTCATGGAAGCTCCCCATCCGGGAGATCGGAAGTCTCCTGGGTGTCGGGCCTTGGCCCAGCCTGCACCCGTGGCGAGTTTTTTGATATGAATGGTCTGTCACAGGCACAAGGGTCAGGTGTGGTCTGGGAACCCGCTGTGACCCCCGCCCACGGTTACGCCCGCCTTGGCCAGGATGTCTCTCGTAGTCTGGATGGCCGATTGGTGGGGGGCGGCGCCTATGAAGCGGCATCCTTTAGTGATGGCCCCGAAGGCGGTGCCCCCACGTCCGAGGAGGAACGGGTCACAGACCACCTGCCCGGAATGGGCGAAGCGCTCCACCACCAGGGCCATGGCAGCGTCGAACCCCTTCAACAGGACCGTTTCACCGGCGGAGTCCTCGGGAGATGGCAGCCTGATGACGTCGCCGCCGGAAAGCCGGAACCCCCGCTTGGCGTAAACGAGGACCGGCCGGCGGTGCAGGGTCAGCCGGTGCAATGGATGACGGACATGCTGGGGCCAGTTGAACTGGCAGTCGAACTCACAGACCCAGGTCATGTCGTGGTGGTTGAGATTGTCCATGATGCGCGGCAGAAGCAGGCCGTCGACCATCACCACCAGGACGCCGGTCTCTTTGAGAGCATGGACCGCGAAAGCGGCCAGGTCCGAGTACAAGGGGAGCATCTCCTCGTCCAGCGGAGGGTGGGTGATGATGGCGTCCACGCTGCCGGCCTCCACAAGTTCATGGAGGCCGGCCACGGAACACTGGTGAAAGAGGGGTTGATGCTTCGATGGTCCGGGACCGCTGACCGGTGACTCCACGCGGGCCGCTTCCATGGCAATCTGCTTGGCAGCTCCCGCAACGGTCTTGGATGATCCGTCCAAGACCCGCTCCAGGGCCGCCTTCTGCACACCCGGCGGCTCCTTGACGATCCTGGTCGCGTCGCTGACAGTCACGGTGCCCACCTCGACCGCCTGCCGCAACTCCGGGACCGCCGTGCCGTCCGCCTCCAGTACGGAGCGGGCGTGGTGGAGCGAGCGCAGGCTGACCCCGAAGAGGTCTGCCGCCTGCCGCTGGGTCATGGGCTTGTGCAAAATTGCACATCCGCTATCCGTACCGGCATGGCACGGCGGCAGCTCGGTGAGTCTGTAGGTGATGACGGCCAGCTGGCTGGCGCTGAGGTGACGCCTGAGAATATTCCTGGCTGTGACGAAAGGCATTGGGTCGGTGTCGTCGGGAAGGTGTTCGAACCTGGGTTCCACGCCGGCCTCGAGACATGCCCGGTACCGGTGGCGTCCGTCCACCACCTGACCACGCCAGACGGCTATAGGCTCAACCAGCCCCTCCTCGCGGATGTTCCTGACCAGACGGGCAAAAGCGTCTCCATCCATGTCGGGGAACAGGTTCGCCAGGGCGCCGATGGGATATTCGTACATCGTGTCCATCCGTTGTCACCTCTGTAGCAAGTCCTTTGAGTCCATTGTATGGATCGACGCGTTTGGAGTTTGTACTTAGCGTTGATTTTCGGAAGAAGGCATTTTCCGGCGTTTCGGCAGACTGACCCATGGCGTTGATACAGGGCCGCATGAGGAGCGGCGGCTGTAACGAAGGTAACTGACCGCATGCCTGCCATTGATCGGGCAGTGCCCGGCAACTACCCCTGCGTAGGTGCATGCGGAAGATGATGTATTTGGATTCCGGCGCCAAGACCACGGTGTACCGGGTGGAGCGGTGACCTGGCAACGATGAAGCCGGCAATGACTGGGGGTCAACCGGAGCCGCCAATTTCCCGAATGCGGCGACGACCATCGGCGCAGTCGGAGTGAGAACGTGGGAGGAAAGGGGAGTTACGGGGATGGGTATGGTGGCGTCCCTTGTCACACCCTTGGCCACTGACGGTCTCGATTGGGAATGGGAGGTGGCAACCCACTCACGGCCAGGTCATGGCGCCCGCTCCAGTTCCTCGCCTATTCCCGGGGACTTGGGGATCCACTGGCGCACCCTGTGGGTGGCAAGTTTTATGCCTTTCGATATCCCCGCCGCGGCCAGCGTGAAAGAGACAGTGGCCGCACTGGCGCGCCAAAGGTTCATGATGATGGAGTTGACCGTGTCGGCCATAGAGCCGGTGGCACGAATCAACTCGCAAACGACCATGGTGACGGCCCCGCCCATAAACAGAACTTGAACAAGGCCGCATAGGCCACTATTTCACCGGGGGCGTTGTATCGGTGCACCTGCGGGTTTCTTCTGGATGCCTGCTACCCCAGGAGGGGATGGTCTTTCATGTAATTGTTTCTCCTTGACGTGGCCATATCAGGGTCCATGGCCGGGCTTGATTGGAGTTTCCCAACTGGCTCCAAGTATGGCCTCCACCCTTTTCTGGTGGACAGTATGTTCCACTCGCAGCTTTGCAGGGGCGCGGGACAGCCTGCCAGTCCCGGCCCGCGTTTCGTTGCGGTGAACTGAAGAAACCGCCGAACAGTCGCTTACGGACGTTGGTGTTGGATCATCCGGCCGGATTCAGTTCTCCTCATGGTGTTACCGTGGGAATAATCGAGAGAGCATAGCTGCCAAGGGGCAGGGCGGCTGGAATGTCCGATGGTGACGCACTAGCCACAGTCGCCTTCCTGCCCGTGTGGTCAGATCTCTGTGAACAATGTTGCAACGTGCTGCGATGGAGGATTTGGATGAGTGAGTCCGGCTTTCCCATGGCAGGGAGCGCCATTGGCAAATTCGTGGATGGTGTCGTACGCAGTATTCGGCCCGCTGATCCCCGCCTTGAAAGGATGGCGTCCTGGGAACAGCAAAGGAGTGAGGGAGGCGGGTGTGTCAAGGGCGCCGACAAAGGCTTGTTGAAAAAGTCTGGAGGAGTAATTGCAGCGGAATTTGGCAGAGTCTGTGCTATCGATTTCCGAGTAAAGACGTCACTTCACGGACTAGCCAATGATATATAAGAGACATAAACGACGGTATTCGTACCATGATTTTCTGCGACCACCCATCGTTGGACTTTTTCAACACTCCCGACAACGTGTACCACTGGGGCGGAGGTCAGTCCAAGCTGAAGTGATGGCCTTGCCCGCCAGTGCGCGCAGCGGCAAGTGGACGTAGCTTTCGGGCGCCGGGCTACAGGTTCCTGCCCAAGCGGTCCAGCTTCCGGTAACGGCTGGCGTGGTTGCGCCGCAGCAACACCTCGTCGGGTCCTTCCCTTCTTAAAAGTCGCATGGCGGCCGGACCAGTTTTCTGGAGGGTACATTAGATGTCGGGTTTCCGGTTCCCGCTATCGGGGCGCTTCACAGCCGGGATTCCACAGCACCTCAGGGGTTCAGGTCCTTAAAGCCCTATTTACGGCCGTAGCCGCTCCGCTCAGGCAGGAACGGTGAGTCTCACCAGGGTACCCTGCCGGTGTTCCGTCTCCCGGAGTTCGGGTCCAGCGGCGCCGTACATGGTGAGCAGGCCGGATCCGGAGTGGACCCGCAGCTTGCGGCCGGGCTTCCGCATTTCGGTGAGGACCATCCACAGGCCTATCCCCCTGGTTGGCACACCGGTGCCGGAGACCAGTTCCTGTATGGCGAGGCCTATGGCAGCTGCGTCCGTTTCCAGTTGGGGCAGGGCCTGGTTGGCCGACAGGGTGGTCCGGATGCCGGGGCCCGAGTCTGCCACGACGACGTCGCAGGCGTGGCCTCTCCGGTGGGGCATCAGGCGGACATGGGTGTGGGCGCCCTCCCGGGTCATCCCGTGTTCGGCGGCGTTGTTGACCAGTTCAGAGTACATCTCCACGAGTTCGGGGCGCAGGTTGGGGGCGCCCAGTTCCCTGTCGCGGAGGTTTTCCTCCAGGGTGTCGGCCAGTTGCTGGGCTTCCTTCATGGAGTGGAAGGTCGTCGACTCCAGGGCATATTCGATTTCGTTGGTGTTCATGTTGCGTCCGGGGATTCTTCCGGAGTCGTCTGCGGCACCGTTATGCCGACGCAATGGGCCGCGACGGTAGTATCCACAGTTTCCTGTCCTCTACCGAGTCAGCCATTTAGTTCCAAGAGAGCTGGTTGGCCATGCATCCGGGGCGTTGCTCCCTCTGTTCGCTGCCTGGAAAATAAAGAATATCCTGCCCAGGATGCCGGTGGCTGTGGGCATGAGAGCCAGGCAGACTTGGTGCCGGTGCCGCTCGGTTTCCTTCCTGATGTTGCTGACCTGTGTTCGGCCATCGACAAGAGCCTCTCAGGCCGCCGCGAGGTACACCAGTCTCCGCACGTTTTATAGTATCGCTCAAGCCAAACAGCGTGGCATAGGCCCTGGGATTCCCGGACCGAATACCGCGGAACGATGACCATAGAAACCGCAAGAACTCGTGACATTCTGAAATTGCGGCGGATTGTTGCTCCGTCGATTCCTGAAAGAAGTATTCAGCCCTGTCCCACCTTGAAACGACAATTGTAACCGGCGCATTCAGCTACACCGGCCGGTACGTGGCCCGGAGCCTGCTGGAGGAGGGGATCAGCGTTAGGACCCTGACCAGAAACCCTGGTAAGGAGAACCCTTTCGGCGGGCGGGTGCCTGCGTTTCCCCCGGACTTTTCCAACCCTAACGGGTTGCACCGGTCGATGGAAGGAGCGGGCGTCCTCTATAACACTTACTGGATTCGATTCGGGAGGAGGGAAACACCTTTGAGCAGGCGGTTGAGAACTCCGAGGTCCTGTTCAAGGCTGCCAAGGAGGCGGGCTTCAGCAGGATCGTCCACTTCTCTGTGGCCAATGCTTCGGTCGAGTCGCGGTTTCCCTATTTCATGGGCAAAGGCCAGGTAGAGGAGATTCTTCAGGATTTGGGTATCCCCTACGCCATCATCAGGCCCACCCTGGTCTTCGGCGAGGGCGACCTGCTGCCGAACAACATGGCCTGGGCGCTGCGGCGTTTCCCGGTGTTCCCCGTATTCGGGAACGGCGATTACAAGGTCCAGCCCATCTATGCCGAAGACCTGGCAACCCTGGCGGTGGCGGCTGGTTCCCGGAACGATAGCCTCGTTGCCGCCGCCGCCGGGCCGGACGCATTCACCTTCGAGGAGTTGCTGTGGCTGCTGGCCAAGGCGGTGAACGCCCGCGTGCGACTGGTGCCACGCCGCCGTCCCTGGGGTTCGCCCTGACCAGGCTGGTCGGCCTCCTGCTGCGGGACGTGATGTTGACAAGGGACGAGGTTGACGGTCTGATGACGGGGTTGCTGACCTCCCAGGCCGCGCCGGACGGGACGGCCGGTTGGCTCGAAGATAACGCGGACATCCTGGGGCGGCAGTACGTGTCCGGACTCCGGCGCAATTACCGGCGTTAATCGGCGGCTAAGAAACCATCTCCAACAACACTTTCCCAAAGCCAGCACCTTCCCCATGGTCATCGGCAATGCAGCGCCGCCGGAACTCCCTCCCTGCCCCGCGCCGTCTCGCAGACCATCAGCAGGGGCAGGGCGCGGCCCGCCGCCGCCATCCGGCGGTAGGGACCCAGCTTCTCCGCCACCCTCTCGGGACGCACGGCGGACCGCTCGAACTCGATGTAGTGGGTACCGGCGTCCAATGTCCCCTCGCTCACCTGCATCAGCAGGTCGGGCCGCACCTGGGTCAGGCTGGGAACGTCGACCTCGCCCCGCCAGCCGACGACGGTTTCCACGCCCTCCCTGGCGAAGCGCACCACCAGCCGGTTCACCCCGTCGTTGTGGTGTTCCTCGTGTTCCCGGTACCAGCGGTCCAGGTAGGCCCCGTGGCGGCTGCGGATCACCGAGGGCAGCACCCGGCTCATGTTGGCAGCCCGCTTCATCCCCAGTTCCGACAGGTAGTGCCGCCCGTCGTACACCGCCTCCCTGAGCCAGGAGGCCCGCATGGCGGGGAACTGGCAGATGGTCATGAACAGCCGGCGGGCGGTCCTGCCGTCGGTGGCCTCCATGTCGGGGTTGTCCCTCAGCCACAGGCCGACGTTCTCCGGTCGGCCCACCACCTTGGACAAAATCAAGAACCTTTACCATCAGATTCACCTTGGCGGTTTAGTCCGTCGTCTTCAAGACAAACCCCGAATGATGAAGTCGCCAAGCCCCCGCCACGCGTGGCGGGGGCTTGGCCTTTGGGAGGCCCGGTATCTCGGTGGGTCTGAGTGCGATGTACTGCGGACATTTCGCTGGGTTGCTCCCATTTAGGCAAGTGGGCCTTTTGGTCTTCTTCACCAGACATCACAAGTTGGTCCCAATCAGGAGTCCTTCCATCTCGCAACTAAGTTGGCCAACTAGTAGTACGAAATCTTTGTAATGATGGCTGGTAAGATGTAAAGGGTAAGCAGCCAAAGGAAGAATATCAGGAAGTGGGGGTGGATGTGATGGTGAAGAAATACCGGGTGGGACTGACGGAGGAGGAACAAGAAGAGCTGAAGGCGCTGGTGTCCAAGGGGCGGGCGGCAGCCTATAAGCAGACTCACGCCCGCATCCTGTTGCTTTGCGACGAGAACCAGGCTGACGGCCCAATGATGGACCAGGAGATAGCCCGGGGCCCTGAAGGTGGGCACGGCCACGGTGGAACGAGTGCGCCGCCGTTGCGTGGAGGAGGGTGTGGCAGCCGCCTTGGGCCGCAAAGAGCAACTCAACCGCCGCCGGAAAAAGCTGGACGGTCAGGGTGAAGCGCATCTGGTGGCCATGGCCTGCTCCCAACCCCCGGAGGGACGGGTCAGTTGGACTCTGCAAATGCTGGCTGACGGATTGATGGAGCGGGAGATAGTGGACAGCATCAGCACGGAGACAGTGCGCCGGACGCTGAAAAAAAAACGAACTCAAGCCCCCGTTCTGCAACGGGGCAGGCTTTGGCTGAAAGAGTGCTGGTGCCTGCCGCCCCAAGGCAGCGCCGACTTCGTGTGTGCCATGGAGGACGTGCTGGAAGTTTATCACCGCTCTTACGGGGAGAATGAGGTGCTGGTGTGTCTGGACGAGACCAGCAAGCAACTGGTGCAGGAGACCCGCCAGACCCGCCCGGTGCGACCGGGAGCGGTCATGGCATATGATTACGAATACCAGCGCAACGGGGTGAGCAACCTGTTCATGCTGTTTGCACCCTTGGAGGGATGGCGCCTGGTGGAAGTCACGGAGCGGCGCACCAAGGTTGACTGGGCGCGGGTGGTGCGGAAACTGGTGGATGAGGACTACGCCGACCGGGAGCGGATAGTGCTGGTGATGGACAACTTGAACACCCATCATCCGGCTTCTCTGTACCAGGCATTCGAGCCTGCGGAGGCCCTGCGCATTGCCCGGCGGTTGGAGATTCATTACACGCCGAAGCACGGGAGTTGGCTGAATATAGCCGAGATCGAACTGGGAGTTCTGGCCCGGCAGTGTCTGGACCGACGGATTCCCGACGCGGAAATCCTGGAACAAGAAACAGGGGCATGGCAGGAGAAACGGAACGGGGAGGGGATTCGAGTGGACTGGCGTTTCACTACCGAGGACGCCCGGGTCATGCTCAAGTCCCTCTACCCATCAATACAATAGCGACGGACTACTAGTAGTCCAACAGCATTGAAATGATAAATGGTTGGGGTACTCTATCTGGGAGAGTACCAAGTAGATTGGGTTGTGGGAGGATGGGAATGCCAGCCAAGAAGTACCGGGTGCAATTGAATGTGGAGGAGAGGCGGGAACTCAAGGGCTTGGTGTCTCGGGGACGGGCAGCGGCTTACAGGCAGACCCATGCCCGCATCCCCCGTTTTCACGAGGGCAGGCTCTGCTGCTGAGCGATGAAGCCCGGGAGGGCCGGGCCATGAAGGACGAGGAGATTGCCCGGTCCCTCCAGATTGGCAATGCGACGGTGGAACGGGTGCGCCGCCGCTGCGTGGAGGAGGGGGTTGAGGCGGCGCTGGGACGCAAGGAGCAACTGCGCCGCCGTCAGAAGAAGCTGGATGGTTTGGGTGAGGCCCACCTGATTGCCTTGGCCTGCGGAGAACCGCCGGAGGGCCGGGCCGGTTGGACGCTGCAACTGCTGGCGGACCGGCTGGTGGAATGCGAGATAGTGGAGAGCATCAGCACCGAAACGGTACGTCAAACGCTGAAAAAAACGAACTCAAACCCCCGTTCTGCAACGGGGCAGGCTTTGGCTGAAAGAGTGTTGGTGCATCCCGCCCCAGGGCAGCGCGGAGTTTGTGTGCGCCATGGAAGACGTACTGGAAGTCTATCATCGCCCCTACCCAGACAACGAAGTTCTTGTCTGTCTGGACGAGACCAGCAAGCAACTGGTGAAAGAGACGCGCCGGCCGCGTCCGGCCCGGCCTGGGGCGGCGGGCTCCTACGATTATGAATACGAGCGCAACGGAGTGAGCAACCTTTTCATGCTGTTCGCTCCGCTGGAAGGGTGGCGCCGGGTGGAAGTGACGGACCGGCGCACCAAGGCCGATTGGGCGCAGGTGATCAAGAAGCTGGTGGACGAGGACTATGCCCACAAGGACCGGATTGTGCTGGTGATGGACAACTTGAACACCCACCACCCGGCCTCATTGTATGAGGCATTCGAACCCGCGGAGGCGCGGCGCATCGCCGAACGGTTGGAGATTCACTACACACCCAAGCATGGCAGTTGGTTGAACATGGCGGAGATTGAGATCGGGGTGATGGCCCGACAATGCCTGGACCGCCGCATTCCAGAGCAGAATGTCCTGCGGGGTGAGGTGGCAGCGTGGGAAAGGGAGCGCAACCGGGACGGGATACGAGTGGACTGGCGCTTCACCACCGCGGATGCGCGTATCAAACTGAAGTCTCTATACCCATCAATCCAACACTGACGGACTACTAAACTAAAGCCAAGGTGGGATGTACATTTAAGTGGCGATGATGATCAGCTGGGTTGCGCTGGTGAATCCCTCTCATCCGTACTTGGAGAATGACCCGGCTCCGCAGTTTGACCCCCACCATCTGCGCATTTCACCTTGGCTTTGGTTTAGTTACTCGGGAATTCGGACCTGCCCTCGCCGTACGTCGGTCTTGTGGATGCACGTCGGACGGGCGGCGCACGCCTCCAAGAACCGCCGTGCCTTCTCAGTGGTGACCGGGGACACCCAATGAAAACGCCGATGGTGTCCGCCCTCAAGGGTCGTGACGACAACCTGTCGTGCCACGTACGCGTCGCGCTCCCCTTCGGAGTAGAAGGCGATGACGTCTCCCGCAGCGTGCAAGTGCGGGTCGTCGCCGGTGTTGGGATCCGAAGAAATCGTCATTTTTCTCGCGCCAGCTGGGTCCCCGTAGGAACGGTAAGCATAAAACAGCGGTTGGTCCATAGTTTTCTCCTGGGCCCGACGGCGTGCTCCCGCCTGCGGCCTCATTCACCATTAAAAGAGCGTGACGGGACATCCGCATCGACCGCCTCTCCGCCGCCCGTTCGACAGGCGCGGAAAGGCAGTTTCAGTCTAAGGTAACTACAAATCGCGGATGACAGTAGCCCATCTACTAGCGCTTTGGGTTTGAGCCTTCATGTGGTCGTATTGCCCGCCCTTCAAGTCAGCATACCTGTTTCGCGGCCTAATGGTTGCCGGAAGACTTCAGTGGCAATGTGAAGTTACGATATCGGTTCGTTGAAAAAGTCAGCACAGGCACGGTCGGATTAACGGGAAACAGGTATAAGTTCCTTTGCTGCCCAACTTGCCGCTCGAGAAACACCGAGGTAGCGTGAGTGAATCCGGAGACACATCGGTCGGCACATGCTCGGCTCTGCAGCCCTCGTTACGCTGACGGTTTTTCTGAAGATGGTACGTACGCCTCCCAAAGGGTCAGGGCGGTTCCAGTGGCTCAGGTTGGGAACTGTCAGATTAAGAGATTGATTGGGTGGTGCAGGCGGGAGGGTTCTCAGGCTCAAAAAAGTGAGGACGAAGGCCGGTCGGGGTGCTGTTTGCGAGGGGCTGTCGTTTTATAGCGCCCAGTAGGGGAATGTCAAAAATGGTTGCTTAATGGGATAAAAGGAGGTTGTCGATGGGACGTAAGGCCGGTTTTCATCGGCCTTTTTATGGCGCTGTGTGCTGATCAAAGGGCCTCTAACCAAGCCGGGATGGTTCATGAAGGGGCCGGTTTTACCGGCCCCTTCTGTATTGGTGCGGTGTGCTGTTCAAAGGGCCTTCAACCAAGTTGGGATGGCTGGACTTGGTTGGTTTGGGTTTTGGTGCGGTTGCCTTTCAACGGGCCGCGAAATCATAAGTGGGGAATGGTGTTGGGGTTCCTTTGGGGAACGGTGCTCAGGACGGCGCCGACGTGGGCGCAGGCCTCGCCCCACTTGGGTCCGTGGGACACGGCGGCGTCGGTGAAGGCGTGGGCCAGTTCATGGATCATGAACTCTGTTTGGTCCTTGCCACGTGCGGCGAAGAATTCCTGAAGAACTCCTGGGGAAACTTGGGGTAGTTGAAGGTGATGATCGGTGAGTCGGTGTTGGCGGCGCAGGAGAACGGGGGCTTCTGGCCGGGGTCGCTGACGGACTCGATGGTGACGGCTTTGCCGACGAGGACGCCCTTCGTGGTGGACTCGAACCGGAGCCCGCTTTCAAGTATTTGCAAAGCGAGCACACAGGATTTTTGGGATTCCCAATATCATCTGAAAGTTGCTCAACACCTGTAAACGGCGGAGGTAAAGTGGTCCGTGCGGGCGGGTAATTGCTGACTGCGATTATATTTCAGTGCCATCCCGGCTCGGGTCTGACCCTATCGCTGACTGGCTTTGATGCCTTCCAAATGATCTGTCGACTCGACCCGGAGATGGCCGATACGGCGCCAATGGCCATTGGAGCAGTGACCTCATAGGAGCCTGACCTCAGGTCCCGTCGCAGTCTTGTCCGTTCGCCTGGCCGACGCGCTACTCCTTCAGGAGGCAGAAATGACAGCAGTAGCCGGTCGCGAAGTCATCAGGGCTGTTCGGGTGGTCACTGGAGTCGATACCCACCAAGACGAGCACGTGGCCGTTGCCATTGACCAGCAGGGTGTGCGTCTTGCCGAGTGCTACGCCCCAGCGACCAGTTATCGGTATTCGCAGCTGGAACGGTGGCCCCGAAGGCTGGGTGAGGTTCACGCCTTCGGGGTTGAGGGCACCGGTTCCTACGGCGCCGGACTTGCCCGGTTCCTGACCCTCAGAGGCCACAAGGTCGTCGAGGTCAACCGGCCTGACCGTTCAACTCGATACCGGAAGGGCAAGAGCGACCCTACCGATGCGGAGATGGCGGCGCGGGCGGTGCTGGCCGGAGTGGCCAAGGCCACTCCCAAGTCAGGTAAGGGCGAAACCGAGATGATCCGCACGCTCAAAAGCGCCAAGGACTCGGCTGTCAAGGCACGCACCCAGGCCGTCAACCAGATGAAGGCCCTGGTCGTCACGGCCCCGGCCGGACTTCGAGAAACACTGGACGGTCTGACGGCTACCGCCTTGGCGGCCCGGTGCAGGAGCTTCCGCCAAGGTTGTCTCGAGGACCCCACGGCAGCAGCCAAGTACCCCCTCCGGTCTCTTGCCGGCAGCAACCCTCAACGCATTCACTCCGAGGCTGCCTTCGCCTCGCTCGGCAGGGTGAGTCCGGTACCGGCTTCCTCTGGCAAGACCAACCGGCACCGGCTGAACCGCGGTGGTGACCGGCAGGCCAATGTGGCTCTCTATCGCATCGTTCTGGTCAGGCTTAGCCATGACCTCCGGACCAGAGAGTACATGGGCCGCCGCACTCAGGAGGGGATGAGTAAGACCGAGGTCATCCGCTGTCTCAAACGCTACGTCGCTCGCGAAGTCTTCTCGGCCCTGCGGCGCTCCTTCACAGTGCCCGGAACCGCACCTTGACATCTATAGGAGCATCATTTGCCTGCTGACTGCTGCGCCTACCCTTTGCTATGCTCGAATCATGGCTATCTCCAACCCCCAAGTGCTGGACTCCCTGAGCCGGATGCCGTTCATCGACGCGGGGGAACTGTCCCTGATCCTGGGCGAGCCGCTGGCGACGGTGCACCGCGCCCTGTCCGGCTTGCTGAAAGACGGCCTAGCTCAGCGGGTCAGCCACGGCACGGCCCATCTCCCCTCCAGCCACCGCTACTACCTCACCGGCAAGGGCATCGCCGAAGCTGCCAATGTCCTGGGCTTCGACCGGCCCTCGGACTACGTGCGGGCCTATCCCGTGTCCCGGCAGTGGCTGACGCTGCTGCTGCGCCGCATGGACACCGTGGCCTCGGTGTACCGCCTGGCGGCAACCCTCTCTCCCGGCGTGGAGGGGCTGGGCACCCAGGTGGAGTTCCACCGCCGGGGCCGCTTTGACGCCGTGATCGCCCGGCACAATGGCCGCAGCTTCGGAGTGGTGCGCCAGGGGTTGGCGCTGCGGCGCCGTTCCCTCTACGACCGCCTGCGGGCCATCGCCGAGTACGACTACTCCCGCCGTCCCAGCGTGGTGCTGGTCCTCGCGTCCCGCGTGCGGGAGCAGCGGCTCACCGCCGAATTCCGCCTCAACGCGGACCTCAGGGACTGCCACGACGCTGCGGCGGCCGGCAGACTGCCAGCCGGGGGCCGAGGCCGTCGTGAGCGTCAAGGCAGTCTACAAACTTCCCGATGGGAGCGAGGTGTACGGCGCTGCGGCTACCCTTGCCTGCACCGTCGAGTAAGAACCGCTCACGGTCACCCTTACGCCCGGGCCAGAGGCAAACGGCAGGAGCGTGGGCACGGCAATCGCAGGGGTAAGCTGGACCGTGCGGGACAGGCTCACAGACTTCTGGAGGCTGTCCCGGCGGGTTCCGGTAGGAGATACCCCCAGCTACCCTCCGGCCTGGATGACGACGCGCCCGCCGTCCCGGACCTGGATGTTCAGGTCGTGCCCGTCCAGGAGCAGCATGCCCACCAGGGGCGTGGTGTCAGCGGCGTCGGCTTCAATGTAGATACGCTGGCCGTCCCACAGCACGGTTACGCCGTAAATGTCGTAAGAAATATCACTGCCGTCGGCGAGAGTCGCCCGGCCTATGCTGACGAAGGGAAGCCCCAGCTCCGCCACCACTGCTGGGGGCAGAGTGAGAAACCCGTCGAAGCCGATATCGACGACGGCCCCTATATCCCGTGTCTGCCCCGCCGGGCCGTCCAGAGTGAGGCTTACTACGGCTTCGTATGCGGCGTTCACCACGCCCTCGATCACTGGCCTCTCCTCAGGGGACGTCCACCGAAGTGCCGCAGCGCAGGATACCCCACCCGCTCGCTCAAGACGTTGACCGCGCCCGGGCGCTTCTCCCGCAGGCGTTCCGTGGCGGCAATCACATTGTCCCCAACCGCCCAATCCCCGGTCTCTATGTCAATGGCGACGACCTCACCGTGGTGGCCTGCCTCGACCTTCAAGCGGATGTCCCGCTCGTAGATCTCCTTGCCCAGGCGTGCGATCTCTGCTGTCGGGCGGGTTGGCGCGTTCACTGTCATCACCCCGGTGCTGGCGTTCCTGTTCGTCCACAGTCTACACCGCCGGGCGATTTTCGGACAAACAGCATCGCCAATCTCACGCACCGGCACTGACACTTGCCCGCTGACCGCCAGGGCTTCCGTCTGCTACGCTCGATACATGAGCGTCTCCGACCAAGAGCTGCTGCACCACCTGAGCCGGATGCCCTTCGTGGACACGGCGGAACTGGCGATGATCCTGGGCGAGGCCCACGCCACCGTTCACCGGGGCTTGACCGGCCTGCTTTCCGAAGGTGTGGTAAGGCGGGTGAGCCACGGCACCGCCCACCTGCCTCCCAGCAAGCGGTACTACCTGACAGCCCAGGGCGTCGGCGAAGGCGCCAGAGTCCTGGGCTTCGACACGCCGTCAGACTTCGTGCGGGCCTACCCGTTGTCCAGGGAGTGGCTCACTTTGCTCATCCGCCGGATGGACGCGGTGGCCGCCGTCTACCGCCTGGCGGCGTCCCTCTCTCCCGGAACCGATGGGCTACTGACGCAGGTGGAATTCCACCGCCGGGGCCGGTTCGACGGCGTGATCACCCGGCACGACGGGCGCAGCTTCGGGGTGGTGCGCCAGGGTCCGGCCCTGCGGCGGCGCTCCCTCTACGACCGGCTGCGAACCATCTCGGAGTACGAGTACTGGCGCCGCCCCGGCACGGTCCTGGTCCTGACCCCCAGCGTCTGGGAGCAGGGGTTGACGACCCGGTTCTGCGAGAACGCTAACCTGGAAGAGGCCTACGTCGCCGTGGAATCCCGCGAGGCGCTGGAGGACTGGAACAGCAATGCCTGGCGCTACGCCTCGTGGGTGTTCGGCAGCCTGCCCTACTCGCTGGAGTTCATCAGCACTCGCGGCAGCCCGAACCGGGGACGTTTCACCGAGCCGCCGGAGCGCAAGCGGGCCTCGCTGCCCGACACGGAGCACATGGTTGCGTCGGCGCCGGCCTTCGCCCTGACCCCGTCGGAAAAGAGGACGCTGGACCTGATCACCGACCACCCGATGATTCCAAGGGAGCACCTGGCCCGCTGGCTGGGCGTCTCCGAGGGGAGGGTCAGCCAGATGCTGCACAATCTCGTGAGTACCTGGGGCCTGCTGGAGCGCCGGGGCAAACGGGGCAATGTCCGCTACACCCTGTCGGAGGAGGGCATACGCTACGTCACCCACCGGGACCGGGCGCAACTGCCGACCACGCGGGGCATCTGGAGCACGGAGCTAACCACGGACAACCGGGGCCGCAGGCGGCATCTGGGCCACCGCATCGACACCTGGGCGCGGCAGACCAGGCACGCCGACGGGGTGACCTGGTTCCTGTCGGAACTGGCGGCGGAGGCCCAGGCAACAGCAGACTCCGAGCTAACGTGGTCCATCCCCACGGCCAAGACGGACCGGGCCTTCCACTGGGGGGAGTCGGCCATCGCACCGGACGCCGTTGGGAAACTGGTCGTCGACGGCCTGCACGTCCCCTTCTACCTGGAACACGAGCTGCGCGCCCGCCACCCCAGGGGAGTCCTGGCCCGGCTGCGGCCCTACACCCGCTACTACTGGTCCAACGCTCCCGAGGCAGACATGGCCCCGTTTCCCGTCACCCTGTTCGTGGTGGACAACGAGGAGGTGGAGGAGACCTACGCGAGGACGGCTTCCCGGATGAACCTGATGACGCTGCCCATCCTGGTGTCGTGCCCGTCTGTGCTGACGCGGCGGGGGCTGCTGGGCCGGTCCTGGCGCCCCCTGTGGGAGTCGCGCTCCGCGAGGCTGGCGCTGTCGGGGCTCCGCGCTTACCAGTGGGACCCCCTGCGGCACCGGATGAGTCCTATAGAGGGGGCTACGTGATGGGGCTACTGACGCAGCCCCATCTCCCCACATCGCCCGCTGGGTGTCCAGAACTGTCCCGACAGGCCTGATTCCGGTCATCCGGGAAGGCCGAAAAGGCCCGAAATGGGCCGATTTCAGGTACGAAATGCGGTTGACGCATCGCTTGACCGGTCAGGGTCGAGAGTGAAAAGCGGGACTAAAATACCGGGAGTAAAATGTACCGGGTTTGGACAACTTGCCGACCCCCGACGTGTCAGCCTATGGCGAGGAAAGAGCGATGGAAGAGCCAGTCCGCTGGGTGTCCAAGGCGGCGGCGGCGGAGGAACTGGAGATCTCCCGGTCCACCCTGGAGAGGGAGGTCGAGGTTCGCCGGGAGGGCCGCCGGGTGTACGTGCGGATGGAGGGATCGGAGTACATCACCGACGGGGAACTGCTGCGCCGGGCCGTCGCCAGGGAGGACGAGCTTCAGCGGACCGTGCGGGAGTTGGAGCAAAACGTGTCCGAGTGGAAGCTCAGAGCGTCCGAGTTGGAGCGGGAGCGAGACGAGGCCCGGGAGTCCGCTGCCACCGCCAACCGGCCTTACCATGAACTTGAGAGGGCGTACCAGAAGGAGGTCGCCGAGCACAAGGAGACGAAGGAGTTGTTAATCGCAGCCCGCGTAACTGCTTTCGTGCTGCTGGTAGTCAGCGTTCTCCTGTGGTGGTTTGTGTTGAGGTAGAGGAAGCGCCGCCGGCCCGTCACCCCTGTCTCCAGCCACATTTTCGGGAGACGTAACGCACCCCCACTTCAATCCCCTTTTCGGGGGACTTTTGTCATTGGGACGCCGCTCCGCCGGGCCTGCCGATGTCATTCCCCACGTTTGGCGATGTCATTGCTGTCCGGAACGCACCCTTTCTGAAAGTGTTCACCTTTCTTCTCCTGTAGAGGGACGATCTGCCTCCGATTGAACGGGAAAATGACCGAAATGTACCCCTGACGACAAACTCAAACTCCTGTACACTCCCCGCACTGCGTGGACGCTCTCCGTTTTGGCGGAGCTTGCAAGGGGCTACCGTCTGCGCCCCCTGAGGGACTCTGCGCATCCTGGCCCGGATGATCGCCCGCGTTGACCTACAGCGTCACGTCCCCACCACCTCCCGATTCCAGCCCTCCCGCCGCCCCGCAAAAATGCAACTGCCAGCTATGGCCTTTGCAATTCGGACCCGATCTCACTCGCCTACATAGATGCAACTTTCAGCTACGGACTCGCAAACCATGTCCGGAACGTACCCGCAAGTCAAAGTGTTCACTGTTTGAGGTGGACCCGGAAAACTGGACAAGTGGCTAAGCGAGGGTCCTGCTCCTAAACTTAACGCAGCGGTTGCTGCCAAGGAGGAGTGGGAAATGTCCCAAGGACGGAGAAAGCACAGCCCGACATTCAAGGCCAAGGTGGCACTGGAGGCGGTGAAGGGCGAGGAAACGGTGGCCCAACTGGCTGGGCGGTACCACGTCCACCCCAGCCAGATTCAAGCTTGGAAGAAGGCCCTCACCGAGGGCGCCGCCGGTGTCTTCGGCAACGGTCAGGACCAGAAGGCCAGGAGCGACGGCGCGCTGACCGCCCGCCTGTACCAGGAGATCGGCCAGCTGAAGGTAGAGCGGGATTTCTTGTTGGAGAGGTCCGGTCCATGAGCCTGGCGCAGCGGCGGAAGATGGTGGACCGGGAGCACCCATCATTGTCCATGACGCGCCAGTGCGCCCTGCTGGGAGTGAGCCGGTCCGGCCTGTACTACCGGTCCAGGGGAACCTCGGAAGAGAACCTGGCCCTGATGCAAGCCATGGACCGGCAGTACCTGGAGACCCCTTTCTTCGGGTCGCGGCGCATGAGGGCCTGGCTGGAGCGACAGGGAATGGTGGTGGGCCGTAAGCGGGTGCAGCGGCTCATGCGCACGATGGGGCTGCGGGCCATCTACCGGGGTCCCCGCACCAGCCGGCCGGCTGCGGAGCACCGGGTATATCCCTATTTGTTGAGGAATGTCCAGATCACCCAGCCCAACCAGGTGTGGGCGACGGACATCACCTACCTGCCCATGGCCCGGGGCTTCCTCTACCTGGTGGCCATCATAGACTGGCACAGCCGGTACGTGGTGTCCTGGCGGTTGTCCAACACCCTGGAGGCAGACTTCTGCATCGAGGCCTTGCAGGAGGCGCTGGGTCAGGGCCAGCCGAAGGTGTTCAACACCGACCAGAGCTTGCCCCAGCGAAGGCAGGGGGCAGCCAGTTCACCAGCCGAGGGTTCATCCGGATGCTGCGGGACCACGGGGTCAAGATGAGCATGGATGGGAAGGGACGCTACCGCGACAACATCTTCGTGGAGCGGCTATGGCGTACGGTGAAGTACGAAGAGGTGTACCTGAAAGCCTACACCAGCGCCAGTGAAGCCAGGAGGGAATTGGGCGCCTACTTCCGGTTCTACAACAACCAGAGGCCCCATCAGGCCCTGGGCTACCGAACCCCAGCCGAGGTGTTCCACCAAGTCAGAAATGCCCCGGCGGAGGAATCAAAGGTGACGGAAGTTCCACCGGAACAGGTGTTGGTATCATCGGCAGGAGCAGCGGGACTCTCGCTTAATTCCACTTCGATCCTGTCCTAGCGATGGGGTTCACTTCAGTTTCCGTCTTGTAGAGGGGTGATCCGCTCCAGTTCAGCTACGAAACAGCCCGACTTGCATTTTTGCAACTCACTTCATTTCTCTGTACACCCCAACGGCATCGCCAATGAGGGTATTCGCCCCAGGTCTTATAGGGGCACTCACGTGAACGCCCTCATAGGTAGTTATGCCCAACGTTTCGACCGCTCACACCGGACGGCGGACACCTGGGCCGTCGTGGAGGACTCCCTGGCCCGGGAAACTCTCGGATGCGGAAGGAACGGGATGAGAAGCGCCAACGGAGAGAACCCACCGACCAATCGCCGGGCTGCGGCGCGGCGGGGATCGCCAACGCACTCCGCCGACCAGCAGGAGACGGTGCGGCGCGGGCTTCGCATCCTGGCCCGCATGATCGCCCGCGCCCACCTGCGTCGTCAGGCGTCCCGGTCCGGGGCTGCGCCCAGGCCGCCAGCGGAGGAGGCATAGCGCGAGGAACAAGTGTCGCTAGTTCACGCCATACCAGAGCGCCATCTGCGGACAGACTTAGGGAGGAGGCGATCCTATCCAATGGCCCCCTGTTAGTCTGCCCATTCTTTCATTGCCCACTCCAAAATGTGGGTTTCACGCTCTTTCATAGTTCTGAACTTCCATCCAGAAGTGGACACTTTGTTTGCGACCTCTTGTGCAATCAGAAGACCAGTCTTGATATAGGCGTCTACTTTCTTGCTTGCAGGCTTGTCTTGCAACTTGGAGTTTAGACCTGGCGGAAGTAAGAGCAGATTTCCAAGGCCATGCATTCTGCCTTCGTCTGACTCTCTGCCTCGGGAGGTCCACCAACTCTGAGGGCGTACGTGTTCTATAGACCTTGCAGAAGTGGTTGCCCAGATACGACGCCATTGCTCGTTGTCGAAGTTTTGTCCAGCTTTCTTCGACAAATGTTCCTCATATTTGTGCAGGAAGTAACGCAGCTCTTCTCCCCAGTAAGTGTAGCAATTCGCATCCCGCAGATTCTCAATCGCCTCCTCGATTGGGAATTTGCTTCCAATCACAGATAGGCCCTTGAGTGTTTCATCGGAGGATAGCTTCTCGTTCACGATCCTCCAGGCGAGTCGTACGTAATCACCGACTGCCCAACGAGCATCCTTCCTATACATCCCATAGATACGGAAAGTTACCTTTTCCCACCTGCGGAGTATCCTGGCTCTTTCGTGATCGGTGAAATCCTGACGCAAATGCACTGCCGTCGCTACCATCCTAGCCTGAGCAATGCTAGTAACTGCATCCCTCCTACGATTGGCCGCTAGTCGATCCACCGCTACCGTGACATCCTTTAGCCACCTGGTTGTCTCAATCACCTGCTTGGGGCCGCCTTTGGATTGGCTGTGAAGCATCAGCGCCGCATCTTCTTCACCCAATGGGCGACTTGGGCACACTGGGTTTCGAAGCGTAGCCGCAAAACGTAAGGATTCGGTACTCAGACCCAATCGGAGCCCTACACAGTCGTATATCTGTGTCCACAAAGAGTGGACCGTATCAATGATCTCAGAGCTGTTCGTCGAGGAATCAAACACGATTGCCATCAGCATACTCTTAAGTCGGTCGAACCAAGAGACATCAAGACCTCGGCTGTTCAGAACCTCGAACACAGTGTAGACCAGCGATTCGTCGCTGATTTCGTGCAGAATAAAGGTCAAGCGGTTCTTCAAAAGCGTAACCAGCTCTACTAGAGAAACGCCGGCATCCTGCCAACTGTCAACAAACTGTTCACACTCTTCCATCGCGGCAAGGAGCTCATAATCTGCGATAGTCTCAGCGTCGTCTGAAGACGGATGCGTTCCATGTATCAGGTATTTGGCGAAGAAATCGCTGCTATCATGATTTGTTTGCAGCAGGAGTAGGGTGGCTTTATCGTCTTTAATCAAAGAGTTGTTAAGCTCGTCACGGACTCTTCCATCAGGTGTGTTTGAATTGTCGATTGCCACAGCGATAGCTTTGAGCAACAAGATCAGTGTTGTGATTCTTTGTTGCCCATCTACAATGTCTATGAATTCATGTGCTGTAGTTCCAATGGTTTCTACTTTCTGTCTAAGCCCGACTACTGTTGCCATGAAATGTGACCGATCTGCTCCGTGTTCGTGGACCTGTTGGATATCCGCGAGCAAGTCTTGTCGCTGTTTGCGACGCCAACTATATGACCGTTGATACTGAGGGATTCTGAAGAGACGTCCTTGAAACAACTGTGCGAGCGTAATGTGCTTGGGTTGGATGTCAATCATCACCTGTCGCCTCGCCTTGCGGCATGTGTCAGATTTATTGGCCCCACTGCCATATTGTCCACCTTTTTAGCGATGACTGTCCAATCCCGGCCAATCCGCCGACCGGCGTTTGGTCCACTTTCGTAGCTGACACCGCCCCATAACCGTGGAAGGAGCCCCGGAATCAAATTGCTCGCTCCGATTTAGCAGGTTGTCCCTTACACCCCGATTCCAGCTACGGAACCGCCCGAGCTGCAACCTGCCTCTCCGTGGGATCTCCTGTACACGGGTATGACGCCGCCGACGCTCCCTCGAATCTCGCGCCCTGTGAGGGGGGCTGTGCGCGTGCCCTGCTTGGCCCGTCTCCCCACCAAATCGGCCATTCCCTCTTGCGTTCTAGGTATCCTGTGGCCTACAATATGGTGATGGTCGAGATTCGCCAGACCGACGCCTATGCCCGCTGGTTCAGACGGCTTCGGGACAGGCAGGCCAGGGTGAGAATCGACAACCGCATCAGGCGGCTGTCCCTGGGCAACCCCGGCGACGTGAGGCCGGTGGGAGAGGGAGTATCGGAGATTCGCATCGACTACGGACCCGGCTACCGAGTGTACTTCGCGCAGAGGGGGGAGGCCCTGATCGTCCTTCTGGCGGGAGGCGACAAGGACAGCCAGGAGCGAGACATACGCAGGGCGCTGGAGCTGGAGAGAGGACTATAGGAGGCAGCAGATATGGCAAAGACAGAGACCCGTCCGTGGGACCCGGCGGAGCATCTGGAGACCGAGGAGGACATCGCCGCCTACCTGAACGTCGCCCTGGAAGATGGCGACCTCGGTTTGATAATGGCGACTCTGGGAGACATCGCCCGCGCCCGCAGGATGGTGTTGGTGGCGCAGGAGACGGGGCTGGGCAGGGAGAGCCTGTACAAGTCGCTCTCCGCCGACGGCAATCCGGAGTTTGCCACGGTGCTGAAAGTGGTGCGCGCCCTGGGACTCAGACTTCAGGCGACCGCCGCGCCGGGAGGGACCGTCGAAGTGGACAGGGCCTGACATGAGAGAGCGTGGAACCTGGGTATGATTATTGACTACACTGACAATCTTGGGCTTCCAGATGAAGACACAGATCAGTATTTCAACGAACTTCGTTCCCTCGAGTACCTGTCAACGGGCCTGAACTTCCTCAATACTCAAGTCCAACAAATTGAAGCGGAAATCAGTGGCAGGGTGGGCAAAGACAAGGTAGTTTATATGTATGGGAATGCCCCTGCGCTTGAAGGAGTGCCACAAGACCTCGTCGCGTGTGCCTTTCATTGGTATTCGGTAACGGCTTGCAACTACGTAAAGCTGGTCGGTTGGCTTGTTAACGGAGGTGATACTTCCAGAGCAACCAAGTATCTGCGGCACGTTTTGCCAGAGGTGTGCATTTGGCGGAACAAAGTAGGGGCGCATTTCGCACGGATCGACCCTAGGAAAGAGGACACACCGGCTGATTGGGCCAAGAGCGTCATGTTTCCTATTTCTTTCGATGACGACGCCTTTTATGTGGACTCCCTTGTGTTCACTATCGCCTCGGGAGACCAAAAGCGCCCTAGACCGGAAGGCATCCCTGATTGGAGATGGCGTCTTCTCATGATGTCAGGACGGGAAAGAAGCTCCAGCCGTCGAGACATGAGGTGGAGCTTGACGCACACGCATGAACGACTATCGGCACGCTATTGGCCTAGCAGCAGTTCGTGAGCTTTGGTCGACTACCTGAAGATGTATAGGAGGACAGCAATGAAGAATAAGCACCTACAGCCCCTAACGCCGGCGGCGCTCTATGCACGGGTATCCAGCGACAGGCAGGACGTGGATCTGTCCGTGTCCGCCCAGCTCAGGGCGCTCAAGGAATACGCCAGGGCCAACGGCTACTCCGTGGCCCGCGAGTACGTGGACGAGGCCGAGAGCGGCCGAGTCGCAGACAGACCCCAGTTCAGGGAGATGACGAGGAGGGCGGCAAGGCGACGGCCCCACTCCAGGTGATTCTCGTCTGGAAGTTCAGCCGCTTCACCCGCAAGCGGGAGCACGCCGTGGCCTTCAAGTCCATGCTGCGGCGCAAGGGCATCCGCGTGGTCTCCATCACCGAGCACGCCGACGACTCCCCCACCGGCAAGCTGATGGAGGCCATCATCGAGTCCGTGGACGAATTTTACTCGGAAAATCTTGCCCAGGAAGCCGTGCGGGGAATGCGGGAGGCGGCGTCCCGGGGCTACTTCCTGGCTTCAAGGGCACCCTTCGGCTACAGCCGGATCAAGGTCAGCGACGGGATCAAGGACCGCCCCACCCTGGAGGTTGACCCAGTGGCCGCGCCGATAGTTAAGGAGATATTCGAGAGTTCGCGGCGGGGCGACGGGCTGATGGAAATCTGCAAGGAGTTGAATGGAAGGGGCATCACCAACCGGGGCAGGCGCTGGCAGAAGAACGTGGTCCACTACCTCTTGACCAACGAAGCCTACACGGGAACAGCAGTGTGGGGAGTAAAGAGCAAAGATGAGAAGGCTGGAGAGCCGGTGCGGGTGGAGAACGCCTGGCCCGCCCTGGTGTCAAGGGAGCTTTTCGACGCGGTGCAGCAGGGACTCCACGAGCGGGCGCCCACGGTGCAGCGGCCCGCGCGGGTGGGCAGCCAGTACCTGCTGAGCGGGCTGCTCCGCTGCGGGGTCTGCGGGAAACCCTACTCGGCCCAGGGAGCCAAGAGCGGCCAGTTCGCCTACTACGTGTGCGCCAGCCTGTTCCGCGAGGGAGCGGGGGCCTGCACCGCCCGCTACCTGAACGCAACCAAGGTGGAGGACCTGGTAATCGAGAAGGTCAGGGAGCGGATTCTTACCGAGGAGACCATCACCGAGTTGGTGACCCTGGTGGCCGAGGAGATCGACAACCTGGCCGGTGAGGTCAACGGGCGCTTGAAGGCGGTGGACGCGGAGCTAAGGGACGTGGGAAGGCGCTTGGATAATCTCTACCAGGCCCTTGAGACCAAGCAGTTGCCCATCGAGGCCCTTTCGCCGCGCATCCTGTCCCTGAAGAGCCGCCAGGACCAGCTAACTGCGGCGCGGGAGGAGGCCGAGGGCCAGTTGGAGCAGCGGCGGGCGGAGTTGCCCACCACGAAGGAGATCAAGGGGTATGTGGCCGACTTCCGTAGCTTCTTGCAGGAAGGCACCTTCCCTGAGCGGAAGGCCCTCATCCGCAACTTCGTGCAGGGCATTGAAATCGTGGAGGACGAGGCGGTTCTGACGTACACTATCCCCATGCCGTCGGACGGGGTTACGTCAGAATCGGCCCCGGTTCTTGATTTCGTCCAGTCCGGCCCACCGTGGTGGACTCGAACCGGAGCCCGCTTTCAAGTATTTGCAAAGCGAACACACGGAATTTTGAGGGATTCCCAACATCATCTGAAAATTGTTCAACACCCACGTCAGTCTGTAAATCGCCCCACATCCTACCTATCCCGGCAGCGTACCTACAACTAACCCACCGGCATATCAGGTGTGCAAAATTGCACACAAGCTGGATCAGCGGGATTTCGCCAACTTGTACGGCGCTCCCTCATCACCGAGGACCGTAGGAAGCCCTCACTCCGTATGGCAGAACGCAGCCCACGCTTCCATCAACGGCCTGCGAGGTTCGAAAAGGTCGGTCGTGGCATACGCTTTTTCCACCTCGTCGCCTATATCGTGGGCCAGAGCAAGTTCGCTAAGGAACCAACGGTCCTGCATGCCACTGGCCTCCAGGCTCCAGTTCTTGAAACTGCTCCGGAACCCATGGGGCACTGCGGGTATCTCCAAGCGGCGCAGCATAGCCGTGTAGGACATGTCGGACAGGGCTTGGCCTTTCTGCCCTGGAAATATCAAGCCCTCATGGTGTCGATTCAACTCTCTGACTTCTGCCAGGATTTCCAGGCACCGGGCCGACAAGGGAACCCGGTGCTTCTGGCCGGCCTTCATCCGTTCTTCCGGAACGGTCCATGTGTCCGCCACGAAGTCAATCTCCGACCAGGTGGACATCCTGACCTCGCCCGACCTGGCTGCTGTCAGCACCAGGAACTCGAAGGACAGGTGGGTCATCAGGTTGGCTGTGGACTCCCTGACCCGAGCCAGGGCTTCCGGGACCTCACGGTATGGAATGGACCGGTGATGCCTCTTCAACTTGGAGACTGAAGGCAGTGCACTCAGGACGGCCTTGGTGGCAGGATTATCCTTCCTCAAAGTTTTGGTGATGGCCCAGTTAAAGACGGCTTCCATTCGCTGGCGAACTCT
Organism: Dehalococcoidia bacterium; assembly: GCA_965216425.1. Taxonomy (GTDB): domain Bacteria; phylum Chloroflexota; class Dehalococcoidia; order Lucifugimonadales; family UBA3495; genus CBDCFV01. The sequence continues at coordinate 333,348 of CBDCFV010000004.1, read as the reverse complement.
GCTCGCTGTCTCATGTTTCTCCGTCCATATGGGTGTCAAGACCTCGAATACGTCGTTGCTGTCAATCTCGCTCACCGGCATGTCCCCGATCAAGGGGAAAGCGTATGTGGCCAGGGTGCTCTGCCACTGGGCCGCGTGCTTGGGGTTGTTCCAAATAGGGCGGCGAAGCTCTATCACTTTGGCAGCAGCCTCAGCGAACGTGGGAATGGAGGGAGAAGGAGACCTAGAGGCCTTAAGGGCCTCCCGCTTTTCCTTTAGGGGGTCCCGCCCGTCGGATACCGCAATTCGGTTGGAGTGGACTATTTCCCGGGCCCGCGCCAAACTGACCGTGGGATACGAACCCAGGCCTACGTCCCGCCTGCGTCCTTGGACCACAATCCTTTGGACCCACGACTTGCTGCCCCCGGGAGCGACATTGAGGTAGAGGCCATCGCCGTCGCCGTGCCTGCCGGGTGTGTTGAGTGCCTTCGCCGAGAGCGCACTGAGTTTGCCGATGGCTCCCCCTTTACCACATATTTTCCCACGCAATGTGTGGGATTCAGGGGGATTTTATAGGACTTTGCCGGACTGATCAAGAGGCCAGTATCAGTGAAATAGATACGGAGTGGGCTTGATTGAGACCTTACTGGACTTTACTGGACGTTAAAGTGGCGGAGGGAATGGGATTCGAACCCATGAGCCCGTTTTCACAGGCTAAGCGCTTAGCAGGCGCCCGCACTAGACCACTATGCGATCCCTCCCCTACCCTTTACATGGTATCAAATGGCCTCAGCCTCAGCAACACTCCGGCTATCGCCGGCCAAGGCTTTTTCATTGTCACAATCGTCGCAGCCCCGGGCCTTCAGGTCAGCCATCCGCCAAAGGCCGCGCCAATCATCCAATTCAAACCAATCCTGGACCGGAACGACTACTGACATTCGCCCCTTTCCAACTCGTGAAACACCTTGCTAACATAGTAACTGTCTCGTACAGCTCGGACGGGTCTGACCAAAACTGGTTGGCCGGTTGGGATAGGATAGGAGCGCGGGCGTCCCGCACCGGGTAAAGGACAACTGTACCCATGCCCTGGTCTAAGACAAGGCCGTAATTATAGGATTCTCAGGACTGTTAAGGACTAGCATGACGATTCGGCCACATCCAGAGAATCCCAACATCCGGTAAATCCTGATTCACAAAAGCGAAATGTCCGGTAATGTCCGTAAATGTCCGGTATTCTGAAATTTCCGCTCCTCCTCCAACGCTTGTTCAACGTTCTCCTCCCTTGGACCCGGTGCTGTCTCGCTTCTTAGCTTGGCTGACCGGTGAAAATGAAAAGGCCTTGTATCGCTGGTAGGGCCTGGAATGGGCTTGATGGCAATTCTTCGTGGGTACGGTTAGATTAGGACAATAAGAGCACAGCGCCGTGGGTAGCGATTTTTCGCCGCCCCACCGCAGCAAAGGAGAAGACACGAATGGCACGACTGGAGGAATACGCCAACCGGTTCCAATTCGTCAAGCTGGAGAGGCACGACGGTATCTTGCAGATGACGCTGCACAGCGACGGCGGCACGTTGCAATGGGGAGCAGGGCCGCATTCGGAGTTACCCGAGGTGTTCCACACAGTTGGCACAGACCCGGAAACGAAGGTGATCATCATGACCGGAGCAGGCGACGGGTTCACCGGACCCGCCGGCAGCAACGCCACAGTCCCGCGGCGCACTCCCGAGCAATGGGATGGCACCTATTGGGAGGGCAAACACCTGCTGGGCAACCTGCTCAATATCGAAGTGCCCATCATCGCGGCCGTCAACGGGCCGGCTTTACGCCACTCGGAGCTGCCGCTGCTGAGCGACATAGTCCTGTCCGCCCCTCATACCACGTTTCAGGACTCCGGCCACTTTATGAGCGGCCTCATCCCTGGCGACGGTATGCACATCATCTATCCGCTGCTGCTGGGTATAAACCGGGGAAGGTATTTTCTGTTGACCGGACAGATGCTGGATGCGACGCAAGCGCAGGAGTTCGGGTTGGTCGCCGAAGTGCTGCCCCAGGAGGACTTGTTGCCCCGGGCGTGGGAACTGGCCCGGCAACTGGCCCGGCAACCCCGCTTGGTGTTGCGCTACTCGCGGGTTCTGCTGACCCACAAGTTGAAGCAGGAGTTGCACGACCTGCTGGGATACGGCCTGGCATTGGAAGGATTGGGCTCCGCTCAGGACTACCAGGACCGGGGTCAAGGCAGGTAAATTATCAAGCCTTGCTATGTTCATTTTGTGTTGACAATTGTTGACCCTCGCGCTAGACTTTCGTAGATGAGTTCCACGTCTCATAGCTTCTGCCACTGTTGCACCTGTCCGCCCACATAGGGCGCGTTAGATGTTCGTATAAAACGACATTTCTAAACAAGACTTGCGCCCACCAAGAAACACGCCGCTTGGTGGGCTTTTATTTTGCCCAACTTCAGGAGGCCTCGTTGACCAGTCAAACCTCAAATATCCAAGCTGTCGATCAATCGGAGATATATGAACGGAGTATGCAACTGGCCCATGCCTCGCCGGGCATAATTCCATTCCTGGAAGATGAGGTGGAGCGGCTGGAAGAGGAGTCACGCAAGTTCCAGGATGGAGAGTTGGACAACGCCGAGTTCACGCCCTACCGGCTCCGCCAAGGGGTTTACGGTCAGCGGCAGGCCGACGTTCAGATGATTCGCGTAAAACTCCCTGGCGGGATATTGACCGGCCGGGCCCTGCGCATGTTCGGTGACATAACCGAACGGTACGCCCCCCTGCAAAAGGGACATGTGACCACTCGGGAAAACATCCAGATACATCACATTCCGCTGCCCGATTGTCCCGAAGTGCTGCGCCTGTTGGGAGAGGTGGGTCTCACCACCAGGGAGGCCTGTGGCAACACGGTCCGTAACGTGGTTGGGTCTCCTACCGCCGGCGTATGCGCCGATGAAGTGTTCGATCCAACTCCCTACTTGGCCGCCTACGTCCGGTTCGGCGTCAGGCATCCCATTACCCAGAACTTCCCACGGAAATTCAAGACGGCCTTCACCGGGTGCGATTCCCACGACAGCGTATCAGCCGCCATCCAGGACCTGACCTACGTGGCCCAGGTCCGGCGCGAAAACGGCTCGGTCAAAAGGGGATTCAAAGTGTTCGTGGGCGGCGGCACGTCCATTATGCCCAGGTTGGCCAAGGCTCTCTACGAGTTCGTACCGGAAGAGGACTACTTGCGCGTGGCCCTTGCCATTTGGACGGTTTTCAACAACGCGGACATGTTGCGCAAGAACCGCATGATGGCCCGTATCAAGGTCTTGGTCGACAGGATCGGGCTGGATGCCTTCCGGGAGTTGGTGGACACCGAGTTGGACAGGATCGGCCCCATCGACCCCAAGCCGCTGATGCAAGTGGACGATATCCAACGAGAAACTCCGCCCGCTCCGGATGCGTCGTCGGCGTCAAATCTGCCATCCAACGGCGCTGGTGGCGGCCATACCAACGGCGGGGGCGAATACAGTCGCTGGAGAGAGACCAACGTGGTAGCCCAGAAGCAGAATGGGTATTACTTGGTCTACCTGAAACTGACCCGGGGCGACATCAGCCACACTCAATTCAGAGACTTGGCCGACATAGTGGAACGCTTCACCGGCGGCCGCGCCTGTACCACGCAAGAACAGAATCTAACCCTCCGATGGGTGCCTGAAAGACACCTGCATGACCTTTGGGATGCCCTTCGCGCCATCGACTTGGCTGAACCGGACGCAAATACCATCACTGATGTGGTTTCCTGTCCTGGAACGGACAGTTGTAAGCTGGGAATAACATCGTCGATGGGGCTGGCCAAGGCCCTCAAAGAGGAAATGGGCGGCTGGAACGGGCTGTTGCAGGACGAGGGCGTTAAGAAGATACGCATCAAGATGAGCGGCTGTCCTAACGGCTGCGGCCTGCACCATATCGCCAACATCGGGTTTCATGGAGCTGCGGTCAAGGGCCCGGACGGCAGCCAGATTCCCGCCTACGAGTTATTCCTCGGCGGGAACTACGGCGACAACCGGGTGGAGGACTCCCGTATCGGCTCCCGCATACCCAAGATCAAGGTGCCAGCCAAGGTGGTGCCCAAAGTAGTCAAACAGATTGCCTCCTACTACAAGGAGAACCGTCAGGAACAAGAACCCTTCAACGACTTCCTCGACCGGGTGGGTGTAGCCGAATTGACGGCCGTAGCCGCCAAAGCGCAAGAGACCGCCGAGACCGCGGAAGCAGGTTCCGACTTGTACTTCGACTGGGAGCGCACCAACATCTACAAGCTGGAGCGTGGCGAAGGTGAGTGCATGGTCTAGGGGGCTGGTGTGGCGGAATCGTTAAGCGGTAGAGTCGTCGCCTTTGTAGAAGCCCGGATGCAGTCTGAGATGGCCGCATTGGTGGAGCGTCACGGCGGCGTGGCCTACTCGGCCCCGGTGCTTCAAGAAGTCTACCTGAAGGACGACCCGGAGGTGCAACGCCTCGTTCGGGACGTCTGCGCCGACCTCATCGACGTTGTGGTCCTTCTAACCGGGGTAGGCACTCGCGCCCTCATAGAGTCGGCTGATGCTATGGGCTTGAAGCAGCAGTTCCTTGACCATCTCAACACCCGTACCGTATACGCCCGCAGCCCCAAGCCCGCCCGCGTCCTGAGGCAGAACCACATCCACATCGACCTCATGCCCCCCGAGCCTTATACCTCACAGGAATTGGTGGACGCCATCAGTAATACCGACCTTGAGGGGAAAGAGGTGGCGGTGCAGGCGTACGGCGGGCCCAACAATATTCTCACGCGGAGCCTGCGCGACAAGGGCGCCAACGCGCGGGAAGTAAGGCTGTATAGTTGGGGGATACCCGAGGACACGACCCCGGTGGTCCGGATGATTGACGACCTCGCCGCCGGGAAGATAGACGCCGTGGCTTTTACCAGCCAACCGCAGGTGGACAATTTACTGGCGATTGCCGATCAATCGAACCGGGGAGAGTCGCTGCGGGACAGCCTCGGCAAGGATTCCTTGACCATCGCTTCCGTGGGGCCGGTGTGCAGCCGCAAATTGCGGGAGAGGAACATCAAGGTTGACGTTGAGCCGGAACACGTACACATGGGGAACTTGATAATCGCCTTGGCGGAGCACTACCAACCGGGCGTAACAACGGCTGGCTAATCGTTAGCGGACCGGACGGCTATTTCTTCAACCAGCCCTTGATCCGGTCCCAAGGCGACTGGTAATCCTCGATAACCTGCCCTCGCCACCGCTTCTCAATGGAAATGGAGCGGGGCTTGACGAAGAAAAGCAGGTAAGCCACCACCAGGACCGCCAATCCGATCCATATCCCCGGCTCCCACGTTAACGCGCCGATGATAAAGATTACCAGCCCGGCCAACAGCAGCTTGCCCGGAGACAATCGCGGCCACCGGCCTTTGTACTTGTTGGCCGGCTGCGGGTCCGGTCTGGAAGCGCCAACGGCGCTGGCGCCGCGGTCATCCTCCCGAACCTGGCTGGGGTTCGCGGGCGGGGTCTCTCCGGCCTTCCGCAGGATTTCCTCTATTTCATCCTGATATTTCTCAGGCATATCATATTCAGGAGTACATTCCTGTCCACAGTAAAGCGTTCGTTGCCAAGACAGATTAAGGGAGCAGCCGACTGGAGCAGGATTGAGTGTTCTCTATGGGAGTTAACGGAAATAGTCGCCTCCCAGCGCCAATGCTGAATTATACCGTACCCAAGTCACCATAGGAAAGGGCTGTGAACTTGTAGACCGGCATTACATTGGAGTAGGATTCCGACAGTTGATTTGAGCAAGCCCCATTGAGGTTGAGTATTGGACCAGAAACTTGTGCTGAGCGTCGTCGACCAGTCCCCGGTGCGGGAGGGGGACACAGCCGGCGACGCCTTGAGAGACACTATCGAACTGGCGGCGGCGGTCGAAAATCTGGGATATCAACGGTACTGGCTGGCGGAACACCACAGCATCCCCAACTTCGCCGGCACCAGCCCGGAAATCCTGATCGGCCACGTAGCGGCCCGGACTAAGACCATACGGGTGGGAAGCGGCGGGGTGATGCTTTCCCATTACAGCGCCTTCAAAGTCGCGGAAAACTTCCGCATGTTGGAAGCGCTCTATCCCGGGCGTATCGACGTCGGCATCGGGCGCGCTCCAGGAAGCGACCAGATTACCGCCGCGGCCTTATCCTACCCGAAGCACCCCAGCGACATCCGGCAGTTTCCTCAACAGGTGGTAGACCTGATCGGCCACCTGTCGGGCGAACTGGACCAGTCGCACATTTTCGCCGGAATCCAAGCAGGACCGGTCCCCACCGGAATGCCCGATGTCTGGCTTCTTGGCTCCAGGTATGAAAGCGCCTACATGGCTGCCCACTTGGGCGTTCCCTTCGCTTACGCCCATTTCTTCGGCCTCGGCGTAGAGGAGGGCCCCACTATCGTTGAAGGATACCGCAAGAACTTCCAGCCATCGAAATACCTTTCCGAACCAAAGGTAAACATAGGCGTTCAAGTCCTTTGCGCCGACACCGAGGAGGAAGCCCTTCGCTTGGCTTCCAGCCGCAACCTGGCCCGGTTGAAGTCCATAACCGGACGCGCCCAAGGGATTCCCTCGGTTGAAGATGCTTTGGCCTACCAATACGCGGCCAATGAATGGGCGTACACGGAACAGTACCGCAGGCTGTGCGTCGATGGAACGCCGGAGCAGGTGAAGGAACGGTTGGAGGGTCTGGCGGAATTATATGAAACCAACGATCTGAGCATCGTCACCATCTGCCACGGGTTTGCCGAACGTGTCCGCTCATACGAACTGGTCGCCGAGGTGTGCGGTATTATTCCAACGTAACGGGTTGTTGCCCTCTTTCGTCTTCGGTAATCTCCCGTATCGCTTGGTCCAAGGACGAACCAAGTCATGGCGCTGACCGGTCTGCTGATTCTGGCCTCCGGCTTTTTTCTCGTGTCACTTGCTGTCCTGCCAGGGGTCAACCACCGGATACGAGGCGTCACAAGCACCGGAGTGTATTACGGGTGGTGGGTGCTGGCCGCGTGTTGCCTGCTGGCCCTGTTTACCGGCGGCATCTTCTACCGCGGTTTTACCGTCTTCTTCCTTCCAATCCAGCGAGAGTTCAACCTCAGCCGCGCCTCCACATCCCTCATATTTTCCCTTGCAACGGCTGAGGGCGGGATCGGCGGCCCTTTTGTTGGCTGGCTGATCGACCGCTTGGGGTCCCGGCCTCTCATACTCGTGGGCGGGTTGCTGGCCGGCCTCGGGTTTATGGTTCTGTCCTTCGTGAACGGGTACTTCTCTTTCCTCATTGTCTACGTGGGCATAGTTTCCGTTGGTATTTCCACCTGCTTGGACCCCAGCTTGATGACGGCAGTCAACCGCTGGTTCTTGCGCCGGAAGGCAATTGCGCTGGCTACCATGCTGACTTCTTATACGTTGGGAGGGGCGCTCCTCACACCCCTGTTAGCCTTCGGCGTACAACGCGTGGGCTGGCGTGACGTGGTCCTCATCGCCGGCGGGTTCATTTGCTTGATCGTCATTCCCTTGGGGATGCTGGTCCGCAGGTCGCCGGAAAGCGTCGGAATAGTATTGGAGGGTTCAGAGGACTGGCAACGGTCCTCCGTTCGGGACGATAGGCCGGAGCCGCTCTCAGCGGACCACGACTTTTCCGTGCGGGAGGCGGTGCGGACCCGGACTTATTGGACCCTTCTTGCGGCGAGCGCTCTGCGTATTGGAGTCAACAGTTCCGTCGTGGTGCACTTGATACCGATGATGGTATGGAAGGGCATGGATGAAACGTCGGCGGCCGGCCTGACAGCCCTGCTTTTCTCTTTGTCCATCCCGGGCAGGCTCTTGTCAGGCGCGTTGGCCGGCCGGTTTCCGGTCCAACCTATATTGTTCGGGGGTATGATGTCCGGCGGTGTCTCGATGCTGGTGTTGGCCATTTTTGAAGGGAGTTGGGTGCCTTATCTCTTCATTGTGGGACTGGCCACACTGGACGCTTGCTCTCCTCTCGGTTGGATTGCCTTGGGTAGTTTTTTCGGACGCCAGAGCTTTGCGACGCTGCTGGGCATTATGAGCGTCTTCTACAGCCTGGGGATGCTGCTCTTCCCAGTGTACGCCGGGTGGGTGTTCGACGTTACCGGCAGCTACGAGGTTGTAGCGGTAACCTTTGCGTTGCTCTACGCCATAAGCGCCGCACTCTTCGCCACAATCCGGAGACCCAGTGCAGTGAGGTCCGTTCCTGCCGTTTAGCTATCTGGCCAAGGGGGTATTTCCACGGGGAGCCGAGGCAATCGCGTTTTAACTATCAGTGCACCAGACAGGCCAAATCTGCCGCAACACCTTCCGTCATTCCCGCGAAGGAACGTCACCCCCGCGAAGGCGGGGGCGGAATCCACACTGTCTCCCATAAACAAATTTACCCTTTCCAACGACTATAGATTCCCGTTTCCAAGGAAATGACGCCTGCCCTCGTGAAGACGGGGGGTTAAATGGGCTCCCAAACTTTATAACGCGATTGCCCTGACGGGGAGCCTGCTTTTGTACCACTTCCGGCCTGCTTGCGGTATGATAACGGTGCACTGGATTCCGTAATTGGACTGGACTTATATCGTCAAGGGAGCCGCCGAGAATGCCAAGCTATATCGACCATCTGGAATGTACCCAATGCGGTAAGACCTACGACCACAACGAACTTGCCAAGGTAAGCCCATGCTGCGGCATGGTGTTGTTCGCCCGCTACGACCTGCCGAGGCTGCGGAGCGAAGTATCCAGGGAGGCTATAATCGGACGCCCGGCCAACATGTGGCAGTTCGAAGAATTACTTCCCGTGGAACACCCGGAAAACATAGTCACCCTGGGCGAGGGTGGGACTCCCCTCTTGGAAACGTCTATCCTGGGCAAGAACCTGGGATTGGATCACCTGTACGTCAAAGAGGAAGGGTTGAACCCGACCGGAACGTTCAAGGCCCGCGGCATATCAGCCGCTATCTCCAAGGCCTTGGAACTGGGGGCCAAGGGATTCACCATGCCCTCGGCCGGCAACGCCGCCGGGGCCGCGGCTGCCTACTGCGCGCGGGCAGGCCTCGACGTGAAGGTCTTTATGCCTCAGGATGCACCCGACGCGAACATGAAAGAATGCCTGCTGGCCGGGTCGGAACTTAACTTGGTGGACGGCTTGATCGGCGACGCGGGACGCCAAGCGGTGGCCGTGGCCGAAGAGCAGGGCCTGTTCGACCTGTCCACCCTCAAGGAGCCTTACCGGGCCGAAGGCAAGAAGACCATGGGGCTGGAAATCGTAATGCAACTGGGCTGGCGGTTTCCCGACGCCATTATCTACCCAACCGGCGGTGGCACCGGTATCATCGGAATGCACAAGGGGTTCCAGGAGTTGCTTGAGTTGGGATGGGTGGAAGGAACACCCCCCAAGTTCATCGCCGTCCAACCTGTCGGATGCCAGCCCATAGTCAGGGCATTTGATAATGGAGAAGAAAGAGCAGAGGCTTGGCAGAACGCCGCGACCATTGCCGACGGCCTCCGCGTCCCCGGACCTTTCGCCGATTACCTTATTTTGCAGGCCCTGCGGGAATCCGGCGGCACGGCCTTGGCGGTGGAAGACGAAGACATGGTCCAAGCCATGTACGAATTGGCTACCACCGAAGGCATCATCGCCTGCCCCGAAGGCGCGGCCACACTAGTAGCCTTGAAGCGACTGGTCCAGGAAGGATTCCTGAACAAAACCGACACGATAGTCCTGCTCAACACAGGCTCCGGGTACAAGTATTTGGATTTGATCAAGAAGTAAGGGGCCGGGCCATGAGGCGGGTGTGCCTGCCCCTTGTCGGGATTACGACATCCGGGAGGAAGCGTCTTGGAAGTGTTTCTCAGCTCACCGCGCGGCTTTTGCGCCGGGGTGGTGCGCGCCATAGAGGTTGTAGATATTTGCTTGGAGCGGTACGGCCCTCCGGTCTACGTGAAACACCAGATCGTCCATAATCCCCACGTCGTCGCCGACTTGGAACGAAAAGGGGCCATCACGGTTGATACCCTGGACCAGGTCCCTGTCGGATCTCTGGTGGTGTTCTCCGCCCACGGCTCTCCGCCGGATGACTTCGAGCAGGCCGAAGAGCGCAGCCTCCGGGTTATCGACGCGGTCTGCCCGTTGGTGACACGGGTACACAATGAAGCTAAGAAGTACCACCGCGAGGGCAAGAAAGTATTGCTGGTGGGCCATCGGGGGCATCAAGAGGTGCGGGGCACCATGGGCCAGGTTGATATGACTCTAGTCGATGACAGCGCCGACTCTCTACTCCCCGATTGGGCCCCAGACGATGAAGTGGCGGTGCTTACGCAAACAACCCTCTCGGTAGGCGACACCGCGCAGAGCATAGATGCCATCAAACAGCGTTTTCCAAGCGCAGTGGTGCGCAACGACATTTGCTACGCTACGACCAACCGCCAGTTCGCGGTGACCGAGATGGCGGTGATGGTGGACCTGGTGCTGGTGATTGGGGCTGTGAACAGCTCCAACTGCAACCGCCTGCGCGAGGTGGCGGCCTCCCACGGTGTGCCATCCTACCTCATCAACGGACCCGAGGAGATCGAGGCGTCCTGGCTGGATGGCGTATCCAAGGTGGGGATAACTTCCGGTGCTTCAACGCCCGAGGTCCTGGTGGAAAGCGTCATTTCGGCATTGGCGCCGGACAAGGTGACCATGCTGTCCGGCGTCGAAGAAGATGTAAGCTTCACTCTGCCAAGAGAGTTGCGCTAGTGGTGGGCAACCGCCCCTGGGGTGTCCCACTGCGCCGCTAATGCCGCCATCCGGTAGTTCTCCGGGAGAGCCGGTCCACCTAAAGCGGCGTATATTCTCCATCCCAACCCTGCTGTCTTTATGCTTGGCGGGCGCCCTGCTCGCGGCGCTGGTCACTCGTTTCGACGTGGACTTGACTCGGGCTTGGGCCGAAGCCAAAGCCGCCAATCCTTGGTATTTGGCTGCCGCCACGGCAACCCACTACTTCACCTTCGTGGTGAGAGGCGCCCGGTGGCGCCTGTTGCTGCAAAACGTCCAAACCGAAGGCTCCAGAATACCGGGAGTCGCCTATTGCAGCCAACTGGTGTTGATGGGCTGGTTCGGCAACTCGGTAGCCGGATTCAGGTTGGGCGATGCCTACCGGGCCTACCTGTACAGCAACGAGCAGAATACGCCCTTTTCCCGGATCATTGGAACTCTACTGGCCGAGCGGTTGCTGGACACCGTCCTGGTGGTGCTTCTGGTCCTGGTCTCGGCGCTTTCCTTGGCCGGTGGCGGAAGCCTGATCATCTGGACGGTATTCGGGGTATCGGTCGCGCTGGCCGCCGTTTTGCTTGCGCTATTTTTGACCATCATGTGGACCAGGGAACGAGCTTCACGCATTTTGCCCGGTTGGTTCGCCACACGATACCAACAACTCCACGAAGGCGTGGCTGGAAGCTCCAAACAAGTGTGGCCGATCACCCTTTGGGGGTTATTGGGATGGTTTACGGAAATAGGCCGGCTTTACTTGGTGTCCGAAGCCCTTCACTTGGGCATCGGCTTTCCGCTGGCCATGTTCCTGGCGTTGGCCAATTCATTGTTGAGTTTGACGCCCACTCCCGGCGGCCTGGGAGCCGTGGAAGCCGGTGTGGCGGGACTATTGGTGCGATTGTCCAGCGTTTCGGCCAGCTCCGCAGCGGCTTTGGTGGTGCTTGACCGGCTGATTACTTACGTGCTGGTCATCGCTATAGGGGTCATGTTGCTCATGCTCCGCCAAGCCTTTCCTGGAATGTTTCAGGCCCAAGCCAGCCGCAACACGGCGTGATGAATGTAAGCCCAAGAAAGATGCGAGATTAACCGTAATGCTTTACACCGCCAGCTTCTATGACCAGGACGACTGGCACGGGATACTGTACAGAGTGTCCAGAAGCCACCCGAGGGGCCGTCGTACCCAGTGGGAGACTTTGCCGTTCCTGTACCCGGACCGGCAGCTACTGGTTGCCTACCGCAACAGCGACATTGACTTCGATGCGCTCTCCACAGCTTACATCGAAGGGCTAGAAAACCGGCTCGGGGAGTCGGCCCAGTTTCAGGAGTGGCTGGAAAACCTCGATACTTTGAGCGACTTCACCCTGCTATGCTTCGAGCGGGGCGACCGGCCCTGCCATCGCCGGGTGTTGGCTCAATGGCTGTTGCGCAACGCGCCCGGCTTGGAACCGGGGGGATTACGCTAGGCAGCCCGCATGTCGGAACAGGGCCTGTGCAAAGCGGTGGGAGACAATGCGACAGTTCATAGTCATTCCCGCGCAGGCGGGAATAACGGGTTGGGGTCAAAATTTCGCTATTGGAAGAGACTTGGACTCACCACTCGGAGCGAGGCGGGCGTTCCATCAGCTGGTTGACGGCATCGTGGGGCGACAGGTCCTCGAACAACACCCGGTACGTCGCTTCGGTGATGGGCATCTCCACGCCCAACTCGCGTGCCATGGCCAAAGCCGCATCGGTGGTGTTCACTCCTTCGGCAACATTGTTCATCGCTTCTCGGATTTCCGGCCAGGAACGGCCCATGGTAAGCTGCTCCCCAACGTAACGGTTGCGGCTCAACCGGCTGGCGCAGGTCGCTATCACGTCTCCCAGTCCGGCCAAGCCCGCGAACGTCAACGCTTGGGCCCCGGCAGCAACTCCAAGACGAGCGATTTCGGCCAAGCCTCTGGTAATGAACGCGGCCTTGCCGTTGTCGCCCATTTCCAGGCCGTCGGCGATGCCCGCGCCCAAAGCGATGATATTTTTTAGAGCACCCCCAAGTTCTACCCCCGTCAGATCGTCACTGGTGTAGACACGGAATGCCCCCGTCATAAGGATTTCCTGGGCCCGGTTTACCAGTTGGCTGTCTCGGCCGGCAACGACGGTGGAAGCGAACTTCCCTTGAACGATCTCGTCGGCGAAATTTGGCCCCGACATGGCGCAAATCCCGTCATGGAAATCAACTGAGAGTTCCTCCTCCATAACCTGGCTCATCCGCTTGCCACCGGGCAATTCCAAACCTTTGGCCGCACTGACGATCACAACGCCGGGCGTCAAGCTTTCCCGCACCGATCTTATGTTGTCGCGCACACTGTGAGATGGGGCAGCGATTATCACCAAGTCGGCAGACGGCAGCGCCTCACCCGGGTCGGCGGCCACGGTCAGAGATTCGGGGAAAGGAGTGCTTGGCAAAAAGCGGGCGTTACGCCTGTCAGCCTGGAGTCTCTGAGCCTCCGGGTCCGTTCTCGCCAGCAAGCTGACCGGCAAACCTTTCCTTGCCAGGATGATGGCCAGCGCCGTCCCCCAGGTAGTGGCGCCGACGACGGCCACCCTTGGCTCCAATAACGGACTACTCATTCATCGGCGGCGAGCAGCATGCTCTGCAAGGAGTACCTTTATACATCGGGCCGTCAATTAGCCTTTGTCGCCGGAGTTCCCAAGCGGCGTTCACTGCCATCACGGATTCGCTGGATGTTGTCCCGGTGCTGCCAGATGATGATGGCGCCGCCCAGAAAACCGTAGAGGGTATAGACGCTGAACGTCTGACCCAGCAGATACAAGGCCACCAGGGTGACACAGGCCGCAATAACTCCCACGATGGAACCCAGCGAGACGTAACGGCTGACCAGAGTAGTGGCCGCAAAAGTGGAGAAGGCAACAGCGGCGGCGATAGGTGAGAGGACCGATAGAGCCCCCGCCCCTGTAGCAATGCCTCGGCCGCCGCGAAATCCGAGAAATACCGGCCAGTTGTGGCCGGCTAAAGCCATGAGCCCGGCGGCCACCTCCGCTTCCCGGTGTCCGATAACTTCCCCAGCCAAGAAGACCGCCAGAACACCCTTGCTCACGTCCAACATCAACACCAGGGCGGCCACCTTGCCTCCACCGGTGCGCAGGACGTTGGACATGCCGGTCCTGCCGCTGCCGTACTCCCGAATGTCGACCCCGCGTCGCCATTGCAGTAGCAAGTATCCCCAAGGCATCGCCCCCACCAGATAAGACAAGCTGAGGACGACCGCGTATTGAGCCAACACGGGTTGGGTCGACATAGTAAACAACGCCGCCACAAAAGCAGCCACAAGCAAAGGCAGCGTCACCAGCGCCGATGTACTGGCTGACCAATGGCGCATCATTGTCTCTTGAACACCAACCTTAAATGAGTCCTGTCGAATCCGAAGGTGTCCCGGATACGATTTTCCAAGTACCGTTGATAAGAGAAGTGTACTAGATCAGGACTGTTGACCGTGAAGAGAAAGGTAGGAGGGTTTACGCCAACTTGTCTCACCCGGCTGATAAACAGCCTCTCCCGAGGACGCCTCTTCACCGGCGGCGGTGTGTGACTCGCCAAGGCGTCCGCCAGCATGTATTGCAGTTCTCTGGCCGGAACGAAGCGGGACCGCTCCTGCCGCAGTTCCAGCACGGTCCGCATCACCACGTTTATACCCTGGCCGTGCAACGCCGACGTAAAACAGACCGGGACGTAAGGCATGAAATGAAGGCGGGTCTTTACCCTGGCTTCGGCCCTGTGCTGGGCATAACGGTCTCCGTCCCGGGCCAAGTCCCACTTGTTCACCACTACCACCAACCCGCGGCACATATCCCAAGCTAACCCGGCTATATGGGCATCCTGAGCGGTCGCCATCTCCGTGGCGTCGGTGACCAACAACGTAATATCACTTCGGCTCACCGCGTTGACGGCCCTGATTACACTGTACTGTTCTATCCCCCGTTGTACCTGGCCTCGCCGCCTGATGCCGGCGGTGTCCACTAGAACAACATCGTTGCCATCGTAACTGAACGCGGTATCCAGCGCGTCCCGGGTAGTGCCCGCTTCAGGTGAGACGATGGAACGCTCTTCGCCCAGGATGCTGTTCAGCATCATGGATTTGCCCACATTGGTCCTGCCAACGATCGCCAGGTTTAATGCGCCTGCGGCCGGGTCCTCCGCTTCCTCTTCTGTCGGCTCTTCCGGGTACGGCAAGAGGGCGCAGATACGCTCCATCAACTGGTATACGCCCAGGTTGTGGTAGGCGCTGATCAGCAGCGGGTCATCGAACCCCAGTTGGTAGAATTCAGCGGCGCTGAGTTCGCGGGACTCGTTGTCCACCTTGTTTACCGTCAGGATAACGGGCTTGAAGGTGCGCCTCAGCCGATCGACCACCAAATGGTCCGTGGGCGTCAACCCGTCCGTCACGTCGGTCATAAACACAACCACGTCGGCATCGGACACGGCCATTTCCGCTTGTTCCTGCACCCTCTCGTTGATGTGGCCCTCAGGCTTTGTTTCCAGACCTCCGGTGTCGATGAGAATGAAGCGGTAATCGTCCCACCAGACCTCGCACATCAACCGGTCCCGCGTGGTCCCGGCGATGTCGGTCACGATGGCTTGGCGGCGGCCCAGAATCCGGTTAAACAAGGAAGATTTACCTACATTGGGCCGCCCGACGATGGCAACGACGGGCAAGGGTGAGTTAGTGTCGTAAGCGGGATCGCCAAACCCGTCGCCGCCCGTCTGTGGGCCTTCCAAAGGTCCGCCCGCCGTTTGGGGGACATTGGATGACTGGAGGCGGCCTTGAGACTCTGGAATGGGTCTTAACAATGAGCACCTTCCCGCGGCTTGGCTTGTGGACGATAGCGCTGCCGCACCGGCAATCAGCCGCCGGTCAGTATGAATTCCAAAACCGCCTTCTGAGCGGGCAGCCGATTGTGGGCTTGGCTATAGGCGATTGATTGTTCATGTTCCAACATGCCCTGAGGTATCTCCTCACCGTAGTGCACCGGCATATCGTGCATAAAAAGAGCGCCTGGGTTGGCTTGCGCAAGCAGGGCGGGATCGACCGTGTAGCCTTGGAACGCCCGTCTCCGGACCTCTGACTCCGCTTCCTGGCCCATGCTGGTCCAGGCATCGGTGTACACCACGTCGGCGCCGCTTACCGCGTCGGCAGGGTCCGTGAACTGTTCCACCTGCACTGCCTCGCCGGAGGCAGCCAGTTGCCGGGCCTTGGCGAGGGACTCTTCGTCCAGATGGTAACCCCGTGGCCCCGCTATCGTGAAGTTCATACCCAATCGGGGCAATCCTATGCAAAGGCTCCGTGACACGTTGTTGCCATCACCAATGAAGGCCAATCGTAGCCCAGCCAAGGGGCCTTTGTGTTCCTGGATGGTCAACAGGTCGGCCATTGTCTGGCAGGGATGCTCCCAATCGGACAGTGCATTGACTACCGGAACGCTGGAGTAAGCGGCCAGTTCTTCAAGGCTTTCATGGGAGAACACCCGGGCGACAATGCAGTCTACATAGCCCGATAGTACTCTCGCCACGTCCGACGCGGGTTCCCTGCTGCCCAAGCCAACCTCTTGCTGGCCTAAATAGACGCAGGTCGCTCCCAACTGCTGGATGCCCACCTCAAAACTGGCCCGCGTACGCAACGATGGCTTTTCGAAGATAAGAGCGACGCTTTTACCATCCAGAGGCTTCGGCGTCGGGTCCGATTTCAGCTCGGAAGCCCGACGGAGAAGGTCCAAGGTCTCCTTGGGGCTGAGGCTGTCAATGGAAAGAAAATCGCGTTTGCTCGACATACCACACACCTCACAGTGGAGCATCATATCTCAATATATGATGTGGTTCAAGCCGAGGTTTCCCATCCCAATAGTACAAGCTTGATTGCGCTGTTAGTCACCTTATTCAAAGCATCTGGTATCATAGACACCCACTGAATATTGCGAATACGGAGGCAGCACCAAATGGCAGAGTCAAAGATCGTTCCGGGATTGAAAGGCGAGCGGCAGACTCTCGTTTGCGAGCACAACGTCGCCGGGCATGTCGACAAGTTCAGCACGCCTTCCATGATCAGTCTGATGGAACGGTCAGCCATCCAAGCGGTCCACGACCACCTTGAGGAAGGTCAGACCTCCGTTGGGTTTGAAGTAAATATCCGCCACTTGGCGCCGGCGGACATCGGCGCAACCATCACCGCATACTCCGAGTTAATCGAGGTGGACCGGAACCGGCTGACCTTCAAAGTTGAAGCCTTTGAAGGGGACCGAAAGATAGGCGAGGGCACCCACCGCCGCGCCATTATCAACACCACCCGTTAACGCCTCATCAAATAACCTCAATAACCGCAACCTCCTGGGCCATGCTTGGACGTTAGCACCCGCTCGGGCCGTGTGCTAAAATTCCTTTACTTTCCCCCAAGCTCAGTACCTACGCATTAATGTAGTAGGCCTATGAGAATGGGTGTCCGACTTGTTTACCGTTGGGAGCGACCATAATGGCCAATATGGAGCAAGTACAAATAGTCAAACAGGGCCGCGATGCCGTTGCGCGTTGGCGGGAAGAGCACCAAGGAGAGAACTTCGATTTACATGCGGCTTACCTGAGCTTCGCCCGCTTGGCGCAGGTGGACCTTCGAGGCTCCGACTTGCGTGACTCCGACCTGATGGGCGCTACTCTTCCCCGGGCCAACCTGTCAGGGTGCCGGTTGAATCCCTGTCACCTGTACCGGGCTGACTTGAGACAAGCGAACCTGAGCAGGTCGTTGATTAACGGGGCGAACCTGCGGGGGGCCAACTTACAGAGGGCGGACCTGTCCGAGGCGGACATGGACCGAGCGGTCCTCTCGGATGCCAACCTGTCGGGCGCCAACCTGCGGGGGACTAACCTCTCCAGAACAAACCTGACCGGCGCTAACTTTACCGACGCAGACTTGACCGGCGCCATATTACATCGGGCGGCGTTGACCCGCTCGACTTTAGACGGAGCAATCCTGGAAAACGCCGATTTCTACGAGGCAACCTTCAATGACGTGAGCCTGTCGGCCACCAAGTTTGCGGGCAGCATCGTTGGCTACACGGTGTTCCAGAATTGTGACCTGAGCAAGACGGAGGGGTTGGACCAAGTCCGCCACGATGCGCCCAGCAGCGTGGGCTTGGATACTTTGTACCGTTCCGGGGGCCGGATTGAGGACATTTTCTTGCGCAACGCTGGAACCCCGGACTCCATCCGGGAGTTTCAGAGGATTCTTTTAGAGACCCCGCCGTTGTCAGGGGACTTTTTCATCTCTTGCGCCAGCCAGGACGCCGCCACCGCCCAAGCTCTCCAGGCCGACTTGCAGTCTCAAGGCGTCCGATGCTGGGTGTTCTCTGAGGATTTTCGAGGCAGTGCGTTGGTCGAACGACACAGCACCTCGGACCAAGAGGAAGTGGAGCGTTGGCTGAGGGACTACGACAAGCTGATCGTGCTATGCACCGACAACGCCTTGGACAGCGAGAAGATACGGAACGACATCACCCAAGCTCAACAGCTACAACAGAGCAAGGACGAGTGGCTGCTATACTTGGTGGATCCCAGCGGGCGCTTGGGCCAAAGCAGGAACCGGTTGGCCCGCACCCTCAGCAGCGAGCATGTGGTGTTCGACTTGGGCGGCAAAGACTCTGACCTCGAGAAGTACCAAGGTGAACTCTCCCGATTGGCGGAGAGTTTGTTGACGTCTCAACCGCGTTCTGCCGGTATCCCCACCTACGAGGAATTCCGGTTGTAGAGACTTCCTTCTGACCTTGGCAGCCGGTCAAGATTCAAAGCACAAATTAAGGCCTCGGTCCGATGATTCGGACCGAGGCCTTTTGGTTCCTGAAGAAGTCTGTGGTTGAGGATCGCTGCTAGATGTAGTCTTCCTCTTCCATCATGCCAAGGTCGTCCCGGCTCTGGCTCAAACCACGGGCAACCTCTTGCCTGAAGTTCTCCATCAACTCATCGCTGATGACGCCACCGGCGGCGGCGGCCTGCTTCTTGAAGTTATCGAACGCCCATCCTTCGGTGTCACCCTGAGGCATGTCGAAGAAGCCACGGTCGAATACCGGCAGTTCACCGGGGCCGAAGTAGCCCTTGCCCTCGATGGCGTACCCTTCCAGGTCGTGGGTGCCCTTGCCCAACACCTGTCCGGTGTCGGCGTAGTGCTCCATCACATTCTTCAAGCCATATTTCTGGATGGGGCATACCTTCATGCAGATGCCACAGCCCAAGTAACGGGCCATTATGGGACGGCAGCGCTTGAAGTACAACTTATTCTTTTCCAACCCACGCCACCAGATCTTGTCGCGCATCAGGGCGCGGCCCGGGCAGCGGTTCACGCAGACCTGGCATACCTGGCAGAATGCGTGGATGCCGTAGTCCACGGGTTTGTCGTAGCTAACATTGGCGTCGGTGGTGATCATGATCAAGCGGCAGCGGGAACCCTCTGACGGAGTCAGCAGGTAGCCGCAGGCGCCCAACTGTCCCAAGCCAGCTTCTACGAACATGGGAATGTAGGGGCCGGTGTTGTCTGTGGGGCTCTGGATCTGGGCATGGTAGCCGATGGAGTTGATGTACGCCGCCAACTCCAAAGCCGCAGCTCCTTCCGTCCGGTAGGTGCTGGAGTGCACGATCTCAGCATCGATGCTGGGGATCGTCTGGGTGGGCTCGAAGTCCTGCTCGTACGCCAAACAAATGACGTGAGGGAACTTCACATAGTCTTTCTTGCTCTGGTAGGTGTAGCGGTAATCGTAGTAGGTGATGCCTACTTCCAGGAATCCCAAGTCCTTGGCTTTGTCCTTGATATCCTGGGAAACGTCTCCGCCGGTTGGCTCCACGGTGGGATCCTGGTCGCCGGTGAGACGGGCAGCCATGACCAACGGCCGGTTCAGCTTGTCATGCTCTTTCCGGATCTCCCGCATCTCGATGTGGGTGTCGCGAATGGCGTTTGCCCAATCGCGGGAGGCCCTCTCTGTGATGTTCATGGTCTCCAGCGGATACTCTCTGGCGTACCAGTCAACCTCGCGCTGGTTCAGCGGAATCCCCGGGACTGTCTCTAGTTCCTCTGGTACCGGGATAGTTACAGGTTCATCACCCCGATGCCTCCCAGGTCGCACAATCTCGTGGCCTATCTTTAGCATGAATTCTCCTCCCTAATTGTACATCTATTCAGTAGGCTGATACGCAAGAATTCGCTTACGATACCTATTTCCTATTTATTTGTCAACCCTATGTTCATGGGAAATGTATATCAATTTAACGAATACTAATCCCTAGCAAACAGAATATTAATCTCCACGCTGGGTATCGTGGAGTGATTCCGGTCAGGAGGCCACAAAAAACCCGGACCCGTTGCAAACGGGTCCGGGTGCACGAGTATCTAGGCTAACGCCGGACCTTGTGCCCGGCGCATTCCTGACAATCGACTTTAGATGTAGTCTGCGTCGATGTCCAGATCGTCGTCGATCATGCCGACGGCGTCGTAGGACTGGCCCATAGCTCGATTAATCTCCGTCTTCAGCTCGTCGAGCATATCATCGGTGATCGCGCCGCCAGCGGCTGCGGCCTGCTTCTTGAAGTTATCGAATGCATGGTCCTCGATGCTGCCCTGGGGCATGTCGAAGAAGCCACGGTCGAATACCGGCAGTTCACCGGGGCCGAAATAGCCCTTGCCTTCGATGGTGTACCCTTCCAGGTCGTGGGTGCCCTTGCCCAGCACCTGTCCGGTCTCGGCATAGTGCTCCATCACGTTCTTCATGCCGTACTTCTGGATGGGGCATACCTTCATGCAGATGCCACAGCCCAAGTAACGGGCCATTACGGGACGGCAGCGCTTGAAGTACAACTTATTCTTTTCCAACCCACGCCACCAGATCTTGTCGCGCATCAGGGCGCGGCCCGGGCAGCGGTTCACGCAGACCTGGCATACCTGGCAGAATGCGTGGATGCCGTAGTCAATGGGCTTGTCATGGGTGACGTTGGCATCGGTGGTGACCATCATCAACCGGTTGCGGTTGCCGGCGTGCGGGGTCAACAGGTAACCACAGGCGCCCAACTGTCCCAAGCCAGCTTCCACGAACATGGGGATGACCGGCCCGGTGGCGTCAGAAGAGTGGATTACGTGGGCCTTGTATCCCAGCGAACGGATGAAGTTGCCCAACTCCAACCCGGCTGCGGCCTGCGTCCGGTAAGTGCTGGAGTGCACGATCTCAGCGTCGATGCTGGGGATCGTCTGGGTCGGCTCATAGTCCTGCTCGTAGGCCAAGCAGATGGCATGAGGAAGGCTGGTGAAGCCCTTCTTGCTCTGGTACTCGTAGCGGAAGTCGTAAGGAGCAATACCTGCTTCCAAGTAACCCAACTGGTGGGCTTTGTTCTTGATCAACTCCGTGACGTCCTCGCCGGTGGGCTCGGCCGTCGGCTCCATTTCTGCGGTCATCCGTCCGGCGATGATCAGGCCGCGGTTGAGCTTGTCGTGCTCTTTGCGGATCTCACGCATTTCAGCGTGTTCGTCCCGAAGGTTGTTCGCCCAGTCGCGGGATGCACGCTCGGTGTAGTTAATGGACTCCAGGGGATACTCCCTGGCATACCAGTCAACTTCCCGGTCGTTAATAGGAATGCCGGGGACGGTTTCCAATTCTTCGGGCACGGGAATGGTCATCGGCGCATCGCCGTATTTGTAACCCGGCCTTACGATTTCATGTCCAATCTTGAGCATATCTAGCTCCTCCCGATAGCATGCTTGTGGCTGGAGTGCCCAGCCTTGAGGAATACAATATACGGTGCCTCAATATTTGTCAATAGAATGACATATGGCTTTCCATGTTCGCTGTAAAACTCTATGCCCAAGGCACTATTGTGACGAATTACGACGCATGGTTACGGATTCTTCCGTTATATTGAAGGACATGGTCCACTGGCCCGAACACTGGATGACGGCCTCGCCGGGCGAGGAGACCAAGCGTGTCATTTAAGAGTCTAGCTCCTCTGACGCCGCGCAATAACCGCCTCCGCGAAGGGACTTGCGCCCGAGCGCACCATCACGTTCACCAAGGATGGGCGGCCCGAGTTAACGGCCCGTTCCACCGCCGGAGCCACTTCATCGGGGCTCTCTACATATTCGGCGTATCCTCCAATGGCCTCCACCATCTTGTCGTACCGTATGAACCGCAGGTCGGTACCCACGGCACGATTGAAGTAGGCCAGTTGGAAGGTCTTGTCGATGCCCCAGGTCGCGTCGTTCCCCATCACCGTGGTGATGGGCAGGTTATGCCGGATACAGGTGTCGTATTCCATGGGATAGAACCCGAAAGCCCCGTCGCCGGTGAATACAAACACCTTGCTGTTCGGGTAAGCCAATTTGGCGGCCATTCCGTAGGGTATGCCGCCGCCCAAGTGGCTCAACGGCCCCAAGCGGACAAACCGGCCCGGCATACGGGCTTTCAGATAAGAGCGGCCCCACTGCACGTAATCGCCGCCGTCCATTACTATAAAGCTGTCCCGGTCGATGAGATGCTGGATTTTCGTAAATACGTCCACGGGGTGCATTGGACTCTCGCCGGTGGCCTTGCTCTCCAGTTCCTCTATCCAAGTCTTGCGGTCCTGGCGCAGTTGGTCCACCCATGCGGATATATCGGTCTTGCTTCCCTTGGCCGCCGCACTGGTCAATTGGTCTACTATGGCCCCCAAGTCGCCCAGCAGCCCGACGGAAACTCCTCTGTTGCGCCCGATCTCAGCAGGAGAAGGGTCTGCTTGGATGATCTTTGCGTCGGCTCCAAAGACGCCACCGTACCGATAGCGATGGTCCAGCCGCTTTCCCAATAACAACACCACGTCGGCCTCGCGGAAACGCCGTGCCGTAGCATTTAACCCGCCGTCCGCGTATCCAAAGCACAGGGGATGCTCGTCGTCCAACAGTCCCCTGGCCTGCTCCACGGTGAACACCGGAATGCCGGTGGTCTCGGCCAACGCCTCCAACTGCTCGGCGGCGACCGAGTAGCGGGCCGGGTTGCCCGCAATTATGACGGGGCGGCGCGCTTGCCGCAGCAGCGCCGAGGCTTCTTCTACCAAGGACAGGTCAGCCGGGGAACGCCCCATGCTACGGTACTCTTGCGGCAGGTACTTGGGCAGTTCCTCCTCCGAAATCTCCTGCTCCTGCAAGTCTATTGGCAGGGTCAAATGCACTGGGCCCGGGCGGCCCGACATCGCCGTCCGGAACGCCGTTGCCACGAATTCGGGTATCCGGCGGCGGTCGTGGATTAGCCACGAGCCCTTGGTGACCGGAGCCGCCATCGCGGTCTGGTCGATTTCCTGGAAAGTCACCATTCCCTTTTCCGGCAATTCGCCGCACCCCGCAACGAAAATGACCGGGCTTTCAGAGGTGTAAATCGCAGGCAGGCCGGAAATGGCGTTGGAAAAGCCGGGGCCGCCGGTAAACATCCCCACCGCCGGCTGGCCGGTAATCCTTGCGTAGCCGTCGGCCATGTGCATGGCCGCACCCTCGTGGCGGGTATCGATGAACTCGATCCCCTCGTCGGCGGCCGCGTCGACCAAGGGCAGGATCGTATCCCCCACGATGGTGAATATTTTCTGAATGCCTTCCTGCTTAAGGCAACGAATGAACAGGTGCGCTCCGGTAAGGGTGGTCATAATTGCTCCTGATGCTGGGAATCCAGCGGGATTAGAAAGTTAGTGTAGCAAAGGGTCGTAGTAGCGGCGGTACACATCCAGCGGTAACGCCGGAATCGCCATGATAGCACGCAGTTAACCGGTGTGCGAAACAGCAACGGAGTACACAGTGGGACGATAGTAAATCCAGTATATGTCCATGCGTTAAATGCACCTCAACTCTGCAATCGTTCCTCTCCTTTCCTTGATAGCCATCCGTGTTTGGCGTATCGTAAAACCCGATGGAATAGTGGATTCCCAGACCAATTCCATTTTGGGTTGCGGTTTCCTCGCCCTGAATTTCATACTTCCCACCACATTCCAAGGCGGCCGCTTTGACCTCTACACCCGAATAGATGCAAAGTTTCTTCACCGGCAATCCCGACTGGTGGCAGGACTTCTTCACCGGGACGGCGCTGGACTTCGTGCGGGACTTCTGCGGGCCGCCGGGCGTCATGTCCGAATCGAGCTTCGTTGAACATGTCCTGGGGTTGACCCGCGGGTCCAAAGTCCTGGATGTTCCCTGCGGAGCCGGGCGCTGGTCAGTGCAGTTGGCCGCTATGGGCTATGACGTTACCGGTGTGGACTTCAGCCGCGAACTGCTCGGAATGGCGGAGAAGGCGGCAGCCGATCGCTTGCAATGGGACTCCCATGCGCCCCGGACAGGCTCCGGCGGAGGCCTGCGCGTCGCTTGGGAGCACGGAGACATGCGGCGCCTGCCATGGGAAGCGGAGTTCGATGCGGCGCTTTGCCTCTGGAACAGCTTCGGGTATTTCGACGAGGACGGCAACGCGGAGTTCCTGAGGGCGGTCTCCCGGGCATTAAAGCCGGGGGGGCGGTTCCTGCTCGACACGCCGGTCATCGAGACCTACGTCGCCGAAATGGAGGCCCGTGACAAGGATTGGTGGCAGACACCGGAGGGCCTGATCGCCCTGGAAGACCGGTCGTATGACCACGCAACTAGCCGCGCCGAATCGCAATGGACTTTTATCGACAATGGCCGGGTTGAAAGGAAAAAACTTTCCGTAAGGCTGTACACCTACCGGGAGTTGACCGCTTTGCTGGAACAGGCCGGCTTTGGCGGCCACGAAGCCTACAGTTCGGCATTTGGCGACATGGAGCGTTCCCATCACTGGGAATGGGACCCCTTCGAGTTGGGGTCTCCCGCGCTTTGCATGGTTACCACCAAGCAAAGCGACCCCAAGTAGACCCACGCCAACTGGACAGCGTCCGCCGTTTACCACGGGCCGATTGCAAACTTCCCTGCAGACCACCGATGGCGGGCTTATTGAACCATCAATTGGCGGGAGGCGGATACGCCGCCAAGTCCAGGGGCTGCCCGTTCAGGGTTATGGTGTCGTGGAAGAGTTCGGGCCGGCCTATCGTCTGGCGGACGTAACAGCCGTTGCGGGCATTGCGGACCAGTCCGGCAATGCGGGCAGGGGATTCGTCGGCCTCGATCTCGTAACTGATCTCAATTTTGTCGGCCCGGGCCTGTATAGTTTGCGCCAACACAGACCCTTCGACACCGACGCTTAACGCGATATGAGCCTGCACCTTTGATACCGATACTTTCATCATCTGGGCGTACCGCTCCAGTTGAGTCATCTCTCAAAAGAGAATCGACGAAGCGAAATAGGCCAGCGGAGAAGGGGCCGAGTTATCGCCGTTGGGGTTCCCTTCGTCGCACCGGATGGTGAATCCCCGCACATTGGACTCTTTTTTCATACGGTCCAACATGCGGGCATCCGCTTCGATGGTTACGGAACGGGAAAGATGGTCGGTGGAGCTATTGTTTGATGATGAGGCCGATGTTGTCATGGCGTTTTCCTCGAAGCTGCCCGTAATGGGCGAGCGTATTTTTCGGGAGTATAGCACGGCCCGTGACTCGCCCGCGTCACCCGCGGCCCAGTCCGACGCCGTCTCCGTTTCAAGCTATACTATGTTCAAATGGGCACGTTATTTGTGGTCGGCACACCTATCGGCAATCTGGAAGACCTTACCCCTAGGGCCGCAAGAATCCTGGGACAGGTGGACTTGATCGCCGCCGAAGACACCCGGGTGACGCGCCGGCTGCTGAGCCACTTGGGAATCAAGACGCCCCTGATCAGCTACAACGAGAACAACCGGCGGGAACGGCTGCCAAAGTTATTGGAGACCTTGGCGTCCGGGAACGTGGCGCTGGTGACCGATGCGGGTATGCCCGGCATAAGCGACCCGGGAACGGAGTTGGTTGCCAGGGCCGCGGAGGAAGGCGCCGCCGTGGAATCGGTGCCCGGAGCATCGGCCGTAACCACCGCCATTGCCGTGTCAGGTCTTCCAGGCAACGACTTCCTGTTCCTGGGGTTCCTGCCGCGGAAGCGCCGGGAAAGGTTGGCCCGGCTGCACGACCAAGTCTACTCACCTCACACACTGGTCATATTCGAAGCGCCCCACCGGGTCTTGGCCACCCTGGCGGATATGGCCGAGGCATTGGGCGACCGGCGGATTTCGGTCTGCCGGGAACTGACCAAGCTGCATGAAGAAGTGTTCCGCGGCACAGTCAACGAAGCTATCGCTTACTTTCCGTCGCCCAGAGGAGAGTTCGTTCTGGTCATTCAAGGCAACTTGGAACCCTCCGGGTCCACCGACCCCGCCGGGGCGCAACTGTCCGCCGCCCGGGACCGGCTGGCTGAATTGCGGACCTTGGGCGCGGCGCCCAAAGACGCCGTTTCCCAGGTTTCCTCCGGTTTCGGGCTGCCGAGAAACACGGTTTACCGTTGGTGGATAGACTTGGAGCGGCCAGACAGGCCCTGACTGTCACGGCGAAAGCGAAACATTTTTGTTACACCTTAATGTTCATGATGTTGTGAACTCTTTGTTATCATACTCAGCGATGAAGCGTTTGAATAACAGCAACACTGGACCAGCAGCTATTGGTTTGGCGAGACCGCGAACAGAGGGGCTAGCGGCATGACCGTCACCGGCCTTGTATTCCTTTCCTTCGGGGTCCTGCTCATGTTAATGGCGGTCGTCCCGGAGGTCGCCAAGAAGGCCCGCGGGGGGATCTTCTACGGCTGGTACTTGGTGGCCATCAGCGGCTTCGTGATGGTTATCGCAACCGTCCCCATATTCCACGCCATGGCCGTATGGGCGGTTGTGCTGGAACGGCAGTTCGGCTGGACCCGCACCGAGTTGGGCTTGGCGCTGACCCTGACCAGGGTGGAAGGCGGGATCATGGGTCCGGCTGAGGGTTACTTGGCGGACCGGGTTGGGACCCGGACGATGGTGCTCATCGGACTGACCATCACGGGCGTGGGATTCGTGTTTTTCGGGATGACCCAAAACCTGTGGATGTTTTACTTCGCCTACATCGTGATGTCGTTGGGGCAGGGGTTGGGCAGTTGGATGCCCATGATGACTATGTTGAACCACTGGTTCTCTCGACGGAGGTCGGTCGCCGTGGCTTGGGCTAACATGGGCAGCAGGGCCGGGGCTTTGTTGTTGGTGCCGGCCATAGCCTGGGCCGTCAGTCCGGACCACGACCGGTTGGGTTGGTCGATGACCGCCATCTTGTTGGGTATCTTTACTCTCGCGGTTGCGCTGCCCGTCTCCAGGCTGATCCGCAACCGCCCGCAGGACTATGGCCTTCTCCCCGATGGCGACCCTCCGCAGACGGGACGGGAGCAGCCGGCTCCGCAACAGGCCACGGCCCAACAGGCTGCTTCCACTCGCAGGGCCGATACCACCAACGTCGATTTCACCGCGGCTCAGGCGATCAGAACTGCGTCATTCTGGCTGATTTCCTTCGGCCACGGCTTCACGTCAATGATCATTCTGGCTATCATGTCCCACTTGGGCCTGCTGATGCAGGACAAGGGGTTCGACCTGCAAACGACAGCGTGGCTGGTGGCAGCCTACACGGGAGTCGCCATGGGCTCCCAGTTGATTGGCGGGTACTCTGGAGACCTGATTCCCAAGCGCATCGCCCTGTTTATCTTCACGACCATCCAAGCCACCGCGGTGGTCGTGTTAACCTTCGCCAACAGCCTGCCGACCTTCTACCTGTTTGCAGTCCTGTTCGGCATTGGGTTTGGCGGAAGGAATCCTTTGACGATAGCCATCCGGGGAGAGTACTTCGGGCGGGCCTCTTTCGGTAAGATTCTGGGTATTTCGTCGGTGCCGATGAATATCCTGCTGCTGATGTCGTCTCCTTTTGCCGGCTACCTGCGTGACGTACAGGGTAGCTACACCAATGCCTTCCTCATACTGGCGGGACTCAACTACTTGGGCGGCTTCCTGTTCCTGATGGCGAAACGGCCCCAACTGACCAAGCCAGCGGCTACTCCCCAAGCGCAGACGCTGGCCGCCTCTCGAGGCTAGTAGCCCAACTGCTTTGAAATGATGACTTGAAGAGTATGGGTCTTGGCGAAGAGCACCATCCGCCGATTATCGCCGGGTGCTCAGGCCAATATTGTCCACTCATCATTTCAAAGATTTCGTACTACTAGTACCGTTTCCACTTGAATATGCCTTATACCGGATATTTGTTACACCTGTTAGTCATTGCCGCGCAAGCAGGAATCCAGAGTTAGAGGCAGCTTTCCAGTATCAACAAATCTAGCTGGAAACGGTACTAGGGCTTAGCTGGACTTTGTACAAAGTTGGTTAGAAGCCATTAGATACAAAGGTGTGGCTATATATCTCTTTTTCAATACTTTTTCAATGTCGGGTCCAGAGACGACATTGAAAAAGTGCCCTAGTACTACTTCCAGATAGATTTGTAAGAATATAAGAAGGCAGTCATACTTGGGTATGATCTTTCTGTGGGGGAGTATCCAGACATGGCTGCCATCAAGTATAAAGTCAAGCTGGCTGAATCCGAACGCACCCGTCTCAATGAGGTTTCCCACCGGGGCAAGCCGTCAGTCCGCACCGTCAAGCGGGCGCTGGCGCTGCTCAAAGCAGATGAAGGACTTCGGGACCGTGAGATAGCCGGCGTGCTTTTGATCAACGCCGCTACCGTTGCCAGAGTGCGGAAGCGGTTCGTCGAGGAAGGACTTGATGCCGCCATCAATGACAAGCCACGGCCGGGCCGGGAGCGCAAGTTGGACGGCAAGCAGGAAGCGCACCTGGTTGCTATCGCGTGCAGCAGTCCACCCGAAGGACATGTAAACTGGACGCTCCATCTGCTGGCGGACAAGGTGGTGGAGATGGAGTTGGCCGGGAGCATATCCTTGGAGACGGTGCGCCAGATACTCAAAAAAACGAACTCAAGCCGTGGAAGAAAAAGGAATGGTGCATCCCCAAGCTGAGCGGGGAGTTCGTCGCCCGGATGGAGGACGTACTGGACCTTTATCACGAAGAGTATGACCGGGAGCGCCCGGTGGTGTGTTTCGACGAGACCTCCAAGCAGTTGCTCGGGGATGTGCGGCCTTCCATCAAGGCCGCTCCTGGACGGGTGGAGCGCTATGACACTGAGTACCAGCGAAACGGGACCCGGAACCTGTTCATGTTCTGTGAACCGAAGGGTGGGTGGAGGCACGTTGAGGTGACCGGGCGCCGGACTGCTGTGGACTTCGCTCAACAGATGAAGTGGCTGGTGGACGAGGCATATCCTGACGCCACAGTGATCCGGTTGGTCTTGGACAATCTCAACACCCACAAGCCCGGCTCGCTCTACGAAGCGTTTGCACCGTCCGAGGCGCGCCGCATAGCCAAACGCTTGGAGCTTCACTACACACCCAATCACGGAAGCTGGTTGAACATGGCTGAAATCGAGTTCAGCGTCTTCAGCAGACAGTGTTTGAACCGCCGGGTCGGCGATGAAGCGTTGCTGATACGGGAGGTCGCCGCGCTCGAACGCGAGCGCAACGAGGCCGCCGCCGTCATAGACTGGCGGTTCTCCACCCAGAGCCTGCCCTCGGCCACGACCGGGGGACGCTCGCAGTAAGCTCAAACATATCTATCCAATAGAATTAAATTGAAACGGTACTAGCTACGTGATCTTACATATGATGCACACCTGTGGAATGTACAAAGTCGAGCTTAGAAACTATCTCAAAACTTGTCGCAGCACCCAACCCGTCATTCCCGCCCACGCGGGAATCTATCGGTCTCGGTCAGCGACGTGGGGAAATCAGCGAGACTGACTGGTTTTGAGATAATCTCTTAGCCCTCGGTAATGTCAATGCCCATGATTTCGACCGGGTCGTTGGGCTTGTCGTTCCGCCCCCTGGGGACGCCTGAGATAGCGTCTGCCACGGCTTGACCTTCTGTCACGCGCCCGAAGACGGTGTGGCGTCCGTTCAAGTGCGGGGTTGGAGCGGTTGTAACAAAGAACTGGCTACCGTTGGTGTTCGGCCCGGCGTTGGCCATCGCCAGGATTCCCGGCGTGTCAAAACCGAACGCCGGGTCGAATTCGTCCTCAAACTGGTAGCCTGGACCCGACATGCCCGTTCCAGTCGGGTCTCCGCCCTGTATCATAAAGTTCGGAATAACCCGGTGGAAAATAACCCCATCGTAATAGCCCTCCCGCGCCAGGAACACGAAGTTGTTCACTGTCTTGGGGGCTGCAGACGGAAGCAGGTCCAAGGTTATGTCGCCATGGTTGGTGCGAATGGTCGCGCTGTAGCTCTTGCTGGCGTCAATAGCCATTTCCGGCGGCTGGTTGTACTGTCGTGGCATCGTTCCTCCAGACTGGCCCTCAGGGCCGTTGACGAGGATTCTAACATCTAAACCCCGCTCAGTCTAAACGAGACCGAGGACCTGCAGGGCAACCGCGTTTTAACTATCACTGGACCAGACAGGCCAAATCTGCCGCAAAACCTTCCGTCATTCCCGCGAAGGAACGTCACCCCCGCGAAGGCGGGGGCGGGAATCCACACTGTCTCCCATAAGCAAATTTGCCCTTTCCGACAACTATGGATTCCCGTTTCCACGGGAATCACGCCTGCCCCCGTGAAGACGGGCGATTAAATGGGCTGCCAAACTTTATAACGCAATTGCCCTGCGAGGACCTGCCCAATGGTAGCATTTCATAATACTTATCATCTATAATAGTAAAGGGAAACGAAAACCGTTAGCCAAATGACCGGGGTGACGGCGCCGGACCCGTCGTTTGTGCAACCTCCCCGAGCTTGCTCCGGAGAACGGATGAGGTGGGAAAGTATGGAAATCTTTGAACACATGAACCGGTACGGCCATGAGCAACTGGTGATGTTTTCAGACCCGGCATCGGGCCTCAAGGGCATGGTGGCCATCCACGACACAACCTTGGGACCGTCCTGCGGCGGGCTGCGTATCTGGCCCTACGCCTCGGAAAAGGAAGCCGTGACCGATGCCCTGCGCTTGTCCCGAGCGATGACATACAAGTCGGCCGCAGCCGAACTGCCCCTTGGCGGAGGCAAAGCGGTGATCATCGCCGACTCGCGCACCCAGAAAACCGAGGCGCTGCTGCGGGCTTATGGAAGGTTCCTGAACACCCTGGGGGGTCGGTACCTCACCACAACCGATGTGGGCAGCACCGGACGGGACATGGAGCACATTCATCAGGAGACGGACTACGTGGTGGGACTGCCAACGTACTTGGGCGGCAGTGGCGACACCTCGATTATGACGGGGTTGGGTGTGTACATGGGGATGAAAGCCTGCGCCAAAGTGGTCTGGGGCACCGACTCCCTGCGCGGAAAAAAGGTCGCCATGCAGGGATTTGGAAAGGTATCAACCCATACGGCCCATCATCTGATGAAAGAGGACTCGGAAATCATCGTGACCGACGTCAACGGAGACGCCTTGAACGCCGCCAAGGGCATGGGCCTCAAGGTGCTTAAACCCGACGAGATTTACGACGTGGAGTGCGATATATTCTCCCCCTGCGCTTTGGGCGGCGTCATCAACAAGAACACCATCCCCCGCATCAAGGCGCGGGTAGTGGCCGGTGGAGCCAACAACCAACTGTTGACTGAGGACGACGGGGAAGAACTGCACCGGCGGGGCATCCTGTACGCGCCGGACTACCTGATCAACGCCGGCGGCGTAATTAACGCTTCAACGGAAATCGGAGCGGACTACAACCCGGAACTGGCTAGGGAAAAGACGGAACGCATCTACGAAATCATGGGGCGGATTGCCAAGGAGTCCAAGGAGAGGGAGATGTCCACTGCTCGCATGGCCGACCGCTTGGCCGAGGAGCGATTGGCTTCGGTGCGGGCCATTAAGCCGATTTACCGCGGCCGCTGATTCAGCCTTTTTACGGCGACCGGTCCTCAAAAATTGGCCGTACCAAGTGGCATTCATGAAAGCACTTGGTACGGCCTGAGTGCCTGTGAGTGGCAGGCCGCCAATTAAAAGGCCCGGCGTATGCCGGGCCTCCTCACGATTCGCTGGTCTACCTCGGGTTAGTGGGCTTTGCTCTCTGCCTCAAATTCGCAGGTCCGGTGGGCGCCGTCGCAATACGGCTTGTTCTCAGACTGGCCGCAGCGGCACAACGTAACCCACTGTCCTTCCGGCTGAGTATAGGTCTCGCCCTGCTGGTCTACCAACTCGAAGGGGCCATAAACCCGCATAGGGCCGTTTTCCCGGATTTCAATCTTGAAGTCAGGCACGTTTTTCTCCTGTGTGCAGAATCTGTGGGTCGGCGCGGAATTTCCGTACCCACCGCTTGGGTCGGTCTCCAGACACCAAAGTTAGTCTGACATCTGGTATTGGGGGTGTCAAGCGGACTTGCGCCGGTGTGTCAGCCTCGGGGGCCAAGCCAGTTTCTACTAATCGTCCGAGGCCTCTGCCACTGGCTCGGCCCGTGGCGCCTGCCGGGGCGGCGCAGCCCGTTGCGGGGCCCGGTTGTCTCTAAGCACCGATACCACCATCCCCACCAGCAGGATGCCGCCCATGAGCA
Organism: Dehalococcoidia bacterium; assembly: GCA_965216425.1. Taxonomy (GTDB): domain Bacteria; phylum Chloroflexota; class Dehalococcoidia; order Lucifugimonadales; family UBA3495; genus CBDCFV01. The sequence continues at coordinate 300,970 of CBDCFV010000004.1, read as the reverse complement.
GGAACGATCGGTGCAACCCGGACAAGAAGGCGTTGGCCACTTGCGGAGAAACTGCTTCCAAGCTGGGCTCAACCCCCAAGGACCCCATCGTCACCACCACGACCGTGGTGGCTACGGCGATGCTGGTCACGTTGGCGGAATTCCTGATCAGCTGGGTCAGCGAGGAGACGACGCCGTAACTGGACCGCTCCACGACACTGAGCATGGAGCTGTTATTGGGTGAGTTGAACAACCCCATGCCTGCCATTTGCAACATCAAAATTCCCACAACGAACACTAAGCTGGAGTCCATCCCCAAGCCTGCGGCGAAAGCGAACCAGGAAAAAGCGGATATTCCCAACCCGGCGGTGGTCAACCAACGCCAGCCGAATCGGTCGGACAACCGCCCACTTATCGGGCCTACGACCACCATGGTCAAGGCCGGCGGAATCAACAGCAGTCCTACATCCTTGGGTTCTAGTTCCAGGACGCGCTGAAGGTAAAAAGGCATCAAGAAACGGGTTGAGGATGTGCCTACGAAGGAAATCCATCCAGACGCAGCGCCGATAGCCACCAGCTTCCGGCGAAACAGCCGCAGATCGAGCATCGGCGACGCCGTCCGCAACTCCCACCAGACGAAAGCAGCGGAGCAAATCGCCGCGAGAACTGCTCCGGAAGTAATCCACCCCGAAGACCAGCCCATCCTTTCCCCGTTGCCAACAACCAGGAGGAACAGCAGCAACGCAAACCCGGACAGGATCGCGCCCCACCAGTCGAACGCGGGCCGTTGGCCACCCTCAGCGGTAGCGGCCGCCCGGTCGTTGGCGAGGATGAGCACGGTTGCGACTATGGCCAGCACACCCACCGGAACGTTAACGAAGAATACCCAACGCCAACCAAGACCGCTGACCAGGAACCCTCCCAGAGCAGGCCCGGCAATGGCGCCAGTGGCCACCACGCTCAAGTGGTACCCCAAGCCCTTGCCTCGCTCAGTGCCGGGGAAAACGGAAACGATGGTGGCCATGCCATTGCCTTGGATCATCGCCGATCCCACGCCTTGAAGCACTTTGGAAGTTATGAGTACTTCCAGGTTGGGAGATGCGCCGGCCAACGCCGCCGCGACCACAAAAACTATGAAACCTGCAATGTATACCTGTTTGCGTCCAAGAATGTCTCCCAGCCGCCCCATGGGGAGCAGCAGAACGCTGATAGCCAGGGCGTAACCGACAACCAGCCATTGGACCGTGGGAAGGTCGCTATCGAAGTGGGCTTCAATCTCCGGCAGCGCGACCAACACGCTGCCATGATCGACCACGGAGAGGAAGGTGCCGATGGCGATGCTGCCGAACACCCACCATTTGTAATTTACGCCCTGCCTTACCGCTTGGGAACCGAGAGCTTTCGCACGGTAACTGACCCAAGGCAGGATGGCGTAAGCCACCAAAGCGATGCCGATGGCAAGGACGAGCAGGCCGGTAACGGTCATGCCGCTATGTCCCTCATGGCCAGCATCGGCAGGGTTCCACGTGGGTTGTCGACGACTAACGAGAGTGGAGCAGGCCGCAAATCACATGCGGCGCATATCAAAATCATAAATAGTGATGCCAGTATAACATCACTACACCTCTAGGTAACTATCTCAAAGCTTGTCGCAGCACCCAACAAATTTAGTACTGCACTCAACCCGTCATTCCCGCTGCTACACCGTCATTCCCGCGAGGCACCCGTCATTCCCGCGCAGGCGGGAATCTATACGCCTCGGTCAGTGACGTGGGGAAATCAGCGAGACTGATTGGCTTTGAGATAGTCTCTAAGCGGCGACTCCTGCTATCCGGCAATGCTGGCGAGGTTACCCGCGATCTGATTACTGCCGGGCTTCCAATATCCGTCGGAACATCCGGTCTTGTTGATCGCCGGCTAACAGTATGCAGTTTGAGCAGTATTCGTTGGACCGGTCAGCGCGCCACCAAAGGCAGCACCCCGCACGCCGGGAGAAGAACCCCTGGTTCCCTTGGTGGATGACCACCTCCATGCTCACTTGGCGGTATATCGGTGTGGCCGGGTCCTCGAAGAAAATGGCGGCATCGTTGACCACTGTACCGGGGGCGTTCGATGCTTCGTAAAGATTGTGGAAAGCTTGGCTGAAAGAGGCGGCCACGGCGTTCCATGAGACCTTGAGGCTGGCCTTGGCCGCACGGCGCAGTGAAGTGACCACAATGTTGAGGTTCTCCTCGAACAGCCACTCCTTCAATTGGGCATAAAGCTCAGCCTCGTCGGCCACCGCCAAAGCATCAGGGTCAGTGGCATCGGCGACCCCCGCCAAAGTAGCAAAACGCGAGGTGGCCAAGGCTGTTCCGTCGATGCGTTGTTCGCGCCAATGGAAGGTCAGGTTCGCCAAGCGCACGTCGGGGACTCTACGCTCCAGCACATACTGGGCGGCCACCGGCCAGATCAGCCGCGTCAGGTAGGCAATGAGGAAAGCCGACCCGGCAACATGGCAATTATCCGTACCCCACCGGTCCCGTCCATAGCCCATGACCAGATCACGTAATCGATCATCGTCATCTTGAAACAGGGACCGTGCGCTTGACCACCCCTCCTCTCCCTTACCTATAATCGGAATCTCAAAGAGGTTGCTTCGCAGACCGGCCCCGCGCAAATCGTTCGTCAAAGGATGCCCTCCTTTAGCCATATCGGGACTTCGGAGCGCTTGGATCAGGCTCCAGTCCCAAGTATTTCCGGCACAACAGGTCCCATAACGCCAATCGGCCCCAATCCGGCTCCTTCATGATTGCGAGGTCGTCGGTTATGAAAGGGCTTGGCAACATAAAGGATATTTGCTGGTCTCCTGCGCCGTTCAAGAGACGCAGGCCGCACCTGACGGGCTGTCCCCACCAGTTCAGCCGCCGGTATAACTCGACCAACCCGGTCCGCCGAAGAGCCGCTATCTCAGGCCTGACATCCCTGGGCTCACCGATACACAGGTGGAACTGCCAGTCCTGAAAATCCACTGTAGCATAACCATTGCACAATGTGATATTGGGTTTACAGGGAGGACGAATTTCCCATAACGCTCCCGGTATTACCGGGCCAATCCGGATGTGTTCCCACTCTACAAAGCAATCATTGAGGAGATTCAGCAGTACGTTTTCCCTGGTAGGCAGGGTAAACACTTCGAACCTTGCACCGCCCTCATCGACGATCTCACCTCTGAATGTGGACTCTCTCATGGCTATGTTGACCCTCCTGTATTAAGAAACTATCTCAGAACTTGTCGCGGCACCCAACACGTCATTCCCGCACAGGCACGCGTCATCCCAACGCACCCAACCCGTCATTCCCACGCAGGCATGCGTCATCCCAACGCACCCAACACGTCATTCCCGCGCAGGCGGGAATCTATATTCCTCGACCAACAACGTTGGGAAATCACGAGACTGATTGGTTTTGAGACAGGCTCTAAATGTTGCATGGCTCCCCTTTGGATGGTGGCAACAAAAAACCCCGGCTTTTACTCTGCCGGGGTTTTTGATGTATCAGCACGCCGCAGTTGTCCACCGGCCGGTGGCAGGAGCCGCGACGGATCCGCCTCTGTTAAGCGCAGAGTAGAAGTCTACTATCCCTGGGCAGGTCTCCTGGCTCGCGGATCAACACCTGACCGAACGCCTTCCCATCCCGACGACTCGGGACAGTGACTTCGTTGCCGGCCGGCTCCCCGCTTACAGTGGCGCAACCGCGGCGGACTCACACCGCCTTCCCTTTTAAACCGTATTGGCGCCCAGGGGGTGCTATTCGATTGTTAATTTGCTTGGGTCAGCTCCAATCCATTATGGGTAGCAGCCCGTTCGCTATGGCTTCGCCAGGACTCCTTGCCCAACCTGAGCTAAGTAACGATTTTCAGGTAGGGCTTGGTAAACACATCCCATTCGTTGTTGGCGGCGTTGTACTTCGAGTTGACGAACACCCGCCAGTTTTCGTCGTCCAGTTTGGGATAGTCGGCCCTGTAGTAGTAGCCGGGCCAACGGGTCTCCTTGCGATGCAGCAGGTGACGCATGTGGGCTTCACCAACCCAAGTGCGATGGATCAACTCCCAGCACCGCATAAGCTCGTGACGGTCCCGGGCGGCCAAGTGGGCCAGGTCCTCGCGCAGCAACCCTATCAAGTGGATACCGCGCACCAGTGTGGACTCGTTGGTCGTGTATGCCATGGAAGCGCCGCCGGCATACTCGTCCATTATCTTTTGCAACCGCACCAACCCTTGCCTGGGCGTGATGTAGTGTGGGTTGACCTCTTCTGCCGTGGACACTCCTTTGTACCGGTCGAAGGTCACCATGGGAGCCAGAATGGCTTCCTGGATACCCTTCACATGGGAGTCGTTCAACGTAGGGACTGCTTGGTGATCGGTCACGTAGTTGACCGCGGCTTTCGCGGCCAAACGCCCCTCGGTAAAGGAACCGGACGAGAACTTGTGGGGGGCCGCGCCGACGCCGTCGCCGGCGGCGAACAGCCCGCGGATGGTAGTCATCTTGTTGTATCCCCAGAAGTAGTCCGGAGGCGACAGGTCTTCGGGGCCGCTTACCCAAGCCCCGGCCTCCCCGGAGTGTGAGCCCATGATGTATGGCTCAGCTAACACAACCTCCGACGGCGTCTCCTCAGGAGCGATGTCCAACGCCGCCCAAGTCAAAGCTTGGGAAATGGTCATATCCAGGAAATCTTCCCACGCCTCGGCTCGTACCTCGTCCATCTTGGCTGGATCGCCGGCAGCCAGTCTCTGCATGGCCTGGTCCGTTCGCATGTACATGGGGCCCAGGCCCGCCTGGATGTCCATGAACATCTGGTGGTTCCGCAAAGGCGTCGGCGTGGGCACTGCGGAACCGTAAGGCTCATACTTCCTCAATTCATCGTCACGGGTAACGGTGTAGTCCTCCCCCAAGGCATTCAACACTTGGGCGTGGAAATACTGGAACCACATACCCACCGGCCCGTAGCCGTCCTTGAACCGCGTGGGAACGAAACGGTGCTCCATCTGCGTCATTTCGGTGCCGATGGGAATCATCAACCCGTAGGCGGAACCGGTGGCGAAGACCGAGTACCATGTCCGCCCGGTGCCCTCGTTAATCGACTTGGGACGGAAGACGTTGGACGCGCCGCCGGTGGTAATTATTACCGTCTTGGACTTGAAAACGTAGAACTTGTTTTCTCTGACGGAGAAGCCAAGAGCCCCGGCTATCTTCTCCGGGTCGTTGGCGTCGGTCAGCAGGTGGGTCACCGCAACCCGCTCGTACAGGTTCTCCGGCCCCAACGCTGTCCGGGCCGGTTCAGCAGTGATGGGTTTGATAGACTCGCCGTGGATCGGTATCTGCCATCGCCCGATTCGTTCGTACTCGCCGTTTTCCTTCTTCCAGATGGGCAGCCCCCATTCCTCGAGAAGGTGCACCGATGAGTCGACGTGGCGGCCCACGTCGTATACCAGGTCCTCGCGGGCCAACCCCATCATGTCGTTGACTACGTAGTTAACGAAGTCTGTAGGGGTGTTCCAGCCGTACCGCTGCCCCATGTAGCAGTTGATGGCGGAAAGGCCTTCACCGGTGGCGCCGCTGCGTTCGATTACGGCCTTTTCAACCAAGACCACACGCAGGTTGCGCCCCCAGTAGTTGGCTTCGAAAGCGGCGCCGCAACCGGACATGCCGCCGCCAATTATCAGAATGTCGCTCTCAACGATTTCCGTGGATGGTGTCGCCATGTTTAGCTCTCCTGTTTGCTGATGTGGACCTGTCGTCTCAGAAAGTCATTATTTTACGCTGGGCAAATCGGGCACGCCCAGCCACAAAGACTCTCCGGCCAAGCTCTGGTTTCGCAGGTCGGCGTCCCTTTGCTCGGTGAAGTTCTCGTACGGGTTGACCGTCCCGGCCTGCCTGGTGCGGGACGGGTAGGTAAAGCTGAACTCCCGGCCATCCCGGAAATGCACATCCCAAGTCAAGCCGTCTTCAACTCTGTGGGGCTGCACGGTGGCGCCCAACGGCACGAAGTCCGCATATCCTCTGACGTGGATTGCTTCCTGAGGGCAGAGCTTGACGCAGGCGTAGCACTCGGAGCACATCTCCGGCTCCCGGTTACGGCCCTTATTGGGCTCAAGGTCCAGCACCATCAGGTCGTTGGGGCAAATGTACACACACAGCGGCCCTTGGTGTTCACCGGCGCAAGCGTTGCAAGTGTTGGGGTCTACGAAGGTTGGCATGTTTCCTCCAATTCTCCCTATGTATTGGTTATCATTGTTAACGAGTTTTGATTGAGAAAAAGCCCCCGCTTTTTCCGGCGGAGGCAATTATTCACATTTTTTTCTAACCGCCGCTACAGACCTAATTCAACGCCGGGATGGACATGACTGGCGTACGGTTTTCCAGGTAGGCCTCGGTCACGAACGGCGAGCCGAACCCATAAGTATCGGCGCATTCCCGCACCACCTCCAGGACTTCCCCTCGCAGGCTTACTGAAGCCGGCTCCGTTCCCCCCTGGATAATGCTTCTGATAAAGGTGCCTGAGAGGTCCTGCTTGTGTTCACGATGGCCGCAAAGCCCCTCGTAAGCCACGCTTTCGCACACCGGGCAGTACCACCATTCCAGCGTCAACACCGACTTGATGCCCAAGTCGGGCAACTGGTCGAAAATCTCGTGGGCGGCGTAGGTGCCGTAGTAGTTCCCAACCCCGGCGTGGTCGCGCCCGAACATGTGGTGGGTGCAGCCCATATTCTTCCGCACCAATGCGTGGAACACCGCCTCTCTGGGCCCCGCGTACCTCATGTCCCACATCAACGTGGACGTCTGGTGTACATCGGGCCGTATGAAACCGCTCTCTCTTAACTTGTCGTGACCCAGGACTATGGCCTCGTCGATGTAGTCGCCCGGTTTCTTTTCTCCGATAACCGCGCTGACGAGGATTCCCTGCGCTTCTGCCGCCAAGTAAGCGCCCTTCATCATCCACTCGTGACCGGAGTGAGGCACGTTGCGGGTCTGGTGGGCGACAACCTTGGTCCAGCCCAGTTCAGCAAAACGTTCCCGCAACTGACGGGGCGTGCGCCAGAACCTGTCGTAGGGCGGGTTTATCACGGGAGGATTGACCAAAGTGATGGGGCCGGCGACGAATCGGTCCTGAAAGGAGTAGGTGCGCAGCACGCCCGGATGGGCTTCGTCGGTGGTGCCGTAAACGTGTTGCGCCAGGAACTCCTTGTCGTAAGAGAAGATTTCCTCAACCTCCAGCACCGCCAGTGGTTGGTCCTGGTGAGTCAGCAGGACCGATGCGCCCTCTCTGACACCCAAGGATGACAATTCCTCTTCCGACACATCCAGCACCATGGGGATGCTCCAGACGTATCCGTTGGCCAGCGTCATGTGCCGCACTACCGAGTCCACGTCCGCCCGCCCCATGAAACCCTTCAAAGGGGAGAAAAAGCCGTAAGCGAAATTAACGCATTCTCTGGCCACTTGCTCGCGGACGGCCAGCTTAGGCAACCCCGCACACAGCAGCCTGGCCTCTTCGGGCGACGCGACCCGTTCGATAAGCACCCCGCCATGGGGCGACAACGCGTTGTCTACCAATTTTCTCCAGTCACCCGGCTTCCAGGATGAAAAATTTGGGTCGTACCCTGGTCAGGGACCCCATTTGACTTAACTTATACGAAGGAATTGCCAGCTAATCCAACTACAACACAGAATAGCCGGTAAAACCCTGCCAGGAAATACAACGCCTAATTCTCTACTTACCCACGTGCATTGTCAACAAAAACGGTTGCCGCGTTATCGCTTTTCGTTTTTGCCGATGCACTACCTATACGACAGTCCAATTAATTAGCGGGCCCGATTAGCCAATAGTGAGGCCAATAAGTGAACCGCGTATAATCAGGAACGAGTTTATCAATTCTGCGCATGTCCTCAATGGACTTTATAATTCGTAATGCCGGAATTCTTTAACGTTCTGCCCCCGGCGCAAGCCCTCCAAGTCCTGCTGGACCGGCTCCCGCACAAGCTGCCGCTCGGCTGCGAAGAAGTCTCCGTCGAAGAAGCCTTGGACCGTGTGACAGCAGAGCCGTTATACGCAACCGAGCATCTGCCCGCCTTTCCTCGCTCCGCTATGGACGGGTACTCGCTCCGGGCCGCAGACACCTTCGGCGCGTCCGAGGGGTTGCCAGCCTACTTTACCGTGACGGGAGAGGTCCCCATGGGGCAGGCAGCCGGGTTTGCCGTAACCGTGGGCGAAGCCGCCGTAGCCTACACCGGCGGAATGTTGGCCGGCGGCGCGGATGCCGTGGTGATGATGGAAAACACCCAGATGGTGGACGCCGAGACGATAGAGGTGGTCCGCCCGGTGGCTCCCGGCGAGAACGTAGTTAATCCAGGAGAGGACATCAAACAGGGGGAACCGGTCCTTCCCCTGGGACACTGGCTGAGGGCGCAAGACCTGGGCGGGCTGACCGCCATGGGAATCACCCGTATATCCGTTGCCCGAAAGCCCGCGGTAGCCATCCTGTCCATGGGGGATGAAGTCGTCCCCCCCGACGCCGTGCCCAAGCCGGGCCAGATACGGGACGTGAACACCTACACCATATCGAGTCTGGTGCGGCAGGCGGGCGGCGTTCCAATACCTCTGGGCATAGCCCGCGATGATTACGCCGAACAGATGAACGCGGCGCAACGGGGCTTGGAGGCAGCGGACGTGCTGGTCTTTTCCGCGGGAAGCTCGGTCAGTTCCCGCGATCTTACCGCGGACATCATCAAAGGTCTGGGGCCGCCTGGCGTGCTGGTGCACGGGCTGGCGGTCCGCCCGGGCAAGCCGACCATTGTGGGAATGGTCGGCGACAAGCCTGCTATCGGCTTGCCGGGGAACCCGGTGTCCGCCATGGTCGTGTTCAATCTGCTAGTGCGGCCAGCCCTTTACTACCTCGCCGGCTGCGCCCATCCGCCGGTCCAACCCACCGTCATCGCCCGTTTGGCTCAAGACATCGCTTCTACTACAGGAAGGGAAGACTACGTTCCAGTCAGGTTAAAGACCGATGGCGACTGCCATATCGCCGAGCCCGTCTTCGGAAAGTCCAACCTGATATACACGTTGATACGTTCCGACGGATTGGTGCAGGTGCCCTTGGACCGGGGCGGCCTGTACGCCGGCGAGGACGTCGCCGTCCGGTTATACAGCCCATGACTCAGCACAACGACAAGGCGCCTCAACACCGGGGCAGGCGCCGCTACTTCCTCAGCGACATCCCCTTGGACGAAGCCCTTCAGAGGTTCTTCGGCGCTTTGGAGGAGGTTGAGGGTTTGTCCCCGCTACCGGCCCAACTCTTACCGGTGGATCAAGCCCAAGGCAGAATAACCGCTGCTCCAATCAACGCCGCTGCGTCATCCCCTCACTACGACGCCGCCGCGATGGACGGAATAGCGGTGAAGGCCGCCGATACGACCGGAGCCAGCGAGACTACACCGGTGAGCCTCGCCGTCGGCTCCCAAGTGGTCTGGGTGGACACTGGCGACCCGATGCCACCCGGTTACAACGCGGTAGTGATGATCGAACACGTGAATCAAATTGACGAGTGGACCGTGCAGGTTATGAACCCGGTAGCGCCCTGGCAGCATGTCCGCACCTTGGGCGAAGACCTTGTAGCCACCGAAATGGTCTTGCCGGAGAACCACCGTCTGAGGCCGGTGGACCTTGGGGCTTGTGCCGCCGCGGGTATTACCGAGGTCCCGGTGCGTAGGCAACCCAAAGTAGCAATCATTCCCACCGGCAACGAACTGGTGCCGCCGGGTTCATCTCCACTCAAGCCCGGCGACATCGTAGAGTTCAATACCCTTATGCTGGCCGGGTTGGTGCAGGAGTGGGGCGGTCACGCCGAACGTTTCCCTCCCGTCCGCGACGATTTCGCCCTCATCCGCGACACAGTCAAAGGCGCAATTGACGGTTACGATCTGGTGATAGTCAACGCCGGGTCTTCCGCTGGGTCGGAGGACTACACTGCCGCAGTCGTTGAAGAACTGGGACAACTACTGGTGCACGGCGTGGCTGTGCGTCCGGGGCACCCGGTAGTTCTGGGACTGGTGGACGGCAAGCCGGTAATCGGCCTGCCTGGCTACCCAGTGTCGGCAGTCCTGACTGCCGAGTTGTTCGTCAAGCCGCTGGTCGACCGCTGGTTGGGAATGCCGCCCCAAGTGCGCCCGACGGTTTCCGCAAGCATCACCCGCAAGGTATTGTCGCCGTTGGGGGAGGACGAGTACCTGCGGGTCAAGCTCGGCAGGGTAGGCGGGAAGATGGTGGCGACACCGCTGCAACGGGGCGCCGGGGTCATCATGTCGTTGGCCAAAGCCGACGGGCTGTTGCTCATCCCAAGGTTTTCGGAGGGACTGGATGCCGGGACCGAGGCCGCCGTTCAACTGCTGCGACCCTTGGAGGAGGTGGAGAACACAATCGTCGTCATCGGCAGCCACGACCTCACCCTGGACTTGATTAACAACGCCCTGCGGCGCACCAATCCGGGCTTGACTCTCTCATCGTCCCATATCGGAAGCCTCGGCGGCCTGATTGCCCTGCGGCGTGGAGAAGCCCACTTGGCGGGGAGCCACCTGCTGGACGAGGCAACCAACGAGTACAACGTCTCTTTCATCCGCCGTTACCTGCCGGACATACCCATAGTGCTGGTGAACTTGGTCAGCCGGATACAGGGAATGATGGTCCTTCCCGGAAATCCCTTGTCCATTCATGCTCTGGAGGACCTGGCTCGCCCGGAAGTCAGTTTCGTGAACCGGCAGCGCGGCTCCGGCACCCGAGTGTTGCTGGACTACAAGCTGAAGGAACTGGGGATCCCCTCGGAGCAGGTTACGGGCTACGAGCGGGAGGAGTACAGCCACTTGGCGGTGGCGGCGGCGGTCAAGAGCGGCTCCACTTCAACGGGCTTGGGCATCCTGAGCGCGGCAACAGCCTTGGGCCTGGAGTTTGTACCCCTACTCGACGAGCGCTACGACCTTGTCATCCCCCGGGTCCACTACGAAAGCGACCTGCTGCAACCACTGTTGGCCCTCCTCCAAAACGCTGACTTCCGTCAGGAAGTAGACGCCTTGGGAGGTTACCGTACCGGTGAAATGGGGAGAGTTGTAGCGGAGTTGGGGTAAGCGCTAAATCACCGCGTTACAGTATAGTAAGAGTAGAACATCCAAAGGCCGTGAGGCTGCTCGGCTTGTGTATTATTTGATCACCGGTCACCGAGGTAAGTAATGGCTACACCCGAAGAACTGTCCAACCGCTACTGGGAAATGAGTGAATACCTCATCCGGAAAGCCCAGGAAGAATTGGACGTTTCAGAAGACCTGATACAAGCATCTGAGAAGGCTTGGGGAGCGGTGGCCCACGCCGTCAAGTCTATCTGCGCCAAGCGGGGTTGGAACCACCACTACCATCTCTTGTTCCGGGATGCCATCGGCGTCCTTCGGTGGGAGTATGATAATCCCCGCTTGGTCCCGCTGTTCGCGTCCGCTGAATCCATGCACAATAACTTTTATGAACACCGGTTGGTGCCGCTGGACTTGCAGGACCACATTAACAATTGCCGGGAGTTACTGGCCGAGTTGGACGACATTCGCATCATTACACAGTTCAGCCCTACGAGCAGCGTCCAGGGAATGGAAGGGCGCATGAGGCGGCTCGCCACCCGCGACCCGGACATAGCCACACGGGAAGAGGCGTTGGATATTACGACATTGCCGCCGGTGGAGGTCCTCCAACAGTCATAACCCTGCAAATACGCTGTCCGGACGCCTTGGCATTACGCCCGTCTACCCTTGCCGGTAGCGGTTTACGATGGGCAGGCGCCGGTCTTTGCCGAAGGCCTTGGGGGTTATCTTGACCCCCGGCGGGGCTTGGCGGCGCTTGTACTCATTGCGGTCAACAAACTGGATTACCTGCCGCACCACTTGGGGGTCGAATCCCATGTCCACCATGTCCTGATAGCCATACTCTTCCTCCACGTATGCCTTCACCACCGGGTCCAGCACCTCGTAGAGCGGCAACGTATCCTGGTCAAGCTGGTCATCCTTCAACTCGGCGCTGGGCGGCTTGTCGATGATGGCCTGGGGGATGACCGGGCGCGGCTCCCCGTTCCGGTTGCGCCACTCGCACAACTCGTAGACCAGTGTCTTGGGCACGTCCTTCAGAACGGCGAATCCTCCGGCCATGTCGCCGTACAACGTTGCATACCCCATGGCCATTTCGCTCTTGTTGCCGGTGGTCAGCACAATCCAGCCGAATTTGTTGGATACGGTCATCAGGATATTGCCTCGTATCCGCGCCTGCACGTTCTCCTCGGCTACGTTGGGCGCCGTATCCCGAAAGTGCGACTCAAGCATCTCGGTAAAAGCCACGTGAGCGGGCTCTATGGGCACTATCCAAAGCTCCATGCCCAGCCCGTCGGCCAATTCTTCCGAGTCGGTGATGCTGCCCTCTGAAGAATGCCGGGAAGGCATGGAAATGCCCACCACATTTTCCGCGCCAAGGGCATCGACGGCCACGGCTGCGGTAAGGGCGGAGTCGATGCCACCGGAAAGGCCTATGGTTGCCTTGGAGAATCCTGACTTTATCAAGTAGTCGCGTGTGCCCATTACCAGGGCTTGGTATACCTCTTCCACCGTGTCCATGCGGTCGACCAATGGCGGCGCAGGAATGGGATGACGGGTCTTCGGCTTGGAAGCGGTCACGGGTACGACTCTTGAAACACCGGCTGATCGGGCGGGCGCAGGCTGCTTATGGCGGGCGGTCCCGTCCGAGCCGGTTGAGGGACCGACTTCGTCCAAGTCCAGGTCCACCGCTATCAGCCCTTCCTGGAACGTCGGCCCTCTGACGAGCAAGTCCCCGCGGCTGTTGTGGACTATGCTGGCGCCGTCGAAAACAAGCTCATCCTGCCCTCCTACGCAATTCAGGTAGGCCACAAAAAGCCCGTTATCCTTGGCGCGGGCGGCAATCATATCTTCTCTCTCAACGGCCTTGCCGGCGTGAAAAGGAGAGGCGTTGATATTCACCACCAACTGTGCCCCGGCCTGCCGCTGGGTCACTATGGGACCTTCGGGGTACCAGATGTCCTCGCAAATGCCCACCCCCACCAAGGCTCCGTTAATAACGTATACCGGGCACGTCGTACCCGGCTCGAAGTACCTGTCCTCGTCAAAGACGCCGTAGTTGGGCAAATAGATTTTCTGATATGAATCTATCAGCTTCCCGTCGTAGCCCAACGCGGCCGCGTTGGCGATGCCCTCGCCAATTTGTGCGTAGCCGACAACCACGGCGATACCCCGGGACGCGGCCACGACCCGTTCCATTGCGGCGACGTTGTCCCGCAGGAACGATGACTTGAAGAGGAGGTCTTCAGGGGGATAGCCGGTTATGGCCAGTTCCGGAAAAGCCACCAAGTCGGCCTGCAACTCATCCCTTGCACGCTCCAAGTATTCGATTATCTTGGACGCGTTGCCGGAGATGTCACCCACGGTGGAATTGATTTGCGCCAGCGCCAGCCGAAAAGCTTGTGCCATTTCTACCGTTGTTACTCGTCCTGTGCAGGAACCGTTTTGTAGCTCATCACAAGGTAAAGGGGGTCTCCCGGGGGGCTGGTATCCGGATTGACGAAACCATTGCGGATTCTCTCGAAATTGCCAGCGTCCCTCATATAGGAGGATACGATACCCATACGGCCTTCGTCACTGGACATGCGCCAGAGCAGCACCGCCTTGGTGGGGAACATGCGGTTGGAAAAGGTCACTATGAAAACGCCGCCCGGCTTCAGGATGCGGTTGACTTCCTCAAAAGTGCTTACGGGCCGGGTCAGGTATTGGGCCGAAACGGTGATGACTACGGCGTCGAACGTCTCGTCTTCGAAGGGAAGCTCCGGCTCGCGGTTCACATCGTGGACCACGTAATGGTCCAGGTCGGGGTTGTCCTGCATCTCCACGGCGTTAAGGCCCAGTCCCGCCATCCGCTTCTTAGGATGGCCTGACGGCCAGTGCGAACGCCAACTGCTCATCAGGTCGAGGACCATCGAGTTGGGAGGAATGAACTCCCTGAATACCTGCCCCACCGCGGCTATGGCGTGGTCGTCTATATGCACCACCAGCCGCGCCATCGTGTAGAACTCCCTGTCGTCGCTCTCGTCTTCTCTGCGGAAATTCTCCGGGGGATGTGAAGAGACCGTGATACACCTCCAAGGGCTGTCATTCCGTCGAGATGACCGTTGCCTTACCGTTGAGTTGATTGTATCACGGCCTCCAGCCCATCAGACTGCCCTGCCATAAACTGCCAAGGCAACCGCATTCAAGTGTAGTGCTCTACGTCATTCCCGCGCAGGCGGGAATCCACCACGGCAATCGCATCTGGGCAACCGTAGCCCGCAAGCAAACGCTATTACAATCGTGACGAAACCGGATTGTAGGGGCAACCGTCGTGGTTGCCCTGGCCGGCGGGTGGAGCAGGGACAAGCCCTGCCCCTACAACCGTGACTCGTTCGTGACCCATTAAAGTGCGATTGCCCTGGGGAGTCCATCACTTGAAAGCGCCGGTGGCGTCCCCAATCACTGCACATTCAGGCCTTTGGACCCCGACGCAAGGCCGGAATGACAAACGTATGATTTAGAATGCGTTTGCCCTGTTTCCAAGCTTAAACTAAAGCCGAGGTGGGATGTACATTTCTCGTATTTCAGCTGCTGCCCCTGCGCAACTGCTTGGTAAACAGACCCGCCGTCAGGACACTTACGATGCCTGCGGCGAGACACATGTAGGCGATCCCCTCGTAGCCCGTGCTTGCCAGGAGCCAGCCGGCAATCGCCGCGCCCAATGCACCTCCTAACTGGTTGCTCAGGCCCATCATTCCGACCCCAGTGGCCTGGGATTCTCCCGAATGCTCGGTGCTGGCGGCGACGAGGGCAGGGAAATTAACGCTCAGCAAGCCTGTTCCCAACGTTGCCGCGGCCACAGCCACCCAGAATTGGAGTTCGACAGCGAAGAACAGAAACCCGCAGGCGCCTCCAATGGCGCAGGTGGCGGTAATGAGGACAGCGCGGTGCCTGCTCCCCGCCACAACTCCGCCTGCGTAACTTCCTATCACCTGGCCGGTTGCCATTATTCCCAGCGGCAGAGCCACGAACCGCAGGCTCACGTCGTATGTATTGATCATATAGGCGGCGAAGAAGCTGACCAGAGCCCAAAAGACGATGCGGTGGGCGAGACTGACCGTCAGGGCCACTTGGAAGAAACCCAGGACGATAAGGGACCAATATCTGGAGAAAATGGCGATGTCGCGAACCCTCTCCCTGCTGTCTCTCGGGAACAACAACCAGTTGGCAACAAGGCCCAACGCACTCAGCAAACCCGAGGCGATGAAAGTAAATCGCCATCCGCCCCAGTCAGCCAGCACGGCCACGGTTGGCACACTGATCACCGATGCCAGCATGCCAACGGCCAGTAGAGCGCCGACCGCACGAGCCCGCCTTTCCGGGGATATGACTTCGGAAATCGCACCCACGAAGCTGGGAGGCAACGTTCCCGCTCCAAGGCCCGTTAACACCCGGAGCGCCAGGAACACCTCGATATTGGGGGCGAACGCAGACCCGAATAGTGATCCGGTAATCAACAACAACCCGGCAAGGGCAATGGGGCGACGACCGAAGGAATCGGACAATGGGCCCAACGCAACAACCGAGGTACCCCAGGCCGCAAATGTTGCGGTCGCCAACTGCCCGGCGACCGCAACCGATATATCCAGATCAGTCGATATCTCCACCAGGAGAGCAGTAATCATCAGATTCGCGTTCATGGCGCCGAAGACGCCCAGAGCAAGCGCGGCGAAAAACCAAGCCTTGTTTACCTCTCGGGTGGCAAGGGCTTTCGCGCGGTAACTGACCCAAGGCGATATGCCGTAAGCCATCATGGCTAACCCGAAGGCCATGACGAGCAGGCCGCTGGTAGTCATGCCGCTATGTCCTTGGTTAGGAACAGAGGCGCCATCCCGCCCATTTCCAGGCACACCCCCCAATAGTACCTGGCCTTCTCGCCCCGGCGCGGGCTGCCGGAATCCACCAGGACCAGATATCCATAACTCTCAAAGACTTCGACGGCCACCCGGATTGTAGCTATCAGTGCACTCTTCATACGAGGTTGAAGTATAATCGGCACAACCAGCAACGAACGAGTATCCTTCGTTTCGTTGCCCTGGAAGGGAAAAGAGCATGGCCGAGACGATAGCCCAAGCGATTGAGCAAATCAAAAATACCGTATTCCTAACGAGCTTGGATGAATCTGCCACCAAGTAGAGTGTGGTTATCCGGCTGCTCAGCCTTTGCGGGTGGAACCAGTTCGACCTTTCGCAGGTTGTACCTGAATATACGGTTGGGACCCGCCGTGTCGATTTTGCGCTCAGGCCAGGTTCAGCCAACGCCGTGTTTATAGAGGTCAAACGGCCCAGCGAAAATCTGGAAAACCACCAGCAACAGTTGCTCGAGTATTGCTTTCAGGAAGGGGTAAAGCTGGCCGCGTTAACCAATGGGCGGACTTGGTGGCTTTATCTGCCCCTGCAGTCGGGAAGTTGGGAACACAGACGGTTCTTGACCATTGATCTTGAATCACAAGAGTCTGGCGTCGTTGAACAACTGTTCAATGAGTACCTTTCCCAGGAAAAGGTGATCAGCGGTCAGGCGGTAACTGACGCCGAGGAATTGGTGCAGTCGCAGCAACGAGCAGAGGTTACCAGTAAAACCATAGTCCTAGCCTGGAACCAAATCGTCGAAACTCCCGACGAAATCCTGGTCGACTTAATCTCGGAGACCGTTGAGGGCATTTGCGGATTTATGCCTGAAATGGAGCTGGTTGAGCAATTTCTGTTACGGCGCGTCCATGCCCTGAACGACACCCTTGACGGGAGTCCCCTGCCGGTGCGATCTCGGGAAACCAACGCTCCTTCAGCGAAGCGAATCCGCAGGGCAGGGCTCCATCCTTCCGATCACTCTGGATCCGCGGAACTCCGCAGACTTCCTGGACGCTCTGCTACGCACTCAGGAAGCGTGGCTTGAAGTGTCGTACAACGATGGCCGCAAAGAGGTTCGCCGCTGGGACGCCTCACTCATGCGGCCGTCATCGAACGTGATAGGCAACTTGAGAAGCAGGCCGGAATTTCGAGCGGGATCCTGGCAGGAAAATGGTAATGGCAGCCTGCAGGTAAGTATTGAACATCCGAGAACCAAAGACGCGTGACGTCACCTTCCTGCAACTCCAGCGTTCCCGCTCCCTTGGTGTAGGCGCCAGAATCATCCGCCTATGGAGGTCCCTGGCATTGATCTCCCATTGTTCGAGAAGCCGGTCTATCTCTCTCACCCATTACCAACCCCTCTCTCCACCTGAGACCGACTACCCCTATGCCTCTACAAATTTATCCCATGCTTCTGCGCATTTCACCTTGGCTTTAGCCTAGTTTAAGTTATAAACCCTGGCCGCGTTCCCACCGGCTATCTTGGCCCGTTCCTCCAGGGTGCATTCAGCCAGGATCTCTTCAAGGATTTCCCGGCTTCTTGGAAAAGTGGATTCTTGATGGGGGTAGTCGGAGCCCCATTGCAGAGTATCGACGCCGATAATCTCCCGAAGCTGAATCCCCAACCCGTCTTCTTGGAACCCCAAGAAAACATTCCGGCGAAAGAAGTCGCTGGGAAGCATATCGTCTTTAAACCGGTAGCCGCTCACCCCTCTGGCCCGTTGGGTGTAGTTGTAGTCCATTCGGTCCAGAAAATGGGCAGCCCATGACACTTCGTGCTCAACCGCCCCAACTTGCAGCCGCGGGTAACGCTCGAACGCCCCGCAGAAAATCATGTCGGTAAGCGACATCCGGACGTAGTGGTCGAAGTTCACCGTTACGGAGAACCGGTTAGTACTGGTGCGGTCGCCCTCCCCCGATCCAAACCGGTTAGTCGCGGCATGAAGCCCCAAAGGCATCCCCAAGTCTTGAGCAGCCGCCCAAAGGGGTTCATAGACCGGCGAGTCATACCTGCGGTCCTCCGGCGGGTAAACCGTGATCATACCGCCTATGAATCCCAGCTTGTGGCACCGCTCCAGCTCTGCCACCGCAACCTCTACGTCATCCACGTTGATCATGGCGATCCCGGCGAGACGCTTTGGCGCGGCTTGGCAGAACTCGCCCAGCCAATCGTTATAAGTCTTGAAAACGGCAGTCAGAAGCTCACTATCCGGCACTTTGAACAACTGGAGGCCAAGGGTGGGATAGAGAATGCTAACATCAATACCGTCCAGGTCCATGTCCTTGATCTGCTCTTCAGGGATGTAACCCCCAGGCCGGACGTTTGCAAACACATCGCCGCTGGTCAACTCCTCCGGCGATTCAAACCTTCTTCCGGTCTGGGATCCACCGAATCCGAACCCGGTAGTAATTTTCATACCGTCGCAGTACCACCATTCACCGTCGTCCTCCATGTGGGTGCGAGGGGCCCGGTCCCGGAACTTTTCATCTATCCGGCTCACCCATAGGTCCGGAGGTTCCATCACGTGGTTGTCAGACGAAATGATCCTGTAATCAGCCATGCCTTAGCTCCTCGAATGCAGTCTTTGGTGATTTCCAGCCTGGCGCCAAATGACCATTGAGCTTAAAGCGTCGACCCCCATCCGAACGGAATCGAGGCTTGCCTCCGGGCAATTCAGGATTGACGAGTTGCGGCGATTATGGCCGGGGAATTAAACGAAGTCAACCTGTCAAAATGGGTCTGCACAAGTTAACACTTTCAAAGAAATGAGCAGGACTTACCCTTGCCGGAACATCCTTCTGGGCCTATGCTACGGCTTTTGCGGGTGCGGGCTGCCCTTGAAACATCTCGTCAAAGGATGGAAACGGTAGTCTCCGGCGTCCGTCCGGAATCTGGTATGCTGACCTCGCCTATCACTTGGTTCTCCCGGAGCAATAATCTCCGGCCTCGAGCAGCCGAACGCTCGTAAGGCGACTTGGTTGCGACAGGTCCGGTATCTGTCCTGAAGATGTCCCGCTTGAGCTTTTGCCAACGCCGCGGCGGCCAACCCGGCTTGGCGCTGTGAGCTTGAGTCGAGACTGGGAATATTGGTGTCTGCGTCTTGACGACCGCTGCTCTGTTGATTCTGTCCTCGGGCTTCCTGCTCATCACTATCGCCACCGCCCCCGAAGCTCACCGGCGGGTGAGAACGTTGTTCTATGGGTGGAAGATCGTCAGCGTGGCCATGCTCATTAACGCCTTGTCCAGCGGCCCGGTCTGGAGCGGTGTCGGCGTGTGGATCAAGGCCCTGGAGTTGGAGTTCGGCTGGAGCCGGGCCCAATTGACGGGCGCATTTTCCATGGCCCAGCTCGAGGGTAGCATTATCGGGCCGTTGGTGGGGTATTTGATTGACCGGATTGGCCCCCGCCGGATGGTCTTCATCGGCTTGGTGATCACCGGGTTGGGTTTTCTGCTTTTCAGCCGCACGGATAGCATTTTCGTATTTTACCTGTCCTATGGCATGATCATGCTGGGCACGGCGGCGGGTACGTGGTCGCCCTGCATGGCAGTAGTGAACCGCTGGTTCGTGAGGAAGCGCGGTATGGCCATGGCGTTGGCGGCTGAGGGTTCGCCGTTGGGCGGGCTGGTGCTGGTGCCGATTCTGGCGTGGGCGGTAACACCGGACAATTACGGCTGGAGCGTCACCGCCCAATGGATTGGAGTGGTGTTCTTGTGCTTGGCGTGGCCGATGTCCCGATTAATCCGGGAATGGCCGGAAAGCTATGGGTTGCTTCCCGATGGAGACCCACCGTCCCGTCCACCCCGGGACCCGCTTAGATCTGCCTCAAGGATGGCGGCGTCAGACCAACTGGAATTCACAGCGCGCCAAGCGATACGGACGCGGGCGTTCTGGCTGATTACGTTTGGCCAAGCATTTTCCACAATATTATTCGCCACATTAACGGTGCACCTCGTCCCCATGTTGACGGACCAAGGCCTGTCACTGCAGTCGGCGGCCTATGTGTTTTCGGTGGTTATGGGAACGGCCGCGATTTTCCAGTTGATCGGCGGGTACATGGGGGACCGGATGCCAAAGAACATAGCTATATCCATCTTCGGCTTTATTCAGGCAGCCGGCTTTCTCACGTCGGTGTTTATCAATAGTTTCCCCATGGCTGTGCTCTTTGCCGTAATATTCGGAGCAGGATTCGGCGGGAGAAATCCGCTGACCACCGCGATACGCGGTGACTACTTCGGCAAAAACGCCTTTGCCACTATCACCGGCATTTCCAGCGCCCCCATGTACGCATTCATGTTGGCCGCCCCGCTCTTCGCGGCGTTCCTGTTCGACGCGACCGGCAGCTACACCGTTGCGTTCCTGATCATCGGAAGTCTGGGGATGATGAGCGGTGTGCTGTTTATGATGGCTAAAAAGCCAACCTCCATTCCGTTGGACAGAAGAGCTTCCGCCACTTGCCAGCCTACTGGGTTCGGCGTCCGCTAAAGTTCTCGTTGCGCGTCGGGAGAGCGGGCGTCATGCGAAGACGGCCCTTACTAGAATACAAGGGCCGCAAGAACGTCACAGCCGTCCACGATTTTCCCGGCTGCATCAGACTCAGGCTCCGGCGACAAGGCCGAGTCTTAGTCTAAAAAAAGTTGCTTACGTTCTTCGCCAACAGAACGTTCTGGTCCAGGGTGACCTTCCGGTAGGCTATCTTGAAATCGCCGCCCACCGTCCTCAGAACGTCTTCCCTCCGGCCCACGTAAAAGTCCTGCTCTGTCTCTGCGCGGGTGCGGTACATGATGAAGTTGGAGTAGACCTTCAATTCTCCATCCCTGTCTCCCGGCTGCACCTCCACGTTTGACACGAAATGCCGGGTGCGGGAGGGAGGGTCTTCGGCCCACGCCATGCCGGTGTCCAAGCGGTCCACCCGGCGTTGCAGCGAGTCCTTGGTCTCGTCCATCAAGGCCAGTTCATCTTCTTTGGACAGGTCGTCCTCTTCGTACCTCGACCCGTCCATGATGGAGATGGCCTTGCTGTTGGCCGGGTAGCGGTTCGACCGGATGGGCATCCAGTACTTGATGTCGTCGGTGAGCAATTCCAGCCACTGGTGCAGGTGCCTATCGTCCAGCAGCCTTGCCTCTCTGTACAGGAATTGCTCCACTTGTCGAATTAACTGGTCGTCCATGAGTCGTTGCCTCTTTAACGGGGTTGAGTATTCTACTGGATGTCGTCCCAGTTCTTGGCGTCCATGACCTTGGCCCAATGGCTGTAGAAATTCCGGTGGTTGATTTCGCTGTAGCGGGAGTCGCTGGCCCAGGCCCCCAAGCCGTCTTGGTAGCTTTCGTGCCCCAAGCCCATCTGCACGTTAAGCGGATAACGCCGGGACACCACTCCGTGTCCGCTCCGGGAACACTGCTCCCAGTTGTCCATGTCGTCCTGCTCAAAAGTCCCGGCGGGTCCGAAAGTCCGCAACGCCGTAACCCGGAGCAACTCTTTGATTTCGGGAGGCGCCGCCTTGTCCACGTATATCCAGGACCACACCTCGGTCTTCCCCGGCCCCCGGGGATGCCACACCCGGAAGGTGCGGGAGGAAGAGATGAGCATCGAAAAGTTCGGGAAAACCGTCCCCACGGTGGGCTTCACCAGCTTCCGCCTTTCACCCAACCGGCTTTCCACCTCGGGAAGTATCCCCTCCTCGTAAGCCAGCAGGTCCGCGATGGCCGGGTCGGTGACTTGGCCGGCCGCGGCTGCGATGATGCCATGGCCCCTGCCCGCGGAGATCAAGGTCCCGGGCGCAGACGCTCCCCGCAACGGGCGGTCATTGGCGAAGCCGGTCCGGATCGCCGACTGGTGGCTCCAGAAGGCGTGGTATGCATCCCCGCCGAAGTTCTCGGCAGGAAGCTTCCAGTTGCAGGGAACTTCCCACTTCAATACGCCGCCCACCACTTCGACGCCGCCCTCACGCCGGTCGAAGAAAGCATCCAGGTACCAAGCCATCTCCCCCAAGTACTCCTCCAGGGAAGGGGCTTGAGGGTCGAAGGTGGCGAAGTACAGCCCCTTGTGATTGTCCAGTTGGGCCACCGGCATCAAGCCCCACTGCGACGTGTCCAACTCGCCGTAGTAGCCGTCCTGCTGTCTGGGGACCGCCAGCAACCGTCCGTCGTTGCCATAGGACCAGCCGTGGTAGGCGCAGTTGAAAGAAGAGGCACTGCCTGAACCGGCCCGGCACAGCCGGTTGCCCCGGTGGCGGCACACGTTCAGGAAGGCGTTTACCTTGCCCTTTGAGTCACGCCACACCAGCACCGGGTCCTCTCCGATGTAGGTGGTGAAAAAGTCACCCGGCTTGGGAATCTGGCTCTCGTGGCACAGGAAGCCCCAGCATCGCGCAAAAACGTTCTCCAGCTCCTGCTGATAAATGTCTTTGTCATTGTAGATGATCGGGCTCAACATCCCCGAGCGGGCGTCCACCAGCTTGGCGACTTCGGCTACCATCTCATTCCTCCTGGTCTACCCGGTAACGTTTCAACTGTTTCACAAGGTAACGTTGCAATTTAGGTGGTTTAATCCCTGACTCAACCGTCATTCCCGCAAAGGAACGTCATTCCCGCGAAGGCGGGAATCCACCGTCCCATCGATGGCCGCTTGTGGGCCCAACCGTTATGGCCCGCACCCAATCGTCATTCCCTGACCCAACCATCATGTCCCGCACCTAACCGTCATTCCCGCGAAGGCGGGAATCCACCCTGCCGCTGCAGGTCAGACCATCTATAACGGAATCCTGCCACTACCACCCACGGCCGGACATCAACTCGTCCCAGCGACGGTAAAAGCTCCGGTGGTTCGAATCGCTCCAGTGGGCATCACTCACCCTGGCCTGCAGAGATTCGTTGTACCGGTCGTGACCCAACCCCATCTGCATGTTCAGGTCCAACCGGCGCGACACCGCCCCCCGGCAGGTCTGGGTGCATTCCTGCCAGTTGTCCATGTCGTCCTGCTCGAAATTGCCCGAGGGGCTGAAACCATGGATGACCGACAACCGGACCTTGTCCTTGACTTCCGGCGGGGCCTCCTTGTCAACATATCCCCAAGCCCATATCTCTATGCTATCCGGCCCTCGGGGATGCCACACACGGATGGTGCGGGAAGTGCTGCGAATGAAGGAGAAGTTTGGGAATACGGTGCCCGCTAATGGGTTCACCATCCCGTAGCGGGGGCCCAGCCGTCGCTCCACCTCCGGCCGTATCGCTTCCTCGTAAGCTACAATTTCGGGGATCGGCGGGTCGGGGGCGATCTGAGGGCTGGTCGCCATAATGCAGTGTCCGTTGCACGGGGAAATCATGCCCCCGCCGGCGGCGTGCTGGGCCCCAGCCCCAACGCTGAACCCGGTCTTGATAGCCGAAGCGTGCGTCCAAGCCACGTGGTAAGCGTCCCCGGCGAAGTTCTCCGCCGGAAACTTCCAGTTGCAGGGCACCACCGTCCTGTGTACCCCGCCCATCACCTCAATGCCGCCCTCCCGCCGGTCGAACAGGGAATCCAGGTACCACGTCATGGACCCCAGGTAGTCCAACAGCGGCGGCGCCGTGGGGTCGAAGGTGGCGAAGTACATCCCCTTGTAGTTGTCCAGTTGTGCCACCGGCATCAACCCCCACCGGTTTGTCTCCAGTTCGCCGAAGTAGGCGTCATCCATGCTGGGCACCGCTATCAGTTTCCCGTCGTTGCCGTAAGCCCACCCGTGGTAGGCACAGGTGAAGGCCGATGCGTTGCCTAGGTCGGCCCGGCATAGCCGGTTGCCCCGGTGTCTGCACTGGTTCAGAAAAGCGTTTACTTTGCCTTGGCTGTCCCGCCACACCAGTACCGGGTCTTCCCCCATGTAGGTGGTAAGGAAATCGCCGGGACTGGGTACCTGGCTTTCGTGGCAAAGGAACAACCAGCACTTGGCGAAGATATTCTCCAATTCCTGCTGGTAGATGTCCTCGTCAATGAAAATGCGGCGGCTTACCAACCCCCGGTCGGCGTCCACCAAACCTTTCACGTCCGTTGCCATATCAATCCTCCTGGTTCATCCGATAACGTTGCAACTATTTCACACTGTAACGTCGCGATGCAGGTGGCTTAACTACCTGACCCACCCGCCATTCTCGCATTCAACCACCACTCCCGCGAAGGCGGGAATCCACCCCACCGTATCGTCGATGGCCCGCTTGTGGGTCCAATCGTCATTCCCACGAAGCAACGTCACCCCCGCACCCAACCGTCTCCCCCGCACTCAATCGTCATTCCCGCGAAGGCGGGAATCGACCGTATCGTCGATGGCCCGCTTGTGGGTCCAATCGTCATTCCCACGAAGCAATGTCATTCCCGCACCCAACCGTCATTCCCGCACTCAATCGTCATTCCCGCGAAGGCGGGAATCCACCGTTGCCGGTCAGATCATCCGAAACGGAATGCTGTCACTATAACCCCCGTCCGGACATCAACTCGTCCCAGCGGCGGTAAAAGCTTCGGTGGTTGGATTCGCTGACGCGGTGGTCGCTCACCGTGGCATCCAGCGATTCGTTGTACCGGTCGTGGCCCAACCCCATCTGCATGTTCAGGTCCAACCGGCGCGACATTAAGCCCCGGCAGGTCTGGGTGCACTCCTGCCAGTTGTCCATGTCGTCCTGCTCGAAGGTGCCCGATGGGCTGAAACCCTGGATGACCGACAACCGTACCTTGTCCTTGACTTCCGGTGGGGCCTCCTTGTCAACGTATCCCCATGACCACACTTCTATGCTTTCCGGCCCTCGGGGATGCCACACACGGAAGGTGCGGGAGGTGCTGCGGATGAAGGAGAAGTTGGGGAATACGGTGCCAACTATCGGGTTCACCATCCCGTAACGGGGCCCCAGTCGCCGTGTCACCTCCGGGCGTATCGCCTCCTCGTATGCCTGTATCTCTGGGATGGGCGGATCGGGAGTGTCCTCTGGGCTGACCGCCAGAATACAGTGTCCGTTGCACGGGGAAACCATGGCCCCACCGGACGTCGACTTGGACGCTGCCCCCACGCTGAACCCGGTCCGGATGGCTGATGCGTGCGTCCAACCCACGTGGTAAGCGTCGCCGCTGAAGTTCTCTGCCGGAAATTTCCAGTTGCAGGGCACTATCGACCTGTGGACCCCGCCCATCACCTCGATGCCCCCTTCCCGCCGGTCGAAGAAGGCGTCCAGGTACCATGTCATCGAACCTAGGTAGTCCAGTAGCGGCGGGGCCGAGGGATCGAAAGTGGCGAAGTACATCCCCTTGTAACTGTCCAGTTGGGCTACCGGCGTCAACCCCCACCGGCCTGTCTCCAGTTCGCCGAAGTAGGCGTCATCCATGCTGGGCACAGCCAGCAGTTTCCCGTCGTTGCCGTAGGCCCAACCGTGGTAGGCGCAGGTGAACGCCGATGCGTTGCCCAGATCGGCCCGGCATAGCCGGTTGCCCCGGTGTCTGCATTGGTTCAGAAAGGCATTGACCTCGCCCTTCGAGTCCCTCCACACCAGCACCGGGTCTTCACCCATGTATGTAGTCAGGAAATCGCCGGGCTTGGGAACCTGGCTTTCGTGGCACAGGAACAGCCAGCACTTGGCAAAGATATTCTCCAGTTCCTGCTGGTAGATGTCCTTATCAATGAAAATGCGGCGGTTCACCAACCCACGGTCGGTGTCCACCAGGCCCTTAACGTCCGTCGCCATATCACTCCTCCTGCCGGTCCACCGTGTAGGGGCAACCCTTGTGGTTGCCCTGCCCTTGTGGTTGCCCTGTTTGTCCCGTCAATATAAAAATGTTCGACTACTACCGACCGGGACGCTGCCAGCGCAACAGCGATCCGGCATCAACAGGGACCACCGATCCTGTTATGCCGGCCGCGTTTTCGCGGGACGCCAGGAAAAGGAAGGCGTTGGCTATGTCCCGGGGCTGCAGCGCCCTCTGCTGCGGGTTGTTGGTCCGCATCCTCTCTTCCGTGCCCGGGTTCGAGAAGTGGGAGTGGTCTGCCAGCCCTGCGGCTTCCAGCCCCCGCAGGTCCGTCATCACCCCTCCGGGAGCCACTCCGTTGACCCTCACGTCCGGCGCCAGTTCCATCGCCAGTTGCCTGATAAGTCCCATTACGGCGTGCTTGGATGCGGTATATATGGACCCGCCTCCGCCGGAATTGATGCCGGCCACCGAGACGGTGAACACAATGCAGCCTTGGGTTTTCCTGAGTTCGGGGAGCGCGGCCTTGGTTCCTAAGAGCAGGCCCTTGACGTTGACTCCGAACAACTCGTCGAAGGAGTCGCTCAGCAGTTCCTCCGGTATGTCGTCAATGGTATGGTTGCTGTCGAAAATCCCCGCATTGCCGGCATAGATGTCCAGCCGCCCGAATGAGCGCACCGTCTCGGCTACCGCCGCCTTGTTGTCGTCCAATCGGGTCACGTCGCCGGGGATTCCCACCAACGACTCGCCGAAGTCCTCTCGCAGTTGTGCTATCCGGTCCGGAAAGCGGTCCATCACCCCTACCCGCGCACCCTCTTCTATGTACCGCTCCACGATGGCGCGCCCAATGCCAGACCCGCCCCCTGTAATAAGAGCAACCTGGCCGTCAAGCCAACCCATCACAAAGCTCCTTTGTGGAAAACGTACCCTTATGCCTGCCGGAACAACCCCGCTTGCTTGCTATTAACCAGAAACCTATCATAGCAGTCAACCCAATGCCAGAATAGAGGACAGTATATCGAGGGTGTGACTAAAACTGGTTGGTCAGATGGGAGCGCGGGCGGGACGCCCGCCATATCCCATATCGAAGACTTCCGCCACCCCGGATATACCTTCCCCAATATTCCGACCACTTTTAATCACGCCAACACACAGAGGGCAGTATATCGGGGATGCAACTGTCTGAATCAGGATTTTCAGGATTGAAGGCGTCCATCTTGAGAATCCTGAAATCCGGTAAATCCTGATTCAGACAACTACACCGCCCAACCCGTCACTCTCCCATAGAGCCTTGAATTGAGCATACCGAACCCGCCAACACCAACTACTGACATTTGCCCCTTCCCATCTCCGAATACAACCCCCTACCATAGTACCTGTGCAGCACAACGTCCCGCCTGACCTGGGACCCGGGGCCTTTCAGTTATCCGTCCGAGGCGTCCAAAATGTCCGCCGCTACACGCGAGCCGCGTTATCCCGTAGGGGCAACCCTTGTGGTTCCCCTGGGACCTGGACAAGGGCGTGATAAAGATTAGCAGGATGATTCGGCCGCATCCTGAAAATCCCGGCATCCGGTAAATCCTGATTCTGACAAATGAAACAACAATGTCCGCAAATGTCCGGGAATGTCCGCAAATCTCATAGGAGCTGAAAATTCCGGCCCTGCCGCTTTTTCAAATGAACTTAACGAGGTGAACGCCCCCCATGACTGAGCTTGAGAAACGGGTTGAGGCAATACTTAACGCGCCATTGGGATGCATGTTCATGCTTGGCGTGGAGGCGTCAGGATTGACGCCCGAGGCCGCGGCCGCACCGGAGAACTGCCTTCGCTTGGCCGCTATGGCGGTGGACTCCATCAGCCCGTGGAGGGACGGCCATGCCCAAGCAGTGGCCGAGGCACTGGAACGCGGAGGGCGGCTGGGAGACCTGGCCCGGTCCATCCTGGAGCATCCCGCATCGTCATGGTGGTTCCAAGCGCCCGTTCTGGAGCGCCAATGTTGGATATACAAGCCGGTTGGCCTGAATTACGCCAGTTGGCTGTCCCCCGCTGGGGCGCCTCCGGACACGGCCAACTGGCGCAGGCCGGGTTCTCCTCCGGGCCGCTGGGAGAGGTACGCGCAGAAACCCCTTGGAAACCAAGTCACATCTACGCGTTTCGGCAATATATCATCTGAATTGATGGCCTACGACGAGAGGGCCGGGGACTACCATTGCCCATTCCCGTTAGAGTGTTGGGAACTTGGGATACAGCAGGACGTCAGAGTCTACCAAGTCCACGGCGCGGAGTCGTGGCACCAATTGTGTGTCAGCTACCCAGCTACTTACAAGGAAGACGGCCTCCTTGTGCCGGACTGGGGAGCGGCGGCGGAAGACTGGGACGGGGTCCACATGAGCTTTGGCGGGTTGATCAGTTCCGAGCAGGCCCGTTACGAATCGCCGGAAGGACGATCAATGCACAATTGGTGGCACGCCGAAACCACGTACTGGCTGCGAAGCCTGATCACGACGGCAAGGAGGCTGCCCAACCACGAGCAAACACGCGGGCCTGACTACTTGGACATTCCCTGGCTGGAAGCGGGCAGGATAGGTTCAGTGCCGTTAATCCGGATGGACGGCGAAGCTCCGCACGTTCCCCCGCCGTCCCATTCCAGCTAACCGGGTCAGGCCCCAAAGTGCCGGTTCAGAGTGCCGGTGAACTCGTCTATCGTAAAAGTGTAATGCTGCGTGCCGAGTTGCTGTATGGCGTAGTGAGCGCACACGGTGCCCATCTCCACGCAGCGTTGCATGGAGTCTCCGTTAATCATTCCCTTGATCAACCCGCCCCTGAAAGCGTCTCCCGCTCCGGTCGGGTCTACGACGTTGTCGGTGGGGACCGGTGGCACCGTGACCGAGCCGGCACGGGTTACGATTTCGCAACCCTGCTCCCCTTTGGTGGTGACGACGGTGTCCACTTTCTCCAACAAGTCGTGGGCCGTCAGCCCGGTGGATTGAGCAATCAAGGCCAGCTCATAGTCATTGGACACCAGCATATCGCAACGTCCGATGGCTTCGGCCAAATCGGGGCCGTTCCAAGCGGGCAGTGATTGCCCAGGGTCGAATATGGAGAATATTCCCATCTCCCGGTAACGTTCGGCGTACTCGGACATATCCTGCAGGTTGCCCGGAGCGATGATGGCGATGCTTTGAGCCGGGTCCAAGCCGCTGAAGTCTCCCTCGGAAGGAAACATCATCGCACCGGGATTGAAGGCCGTTATCTGGTTGTTCGTTGCGTCGGTTGTGATAAAAGCGGACGCGGTGAACACATCAGGGATGACGCGGATGGCTGTGGCGGAGATGCCGCACTGCTCCAGCCATTCAAAGTAACGGTGATAGTCCTGTCCCACCGTACCGAGGATAGTCGGTTTCTCTCCCAGGAGAGACAGGGCGTAGGCGATGTTGCCGGCCGTGCCCCCCAAGTTTTCAGTGAGGCCGGCCACAGTGAAGCTGAGGTTGATCTCGTCGAGCTTGTCCGCCACCAAATGATCGGCGAACTTGCCTGGAAATTCCATGATACGGTCGTAGGCTAGAGAACCGGATACCAGGATGTCCATGAATACCGTTCCCAGTTAAGTAGTGTAGTATCCCGACTGCAATCGGGTTGTAGTGATTGATGGCAAATACCGGTGACAGGTTATCAGCAACCGAAACGCCCGTCCAGACTGCCCGCGAAGACAACCTTGTCCCCGGCGCTGATGCCGGTCTGTTCGGCTGTTCCGCTATTGACCTCCAACACGTACTGCGCCAACGTCTCTGGAAAGTATCGGGGCAGGTCTTGCAAAGCTTGTCCCGGCTCCGGCTTAAGGGCGTTTTCGGTGATGTCGACCACTGTGCATCCGGCGTCAATCCAAAGCATGTCCAACGGAAACAGCATCTCCTTCATCCAGAAGGTCCACTTGGCCTCGTTCTCGAAGACGAACAACATCCCCTCGTTGTCTGCCAAAGGCGGATGCCCGGAAAGTCCTTGGTTGCGTTCGGCGGGGGTGACGGCCAGTTCCACCACGAAGGACGTGTCTCCTACGGTTACAACCGGGGCGCCGATGGCGAGAGTGGGTTGCACCGTCGGGATCTCCCCGATGACGGGGGCAGCCAAGGTAACAATGGGTGTGTCAGGAACCGCGGCCGTGGAGGACAGGCTGGTGGGTTGCACCGTCGCAGTGGCGGGCACGTCGGTGGGTTGGGTTGTCGGAGTGGGAGGCGCACTGGTATGTTGGGCCGTTGCCGTGGGCGGCACGCTGGTGGGTCGGACTGTCGCCGTGGGATTGACGGGGGTTGCCGTAAAGGGAGGCGGGACAATGGTCGCCGTTGAGGGGTAACGAATCGTTTCCGAGGTCTCCGCGATTAGGTCTGTTGTGGGTCTCGGGTCAGGTCCAACGGTGTTTCCGGTGCACGCCGCAAACCCTGTGAGGGCCAACAACAGCCCAACGCAAAGGGCGAGACGTCGCAACGGTTGGCGTCTTGCCTCAGGCGCGTCCGCTGGCTTCATGAACGTCCTGGGCCATCTGCCGCAGCGACCGCATCAGCAACACCGGCGGAGTGGGCCCCACGTTGGCGTAGCCGACGCCCAATTCCAGCAGTTCCTGGGGGTTAAAAGGTATGGCCGGGTTGTTGACGGGCAGCGCCAGCTTTGCTTTGCCTATCTTCTTGATCCGGTCGGCCAGTTCCGCGACCCGTCGCTTCAACCTGGGGTCGCCGGGGTCGCGGATTCCCATGTACTCCGAGAAGTCCATCGGCCCAATGGCAACCAAGTCTATGCCGTCCAATGCAGCTATCTTCTCGATGTCGTCGATGCCCTTGGCGTCCTCGGTCATTACCGAAAGCAGCACCTCTTCGTTGGACTGCCGGGTATGCTCCTGCCAAGGAACTGTGCCGAACCGCGCGGCCCTGCTGCCTCCTGCCGCGCCGCGTTGGCCCAAGGGCGCGTAACGAACGGCGTCCACAGCCCGTTTAGCTCCTTCCACGCCTTGAATATGCGGTATGACAAGCCCTTCGGCCCCCATATCAAGCAAACGCAGAATGACGCTTTCGTTGTCGCCGGGTATGCGCACCACGGAAGTAACTCCCGCCAGATCGGCGGCCCGGATCATCTCCCCAACCAAGGGCAGGTCGAAGTTGGAATGCTCCATGTCAATGAATGCGGCGTCGAATCCCGCCAAGCCGATCATCTCAACGACCTGCGGGTCGGTAAGCTCTACGAAAGCGCCGAAGGCCAGCTTTCCATCGCGCATAACTTTCTTGACGCGGTTCTGTCGCATGAAGGGTCTCCTATCCGAGGGGAACACTGAACGTTGGCTGCATGAGACTGGGTCAAACGCCGGGAATTACGCGCGGCCCATGGACCTGTGAATGTTGTCCACCGTTTGCTTCATGGCCCGGTAGAGTATTTCCGGCGGTGCGGGCGCAACGTGGGAGTATCCCACGCCCAAGTCAACCAGTTCCTGCGCGTTCAAGGGCAATGATGGATGGTTCATTGACACGGCCAGTTTCGCTTTGCCGATCTTGCGGACTTGATCGGCAATCTCTTTGAGCCTGATCCTGAGCCGGGGGTCGCTGGGATCCCGGATGCCCAAGTACTCGGAAAAGTCGTTGGGGCCCACCGCCACCAAGTCTATCCCGTCTAGGGCTGCAATTTTCTCTACGTCGTCGATGCCCTTCGCGTCCTCCACCATTACGGAAAGCAGTATCTCTTCGTTCGATTGGAGGGTGTGCTCGGGCCAGGAGATAGTGCCGAAACGGGCGGCCCGGGTGCCACCCGCCGCGCCCCGTTGTCCCAAGGGTGGGTAACGGACGGCGTTTACCGCCTCTTTGGCTCCTTCCAGTCCCTCCACGTGGGGAACGATTATGCCCTCGGCGCCGGCGTCCAGCAGACGCAGGATAAGGCTGGAGTCGTTGCCGGGTATACGGACGATGGAGGTAACGCCCGCCAGGTCGGCGGCGCGAATCATCTCTTCCACCAAGGTCAGATCGAAGGTCGTATGCTCCATGTCGATGAAGGCAGCGTCAAACCCGGCCAAGCCGATTATCTCCACTACCTGGGGGTCTCCCAAGGCCACGTAAGTGCCAATGGCCAACTGGCCTTCCCGCATTACCTTCTTGACTCTGTTCTGGCGCATATCGTCCCTCCGCTCGGAAAAATCACCCGGTGCGATCCGGGCCAATATTAACCCAGCCCCATCGAAATCACAAGGAATCCAACGTCGCCCTTAACCGCAAGCATCCAGACAGCAAACTGCGTAGACCGCCGCATGTTGACTAGGGTAAATACGGTAAGGTAGGCTTGTGGACAACTTCTCCCTGAGGATAGGAATATGACGCAACAGACCCAATCCGCGCTTACTCCCGAAGTTAAAGCTATGATAGGAGTAGAGGGTGAGGTGGTCGAAGCTTGGGGAGTTGTGGACGAGGAGTACCTGAGAAGGTTCACTCAGGCGGTGATGGACCCCGACCCCAGGTATTGGGACCACGACTTTGCCGAGAGCACCCAGTACGGTGGCATCATCACTCCGCCGATCATGGTCAGCTACATGGCCAGCCGGATCCGGCCCGACCAGGAAGACCCGATAACCAAGGCCTTTGAAGAGGACCCCATGTCGGACGGCATTGGCCGCGTGGAGCGTCCCGGGGCGCTGCGCAGCGTGCCAACGGACTTGGTGCGGGTGCTGAACGCCGGAAACGAGTTGGAGATTTACCAGTATCCGTCCATCGGCGACAAAGTCTTTTTCCAGAACAGGTACTCGGACATCCGGGAACGGGTCGGGCGCGAAGGCAGGCCATTCCTGATTATCACCACCGAGACCACTTACAAGAACCAGAAAGGCGACCTGCTGTGCATCACTCGGGCATCCACCATTCGCCGGTAGCCCGATTCCATACCGGATAAGGGTATCCATAACACCCTCTCCCAGAGAGAGGACCGGAGTGAGGGCGCCAGCATTCCCGTTGAGGAGTAGTAATTATGACCGTTTCATTGGAAGAACTGCTCAACATGTCCCCCGACGAGATCTGGTCGCATAACGAGCGGCCCTCAGCAGAGGACCTGCGCAACAAAGAGCAGACCTACTATGAAGACGTGTACGAAGGCATGGAACTGCCCAAGTACATCTACCGTCCCACGCCCACACACCTGTTCCGATGGAGCGCGGCCATAGAGAACTTTCACCGCATCCATTACGATCTGGACTTTGGCCTGAACCACGACAAGAACCCCAGCATTCTGGTGCACGGTTCATGGAAACAGAGCGTGGTACCGCAATACCTGAAGGACTGGACATTGCCCAAGGGTTGGCCTTGGAAGGCCAGGTTCGAGCATCGGGCGATGCTGGTGCCCGGCGACGTGTTGATCATGTGGGGCATTGTGACCGGCAAGTACGAAAAGGGCGGCATGGGCTTCGTTGAACTGGACATCGGAATGAAGACCCACGACAGCATCGAAAGCATGCCCGGCTCGGCCACCGTGGTGCTGCCCCTGAAGAACGGCCCGGAGATTCCGTATCCGTTCGTGCCCCCGACGGACTAGGTTGTGTTTACGGTAGAGGTATAACGACATGGCGCGATTCATCGCAATTCACAGTGTGCCCGGTATTTCCGAGGAAGCCTTCCGCGAGAAACTGAACGGTGTCAGCAAGTGGAGGCCCGACCGGCGCACTACCATCCTGAAGGTCTACGGCGACATTGAAAACGGCAAACTGGTCACCGAATGTGAAGCAGTGGAACAGTCCCACTTTGAGGACTGGATCAACATGGTTGGGTGGCCGGCGGAGTCGATCCACAAGGTCGACATGATCTGCCAAGTAGGGAATTTCTGGAAGCTGTGACGGGCCCGGGAGCAACCTCTAGGTTACTCTCATACCTATTCAGGGCGGCGGAGTTCCAGTAGGCGAGTCGATGGTAGCACCCACTTCGTTATTTCCGTCGTCGTAAAAGCTTCCCGGTATCAAGGCTCCCCTCTCCAGTCCCAGTTGTAACTTGGTGTACTCCGAGCCAATCTGCGCCCCCAGCATCAATATCATCGCCGACACGAAAACCCACAGCATGAGGACTATTATCGAAGCGACGGACCCGTATATCAGGGTATAGTCTACGACGTTCTCGAGGTACCAGAGAAACAGGACTTTGGCAGTTTCGAACATCACCGCAGCTATCAAAGCCCCGGGCCACACGTAACGCCAGAAGGTTTTGCAATTGGGCGTAAACCGGTAGATGATCAGGAAAATCAGAAAAGTTATGGATAACGGCACCAAATGCAACGATATATGACCTATTCCAGACACATGAAATAATTCTTGCAGAGGGACTCCAAATTCACGAGTGGTGCCGGTCTGCAACTCAATGGCGGAGCTAATCGCGGTGGATACGAGGAATAATGTGCCCACGACCAGGGCCATGAAGGCGTGAAGAGGTTTGGCGGTATAGAAAGGTGGGTTTTGCCTTATGCCCCAAGCGCGGTTAACGGCTCTGGCCACTGCTCCGAAGCTGACTATCGCAGTCCATATGATGCCGAGGAAAGCCCCAATTCCCAATGCTCCGCGGAGATCCACTAACCCTGACACGTTCTCTTCCGCGAACACCCGGGAGCCGGGCAGGTTAATGGTAACGAAATCCAGGAACTCCTGCTGGGTGTCCTCTGGCGTAAGAATGATACCCAGTATCGCCAGCAATCCCAGAACTAAAGGGAATAGAGACATGAGGGTATAGTAAGCTACCCCAGCCGCCAGGTGGGTGGCCTCGACGCGGTACATTCCTCGGGCGACTCTCCACGCCAGCACCAACACCCAAATTCGCACTGCGGGACTGCGGCCGATAACGTTTTTGACGTAGGCGGTCTTTGATTTGCTTATAGAGACCCACTTAGTCACCATGTTTGCGTTCTATCATTACCCAAGAGGATGCATAGACACTCGCACATCTATATCGCGCAAGTGTTATACGGAGATTTACAGCTTTGTGCAAGGGCGGTAGTTACCTTGGCCCCAGTAGTCCCCACGCGCTTGGGGGCCAATACCTCAACCAGACTCGACCCATAATCAACCGATTGTTTACCGGCCCAAAAATCCTGCTGTCGCGGCTTTGTCTGCGGTTGTCTCCCATTACGAAATATTCGTCGTAACCGGCTGACCACTCTTGCGGCCCTATCCGCTTTTCCGCGGCGGGGGAGGTAGGATAATTCTCCTGCAACGGCCTCCCATTCAGCAAAAGCTCCCCTTCCTTCATCACGATAGTCTCATTTGGCAGTCCAACGATACGCTTGATGTACACATCGCCAGTCCCCCCGGGATGACGGAGTACCACGATGTCCCCCCGGTCCAGTTGGCGTACAAGGCGCTCCCTGGGAAGCATCAGCACGTATTGGCTGTCGGCCAACGCCGGCAACATGCTATCCTCTTCCACTCGATACGGACGGGAGCGGACAATGGATTCCAATAGACGAAGAAACGACACTATTCTGGACCTGATATCTGGGCATCAGGGGTTGGCTGTGGCAATTGTAGGCCGAACATTGGGGGACGGCAACGACGGTGGGAGTTTATCTCAATACTTATTCCTGGCGCGTGCAGGACTATTCTGCCGAGCGCAATCGCGTTATAAAGTTTGGCGGCTCATTTAATCGTCATTCCCGTTGTCATTGCTCTACGATAACGTCCGCGTGAATCGCTCAGGGGAAATGTCCGTCTATGAAGGACGTGACATTGAACCAACGAGAACAGGCAAGACTCCAAGTGCTCAACAGCGTGATGGAATATCAACTTCCCAGGGCTCAGGCGGCCGAAGTTCTGGGGATCAGCGAACGCCAAGTCCGGCGACTCCTGGCGGCCTACCGGAGGGATGGGGCTGCCGCACTGGTCCACGGCAACCGGGGCCGCAAGCCCCGCAACTCGGTCCCCGAGGATGTCGCTGCCACCACGGTCATCCTGGCCAGCGAGAAATACGTCGGCTTCAACCACAGCCACCTGACCGAGGTCCTGGCAGAGCGGGAGGGCATTCAACTGAGCCGGCAGACGATAAGCCGTCTGCTCAACCGCCACGGCCTGACCAGTGCCAGGGGCCATCGTCCCCCCAAGCATCGTGTACGCCGGGAGCGTATGCCCCAGGAGGGCATGCTGCTGCAGATCGACGGCAGCCATCATCGCTGGCTGGAGGACAGAGGGCCCAGATTCGTATTGCTGCTGGCAGTGGACGACGCCACCGGCACGGTGGCTAATGCCATATTCCGACCCGAGGAGGACACCCGGGGCTACTTCCTGCTGATGGAAGGGATCCTACGGCGATACGGCATCCCCCTGGCTCTCTACGGTGATCGCCACGGGGTCTTCAAGTTCAACGTCAAGCCCAGGCATATCCCCCAACCGGTGGGCCCAACCCAGTTCACCCGGGCCATGGGGGAACTGAGCATCGAACAGATCTTTGCCCGTTCGCCACAGGCCAAGGGACGCGTGGAACGCATGAACGGCACCTTCCAGGACCGGCTGGTCAGCGAATTCAGGCTGGCGGGAGCCGCGACCATCGACCAGGCCAACGCCGTGCTGCGGGACTTCCTGCCCCGTTTCAACTCTCAATTCCGTGTGCCTGCCCAGCAGCCCCAGGTTGCCTATCGTTCCTTGGACTCCTCCCTGCACCTGGAACGGATCCTCTGCTTCAAGCACCTGCGCCAGGTGGCCAGGGATAACACCGTCAAGTACCAGTTGCGCACCCTGCAGCTGCTTCCAGCCCAGAGCCGGCCCAGCTATGCCGGTGTCAAGGCGGAGGTGCTGGAGCAGAGCGACGGACAGCTCATGGTGCAGCACGAGGGGAAAGTGATCGCTCACCAGGAAACTCCGCCCAAGGCGGGAGCGCTGCGGGCCACCCAGGGGGCACTGGCTCCTACTCCAGAACTGGCCCAGGTGGTCAGGAACCTGAGCCAGCATGGTCTCACCAGGTTGCAACTGCAGCGCCTGGCCGCTTTGGAAGCACCCGTCGACCAACCGATGGATGATGAGAAGGGCTCCACCTCTTACACTCCGCCACCCAGGCAGGCAACGCCGCGCAAGCAGGCCCTGTGGAAAGCCGTCCACCACGCCAAGCTGCAAGGTGTCTCCCTGAGGGGCATCGCCAAGCAACTGGGTATTTCCAGAAACACGGTCAGGAAGTACGTCGACTTGCCAGCTCCCCCCATCAACCGGAGTCCTGGACTGACTACCCAATCAGTAACTCAGCACCATACCAACGGACACTTTCCCTGAGCACTTGGGCGGACATTTACGCTGGACAACGACACTCCCGTGGAACCGGGAATCCATAGTCGTTTGGGAGACAGCGTGGATTCCCGGCTTCGCGGGAATGACGGAAGGTTTTGCGGCAGATTTGGCCTGTCTGGTGCAGTGATAGTTAAAACGCGATTGCCTTGCTATTCTACCCAAGAGTGGGGCGTAATACGCTTTACAGGGGCACCAATGAGAAAGTCATCGCACTAAAAGTCATCGCACTAATAGAGATAACTCGGTAGTTTAGACCCCGGCATGACAAGTGTTCCAGAGAGAGCGGCAATAAATAGCCCGGCACCGTGGCATTGTGCCCGGTGTCGGGCTGGAGAGCGTACGGAACGGAAAGATCAGGGGAGGACGCCGGTCTCCCGCAGCAAATTCTGCGTGCCGGCCAGATCGGCCAAGCCGGACAAAGGAATCTGTAGGGCGTTGATTTCGGAAATCGCCACCAGCACTCTTTGTGTCTTTACATCATCCACCAAGGGGTACTCGAAGGTCTGGGACGCAAAGTATTGCTGGCCCAGCGTAGATAGCATGAAGTTCAAGAATCTCTCCGCGTTAGTCCGGTTTTCGGCGGTTGTAAGAATCCCTGCACCGGCCACCATGATTATGGAACCCGGGCCACCGGCCCTGGGGTGGTAGTTTCTCGCGGAGAAATCCTCGCCTTCCTCCGCCAGAAAGCGGAAGAGATAGTAATGGTTCACGAAGCCAACATCGATTTCACCCGCAGCGGCAGCAGCAACTTGCGGAGTGTTCTTGGGATAGATGCCGGGCTCGTTGGCTTGGATGCCCTGCAGCCACATCCGTGTCTTGTTCTCGCCCCATACGGCCCGCATGGCAGTGACCATGGTCTGGAATGACGCGTTAGTAGGCGCCCAGCCGATGCGGCCCTTCCACTTGGGGTCGGTAAATCCAAGCATATCATCCGGCAGGTCGGCTTCAGTCAGTCGGTCTGTGTTGTAGACCACGGTACGGGCGCGTCCCGATATTCCTACCCATCGGCCCTGCGGAGAGTGGGCCCAGTCCGGGACTTGGTCCAGGATGGAGTCGGGCAACACGGCCAGCATTTCTTCCACGGCGCCCAACCCGCCCGGGTCCTGAGCGAAAAAGACGTCGGCGGGGCTGTTGCGGCCTTCCTCCAGCAGCGTGGCGGCTAACTGCGACGTTGTGCCGTACTTCACTTTTACGTCGATGCCCGTAACCTCTGCGAACTGCTGGATAATGGGGTCAACCAGCGATGTGCTGCGCCCGGAGTAAACCACCAGTTCTCCAGGTTCCTGGGCCTGTCCCACGGCTTCCGTAACGGTCTTCTCCATCATCGGACTAATTTCTTCCTTGGTGGGGCGAGTGGACATAGCGTCCGCCACCGCGGCTTCGACGATCGGAGAGATGTCTTCGGCGCGAATCCCTGCGGGCATGGCATTCGACACCGCCTTTTCTACTGCGGCGTTGATTTCTTCGGATGTCGGATCCGACTTATTCGCCTCAGCCACGGCTTCACGCACTACCGAGCGAATGCTTTCCATATCTATTGGCGTGGGAGTGGGTTGGACCTGTGGAGCCGACGAAGTCCCACAGGCTGCGAGCATGGAGAACAACGCCAGTGCAGCCAATAGACCGATAAGTTTGATTAGTACATTGAAATTAGTTTTTAACATAACTATCCTCTAATGTTTTTGCTAAATCCTATTCAATCGTTGATTCAAAGCAGGCCGGCGAAAGTGATATATCAGACAGGAGGGGACCTGCCCTTCCCCAAGCGAACTTGACATGCGCAATTAGAAATACAGCAAGAAGCATTTCTGCTATGACGGTACATTGTCCATGATTTCAAAAAGTAAAACATTGACACTACGGGTTAAAACTTGTGTGCAAATGGTTGTGAATCGTAGATAGTGGTTTTATTACTTAATATACACTTATTAAAACGTGGACATACTAAGTGTTTAATGCATATCTGTCAACGATTAATTGCATAAAGACAACCGTACACCACTACACAAATAACTGGACAAGTGCAGGAAATTGCCCCACCGGCACTGTTGAATATCAGGTTTTTCTTTCCAACTCACCCAACTGGCAAGGGAATGTATTCAGTGCAATTGATGGACCATGCTGTCGATACAGGGTCGTCTGGACGATGGTTGACTCGTCAACCTATAATGGCGTGACTTTGCCGTATAACACTTTAGGAGCAACACCATGCCTAATGAAGAGATTCGGGTCGGTCTCATTGGAGCGGGCCTGAACACCCGCGACCGGCACATACCCGGGTTCCAGAGTGTAGAGGGTCTGGAAATCGTCGCCGTGGCTAACCGCAGCCGGGAGTCGGGCAGACGAGTGGCGGACCAGTTCAACATCCCGCAGGTCTACGACGACTGGCGTGAGTTATTGGAGGACGAAAGCGTAAACGCGGTCTGCATAGGCACTTGGCCTTACATGCACCGCGCCTTGACTGTAGCTGCATTGGAGAAGGGCAAGCACGTGCTCTGCGAAGCCCGAATGGCCACCAATGCGCAGGAAGCTCATGAGATGCTGGAGGCCTCCCGGCTCCGTCCCGACCTTGTGGCTCAGATAGTCCCCTCGCCATTGACTTTCAGGGTGGACAACCTGCTGCAACAGATGATCTCCGACGGCTACCTGGGCGAGTTGCTGGCAGTGGAGTTGCAGTCACTGGGCCCCAACTTCATTGCATCCGACGGCCCCATGCACTGGCGCTACGACCGGGACCTGAGCGGGTACAACATACTAAACATGGGCATATGGTACGAAGCGATGATCCGGTGGGTGGGCAGGGCTACCAAGGTAATGGCCATGACAAAGGTTAATGTATCGTCCCGGCGGGACGACGACGGCAACCTGAACGCCATTTCCATCCCCGACCATGCGGATATTCTTTGCGAACTGGCCAACGGCGCCCAAGCCCACATGCGGTTCAGCACAGTAACCGGTCTTTCTACCGGCAACGAGGTCTGGCTGTATGGCAGCGAGGGTACTATCCGGCTGGACCACCGGCTGAACGTCTACGCGGGGCGCCGTGGAGACGCCGCGCTGTCGGAGGTGGCCAACCCGCAGGAAGGCCAAGCCTATTGGCGGGTTGAGGAAGAGTTCGCCAACGCGATACGGGGGCAGGAACAGATAACCCGGACTCCCTTCGATGTTGGAGTGCACTACATGGAGTGGACCGAGGCGGTCACCCGTAGCGCGCAAATGGGTCAGGCTGTGTCCCTGCCCCTTTAGGCTCGAACAGCGACTTGGAAACTGCGGCTCCAGCCTTTAGCGGGCTGGAGCCGCATAATTTTCGGGGTGAGTCTACCGTTTATCCTCGTCGGAATTCCCTTCTGGGGACGGGAAGCCGGGTGGCAATAACTCTTTGGGCACGTTCCACTCGTCGGGATCCGGTGCCGTCCGCGGTGCGGAGGATTCCGTTTCCTCGGGCCACTCCCCCAAGTCCAATGGTACGTCGATTTGCTCTCCGTCCCGGAATACTTGCAGCGTCACCTCGTCCCCTGGGAGATGCAAGTTCAATTGGGTTATGAGGCTTGCCACCGTGGTAACGGGTGCACCGTTTATGCCGGTGATGATGTCGCCGCCGCCCGTGGGAAGGCCGTGTTGGTCCATTCCTGACGGGACCAGCCCCGCCTCAGCGGCAGGGCTTCCGGTCATAACCTGGGTAACGTAAATTCCTTTGTCTTTAGGCAGTTCCAAGGCCTCTACCAACAAGGGCTGCAAGGTGGCCGCGCTTATTCCCAACCATGGAGGCCGGATTTCCTGCTTCTCCATCAGCCTTGTGCGCAGTCTGTCCAGGGTGCTGGCCGGCACAGCGAAACCGATGCTGCCTTGACTGGGGCTTTGAATGCC
Source organism: Dehalococcoidia bacterium (assembly GCA_965216425.1). GTDB lineage: Bacteria > Chloroflexota > Dehalococcoidia > Lucifugimonadales > UBA3495 > CBDCFV01. The sequence goes on along the minus strand of CBDCFV010000004.1, from coordinate 260,117 downwards.
CATACGTCCGAAGCGGGACTGTATGGCGGTGTTAATGCCAATTACTTCTCCCGACCGGTTGAGCAGCGGCCCACCTGAATTTCCGGGGTTAATTAACGCGTCGGTCTGAATTACGCCGGAAATCGGCCGGTAAAGATCACTGGTCAGGGTGCGGTCCAGCCCGCTGACGACTCCCACTGTGATCGACCCACCCAAGCCAAACGGGCTTCCTATCGCGATAGCCAACTGGCCGGGCCGGGCCTCGCCGGAGTCGCCCAATGCCAACGGGGTGATGTTCTTGACCGCCTCGCTGTCGACCTTCACAAGAGCCAGGTCGTTGGCGGGGTTGGTTCCCAGGACCTCCCCCAGCGCGGTGGAGCCGTCCTGGAAAGAGATTCTTATCCGGTCTGCGTTCTGGACGACGTGAAAGTTGGTGGCTATATGGCCCTCACTATCGATGAGGAAACCGGACCCGAAGCCCAAGCGGCCATACGCGTCATCCATTTGGCGGTCGACGTTGATGTCCACCACCGCCGGGCTGGCCTCTTCATAAATGGTCTGCACTAGTTGTTCGTCAAACAGCGCAGCGGAAGCCGGATTTGCGACCCCGTCCAGTCCAGGCCCCACCCAAGCGAACGCTATTACGAATATCACCGCAACCGAGAGAGCGGTTACGGCCATGGCGAAAGTTTTGCTCACTCTTTGCATAGTTTCTTACTCCCTCGATAGTCGAGTTCACCTGCCGTGTTGCGAGTTACATAAATACATAATATCACTATACGAACAAACCCGATGACTGGTTTCCTGAACCATCGGAGTACGGTCTCATATTCAGACCCCCCTTCCTCAAGGGGCTTACCGGGTTAGGCAAGGTCTGAACTTTAAGAAGTTTTTGCCTCATCCAAGAGGGTGTGTAAATGCTCCCAAGTCGTTAAGTGCGACCGCGCCCCCGTCGCCCCTGTCCTACTCTTCCCTATCCAAAAAATCCAGCACCCGCTGCACTGCTGCGTCCTTATTGTAAGACTGGTAGGTCATCATCGCGTTGCGGACGGGGTCGCCCCCGAAGAAACGTTCGTACAGCACTTGGCGGCCTCCAAAGCCGCTGCAGGCCACATCCCAAGCCAAGTGGAAAAGCCGCGCCCGCTGCCAACCCGTTGCGCTGTCGGTGGCAAGATACTTTTCTACCTCGGGGCCGATGGCTGCCTTGAAGTCTCCCTCGGCCGGGAGGGCCATCAGGCTGCTGGAGCCCAGCAGTTGCACAATTTCCGCCAGCCTTGGGTAGATGGTGGTGGGGTACAGGGCGCGGGCGGCGCTTATGGGACCGCCCGCGGGGCACATAACGCCCCACTCGTTGGGCTGGGCGTCGGCCTCCGCGGCCCGAAGGCAGGCTTTCAGGGTTTCCAAGTAGACGATTATCTCCGCTACCCGCTCCTGCACGTGGGGGATGCCTCCCGACCCCAGGGTGTCCACCATCAGGCACGCCAATCCCAGGATGAACTCCGTTTTCACTGCGCAGCGGTTGGCAACCTGGTAGCCCGAGTGTGTGGTGGACTGGGTAGCCCGCGAGTAGTTATTGCACATTTCCACGTCGCCCAACAGAAAGACCCGTTCCCACGGGACCAGCACGTCGTCGAAAAACACTATGGCGTCCATCTCTTCGAAACGGGAGCCAAGGGGATGGTCGAACGAAGAGCGGCCAAGGTCGTAACTTTCCCGGCAGAGGAACTTGACCCCCGGCGTGTCGTTGGGAATCGCGAAGGAGAAGGCTTGACGCCAAGCGTCCTTGCCAATCATATGGGTACGGGTCGGGTATACGGCTATCTCATCGGATATGGGTCCCAGGGTGGCCAGGATACGGCTGCCCTTGACGATGATGCCGGCGTCGGTCTCCTTGACCACTGTGAGAGCGACCTGGTCGTCGATGTTGTCCACGACATCGGCGCTCCGGCGGCGTTGCAGGTTTACCAAGGTGTGGGTGAGCGTAAGGTCGTTCTCCCGGATGTACTCGTGGTAGTTAAGGACGTTCTTATCGAATCCTTCCCGGTTCCGGGAGAAGTAGGCGGCGGCCCCGGCCCAACCGCTGATGGCGACATTGAGGAAGTCGGGCGTCCGGGCCATCATCCCGCAGCCCTCCCAAGCCCAGTTGGACATCATGCTGCGCCGCCGCTCCAGTTCTTCCCGGGTTTTGGGAATGATGAACGACAACCCCACCGGCTCCCCGGACGACGGCGACGGGAAGGTCATCTCATCCTTCATCCCGGGAGCGTGCTGCAAGTCGTAAAGCGCGGCTACCGACCGCACACCACCCTTCAGGCCAGGGTGTGTGGTGACATCTTTCACTCGCTCACCCCGTACCCACACCTCCGCTGGCCTTTGCTTGAGCCCCTCGATGTATTGCTGCCCCGTTCTGGCTGGCATTGCGAATCACCTTTCCTTGAGAATTTCAAAGACCCGGCTTCCAGCGGCTCCCCGTTCTCAAATACGCGGCTAACGTCAGCCACGTATTCCTGCGGTTCCGAAACGCCGATTCCCGCCAGTATAACCGGGGGACGACCGGAGGATTCCCGCTACCAAGCGCAGGCTGCCACCCTGTTGCCCGGATATCAGCGTCACCAACCTGCACGGCCTATGCAAGCAGATTCGGATACAGTTCTAACGCCTCCGGAGGAACAGATAGACGGAAACGGCAATGGCAAACACGCCGACAACGGCCAAGATGACGATCAGGGTCATACGCTCACGGGGAGTTGCAGCCATGCCCTCAAGTATGTTCTTGATGCGGCGTGCGGCATCACCAATGACTGGTATTCCGGGGCGTTCCAAGTGCGGAGCGGTCGTTTGCGGACCCGTGTCAATAGGCGGTGTTGGTGTTACGACCACGATCGCCGTTGGCGTGGGGACCGGGGTTGGCGATGGAGTCGGTGTGGCGGTGGGCGCAGGGGTTGGAGGGACGGTTGGTGCGGGTACAGGCGTGTCAGTAGGCGCAGGCGTTGGCGTCGGGGTAGGGTACAGGAGCAGGTGTGGGCGTTGGCGGAACGGTAGGCATAGGAGTGGGAGTTGGACCAACTCCGGAGCGAGCATCATCCTTGCCCATTTCGCCGGATGCTTTGGGCGTGGCTTCCGGCACCGGAATGGTTGGAAGCGGCGTAGTTGGCATCGGGGTCATCGTTGGACGGGGAGTAGGGGTTGGCAAAACGGTAGGCATTGGGGTAGGGGTCGGACTGGGAGTAGGGGTTGGCACGACGGTAGGCATAGCGGGCGGCGGCTCGACAGGCTCGTCGGAAGGATCGTTACTGGCGTCGCCGCCGGTATCGTCATTCGACTCAGGAGTCTGCGGCAAGGAAGGTGGGGCAGGGGGAATTGATCCACTGCCGCCACTGCCGCCTCCTCCTCCGCCCCCGCCGGACGACGAACGCCGGTCGGTGCTGCCAGTACCCGACGGTGACCACTGCCCTTCTCCTTCATCATTGTACGCCCGCACCTGCACGTCATAGGAAGTGTCCATTTGCAAGCTGTTGATGGTGGCGCTGGTTGCGGTCCCTACTACCGTTCGGTTGCCAACTTGGAAATTAGACTCAGCCGTTTTCTTGTACTGATATTCGTACTGAGTGATGCCCGGGCGTCCGGCATTGCCGGGTGGACTCCAAGCCACGCTAACGCTCCTGGTGGAAAGTCCCGACACTCGCGGCGCGGCGGGGGCCAGCGGCGGCTCATCTACGTCGGTGACGTTGATCGTCACTGAAACGGTGTCGCTGCTCCCGTTACCGTCATCCGCCTTCACCATCACGGAATAGCTGGACTTGGCTTCATAGTCATAGGTTACCCCGGCCTTTGTCTTTATCTGACCGGTCTGGTCGTCAATCGCGAATGAATCCCGGTCGGCCCCCTCCAGCGTGTAGGTCAGGTTATGGCCGTTGGGACCCCTCGCAACCAAGGGAGCGCCGACGTTGATATCCGGTCCTGAGTTTTCAGGTATGTCCCGGGTATCGGCATCATCGGAGAACATCTGCGGTACATTCCCGTCGGTTCCACCGTTGCCACCTCCACTTCCGCCTCCACCGTTTCCACCGTTTCCACCGTTACCGCCACCTCCTCCATTGCCTCCATTTCCACCACCTCCGCTGGTTACGTTGATGGCCACCGTGGTTGTGGCATCAGTCCCCGGATCAGGGGCGCCACTAGTAGTTCAGCTATTTTGAATTGCTGGGTAAAGGGACTTCAGCTTGATGCGTGCATCCGCGGTGGTGAAGCGCCAGTCCACTCGCACCATGTCCCGGTTGCGCTGGTCCTGCCAGGCGTCAACTTCCCGGCGCAGCACCTCTTGATCAGGAATCCGGCGGTCCAAGCACTGCCGGGCCAGCACTCCGATTTCAATTTCAGCCATGTCCAGCCAACTCCCATGCTTGGGGGTGTAGTGAATCTCCAGACGTTCGGCGATACGCCGCGCTTCCATAGGCTCGAACGCCTCGTATAATGAGGCCGGATGATGGGTGTTCAGGTTGTCCATCACCAGCACAATCCGGTCCTTGTCCGGGTAGTCCTCGTCCACCAACTTCTTCACTTGGTGCGCCCAGTCCACTTTCGTCCGCCGGTCCGTCACTCCGACCCGCCGCCACCCTTCCAGCGGCGCAAACAGCATGAACAGGTTGCTCACCCCGTTGCGCTCGTATTCATAATCGTAGGAGCCCGCCGCCCCAGGCCGGGCCGGACGCGGCCGGCGCGTCTCTTTCACCAGTTGCTTGCTGGTCTCGTCCAGACAGACAAGAACTTCGTTGTCTGGGTAGGGGCGATGATAGACTTCCAGTACGTCTTCCATGGCGCACACAAACTCCGCGCTTTCCTGCGGTGGGATGCACCAACACTCTTTCAGCCAAGGCTTGAGTTCGTTTTTTTCAGCGTCTTGCGCACCGTCTCTGGGTGGATGCTCTCCACTATCTCGCACTCCACCAGCCGGTCCGCCAATAATCTCAGCGTCCAACGGGCCCGGCCTTCCGGCGGTTCCCCGCAGGCCAGCGCAATCAAGTGGGCTTCCTCAGCGCCATCCAGTTTCTTTGGCCGGCGGCGTTGTTGCTCCTTACGCCCCAAGGCTGCTTCGATCCCTTCCTCCACGCAACGGCGGCGTATCCGTTCCACTGTGGCGCTGGCGATCTCAAGGGACCGGGCAACCTCTTCGTCCGTCAGGCCTCCGTCTTTCCGCGCTTCATCGCTAAGCAACAGAGCCTGCCCTCGTGAAAACGGGGGATGCGTGCATGGGTCTGCTTGTACGCTGCTGCCCGTCCCTTGGAAACCAGGGCCTTCAGTTCCTGTTGCTCTTCCGAGGTCAGTTCGATATGGTACTTCTTAGCCGGCACGACCCCTCTCCTTGAATACAATTCGCCAATGCTGGCAGAATACACCCGTTGTGCCTCAATTCAATGACGTTCAACCACTAGCGTCCTTGTTATCACTGACCGACACCATCACGTTGTAGTTGGGACTGTTATCATGGTCCAGCATGGTCCCCGAGCCCACCTTGATTTGGCCCGTACTACTGTCGATGGCGAAGGACGAGTCATCACTCAGGGAATAGGTCAGTGGGTCATTTTCCGGGTCCTTCGCCCTAACCGGGCTGCCCACGTTTCCGTCCGCCGCCGTGTTTTCTGGAACCGAGCGGGTGGGCAATGCCTCAGAGAAAGAGGGTGGCTCGTTCACATTGGTGACGGTGACCTGCACGGCCAGAATGTCGGAATTAGGACCGTCGGACGCTCTAACCGTTACCAGGTATACATTGTTCCTGCCCTGGTCCACCGGTGCCTCGTAATCGGGCGGCGACCTGAACGTCAACTCTCCCTGGGAGATAAGAAAGTCGCCGGCGTCGGTCCCGCTGAGAGACCACGCAATCGTTGCACCCTCCGGGTCGGTCGCCGTGTAGGTTTCCACCGTATCGGTATCATTCTCGGCGTAATTTACTGTGTCTGACCCGGCCGTTATATCCGGCGGTTCGTTTTGATCAGTCACGTTAATGGTCACGCTGATGGTATCGTCGGTCACGTCGTTTGGGTTTCCGCTGTCATCCTTGCTGTCCCGGACCGACACTGTAACCGAGTAGCTGGGATTGGTCTCATGGTTCAGCATCGTCCCAGTGCCAACCTTGATTTGCCCCCGCCGTCGATGGTGAAGGACGAAGCATCCGTTCCCTCCAAGGCGTAGGTCAACGTATCCCCGTCGGGGTCATTGGCTACGACCTTAGCTCCGACGTTTCCACCCGGCGCAGTATTTTCGAGGACGACCAGGGTAACGGCATTCAACTCAAATGACGGGTGTTCGTTCAAGTCGGACACATCGATGGTTATCGTAATGGTGTCATCCACTGCGGCATTTGAACTACCGTCGGGATTCTTGCCGTCGCTGACCGACACGGTTACCGAGTACCTGGACTTGGTCTCCTTATCGAGCGCGTCCTTGGTCAGCAGTTGCCCGGAAGACGGCACAATATTGAAGGACGCCGAATCCCGCCCGCCCAACATGTAAGTCAAGGCATCGCCAGGGTCGGGGTCTTCGGCCGACACGGGGGCGCCGATATTCTCGCCTTGTGATGTGTTCTCGGCTATGCTGCGAGTGTCGGACCCGGAGGGGAACATGGGGGATTCGTTGACGTCGGTGACATTGATGGTTACCGGGATTCTGGCAATGCCCTCCCTGCCGTCATCCGCCTTCACTTCGACCGAGTAGTTGGTTGGGGTCGTCTCGTAGTCGTAGGTCACGCCGGACTTTGTTCGTATCTGGCCGTTGTTCGAAACGATACTGAATGAAGCCGCGTCCGTGCCTTCCAGGGTGTAGGTCAGCCTGTCATTGTCTTCGTCCGTGGCCGAAACCGGGTCGCCTATGTTCCGCCCCGGAGGTGTGTTTTCGGCGACGGAACGAACGCGGGTCTCAGTGTCCGGGAACACCGGGAGTTCGTTCACCTCGCTGACCCTGATAGTGACCGAGATGGTATCGTCCTCCGCCGTGTCGGGTTCACCCTGAGCATCCCGGCCGTCGCTGACTGACACGGTCACGGAGTAGCTGTCTTTTGTCTCCCGGTCCAGCGTAGTCCCTTGACCCACCTTGATTTGACCATTGCTGTCTATGGTGAAGGACGATTCGTCCTCCATCCCCGCCAAGGTATAGGTCAGCGTATCCCCGTCTGGGTCCTCAGCCGTGACCGGGCTGCCCACATTCCCGTCAGTCTCAGTGTTTTCGGGAACGGCGCGGGTGGTGGACGCTTCGGAGAAAGAAGGCGGTTCGTTCGCGTTGGTGATCTCGACTTCCACGCTTTTTGTTTTCGTGTCGACGCCGTCATTCGCCGTGACGGCAACCATGTATGTACCGTCCTCATCCGCATCAGCCGGGCTTTCATAGTCGGGTTGGTCCTGAAGGTTAGCTCGCCGCCGCTGTTTATCGAGAACTTATTGCCGTCGTCCCCGGACAAGGTCCACCTGACCCTCCCAGAAGACCTCACCGCGGTATAGACTGCCGCCGCGTCGGTCCTGTCTTCGGCGTATTCGACGGTGGAGGGGCCGCCTATCTCCAGCGACTCTTCCACGTTGACCACGATAACTTTCACGGGAAAGATGGTCCGGCCGGGTCTCTTTCCGTCCGTGGGATTGCTGTCATACGCCGTGATCGAGAAGGAGTACTCGTTGTCCCGGTTCTGGTCCGCTGGGTCCTCGTAGTCGGGAGGCTGCCTGAAGATGAGGAAGCCGTCATCATCGATGTCGAAAGAGTCCCCGTCGCCCCCGCCGGGTTCGACCGAGACTATCCAGCCAATCGTAGGGCTTCGCAGGCTGACGGCGGAGTACATGGCCACCGGCCAAGTGCCGTTCTCGGGATATTCGATCTCGCTGGGGCCTGTAACAACGGGCGCGCCTTTTGGGCCGCTGGGGGCAATCGACGCAACGATACTGGCGGAGCCGTCGGACGGGTCGGTGGCGGTAATGGTGATGGAGTAGGGATCGTCGTCTTTGTCCTGGTGAGTACCCTTTGTAAACAGGTCTCCGGTCACCGAGTCAATTCGGAACTTCTCGTCATCACTCGTGTTCCCTAGAGAGTAGCGTATCTCGTCGTCGTCGGGATCAGTCACCCTCGCCGGGTAGTAAATTTCAGAGCCGGCAGCGGAGCTCCTGCGGACGAACAGGCAAACGTCTCCGGAAGCTGGGTCGGAGCAGGCATAGCCTCCCCTGGTATTCACTTCGAATACCGGCAAGCCGTTGGGGTCCGGTCGCTCCCGGACCACGTCGGCCGATACCACTTGCGCCATCTTGGTGGAGCCGGAACCTTCCCCGTCGGTGTAGGTCGCCGTGACCTGCAGGTACTTATCCTTGTCGCCGGCAACCGGCGTGTAGGTAGCTGACGTGGCCATACTTATGGGGGCGTACCCGCTGTCTCTGGTTGTAGATGAGGACCACTGCCACGTAGTGCCGGAAACGCCGCCGTCTGGGTCCGTGAGGCTGGCAGTTATCGGCACGCCGACCTGGGGCTTGGTCCACGTCAGCGACACCTTCCCATCCTCTTCCACGTTGTTGACGTTGACGGTTACTATGATCGTGTCTCTGGCTCCGGAAGGGTCGGTGGCAATTACTGTAACCATGTAGGAGCTGATGGTCTCGTAGTCCAAGGGACCGCCGACCTGCAACTGGCCGGACGGTCCATCGATAGTGAAGTAGGATTTGCGGGCGTTGGCCAAGGAATAGGTCAGCCTGTCATTGTTGGGGTCGGTGGCCGTCACTGGATTGCCTATGAGCCCGAACCAGGGCGTGTTCTCGTCCACATTGCGGCTGTCGGTTTCCGCCGGGAACTGGGGCGCGCCGCTGCTTTGAGCGTAGGCCGGCATGGGGGACGGAAGCATGATAAACATGACGGCAGCGAGGACCACGACGCAAACTGCCGCAATTGTCCCCACGAACGCTTCACGGGTCATGCTTCTTCCGCCTTCCAAACCTTGCTCCGGGAAGATGCTGGGAGTTGTTCCGTAATTTCAATACCTCTCTAAACTCCGTTATGAAGTGGCTCCGTCAATTGGAAGGAATCGGGGTAGCATTATATGAGAGTCCCGTTAATCTTGCCAATGATGCCGGTCCCAAAGTACAGGGCCTTTTCATTCTCCCGTCTTTCCCGCGCAGGCGGGAATCCATATGGTTCTGCCACGAGAAGGTTGCCATAGGCCACGGTCATGGAGGGTCCGGCTTTCGCGGGAAAGACGAGACCCATTTGACCTGATCCGGAAAATGAAAAGGCCCCGGTCCCAAAGTACGACAGCGCCGGCAGGGCGTGTTTGCAAAGCCGGATAGCAGGGCTAAACTGGGGTGGGAGAGTAGAGGAAGAGGTGAGGCCATGTGGGCCCCATTGTTTATTTCCCTGGCGTTTGCCGTGATTGCCGCAGCGTGTTCCATAAGCGGCCCACCTCCTTGTCCCGAAGGAACGGACCAATTTGTCCAGTACGAGCTGTTCATGGGGCGCAGCGACGGTTCCGACGAAGTGGTGGATGATGCCGCTTGGGACGCTTTCCTGAAAGATACCGTCACACCCCGATTTCCGGATGGCCTGACTGTACTGGATGCATTGGGCCAGTGGAGGGACTCGGAGGGATTGGTCCAAAAGGAACGCTCCAAGCTACTCACTATCATTGTACCGCCGCACCCTGACAACAGCCATTCCATCAGTGAAATCTCGGAAGTATACAAGCGGAGATTCGGCCAGGAGTCAGTGCTCCAAGTGGTGAGCAATACCTGCGTTTCGTTCTCATAGTCCTGATATTACGATGACGCCTTATTTGGTAAGATAAACCGCGAGATTGGCAGGGCATTCGCAGGGTATTCAGTGAGGCAAGGCCATGAAGATGTCAGCCTTTGAGCAGGTTTGCAACGATAGATTCACTGAAGACAGGAGGTAGCCATGAAAGGCCGTGTTGTCATCTGTAAAGAGTACGGCAAACCCTTCGTCATAGAAGAATATGATGTCCCCGAACCTGTGCCGGGAGCGGTGTTGCTGCGCATGACCCAAGCCGGCATCTGCGGGTCGGACCTGCACACTTGGCGCGGAGACCAAGTCAACGTGCCTCTGCCCCCCAGCGGACGGGCCATGGGCCACGAGGGGACCGGGGTGGTGCAAACGCTGGGTGAAGGTGTGACTACGGACTCGGCCGGCGCGCCCATCGAAGAGGGAGACCGGGTGGTCTATGCCGCCGTGTTCCCCTGCTACCACTGCCACCAATGCCTTAAGGGCAACACCAACTGGTGCATGAACCGGAACTACCCGGCGGCCGGAGTCTGGCCGTACTTCGTTTCGACCTACGCCGACTACCTGTATCTGCCGCCGCGCCATCCCTTCTTCCGGGTGCCTGATGAGCTGGACGACGACATTCTGGGGCCGGTGAATTGCGCTATGGGCACCGTGACCACCGGATTGATGCGGGCCGGTGCCGGCGAGGGCGATTACGTGGTGATCCAAGGGGCAGGCGGCCTGGGCGCCCACGCCACCGCCATGGCCAAGGAGATGGGAGCCGACCGGGTGATCGTTCTGGACCGGTTGGAGAACAGGCTGGAACTGGCCGAGGCCTTCGGCGCGGACCACACTATAAACATCGAAGAGTTCAACACCCCGGAGACCCGTCTCCGCCGGGTGAGAGAGTTGACCGACGGCCGGGGCGCCGACGTGGTGATGGAGTTGGTGGGCAGGGCCGAGTTGCTTGCCGAGGGAATCGACATGCTCAGCAACGGCGGGACGTTCGTAGAGATTGGCGACATCGTCCGGGGGCGTGAGGTGTCCATCGACCCGTCCAAGCTGTTGCAGGGCAAGAACATCGTGGGGTCTCTGATGTACCGCGCCGAGTTGCTGCCCCGCCTGCTCAACTTCCTGGTGCGCAACAAAGACCGCCTGCCCTTCGAGAAGATCGTTTCTCACAAGTTCCCCTTGGCCGACGTAAACGAGGCCTTCCCACAAGCCGAGTGGGACCAGCGCCAGCCGGATATTACGCGGGCCATGCTGGTGCCGTAGGGGTGTGAGGGTGTATTAAGGTCTAATGATTCGCAGTTTTCGCGACCGAGATACGGAGAGGTGCTTCCATGAAGTGAGAGTCCGCAGGTTCGAAAGATTCGAAGAGCAGGCGATGCGCCGACTCCAAATACTGGACGACGCCACATCGCTGGCAGGGTTGTGAAGCCTGCGAAGCAACCGGTTGGAAGGGCTGTCTGGAACTCGACAAGGAGAATACAGCGTTCGAATCAATAGCCAATGGCGTATCTGCTTCCGTTGGTCAGGTGGTAACGCTTACGATGTCGAGATTGTGGACTACCATGATTGAGAGGTTACCTATGCCTCCCAAGAACAGGATGAGACCGATACATCCCGGCGAGATATTATTGGAAGAGTTGGAGGAGTTAGGGCTATCCGCTGATGAGTTTGACGAACTTCTGGCGGTCCCTTCCGGTACGGTTGCTGCGATCCTAAAGGGACGGCGAGACATTGACGCAAACTTTGCGTTGCGTCTTTCCCGCTACCTCGGTGCAGGAGAGAGGCTCTGGATGAACCTTCAGGTTTCATACGACCTGAAGATAGCAAATCAAAAATACGGGCACGAAATCAACAAGCAGGTCAAGCCTCGCGAAGACACACCGATGCTCCCTGAGGAATGGGATAGCTCATAGCAGCCGGCCGCCGCAGCTATAGGCAACAGAAAGGCCCCGGAGGCTGACTGGGCCTTTTTTGTCGGGATAGAGCCTGGTGTCATAACCGGGGATACCGGACACGGTATGACACCGTCTGGGTGCCGTTGTCCTGCCTTCGGCGAAGGTCATGGCTAAATAGCAGAAGAGCCGCCTCAACGGCGGCTCTTCTCAAAGGTCATTACCGGGTGTGGTTACCGGCGCATCGCGCTGAAGCAATCGCTGCAGTAGACGGGCCTGTCGCCTCGCGGTACGAAGGGCACTGTGGTGTCGGTGCCGCACTGCGCGCACACTACCGGGTGCATCTCACGGGGTCCGCCCCCGTAACCGCCGCGCTGCACGTTTTTGCGGGCCGACCGGCAATCGGGGCACCGCTTGGGCTCGTTGGTATACCCGCGGGATGAAAAGAACTCCTGCTCCCCTACCGTGAAGACAAAGGATGAGCCGCATTCTACACAAGTGAGATTTTTGTCCGAAATGGCCATCTGGATGACCTCCCTATAATTTTTGGCTCAGTCTAGGTCATCCGATGCGAGAGGCAACATACCTAGGTACCATCGACGGTACACCCGAACTTACACCTGCACACATTATACCAGACCATTGCGCCTAATAGTCAAGAACTCCCGCGCCGCCGCAAAGTCGCAATTTAAGTGGCCTAACTCCCACACCCAGACCATCATTCCCGCGTCCAACCGTCACTCCCGCACCCAACCCGTCATTCCCGCGTCCAACCGTCACTCCCGCACCCAACCCGTCATTCCCACGTCCCAACCGTCATTCCCGCGAAGGCGGGAATCCACCGCACCGGCGCCGCTGGACAGACCACCTGAAACGGAACGCTATCAGACCCTTCCCCCGCCTTTGCACAAAAATCGGGCTGTGTTCCAACAAGCGGTCTGGTTGCAAAAATAGGCCGCTTGCATCAAAAATGGCCAGCACCTTGCAAAAAGATATGTGAGAATGGGTAAGGAGACGAGTTGCCTAGGGATAGACAGTTGGAAGGCAGCCTGGACATGGTACAAGCTCTTCTGTACCTAGATAACAGACTAGGTGAACGTCCGTTCATTCAGCAGGAGCGGATATGCGTCGCTCAAGGACAACCGCTAACGAATCCAGAATATATACCGGAAAGGACTAAGAACCTATCTCAAAACTTGTCGCAGCACCCAACTCGTCGTTCCCGCACTCAACCCGTCATTCCCGCGCAGGCGGGAATCTATGGGCCTCGGGCAGCGGCGTTGGCAAATCGCCAAGACTGGTTGGTTTTGAGATAATTTCTAAGACATCCAATTCAGAAAGAATAAATGACATGCTCCGGACGATGTCTGACTTAGAGAATAGATCTATGTCACATGATTTCATCGGTTACCTCGCTGAGCATATCGATCCGCACCTAAGACTCCTTTGCGGTAGGCAACCGGAGTAGATGTCTATCTCAGTCACTCTCTCAATTGTGCTCTAGCCGGTATATCCTCATACACGTGGTTTCGGTTTGGCATAGTCATTCAGAGCTGGGACTCGGCAATTTCAAACGGGGATGCTACCTTCAACCGTCACCATCAAGGTGTTGTCATGTGTGGAAGATACAGTCTGAAAGCAGATTTGGAAGACATCCAGCAAAGGTTCGAGTTCCTCGCCGGTGAGCTGGTCTAATCGCCCAGGTATAACATCGCACCTACACAGCCGGTTCTAGCCGTGACCAGTGGCACGGATAGGAGGGCTTCCTACATGCGGTGGGGACTTATCCCTTCCTCGGCCAGGAACGCCACGGTGGGCAATCGTCTAATCAACGCCCGCGGGGAGACGGTTGCCGAGCGCAACAGTTTTCGCACCGCGTTCATTCGCAGAAGATGCTTGGTCTTGGCCGACGGGTTTTACGAATGGCAGAGGGCGGGAAAGGCGAGGAGACCTATGCGGATTGTGATGAAGTCGGGAGAGCTCTTCGCCTTCGCGGGGCTCTGGGATTCTTGGCGCGACCCCCAGGGAGAAGTTGTCAGGTCCTGCACCATCATTACGACCGAGGCCAACGAACTTATCCGTCCCATTCACGACCGTATGCCGGTCATACTACCGCGGGAGAGGGAGTCCTTCTGGTTGGACCCTGATGTAGACGACCCCGGCGCACTATCCAGCGTCTTAGTCCCATATTCGAGCCACGATGGCAGGTGTGCCGGGTGGTGCGTGATGGAGGTCTACGAAGTTTCGTCCTTGGTGAACCGGCCTGGGAATGACGGGCCTGAGGTGATTCTGCCTGTCGAACGAGAAGGCCTTTCGTCCGTAGATGTATATGGACAACGGCCACTGCTCTAGTTCGCTCCAAAGGGAAGTACAAAATCCCGCACAACGGCAAGGATACAACATGCCCTGAAGGTGACTTCATCCTCTTTTAGAGATGGGCAAACCTGCCTGTGTACAGCCTGAAACATGAAATCATCAAAATGCCTACCCTGTTTAGCAGGATATTAAATCTGGGTCGGGCAAGACTGATCCTTGACTATCAAAGGACGAACTCTGCCGGTTACGTGGCCTTAATGGTCCCCCACTGACACTTCCCCCTTGCCAGCTCGTATAACACCTCTCTACCATGTTAATTGTCCTGCTCGACGTCCCGTTGGACGTGGACAAGTCCGATAAAGCCACTGAGGCAACGCCATGATTGATGACTAAAAAGACCTTTAGGAAAAAACTGTCCGCACCCACCCAAGGTATCGAAGCCCCCTCCAACTCTGGTGCCCTCCCCAATGTCCTGAAATGTCCGTAAATGTCCGCGATTCTGAAATTCCAGGTTTCACCATCCGGCAAATAGATTATCTGGGGAGTTGAGCATCATGCCAAGTGAAATAAAGGCCCTCCATGCCCGCGTCCGCGCCCTTCAACGGAAATTGGCCCGCGAACTGGCCGCCTACCGGCTGGACCTCCTCAGCCGGGACCTTTCCCACCGCTGGTTCGTCGCCCAGTCCGACCACAAGCCTTTGCCGGACATCCAGCCCTTCATCCGCCTGGTAATAGACGCCGGTTACCGGCTCCTCCCATGGGGTGCGGCCAACAACTACCTGCAGGATTGTCTTCGTAAAAAACCACCCCCGACCCCGAAGTGCTGCTCAATGTCATCCTCCCCTCGTCCGGGAAATCTCCCGCCCGTGGGTCCATTGGCTGATGGAAAAACATGGCATAATCACGTAGGGGCAACCCTTGTGGTTGCCCTGTGTGCTAAGGAACGTTACCCCATCAATCGAACAACGACTCCCGTAACCAACATCAGCCGCCACAGGCCATGGCAGCTTTGACGTTGCCAGGAGTCTTACTTAAAATGCCCGCTAGGCTCAAGCCTGCGAACGTACGGAGGCAGTGTAATGCCCTCGCCGAAAGGTATTTCCATAGGCATTGTAGGCTGCGGCGCGATAGGCCGCGCTCTGCTCCAAGCGGCGGATTCAGGCAGGATGAATGTCAGCGTTGCCGGCGTGACCAGCCGGACGGAAGGCACGGCCCGCTCTTTCCTGTCCACATTGGGCAGTCCTCCTCCGTACTTAAGCCGGGGCGAATTGATCGCCTGTTCGGACTTGGTCGTGGAAACTGCGGGCGGCCACGTTTTCCCGGACTTGGCCTTGGAAGTGTTCGATGCCGGTAAGGACCTGATGGTAATCAGCACCGGCGCTCTTGTGGAGCATCCCGAGATAATACAGAAGTCCAGAAGCAGCGGCTGCCGGCTTCTGGCTCCCTCCGGCGCTATCGCCGGTCTCGACGGCATCAAATCGGCCTGCGCAGGGCGGGTGGACCGGGTGACCATGATATCCAGAAAGCCCCCGGAAGCCTTGGAGGGTGCGCCTTACCTTGTGGAGCGGGGCATTTCGTTGGAAGGGCTGGACTGTGAAACGGAGTTGTTTTGCGGCTCGGCCCGCGAAGCGTGCCGGGGATTTCCGGCCAACCTCAACGTTTCGGCGGCGGTGAGTTTAGCTGGAATCGGCCCCGACCTTACCCAACTGCGGGTTATGGCAGTGCCCGGACTCCGGAGGAACTGCCATGACATCGAGGTTGAAGGGGAGTTCGGGTTTCTGTCCATCCACATCGAGAACATCCCCAGCGAGAATCCCCGTACCGGCAAACTGACCGCCCTTTCAATCATCCGGTCGGTATGCGACGCCGCCGGTCCAGTGCGCATAGGCACGTAGGCGTTCTATTCAGCTACCGCTCCCAGGATAACCACGATGACTCCCGCCACGCTCAGGACTGTTCCCAAGACCAGCCGCGGCGTTATAGACTCCACCCGCTGCAAAAACAGGTGCACCAGCAGCAGAGTGATCAACGGCCCGCTGGCGTTAATGGGACTAACCACCGTCACCGGGGCCCGGCTCAACGCTTGAAACAGGGAGGCTACCCCCAATCCCTGGCTTATCCCGGCCAATCCGCAGATCGCCAAGTACTTTGCCGGTACCCGCCGAACGGTGTTTACTGCGTCGGCAGCCGTAAACATGAACAGCATCACGCAACCGATGCAAAGGGCCACGGCGGCTGTCACCAAGGGGTCGGACAGGTTTCCGACCACGTGCCGGCTGATAACGTCGCGGCTGGCATGGCATAGAGCGCCGCCGGCCGCCACCAAGTAACCCAGCTTTCTCACCGTGCCCGACCCTCCCACTGGGTTGTTGACTGCCCCAGCCAGGACGACAAGCACCAACCCGCACACGATCATCGGGGTCCCCAAGCTTACCAAAAGGTTTGGCCTCTCCCCCAGGAATGTCATGCCCAAAGCGAGTGCGAACAACGGTTGCAGTGAAGCCCAGGGCGCGGCGCGTGAAGCCCCCACCCAGCTTGTGGCGGTGTTGATAAGAAGCAAAGCCCCCGGGTACCCCAAGGCGCCCATGACGGCGAACCAGATGAAATCGGTCGGCTGGAGGGACGTCACGTCCTTGAATTTGAACAGCAAGACCATCCCGGTAATCAGAACGGCGCCGGTAAACACGGCAAAGAACGTCGCCGTGAGCGGTGAGACCCGCTGCGTCCCTATGCGAATAAATACATAGCCACAGGAGAACCCAAAGGCCGCCAACAAGGTGAAGACCACCGCTAAAGCCACGGAATCACGCCTCCCGGGCACGGTGTCAGGAAATCCGTGGATTCGCTATAGCTGCGCCGTTGTATGGTCATTCCGGGTTCTCGCCTGTCTTCGATCAATACGCGACAGCGCCTAAGACAACGATGATGACTCCCATTACGCTGAGAACGGTGCCAATGATCAACCGGGGCGTAACCACCTCCAGTCGCTGCAGGAAGAGGTGGACCAACAACAGCGTAACCAGCGGGCTGCTGGCGTTGATGGGGCTGACTACGGTGACTGGGGCCCGGCTTAAGGCTTGAAACAAAGACGCCACTGCGATGCCCTGGCTAATTCCCGCCAATCCACAGATTGCCAGTTCCTTTATATGGCCTCTTTGCAAGTTGGCTACTATATCCCTGCCGGCGAGGGCCAATAGCATCACACAACCCAGACACAGGGCGCACGCCGCGGTTACCAACGGGTCGGCGATGTTGCCAACTACGTGCCTGCTGATTACATCCCGGCTGGCGAAACACATGGCGCCGCCAGCCGCCAGGACGAACCCCAATTTTCTGATCGTTCCGTCATCCGAGGCCTGTCTGCGGGTGTTTCCCGCCACCACCACCATGAACAACCCGAACACAATCAACGGCGTCCCCAGCCCTACCAACAGGTTTGGACGTTCTCCCAAGAAAGCCATGCCCAGCGCCAGCGCGAACAGAGGCTGCAATGACGCCAAAGGGGCCGCCCTCGAAGCGCCCACCCAACTGATGGCCGTGTTCATCAGAACCCGGGCTCCCGGATATGCAAGGGCTCCCATCACTGCAAACCAAGCGAAGTTGATAGGCTGGAGCGCCTTGATGTCTTGCGGTTTCAACAAGACGGCGAGACCTGTGATCAGGATGGCGCCGGAGAGCACTGTCAAAAAGGTTGCCGTAGGCGGCGAGACGCGCCGCGTTCCGATCCTTACGAGAACGATCCCACTGCCGAAACCGCATGCCGCCACGAATGCGAAAGCCACCGCTAACGCCAAGTAATGTCATCTCCCGTATGAAACGTTCCAGTGGGAAAGAGCGAATAGCGTAAAGGCATGCAGCCTGAACTGCCGCCCGGCCAATATTACACCCATAGCAAGGCCCCGCGCATTGCGGCCTGCGCCCATGCGGCGCTTGCTGCTTGACGCCGTGTTGACCCTGGAATCCGGTGCGTATATCATCGGTTTCACGCAATTGAAACGGGAGAGTCACCTCATGAAGTACGACTACATCGTCCTCGGAGCCGGTTCGGCGGGTTCCATTATGGCTACCAGGTTAAGCGAGGACCCCAACAACTCGGTGCTGCTTATTGAGGCCGGCCCCGACTACCCGGATTTCGAGCAACTTCCCGACGAAGTCAAGTACGGTTACGCAACGGCTACCGACATTATGGTCAGCGACCACAACTGGCAGTTCGAAGGTAAGGCGACCGAGACATCCGAGCCGATGCTGGTCCCAAGAGGCAAGGTAACCGGCGGGTCCAGCGCCATCAACGGCCAAGTGTTCCTCCGCGGTGTCCCGGAGGACTACGACTCCTGGGCTGAGATGGGCAACGATGAGTGGAAATTCCAGAACTGCATCCAGTACTTCCGCGCCGTCGAAGCCGACCCGGACTTCAGCGGCGACTTCCACAACTCCGAAGGGCCCATAGTTCTTCACAGGTTCAAGCCCCAAGACATGCTGGTGGAGCAGCAGGCCTTTTACGACGCCTGCAGGGCCGTAGGTTTTCCCGACAGCCCGGACCACAACGCCCCCGACGCGTCAGGCGTTGGGCCGTGCCCGGTGAACAACCCCAACGGAATTCGCTGGAGCACTGCCTTGGGATACCTCGACATGGGCCGCCACCGGTTGAACCTGACCATCAGGCCCAATTGCACCGTCCAGCGCATCATCTTCGACGGCAAGCGAGCCACTGGGGTCGAGGTGGAAAGTGGCGGTGAGAAGTTCATCGCTGAGGGCGAGCAGATTGTCCTCAGTTCCGGGGCCATCGGTTCTCCCCATATTCTGATGCTCTCCGGAGTAGGCCCAGCCGAACAATTGCAGAGCCAGGGGATTCCTATGGTTCACGAACTGCCGGGGGTTGGGCAGAACCTCAGGGACCATCCCATGATCTACGTTACTTGGAAGACCAAGCCGGAAGTGCCGATGGACGGCTATGCCCCAAGGGTACAGATGGCCCTGAGGACCACTGCCGAAGGGTCGCATCTGCGCAACGACCTGCAATTCCTGATGCAGTCCTTCGCCACTGAACGGGTGAACCGCGGCGGCGGAAGGATGGAGCCTCTGGGAATGCGAGTCCTGGCCATTCTGAACTTGGCGGTCGGCTCCGGCGAACTTCGCCTGACCTCGGCGGACCCCAACGTCCAGCCTTTCCTGGACTACCGTTACCTTCAGGAGGAGTTCGACCGACGCAGGCTGCGGGATGCGGTCAGGTTGTGCGTAACGCTGGGCCAACACGACCGCTTTAAAGACGTCATCGAGGAGCGAATCGAGCCGACCGACGCTGAACTGGAGTCCGACGATACCTTGGACGAATTCCTCTTGAGGGAGGTCACCACCGGGCAGCATATCTCCTGCACCTGTAAAATGGGGCCCGCGTCGGACCCCTTGGCCGTCGTCGACCAGTACGGAAAGGTCCACGGGCTGGAAAACCTCCGTATCGCCGACGCCTCGGTCATGCCCAACTGCGTCCGCGCCAACACCAACGTCACCACCATGATGATCGGCGAGCGTATGGCCGACTTCGTCCGGCAGGGGCGCTGATGACTCGCACCGGCTCCGACTACATCAAGGCGGCGAACGACGGGCGGTCCATATACTTGGACGGCAAGCTGATTGAGAACGCCGTGGACCACCCGGCGTTTCGCAACGCCTTGCGCACCGTGGCCGAGCTGTACGACTACCAGGCCACGCCGGAAAACCGGGACCTGATGACTTTCGAGTCTCCCACCGGCGGCGGATACGTCAACCGTTCCTGGCAACTGCCCGCATCCTACGAGGAACTGGTAAAACGGCGTGAAGCCATCACCGCATGGGCCGAATTGACCTTCGGTTTCATGGGCCGCTCCCCCGACCATGTCGCCTCTTGTTTGAGCGGCATGGCGATGGGTATAGACATATTTGAACGTCACGGCAAGGAGCGGGCCAAGGCCCTGTGGGACTACTTCACCTACGTTCGAGACCACGACCTGTTCGTGACCTATGTAATTGCCAATCCCCGCGCCGATCACAGCAAGGACGTGTCCCAACAGGAGGACGAGTTCCTTGTGGCGGCTATCTGCGACGAAGACAGCCAAGGCATTACCATCAAGGGCGCCAAGATGCTGGGCACCAGCGCCGTTATCGCCGACGAGCTTCTGGTGACCACCGGCCAACCCTTGAAGCCCGGCGAGGAGATGTACGCTTTCGCCGCGGCGGTGCCGCTGGCGACCAAGGGTCTCAAAATCCTGCCAAGGAAGTCCTATGAGGCCGCCGCTGTGTCCCAGTTCGACAACCCGTTGTCTTCCCACTTGGACGAGAACGACGCGGTAATTCTGTTCGACGAGGTGAAGGTGCCTTGGGACCGGGTTTTCGTCCACCGGGACACCTACACCTGCCGCGCCCAATTCCAGGAAACCCCGGCCCACATGTTCCAGAACTACCAAGCCCAGGTCCGATTGATGGTCAAAACACGATTCCTGTTGGGCCTCGCCAGGAAGATCGCGGAAACCAACGGCATCGTATCCATCCCGGAGGTCTCTGGGAAGCTGGGCTACTTGGCCGCCAAAACCGGGATGATCGAGGGCATGGTCAAGGGCATGGAGGCCAACGGCCAGCAATACGGGCCTTATTTCATCCCCGACCGGAGGCTCCTGTACGCCACCCAAGTCCTCACGCAGGAGTTCTACCCTCAGTTGGTCTACACGGTAAGGGACTTCGCCGGGGCCAACATGATAATGATGCCCCCGTCAGTGGCGGACTTCGAAAACCCGGAGACCGCCGCCTTCATCCACCAGACCCAACGCTCCCCGGTTGCCGAGCCCAAGGACAAGGTCAAATTGTTCAAGCTCGCTTGGGACGCCGTTGGCTCCGAGTTCGGCTCCCGCCAAGCCCAGTACGAAATGTTTTACGCCGGCGGCGCGTTCGTGACCCACGGGCGGTCGTTCCAGAATTATGACTGGGACCATGTCACAGGAGTTGTTGATAACCTGCTCGCCAGCTACGACCTGCCGAATGCGCCGGCAGAGGGATAATCTAGTCTCTTCACTACTCGGCTGGGTCAGCGGTATGGGCAAAGAAGGCTCCTTGACCCAGCTATAATAAGTCAATTCGGTATGGTGGAAGAATCAGCCTCCTGGCCGGCGGTGCTGGCCAATACTCTCATACCTATGCAATCCAACGTTGCGGCCTAAGCCCTCCGAATCAAGCGTGGATTTCCTGCAGCTCATCGACAATGTCCGGGTTTTGGTCCATGAGTCGCAGGAGCGCATCGGCGGTCTTCCTTTGCAATACTCTGCCTCGCTCCCACCGAATCACCACTTTTGGGGTGAGACCGAAGAGACGCTCCAACTCCTCCTTGGCAGCTGTTGCTGCAGCTGAACGCCGTGGCCCGGAGGGGTACACCCTGGGTGCCGGAAACTGCGTGAAACTATCTGCCCTACATCCCTGCGACGGACTTGACACCAAACACGTAGACTGTCCAGTTTCCTGGGTCCACTTCACTTTATGGTGGCATCGTTCTACCTTGGTGTCACAGCACGATACAATGGCACCATGCCCGCCGAACTTGAAATACGCCGCCGCATAACAGAGACAGGTCCCATCACCTTTGCGGAATTCATGGAGGTGGCTCTTTATTGGCCCGATGGCGGCTACTATTACCGAGGAGACCCCATCGGCGGGTCAGGCGACTATTACACCAGCCCGCTGGCCCACCCTGCGTTTGGCGCTCTTCTTGCGGTGCAACTGTTCCAGATGTGGAGGTTGCTGGAACGGCCTTCCACTTTCCATGTAATAGAGCCGGGAGCGGGAAGCGGCCGTCTATGCAGGGACATTGTTGCCTTTGCGTCACAACTGCCCGAAGGATTCGGCGATAGCCTCCGGTACGTTTGTGTTGACCGAGGCATAGCCCGCGGAGAAGGGGCGTCGGAGGCTGGAGTTCACAGGGTAGTCTCCACAGGTTTGCCGTTCCAGCTTGTTGAAGGGTGCGTGCTGTCCAACGAGTTGCTGGACGCTTTCCCGCTACATCAAGTGATTGGCCAGGGCGGTGTCTTGAAGGAAGTCTACGTAACGGTGGACGGGGACAGCCTGACAACAGTGGTTGGAGAACCGTCAACGACGCGCTTAGCCAACAGGCTTGACTCGTTGGGCATCAGTTTGCAGGAGGGGCAAACGGCCGAGGTCAATTTGGGGCTTGACCGATGGGTGGAGGAGGCGTCGCAAACCCTCATCCGCGGGTTCGTGTTGACAGTGGACTACGGGCGCACTGCTGCTGATCTTTACTCGGCTGAACAACGGTTTCGGGGCACGTTGACCACCTTCTACCAGCATACGCAGACCGACGCGCCGTTGCAGCGAATTGGGCGGCAGGATATGACGGCCCAAGTGGACTTCAGCTCTCTCATCGAACTGGGCAGAGGACAAGGGTTGGAACCCATTGGGTACACCAATCAAAGCGATTTTCTGTCCAAGCTTGGGTTGGCCCGATTCCGGTCGCGCTTGTCATCCTTGGGCCTGACCCAGCGGGAATTTGTCGCCAACAACTCCGGGATGCTGGACTTGGCTCACCCCGGCGGGCTAGGGGGCTTCAAGGTGCTGGCGCAAGGCAAGAACGTTGGGCATCCGGCTCTTTGGGGGTTCAACGCGACCGAGGAAGCATTCGCAACAACGGAACTATCGTCTGTGCCCCTGCTGAGCAACCTACACCTGCGCGTTGCGGAGGCCCGCTATCCCTATGGGGGGCTGGAGTTCGTTGATTTCCTGGGCTTGGTAGACCCTGAACCCGATGGATTCCCGCCCCCGCCTTCGCGGGGGTGACGTTCCTGCACAGGAATGACGAGTCAGGTAATGTGCCTAGTCGGGTTGGGTAATGCACTGCGGTTTGGGTTGGGCAATGGGCCAAGGTTGGAGATAGTTTCTTAACAGGCCGGCGGTCCTAAGGTCAGGTCTATATCCTGCGCTACCGGTTTCATGCTTTCGACAATGAAGGCTATATGCTCGTCCAAGTCAATGCCCAACTCGTCAGCGCCTTTTTGAATATCGTCCCAGTTGACGTCCTTGGCGAACCCTTTGTCGCGCATCTTGCGCCGCACGGACCGAGGCGTTACGTCACCCAGATTTTTGGAAGGCCGCACCAAGGCCACGGCCCTTATGAAGCCGGACAGTTCGTCCACCGCGAACAGAGTATGCTCCATTAGATTTTCCCGCGGGATACCCGTATGGTCGCCGTGGGTCATAACGGCTCGGATGATGTCTTCAGGGTAGCCGTGCTCCCGCAGGATCTCGGCGCCGAAAGCTGGGTGGTCTTCTGGAGTGGGGCAAATCTCCCAGTCAAAGTCGTGGAGCAACCCGGCGATAGCCCACCGGTCTTCATCTTCCCGGAACTTTCCGGCGTACCCCCTCATGGATGCCTCCACCGAGAGAAGATGCTTCATCAGCATGTTTGTTTTAACATGCCGGTTCAAGAATGCTATTGTTTGCGACCTTTCCATTACGCCCATATTTTTCTACCTCACGGGGCATCATCTTCGGCCGGGTTATCATCCGTAACCTCGTCCGTGCGTGCCCCCGCGCCGCGAGGCTCACAACGAACGGCGGTGGTCAGGAACCCACTGTGTGCAACCATCCGGTGTTCGGGGCGCACGCTTCTGTCGGTGACATGCCAAGGCCTGAGCAATGTTTCAGTGGTCTCAATCAGTTGGAATCTCCCGTCTTGCTGCAACCCCATTACCAATCGGTGTACTTGCAGAATAGTCGGCAAGAAGCTCACCAGAATGCCGCCCATCACCAAGCAGTCTCCTATAGTGGCAACCGCTTGCCAAGGCTCCGGAACATCCAAGACCACTCGTTCCACGTTCCGCTCGCTGATTCCTTCGTAAACGTCGCAAACCTTAACTTCGTGATTCGAGGGGCCTGGGACAACCTTGCGGATGTTTGCCAAGGCTCGCGGCAATACCGACTCTTCGATCTCGTAGGTGATCACTCGCCCATTTACGCCCACTGCGCGCAGCAAAGCGGCGGTAAGAGCGCCCGAGCCCAACCCGCCTTCGACGACTGTCGCCCCAGGGAAAATGTCCGCCAGCGAGATGATTATGCCAAGGTCTTTTGGGTACACGATCTGGGGGCCGCGGGGCATCTGCCGCACAAAATCGCCCAAGGTCGGGCGCACCGCCAGCAAGGTATGTCCCCTGTCGGTGCGATACCAACCACCCACGGTGTTGCCAATCAATTGCGTGTGGGGCAGCCGTCCCTGGTGGCTGTGAAATACTTGGTCGTTGGACAAGGTCAATAGGTGACGCCGGCCTTTCCGGTCTTGCAGTAAAGCCATGTCACCATCGTGAAACAGGTTCCTGTCGTCAGTCAAAAAGTGAAACCTCTGGTTAGGACATCTCGTCTCGGCGATACTGAAATTTCCGAAACCCGTGTCATATTGCGCCATTGTGTATCATTCAGCTTCGGCGGCGGGGCTGACGCTGGGTCATTTTTGTG
This sequence comes from Dehalococcoidia bacterium, assembly GCA_965216425.1. GTDB lineage: Bacteria > Chloroflexota > Dehalococcoidia > Lucifugimonadales > UBA3495 > CBDCFV01. The sequence continues at coordinate 235,698 of CBDCFV010000004.1, read as the reverse complement.
CCATTTTGGGTCAAGTCCGGGTCACTTCCGCATCTTTATGTGTCATTCCGTGTTGCTTGTCCCCAGTCGGCAGACCTGATTCGGAGCCATGCCTGCGACGGCGCTATATGGGGCTGAAACCATGATAAAGCAGCAACACAGGATTTGGGAAGAAGCGGATGTCAGTGGCGGAGATAGGCAGGCAGAGATTGAGAGGTCCGCAAACTGTGACGGACGCCCGCCACCGTAGGCAGGGTCCCGGTTCAAGTGGTCTCTGTCCAGCTGCGACGGTACGGTGGATTCACGCCTTCACTGGAATGACAGATGAGAGGCGGGACTGGCAACGCTGGCGACATTACCGGAGTTGGGTTAAAGTTGTACCTGCTATGGAAAGACGCCATTTTACCTTGGAAGAAGCCAATGCTATGCTGCCTTGGCTTCGGGAAACCATGGAAGGCATGATGCCTGTTCGGGAAGAGTTGGCCAACCGGCAGGAGGAACTGCTGGTCCTGTTGCGCGTCAGGCGGGGCAACGGCGCTTCCAGCAAGGAACAGGAAGCAGTGGACTTGCAGCGCACCGTCGACCGTTTAACTCAACAACTACAGACCCAACTCCGAGAGGTCGCCCAACGCGGTATCGTAGTGCGCGACCTCTCCCAGTGGCTGGTGGACTTCCCTTCATACCGTGAAGGCCGCGAGGTCTTCCTTTGCTGGGTCCGGGGAGAGGATCAGATCGGTTTCTGGCACGAAACCAACACCGGGTTCAGCAACCGGCAACCGTTGTAGTCCCGACATCCCGCGTAGCTTTTCCTTACGAATCGGACTATTATACGTGCATACTCCGACACGAATCATGATCATAACGAGAAGGAGGATAAGCTCATGTCAGCAGGGTATACCCTTTGCGTAGGAACCGTTGGCGGTGGACTTTCGCGCACCAGTAACGGCGGAAAGACTTGGGACCGCATCCGCGACCCCATACCGTCCGAGTGCAACGTGCGGGCCTTGAGCGTTTACCCTGATAACCCGCACTCCATCCTGGCCGGGACCGACCTGGGCATTTTCCGCAGCGAAGACAATGCGGCCACGTGGGAGAGGCTGGAATCGCCCATGGAGAGCCTGCAAATCTGGTCGGTAGCCGTCGATCCGTCGGACCCCGACGTCATATTCGCAGGCACCAGGCCGGACGCTTTCCGGTCCCGCGACGGCGGAAGGACATGGGACCAGCTGGACCTGGGGTTGAATATCCCTTGTCCCATCGGCATACCGCGGACCACCAACATGATAGTTGACCCGCGTGACAGCCGCACCGTATGGGCCGGCATTGAGGTTGACGGAGTGTACAAGAGCCTGGACGGCGGAGATAATTGGGTCCACCTTCCAGACCTAGGCCCCGACCCGTTCCACGGCGATATCCACGGAATGGCCCTCAGCGCCGGGCCCACGACATCAATCTACTGCACCAGCCCCTTTGGCATTGCCACCAGCACCGATGAAGGGGAGAGCTGGGACTACCACTACTTCCCCAAGTTCAACGAGAACGACGCCCGCTCTTACTGCCGGGGAGTGTTGCTGAAGGCCGACGACCCGAACACCATGTTCGTGGGCAACGGCGATTCAATCCCCGGTATCACCGGGACGATCCAGCACACCAAGGACGGCGGCCAGACCTGGCAGCTTGCGGAGTTGCCCGTCGCCCCCAACTCGGTGGTCTACTGGTTTGGCACCCACGCGGCTGTACCCAACGTTATCGCCGCAGCCAGCCTGTACGGTTATGTTTACTTGAGCAACGATGGGGGGAATTCCTGGGAGAAGTTGGACAAGGAGTTCGGCGAAATCCGCTCCGTAGCGATAATGCCCGACTAAAGCGTCGAGAAGGATATCAAGACGTAAGACCGGGCTGGCAGTTATGTGCCAGCCCGGTTTTTTGTTGCTCTAAACGGCTTTTGCAGGATCGTTACTCTGGTGCATACCCTTTGACCCATTGGGCACATTTGGCCAGCCGGTTCAATGTACTCCTTGTTTTCCGGCCCGTTATCTCGCAATAGCCTGATCCACCACTGGTTGGGTCACGGACAATTCCCAGCCCGAGTTCCCGCAGAAGTCCCACCCTCAGGTGAACCAAATATCGCTGCGATCCTTCGTTGGTGACTTCGTCCGGTGTGTTGTCAGTGAGGAGATACACCAAGAACGACGCGTTGACACCGCCCCGCCTGAAAGCTTGAGCCGATGGACGGAACCGTCGTAGGTTCTCATCAAACACTACCAACGATGCGGGTATCCATCGGAAAACTGTCTCGTTGTCGTTAATGCCTGAGTCGTCTCCATAGCCTGTGGTCATCAGGTCAGTCAACGGTTCCAGAGACCTATATCACTGCTCGCGCAAATTCGCCCAGCCTATCGATTTCTTCCCAAGCTTGCCCTTCACACTCTATAGATTGGTCGTTGAAGAAGAATTCAATCTCTCCCGACAGCATGGACTCAATCTCAAGGTCAACGCCATTTCGGTGCCATTCAACCTGAACACCTCCCTCCCTTGTGGGTACGATACTAGGCAGTGGAGTCTGATGGTCCAGAATGTGGGCCAGCAGGTTGAACATTTGGGAAGCTGCTGCGGGCTGAGTGAAAGCGCCACCAGTGGCCCAGCCATCTCCTGCATTGCTATTATGTCCTGTCTGGATGTCCTCGGTTGGGTCAGGGGTCAACGCTTGCAGCAGGACCGACTGCGACATTTTCCACGCATAATGGCAGTTCGGGGCGTGAATGACACGGAAAGCCGCGGCTGTTGCACGGGTAGTGTCGGCTTGACACAACAACCACAAATACACTGTAAGAGCGGCGTCGTTCGTGTTTGCGTACCGGGTGTCTATATCCTGGGTCGATAGCTCGCAGACACGTTCCAGGACCGTGTCCGATACCTCTTCAGATGCTTGCATGGCTTGGTACAGGACGGTCACAGCCGGTTCATCCCGTGCAGCGTTTAGGAAAAGGCCAAAGCTGCTGACTACGTTAAGTTGAACATCGAACTCGACGCTCTCTATTTCCGCCAAGGCCTGTTGCCAGTTCATTTCCTGTCCGTGCAATAGTCGGCTGGTTCACCGAGATGTGGGTTAACGTCATCAATCTCGTGGAAATATTCGCCGTCTAATCCCCATTGGCTCAGCACAACAACCTTCCGGGTCCCATCTGGTCCATACAGACCAATGGAGAAAATGACGCCAACATGGGATACTGGGCCGTTCCGGTTACGGTAAACCACCACATCACCCACCGCAAGCTACGATTCCTCCTAGACCCTCCGATAACTATCTCCGCGCAGGATTATTCCCAACACGGCGAGGTCAATCCAGGTGCGCCTCGCTGCAAAGGCCATCCCCATGCAATTGTACTCACTACTCAACGACCGCTCGACCGCGGTGGGGTGGTGACTGAGAACGTTATCCCGCGCAGCTTCCATCCTTACGCGGGGTAGCTGGGCCGCTTGTTCGTTTGGGATGGACTGGCCAATCTTGGTCGATAGCTCGATAGAGCCTCCACGAAGGTAGCCGCCTCCAGCGTCAAAGATGGGTCGCACTTGCCGCCTTGTCCCCTAAATAAACCGCGCCCTCTCCGTGGCGGCTGCCGCGTGGTCTATGTAGACGGTTATCGTTTCGGTGAAGAAGTCGAACGCCTCGGTGCCCTGCTCTCGCTGGCCGACTCCCGACGCCTTCAGGCCGCCGAAGGGCAGGTGCACTTCTCCGCCCAGAGTAGGCGCGTTGACGTGGACCATCCCAGCCTCAACGGTATTGATGTACTCGAATGCCCGAGTCAGGTCCTTGGTGTAGACCGACGAGGATAGGCCGAACTCGACGCTGTTGGATATCCGGACAGCGTCCTCCAGGTCCTTGGCTTTGAACACCGTCAGCACCGGGCCAAATATCTCTTCTTTGGCAATCCGCATGTCGGGAGATACGTCGGTGAATACCGTGGGCTCAACGTAGAAGCCTTGGTCGTATTCGGCTCCCGTTAGTCCCCGTCCGCCGTAAGCCAGGTTCGCCCCTTCCTCGGCGCCTATACCGATGTATTCCAGCACCTTGTCATACTGGCTCTGGCTGGACAAAGGAGAAACGTCCACGTCGGGGTTAATACCGTCGCCAATCCTCAGCTTGCTGGTACGGTCTACAAGGTTGTCCACAAACTCGTCGTAGACCTCTTCCTCCACGATGACCCGGCTGGTGGCGGTGCAACGCTGCCCGGTGGAGCCGAACGCACCCTGGACTATTCCGCCCAATGCCTTTTCCATGTCGGCGTCGGCCAACAGGATGACCGCGTTCTTGCCGCCCATCTCGGCTTGGACTTTCTTCAGCTTCCTGGCTCCTGTGGTGTATAAGTCGGTGCCGATTTCAGTTGACCCGGTAAAGGAAATGCCGGCGACATCGGGGTGTTCCACCAAGGCGTTGCCAACCTGCGCTCCAGGGCCGGTAATGAGATTAAGGACTCCGGGGGGAATACCCGCCTCCTCGAACACTTCCACAAGCTTCACCGCGGACAAAGGCGTGGATGACGCTGGCTTGAATACCAGTGCGTTGCCGCAGATGAGCGCCGGGGCGATCTTCCAAGCAGGAATAGCAATGGGGAAGTTCCACGGCGTTATAATCGCCACCACACCCAAGGGACGCTTGATGGTGTAGGCGACGGTATTGGGCAACTCGGAAGGCGTGGTGTAACCGAACATCCGCCGGCCCTCACCCGCAGCGTATTCGATGATGTTCATCGCCCGCTTCACTTCGCCTTGGGCATCGCCTATTGGCTTCCCCTCTTCGGCGGTGATGGTGCGGGCAATCTCGTCGCCCCGCCGTGCCATGATTTCCAGCGCCTTGAACAGCACACTGGCGCGCACCGGCGCGGGCGTATTGGCCCAACCCGCTGCGGCCTCCTTGGCGGCCGCAACCGCTGCGGCCGCATCCTCCAGGTTGGAGGTCTGGAATCCTCCTACCGTCTCGGTCTTTCTGGCGGGGTTGTAGACCTGGTAGGTACGCCCGGAGACCGACTCCAGCCATTGCCCACCGATAAAGTTCTTGTGAGTAGTGATTTGCGTAGTTGCCATTCCAACTCCTTGACCCGTAATATCCACATGCTATCTAACCACAGTGTGCAGGTAAAGTATCATCCTGCGGCAGCATCGGCAAGCCGCGCAAAAGGACAGGGCAATCGCGTTTTAACTATCAGTGCACCAGACAGGCCAAATCTGCCGCAGAACCTTCCGTCATTGCCATGGAAACGGGAATCCATAGTCGTTGGAAAGGGTGAATTTGCATATTGGAGACAGTGTGGATTCCCGCGAAGGCGGGAATGACGCCTGCCCCCGTGAAGACGGGGGATTAAATGGCCCGCAAAACTTTATAACGCGATTGCTCTGGCGCTAAAGGATACTGGCAAATATGTCTCAACCGTCCTCTCATAACACAAGCGATGGCGAAGCAGCCTTGGGCGATGAAGCCGCTCAGGCATCGTCACTCTTGCGCCGTCTGGCGCAGGTGGGGTGGTCGTTTTTGCCCTTGGGATGGATTGCTTTCGGCGGGCCTCAAGCCCACATCGCCCTGCTTCACGAGCAGTTCGTGGTGAGACGCCAGTGGCTCGACGAACGACGGTTTGCCGAGCTTCTGGGACTGGGCCAGGGACTTCCCGGCCCAACTTCCACTCAAATGGTGGTGGCCGTGGGCACGGCCCGCGCCGGGCCTTTGGGCGGCCTGATAGCTTTAATCTGCTTCCTGTACCCCGCAGTCGCGATCATGATGCTGGCGGGACTGGGAGCGGCCCAATTCCCCGGCGAGTCCCGGCCGGCTTGGTTGGAAGGGGTCCAACCGGGCGCAGTGGCCTTGGTCGCGGTGGCGGCATGGAGGTTGGGGCGGGCCGTGGTGACCACCCGGTTGACCATAGCTCTGATGCTCCTGGGGACTGCGGCGGCCATTCTCTGGAGAGAGCCCTGGGTTTTTCCGGCCGTTCTGGCTCTCGGAGGGGTAGTGACAGGGATTGCCCTTCGGAACCAAGATAGCGCTTCCCTCGACAATGGGTCGGATAAGCCCTTGGCAACCCTGGGTATATCCACGTGGGCCGGGGCTGCACTCCTCACCATATTCTTAGGACTGCTGGTTGGGCTTATTCTGGCCCGGTTGGCCTTCGATTGGCAGCTTCTCCAGTGGGCCGAATCCTTCTACCGCATGGGGTCGTTAATCTTCGGCGGCGGACAAGTGGTCCTGCCGATGTTGCTGACCGAGGTTGTCAATCCGGGGTGGGTGACCGAGGAACAATTCCTGGACGGGTTTGCTCTTATGCTGGCATTGCCCGGGCCAATGTTCAGCTTCAGCGCCTATCTGGGAGCAGTGGCCGGAGGAGTCACCGGGGCGTTTATCGCCGTGGGAGGGCTTTTTCTGCCCGGTGTGCTGGTAATTTACGCGGTACTGCCCTTCTGGGAGCGGGTACGCCGGCAACAGGTAGTCCACGCAATCCTGACCGGCGTGAACGCCACCGCAATCGGGCTGGTGGTTGCAGCGGTCTTTCTGCTCTGGGACCGGGCGGTTACGGGTCCCTCAAGCGCAACCATCGCCGTACTGGCCTTTGGGGCGGTGGCGTTTTTCAGAGTCCCCGCGCCGTTCGCTATCGCGGGCGCGGGCGTGCTGGGCTGGGTGTTCAGCGTCGCCGGCCTGTAGGCGCACCGATGCGCCGGACTAGTTGCCCAGGAACTCTATCCCAGCGCCGACGATTTCTATCTGCATGGCCCGAACGTCGGGGGCGTTGTTGCCGAACTGGACGCCGACCGTAATGTTGATGCCCTTTTCAACTTCCGGGTTACCGGACACGTCAAACTTGGCGTCCAAGTGGTCTCCGTCCAGGTCAAGGTCCATGTGCTCGGCGATGCGTTTCTCGCCGTCGTAAACGATGACCTCGTGCACCTTGGCGTGAGACCTAGTCCTGAAGCTCACCAAGGCGGCGTCCACGCGGCTCCTGGCGCCGTTCACCACAGCCGGAGTCGGTATAGGGAAGTGGACCCAAGTGTTCTGCCCTTCCGCGCCCTCTATGCGCACGAACGGGCCGGTGTGGCGCACTGAGGTGATCCGGTTAGGGTATTCAATCTGCATACTGCAACCATGCACCCAGGAGGTGAAATTTCCGTCTGGCATGTTATTGCTCCACTTGTGACGTATGTTGATAGCGAGGCGTTTCAGCCTACAACGAGCATCTCGTCGGTGTTGAACTTGGGCGACAAAAGGCGGGGGCCGTCCGGGGTAATCAATATCATGTCCTGGAGATGCCAGTAGTCGACATGGGGCTCCATGGCGATGACCATACCCTCTTCCAGCCGCTCATGGCAACTGGGCACCAAGTAGGGGGCCTGTTGGTGCCACCAAGCGCCCACGCTGTGGCCGGCCAATGCAACCCGACCTTGGTAGCCATGTTCCCGAAATTGCTCTGTGGCAAACTTGTGGATGTCGCTGGCGACTGCGCCAACCTGGCATTGGTCGATGGTCGCCCGGTAGATGTCCAGCATCACCCGGTAGGTGTCCTTTTGCTCTTGGGATGGAGGGCCGACCACCACGGTACGGGACTGGTGTCCGGGGTAGCCTTGGTAATAGGACACGTAGTCGTTGCGGATGATATCCCCCTTGGCAAAGGCCATATCACCCTCGCCGCCGTAAGCCACCGTGTTCCTGTTGGAGTTCAGGATTCCGTGGACCCAACCCGCGCCCCTGCGGATGCAACTCTCTACGATGCGGCTGTGCACCTCGCGCTCGGTGTCGCCTTCCCGCACCGTTGGAAACACTTCCAAGTAGGCGTCGTCCAGTATCTCCGCGCCTTCCTCCAGCAACCGGACCTCAGCCGGGGTCTTTATCCAGCGGACGCGATCCATCAGGTCGGTGCAATCAATGGCATCGACGCCGGGGAGAAGCCGTTGAATCTCCTCCCATCGCAGGGCGCTCAAGTAGCTCTTTTCGAATCCGACCGTTTCCCGGTCCAGCCCCATGCGCTTCAACACCTCCGCCGCCTTCTCATAGGGCGACTCGGCGTAATCGTCATAAGTCTCGATGGTCTGAAGCCAGGAGTCCCGGCGGGCCAAGGGTGCGGAGAAACTGTTCAAAATCAGCACTGGATCACCCCGGCGAGGCCACACGAGGAGCACTTCGCGAGGCGAATCGGGAAAGTCCAAGTGACGGGCCAAGGTGCCCGGGTAGACGAACCCCGACAGGTAGGTGAAATTTTTGCCGGAACGCAGCACCAACGCAGAGCAGCCCTGCTCGTCCAAGTGCTGATCCAGCCGGGGAACGTTGGCGATTATCTCTCTGGTCAAGTTGGCCACGTTGGACCTCCAGCCTTTGTAAGGCTATTTTTGAACGATGTCTACGTTGACCGTTCTGGCGGCGCTGACGGTGAAGGTCAAAGAGGTAGTGCCCCCTCCCTCGGTGCTGTTCAATACCTCGATATTGGACGGGCCGTGGAGGTACACAATCTCGTCGCCTTCCACCCGGAAGGGGCGATCGTGGCCGGGATAAAATACTTTGGAGGAAGCGACCATCTTTTCTACGCTGGCGTAGGCGTCTTCCACGTCCCAGAAGATGTTGTACGGAATGCCCCGCGCCACCGTGCCGCTCTCCGGCATGGCGTCTCCCGCGATAAGGACATCTTCGCCGTCGACATTGGCCAGAATGCTCATGTGCCCCTTTGTATGGCCCGGCGTCTCCAGTACCGAAACACCCTCGACTATAACGTCGCCCTCCGACACCGGCTCAACTTTCATGTTGCGCATCATATCCGCCATTCCGGCTGCCACGGCCAAGTCCCACTGGTTGGGGTTGCGGGCGTAGTCGATCTCGGTGGGGTTCACCAGGACACGGGCGTTGCGAAACAGGTCGGTGTTCTGGCAGTGGTCCCAATGCATGTGGGTCAGGATGACGATGTCGATGTCGTCGGGCGTCAAATCCTTGCTTTGCAGCGCGCGGTACAGGAATGGGCGGCGCGACGACGGCCCGGTGTCAATCAGGATGTTATGGCTGCCCACCCGCAGCAGGGAATTAGTAGAGTAGCCGAAGGAGCCTTGGTCGGTGTTGAGAGCAAACCCGTAGGTCAAGACGTCCAGAGTTGCCATGAACTACACCCCTCATCGAATGATGCGATATCCGTATATCCTTGGTTACCGGGCAACGAAGCGAGAGTGACCAATGGGACGACTTGGTGACTGTCTCAAAACTAACGGTTCATGTTGACATCTCCCAGTCGCTGACCGAAACCGATAGAATCCCGCATTCGCGGGAATGACGAGTTGGAGGGAATGGCGGGTTGGGTAGTGCGACAGGTTTGAGATGGCCTCTTAGCCCGCCTGCTCCAATTTGGCGTAGACTTGGCGCATGGAGGCGCCGGAGTCGTCCTCGACGCCGGTAAACCATCGAATGAGGGAACGGGTCAACGGGTCGACAGACTCGTCTTCCGCCGCGGCTTCGTACCGCTCACGGACCGTTGGCTTGGGCGCCCGCGACTGGGCATCCCGCATCCAAGCAATCTTCTCTACGTCGGTCATATCAGACGACGCGACTCGCAGCCGGTCGGCGAAAATGGGGTCTTCCTTCTCATACGCCGAGTAACCCAACTCCCGAATACGGCGTTCAAAGATGTCACCGTGACTGGTCTCCCTTTCCGCCACCAGGGACAGGCATCCTTTCAGGTCCGAGCTGGTGGTCTTCTCGGCCCAAGCCTTCAGGAATATCCCGGCGCAGGTTTCCTGAAGCCGAATGTCGTTCAGCAGTTCGATGTATTTCAGCGTCTCAGCCATATCGTTTTCCTTCCCGTGTTATATCCGGCCTTCGCTGTGCGGCAACAGCACGAACGCGGCGGGTTTCAAGTTGGGGTGAGTGTAGTGCCGCAGGTAAGGGGTGTCAATTCCGGGCGTCGGTCCGGATTCCCGCCTGCGCGGGAATGACGAGTTGCGGGCAGGAATGATGGGATGAGGGCGGGAATGGCTGGATGAGGGAATGGTGGGATGAGGGTGAGAGCGGGACTTCGCTTATCGGGGTATGATGGGCAGGACGATATGCGACGGGTGGTCCGTAGAATGGTAGACGGTCTGCCGGGCGGTTTCCATCCGGCTGTCCTGGCCAATAGGCGCCCCGGTATTGGGGTTGCGGTCGAACCGGGGGAAATTGCTACTTGACACCTCAACCCGTAGCCGGTGGCCGGCCTTGACCAAGTGGCTTGTCGACCACAGGTCGATTTCATACTGGTAGACCCGCCCCGGCTCGATGAGCGACGGCTCCGCCGCGGAGGTGCGGTACCGCGCTCGGATGATGCCGTCCTGGAGGTTATGGGCGTACCCATCGGGGCGGACGTCCACCAGCTTGGCGGTAAAGTCGGTGTCCGTGGCGGTACTGGTGGCGAACAAGCGCACTTTGATGGGGCCGGTGATTTCCACATCGCGTTCCAGAGGGCCGGAGGTATAGACCAAAACGTCCTGCCGGCCTTCCACGTTGCGTTGGTCCTGGACTCCGTGGGGCATTATCAACGTGCTTCCCCGCAGGGTGGGCGCCGGATCGTCCGGGTCGTAAACGTAAGAGTCGGCAGGCTGATCGCCCGGGGGAGCGGTGGACAGTGTCCCGGCGCCGTTGCGAGTGTTGGCCGGGGCTTCGGCGTGGAAATAGTAGCGAGTGTAATGGGTGCGGGCAAGAGGCCATTCATTCTCGGCCCGCCAGCGGTTTTCGCCCATCACGAAGATTGTCACCGGCGGCTCTTCCATTACCCCCGTTTGGATGTCCTTCAGCCAATAGTCGTACCACCGCAGCATGTGCTCGTGAAGTTCTATGCGAGCCTCAGGACCGAAGTCGATGTCGCCGGTATCCCCGGAGGTCGGCGCGGTATAGGGCCTGATATGCGCCCAAGGCCCCACCAGCAGCTTCTGGTTATTGCGGGCTTGGGCGGTCGGCGCCCGTTCCCGCATCGCTTGGTAGGTATTCAGGGCGCCTTCCAGGAATATGTCGTACCAGGAACTAACGTGGAACATGGGCAGGTTGATGCTTTCTATATGGCGGAGGAGGTTAATCTCCCACCAATACGGCCCGTCCGATTCCTGGTCGAAGTATTCGCTGAAATAAGGCGCCGTCTCCTTCAAGCGGTCGATCCAGTCCCGCAAGGGCAGGTGGCGGTACCAAGAATCGCGCAGCGGTTGGGCGAAGTTGTCGGCCTCCAGCACGTACTCGTCCATCTGGGCCAGCAAATCGCGGCGGCCCGCCCGCTCCAGGGTGTTGCGGCCCTTGTGGATGGCATAGGGCACCGTCCAGCCCCACTCCATAGCTCCGCCGGTGTGGTACACCCAACTCTGGTGGAAATCTGAAGAGGCTGACACCGGGACCATGGTCTGAAGGTGCGGGGGCAAAGGGTTGGTGGCGGCAAGGGTGTATTGGGTGGCCCCCAGGTAGGACTGGCCGGTGGTGGCTACGCGGCCGTTGGACCAAGGCTGGCGGGCGGCCCATTCCACAGTGTCGTACCCATCCAATCCTTCCTGGAACAGGGGATCGTATTCCCCTTCCGACTCGAAGCGGCCCCGGCAGTCCTGGCTGACCACCGCATAGCCCCGCTGGGGAAAGAACCAGATGGAATGTTCCTGGTTGTCGGCGTACCCGTCCTTCCCGTAGGGGCCTCTGGTGACCAGCACCGGGAAGCGCCCCGGAGAATCGGGGCGGTACACATCGGTGGCCAGCCTCACGCCGTCGCGCATGGGAACCATAACGTTGCGTTCCCTGATAACCTTGTACTCCGGCGACTGCGGCATAACCTGAGCCTCCCGCGTTATATTGGGCTTGAAAGTGTGTCCAAGGGACGGAGGCCGGTTGAGGTCGTCTATGCTTCTTTGTTCAGGTTGGTCAGGAATTCGGCGTTGGAGCCCGTCTTGGCCATGCGCTCCAGAACCCGCTCTGTGGCGTTGGCTGAGCCATCGTTGGAGATAAGGCTCACCATCCGGCGCAGGAGCCAGATTTGCTTCAGGGTTTCCTCGCTGAAGAGCAGTTCCTCACGCCGGGTGCCGCTGCGGATGATGTCCACCGCGGGGAAGAAACGGCGCTCCGCCAAGCGGCGGTCCAAGTGCAACTCCATGTTGCCGGTGCCCTTGAACTCCTCGTAGATGACTTCGTCCATGCGGGAACCGGTGTCAACCAAACAGTTGGCGATGATGGTCAAGCTGCCGCCCTCTTCGATGTTGCGGGCCGCGCCGATGAATTTCTTGGGGGGATAAAGGGCGACGGGGTCGATGCCACCCGACAGGGTGCGGCCGCTGGAAGGAACCGCAAGGTTGTAGGCCCGGGTCAAGCGAGTGATGCTGTCGAGCAGTATTACCACGTCGTTGCCGAACTCAACCAACCGCTTGGCGCGCTCCAAGGCCAACTCCCCAACCCGACACTGGTCTTCCACCGAGTCGTCAAAGGTGGAAGCGAAAACGTCGCCGTCTATAGCCCGGCGCATGTCGGTTACTTCTTCCGGCCGCTCACCGATCAGCACCACCATGAGGATGGCATCCGGGCAATTGTTGGTCACCCCGTGGGCGATGTTCTTCAGCATGGTGGTCTTGCCGGCCTTGGGGGGCGACACGATCAAGCCGCGCTGCCCCAGCCCTATGGGCGCAAATAGGTCAACCATGCGGGTGGCCAGATTGTTGCCGCTGGTCTCGAGAATGATCTGCTTTTCGGGGAAGATGGGCGTCAAGTGCTCGAAGGCGGTGCGGGAACGGGAATTGGCTTGGTCGGTGTCCATCCCGTTGATCTTTTCCACCCGGACCAAGCCAAAGTAGCGTTCTCCCTCTTTGGGAGGGCGCACTTGGCCGGTAACGGTGTCGCCGGTCCGCAGCCCAAAACGGCGTATTTGCGACTGGGAAATGTAGACGTCCCCGCTGCCGCCGCGGACGGCGATCCGACGCAGGAAGCCGTACCCTTCGTCCATGACCTCCAGGATGCCGGATGACAGCAGCGCTTGTTGGGCGGAGGCGGCTTGGAACAAGCGGCTAAGCAACTCCTCCCGGCGCAAGTGGTCCAAGGGCCCCCTGTCGGCGATTCCGGCTTCCTGGGCAAGCACCAAAAGCTCGTCTTTGCTCTTGGCGCCCAAGTCCGCCACTTCCATAACTCTCTGCGTAGTCGCCATGTTCACCTCGTTACGTTAAAGGGAAGGAATATGTCTGTTGATCTTGTAAGGGGAGAACTGAATCGAGGGGGATTGAAAACAAACGATTGATAAACGGTAAAGGAGCAAAGTCCCTGATTAACGGCCTTAAGCATTCCCTAATCTCCGGCTTTCTGCCAGTCCGCCAGGAACCTGCTGACGCCAGAGTCGGTCAAAGGGTGCTGCACCATTTGCAACAGGACCTTGTACGGGACGGTGGCGATGTGGGCGCCGGCCTTGGCGGCACAGGAGCAATGCAGCGGGTTCCGGATGCTGGCCGCAAGCACTTGGGTCTCTATTTTTTGCTGGTTGAAGACAGAGACTATCTCTTCGACCAGGTCCATACCTTGCTGGCCGATGTCGTCCAACCGGCCCACGAATGGACTGACCGCGTGGGAACCGGCTTGAGCGCCAAGAATGGCTTGGTTCAAGGAGAAGCACAAAGTCTGGTTAACCTTGATGCCGTCCTTGGCCAAGGTAGATATGGCCTCGAATCCAGCGGAGGTGCTTGGGATTTTTACCCAAGGATTGGGAATCCACTCGGCGATTTCCCGGCCCTCTTCAATCATCCCTTGGGCGTCCAGACTGACCACTTCAACGGAAATGGGACCGTCGAGAATGTCGGAAATCTCCTGTACTGCGGCGCGATAATTCTCCCGGTTACCGATACCCTCGATGGCAGCCAGGGACGGGTTAGTGGTCACCCCGCTGACGACGCCCAGACGGACTCCGTCGCGGATTTCCTGCATATTGGCAGTGTCCAAGAACAGTCTCATTTCGTCACATCTCTTGGTTAGGCTGATTGGGGGGCACGGGAGAGTATTTCGATAATCCCTTCTATCATGCCCTCGAGACGAGCTTGCCGCTGCTCCAGCGTGGAGAACCGGGCCTCGAAGGCGCTTAACCGGTCATCCAAGCGCTTTCCCAAGGTTGCGAACCGGTTCTCTACCCGCTGTTCAAAGGCGGTGATCCGGTGTTCCAGGGCACCAACCCGGTTCTCGAGGGAGTCCATCCGTTTGTACTGCATTTGGAACATGGCCGCCGTCGCGCCGAATGACAGTATCCCTACGGTGATGACGGTGGTGATGACGGCAATAGTGTCTGCTGACATAACGGTTGGTCTTACCTTTGAAATCCCAGGGTGATCTGTCTTCTCATACGTTGAAATACTCTCGTCATGAAACGTTACAAAGGCAGCGGCCGCTGTTCTCCCTCGCGTATAGTGCCGGCCGCGGCGGCGAAAAAGCCGCTGAACAACGGGTGCGGCCTGTTGGGCCGGGACCGGAACTCGGGATGAAACTGGACCCCCACCATGTAGGGATGGTCTTTAACCTCCCCGGTCTCCACCAACTCCCCATCGGGCGACAGTCCGGCCATTACCAATCCGGAGTTTTCCAGGGCCTCGCGATAGGCGTTGTTCAACTCGAACCGGTGGCGATGCCGCTCCCACACCAAACTTTCCCGGTAAGCGTCCATGGTCAGTGTATTCGGCACTGGCCGGCAGGGATACCGGCCCAGCCGCATAGTGCCGCCCATCTCGGTAACCCCGCGCTGGTTGGGCATGATGTCTATGACCGGGTGGGGCGTATCCGGGTCCAATTCGGAAGAATTGGCGGCCTTCAAGCCCATCATATTACGGGCCCACTCGATTACCATTACCTGCAACCCCAAGCACAGGCCCAAGTAAGGCACTTGGTGTTGCCGCGCGTATTGGACCGTGTCGACCATTCCTTCCACCCCGCGCGGGCCGAAGCCACCGGGGACTATTATGCCGCACGCACTGCCCAACAGCGAGTCGGGGCCGTATTTTTCCACGTCTTCGGAGTGCACCCATTGAATGTCCACTGCTTTATCGTGGTGCAACCCGGCGTGGCGCAGGGCTTCCCTCACCGACAGGTAGGAGTCTGGGTACTCCACGTACTTGCCCACCAATGCGATGGGCACAGTCTCTTTGACGTTTTTCATCCGCTCGACCATGCCGGCCCAATCAGTCATACCTCTTGACCGGGCATCCAGCCCCAATGAGTCCAGGATGATGTCCCCCAACCCGGCCTCTTCCAATATGAGCGGGACCTCGTACACGTTGTCCACCGTTGTTAAAGGAATAACCGCTAGTTGAGGAACATCGCAGAAGGAGGATATCTTCTCACGAATCGAGTCGGATACAGGAAAGTCGCTCCGGCAAAGGATAGCGTCTGGTTGGATGCCGATAGCCCGCAACTCTTTGACGCTGTGCTGGGTGGGCTTGGTCTTCAACTCCTGGGCGGCGGCCAAGTAAGGAAGCAGGGTCAGGTGGATATAGTAAACGTTGTCGCGGCCGACGTCGTTTCGGACTTGGCGAATGGCCTCCAGGAAGGGAAGTCCTTCAATGTCTCCCACCGTGCCGCCCACTTCCACCACCACTACATCGACGTTGTGGGTTTCGGCTAAGTTGATGATACGCTGCTTGATCACGTTGGTTACATGGGGAACGGCTTGGATGGTGCCGCCGAGAAAGTCACCCCGCCGCTCTTTACTGATAAGGTCCAAGTAGACCTCACCGGCAGTCAGGTTGGATGCGCGGGTGAGGTCGGCGTCGATAAACCGTTCGTAGTGGCCCAAGTCGAGGTCGGTTTCCCCACCGTCGGCGGTGACAAATACTTCCCCGTGCTGGTAGGGGGACATGGTGCCCGGATCGACATTCAGGTAGGGGTCGAGCTTGACTACCGAAACCGATAACCCCCGGCTCTTGAGGATGCGGCCGATGGATGCGACGCTGATCCCTTTGCCGAGTGAGCTGACCACTCCCCCGGTGACAAAAATATACTTAGTGGCCACGTGCCGATCCTGAATGTCCGGGAAAAGGCTTAGGCATACATCAGATAAAGCAGGAGCAGGGTTGGATAATACAAGAAACGTGGAGCGCAACGAGGAAATGGGGCCCCGCGTAGGGGACTGATTAACATTATAGAGTCACTATTCGAAAAGTGTCAAGCGTCGGTTTTCAGGCAAAATGACTCCGGTTGACAAGGTGTATAGCTGAATATATATTCACAAACGCTTGGCTAATGGCCGTATTCCAGGCCAAGGGAGTATCTCAGTTTGAGTTTCCGGCCCAATTGCGTGTTCTGCAACATCACCCAGTACCATGACCGGGATGCCAAAATATGGTACGTGGACAACGACATAATGGTAATCAGGAACCGGCTGACCTGGGTGCCGGTGATGTTGCTGGTGATGCCCAAGCAGCACTTGGACCAGTTCGATATGTGGAGCAACGGGTTGATGCCAAGGCTGGGGAACATCGCCGTGGAGTTGGGTACGGCCTTTGCTCCAGGGGGCTTCCGCATTTTGTCTAATTTCGGGCGTGACGGCCTGCAAAGCCAGAGCCACGGCCACCTGCACGTCATTGGCGGCGTGTACCTTGGCGAATACGCTTGATGGATTCCCGCCTGCGCGGGAATGACGACAAAGATATGGATTCCCACTTGCGCGGAATGACGGTAGATGTAGATTCCTGTGCAAGCGGGGGTAATGGTAGAGAGGAATTGAATGGCTGAAACGGTACTATACGAAAAACGGGACAACGTCGTCGTAATAACCCTGAACCGTCCCGACTCGCTGAACTCCATCAACCGCCAACTACGGCAGGACCTGGGCGACGCAATCACGCAGTTCGACAGCGACAGCGACGCTTTCGTGGCGATAATCACCGGGACCGGAAGGGCCTTCTGCGCCGGACGCGACCTGAAAGAGCGAGCCGCCGACAATGCCGAGGGTGTCCAGGCAAGAGCTTCCCAGAGCATGTCACAGGACCGGCCTTTCATGTGGCCCCAGACTTGGAAGCCGCTCATCGCCGCTATCAACGGTTTTGCACTGGCAGGCGGCTGGTCTATCGCCCAGATGTGCGACCTGCGGGTAGCGGCGGAAGATGCCCAACTGGGCATTACCGAAACCAAGTGGAGCCTTTTACCTCCGTTCGGCACCATCCTGCCGAAAGCCATATCCCTTTCGGCTACGTTGGAACTGGTGTTCACCGCCCAGCCCATATCCGCCCAACGCGCTTACGAAATCGGGTTCGTCAACAGGGTCGTTCCCGGCGACGAGTTGATGCCTGAGGCGATGAAGCTGGCGAACCAGATAGCGGAGAACGCTCCGTTGGCGGTGCAGTACTTCAAAGAGTTGGCCTACCGCGGCCTTAACATGTCCACCCAGGACATCTCTTCTCTGACCTACCACATGTACGACCAGCTTCTTACCACGGAAGACTCCAAGGAGGGTCCAAGGGCTTTCGCCGAGAAGCGAAAGCCCCAATGGCAGGGTCAGTAGGTCCCAGGTCCCAGTGAGGAGTTCACAGCTATGAACCCGGTAATCAAGAACTTCAGAAACCTTCACGTCCCCGGCAGGCTATCAACCCGGTTGATAGGGTTGGACGACAACCCGCCCACCTGCACCATGACCTACTCGGAGATTAACCCGGGCCAGACCAGCACCCATCACATCCACTCATGGGAGCATGAGGTGTATATAATCTCCGGGTCCGGGACGTTGATGTGCGACGGTAAAGGATACCCTGTCAAGGCAGGCGACGGGGTATTCATTCCCGGCAACGTGGACCACTACACGCTGAACGACGGCGGCGCAAGGGTCATCCGGCGCTTGGAGATCAACCCGTTGGTTGCCACGCAATCCGGAGGAGCCCGCAACAACGGCGGCGTAGGCACTGGAGAGCCGCCGGTCATTCGCAATCGCAGCGAACTAATGGGTAGTGGCGGCGTGAGGCTTATAAGCTCGGCGGACGGCGCTCCCACCTACAGTATGCTTTACATTGAACTGGCCGGTGGACAGTCTTCCCATCAAGACGCCGGGGGGCACACCCATCCTTGGGAGCATGTGGCCTACGTACTAGAAGGTCACGGCACGCTGCTGTGTGACGGTCAAGAGTATGAAGTCTCGGAGGGGGACGGCATCCTGGTGCCGGGCAACACCCACCACCAATGGCGGAACCCGGGCCAAGGCACCGTGAAGCGGTTGACCTTCAATCCGTTGGCCGCGGAGGCAGGGGAAGGGTAGACCGAGCTTTCGCTAGACTTGGTACTCCGGCTTGTTGAGCAGTTGGCGGGCTATGAGCAGCTTCATTACTTCGTTGGTGCCCTCGCCGATAATCATCAGCGGCGCGTCCCGGTAGTACCGCTCCACAGGCGACTCTTTTATGTAACCGTAACCCCCGTGGATGCGGACCGCCTCCAGCGTGACTTCCTGGCAGATTTCGCTGGCGAACAGCTTGGCCATTCCCGCTTCCAGGTCCACCCGCTCGCCGCGGTCCTTCCTGGCGGCCGCGTCGTAGGTCAGCAAGCGAGCGGCTTGGATTTTGGTCGCCATGTCCGCCAGCTTTAACTGGATGGCTTGGTGTTGGGAGATTGGAACGCCGAAGGTGCGGCGTTGCTGTGAATAGCGCATCGAGGCGTCCAAGGCGGCTTGGGCCACTCCCACGGCCCGAGCGGCAACATTGATACGGCCGGTCTCCAAGCCGCTCATGACTTGGGAGAAGCCGCGGCCCTCCTGGTCGCCGATGAGGTTTTCCGTGGGGATACGGACGTTGTCAAAAATCAACTCGCAAGTATCCAGACCGCGGTAGCCCATCTTGTCCAGATCTCGGCCCACCTTGAAACCCGGGTCGCCCTTCTCCACCACGAAAGCGCTTATGCCCCTGTGCTTGGGATCCGCCGAACGGTCGGTGCGAGCCAACAGGCAGAAGGCGTCCCCGTAGCGCCCATTGGTAATGAACATCTTGGTGCCGTTGATGACATACTCTTCGCCATCCTTGTCGGCGGTGGTCTGGAGGTTGGCTACATCGGTGCCACCGCCTGGCTCGGTCAGGGCCAGCCCACCGCGTTTTTTGCCCGACGCCAAGTCCGGCAGGAGCCGGCGTTTTTGTTCCTCGGTGCCGTAGTGGGTGAGCATGTAGGCCAGGATGTGGTGGGTGCCGATGGCGCCGCTGATGCTCATGAAACCTTTGCTCAGCTCCTCGAACACGGACGCAAAGGTGGTGTAGTCCAAGCCCAGACCGCCGTACTCTTCGGGGATGGTAATTCCGAAGAGGCCCAGGTCTTTCATTTTGTCTATCAGGTCCAGCGGGACGATGTCTTCCCGGTCCAGCTTCCCGGCGACCGGTTCCACTTCGCGCCTGACGAAGTCTCGGACCATATTTACGATCTGGGTGCGGGCCTCTTCCGGGGTCGTTGTCGTCACGGGTTGCTCCTTAATAAAAGATCAATCGGCGGTGATGTGGAGAGATTACCACCCGAGCATCACCGACTCCCTCCGAGGGTCAGCGCCACCGCGGTAGACTCCGTTGTCCGGGTCTATCAGGATTGGGGCGAAACCGTTGGTGACGCCCCACGGGCCGGTGGTCTCCACCTCGTGGCCTTTGTCGCGGAGGTCATCGGCCACTTGAGACGAGACGCGCTCTTCCAAGGCCAGCCGGTTGGGGTAGGTGCGATGCGGCCAAGGAGACCGGGGGAAGCTGTAGCCGCAGAACCGGGGTGCTTCAACCGCCTCCTGCACGTTCATTCCGAAGTCCACGATGTTGTTGAACACTTGCAGGTTACTCTGGGGCTGGCTGTCGCCGCCGGGGGTGCCAAGGGTCATAAAGGGACGGCCGTTCTTGAGCGCGATGAAGGTGCAGGGCGTCGTCCGGGGCCGCTTGTGGGGGGCGATGACGTTGGGGTTGTCCTCGTCCAGCCAGAAGTAGCAGCCGCGGGCGTTAAGCAGAATGCCGGTGTCGCCCAGTATCATTCCTTGAGGCAGCGCTTGGAAACTGCTGGGGGTAGCTGACACCACGTTGCCTTGGGAATCCACCGTGGACAGGTAAGTGGTGCCGTCCTCGTCGCCACCGACGGCGCCGACGAAAGCATCGGCCTCCGCAGGCTGGCGGCCATCGGCCACGGCTTTCATGCCGCGAGGGTCACCTGCCGGATAGTCCGCCCGCGCCTTGTTGGGGTCAATCAGCCCGCGCCTCAGCGCGGCGTACTCGGCGGAAAGCAAACCCTCCACCGGGACATCAACGTGGGCCGGGTCGCCGACGTACCGTTCCCGATCGGCGAAGGCCAGTTTCAGGGCCTCCACTTGAAGGTGCAAGGCTTGGGCGCTGTTGTGGCCCATAGCCCCCAAGTCGTAGCCCTCCAGGATTTTCAACGCCTGCAACAGGGTGATTCCTTGGGTCCAGGTCCGATTGGTGAAAATCTCGTAGTCGCGGTAAGTCACGGAAATAGGCTCTTCCGCCGGCGACTCGTACTCGGCGAAGTCCTCGTAGGTGTACAGGCTGCCCAGGTCCTGCAAGGCCGCGACCATGCGGCGGGCGACGTCGCCCTTGTAAAAGACGTCGCGGGCGGCGTTGATGCCCGCGCTCCGAGTGGCTCCCTGGCCCAAGGCCTGCTGTTCGGCGTGCATCATGGAGGCCAACGTCCGGCCCAGGTCCTCTTGAACGAACTTGGTCCCCACCACGGGCGGTTGCCCGCCGGGAAGGTAGACCCGGCTCGACGTGGGATATTTCTTGATGTTGTTGAGCCGGTCCGGAGCGGCGATGGTCCGGCACAGCAATTGGTAGGCCGGGAACCCGTCGGCAGCCAAGGACTGGGCACTTTCGACAACCTGGCTGAAGCTCATGGTCCCGTGGGCTTCCAGCATCGCCAGCAACGCGGAGATAACCCCGGGCACCGTGCTGCTCAGAACGCCGGGAGGAATCTCTCCCCAAGTGTTCAAGTAGTGGTCTGCGGTGGCGGCCCTTGCCGCCCAACCTTGGCCTACTACCGAATGTACCCGCTTGGTAGACGCGTCGTAAAACAGGAAGGCTACCTCGCCGCCGAGGGAGTAGTGAGCCGAGGGCTCCATGACGCCGGCGGCGAAGGCGCTGGCAACGGCGGCGTCCACGGCATTGCCGCCTTGGGCGAGAATGCGCATACCGGCTTGGGCGGTGAGTTGAGTCCCCGCACCCACCATGTAGTGGGTGCCCCAGACCATTGGACGGTGGGAGAACTCACCCTGGCTGCCACGGGTATGGTGGGAGGAGACGCTTGTCATACTATTACTCCTAATATCATGGCTTGTTGGTCAAGTTATACGCCGTTATCAGGTCAGTGGCAAGTAATTCGAAGGGGCGCCAAGGCAGCCCGCATGTGCCCAACCGTAAGGCCCCGCGTTTCCCGAAATGGAGCTTGTGTTAACATACCAACGGACTCGAAAACATGGCCAGATAACCTGCGTCATATAGCACAGCCAAGTTTCGACATTCTAACGGCCATCATATTTACGCGATTGAAGAGGAGGTATATCCATGGCGGTTGAAGTAGGACAAGCCGCGCCGGGATTCACTTTGCATGATGCTGATCGTCAACAGCGTTCCCTCAGCGACTACCGAGGCAAGAACGTGGTGCTGGCCTTTTATCCCGGGGCGTTCACCGGCGTTTGCACCACCGAGATGTGTACACTGCGGGACAGCATGGGACAGTTTGAATCGTTGAACGCCCAAGTGCTGGGGATCAGTGTAGACGGCGCGTTCGCCCAAAAAGTCTTCAGCGACCAGAACAATTTGAACTTTCCGCTGCTGTGCGACTACAGCCGGCAAGTTGTGGAGCAGTACGGCCTCGGCATACCAAACTTCGCCGGCATGGAAGGCTACACCGCGTCGCAGAGGGCGGTAGTGATTGTCGACGGGGAAGGGACGGTACGCTATAGCTGGATCGCGCCCAACCCGGGCGTGGAGCCGGACTATGACGAGGTGAGGGCCGCTCTGAACGGGTTGAGCTAGCCTTTATCCAAGATCCCCAGCCGGGGAAAGCTCCTGCAAAATTCGTCTTGATGACCTCAGGCTGAGCGGTATTCGCTCAGCCTTTGGGTAAAGGTTTCCGCCAGTTCCATGGCGTTGACTTCCAAGCAGACCCTGGCGTTCAGGGATTTCCCCTCCGGGGCTTGGCGGTTGGCTACGGTTTGCCCGCGGGTGATGGGGCTATGGGTCTCAACCTGGACGTAGTACTCGGTGCAGCCGAACCAGTCCGGCGCAACGGCAAAGGCCACGGCGGGAAGGTCATTGTAGCGGACGCTGTCGGCTTGGGCCTGAAGGCCGCGGTCGATGTAGGACTGTTGCAGGAATGTCGTAGCGGAAGTCAGCAACTTTGCTGCCGGAGTTCCCGCTTGGCGGATGCGCTCAATTTGGGAGCCGCTGATGGAAACTTGGTTGCACACATCCAAGCCCACCTGCACCAAGGGAGCGCCCGAATGGTAGACGATACTGGCTGATTCCGGGTCTTCGTAGAGGTTGGCCGACGCCACGAGAGACACGTTGCCGGGAACGTTAACCGCGCCGCCCATGACGATTATCCCGGAGACTGATTGAGCCAACCGTGGCTCGATACGCATGGCCAAGGCCACGTTTGTTAATCGCCCCAGTGCCAGGATAGTCAGCTCTCCTGGGGACGCCATCACCAACTCGACCATTTTCAACGCGGCGTGTTGGGACGCCGATTGAGGTACTCCCGCATCCAAGTCCGGCGAACCGGCGGCGCCCAAAGCGTCAGGACCATGTACGTGCAGGGCCCACCCGTCGTTGGGTTCACGCAGCAAGGGCCTTCCAGCACCGGGGTAGACCGGGATGTCGGTCCGGCCCGCCGATTGCAGTATGCGGCGGGCGTTGGCTGTGCACATCTCCAAGGGGCCATTGCCAAAGACGGTAGTCAGCGCCTCCACCGACAGTTCCGGGCTGGCCAAGGCAAACAGGATGGCCGCTGCATCGTCGATGCCGGGATCGGTGTCGATGATCACTCTTTTCAATGATGCTCCAATCGGCTGCGCAGGTTGGCGCGGATTATACCACCCGCGTTTGACAACGGCTTTGGCGGCGGCTATGGTGCGGCCATTGGCCCAATCAGGCGCAGGTGCATCCAAAGAGGAACGTTCCCATGAGAGGATGTCCTGGATTCCCGCCTGTGCGGGAAAGACGGGTCTGGAGAGGAAAAGACATGGACTCTTCCGATGTGAAAGCACTCATTTTCGATGTGTTTGGCACAGTCGTCGACTGGCGCACTTCGATCGCCCGGCAGGGCAAGCAGTTCGGCAAAGCCCACGGCATCGAGGCCGATTGGGAAGCATTCGCCGACACTTGGCGTGGCAAGTACCAGCCCTTTATGAACAAAGTCCGGAACGGCGAATTGCAGTGGACAAACTTGGACGGCCTGCATCGCATGGCCTTGGACGAGGTTTTGGCCGAGTTCGAAATCTACGGGATCAGTGACGAGGACAAGGACGAACTCAACCGGGCTTGGCACCGGTTAGACCCTTGGCCGGACTCAGTGCCAGGGCTGTACCGTTTGAAGCGCAGGTTTGTGCTGGCTCCCATGTCCAACGGCAACGTGGCGATGATGACCAACATGGCCAAGAACGGCGGCCTGCCGTGGGACTGCATCCTGGGAGCGGAGCTTGCCAAGCACTACAAGCCGGACCCGGAGAGTTATCAGAAGGCGGTGGACCTGCTGATGCTGCGCCCCGAACAAGTCATGATGGTGGCAGCCCATCAGAACGACTTGTTGGCGTCCCAGAAAGTGGGCTTGAAGTCGGCGTTCGTCCCCCGGCCCATGGAGCGCGGCCCCAACAACATCCCCGACCCCACGCCCGACCCGTCCTTCGACGTGGTAGCCAACGACTTCGTAGACTTGGCAAATCAACTGGGGTCGTAAAAAACGGCCTCTGCGGCTCTCTTCCTTCTGGGAAATTCGTGGTATCGGGAAGGCCAAAGGGAGAATGAAAAGCCCCGGAAGTAGCGGGCGTCGTCGTTTACAGCGGGTCTAAAGCCTATGCTATAATCTGCCGTCTCCCAATTTCCGCCTCGATAACGACGGTGTCAGGCGCCGGTATTGCCTACCGGACAGTTGGGCCCAAGCGGTAGCCAATGGTTTGATTGTAACGGGCCAGATTGTGTATGTACTTGAGTCTTGCGCGATTGACGAGCGGAGACGTGCGACAGAAAATGGAGAAGGCGTGGAGTGGAAGGGTAACCCAGGAAACATAGCAGCGAGGGTCGATCATGAATGGTTTTGTCGACGAACTCAAAGTCTTTTCCGGGAACGCCCACCGGGGGTTGGCTGAGTCTGTGTGCCAGTACCTGGATATACCACTGGGTCAGGCCGACGTCTTCAAATTCGCCAACGATAATACCTTTGTTCGCATCCAGGAGAACGTCCGGCAACGGGATGTTTTCATAATTCAACCCACCTGCGCACCGGTCAACGACCACCTGATGGAATTGCTCATAATGATCGACGCCTGCAAGCGGGCGTCTGCGGGCCGTATCACAGCGGTTGTGCCCTACTACGGCT
The DNA here is from genome assembly GCA_965216425.1 of Dehalococcoidia bacterium. GTDB lineage: Bacteria > Chloroflexota > Dehalococcoidia > Lucifugimonadales > UBA3495 > CBDCFV01. Next base: position 211,205 of record CBDCFV010000004.1, on the reverse strand, counting down.
ACGGACGCACCGACAAGAAGGACCAGCCGAGGGTGCCGATAAGCGCCAGGCTGGTGGCCGACCTGCTCATTGCCGCCGGCGCCGACCGGCTCCTCACGGTTGACCTCCATGCCGGCCAGATTCAGGGATTCTTCAACATCCCGGTAGACGAACTGACGGCGATGCCCATCCTAGCGGACTATTTCAGGGCCAAAGAACTGACTGACTTGGTCGTCGTAGCGGTGGACATAGGCATCAGCAAGAAGGCCAGGGACGTTGCTGAACATCTGCAAGCCCCATTGGCCATCATCGAAAAGCGTCGGGTGAGCAATGACGACACCAGCGAGATTATGAACGTGATTGGCGACGTCAAAGGCAAGATAGCGTTGACATTCGACGACGAAATAGATACCGGCGGCACCGTGGCGAACGCCGCTCTTGCCTTGGCCGCCCACGGGGTAAAAGAGGTCTATTGCTGCGCGACCCATCCGGTGCTTTCCCGGAATGGGGCCGGGGCTATGGCGCAAAGCCCTTACTCCGAGGTGGTGGTGACTGACACCATCCCGCTGTCCTCGGATAAGCGCAACGGCAAGATAAAGGTGCTATCCGTTGCGCCCTTGCTTGGCGAGGCGATCTACCGTATTCACAAGGGCTTGTCGATCGGGGAGATGTTCAACTGAACCGGGAGGTCTAACGAGCATGTACGATCTGCTGATAAGGGGCGGGACGGTCATCGATCCTTCCCAAAGTATTCATGCATTGAACGACGTCGCCGTCGAGGCGGGTAAGATCGCACGTATAGCCCCCGGCATCCCCGTTGAAGAAGCTGCCCGCGTGATTGACGTGCCCGGCAAGCTGGTGACTCCTGGCCTTATAGACCTGCATACCCACGTCTACGACGGGGTAAATGGCAATGGTGTGCAGGCCGATCTGGGCGGCGTCAACGCCGGTGTCACTACGATGATCGATGCGGGCAGCGCCGGGTGCGACACCTTCGGTGGCTTTCCCAAGCACATCATCCCCAACAACGAGACGGAGATTATCTGCTTCCTGCACATCTGCCGCACCGGGTTGGCCACCACACCGGACATATTCAGCCCGTCCAGCATCGACCTGGACAACACCATCAGGGTAGTTTCCGAGAACCGTGGTGTAATAACCGGCATTAAGGCCCGGATGGTGTCACCTGCCTTGGAGATCATGGGTATGGAAATGCCCAGGTTGGCCAAGCGAGCCGCGAAGGAGGCCGGGGTCAAGCTGATGGTCCACATCGGCGACACCGAAAAACGGTACGACCCCAACGTGATACGTGAATTGTTGCCCATTCTGGAGGAAGGGGACATCGTCACTCACTTGTTCACCGCCAACCCAGGCGGCGTCCTGGACGAGAAGGGTGAGTTGGTCCCCGAGGCGAAGGAAGCGAAAGACCGGGGCGTTTGGCTGGACACAGCCCACGGCAGGTCGAACTTCAGCTTCGACGTTGGTCAGCGTGTGTTGGACCAGGACTTGATTCCCCACTGCATCAGCACCGACCTGACCCTGCCGGGGCGCGTTCGGACCGTTCACAGCATGACTGAGATGATGACGCGGTTCCTGGCTATGGAGTTCACTCTTGACCAAGTGGTGGACATGTCCACCATAAACCCCGCCAACGCCATTGGTGAAGGAGGTCGGCTGGGGACTCTTGAGGTAGGCCGCCAAGCGGATATCTCCGTGCTGGACATCGAAGAGGGAGACTGGGTGGTCCACGATGTGGTCGGTGGGTCCAAGAGGACGGAAAAGGCAGTCGTACCTGTCCTTACGGTAAAGAAGGGGCAGGTGTTCGAGGCCGGTTGGGGTCCCCGTTCGTGGGGCTGGGAGCCGGACAGGGCATGAGTACGTTCACCGTTAATCTCGGCATAGCCGACCGGCGTCGGGACCGTTATGTCACCATGAACGCCTTGGTTGATACCGGGGCTACCTACACCTCCCTCCCGCCAAGTATCCTCGCCGACCTGGGGATAGAGCAGATAGAAGTCCGCAGGTTCAGGATAGCTGATAACCGTGTGGTCGAATTCCCTGTCGGAGAAGCTCTCCTGAGGCTGGAAGACCGTGAATTCACGGCGGTTGTTATCTTTGCGCCGGACGGCGCCACTCCTTTGGTGGGAATGACAACGCTGGAAATGTTCGGACTGGGAGTTGACCCTATCGAGGAAAAGCTGGTACCGGTGATTGCCTTGGGGAGGTAAGTTCCCCGATAGTATCGTAGCGGGTCCCCTAAGTCCGCCTCTTACGAAACGCCCGCACCAGCGGCCGCAGCTTGGCCTTCAAGCTGAACCGGCGGCGGACGTTGTTGGCTACCAGGGGGGCCAGGTGCTTGTTGCCGGCCACCAGCGGCGCGGTCATGCCGCGCAACTCCTTCATGGTGGGAGTTTTTTGGTCCCACGATGGGACCAAACTATCAAGCGGATGCCACTGCTTGTCGCCGCGAAAACGGGTCATTACTGTGCCGCCCGCCTCCACGACGGCCAAGGCCCCTCCGGCCATGTCCCATAGCCTTGGTGCGCCGAAGATTGCGTACTGCATCACGCCCCGGGCGGTCATGGCCAGCTCGTAGGCAATGCTGCCGGTGGTCCTGGGCTCGCCGGCTTTATCGGCCAGCCGCTTGGAAAAACGGTTGGCGACCCCGAAATAGCCGGGCACTCCTATAAGCCTATTGGGGGTTGGTTCTTCAGTCTCGTAAACCGAGACCGGTTCATCGTCGGCGAAGCATCCATTGCCCTTGGAACAATGCAGGACAAACCCGCCGCTGACCGTCGGCCAAGGCACGTACAGGGCTCCCACGATTGGCCTACCCCGGTACAGTACACCGATGGACGAGGCGAAAACCGGCAGGCCGTTCAGGAAATTGGTTGTCCCGTCCAACGGGTCCAACACCCATAGAATGTCGCGCGCAGGCGCTTCCGACTCTTGTTCCTCCTTGTTCGCCGTTTCTTCACCAAGGATGCCATGATCGGGGAAACGTTTCATGATCTCTGAGACCAAGTATTCCTGGCAAGCCTTGTCGACCTGGGTCACCGGGTCCCGCTCTTTCTTGTCTTTGTACTCGACGGCAATCTGCCGTCCGAAGTGCCCGGCCAGAATCCGCCCCGCGCCGCGAGCCAAGTCCACCGCGTGACGTTCTATTTCCTTGGTTAATGCCTCGTCGAATTGCTGCAAAGTTATCTCACCTGCCATGACGGCAAGGGTAGAACAGCATACACAGGCGGTCAACCCATTATTGTCGGTGGGTATCTGGGACATTGGCCGGGGCAAGGCAGGCTGGTATAATCGCCGTGGCCCAATCGAGCCGCAGCCTCCCTCACGAGGCGCAGCGAAAGAGGTAGATATGGACCTGGAATTGAAAGGCAAAGTGGCTATAGTCGGCGGCGCAAGCAAAGGGTTGGGGCGAGCCTGCGCCGACGTTTTGGCCCAGGAAGGGGTACAGGTCACTGTATGCAGCCGCACCGAGGCTGACCTTCATCAAGCCGCCGAAGAGATTCGCCAAAACACCGGAGCGGATGTCCTGGAATTTCCGGGCGACTTGGACAAGCATGAAACTATCCAAGCGTTGGTGGCCGCTACGGTGGAGCGGTTTGGGGGCTTGGACATAATGATCAACAACTCCGGCGGGCCTCCGTTGGCCCGGGCCGCCACTGCCGATGAAGAGCAGTGGGAAACCGCAGTGCAACGGTCACTGCTGTTTTTCGCCCGAATGTGCCGCGAGGCTCTTCCTCACATGCGGAGGCAGGGCGGCGGCCGCATCATCAACATCCTGGCCAGCACGGTGTACCAGCCCATCCCTAACCTGGCGCTGTCCGGGGCTACCCGGATGGGCGTCGTGGCCTACGCCAAGAGCCTGGCGGACGAGGTTGGACGGGACAACATACTGGTCAATAACGTATGCCCCGGCTCCATCCTCAGCGACCGTATGCTGTCCAACGTGACCTCCCGAGCCAACGAACTGGGCATCCCGGTAGAGGAAGCGTTGGCGGAGAGAGCTGCTGAAACCGCCTTGGGCCGGGTGGGCCAGCCCGAAGAGCTGGCACACTTGGTAGCGTTTCTGGCATCCAGCAAGTCCAGCTACATCACCGGCACCACCATCCTGGTAGACGGTGGCTTGGTCCGGTCAGTGCTCTGATCGTAACTGTATCTACCGGGTCGAAGCCCGATCATTCAGTGGCTTGAATCAAAGGAGAAATTGCATGTTAGCATTCCTGGGCGGCACCGGACCGGAAGGCAAAGGCCTAGCGTTGCGGCTGGCCGCGGCCGGGGAAGTGGCTATTATCGGTTCCCGCGATGCCGGCAGAGCGTCTGCGGCGGCGGACGAACTAAAGGCCGCCGCATCGGGTAGTCGAATCGAGAGTGCGGATAACGCCGGCGCAGCGGGGCAGGCTGATGTTGTGTTTCTGACTTTCCCGTACGAAGGACAGAAGCCCACTTTGGAGCCGTTGCGGGACGCGTTGGCCGGTAAGATAGTGGTCGACTGTGTCGCCCCCATGGCCTTCCAGAGAGGTCGCGGCGCCAGTGCGGTGGAAGTGGAAGCAGGGTCTGCCGCCCAGGAAGCCCAGGACCTTCTTCCAGACGCCAAGGTGGTAGCCGCCTTCCAGAACGTCAGCGCCGAAGAGTTACAGCATCTTGGAACGGCGATGGAGGGAGATGTCGTTGTGTGCTCCGACCACCAGGACGCCAAGGAACTAGTGATGGAGTTGGTGAAGAAAATCCCTGAGTTGCGTCCAGTGGACGGCGGAGCATTGGCCAACGCCAAGTACGTCGAGCAGATAACGCCAATGCTGGTCAACATCAACCGCATCTACAAAATCCACGCCGGTATCAAGATTACAGGCTTGTAATCTACCCCGTACTCCGGTCGGTAGGGACTACAAAGGAGGCGGCCATGCCGCGCATTAGCATAGACCTGAACCATCCCGACGGCTTAGCGCAAGTCAATGCCCAGTGGAAGTCTGGCCAAGGGTACATTCCCGGAGCACCCAATCATGGGATGGCGCAGGGAGTGGAGGGCAGCCCGGCTCGGCTGCCGGACTACGACGATTCGTCCTGGGATGTATGCCCGGACGTTGGGGCTTGGGCCAAGACGGGTTCCGATTACGTTACCGGGTTCGCGTTTATCTGGTACCGAATCAGGATTACGTTGCCAGAAACTGTGGGCGGCCGCGACGTCTCCCGCACCCGGGTCCAGTTTGAGACGTGCGTCGACGACTACGGTGAAGTCTGGGTTGACGGGGAGTGCAACCGGGAACGGGGCACGGTCGAGGGCTTTAACCGGCCGCAACGGGTGTTGGTGACCGATGCCCCGCAACCGGGAGGGCAGCACACAATCGCTGTCCTGGCAGCCAACGGGCCGCTGGGAGCGCCCGGCGGCGGGGTGTTCGTCCGCTACACGACGCTGAACTTTGAGTGGCGCGACGACGACCCGTAGGGCGCTGGGCTATTAGACAAAATCGTCCTCGTCTTCCTCTGCCTCTTGCGCCTCGTAGCCCATAGCCTCCAACTCTGTCTGAAGGCGGGCGGTGAACTCTTCGAGGAGTTCAGTCTCAGGGAGGGTTATTTCAATGATGTTGTCCCCTGTCCGCCCTATTGAGCCGGGGTCTTCCTTGGACAACTCCACTCTCACCGACTCGCGATGAATGCCCATCTGGTCGGTCACCGAAAAAACCGCAGCCATGTCGCTCATGTCGATAATTTGGTTCGGCATGTAAAACGCACCTCATTCGCAAGCCTTAACGAGACCCTCGACTTATTGTACAAAACAGGACCCGCCTACCGGGCTTTATTCCCGCTGGGACGGGTCCCGTGTTTTAACCAAGGGGTAATAACGGCTTACGGTTCAGGAGGCCACTTGGTGCCGCCGACCGCGGGACGTTGCTCCTGGGGCAAGCTCAGGCCTTCGGATACGGTACGATTGAAGGCTTCCAGTATGACGTTCCCCCATTCCTGGGCATGGGACACTCTGAAAGCGGTCCTTTTGCCCCGGCCCAGCGTCCGAGCGTTCTCTTCGCTCTCGTTGGCAATCTCTTTGGCGATGGCTTCATCCATGGCGTCAAGGGTAGGGACCAACTCGATGGCAGTTTCGACGAACCTGGCTATCTCGTTCATGGAAGAGTCCATCACCACGAACACCGGCACCGTGCCGGCCCGGTTCTCTGGAAGGAAGCTGTTGGTCAGTTCCAACTCTTCGTCCCGGTTGAACACCTGTATGTTGAGGCCCGGCGTGCTCTCGGCCAAGCGCATGATGACCGGAGAGGTACTTACCGCGTCGCCGCACCAATCTGCGGTGAAGACAGCCAACCGCAGCGGCTCATCAAGACCGTCGAAAATGGACGTAGTCCCGGGGGGTATCTGCACAGCGTTGTAGATATCCGTGATCGGCTGTTTGTTGACTTTGACTTGTTCCAGGTACTCTTGGGGAGACATTCCTTGGTTGAATTTCTCTTCGCTCAGCGCCATAACGGCTTGCCTCCTCCGATCGGATTGGCTTCTTGGATTTAAGGGCGACTTATCATGGGCTAGTTTCTCAATTATGGAAGTGTTTGGCAATGCCGCATTCCGTCCGGAACGCAGTGACCCGTGTTGCGTCAATTCGACATAATGCTAGAATTAGGTTTGTGGCGTTGAATGATTCTCCGATGGCGCCCTAGAAAGGAGTGTCCCGTTTGGCGAGCGACCAGGGTGACGCATATCTGAAATACGCTCTTTTTTGCCGTGACACGGAAGAGCTACCGGACGGAAATATCGTCCTGAAGGAATTAGTCGACCTGATCGACCTCCCTGTTTCGAAAGATGCTGAGGAAGGCGAGGGTCCTGTTGTAGCGGAAGTCGACCTTCAATTGGCCTTCTGTATCGGCGGCGCCGCTCCCGGAACGCACCACCTGTTGGTGGCAATCAAAGCACCCGGCTCGCCTTTGGACCCACCTCCTCCCCAACGCATCGAGTGGGAAGAGGGAATACTATTCCAACGGTGGATCAAGCTGTTTAGAATCCCGGTGCAGCGGGAGGGGTCCCACGTGGCCGCCATATTGCTGGACGGAGTGCCCTTGGGAGAGGGCAGCTTTCTGGTGCGGTTTAAACCCGCGGAGGCTATTGGGAGTTAAACTTGAGGCGTTCCCACCAATGTTGACTCGCAACGGACCGCGGTAACGTTGAACGGCAAGTTGGGCGTCTTTATAATGTGTTGATAAATTCAGGCTTGATAGCAGGGAGTTGATCAGGTGGCCAACCAGACAGGAAAACGGTATTTTTGCGCACAATGCGGATCAGAGTTCATAGTCACCAAGGGCGGCGAGGGCTCGATGAATTGTTGCAACCAACCGATGCAACAGAAGTAAGTTGGATTCACGGTAAACCAATACCCGCCAGTCCACAGGAGGGCTAATCAATGGCTAACGAACTGGGAAAACGGTACGTTTGCGGTAATTGCGGCAGCAGCGTGCTGTGCACCAAGACCGGCGAAGGAGTCATCAACTGCTGCGACGCCGATATGGAGTTGCAGGAACCCCGCAAACTCCCGTCCTCCGATTAAATCCCCGGGGCGATGCAACGCCGAAGCTGGGCCTGCCGCCAGGCAGGACAAACCGGACAAACAATGAACCCCCTCTTTGTTAAGGAGGGGGCTTTCTTACGCCAAGGACGGTCGCACAGGCTTAGTGGAAGTAAGGTATTACGTGGCGGCCCATCAGCTTGATGGAGTCCATGATGCGGGTGTGTTCCAGCCTGCCGGGTTGGACGAAGCAGAGCACTTGGTCCACGCCCGCCTCTTGATACTTCTTCATAACCTCGATGATGGTGTCCGGGTTGCCCATGGCGAATGCCCCCGAGGCTAGATGGTCCTCCACTGTTTTGTCGGCCCGCTCGGTTTGGACGGCGTCGACGGCGAACTTGTAGGAGTCGGGCACCTGCCGGCCGGCCCATGGGGCGTACAAGTTCTCGGCCTGCTGCACGAACCACGCCCCTTCCGGGCCGCCAACCCGCTGTGCTTCCTCATCGTCTTCGGCGCAGTGGACGATGCACAGGGCGGCGACTTGGTTGTTCACGAAGGAACCCACGGGGTTGGCGTTCTTGACGGCCTCTCTGTAAACGGCGACCCGCTCTTCCATCTGGGCATAGCCGCCCAGGTTGAAGCACAACACACCAAGGCCCAACTCGCCCGCTTGGCGGAATGAGTCCGGCTGGCTACAGGCCACCCACATGGGCGGATGGGGTTGTTGCACCGGCTTGGGGATTACCGACCGCTCCGGGATGTTGAAGAACTCCCCTTGGTGGGAGAAGGGGTCTTCGGTCCACATCTTGGGGATCATGCCGATGGCTTCCCGCCACTGGGCTCGGGTCTCTTCCGGGTCAACCTCGAAGCCGTCCATCTCAATCAGAGTGGTGGAGCGCCCGGTGCCGAGGTCCATGCGGCCATCGCTCAAAATGTCCAGCACTGCGGCCCGCTCCGCCACCCTGACCGGGTGGTTGTACTGGCTCGGCAGCAACGCCACTGCGTGGCCGATGCGGATGCGCTTGGTCCGCTGGGAAATGGCGCCGTACAGCACTTCCGGCGCGGAACAGTGGGAAAACTCTCGCAGGAAGTGGTGTTCTACCGTCCAGAGGTAGTCGAAGCCCACCTCGTCGGCCAAGTCTACCTGCGCCAAAATCTGCTTGTACCGCTCCGCTTCAATTCCAGGGTAATGGGGTTCGGGAATCTGGATTTCATACATCAGTCCGAATTTCATGACGTCCTTGCTACCCTAATGTAGACTATGGTCAAGCGCATATTACCACAGTTGCCAGCTAGTCGTGGGCTGATTCGCCAGGCCAAGCCTGAAGGCATTGAGCATAGTAAAATCATCCCCGGATAATATCCACTAATTCCCACAGTTCTTCCCCAATCAGGCGGGAATCCATCGCCAGGACTTGGCTTCCCGCCTTCGCAGGGAAGGCGCATCGGGGACCTTCCTCCCCCGAAGAAACGCCTCCCCCCGCGTTCGCGGGGGTGTATAGTAGCTTGACACCGCCGGGGGCGGCTATAGAATTGGAGCCGTCGCCCCAGCCCGCCCTCAACAACCTGGGAAATGTAAGGAGTTTGTCGTGAGGGACTTGACCGACGCGGAAGTACAGGCCATGGGATACGCCGTTGGCTTGGAACTGGATGGACCGGAGTTGACGGAGGTAGCGCACAGCCTGAACGCCATGCTGGAAATGATGGACGCGCTGGACATACCCGGCGTCAACGCCGTCGAGCCCGTTCCCCTTATTCTGCCCGATATGGAGGTATGAGATGGAACAGGCTGATATACCCTTCCTTTCAGCAACGCAATTGGCCTCCTTGATCGAGGCACGGCAGGTCTCACCGGAGGAGGCTCTGCATGCTTACTTGGACCGCATCGAACAAGTCGGTCCCAAAGTCAATGCCTACATAACCGTATGCGCCGATGAGGCCGTGCAGCAGGCCCGCCAAGCCGGGCAGGAAATACAACAGGGCCGGTACCGCGGCCCCCTGCATGGGATTCCCGTTGCCGTAAAGGACCAAGTCCACACGACGGGTATTCTAACCACCGACGCCTCTAAGATAAGAGCGGACTTCATCCCGACCGAAGACGCAACCGTCGTAGCCAAGTTGAAGGAAGCCGGCGCGGTCATAATCGGAAAGACCAACATGAGCGAGTTCGCCATAGGTGATTCGTTCAGTTCCTTCAAAGGCCCGGCGCGCAACCCTTGGGACCTGTCGCGCGACCCCGGCACCTCCAGCACCGGATCGGGCGCGGCCACTGCCGCCCGGCTGTGCGCCACGTCTCTGGGAGAGGACACCGGAGGGTCGATTCGCGGCCCGGCATCCCTCTGCGGGCTGGTGGGGCTGCGTCCTACTTGGGGCCGGGTCAGCCGATTCGGGGCCGACGGGGCCTGCTGGTCCATCGACACCATTGGTCCTATATCCCGCACTGTGGAGGACTGCGCGGCCACCATTGGGGCCATCGCGGGTTACGATCCCAAGGACCCCTACACCCGGCAAGTACCGGTGCCCGATTACCGGCAAGCCCTGACCGGGGACATAAGGGGGTTGAAGGTTGGTTTGGTACAGGATTATCTGGATCCGGAAAAGTCCGGCGTGGACCCGCGAGTGCGAGACGCCGTAATCGCGGCGGCCGGGGTGTTAAGCGAGTTGGGCGCCGAGGTGCGGGATGTTTCACTGCCTTTAAGCGTCAATTGCGGGGTTGCCATCCGGACCATTACTCACGTAGACAGGGTGAGCCTGCACCCGGAATGGCTTAGGGAGAGGCCTCAGGACTACCACCACAACACACGGGTGTCCTTCTCAACCGCGAACCTGATCCCGGCCCCGGTGTATTACAAAGCCCAGAAGGTACGGGCCATGGTTCGCCGGGAGGTACTGGGCGCACTGGAGGACGTGGACGTGCTAATCCAGCCGACATCCGCCGCACCGGCGGGGGTTATGTCGATGGACGGCACCGTAGCCAGTAAGCAGCAGGCAAAGCAGGCCCTGCACAGGGGCGGTTACACCGGTCCCTACAGCCTGACGGGCACGACCGCCATGTCGATACTGTGCGGGTTCAGTTCGGAAGGCGACGGAGGCCTCCCTCTGGCGCTGCAAATTGCGGGGCGGCCTTTCGATGAAGCCACTGTCCTACGCGTTGGGCACGCCTATGAACAAGCCACCCCTTGGCACAATCGTCTTCCGCCGATTTAGCGCAACTCCCGTATACGGATCCGGCGTCCAGTCTCAAAAAAGTCCCCTCTCCCGACAGGAGAGGGGACTTGCACATAAACGACCCCTGGAAGGGTTAAGGGATCAGTATGTCCGGGGTATTTCGCAGTTTGTCGGGTATTCGCACCGAGAAAGGATGCCTGGGCATGTAGTTAATTTGCGGGCGGCGCAGTTCCAACTTGGCGCACCACCGGCAAATGCCCATCCAGTGATGCCAACGCTTCAAGTGGCCGCACCAACAACGTTCGTCTTTGGTTGGATTTCCGGTAAGATCGTCACTCAACCCGGATGTGCTCCTTGCGACAAAATCTTCAGGATGCACCGGCATTTGGTCCAGTGGGCCAACCCGTTTGAGGTTGAACGCCAAAGGTACACCAAGCCTAGCCTGCTCCTGTATCGCCCATAAAAGGCGGTGCAAGTATAACACCTGTTTGCCGGAAAGTGCCCGTGGTTGCGTCACAGCAGGATCGGCGGATTTACTGGAAGGATGACGGCGACGCCACCATTGCAATGTAGTCCTCCAAGTTCATGGCGGCCAAGGAAGTCACTTGCATGGTGCCACGAGACCCCAACTCCACCGAAACTCTCATTATAGTTGCGGTGTCCGGGGCTTCCACAATGTTGATGAAGTCGTAAGGCCCCAGGGTCGCGTATTGGGCCAGCACCTGTACGCCCATCAACTCTACTTCCCGATTTACCTCTTTTATCCTTGCCGGGCGTTCCTTGACCGTTCTGCGCCCCTCATCGGTCAGCGTACTTAACATAACATATAAACCCATGCTCCCTCCCAGATGTGTGTAATCTTGGCTCAACAAGCCGTATCACGGGTTGTGCAGGGCTGACAATCAAAGGGGGTTGGGAACCTGCCTGTTCTCGCCAGTCCGGGCTGGTCAGACCTCGAAAAAATAACCCGGGCTTGGACGACCTTCCCGCCGACGCGGCTCAGAGCGTTTTGCTGGGGTTAACCTTAGCATGGTACCACTCTGAGCCGTATGGTTCATCGACGTTTTTTGACCGGAATTCGTCTTTGCGCGGGTTCTTGGTCAGGGGAGAGATTGCCGGGTTAGCGGGAGCCTGCGTCAATAGTGAGTCTGATGGCCGATGGTTGCGGCTGTTACGGTGTCATGGGGCGTCTTTGAAAGGAGTAGTATTTAACCCCGGCGCAGGGCACCCCGTAGAACCAGTGAGCAACCTCCACGGCGACGGGCGCCGCATCCTCGGGGTCCATCTCCACTTGTACGGCCACTGGGGCGGCATCCTCAACCTTGGTCATAATCTGTTCCAGAAACTCGAGTGCAATGGGCGGCGATTCCAACAGTACCATTTCATACCTCGCTGTCTGCTGGCTATGGGTTCCGAAAGTCGCCCGTCAACGTCCCTGGGTCTGACATGTAATCTGAAAGGCGACGGGACTACCGGGCCACCAATTCCCTGACAGGTCTTACAACCCTGACCTGGTGCGGGACCAATTCCTTCACCTTCTCGCAGACGCTCCCCTTGATGAGCTTGGCCAGCCCCCGGCGGTCGTGGGTGGACATGGCGATGACGTCCACGTCCTCCCGAATTGCGGTCTCCCGGATGCCTGCTGCGACTGAGCTTGCCACCACTACCTCGGGACGCCAATCACCAGGACCGCGGTTCATGCGGTTTGCGAAATAGCTCAAAAATCCCAAGGCGCGGGACCGTTCCGTGTTCTCCATTTCCTGTGCCGACATGTACCCAAGCCCCGACATCCTGGCGTTCTGCGGGGGAATGACATGCAACAGAATCCCCTCCCCATCAGGCGCCATCATCTCTTTGGCAACTCTGAGCGCACGTTCGGTGGCATCGAAAGAGCGGTCCAATGGCACGAGTATCTTGTCGCAACGCTTGGCCGACGCATCGCCTTGTTCCGTCCAGTGGAACCATTCTCCAATGGAATAATCTATAAGGTTGAAGTCATTGTCGAAATCTCTGTACATAACAGCCCCTCCTCCCGTATTGGTTGTTGACCAAGGACAGTGTTACCGGTGTTTTCACCCCCGCCTGCGCGAGGGCAGGGCCTACGCAGCCATTGCCCTGACCATTTGAGCCACAGCTGCGGGGGACGGATCTCCGCCTCCACGAACCGCGCGGTGTATCGCCGGAAGCAGGTCCGCGGCCATGTTGGACTTGGACACGAAGCAGTCTGCGCCGATGGCAAGAGAAGCGTCCCTGTAGGTGGCCGAGTCTATGAGCGCCAGAACCACGATCCCCACTTGCGGCAACACGGTCCGTATACGTGGAATGACGCCAAGCCCTTGCAAGTTGGAGTTGTACGGGTCGATGACGATCACTGCCGGACAAAAGTCTCGTGCACCCACCAAGGCCGCCTCCATCCTGGCGGCGGTGCGAAGGGTGACGAAGCCGGATTGGCGTTGAAGAAACGCCGTTGCCGCCCGCAGGAACACGGGGTTCTCGTCTATGAGCAATACCCGCAACGCTTGCTTGTTGTTGGCGGCGACGTTATTTGGCGTCATGGCGTTACCTTCCCACCCATGTTTTACAATACATAATATGCAGTCGACATAAGAGGAAAACTATGGGGGCTTTCCCTACTTTGGGGGTAATAAATGCCCCATTCTGGTGGGTCTATGCCCGGCGGCGTGGCATCCGGACTGCTGTTTAACGGGACGATATACAAGCCTTGGCGGCACCCTGTCGCAAAAAAGAAGCTGGACACAACCTTGCGGCTGTGCCCAGCTATCATCCAACGGCGCCATCTACTTACCTGTCTTGGCCGGAGTCACCTTCTCGCTCTTGGCGTCAATCCGCTTGTAAGACGATGCCGGTGAACTTCCTGGAAACTCTACTATGGAGTATTTCCAATAGTGGCGCCGTTGTTTTGGTGATGGCCTCCACCGACCTGAGCCCCGTCGGCTCACTCACCCCGTAGCCCCATCAGTGGAGGCCCAAACAATTCTCGTTGCGTCTGAAATCCCTCACCATCAACCTGCTCCTTTCCCAATTTTCGTGGAATACAGAGCCTCGAAACTGATGGCGCCCCCACCGGCCCTTGCACCTGCCTTGTTCAGTTACTCAGGCCGGACCGATGGGGGCCCAAGTAGGGAATTTCCAGTTGTGAAGCCACTCAAAGTCTCGGATCATTGCGGTCTCCTCCGTCTTGTTCTCTACAAGTGAGGTTCACCCTCCGTGTGTATATGATGAGGCCAAATGGGGAGGCAAGTAATGGGGAAACACCCTACTATCGGGGATAAAAACACCCCATAATCCGCTGAGGAGACTGGCCAATAGCTGGGCTGCTAGTCTACCGCCACCAGCCCTTGCTTGATAGCGTAGCGAACGAGGCCGGCGATGTCGTGGATGTCCAGCTTCGACATCAAGCTGGCCCGGTGCTTTTCCACTGTCTTCACCGTGACGACCAACTCTGAGGCGATAGAGTTGTTGGTATGGCCCTCCGCCAGAAGCTGCAGTACCTGGCGCTCCCTGGGAGTCAATCGTTCGAAGGCAGTTGACTCCTCCAAAGTGTCGGAGAGAGTCAAGAATTCGCCCAGTATCGAACTTGCGATGGGTGGGCTGAGATAGGTCTCTCCCTTGCTCGCCGACCGCACCGCCAGCAGCAACTCCTCGCTGACGCCGCGCTTTAACACGTATGCCTTGGCGCCCCGGCGGAGGGTTTGGCGCACGATAGCCTCGTCGGCGTGCATCGACAACACGACTACCTGCGTGGAGGGTACCCGAGCGCGGAGGAGTTCCGTAGCCTGTACGCCATTGAGCCGCGGCATGGAAATGTCCATCACCATGATGTCAGGCATGAGTTTCTCGGCCAATTCAACCGCCTCAAACCCGTCCTGCGCCTCGCCTATGACCTCTATGTCTTCCGCAGTCTCCAACAGCATCCTGATGCCTTGGCGCACCAAGTGGTGGTCGTCTGCAACAATTACGCGGATCATCAACCCTCCCTCATAGGCGCCCGCGCCACCAAGCGGGCGCCTGCGCCGGGCTTCGACACAACTTCCAATTGGCCGCCCAACAACTCGAAACGCTCCTCCATACCCAGCAGCCCAATTCCTTTAGCTCTGCCTGAGTCGGACTTTACGGCTTGGGGAGAAAAGCCGCGGCCATCGTCCGCCACCGCCAAGCTGATCGTCGTGGGACTCTGGTCCAACCGGACTTCCACATGTTTCGCCTCGGCGTGTTTAACGACATTGGTCAAGGCCTCTTGGAGAAACCGGTAAAAGGAGATGTTGACCGCATCGGTAAACGCCGATGCTTCAACTCCGGCATAGTCAATCGATAGATTGGTAAGACTGGCGAACTCGCGGCAATATCCTTCCAAGGTCCCGTTCAGTCCAACGGCGTCCAGTTCCGGCGGCCGTAAACCTTGGGCCAGCAGCCGGATATTCTCCATGGTAACGTCGGTCAGGTCGACGGCATCGGCCAATCTGCGTTTGACCTGCCCCAGTTCTTCCGGTATATCCGAGTGTATCAGTCCCAAGCTGATCTTGAGGGCAGTCAACGCTTGCCCGGCTTCGTCGTGTAACTCCCTGGACACGCGGTGGCGTTCCTCCTCTTCTTGGGACACGACCTGCATCGTCAGCCACCTAAGCCGCTCGCGTTCCAGTTCCAGTTGTTCGAAAAGGCGCGAGTTGGCGATGGCGCCGGATATATGGGCGCCGACGCTTTCGGCTAGGTTGAGGTCCTCCTCAGTGTAGGCCTCCGTTTTGGTTGACTCCAAGTGGAGTACGCCTATTACTTCATCGTGGGATATCAAAGGGACCGAAAGGAACGACCGGAAACCGGCTTGGAACGCGGGAAGGGGGGCAACAAAATTCCGCTGCAAGTCCGCCATGTTTTTCGGCTGGATGATCAGCCCGGACCGGGTACGGATAACCTCCTGAGTAAGCGAGCTGGACAGGTTGGCAATGTCGCCGGCGCGCCTGTGGGCCACGTCACCACCGCTTACGTAAGCGGTGGTGAACACTCCTTGAGAAGGGTCGGCTATTGTAATGACGATGCGCTCGAATGGTATCAAGTCGCGCACGCGTTGGGCGAAAGGTTCGTACACCTCTTCAATGTTCAGGGTGGAGTTGATGATACGGCCAATCTCTGCCAAGCTGCGGACGCGGTCTTCGGCTTGGTTCCGTTCCGTGATGTCGCGGAGCACTGCCAAGGTTGCCGGTTGACCGTCGAAGGTGATTGCCACGGCCGACGACTCGACTGTGCGGACTTCGCCGTCGGGTCTGCGAATACGGTACCGGTAGACTCCCGGCGCGGGTTCGCCCCGCTCCCTGGCCAAGGTGCGTTCCCGCACCAAGGGTTTGTCCTCAGGAATGATGAAGTGGTCGAGGGCAAGGCCGTCGGCTTGGGCCATGTCCGCAAGACTGTGGAGGGACAGGAAAGCGTTATTGACGAACACCCGGGTGGTGCCCACGTTGATGACAATGGCGTCGGTTACATTGTCGACCGCCGCACGGTAGTGCTCTTCATGTTCCGGCGGACGCTTCCAACTTCCAAGGGAGTCCCCGGCAGGCCGCTCCAACTCGACCAAACGTTGCCGCATGACTTCGAGTTCAGCCAGCAGTTCAGCCTTTGTCTTCACTTCATCTCCCACTTGGCCTCTCCTACCCAAATGCGGGGGCCGTATACCCTGACGTAGGCTTCGGTAGCGGGAATGGTTCCATGCCTTGCTTACGGATGCAATAGCTAAGCCAGGGTGTGCGGGGTAAATCCGTCCGAGTGATGGATTACTGAAGGTATTACCGTGGAAGGGGCTTAATGTTGAGACAGTAAGTTAATCGCGAAGAGCGAAATACTATCGGCGCCTGCCAGTGACGGAAATTGTTTCTGGAGCCGGTGAGGGGATTCGAACCCTTGACCTGCGGTTTACGAAACCGCTGCTCTACCACTGAGCTACACCGGCTTAGCTACGAATTAAGGGTTATATGGCCATCATTGCTAACATTTTGCAAACGCCAATTCCTTAGCTGCTGTTCCAAAACCATACCGGCCTGAGCGTCCGAGGCCGGCAACAAGTGGCCGTAAGTGTCAATCGTCGTTTGAATGCTTTCGTGGCCCATCCGTGCCTGCACAACGTTTATAGGCACCCCGGAGCATAACAATATGCTGGCATGAGTATGCCGCAAGTCATGCAAACGCACACCTGTAATCCCACAACTTTCCATTAAAGCCTTGAAACCTTTTGAGAGCGAGTCAGGCACCATCCTTGCACCGTCTATCCGGGCGCAAACTTGCGTTTCCAATGGTGATTCGGTCTTTGCTACCACATTCCACCGTTCTTGCAACATGGCTGCAGTCTCATCCCAAAAGGACACGACTCGTCGGGACGCACGGGACTTGGGCTCCGAAATATGCGCAGGGTTTCCGGTCAAGGATACCATAGTCCTCAGAACCGTCAACGTCCGGGCCTTAAGATCCACTTCGGACCAGACCAGACCACATAGTTCAGACCTCCGCAAGCCTGTATGAAGCCCCAAATAGATCGCCACCTCGAAATCAGTATCTTTAGCGGCCTGAAGCAAACGTGAAATCTCGGACTCCTTGAGGATCCGAAGTTCAGGTTTGACCAGCTTGGGAGGCTTTACCCCCTCCATTAAGTTCGTTGGCAACAATTTCCCCGTGACCGCTTGGGCTATGGCCTGATGGAGGAGACGATGGTGGTGCAACACCGTCTGGGTTGCCAGGCCTTCTTGACGCAGCGCAGTGTAGTACCGTTGGACATCCTGAACTTTCAACTTGGTCAACCCGACGTTGCCCAACGAGCACTTAAGCCGATTGACGATTGTTCGGTAACCTCGGGCGGTCGTTCCCCTAACTGAGCCGGTAACGTAGTCGGCCATCCACTCATCCAGATAACCCGAAAGGGTGAGGCGTGACGGTTCGACGTAACCGCCGGTGTTCAAGTCATGGATGATCTCAGCTAGGCGCCGTTCAGCGTCCCGCTTAGTCCCCTGAACGGTTATCCATTTTTGACGCCGTTTCCCCGTGTTGGGGTCATGACCAATATCGACTACAGCCGACCAGGAGCGTTCTCCCCGTTTGCGAATATGGCCCCTCATGATCTCACCTCACAATATCAATCGATCCCCCAGCTCCAGATTCACTCTTAATGACAAAACGCAAACGACCCATCGTTTTATCATTAGGAACCATACCGTATTTTAGGGGATCGTCATGCAAGAAACTATTCCTTAGTGTCAGAAATCCCTCTCCGTGAGGTCTGGAGTCGCCCGCTCAAATACTCCTACTCCGAGGCACACGATGTCCACTCCTATAGAACGGCAATTAATGGAGACAATCGGTAAGATTCAAAAACTCTTGGATGAGGTGGGTCTATCGAGAGCCGCACCAGCGTTAGTCGCTACACCTCTGCCAGTGGCCGTATCGGTGGAACAGGCTGCTGCACTCCTAGGTGTCGCTCCCTCTACTATAAGCGACTATATCAGGAGCGGAAAACTGAAGTCGTTCCATCTAGGCCGACGCCTGCTAGTGCGATTAGACGCTCTCCATGATTTCGCTCAGGATTTGGAGAATGAAGACGATTAAAATCCATTCTGCATCAACTGTGCGAATCCCATTGGAGAGCCCAATACGACAAGCGGCCACTGCCAAAAAGCTCCTCTCATTCAAACTGGTCAATCGCCACGGTGTTCCCGCCAGTCACCACCATACCCAATTATCCACTCCGGACGCCACTGATTAGGACTTGTATGAGGTTGCAGCCCGTGTGTCCTTGAGATCCGGTAGCTGGCATCGGTCAGACGGTCAAGCGAGTTGTTTTCAGGATGGGATCGTCAAGGAGGCTGAACCACTGATCATTGCAAGCACCACATGCACGCTGCCGTCCAACCGAGCAGGAACTGAACGCGCGTATCTCGGTGCGTACTCAACGCACTAAACCAATACCAAGGTGGGATGTGCATTTTGGGATATAGAAGACGACCGAAAGGACTCCGCGGCTCCTCTGGGCCCCAACTGGGTTGCCACCGACAGTGCGGTCTAGCGATATGTACATTTCACCTTGGCTTTAGTTTAGTACTACAACGACGCGTTGTCCTACAAGGTAACTCGTGGGCGGATTTTGAAACTGGCAACGAACGAGTGCGAGTCTCCCATGATGAACGGTCCGTAGCTGAAGAAGAAGACCTGAGCGTGTTTTCTCATAACGCGTCGTTGTAGTACTAGTGGTCCAACGGCGGTTGGCATGACATGATGACCGGGTAATTGGGAAGGCTAGGGCAGGTGAAGCAGGGAGATGGAGGCGGCGGCTTTCGAGCAGGTGTACGGGGCTTTTCAGCATTCTCACGCTTACTTCGGTTCGCTGTTTGGCTGCAGGGAGGCGCGGGACCACAGCCGTCATTATCTCCAGACCCTACTGGTGCAGGCCCGGCGAAATCCACTGGGCCATTTACCGCCTTTACTTGGAAGGCAGCGAACCCCGCTACTACCTGTCCAACGCTCCGGAGGCTACCCCGTTGGAGACCCTGGCCTGCGTGGGAGGCTCCCGGTGGCGTATTGAGACCGAGTTCGAGACGGAGAAGAGCGACGCGGGGCTGGACGAGTACGAGACCCGCACTGGGCGGGCTGGCATCACCATGTGGCCCTGTGCCTGCTGGCCGGGGCGTTTCTTCTGAGCCTGCAACGGGATTGGAGAGAGTAAAGATGCCGCGGCTCACGAGGCCGCAGGTGTACCGGGTGTTTTGGGGGATGCTGCCCGGGAACGGTTCGGGCCGGCTGAGTTGTTGGGGCGGCTGGAGGGTACGCAGCCACACAACGAGCGGGCCAGCCGCTCCCACGCGAAATGCTGCGCCGCTTCCGCGCCTGCCCGAACCCCCTCCTTGAGCTGTCGTTGTAATATTAGGGGAATGCCTAGCAAAGTCCCGGTCAAATGCGCCATTGCCGGCTGTCACCGCCGGGTGAATATGACCCTCGCCGAACGCGAGGAACTGAGGCGGGTGGGACGCGAGAACAACGCTACCGCGGGCGTCGTCTGCCCGGCCGACGTGAAGGCCGCCTTCAACTTCGAATTCGACGATATTGACATCGATGTCCTGCTGGGGGAATTCCTGGTCGAGGCGTCCAAGGAAACTCCCCGTTGGCGCGTAATGTTGACCCCGCTGCCCGGGGTGGCGGGTGAGCCGGACAGCCAGTCCACGCCAAGGCGGGGAGACCGGGTTATTTAGTTCACCCGCGGTGGCTTGCAACTCCCGGGAGAATTCAGGCGTGTTCCGGAGAAGCTCGAGGGATGGCCGGCTTCTCTGTCCCACTGCCGGGGCCGTGTTCATACTGCTCAGGTCGGCGATGTCCGCCGCCGCAGGGCACGCCATATCCCCATTCATGCTGAGTGCATGCGTCGGTGCAGGGCTTACGATACCCTGGTGTCACTCCCTGCTTTCATATTTGGCGGTGCTCTCTGCAACCGCCGAATATCAGCCGCTCAATCCGTCTATGTGGCCGACTTTAACTCCGCTGCTTACACCGGACAAAGGCGGTCGCGATGTCTACCGTAATGATGGCTCCGAATTCTCGGGGGTGCTGAAGGAGAATCTGCCGCGGGTCAGATAGACGTTGGGGCCGATGCCTGCTCCAGTGTCCTCGTGACCGTACCTGGGGGCGCATCCCAGCACCCTGTCCACACTGCGTTGGCTGGTTCCCTATTACAGCATCCGGCGCGCCTACGTTGCCGACTGGAGGGACTTCACCATCTAACGCCTGGAGCACCGGTGCGCTGGCCTGCCGGCAGCTCCGGCCGGCGTCGGCCGTTACCGGTATCACTTGGTGGAGACCGACGGCAGGATGATGGCCACCGCGCGCGCCCGCCTGGTGGCGAACGCTGCGGCGCACCGGCTGGGCTGACACCCGGACCCGACGTCGCGGCCGCTGGTCAAGGCCTCGCTGAAGTGCCTGGCCAGGGAGCGCGGAAGGCCAAGAAACAGGCTAAGGGCCTGATCAGCGAGACCCTGTGATCAACGACAATTAGTGCTGCAGTTCCCGTTGCTTCACCAGAAAAGCTGCGGGCGGAATCGTAGGCCGACTGCGCACTGTGGTCTAAACCGCCCTCAGATCCGGGCCGTCCGGACGGCCACCCCTGTCAGAAAGGGACGAATATGAGCATAGCCAGAACTCTGCCTGCCGCAGTATGATGCCGCCATGCCATAATCGGGGGCCAACGAAAAATGAGCGGAAACTGTTCGGATACGCCCGCGTGTCGGTAGGCAGCGACGCCGACGCCAACAACCTGGAGAACCAGCGCCGGGTGTTGGCCGACTGCGAGCAGGGCTTCAAGGACGTGGGCAGGTGTAACCGGCGGAGCCTCTTTGAGAAAATTCCGCTACTCCAGGTAGGCCTTCGATCTGGCCTGAATCCGCCGCTATGCTGACGAAATGCGTCTCCGTAGTTGGGTTAGTAGAGTGACGAATTCTACCTTTAGTGGTTTACAGTCTATTCCGGTGGCATCAGAACCGGCAGTTGTCGGCGCAGTCGTCCTGGCGCCCCAGCAGTCTGCCGATGCGCATGCGGTTGCGGGCGAACCAGCGGTAGAAGGCGTTGAAGGCCGGGCGCGCTGGCCACCAGCTGGTCCAGTTCATCAGCCAGCCCAGCCCGGCCAGCCGGTAAGCCTCGCGCAGGCTGTCCATCCCCACCGTGACGCTGCCGTCGGGGCAGATGCCGTACAGGGCGGCGTCTACTTGGTCGGCGGTGAGGCCGTATCCGTCGGCGTCGAAGTCCTTCGCCGCGATGTCCACGGCTTCGATGGCTTCCGGGCGACGATGGTGAAGCCACAGCACTTCCCGGCTGCATATCGGGCACGCGCCGTCGTACAACAGGCGATACCGCCCCTTCACTACCATATCAACACCCGCCGGGTCTGATTCTCCTGTCCTTACATTCTATTGTACTAAACCAATACCAAGGTGGGATGTGCATTTTGGGGGTCTTGAAGACGACCGCGAGGACTCCACCGCACCTAATATCACCTTTAAGCCCCAACTGGGTCACCACCGGCAGTGCGGTCTAGCGAGAGGAGAGGCAGGGTGTCAAGGGTGGCGGCAAAACATACCACTGTGGTGTTGACGTCCAGCGAAAGCGTCCGCTCTAACTGGCCAGCAGAAATGTCACACTCCCCTTATGGAGAATGTGACATTGACTCAAAAAGAACAGGCAAGACTTCAGGTCCTGAACAGTTTGCTCGCTGAGCACATGACTCTGGACCAAACAGCCACGCTGATGGGTGTCACCAATCGCCACACCAGGCGTATTCTGGCGGCTTACCGGGAACTGGGCGCTGCCGCCGTTGCTCACGGTCATCGTGGCCGCAGGCCAACCAACGCAACACCCGAGCCCGTTGCAACCGCCGTGGTTCACCTGGCTCGTACCAGATACGCGGGGGCCAACCACACCCATCTCAGCGAGTTGCTGAGTGAGCGCGACGGCATCGACATCGGCCGGACCACCCTGCGGCGCATCCTGGTCAACGCCGGTCTGAGCAGTCCGCGGCGAAGGCGTCCGCCCAAGCACCGGGTGCGCCGCCAGCGAATGCCCCGGAAGGGAATGCTGATCCAGATGGACGGCAGTCATCACCCGTGGCTGGGGGACCAGGCGCCGCCGTTCACGCTGCTGATCGCCGTGGACGATGCCACCGGCACGGTGGTCGACGCCCTATTCTGCGCGCAGGAGGACGCCCTCAGTTACTTCCTGCTCATCCACGGCCTGGTGAAGCATGCCGGCATACCCCTCGCCCTCTACACCGACCGGCACGGGGTCTTCAGGCACACGCCAGGCTCCGGCCTCCCCGGGATGCCAACCGAGTTCAGCCGGGCCATGGACGAGCTGG
This sequence comes from Dehalococcoidia bacterium, assembly GCA_965216425.1. Classification (GTDB taxonomy): domain Bacteria; phylum Chloroflexota; class Dehalococcoidia; order Lucifugimonadales; family UBA3495; genus CBDCFV01. The sequence continues at coordinate 188,655 of CBDCFV010000004.1, read as the reverse complement.
GGATCCAGGTGATCTTTGCCCTGTCACCCCAGGCCAAGGGCCGGGTGGAGCGCTCGGCGGGAACGTTCCAGGACCGGCTGGTTACTGAACTCCGGCTGGCCGGGGCGAGCAGCATCGGGGAAGCCAACAGGGTGCTGGAGCAGTTCCTGCCGCGGTTCAACCAGCGGTTCCCAGTTCCCCCGCAACACCCTGAGCCTGCATTTCGGCCTCTGGACCCGGAGCTGTGCCCGGAACAGGTCCTGTGCTTCAAGCACCGCAGGAAAGTAGCCAGGGACAACACGGTTAGGTTCCAGTTGCACACCATCCAGTTGCTGCCAGGTGCGGAACGCCCCAGCTATGCCGGGGCGGCGGTGGAGGTCCTGGAAGGACTGGACGGCCGGCTGTCGGTGCGGCACGAAGGGCGCATCCTCCCTGCCCAGGAGGCTCCGCCCAGTCCGGTATTTCTTCGAAACGGCCACCAGAATTCCGCAGTCGTTCCTGTCGCGCCCTCCGGCGCCAACGGCCTGGGCGAACGCTGGACCGCGGCTCTCCAACCACTGGACTCAGGGGCAGAGGATGAGGAGGATCAAGCGGCCATCCCAGACAGCGCTGTTCCAGCCGGCAAGCCCAAAGCCGCCTCCCCGCACAAGCCGACGTTCCTGGAGAGGGAGAGATGGAAGGCGATTCAGAAAGCCCGGCGCAAGGGGATGTCGCTTCGAGCGATCGAGTGGGAGTTGGGAATCCACAGAGCCACCGTGAGGAAATATCTGGACGCCGACGGTCCTCCAACCCGGCGACCCTGGGCGGGTCCTACGCCGTCATCATCTGATACCATGACCGCATAACCGAGTGACATTTCTGCCGGCCACTTAAACGGACATTTTCCCTGAACAGCGACAACTGTGGCGGAGAGAAAGTGTACCATCGAGATAATGGCTGACGACACTGATTTTGGCGTTGGCGTGGCTACGGGCACCGTGGGCAGAAGGCCATGGGAGAGCTACGCGCCAGCCTGCTCCGGTGCAGACGATGCGGTGGCGTCCTGCCGACTGCCTTTGAGTCGGTAGCTGTCGCCGTTCATTTCCAGGATATGGACGTGGTGGGTGAGCCGGTCCAGCAGCGCTCCGGTGAGGCGTTCCGAGCCGAAGACCTCGGTCCACTCGTCGAAGGGGAGGTTGGTGGTCACCATGACGGAGCCCCGCTCGTAGCGTTGGCTGAAGACCTCGAAGAGCAGTTCCGCGCCGGTTCTGGAAAGGGGGACGAAGCCCAGCTCGTCGATGATCAGCAGGTTGAGCCGGGCCAGTTGTTTCTGCAAGTTCAGCAGGCGCCTTTCGTCCCTGGCCTCCATCATCTCATGCACCAGACCGGCGGCGGTGGTGAAACCCACAGACATCCCGCGCTGGCAGGCGGCCAGCCCCAGCCCCAGGGCCACGTGAGTCTTGCCGGTGCCGCTGTTGCCGACGGCGATGACGTTCTCCCGGCGCTGGATGTATTCACAGCGGGCCAGTTCCATCACCAGCGCCTTGTTCAGCGACGGGATTGCCGGGAAGTCGAGGGTGTCCAGACTCTTCACCGCGGGGAATCGGGCGGCGCGGATCCGCCGCTCCACCATGCGCTGGTGGCGGTCGATGAGCTCCAGTTCCGCGAGCCTGAGCAGGTACTGGGGATGATCCACACCCTCGGCGGCGCACTGGGCGGCCATCTTACCGTACTCCCTGAGAAAGCTGGGCAGCTTCAGTTCTTTGAGATGGTGTTCCAATAGCAGCGTCGACCGGTCGTTCATGCCGCCCTCCCTGTGAGGAGAGCCATGTAGTCTTGTGTGGAGGTGGTGCTGACCCTGACCCGGGGCAGGTAGGGATAGAGCTCCATATCCAGCCTGGGCGGCCGCCCCTCCAGCCGGCACAGCACCAGGTGCTTCACTGCGTCAAAGCTCAGCGACCCCAGGTGGATGGCATCTTTCACCGCTGCGTGCACCTCCTGCTGGGAGAAGGTCTCCAGCAGCCTGAGCATCTGCACGAACTCCCGCTTGCCCCGCCGTCCCATGCGGGACTCCAGCAACCGCCGCAGCGTCCCGAACTCATCGGGCAGAGCCCAGCCCTGCAGCGGAGCGGCCTGGTCCAGGGCGCCCGGCTTACGCTCCAACAGCGGGAGGTAGTGGATGGGGTCGTAGACGAAGTCGTCCCGGTCGTATGATCTGGGATGGCTGGCGATGACCTCGGTTCCGCAGCTGATCACCACTGCGTCGACGTAGCCCCTTATCAGGACGTCCCGATATCCGTAGGCCACCGGCACCGGGTAGTCGTTGGTCCTGTACCTTACCAAGGACAGCGAACTCACCCGGCCAGCCTGCTTGTCGCACGCGTCGTAGGCCACCGGCGGCAGGGGCAGCAGGGCGTCCAGGTCCCGCTCCATCCTCTGGCCGATGGTCTCCGTGTGTCCCCTGAGCTGGGCGTCCATTCGTTCCAGGCAGCGCTGCTCCAGGCAGGCGTTCAGCGCATCGAAGCTTTCGAAGGACGGCACCGGCACCAGAAAGTTGCGGCGCATGTACCCCACCAGGCCTTCCACCTTGCCCTTGTCATTGCCCTTGCCGGGGCGCCCGAACCGGTCCTCGAACAGGTAGTGGGACTGGAGCTCGGTGAAGGCGCGGGTGCGCTGGCGCCGGCCGTCGCCCAGGATCCGGGCAACAGCCAGCCTGGTATTGTCGTAGAGGATGCTCTGGGGCACTCCGCCCAGAAAGGCGAGGGCTGACACGTGGCCGTCCAGGAAGGCCTCGGTAGTCTCAGCCGGGTAGGCCTTGACGAAGCAGCCGTCGCTGTGGGGCAGGTCGATGACGAAGCAATGGGCCTTTTGCTCAACGCCGCCGATGACCACCAGGGCCTCGCCGAAGTCGCACTGGGCGTGGCCCGGCGGATGGGACAGCGGCACGAACATCTCCTTGGTCTGACGGCGATTCTCTCTGATGTAGTCCTTGACCGTGGTGTATCCGCCGTCGAACCCGTACTCGTCCCTGAGGCGCTCGAATATCCGCTTGGCCGTGTGGCGCTGCTTCCTGGGGCGCGCGAGGTCATCCTCCAGGATCAGGTCGATGACGCCGGTAAAAGGCTCCAGCTTGGGCCTTCGAGGAGGAGTCTGTCGCCGGTAGCCCGGAGGCACGGAGTAGGCCAGCATCTTGCGCACGGTGTCCCGGTGCAGCCCAAACTCTCTGGAGACCTCCCGAATGCTCTTGCCCTCCACCATCACCGCCCGGCGAACCCGCAGATATACGTCCACTCTGTACATCCGTCGCACCATCCAAGGGGTCGGATATAACCCTATGAATGATGGCGGACGGTACAGTATTCAGTCGCCGATACTCAGCAATCTTCCGCCCACACGGCCCACTTTAACTCCGCCATTGACATTCACGACACCTTAGTGAACCTCTGCAATCGTTGATTGGCCGTGTCCACCGCGTAAAGGTCTCCCTTGGAGTTGGTGTATACGTTGTGACCGTTCTCGAAAGTGCGCCCGCGCGCCACTAGCTCTCCATCCAGTGTGAGAATGCTGAGCCTGGGCACTTGGTCTGTAACGTAAACCATCTGGTTGTTGTCGATGTGCACGCCCATGGGCGACTTGAAGTCGGTCCACTGCTCCAGGAACGTGCCGTCGCCGTTGAACACCTGCACCCGGTGGTTTTCCCGGTCACAGACGTATATCCTGCCGTCGTTGGCTACCCTGATACTGTGCGGTACTCTGAACTCCCCCAGCCCGCTGCCCGGAGAGCCGAAAGAACCGACGTAATCTCCCGCTGCGGTGAACCGGTGGACGCAAGAGTTGCCGTATCCGTCAGAAATGTAGATGTCGCCGGATGGGCCGACGGCAATGTCGGAAGGGTGGTTGAACGGGGCCTGCAACGCCGCCCGGTACCGGTTGCCCAGTGCCATAAGGACTTCACCCTCGGTGGTGCATTTCAACACTTGGTGCGCGTCCCGGTCGGCCAAGTACACGCTATCGTCGGGGCCTATGTAAATGTGATGCGCGTCCTCCAGCAGCCTATCCCGCCGGGGCCACGCTGACAAAAACTGTCCGTCGGGCCCGAATACCAGGACCGGAGGCCCAAGCCGCTGGAACACATACACCCGGTCATTCGAATCGACAGCCACTGCGCTGGGGGTCTGGAATTGGACCCCGGCAGGCAACTTCGCCCAACCAGCCTCATACTCGTACACAAAGTCGCCCATCCCAATGGTTATCGCCATTAGTTGTTCTCCCGGTTTATGTGCCCCGGAGCCTGGGGTCGAGGACGTCGCGTAGCGCGTCGCCGAGAAGGTTGGCGCCCATCACAACTGAGGCGATGGCCAAGCCGGGGAAGACGCCTAACCAAGGGGCAGCCTTCACGTACACGTCGGCGGCCTCGTTCAACATACCACCCCAAGTAGGTATATCAGGGTCTACGCCAACTCCGAGGAAGCTGAGGGATGCTTCGACAATGATCGCGAATCCCAGGGTGACGGTGGCTAATATGATGAATATGGCCATGCAATTCGGAGCCAAGTGGTGAAAAATAATTCGGGTATGACTACACCCGACAGCTCGTGCGGCCAGTATGTAGTCCATCTCGTTAACGGATAAGGCCTGCGAGCGCACCGTCCTTATCGCTCCAGGTGTTAACACTACTACCAGAGCAATAATTACGTTCGTCACAGCGGCTCCTAAGACTGCCATGATGGCCAAGGCCAGAATGATGGCCGGAAAGGATATAAGTGCGTCCACCATACGCTGTATTAACAGATCAAACCAACTACCAAAATAAGCACTGATGACACCTACGATAAACCCGAAACCGATGCCAAGGGTAACGCTGACGACACCGACGAAAAGAGAGATTCGAGCTCCGTAAAATAGTCGGCTTAGTACATCTCTCCCGAGACTATCTCCACCCAAGAGCAATCCCCCACTTCCTGGAGGAGCATAGACGTATTTCCCAAATGATTCGTAAGGGTCTTGGGGGGCTATGACCGGAGCCAGGATGGCCACTAGAATCGGCACCGCTAAGCTTACCGCGCCTATGGCTCCGAGTGGTTTACGTCTAGCAAATCTAATAAGGCTGGAACCTAGGGCAGCTGAACGGGCGAACCCGCTCTGACGTGCCAGTACAGCCTCACCTGTATCGCTATCTCTGAACAACATTTCTCCCTATTCGTAGCGGAGCCTCGGGTTGAGCCAGCCATAGGCCAGATCAATAATCAAATTTAAGGTCAACACCATGCCGGCAGTCAGCATGATTATGGCTTGGATGAACGTGAAGTCCCGGTGAACTACGCTGTCAACCAGAATGTTACCCAAGCCAGGCACCAAGAAAACGATCTCGATAATTATTGAACCACCCAGCAGGCGGCTGAATTGCCAGCCCGACACCGTTATAACCGGCAGGAAAGCGTTTTTCAGGGCATGTCGCCCTATGATCATAAACTCGTGCAGACCCTTGGACCTAGCAGTCCGTATATAGTCTTCTCGAAGGACTTCAAGCATAGAGGAACGGGTTACACGGGCGGAAAATGCAGTATTGAAGTATCCCAACGCCAAAGCTGGGAATATCAACTGCTGTAGATTGGTCAGAGGATCGTCCCACAGAGTCGCATAGCCTAACGGTGGTAGCCAGTTGAATAGGGCGGCGAGGAAGAATACCACCAATATCCCCACCCAAAACGTGGGTAGTGTGATGCCCAAGATTGTGAAGATTTTCCCCACATGGTCAACCCAAGTATCTTGTCGTACTGCTGTTAACACCCCAAGAGGAACGGAGATGATGAAGGAGATCAATATGGCCATTGTGGCCAATTGCAGCGTAATGGGTACCCGGCGACGCAATTCCTGTATTACCGGTTCTTGGTAATACATAGATACACCCATGTCTCCCTTCAGCATGCCCAAAGCCCAAGTGCTGTATTGAACCAACAACGGACGGTCGGTTCCCAGCTTATGCCGTACCGCAGCTAGGTCTTCCTCAGTGAACCTCCCCTCTCCTGAATCTCCCATTAAGAGCACCAACGCCGGGTCTCCGGGGATAACACGCATAAGGAAGAAAACGATCAGCGACACCATCACCAAGGTGGGAATGAAAAGAAGGATCCGTTTGACGAGGTAACTTCCCATAACGCGCTTTGATCTTCCTAAGTCCATCCGTTTGATAAATTAATCACCTTGGAATTCGCTTAGGCCATCGGGCCTCATCCACATCCAATGGCCTTAACTTCCAAGGTGAACTTTGGGTTAAGACGTAAAACTTGAGCCAAACTGACAGGCTGAAAATCTACTCATCTAGCCAGAGATGCTCATATTTATACACAATCTGTATCGTCGGTATGGGGACAAAGTTCTTGACTCTCTTGTTTACAGGCCATCCCCAAGACGCTTGCCACCAAAGGTTGGTTGAATGACCTTCCCATTGCCGAATAATTTCCTCAGCTTCCAGCACCAAGGCCTGCCGTTTGCTGAGATCTGCCTCTCTAGTCTGGCGTTCAAAAAGATCCCGGATCCTCGGGTCTTCATAGTCTAGCTGATTCTTCGACCCTTGTTTGAGCCATAGTCCACCGAAAAGGTCATCGGGGTCAGGAATATTAATGCCGTACCCTATGAATCCAGCCTCGTAGTCGCCTTTTCGGAAACTGGCGTGGACTGCCGGCGTATCCTTGAGTTCCAGGTCCAAGTCTACGCCGATCTTCCTCATATGCTGCTTGACCAATTGGCTATAGCTCTTGGTGAGAGACCGGTTGGGCACCATCACCTTTACCGACAGACCGTCCGAGTACCCTGCTTCTGCCAACAATCTCCTTGCTTCTTCTAGGTCACTCGGGTCCTTCGTGAGGTCATCTCGGCCATTCCACTCTGTGATCAATTGCCCTGAGTTGTCGACGTATCGATAACCAGGCCACGTAGCCACAACTTCGGGCTCAGACCCCCAACCCGCGCCAGGGACGAAAGGGCTCCCTTGCTCGGCCAACCCAGCGTCTATCGTTTCCACTAAGTCTTTCCTGTCAATGCCAAGGGCGAGAGCTCGGCGTACTCTGGCGTCGTCGAATGGTGGCTTAGTGTGATTCATAATCAGAAGACGCACCGCAGTGGGGGGCAACCAGTGTATGTCCACTTTGCCTTTTAGCTCTTCCTCCAACGCCATGCTGTCTCTGGCGCTCAGACTAGTGCCCCCGTAAACATGCATCAGAACCTGTTCGGTCTTGTAAGCAGCTATTAGAGTCGCTTTGCCTCCCATAGCAAAGATTCTGATTTCGTCGACGAATGGAAGACCTTGTTTGAAATAGTTGGGGTTCCTTACAGCAAAAGTGCTGGTCAACTTCTGATGATCATCAAACATGAAGGGGCCAGAACCCACCAAACTCTCCGGCGACGTCATGGTAGGTGTCTGTCCCATGCCGATAGGTGGCTCGGCAATCAAGTGCTCCGGCATAACGACCATGTAGTCCACTGCCATAAACGGAAGAAAGGCAGCTGCTTGGAACTTTAAGTTGACTCTTACGGTATCTGGATCGATCACCTCCACGTCTTTTATGTAGGGCCTAAGCAAGCCAGCCCTGGGCCGGGGTTCATCTGGCTCGATCATTCGGTCTATGCTGAACTTCCAATCCTGAGAGGTCACAGGCGTTCCGTCATTAAAGTCAGCGGGGTGAAGGTGGAAGGTGTATGACAGGCCGTCGTCGCTTACATCCCAGGATCTAGCCATGTCTCCAACTATCTGCGTTGGATTAACCGGATCATATTGAACCAAAAGGCTGTAGTATTTGGCCGCCATAGCTAGGCTTTGAGCGCAACATGCCAAGTGGAGGTCCCAGTGGCTGGGCGTGGCAGTTTGGTGAGACATATTCAGAATGCCTCCTCGTTTGCCTTGCGTCACCCAGGAAGGGCGATCGTCGCTCTGAACAGCGACGGCGGTAGGAATCAGAATGACCTCTTTCACCACCTCTTTGATTACTTCAACTTGTTTCACTACCTCTTTTTCAACCACCACTGGCTTTTCGATTTCTCTGATGACCTCCTTTTCAACCACTACTGGCTTCTCTACTTCTTTTAGCACTTCCTTTTCCACAACTATTGGCTCCGCAGGCGCTGTACCACCACAAGCGACCAAGGCGAGAAAGAACATGGCTAAGGATGCTAGTACTACGGCCGTAATGTTGGGAAGCCTTCGTTGCTCCATGTGACATCTCCTCTGTGGATTATTAAGTAGCTCTCAGTGGGGCTTGTGCTGAAGGGAAGTAAAGGCGGCCAATCTACAAGATTGCTGTGAAGTGATTGAATAAAGGGGCATATATGCAGGTACCACAGGCATTGCACACAAACTATTATACGGAAACGATGGCACAATATACTCTATGATATATAAAAGTGTCAAAAATGTAGGGAGATACGTCGCTATTCTTGGACTTGTATATGTTGTAACTACACATAAAAGTCATGGTCCTACGAGTTTGCCAAATCAATTACGCCATTCCTTTCCGGCTATATAATTGCTTTAACATCTCTCCGGGCACCTGGGCCAACGGACTGTCCAGGCTCGAGGACGTAACCCTCGCCGAGGGGCTGTACTCCGCTTACCACCGCTATATGCGACAGTTTTGCAGCACGAACCCCGACCGCCTCAAGAGCATCATCCTAGTAGTGCGTCAGTGTTGTATTGATGGGTACAGGGACTTCAGTTTGATACGGGCGTCCGCGGTGGTGAAGCGCCAGTCCACCCGTATCGCGTCCCGGTTGCGCTGTTGCTGCCACGCTCCCACCTCCCGCCGCAGAGCGCTTTGGTCGGGAATACGGCGGTCCAGGCATTGCCGGGCCATCACCCCGATTTCGATCTCGGCCATATCCAGCCAACTGCCATGCTTGGGAGTGTAGTGAATCTCCAACCGTTCGGCGATGCGCCGCGCTTCGGCAGGTTCAAAGGCTTCTACAATGAGGCTGGGTGGTGGGTGTTCAAGTTGTCCATCACCAGCACAATACGCTCCTTGTGCGGGTAGTCCTCGTCCACCAGTTGCTTGACCACCCGGGCCCAATCGGCTTTCGTGCGCCGGTCCGTCACTTCCACCCGGCGCCACCCTTCCAGCGGCGCAAACAGCATGAAAAGGTTGCTCACCCCGTTGCGCTCGTATTCATAATCGTAGGAGCCCGCCGCCCCAGGCCGGGCCGGACGCGGCCGGCGCGTCTCTTTCACCCCCGGTCGTGGCCGAGGGCAGGCTCTGTTGCTTGCTGGTCTCGTCCAGACAGACCAGAACTTCGTTGTCCCCATACCGGCGCTGATAGACTTCCAGCACGTCTTCCATCGCACAGACGAACTCCGCGCTTTCCTGCGGTGGGATGCACCAACACTCTTTCAGCCAGAGCCTGCCCCGTTGCAGAACGGGGGCTTGAGTTCGTTTTTTTGAGCGTCTGGCGCACTGTTTCAGTGCTGATGCTCGCCACTATCTCGCATTCGACCAGCCGGTCGGCCAACAACTTCAGCGTCCAACCGGCCCGGCCCTCCGGCGGTTCTCCGCAGGCCAAGGCAATCAGGCGGGCTTCCCCTTGACCGTCCAGCCGCTTCGGACGCCGGTTAACCTGCCGCTTTCGTCCCAGTGCCGCCTCAATCCCTTCCTCCACGCAGCGCCGGCGCACCAGTTCCACCGTCGCACGGCCAATCTGGAGAACCCGGGCAATGTCTTCATCCTTCATGGCCCCGTCCCCATGGGCCTCATCACTCAGCAGCAGAGCCTGCCCCCGTGAAAACGGGGGATGCGCCCGTGGGTCTGCTTGTAAGCCGCCGCCCGGCCACGGGACACCAATGTCCTCAATTCCTGCCGCTCCTCCGCACTCAGCTTGACCCGGTATCTCTTCATCGCCATCCCCTCCTCACACGTCCCAATCATCTTCGCCCTATGCTTGGTAGAATACACTTGGTCAGTACTCATTTCAAAGATGTTGGACTACTAGGGTTGGGTTCGTGTTTCGAAACCATCACCCCAGATTCGGAGGAGTATTTTTTCGTCCTTTCAGGAGGCCTCTTACACCCACTCGTTCGATGGGTGCGGGCTAAGATAGCAATTTCTACTGGAAACCGGTCGAACAGGCCCAAAGTTTGCCGTCTCGAGAGAGGTCCTGGGCGGCGGCGGCCGCCTGTTAACCGAGGACGAGTGGTAGTGACTTTCCATGACCAGGACCGCCTACAAGTCCTCATAGCGGGACCATATACAGGACAGCCAGAAGCTGCAAACACGAACCTCAATTCAATTGTAAGCGACGCCTTGAACGTCCGAAACCGCCGTGCGTCCCCGATTGAGTCGGTTAGGAGTAACCCGCTTTGAATGGAATAACGGAACCAGACGATCAGACCCTCAACGAAGATCCGAGAAGCTCTCTAGCTCAATGGGCGAACAAAAGCGATGAGTGGATTCGTCGAATCGTGCGACAAGTCCTTGGTTCCAGTAGCCAGCTCTCTGAGAGTGAGCGAGCACTGATATACCAGTTGTTCCTGCAGGAAAAGGCGTTTGACGAACGTACTCTTCCGGTTGAATCTCCGATAGTCAATCCCGCGCAGCCTTTGAGCCAACCTGATCCGCTCTACTTGACTCGTATATCGAATGTAAGGGGAGTGAATGCCCTTGTAGAGGGCGAGCATATCGATTTCGGTCACGGGTTAACTCTTCTGTTCGGGGAAAACGGGGCGGGAAAGACCGGATACACCCGTATCCTCAAAAGGATGGCAGGGAGTCGCAGTGCAGAAGACATTCTTCCCGATGTTAATCTCGAAGGTGATCCGCCACCACTTTCCGCGGATATCGACTACTGTTTGGGTGGGACCGATCTCTCCATCAAGTGGAACGGGGAACAGGCTCAGCCACCATTTACTCTAATGTCGATTTTCGATAACCCTTCGGCCAATTTGCACGTCGATTCTGACTTGCGATACACATACAGGCCAGCTTCCCTTGCTTTTTTCGACCGTGTTAATCTCGAAGCACAAAACATCGCGGAGCGCATCGAAATAGAGCGTCAGACACTGAACTCTGACAGCTCATCCTTACTCAGCCGCTTTGACAGTAGTTCTTCCATCTACCCTTACATCGAATCGCTCGGTCCGGCAACAGACTTGCAGGAGTTGCAGAAGTTATCGGGCTTACCAGATAACGCGGCTGAGCAAGCAAAAGAGTTGGAAAGCACTATCGCAGCACTTCGCGCTGACGTGGTTGGACAGCAAGTATCTCTCAAATCCAGATTCCAGAATGTTCTAACAGGAGCTCTTGGTTACACATCGGTTGTGGGGAACTTCAATCTCCAAGATTACAATGCCGCGTTAACCAGACTATCCGAACTGCACAGCGACCAAACAGCTCTGCGTGAAAGTCTCTTCGCCGCTGCTAACCTTCCCGCTGAACCGGAACAGACGTGGGAAGAGTTCATTCGTTCCGGCCAGGAATATAGAAGGCATTTGGAGAATCTTGGAGCACATGACGACACACGTTGTCTTTATTGCAGGCAACTACTTGGCACAGAAGCCCTTGAACTGATCGTCAAGTACAGGGAATACTTAGAAAGCCACATAGCCAGAGACATAGAGGCACAGGAATCAACGATCCAGATTCTACTAAACCCTGTGCAGGACAGTTCGCTTACAGCGGTCCAGGCTTTTTGCGAACCCGCGGACGCAGAAACGGACAACGGGATCCCGGCTCCGACCGATCAAATGGAAACACTTCGCAACTTGGTGAGTCTGGAAGGAACCCTGCGCAAGCAATTCACAGACAAAGTTACGCTCAACGAGACCATCCTACCCAGGATTTCCGAGATCGGAGCAAAAGTTGGGCTGTGGCTTTCGGAAGTCAAGGATACACTTGAAGTATTGCGAGCCCAGAACTCCGACCAAGAGAAGTCTCAGGCGGAGAAAGAGAATGAGTTGCTCGAGCTCAAGGCCAGACTGGAGCTAAGTAAATCGTGGGGAGAAGTCGAGAAAATCGTTGCCGTAGCCAGCCGCCAGGACAAACTTAGAGCTGAAAGGGAGGCGATTTCGAACATTCGCAGGAATATCACTGTTCTTTCTAACAAGGCAAGCGAACAGTTGATCAACGAGAATTTCGAGGAGATATTCCGAAACGAGTGTGCGGAACTACGGGCACCCGAGCTGGAGTTGGAATTCTTCGGCAGATTAGGCCAATCCCAACGGAAGAAAACGTTGGCAGGAGGTCATAGCCCTTCGAAAGTGCTTTCCGAGGGCGAGCAAAAAGTTCTCGCAATCGCAGACTTTATCGCCGAGACCAGAATGAGCGATAACTCGGTTCCAGTGATCTTTGATGACCCTGTTTCCAGCCTTGATCACCGTCGCATAAGTGATGTAGCCAAGCGCATCGCCGACTTGGCCTCGGATCATCAGGTAGTAGTGTTCACTCATCACATTTTACTCGTGACTAACCTTTTGGCTCTCTTTGAGAATCCGGAGCACTATGCCTTCTATTGGGTCACGGACGACAATGGAAAAGGAACTGTTACCCCTGCCACCGGGGTTCGATGGGATACCATCACCGCATTGAATACGCGAGTCAGTTCCGCGATCGACAAGGCAAGAAAGTCTGCAGGTGAGGAGCGGGCTAACCACATACGCGAGGGCTATGCCTTGATCCGTTCTTGGTGCGAGGTCTTCGTAGAGCATGATGTCTTGGCTCAGGTAACAGAACGATACCAGCCCAACGTCCGCATTACGGCATTAAACAGAATCAAGATCTCCAAACTAGGACAGACAATAGCGACCGTTATATCGGTCTTTGAAGATGCCTGCAGATACATAGATGCTCATTCGCAGCCACTACCAACCCTTGGCGCGCCACCAAAGGTATCCGACCTTGAGAGTGATTGGGATAAGCTTAGAAAATGCAGGACTGAGTACAATAAGGACTGAATCCGCGCTCATTGGGGATGCGGCCCTCAAATGACAGATGCGCCTCTCAGTGAAGAAACAATTCTCCGAGTAGGGGCCTAGCCATAGCAGGTTTATGCCCACATTCCCAAAAGATAGAACAATACTACGCATTCTTGGCCGACCTCTCTCAAGGGTGGTGGGATGGTCTTGTTGAGAAAGTCGATGTGGACGGGGTGATCAGGGAGTCAGAAGGCGGCGGCCGCATACATCAATGAGAGTGGAGTCCTGGCGGAGCCGTGCGGTTGGACTTGGCGAGTGGGTATGCCACGTTCCTTTGGGCTTACCTTTGCTGCTCGGGGGCTACTGTCCCGAGTCTTATTGATTCCGGTGGTCCGGAGCTTTGGCGCAACCGGCGCATTGCCTCTAGTAGTTCAGCTATTTTGAATTGCTGGGTAAAGGGATTTCAGCTTGATGCGCGCGTCATCGGTGGTGAAGCGCCAGTCCACTCGCACCATGTCCCGGTTGCGCTGGTTCTGCCAGGCGTCAACTTCCCGGCGCAGCACCTCTTGATCAGGAATCCGGCGGTCCAAGCACTGCCGGGCCAGCACTCCGATTTCAATTTCAGCCATGTCCAGCCAACTCCCATGCTTGGGGGTGTAGTGAATCTCCAGACGTTCGGCGATACGCCGCGCTTCCATAGGCTCGAACGCCTCGTATAATGAGGCCGGATGATGGGTGTTCAGGTTGTCCATCACCAGCACAATCCGGTCCTTGTCCGGGTAGTCCTCGTCCACCAACTTCTTCACTTGGTGCGCCCAGTCCACTTTCGTCCGCCGGTCCGTCACTCCGACCCGCCGCCACCCTTCCAGCGGCGCAAACAGCATGAACAGGTTGCTCACCCCGTTGCGCTCGTATTCGTAATCATACGCGACTGCCGATCCGGGGCGGAGCGGGCGCGGCAGTCGCGTTTCCTTCACCTGCTGTTTGCTGGTTTCGTCCAGGCACACCAGCACCTCATTGTCCCCGAATTGACGCTGGTAGACCTCCAGCACGTCTTCCATGGCACACACAAAGTCCGAACTGCCTTCCGGCGGGATGCACCAACACTCTTTCAGCCAAAGCCTGCCCCGTTGCAGAACGGGGGCTTGAGTTCGTTTTTTTTCAGCGTCTTGCGCACCGTCTCTGGGTGGATGCTCTCCATTATCTCGCACTCCACCAGCCGGTCCGCCAATAATCTCAGCGTCCAACTTACCCGGCCCTGTGGCGGTTCCCCGCAGGCCAGCGCAATCAAGTGGGCTTCCGCAGCGCCATCCAGTTTCTTTGGCCGGCGGCGTTGTTGCTCCTTACGCCCCAAGGCCGCTTCGATCCCTTCCTCCACGCAACGGCGGCGTATCCGTTCCACTGTGGCGCTGGCGATCTCGAGGGACCGGGCAACCTCTTCGTCCGTCAGGCCTCCGTCTTTCCGCGCTTCATCGCTAAGCAACAGAGCCTGCCCTCGTGAAAACGGGGGATGCGCCCGTGGGTCTGCTTGTAAGCCGCCACCCGGCCACGGGACACCAATGTCTTCAATTCCTGCCGCTCCTCCGCACTCAGCTTGACCCGGTATCTCTTCATCGCCATCCCCTCCTCACACGTCCCAATCATCTTCTCCCTATGCTTGGTAGAATACACTTGGTCAGTACTCATTTCAAAGATGTTGGACTACTAGACTGGCAGCAGCAGGGAGCCACCGGCGGTGCGGTCACGCGCCAGGGCGCCTTCAACCTCGGCGGCCTCTCAGAGGAGAACTGGATCCGCATCCAGGAGCAGAACGAGAAGCCCATCAGCGTCATCATCGGCAACCCGCCCTACAATGCCAACCAGCAGAACGAAAACGACAACAACAAGAACCGAGAGTACCCTGAGATAGACCGGCGAATCCGGGAGACCTACATCGCCAGCAGCACCGCCCAGAAGACCAAGCAGTACGACATGTACAAGCGGTTCATCCGCTGGGCTTCGGACCGTCTGGCGGACGACGGGATCATCGCCTTCATCACCAACCGCGCCTACTTGGAAGCTCGTCAGGACGACGGGTTCCGGCAGGTGGCGTTCAGCGAGTTCACCGACATTTACGTCATGGACCTGGGATCGGACGTTCGGCGCAACCCGAAGATTTCGGGAACCACCCATAACGTCTTCGGGGTACAGACGGGCGTTGCCGTAGCATTCTTTGTGAGGGAAAAGTCCAGGCTGGGGGAGTGCAACATCCACTACGCCAACAGGGAGGATGCCGAGGTCGCAAAGGACAAGCAGGCTTATCTGAAGGAAACCGGTCTGGAAAACATCCCGTTCGAGAGCATCACGCCCGACGTCAAAAATCACTGGCTCAACCAGTCCAATAGCAACTTCGAACGATTGATGCTCTTGGCAGACAGACAGACCAAGCTGGCCAAGTCTGTGGATGAAGAACGGGCTATATTCGGGCTATATTCATTGGGGATCCTGACCGCTCGGGACGAATGGGTTTACGATTCCGACATCAATGTTCTGACTAGCAAGGTGATGGCTTTTTGCGAGGCATACCAGAGGGAAATGAAGCGGTATGCCATTGAAAAGCCGGATAGAGGTTCAATACGGGATTGGGTCGATAGAACAATCAAATGGACCAGCGAGTTGGAAGACCACTTGGTAAAGGGGAACGGTATCCTGTTTGAATCTCGCAATACGATCGAGGCTTCATTCAGGCCCTTCGTTGCCAAGCACTGCTATTACGCGCCAATTATCACTCACCGACGATACCAAATGCCGGAGTTGTTCCCGCATGAGACGGCATGGGCCAACAAGGTGATTTGTTTCTGCGTAAATGGCAAGGACTTCTACGTGTTAGCGTCCGATAAGCTGGTGGACTACCACTTCACGGGTGATACCCAATGCCTCCCCCGCTACCGGTACAGCGAGAACGGCCAGCGCGTCAGCAACATCACCGATTGGGCCATCCGCCGAATCAACGACCGATACCGCGCCGAGTGGGGCGATGACTACCCCCGCATCGCCGGCGACGACGGCATCACCGCCGAGCAGATTTTCGCCTACACCTACGCCGTGCTTCACGACCCCGTGTACCGCCACGACTACGCCGTGGACCTGCTGCAGGAGTTCCCCCGCCTACCCCTGTACCCCGATTTCCTCCACTGGGCCGAGATGGGCCAACGGCTGCTGGACCTGCACATCGGGTTTGAGTCCGCCGAGCCGTTCGCACTGGAGCGGGTGGAAAAGGACGGTGACCCGGGTAAGGCGGCTCTAAAGGCCGACAAAACCCGCGGTGCCATCATCCTAGACGGCAAGACGATGCTGACCGGTGTGCCCGAGGAGGCATGGGAGTACCGGCTGGGGAGCCGCTCCGCCCTGGAGTGGGTCCTGGACCAGTACAAAGAGAAAACGCCCCGAGACCCCACGGTCCGCGACCGTTTCAACACCTACCGCTTCGCCGACTACAAAGAGCAGGTAATCGACCTGCTGCAGCGAGTCTGTACTGTAAGCGTTAAGACAGTCAGAATTGTCGACCAGCTGAACCTGCTATCGGACATCCACCAGATCTGAACACTATCCACGGTAACACCCATGCCCTTCTCCAACCTCCTGAAATCAGCCGCCGGGACCTGCTCCTTCTGCCACGAGAAGGCCGGCATCCTGAGCCGGGCCCACCAAGCCAGGTGGCAGGAGATGGTACAGCTCGCCGCCCAAGCCGCCGGGTTCCCCACCATTCAGCGGGTTCAAAACACCTCCACCTAGATGACGACCATGCCTGCTAGGAGCAATCCCACATGCCTGACACTCGCAGCGCAACGCGCACCATCACCACCGGTTGTGGAGGATGACGGTAGCCTCAGAACCATCAGAAAGGCACCAAGGGCCCGAAAAACGTGGCACCATAGCGACATCCGAGAATTGGCGTAGCTACCCAGAACCTCCGGCACCCTGAGATATGGACGGAGACCGGAGGTGGCAACCAAAGGAACACAACGATAAAATGAAGTACCCCAAGAAAGTGCAACATGCCAGGACACACAATGACGACGTCACAAGCCCAGCCGAGTCCAATTGACGCCCTCCCCGGGGCCGAATATTTCCGCGCGGCACCGGGCAACCCGGAAGCGCGGAAATGCGCCACGGAAGACTCAAGGGAGCGCATAAACGCTCTGCTCCAAGTAGACCCGGACGACCGTCTTGCGCTGCTCGAATCCTCCCCGTGGGACTTCACAACCGATCATCTGAGACAGGTCAACGCAGTCTTTGAAAAGCTCCTAGACGCCCCTGCGAGAGCACAAATCAGAGACCTTGTCGCCCAAGGCGCCCCGGAGGGAGCCTCCCCCGACACAATCGCCAAGCAGTGGTTCATGGAAATAGGCTGTACCCGCCTGCTTAAACTGCTGGACGAAACCGACCTGCCCGACCGCATGGTGGTGGCCTGCTGCGCCTGGTTGGAAATCCACGACGTGTCTCAAGGAGCCCACCTGCTCCACCAGAGCCGGACAATGCCAAAACCCGACTTTGCCGACTTCAAGCAGACTCCGGAGGAACGGGAGACGGACCTGCGCTTCGCCAACTTCACCTGACCAAGGACAGACCCATGCCCGGTGCACTCAGAGGAAACGTCCACTGGTACGACTACGGCCCCGTTATCGGGGCCGAACTTTCGGACAACCGGCCAGCCCTCGTCATCAGCAACGACCTGATCAACCGGCAACTCGAACTCTGCATAACCGTGCCGATGTCCACGGCCATGCCCGACGTCAGGTTTCGCATGCACCACATCCGTATCGAGGAAGCTGACTCTTGGGCGTCCACCAGACAAATCAAGTCTGTTCACCAAGGACTGTTGGGAGATCTCATCGCCAGGGCATCACCGGATGAAATGAACTCCGTAATCCTGTCCATCGCCCAGAGACTGGCGCACCAACACGCCCCAGGGCAGATAGAAACGATTCAGGGCACGTTCCAAATCTCCGCAGGAACCATCTGGGATCTCCATCTCGAAGACACCCGGGGCCAGGACCTCGCCAGCCCGATCCTGGTCATAGACTACAACGCCGGAAACAACATGGCAGTGGCGGCGGACATCGAGTACGCAGAGAGAGCTCCCAGTTCACCGGTCGCAGTACCCATGATCATCCGGGACAGCCAGCAAGTAGCTTCAGTCCTCCTACACCGCGTACGCTCCATAGATACGACCCAACGCCACCTGACCCCAGCCGGCGAAACCCACCCAGAACACATGCAGGCTGTCACCAACCGTCTCATATCGCTGATCGACACCTCGGCACATTAGCGCCGACAGACTCGTATAGGCAAGATGAGCTGAGGCCGGCACCAGCCCTACTTCACACACGCGTCCGAATGCCCATGCCCCAGGGCGGCATCGGCCACGCCGAGGTCGAGATCGACGGCGCCCTGCCGCCCGAGTACCCGCCCACCAGCAGCCTCATCCACCTCTACGTCCCCGACTGCGACGCCGTCTACGCCCAGGCAATAGCCGCCGGAGCCACCTCCATAGCCGAGCCCGCCGACCATTTCTACAGCGACCGCCTCGCCCGTATCACCGACCCCCACGGCAACCAGTGGTCCATCTCCACCCACATCGAAGACCTAACCCCCGACCAGATCGCGGAGCGCATCGCGTCCATGGGAGAGGACTAGGCCACCAAAGAGAAAGGCGGCAGTGTCACCACTGCCGCCCGTACATTGGGCCAAATAGCCAAAGCGACTACAAGGGAGCCGCCATCGGATGCAGGATACACGGGGCTTTCACGTTCGGTAACAAAGTCCTGCGGAGAGAGGATGGCAATACCGCGAAACGGATGCAACGACAGAAGGTCGTAGTCGCCACTCAAAGTCAATTCCAAGAACTCGTCGCCCTTGGGATCGCGGCACACTGACACAACAGAGGTCACTTCCACCAGATCCGATTCCCTCACCACTGACGCCTGGAATTCCAGGCGCTCCTCCTCTCTCAGGTACCTGTCGAACCGGGGTCGTCGGAGGACTTCGTTCAGCTCCGCCAGCGTGGCACGAGAGATGAGCGATGTGCCGTGCTCTAGGACTTGGTCGAACGCCCGCCGTGGCGGGACTGCGGCAACAACGCTGCGCTGATCTCGACGTTGGTATCCAGCACCGCCCGAACATTACTCGTCGCGCAAGAGTGTCTCCAGAATCTCCGGCGTCAGTCCCCGAGCCTCCGCCGCACTGCCGATCACATCCATGACTGCCTGCAACGACTTGCCTTCAGTAGTCGTCAGTTCCTGAAGTCGAAGGCTGAGCAGAATCTGCAGTTTCTGCTGTTCGTGGGGAGAAGCCTCGACAAAAGCCCTCGCCGCCGACTCGTCCACCTTGATGGTGATGTTCGCAGTCCTCACGCTCTTTCCTCTCGATAGTCCTTGCCCCACCGGAGGATTATCTCAAACCGGCCCACGCAACGCCATCAAGGGCGGCAGCGTTCCAAACCCTTCTAATTCTCCCTCTCCCTTGAGGGAGAGGGCCAGGGTGAGGCCAAAAAATCCGCCGGCGCTTGACCGCCCTCTTGCCCGACCATCCAACTATCCGGCCGCCGCGAGATGCGGCCTCGATTCGATCCGCTGGCCGTGGTGAACCAGTATTGCTATATCCACGGCCTGCAGAACCTGCACTTGCTAGTACCGTTTCCACTTGAATATGCCTTATACCGGATATTTGTTACACCTGTTAGTCATTGCCGCGCAAGCAGGAATCCAGAGTTAGAGGCAGCTTTCCAGTATCAACAAATCTAGCTGGAAACGGTACTAGTACTACAACGACGCGTTATCCTACAAGGTAACTCGTGGGCGGATTTTGAAGCTGGCAACGAACGAGTGCGAGTCTCCCGTGATGAACGGTCAGTAGCTGAAGAAGAAGACCTGAGCGTGTTTTCTCATAACGCGTCGTTGTAGTACTAGGGGGTGTCGTCAAAACAATGATAAGGTGGTAAATTGCTGGAAATGGGGAGAGTGTGGGAGGTGGGGGTATGACGGCAGCGCACCGGCGCCACGATATGACCGAGGACGTTTGGAAGCAGTTGAAGCCGCATTTGCCCGGGGGAGAGGGCAAGAGAGGCCGACCGGCCCAGGACAACCGGCGGTTTATCGACGCCGTGTGCTGGATTCTGCGCACCGGTGCTCCTTGGCGCGATCTGCCCCCGGACTACGGAGACTGGAAGAATGCCCACCGGCCCTCCCGGTCAAGCCGGGGGGCTAAAGGCTTCTGCCGCTGGCGGGATCGGGGCGTGTGGGCCGGACTGTTGGAGGCGGTGATTGATGACCCTGATTTTGAGTGGCTGATGATTGACGCCAGCTATATCAAGGCCCATCCCCACAGCGCCGGAGCCCTGGGCGGAAGCCAGGCCATTGCCCGCACAAAAGGGGGCTGAACAGCAAGCTGCACCCCGGCCTACGCCGGGGCAGGCTCTGGCAGTGGACTCTCACGGAATGCCGGTAAGGCTGGCGGTGACCGAAGGCACGGCGGCCGACTGCTCCTTGGCGGTGCCCTTGATTGAGGGTATCGAAGCGGAGTACCTGCTGGCGGACAAAGCCTATGACACCAATGCGACCATAGCCACTGTCCGGGAATTGGGAATGGACCCGGTGATACCGCCCAAAAGCAACCGGAGGGAAAAGCGGGGCTATGACCGGGCACTGTACAAATTGAGGCACTTGGTGGAGAACGGGTTCTTGGAGTTCAAGCAGTGGCGCGGGATAGCGACCCGTTATGCCAAGAGGACAGCGTCATACTTGGCCGCCTGCCAACTCCGGGCAGTGATGATCTGGAGCAAACTCTTTTGACGACACCCCTTAGACCCTCACATAATGCCCCACATCGTGTACGCCGACACAGATCCGGGTTATTAAGAAGGTGGTCGGAAATCGGATATTGTGAAAGACCTTCGTTCACTCCAACGAGGACCCGCTAGATTGGCACCAAGCTGGCTGATATCTGGAAACCACTAGCGGGGCTTTACGGCAACCTCGAATATCTCTGCTCTATTTCCTTTGCCGATTCGTCAATTCCAGGAAACAACGTTTGCCGGGTAACATTGAGTAACCTAAGATCATCAAGGAACCGTTTCTTGTTCTCTTCCGGTGGAATCGACAAAGTATAGTGGCCATAGACGTTCATATTTTGCACTTTTCCCACATGCATCCGTTCAAACCTATCATGGTATGCAGATGCCAAAACCGCTCCGGCTTGTGCGCGAATGCGCTCAGAAGAATATTGCGGCTCAACCAGAAAAACTCTGAAAAGGTCAGGCAATTCTATGCGCTGCACAAATCCAGGTTTCTCCTCTTGAATTAGTTGACAGAGTTTCTCCATCACGGATGGATAGTCTTGGCCGATTATCACGTCGCCACTGACGTTGCCTATGAGCATTTGTTGCTCACGTTTTGGAAGCCTCGCATAGTTCGATATTACACTTACCGTATCGCTGTTAAAGGCTTTGATCATTGTTTGGGGTACTGCGAATATGTGGAGTTTGCCAGTAGCCTCCGTATCCGTCTCTGAGGCGAAAAAGAGTGCTACCAACGGGTTTTTTGTAACATCCATAAATCGAGTCTTAAGCAAATGATGCTGAGCTAATACCCACTTTGATAGGGCTGATTGCTCAGCAGCAAACTCCGCAGGATGCAACGACATTAGATCCACTAGCATTTGGCTCTCATATGGATCGAAGCCGCCGCGTTTCACGGAAGGACTAAGAGTCCAATCGCCGTCAGCGTCCCCCCATCTAGGTTCCCCTCTAAAGTAGAGCGTTATTCCAAGTTCGGGCTGTTCGGCATCGTAAGCAGCCCTGAGGCGTCTGACTACCCCCAACAGTTGATCGATACTCTGGATCTCGGCCTCGTGCACAAACGGTTGTTTGGGCACTTCAACCTCTGAGAAAAGCACGGCTGACGACGGGTTTGTGCCACCGAAATGGACACCAGCCAAGTTAGACTTCGAAAAAATCGCGTTGGCGATGGTAGCATTTCTTAGAACCTGTTGACGATCTTTGGAATACGTTAAGTTGAGACTATTACCAAGGGAGGGGTAAGCATGTCTCATTCCTATCCCAGCAACATCAGCCGGGAGCAATTCGCCCGGATTCTGCCGACGCTGGAGTCGGTCCGGCGCCGGACCAAGCCCCGCACCGTGGACCTGTACGACGTTTTCTGCGGGGTGTTGTACCTCCTGAAAAGCGGCTGCCAGTGGCGCATGCTGCCTGCGGACTTCCCCGATTGGCGCACCTGCTACAAGTATTTTCGGCAATGGAGCGAGCGGCCCGGCCCGGATGAGGATTCCATTCTGGAGCAGGTCTTAAAAAAAATTGGTTGGCGAGGCCCGGCAAAGCAATGGACGGAAAGAGCGGACCAGCTTCTGTATCGTGGACTCCCAGAGCGTGAAGAACACTGACAGCGCCGGGAACAAGGGCTATGACGCGGGCAAGAAGGTGTCCGGAATCAAGCGCCACATCGCGGTGGACACGCAGGGGTTGCCCCACGCGATCCACATAACCACGGCCAACGTGACCGACCGGGCCGGGGCCTTGGCGATGTTTGACCGGCACCGGGATGGCCTCAACCAGGTGCAGAACGTGCTGGTGGATGGGGGCTACACCGGGAAGCCCTTTGCTGCTGGGGTGCGAAGCTTGTTGGGAGCCGCGGTGGAAGTGGTGAAACGCAACGAACTGCACACCTTCGTGGTGCTGCCGAAGAGATGGGTGGTGGAGCGGTCTTTCGCCTGGCTGGAGAAGTGCCGCCGGCTCTGGAAGAACTGCGAACGAAAGCTCAATACCAGCCTGCAAATGGTGGTTCTCGCCTTCGCAACGCTAATCCTGAAGAGATTGTAAACAGGTTCTAAGACTGACCGGTAACATTCTGTCCAACAGGCGATGCGCAATATGCGGGTACCTACCTTCAAGGTAGGCATCGGTGAAATCCGCCCCGCTGAGATCTGCTTCATCAAACATTGAGCCTGAAAGGATACATTTCGTGAAATTGGCACCAGCCAAATTGGCGCCAGAAAAGGCAATGCCCACTAGAGTAGCACCGCTGAAATCTGCGCCGCTAAGGTTGACTCCCGCCAGATTCGCACCACTGAATGTCGACATCACTGAATGTCGACATCATTGACGGACCACCGCCAGAAAAGTCAGGAACGAAGGCATTGGTTTGCCTTCGTTTGTTCCATTCATCAGGTCCTTGATTGAACCACTCGACATGTTCTGGGTTTGCCATGGGATGCCTCCATCCTGTTGGGTTCTAAACTAAAGCCAAGGTGAAATGTACATATTGCTAGACCGCACTGTCGGTAGCCACCCAGTTGAGGTCTATGGGTGATATGAGGTGCTGTGGAGTCCTTTCGGTAGTCTTCTAGCCCCTCGAAATGAACATCCCACCTTGGTATTGTTTAGTACCCAACCACACTCCCGGAGTCCCCAGCTGGAGCCTTTCACCGACGTCATCGACGCGATCCTGGAAGGCGACCTTGGCGTTCCTAGGAAGCAGCACCACACTGTCCAGCGCATCTTCGGGCGGCTGCGGGACGAGCACGGGTTCGGCGGTCAGTACACCATACTCAAGGACTATGTCCGGGAGCACTGCCGTCAGTCGCGGCAGATGCTCGGGCCGCTGCGCCAACAGCATCTCTTGGTCAACCCCGACCCCACCCGCTAATCCGTAACATACGTGTGCGTAATAACCTCCCACACATGCCCGTTCTCGCACTCGAAGTAGAACCCGCGCCCCTGGTGCAGGTGGTTGATCTCCCCGTCCGTCTGCGAGCGCGGCCCGCTGCCGAAGACCACCTCCTCATCCTTGATCCGCTGCAGGATCGCGTCGAACTCCTCGTCCGAGGCCAGGAAGGCGTAGTGATTGGCGCGAGGGTTGTCCGAGTCATCGAAGTCCAGCGTCAGTATCTCGTTGACCTTGACCGGCGCGAAGTGTCCCCAGGGCCCCTGGTACTTCAGCCCGAACATGCGGGCGATAAACTCCGCCGACTTCACCTTGTCGTAGGCGGGCACGATTGTGTGGTCTAGCTGCAGTGGCATAGTGGTCCTCCTTCAAACTCGGTGTTGAGCGTCCGAGTATCCATTATAATACGGTCCTGATGCGATACTCGAAGGAGTTTCGCTCATGGCAAGGCCCTGACTTAGGGAGAAATGAATGGTGACTATCGACGACTTCCGAAAGCAATCGGCACAGGAATATGGTAAGGATACCCTGGACGCCATCGACTCCGAAGGCAGCGTTTACTTGGTGCCAGAACAACTAAACTGATACCAAGGTGAAATACGCATATAGTGGAGGTCAAGCGACGGTGCCGAACCGTCCTCCAGGTACAGGTGGAAGAGCTTCACTGTGGCGCCTAAAGCCAATCCTCATCGCCCCACAAATGTAGATTCCACCTTGGCTTTGGTTTAGTACTGTGACCATTGTTACCCTTCTCCTCTAATCATTATTGACAAACGTCTCTCTGTAGTTCCTATGCCTTCGGAACTTCAAGAATGCCGACTGGTGTATCACAATATAGTTAGGAGAATCCGGAAGGCACTGATCGGCGGCCCACCGGTGAGCATATTCTCGGCTGGCAGTCTGACTTCTGCTCATGTTTATGACCGCCGCCCGCTTAGTCTTGGGGTGGGTTCAGAGCCCTGAACTCACCGGCCACCAGGGCCTGGTAAAAAGTCCGGCCGCCGGAGAGCATATAGGGCAGGAATATCTCGTCCATGGTGACCATGCCCGTCTCTAGGAGCGCCATCTGGGCTTCCACCCAGTCCTTGAGGATCCGCCAGGATGTCCGTATTGCTTGCTGGCGGCGGGACTCGGGCGAAGTCACCATTACCTTCTGCTCGGTAAGCTTAACGAACACCGCGTCGACGTTGCAGGGTAGGGCAAAAGCAACCCGGCCCAGCCGGGGGCTCTGGACGGTCCACTTCAGGCCGGCGGGCTGCCGATCATCATCGTAGACGATGGATATCTCATCGGCCCCTTTGGCCACCAGCAGGCCCATGACCTCGGTCACCGTCTTCTGGGCATTGACCTTTGTGGTGTAGTTCAACAGCGGCATTGCCTTATTTCCTTCTTATCAGACTGCTGGCCCTGACGCCCCCTCGGCCACCTGCTGGATCTTCCACCGGCTCACCTCCAGGAGCCTCGCCAACTCCCGCTGGCTAACCCCCTTGGCCAGTTCCTCCCTGACATACTCCTTCTGCCGCTCGGTCAGGACGGTGGGACGCCCAGGGAAACGTCCCTCTTCCTTTGCCTTGTGCTGACCGGCGATGGACCGCTCCCTGATGGAGTTCCGCCACCACTCGGAGAAGGCCAGGACCATGGTCAACTGCAATTTGCCGTTGGCTGTTGAAGTGTCAAAGTCTTCCGACAGGGACCGGAACTCCACTCCCGCCCGGTGCAGGCCCTCGATCACCTGCAGCCCGTGGGTCAGCCCCCTGGAGAGCCGGTCAATGTGGGTGACCACCAGGGTGTCTCCCTCGACCACCAGGTCCAGCAGTTCCAAGAGGCCGCCGCGGTCGTTCTTGGCCCCGCTGGCCTCCTCGGCTCGAATATTGCCCATGGCACAGCCAGCGCGGACCAGCCGCTCCACCTGCAGGTCCAGATTCTTGTCCTCCGGCTCTCTCACCGAGACCCTGGCGTAACCGTAGAGCGTCATCCTGCTGCACCCCTGGCTGGAATGGCAAAAGTATACCGTCCTGCCAAGGAGAAATAAACCGGGTTTTCCAGCCACCCCCTGAGCTACGGCAAGGGGGAATTTCCAGCCATGGCCGTAAACAGGGCTGTTTCCAGCCATGCACACCCGGAGCCGGCGGACTCACGAAACTTTGGGAGCGCCCGGCTGGTCGGAGGCCTCACGAAACTTTGGGCCTGGTCGAACGGCCACAGCCTCAGGAGGCCTCCGGACCTCCTGTTGGAGTCGTTCCGTTCGCTGGGAAACAGCCAGCGGTGGTTTCAATTCGACTATATCCTCTGGGTGCTTTACAACCTGGAAGCGGCGATGTCTAATCCTACAGATAAGCAATGGAAAGCCGGGCTGACGAGCCGGAAAGACGAGGTGAGCCGGCGCTCCCGGACGGTCTTGCAATCAAGGGCCGAATCACTCCTGTGAGACTCCCGGCCGGAATCGCCCAACCCGGCAAATGCACATCCTACCTTGGCTTTGGTTTAGGAGAGACCGATGTTCCACGGATTGGACAATAGTTTCCTTTATTCTGCGTACCGGATCACCACCGAGTTCACCAGCGAGATCAACGAACCAACGGCAAGCCACGGCACAGGGTTCTGGGTAATGACCAACCAATCGCAACTAGCCTTGGTCACCAACCGCCACATCGTCGATCCAGAGTATGCCGACTTGAAGAATCGAGTCTACCAATTGAAACGCCTAATAGTATCCGGCAAGTGTAACGTCCCACCGTCCAAGCTTCCCGACATCGACGTGATTTTCGAGGTGGTAGATCCTGATGTCCATTACTCTGAGGTCTACCAGAACGACATCGCGTGCATCTTCAACCCACGAGTCAAGGCAGACATCGGTAGCCCCACAACAATCGACTTTTTTGTCCCAATCAACCTGCTTGCCACAGCCAAGGATTATGAATCTCAATTCAGCGTCTGTGACTTCGTTGCTTTCCCCGGCTTTCCAGAGTGGTACGACAAGCTCCAACAACGTCCGATCTTGAGGAGCGGAACAATCGCCAGCGATCCCAGGTATGACTATTCCAACGTGCCCGAATACAAGGGAGAATGCGTGGCTTACGAAGCCTTCTCCTACGGAGGCTCATCCGGAAGCCCTGTGTTTGCCGTGGAAAAGGGCCCGAAGCCCGGCCCAGGCATTTCGTTCCCAGGATTCCGAGAATTAAAACTGCTAGGAATCAACGCGGGGCATTTGAACGTGGGAAGCAGCAACCCACAACATTCAGGGATTTCCTACCTGTACAAGTCGTCTGCCATACTCGACATCCTTGAAGCCACTTCAGGCGAAACGTCCGAATGAGCGAATCACCCGCGACCTACCCCAACTACAAACACTCAGGCGTCCCTGGATAGACCATGTACCCACCCAATGGTAAGTGCGGCGACTCAGAGGAGACAGATCCTGACAAGCTCCACGATCTGAAGATTACCCTGGAGCAGTACCAGGTCTACCCCTGGGAGCAGATTGACGAGTTCGTGGAGGCGTTCCTGAACGGCGCCGACCAGAGCAATCTCGACCCCAGGCTGGACACCTGCGTGGAGAAATACAAGAAGCTGGACGAGGACAGGCAGGTTGATTTCAAGAGTTCGGCCAAGGCCTTCACCAGGCTCTATACCTTCCTGGATGCCCAGCTCTCCTGACCCGCGGCCGAGCTGGCCATATTCCTGAGCTTCCTGATCAGCAAGCTTCCCGACCCGGTGGAGGAGGACCTGTCCAAGGGAGTGCTGGATGCAGTGGAAATGGAGAGCTACCGGATGGAGCAGAAGGCAGTCCAGAGCATCAGCCTAGCCGAGGAGGACGCAGAGATCGCCCCGGTTCGGCGCACCGGTGACCGCTGGCCGGAGCAAAATCTCCAAGATGCCGGCACGCTACACCAACCGTCCGGAAGCAGACATAGGCGCGGTCGCCAGATTGCTACCAGAAAGTGAGGATTAGGGAACGTGCCTAGAACTGAGTACGAGAATAGAATCGCGGACCTGCTGTTGAGAGCTGGTGCTTTTGTCCAGCAAGAGCCTCTTATAGAGAGAAAAACACCTGACATACTAGCCAAGAGTATGTTGAATTATGCCTGTCTTATCGAATGTACGACTCTGGCTCGGAGCAACACCTGCCGGCACAGCAGACACATTTATGGCCATGATGATCCGAACAGGTTAAATGAGAGGCTCTACTACAAGATCGAAGAGAAGCTAAAGGCATACCCCAAACAGATCATCGGCGGTCACTCATTGATTGTAGCCGTTCAGAATGAATGCTGCGCATTGTACGATAGTTCCGTAATGGAAGTTGCCTTTGGAGCATGGCGATTCCAGGCAGGAACATGGACAAATCTCTGGGATGGTACGCCTGACGTCGACGGGCTATTCGGAAAATACCCCCATTGTTCAGGGATCCTCCATTCCACATGGAATTTTCATCTCTTCATTCCCAACCCGGACACTGTAATTCCAGCGGATGTAAGCGGCGGAGGTAAATTGTCCCGTGCGGGCGGGTAATCTCTGACAAACGGCGGTTGCAAATTGGACCGCCCGCCGCCATCCATAGGGTTGTATCCGACCCCTTGGATGGTGCGATGGATGTACAGAGTGGACGTATATCTGCGGGTTCGCCGGGCGGTGATGGTGGAGGGCAAGAGCATTCGGGAGGTCTCCAGAGAGTTTGGGCTGCACCGGGACACCGTGCGCAAGATGCTGGCCTACTCCGTGCCTCCGGGCTACCGGCGACAGACTCCTCCTCGAAGGCCCAAGCTGGAGCCTTTTACCGGCGTCATCGACCTGATCCTGGAGGATGACCTCGCGCGCCCCAGGAAGCAGCGCCACACGGCCAAGCGGATATTCGAGCGCCTCAGGGACGAGTACGGGTTCGACGGCGGATACACCACCGTCAAGGACTACGTAAGAGAGCATCGCCGTCAGACCAAGGAGATGTTCGTGCCGTTGTCCCATCCGCCGGGCCACGCCCAGTGCGACTTCGGCGAGGCCCTGGTGGTCATCGGCGGCGTTGAGCAAAAGGCCCATTGCTTCGTCATCGACCTGCCCCACAGCGACGGCTGCTTCGTCAAGGCCTACCCGGCTGAGACTACCGAGGCCTTCCTGGACGGCCACGTGTCAGCCCTCGCCTTTCTGGGCGGAGTGCCCCAGAGCATCCTCTACGACAATACCAGGCTGGCTGTTGCCCGGATCCTGGGCGACGGCCGGCGCCAGCGCACCCGCGCCTTCACCGAGCTCCAGTCCCACTACCTGTTCGAGGACCGGTTCGGGCGCCCCGGCAAGGGCAATGACAAGGGCAAGGTGGAAGGCCTGGTGGGGTACATGCGCCGCAACTTTCTGGTGCCGGTGCCGTCCTTCGAAAGCTTCGATGCGCTGAACGCCTGCCTGGAGCAGCGCTGCCTGGAACGAATGGACGCCCAGCTCAGGGGACACACGGAGACCATCGGCCAGAGGATGGAGCGGGACCTGGACGCCCTGCTGCCCCTGCCGCCGGTGGCCTACGACGCGTGCGACAAGCAGGCTGGCCGGGTGAGTTCGCTGTCCTTGGTCAGGTACAGGGCCAACGACTACCCGGTGCCGGTGGCCTACGGATATCGGGACGTCCTGATAAGGGGCTACGTCGACGCAGTGGTGATCAGCTGCGGAACCGAGGTCATCGCCAGCCATCCCAGATCATACGACCGGGACGACTTCGTCTACGACCCCATCCACTACCTCCCGCTGTTGGAGCGTAAGACGGGCGCCCTGGACCAGGCCGCTCCGCTGCAGGGCTGGGCTCTGCCCGATGAGTTCGGGACGCTGCGGCGGTTGCTGGAGTCCCGCATGGGACGGCGGGGCAAGCGGGAGTACGTGCAGATGCTCAGGCTGCTGGAGACCTTCTCCCAGCAGGAGGTGCACGCAGCGGTGAAAGATGCCATCCACCTGGGGTCGCTGAGCTTTGACGCAGTGAAGCACCTGGTGCTGTGCCGGCTGGAGGGGCGGCCGCCCAGGCTGGATATGGAGCTCTATCCCTACCTGCCCCGGGTCAGGGTCAGCACCACCTCCACACAAGACTACATGGCTCTCCTCACAGGGAGGGCGGCATGAACGACCGGTCGACGCTGCTGTTGGAACACCATCTCAAAGAACTGAAGCTGCCCAGCTTTCTCAGGGAGTACGGTAAGATGGCCGCCCAGTGCGCCGCCGAGGGTGTGGATCATCCCCAGTACCTGCTCAGGCTCGCGGAACTGGAGCTCATCGACCGCCACCAGCGCATGGTGGAGCGGCGGATCCGCGCCGCCCGATTCCCCGCCGTGAAGAGTCTGGACACCCTCGACTTCCCGGCAATCCCGTCGCTGAACAAGGCGCTGGTGATGGAACTGGCCCGCTGTGAATACATCCAGCGCCGGGAGAACGTCATCGCCGTCGGCAACAGCGGCACCGGCAAGACTCACGTGGCCCTTGGGCTGGGGCTGGCCGCCTGCCAGCGCGGGATGTCTGTGGGTTTCACCGCCGCCGCCGGTCTGGTGCATGAGATGATGGAGGCCAGGGACGAAAGGCGCCTGCTGAACTTGCAGAAACAACTGGCCCGGCTCAACCTGCTGATCATCGACGAGCTGGGCTTCGTCCCCCTTTCCAGAACCGGCGCGGAACTGCTCTTCGAGGTCTTCAGCCAACGCTACGAGCGGGGCTCCGTCATGGTGACCACCAACCTCCCCTTCGACGAGTGGACCGAGGTCTTCGGCTCGGAACGCCTCACCGGAGCGCTGCTGGACCGGCTCACCCACCACGTCCACATCCTGGAGATGAACGGCGAGAGCTACCGGCTCAAGCGCAGCCGGGAGAACGCTTCCCCGCAGGCTTCAGAAGAACCCGACGCAGAATAGCCGCACCGCCAACGCCGTCTCCTCCTGTTCTTGTAACGCCGCCGCTCCGACCAATTTACTGCCGTCAGTCATCACATCAGTGGTACACGATCACGCCGCCCCAGTGGCCCAATATCTCGGCGCCCTTGACAATCAGACCCACCCATACTCTCTCTTCTGTCTTCCAGCCCTTTACCGCCATTTTACCCCTTCATTCTATCCACGACCAAAAATCTGACGGACACCCGCGTAGGTAATGAGGATTGACGAGCCGAGCCCTGTGAGGCGACACTGATTGCCGGCCATATGACCACACGGCGTTCTGGGCTCAGGCGCTCAATCAACTCAGCGGTGCAAGACATGGAGAACCCGTTCTTTGACGAACCGATACTGAACTCGCCTTACGAGTATCCCTCCCGGCATTGGGAGCTGGATGAGGCCGGCCAACCGACCCAGCAGATCATCGAGAGCCGCCGGGGAGCCGAGTTCATAACGCCGATTCCCAAGCCCAGGCAGAGAGGGAGGGCCCGCTGACAGGGGTATGTAAAAACGAGATTATAGCTACGAACCGTCCCGCCACCCCTGGATTCCCGCCTACGTCGGAATACCGAATGGGCCCGGTAGTAAGCATTTGGGGGCGATTTTGTATCTGAGCACGCCTACCTACTATCCGGTCTCACGATCAACTGCGTAAGTCTCAAAATAAAATACATACCCCTGTCAGGGGAGGGCCCGGGGCGAACGGCAGGGGCAACTTGTAATTGACGAAGGGCAAGGGCTGTCCACGGAAGAGCAGCAATACGACGTTACCGCGGCGGTCAATGAGGTCCGGCGGTACGCGGACCAGTGGCGGAGCATTCCCAACCCGCAGAACTGGGGGGTAACGCCGGAAACGGCCCTGCTGCTCCAGCATTGGCGGCACCACAGGTTCAGCCACTACCGCCCCTTCTTCTGCCAGGTTGAGGCAGTGGAGACCCTGATATGGCTCACCGAGGTAGCCCCGAGGCTGGGGCCTGGAGAAAGACTCGCGCTCCAGCGGCTGGAAAGCGCCAGCAGCCAGGCGAACCCGGAACTGTCCAGGGTTGCACTGAAGCTGGCCACCGGCGCGGGCAAGACCACCGTCATGGCCATGATCATCGCTTGGCAGACCATCAACGCAGTCCGGCATCCCAATAGTCGAAGGTTCACCAAGGGATTCCTGGTGGTGACCCCCGGCTTGACCATCAAAGACCGTTTGCGGGTGCTCCAGCCAAATGACCCGGACAGCTACTACGCCAGCCGGGAACTGGTCCCCGGTGATATGCTGGCCTACCTGCAGCGGGCCAAGATAGTCATCACCAACTACCACGGACTGCGTCCCCGGGAGCGGCTGGAAATGTCCAGCGGCGGCAGGGCCCTTTTGCAGGGGCCCGGCAGCCCCATTGAGACCCAGGAATCGGAAGGCCAGATGGTCCAGAGGGTAATGCCGGAGCTGATGAACCTGAAGAACGTCATGGTCTTCAACGACGAGGGCCATCACTGCTACCGCCGCAAGCCCGGGGAGGACGACGAGGGTCCCTTGGCCAGAGAGGATCGCCAGGAAGCCGACCGGAACAACGAGGAGGCCCGCGTCTGGATATCCGGGCTGGAAATGGTCAATCGCAAACTGGGCGTTCGGAAGGTGGTGGACCTGTCGGCGACGCCCTTCTTCCTGCGGGGCTCCGGTTATGTCGAGGGGACCCTGTTCCCTTGGACGGCAAGCGACTTTTCCCTGATGGACGCCATTGAATGCGGCATCGTCAAGCTGCCCCGGGTCCCGGTCTGACAGGGGTATGTAAGGTGTTTTCAGGACGGGGCATGGCGGGTGACCTCCAGGGCTGGTTTGGGTTCCGGCCAGGGTTCGGGCAGCAGCCAGACCCGGCTCCAGAGGCGGCCCCGGAGCAGCAACCGCCGCAGCCAGTCAATGCCGTGGCGGATGATGCTGACGGTCCGTACCGGCCTGCCCCAGGGGTCGCGGCGCCTGGGAGCCGACGTCTTGGGCGGCGTGCGCAGGTTGCCTGGAGCAATCCTGCGGTCATGGGCGTCTTCCACCCTGGTGCCATAGGCCAGGGCCAGCAGTGTTGCCACCGACAGCACCAGCCAGTGGCGGGAGACGCGCGCCGGGTCGGTGCGCCGGGTCTTGTCCCACTTCCAGCCCAGGCTTTTGACGGCCTTGAAGCCCAGTTCGATCCAGAAGCGCAGGGCGTACCAACTGGGTCCGGCGTCCTCCGGCGGCAGGTCGGTGAGGATGATCCAAGGTTCTTCCTGCTCGACGTACCAGACCGCCAGCAGGGTGCAGCGGCGTTTTGCGGTGGGGGTGCTGAAGGCGGTGCCGCGGCCAATCCAAGCTGTATCGGGACGGGAAACGAAGTGCTGTGCGGGCAACCGGCGGCCATCTTGGGCGCAGAAGCTGACGTTCTTCCGATACCTCATGTAGGGATGCCAGCCTTGAGCGCGTATCTGTCGCCACAGCTTGGGACTGGCTATGCCCCGGTCGCAGAGCACGATGACGGTCATTTCCTTGGGAACCGCCGGGGCCAGTTTCCTGAGCAGTTCCACCGTGGGATCCATCCAGGAGCCGCGCTGGGTGGCCCGGTGGATGCGCCAGGCCACGGGAATGGCGCAACCCCGGTAGACCACGCTGATGACGATGGCGGTGGTTTGGTCGCCTTTGAGCGTGGGATCAACGGCCAGGGCCAGCCGTCCGGAACGCCACCAGGAAAGGACCCACCGGAGCAGTGGGGCGAAGCAGAGGCTTACGTCCAGTTCGGTCTGGCAGGGACGAGCCCGGTCGCTGCCGTCGTAGAGCCACTCCCGGAGATACTGGCGGAAGTTGTTCCAAGCGCCCCAGGGCGAGAGGGCGGAGGCCACGGCGTTCTGGCAGGCGCTGCCAGCGAGAATGGCCCCGCAGACCCACAGGACCAGACCGGTCAACTGTGGTCGGGAGAGGTGAGGTAGATGCGTTTCAATGACCTGCTGCATCTGGTAGCATTCCCTTGGAAGGCGCATGGGACACCTCCGGCACCTGGTTTTGTGACTGCTACCAAGATGCCGGAATCCCGTGCGCTTTCCAAGTTTTCAGACCATTTCAGCCGTTACATACCCCTGTCAGCGGGTCCCGGTGGCCGACAACATTCCCGGCACCGAGGCGCCGGTGTTCCGCAACCTCTGGGAGCACATCCGCGGCAACATGCCCAAGGTCGGAAGGGACCGCGCGGGCAACCTGGACCCGCTGGACCTGCCGACGCCGTTGCAGACCGCGTTGCAGGCCCTCTACGGCCATTACGAAAAAACGTACAAGGAGTGGATGGCGGACGGCGCCCCATGCCCACCATGTTTCATCGTCGTATGCAACAACACCTCCACCTCCAAGCTGGTCTACGACTACATCTCCGGCTTTGAGCGGACCAACGAGGACGGTACAACCTCGGTGGTGAACGGACGGCTGGAGTTGTTCCGCAATTTCGACGGGTACGACAATCGTTATTCCATACCCCGGACCCTGTTGACCGACAGCCAGCAAATGGAGTCCGGCGACAAGCTCAGTGATGACTTCCGCCGCGCCGCCGCCGACCAGATAGAACGGTTCCGGCGGGAGCGTATCGAACGCACCGGCAACCGCGAGGAGGCCGGCAGTATATCCGACCAGGAACTGCTCCGCGAAGTGATGAACACCGTCGGCAAGGATGGTCGGCTGGGGCAAGACATCCGCTGCGTGGTCTCGGTGTCCATGCTCACCGAAGGGTGGGATGCCAACACCGTTACCCATGTGCTCGGCGTCCGCGCCTTCGGCACGCAGTTGCTGTGCGAGCAGGTTGTGGGGAGGGCGCTCCGGCGCCAGTCCTATGACCTGAACGAGGACAACAAGTTCAACGTTGAGTACGCCGACGTGCTGGGCATACCCTTCGACTTCACCGCCCGGCCGGTGGTGGTAGGCCCGGGGAAGCCACGTCAGACGGTACACGTCAGGGCCATGAGTCCTGAGCGCGACCACCTAGAGATAACCTTCCCCCGCGTGGCGGGCTACCGGGAGGACCCGCCCAGAGAGGACCTGGTCGCCAACTTCACCGGCGACTCCCGGCTGGACCTGACCCCCGACCTGGTGGGGCCGACTCAGACCAGGAACGAGGGCATCATCGGTGAGGGCGTGGACCTGAACCTGGTGCACACCGGCGATCTGCGCACCTCGACCCTGGTGTATCACCTGACGACCCGACTGCTGCAAACCAAGTGGCGCGACCCCAACCAGGATATGAAGACGCACCTGTTCGGCAAGCTGCGGAGCGTGGTAAAGGAGTGGCTGGACACCTGCCTGGACTGCCGGGGCGGGACCTATCCGGCGCAGCTCATGTACCAGTCATTGGCGGATATGGCCTGCAACCGGATCACCGCCGCCATAACCAGCAGGGAGGGCGAGCGGTCCATCAAGGCGCTGCTGGACTCGTACAATCCTGTCGGCTCGACTCGCCGCGTCAACTTCACCACTGCCAAGACGGGCCTGTGGACCACCGACCCCCGCAAGTGCCACGTCAACCTGGCCGTGCTGGACAGTGACTGGGAGGCCGAGTTCTGCCGGGTGGTGGAGTCTCATCCCAACGTGAAAGCCTACGTGAAGAACCACAACCTGGGACTTGAGGTCCCTTACCTTTACGGCTCAACCCCTCGCAGGTACATTCCCGACTTCATCGTTCAGGTGGACGACGGTCTGGACGATCCTCTAAACCTCATTGTCGAAATTAAGGGATACCGGGGCGAGGACGCCAAGGAAAAGAAGAACACGATGGAGGCCTACTGGCTGCCGGGCGTAAACGCGCTGGGGCAGTACGGACGCTGGGCCTTTGCCGAGTTCACCGATGTTTATGACATCAAGGCTGAAATGGAACGGGCCATCCTCAATTTTATCGATTCGTCCAAGAACATGTCGACCGAAGACTTTGCCAACTACGATTACAGCAAACTCAGCTTCAAGGAGATGCTGGTGGCAGGCCCGTCCTTTGACGACCTGGATCTGACACGGCCTCCAGACTACGGGCGCGATGTTTCATTTCTGTATGATGATCCCAGCGGATCCTGTTAGTGTATTTACTCGATACCAACGTCGTCTCGGAATTGCGGAAACGGGACCGGTGCGACGAGAACGTGGCGGCTTGGTACACCGGCCTTTCAGACGATGACCTGTTTCTGAGCGTACTGACGCTGGGCGAAATTCGCAAAGGAATCGAGCTGGTTAGAGACCGCGGCCCCAAGCAGGCTGAGGTCATTGAAAATTGGCTGAGGTACGTACAGCAAAATTACGAAGGCCGGATTTTGTCAATCGACGCCGACATTACCGAAACCTGGGGCCGAATGCACTATATCCGCAATGTCCCAGTGATTGACGGCCTGTTGGCCGCCACCGCCAAAGTCCACAATCTGATCTTGGTAACTCGAAACATTCAGCACGTTCAGGGTTTGGCCGCTGACCTGCTCAATCCCTTTGTACCCAACACCGGAGGGGAATAGCCATGCCCAGAGCCAGACGCACCCGTGCAGCCGCTGGCAAGTCCGTGGAAACGCTGCGGCACGAAGAGGACACCCGGACCAACATCCCCACGGCGGAGTATCAGTCGATGGTGCGGGAAGAAGACGAGTCACCTGTGCGGGTTGCCTACCAGCGGCGCAACCGCGACCTGGACCCGCAGCTGGTCTGGCGGGGCAAGGACGAGCAGGACCTGGACGACCTGGTGGTCAACGTCCCGCCCCTGTACATCCAGGAGAAGGTCCACCCCAAGGCGCTCATCGCCGACCTGCTGCGCCAGTCCAAGGAGAACCGGGAAGCGGAGGAACACCAGATAGACATGTTCTCCGACTTCAACGGTCTGCCCGAAGGGGCCGACCGCACCGAGTTCTACCAGCACGAGGGATACTGGCAGAACCGCATGATCCTGGGCGACAGCCTGCAGGTGATGGCCTCGTTATCCGAGCGGGAGGGGCTGCAGGGCAAGGTGCAGTGCATCTACATCGACCCGCCCTACGGCATCCGGTTCAACTCCAACTTCCAGTGGTCCACGACCAGCCGCGACGTTCGCGACGGCAACCGCCAGCACATCACCCGCGAGCCGGAGCAGGTCAAGGCCTTCCGCGACACTTGGCGCGACGGCATCCACTCCTACCTGACCTACCTGCGCGACCGTCTTACTGTTGCCCGCGACCTGCTGGCTGAGTCCGGCTCCATCTTTGTGCAGATTGGGGATGAGAACGTCCACCGGGTGCGCGCCCTGATGGACGAGGTGTTTGGTGAAGAAAACTTCGTTCGGTTGATCACTTTTGTGAAAACCACAGGCCAGACTGACAACCTTCTGGCATCTGTTTCCGACTACATCATTTGGTTCTCCAAAGACCGCACAAAACTAAAGTTTCGACGCCCCCTAAAGTTAAAGAGCCTAATGGGCCAAGGCGGAACCGCATATAACACTGCTCGGGCAGTGGGTGGCATCACGCGCCCTCTGGCTAATGAAGAGAAGGCAGGAGAGCCTTTACCCAGTCACGAACGTGTTTATAGGATAGACAATCTAACTAGCCAGAGTCCCGGAACACGCTATGATGTGGTATTTCAAAACAAAAGTTACTTTCCCAAAGGGTATTGGAAGACACAAGAATCTTCGATGGTTCGGCTTCTAAAGGCTGATCGAGTCCAGCCAGCATCCGCCAATCTCTACTACATTCGTTACTTCAACGATTATCTTGCGTACCCGATTACCGACAATTGGGACGATACGAGTATTGCTGGATTTTCTGCTGACAAGCGGTACGTGGTGGAGACCTCTGCAAAAGTTATAGAACGCTGCATACTGATGACCACCGACCCCGGCGACCTGGTGCTGGACCCCACCTGTGGCTCCGGCACCACCGCCTACGTGGCCGAGCAGTGGGGGCGGCGGTGGATCACCATCGACACCTCCCGCGTCGCCCTGGCCTTGGCCCGCGCTCGCATCATGGGCGCTCGCTATCCCTACTACCTGCTGGCTGACAGCAAGGGAGGCCGACTGAAGGAGGCCGAGATCTCGCGCCGCGCCCCGTCAGAGATGCCCACATACGGCAACGTCCGGCAGGGGTTCGTCTACGACCGGGTGCCCCATATCACCCTGCGGGCCATCGCCAACAACTCCCAGATCGATGTCATCTGGGAGACGGCCCAAGAGGAGATGGAACCCCTGCGGGAAGAGTTGAACCAAGCCCTGGAAATGTCATGGGAGGAGTGGGAGATTCCCCGCGACGCCGACGAATCGTGGTCCGAGGAGGCGCAGGACCTGCACCGGGAATGGTGGGATTTGCGCATCGCTCGGCAAAGGGAGATAGACGCCTCCATCGCCGCCAAGGCCGACTATGAGTACCTGTACGACAAGCCTTACGAGGACCGCAGCAAGGTGCGGGTGGCCGGCCCCTTCACCGTGGAGAGCATCTCGCCCCACCGGGTGCTGGGCGTGGACGAGAACGGGGACGTAATAGACGGCATCGCCGAGGCGCGCAACGGCTACGGCACGGGATACGACTTTGGACAGGTCATTCTCGACAACCTGAAACGCTCCGGCGTCCAGCAGGCCCACAAGGAAGACCGCATAACCTTTACGTCACTGACACCCTGGCCGGGGCGGTTCGTTTGCGCCGATGGCCGCTACGTTGAGGGCGGCAGCGGTGAGGATGATGATGCGCCGATGGGACCGGAGCGGAGGGCCGCGATCTTCATCGGGCCGGAGTTCGGCACGGTGTCGCGCCCCGATTTGGTGGAGGCGGCGCGGGAGGCCGCCGACGGCGGGTTCGACGTGCTGGTCGCCTGCGCCTTCAACTATGACGCCCATACCACGGAGTTCGAGAGCTTGGGGCGGGTGCCGGTGCTGAAGGCCCGCATGAACGCCGACCTTCACATGGCCGGGGACCTGAAGAACACCGGCAGCGGCAACCTGTTCGTCATCTTCGGCGAGCCGGACATCGACGTGCTGGACTGCGAGGACGGGCAGGTCCAAGTACGTGTTAACGGCGTGGACGTCTTCCACCCCAACACCGGCGAGGTGCGCAGCGACGGGCCGGAGGGCATCGCCTGCTGGTTCATTGACACTGACTACAACCAGGAGAGCTTCTTCGTCCGCCACGCCTACTTCTTGGGCGCCGGCGATCCCTACAAGTCGCTGAAGACCACGCTCCGCGCCGAAATCGACGAGGACGCTTGGGCCACGCTGCGCAGCGCCACGTCGCGCCCGTTCCCGCGGCCGGAGTCAGAGCGGATTGCGGTGAAGGTAATCAACCATTTGGGGGATGAAGTTATGAAGGTGTTCAGGGTAGGGTGAGGGAACAAACAAGAAAGGTTGAACACCCGGTAGTACACGGTATAAGAGATATTTCCACGTCTGAACGGAGCCACCAATGCTATATCGACCATTTGCGGATGATCTTCAGGAAGTTCCTCCAGAAGATCTTATTCGGCTTAAGGACGTTCATGAAGGGTGGTACGCCGAATACAAAGGGGCGTTGATAGCAAACCGTGAACTGGCGAAAAGCTTGTCATCATTTGCCAACCAATACGGAGGATGGCTGTTCTTGGGGGTCAAAGAGGATAGTAAGGAGAATGTGGCGTCTAGCTTTCCCGGAATACCAAAAGCTCAAGTGCAGGATGCATTGGATTCCATAAGAAACTCAGCCAAAGATTTGCTAAACCCTCCAGTATTTTACAACGTTAGGGAATTTGAAGGCCCAATAGACGCTATAGGATTGCCAGTTGGCCGATCCATAGTCGTAGTCCAAATACCTGAGGGCTCCAACTCGCCCTATATCCACAACGATGGGCGAATTTACCGCAGGGTTGGCGATTCGTCCCAGCCAACCCCCGTGACAGATAGATCGACCTTCGATCTGCTGACTCGACGCGGGGAGGAAGCTCGGTCCAGGCTCGAGGAACGGGTGCTATGGACACCGGTGACATCGAAAGGAGAGGAAAACCAGCCCTTTATTCATGTCAGTGTCATGTCTGATCCATATGAAATCATGGGGCACTGGTATAGTGGACGCATCGCGGAGTTTGCGAACTCAATG
Organism: Dehalococcoidia bacterium; assembly: GCA_965216425.1. Classification (GTDB taxonomy): domain Bacteria; phylum Chloroflexota; class Dehalococcoidia; order Lucifugimonadales; family UBA3495; genus CBDCFV01. The sequence continues at coordinate 149,152 of CBDCFV010000004.1, read as the reverse complement.
CGAGGATTTACTGTTCCCTTCGACAATGTATTTTCTACGAATGAAGGGTATATTGCTAGGCAAGTTTCCACTAATGACGCCTACGGACGAGTCTTTACTTGGCATTTTTCTAGTACTACAACGACGCGTTATCCTACAAGGTAACTCGTGGGCGGATTTTGAAGCTGGCAACGAACGAGTGCGAGTCTCCCGTGATGAACGGTCAGTAGCTGAAGAAGAAGACCTGAGCGTGTTTTCTCATAACGCGTCGTTGTAGTACTAGACACTGCCACTCATTTGTCACATTCCCTATTCAGATGCGCCCCATCGATCTTGATGACCCTATTTGGCTTGAATATGAAAATGGACGGGAATTTATATGTTGGACACAGGGCTAAGAATTTTGGATCTAAATATATTGATGGACTTCCTATTGGGTGTTGTTAAGCGCCATCGTATCGTAGTCGGAGATGCGGGTGTTAAGGGCCCATTTTACTTGAAGGCCAACATCGAGAATGTTTGGAGAACAGTTCCATTTGTAGACCATACTAAATTCCTACAGCACATTTCGAATTTCGGGCTACCCTTGAACCAGGAAAGCGATATGACCGTGCCAATTGGAACTGCCCTCGACACCTTTATAGTTTCTCGAGAATTAAGCGAAGTTCCTTCTGAAAGTGATGGAACAATCGACTCGGGGGCCATCATCCTTTTTCTCAGCATTGTTAATGCTTTGGGTATACCAAGGGAAATTCTTTCTGACTCCATAGATTCCATAAAGGAACTTCAGCTTATGGGTCAACGGCATCAAGAAATTCAAAGGCTTTGGCGAAGTACATAAAACAGTTCTGTTGCAGGTAACCGGCAATTTGATCAGGCGCCGAGGCTTCGGTTCGCGCGCCTCCCTAGAACTAGTAGTCAGTCAACTTTGATGTTGAAAGTCATACAGGAAACTGGCTGATAATCGTATACTGCTGGGGATGAATCGGTGATGTTGGGGGTGGCGGTGATGATCAGGGATAAGTACGCCGTGCGGTTGGCGCCGGAACAACGGGAAGAACTCCAGAATCTGATTCGGGTTGGGAAAAGCTCCGCCCGAGTGACCGCCAGGGCGCGGATTTTGCTCAAGACCAACGATGGTTGGGCCGCTCCCAAGGTGGCCGAAGCCCTGGACGTGGCGCTGGGCACCGTGTACCGGATTAAGCAGCGCTTTACCGAGGAAGGGCTGGACGGGGCCCTGTGGGACCGGCGTCAAGTCAACCGGCACCGCAAGCTGGACGACCGGGGCGAAGCCCACCTCATCGCGCTGGCCTGCAGTCCGGCACCGGAAGGCCACGACCACTGGACCCTGCGCCTGCTGGCTGGCAAGGTGGTGGAACTGGGGTTGGCGTCCACCATGTCCCACGAGGGAGTGCGTAAACGGCTCAAAAAAACGCTCTCAAGCCATGGCAGAAGCAGGAGTGGTGCATCCCCAAGGTGAGCGCCGAGTTCGTGGCCCACATGGAGGACGTGCTGGACCTGTACGCCGAGCCATATGACCCCCAGCGGCCGGTGGTCTGCTTTGACGAGACCTCCACCCAGTTGCTGGCGGAGACTCGGCCCCCACTGCCACCCGAGCCGGGGCGCCCCCTGCGGCAGGACTACGAGTACCGCCGGGAGGGCACTCGAAACCTGTTCCTGGCCTGCGAGCCGTTGGCGGGTTGGCGGCATGTGGCAGTGACCCAGCGGCGCACGATGCAGGACTTCGCCCATCAGATGCGCTGGCTGGTGGATGAAGCCTACCCGCAGGTCACAGTGGTGCGGGTGGTCCTGGACAATCTGAACACCCATCGCCCAGCGTCGCTGTACGAGACGTTCCAGGCGGCGGAGGCCCGGAGGATTGCGAAACGGCTGGAGTTCCACTACACCCCCAAGCACGGGAGTTGGTTGAACATGGCGGAAATCGAGTTCAGCGTACTGTCCCGCTGCTGCCTGAAGCAACGGCTCCCCAACGAAGAGGCTCTCGGGAGGGAAGTCCAGGCGTTAGTGCGGGAGCGCAACGCCGCCCGAACGGGTATCAACTGGCGGTTCAAAACCCAGGATGCCAGGACTAAACTTCACCGCCTTTACCCTTTTGATTCCAAAGTTGACTGACTACTAGACTCGACTTTGTACATTCCACTGACGTGCATCATATGTAAGATCACGTAGATAGGGCATTTTTTCAATGTCGTCTCTGGACCCGACATTGAAAAAGTATGGAAAAAGAGATTTATAGCCACACCTTTGTATCTAATGGCTTCTAACCAACTTTGTACAAAGTCCAGCTAGACCAATGGATCATATTTCCGTCCATGCCATCTTCCATTCACAAAATAGACCTTATCCGATGCAATTCCGCATAGCCGATACATTTACCTCCAGCCTTGCTCGGCTCCCCAACGAGGAGCAGAGATCTATCAAGACCACTGCCTTCGACCTTCAGACCAACATTGCCCATCCGAGTCTCAACTTGCACCGTGTGACCGATGCCAAAGGCCCTGGCTTCTGGTCGGCCCGGGTGAACCGAGACCTGCGCGTCATCCTTCACCGATCCGGGGAAAATGTTATCCTCTGCTACGTTGGCCGCCATGATGACGCCTATCAATGGGCCGAGCGAAGGAAGTTGGAGACTCACCCAATCACCGGTGCCGCCCAGTTGGTGGAACTAAGGGAAGTAGTCCGAGAAATTCCTATCCTGATATACGTGGAAGTCGAGCAGGAACCCCCGCCCAATCCGCTGGTCTTCACTCACATCCCGGATGAGCAACTGCTCGGCTACGGCGTGCCGGAAGAGTGGCTCGACGACGTAAGGGCAGCCATCGAGGATAGCGTGCTGGACCTGACCGACCACCTGCCCGCGGAGGCAGCCGAGGCCTTGGTGGCATTGGCCGTGGGCAATACGCCGCAGCCGTCCCTTCCTGTCACGGTAGGCGGTGACCCGTTCAGTCATCCCGACGCCCTGCGTCGCTTCCGCGTCATGAACAACGTCGAGGAGTTGGCGGAGGTCCTGGAGTACCCGTGGGAGAGGTGGACTGTCTTCCTGCATCCGGATCAGTCGGGGATCGTGGAAAGGAATTACAACGGGTCGGCCAGGGTGTCCGGCTCGGCTGGCACCGGCAAGACCGTAGTGGCGCTCCATCGTGCCGCATTTCTGGCCAAGTCCAACCCTGATGGACTGGTCTTGCTCACCACTTTCTCCGATACGCTGGCGAACCTGTTGAAGGCCAAGCTGCAACTGCTGGTACACCAGGACTTACAGACGAACGGAAGAGTCTCGGTCGATTCGCTGGATACCGTGGCACTGTGCATGTACGAGTCCAGGGTTGGTCCGGCTACATTGGCCCGACAGGAAATTATCGAGGCACTGGTCAAGGAATCTGCGAGTATCGAAGGGACCAATTTTTCTGCAACTTTCCTCCTGACCGAATGGGACAGGGTGGTGGATGCCTGGCAGTTGGACACTTGGGAAGCTTACCGGGATGTGAACCGTATCGGCCGCTACCGCAGGTTGTCGGAATCACAACGGAAAGCCGTGTGGCCCGTCTTTGAGCGAGTCAGGTCGGGTTTACAGGAACGAGGCCTGTTGACCAAGGCGCAGTTGTTCGGGCAACTGACCCGTGGAGTCCTGCAACAGGAACACCCGCCCTTTGACCACATTGTGGTCGACGAAGCCCAGGACGTGAGTGTCCCTCAGTTGAGGTTCCTGGCGGCGTTGGCAGGAGGCCGACCCAACGGGCTGTTCTTCGCCGGAAACCTGGGCCAGCGCATCTTCCAGCAACCCTTTTCGTGGAAGGAACTGGGTGTTGAGATTCGCGGACGCTCTCAAACTCTGAAGATAAACTACCGCACCTCCCACCAGATAAGGACATACGCCGACCGTCTTTTGGACCCGGAGATGTCCGACGTTGACGGCAACCTGGAGGAGCGGAAGGGTACGGTGTCCGTGTTCAACGGGCCGCTCCCCACCATCCATGTGATGGAAGATGAGGACTCCGAGTGCGATGCGGTCAGCAGGTGGCTCAGCGCCAGAATCTCCGAGGGCTTGCAACCTGATGAGGTCAGCGTGTTTGTCCGGTCCGTAGACCAAATTCGTCGAGCGGAGGCCGCGGTCGAACGGTCCGGTTTGCCTTATACAGTGCTAGATGATGATGTGGAAGCGGCGGACGGCTGCGTGGCTATTGGCACTATGCACTTGGCAAAGGGCCTGGAGTTTCGCGCCGTTGCCGTCATGGCCTGCGACTCAGAAGTAATTCCCCTCCAGTCCCGGGTGGAGTCTATAACCGACGAGGCGGACTTGGAAGAGGTCTACAACACGGAGCGAAACCTGCTCTACGTAGCCTGTACCCGTGCCCGGGACCACCTGCTCGTAACCGGAGTCAAGCCCGTTTCCGAGTTCCTGGATGACCTTGTGATCAACGACAATAAGTCTTGCCGGTCCTGTTGCCTCACCAGATAATGTTACTGAAATTCTAACCGCTGATTCCTGTTCCGACCAAAGATAATTCGCCTCTGTAAAGCTGTTCCACTGCAGGCTCATCGGAAGCAGCGTAGACCAGCCTCTTGGCCATGACGCCGCGCCAGTCCTTGGCCCGGCTGAACTGGGTCGGCCTCCCTGGGAGGCCGGAGTCGGGTGTGTGCCTGAAGACTCCGTTCCGGTCGGTGTAGAGGGCGAAGGGTAGGCCGAGGTGGTGCACGAGACCGTGGACCAGCAGGAAGTAGCTGTGTGCGTCTACCTTCTCGCAGAAGAGGGCGTCGACCACCGTACCGATGGCATCGTCCCCCGCGAACAGTATCGTGAACTGGGGACCGTCTTCGCCCAGCTACCGGTGATAGCTGCCGTCGATCTGGATCAGCATTCCCTCCCGAGGCATACGCTGGCGGCGTACCCGGTGCTTTGGCGGACGGCTTCGCCGCGGACTGCTCAGGCCGGCGTTGACCAGGATGCGCCGCAGGGTGGTCCTGTCGATGCCGTCGCCCTCGCTCAGCAACTCGCTGAGATGGGTGTGGTTGGTCCCTGCGTACCTGGTGCGAGCCAGGTGAACCACAGCGGTTGCAACGGGCTCGGGAGTTGCGTTGGCCGGCTTGCGGCCCCGGAGACCGTGAACAACGGTGGCAGAGCCTTTCTCCTGGTAAGCCGCAAGGATGCGGCGGGCGTGGCATGGGCTGACAGCCATCAGAACGGCGGCCTGATCCAGTGTCATGTGTTCTGCGAGCAAGCTGTTGAGGATCTTGAGTCTCGTCTGTTCTTTGGGCGTCAAAGTCACATTCTCCATAAGTTGAATGTGACATTTCTGCTGGCCAGTTAGCGAGAACCTTTTCGAGGTGCCCATTCCGCTTTACCGGCGAAACTCGGAGGCATGGGGCGTTCGTTGACTGCCTAGTTATTTTGGTACACTGTGCCGCATACGCCGTTCTCAAATAGCATATAAGTTCGCGATCGCATCTTGATCATGTCGACCGTCCTGCCCGCCGCATCGTCGGTGCGACGTCGACCTAGTTCAGTCCAGCGTGGGTGAAGCCTGTAAGGAAGCCCAGCGGCGGGCACCGAGGCGTGGTGGGTTCATGACAAAGAGTTCCGACAATAACGATCTGTTCCGGTCAGTCAAGGAAGGACTGCTTGGTGTAGGGTACGAGGAAGCACTTCTACTGGAACATTATCAATTCGCCGACGTGCTCGCCAACGAGTACTCGGTTCAGGAGGTCGATCTCGCCGCATTTGCACAGGACCCGCCTTCGTATCGGAGTGCTTGCATTGGAGTAGTTTTCGGCAACGAACGAAACGGTACCACAGCGGTCGCTCGCTGTCGGTCATTAGGGGCGCCTCAAGTTTTCGAAGTCCGAGACCATCACCTGCTCAGGTGGGCGATGACCGAAAGGGGAGAGCCACGGTTGTTGGACAGCGTGGAAGCGGGTCAGATCTCTGGCTTGTTCCGACGTTATCAGCACGATTGGTCTCCAATCCGGATCCTCGAAGCGAAGGCGATGCGGGACAGTTCGAGTTACCAACTAGATTTCTTCGACGCTGGTTTGTTGCCGCTCCTTGAGGAAGAAGCTCGCGCAAAGTTGGATCGTCTCCTACAGGAAACGGTGGCTTTGGCTATCTCAGAATTCGAAAAGAGTTCCCCTTTCCTGGACGACGACTACCCGCCACTATTTCGTCTTCTATTTAGGTTTATCGCTGCTAAGGTATTGGCCGATAGGGGGCACCCTGGCGAGTGGTTGCATGAAGACCCGCATCTCGCCGCGATGGCCGTGCAGGATTTTTACGAAGAGCCCTCCCACGTCGACGTCCTCAGCCATCGGGGCGCAGCGTCGGTTGCTTGGGAGCGGATCAAGCAGGCGTTCCATTTCCAGAACCTTTCGGTTGAATCCCTCGCGTATGTGTATGAGACTACCCTAGTCGCCGAGAAAACTCGCAAGCTGTACGGGGTCCACAGTACTCCACCATATGTGGCGGAGTACATCGTTCGGCAACTGCCTTTTGAAGACTTGGAGATACAGGACTCCCGTGTGTTTGAACCGTTTGCGGGTCATGCTGTGTTCCTCGTAGCCGCGATGCGGCGTTTGAAGGAACGGTTACCCCTCGATTGGACTAGGGAAGAGCGCCACGAGTACTTCAAGCGGATGCTCGTCGGGGTTGAAATCGACGACTTCGCTAGGGAGGTGGCCCGACTCTCGCTGATGTTGGCAGACTACCCCAACCCTGCTGGATGGTGCATCTACGGAGCCGACGCTTTGGCCTCGGAGCTTGTTGAGACCGAACTGGAACGGGCCCGGGTCGTGCTGTGTAACCCTCCGTTTGAAAATTTCAAATCGGCAGAAAGGGCTCAGTACGGAGACTCGCTCCCGGTAAGTAAGCCGGCTGCGATCCTAAATAAGGTGCTGCAGCGCCCCCCTCAGATGTTGGGGTTCGTCCTTCCTCGCTCTTTCGTGGATGGGCGGGTGTACCGCGACCTTCGCTTGGAAGTCGCCCGTGTCTATACCGATATAGATCTGGTTGCCTTACCAGACAAGGTGTTCCGACATTCGGATGTGGAGGCCGTGTTGCTGGTCGCCGCCCAGCGCCCCGGCAAAAAGCGAATGCTCTCGACCGGCGAGGTGAAGAAGCAAGACCTCCAGCATTTTTACCAGACGCATCAGCCGTCACACGTGTCTTCGGCACCATTCGATCCTGCAAAGAATGACTTTGGGGCGAGCATTTGGATCCCTGCTCTGTCCGACGTCTGGGAGGCCGCAACCCACCTGAAAACGTTGGGGGACGTCGCGTCTGTCCACCGCGGGATCGAGTTTAATGTCAGGCTTGACCAAAACCGTGCTCAGTTGGTTTCTTCTGTTCCAAGAGTCGGGTACGCACCGGGCCTGCAGGTCGTTCGGGACCATTTCGAACCATTCCTGGCGACCGCCAACGTGTTTCTCAACATATCAGCTCAGTTCATGAAAGGCGGGGCCCACCGGTTACAGTGGGAACACCCGAAGGTTATAGTCAATGCTCGGCGCAGGACTCGAGGGCCTTGGACCGTATCTGCTTCTGTAGACACAGAGGGACTTGTTTGTTACCAGAATTTCCACGGAGTTTGGCCGTCGGACGCAACGCACGTTGAATTGCTAGCGGCGGTGTTGAATGGCCCGGTGGCCAACGCGTTCGTTGCCACGAGAGAAGGCAAGAGAGATGTGCGCCGACAAACGTTGCTCGGTATACCTGTCCCTAACGTGGAGCCGGGACAGGTTGAAGTCATATCGGAGATAGTTCGGGAATACTCTCGCGTGCGCCGGCAATGGCTGTCCGGGACAGTTTCACGCGATGAAGGGATGCGGGAGTGCAAGGCGTTGCTTCATTTGATCGATGCTGAGGTTTTGAAGGCGTATGATTTTGCTCCCCGTACGGAACGGGCGCTCCTGGATCATTTCTCGGAACATTCACGACCCGGCCCAGTTGATTTCAGGGAGTACTTCCCGAGGTCATTCAAACCTTTTGTTTCGTGGCACGAGTATCAGTCCGGTGAGGTTGGTGATGCGTCGGCGGAAGCGACTCTCAGGCGTTTACCCACTATTGATGATCCCGCCATCACAGAAGCCATGGCGCATTTGTATGGCACTGAGCTTGAACGATGAACACGGAAGGCTATCTTCTGGACACTAGCAGGCTGCTGAAAAAGGTAAGGCGCACAGACGCGGATGGATGGAACGTCAAGTAACCTACCGATATACGTCATCATTTAAGTTCGTGTGAAGCTATGGTGCAGAACACACAACAGTGGCGTCGCTTATCGTCGAGCAGCTTTGGGTCCTGAGTAGACCTCAGAGTTTTTCAGCAGCCTGCTAGCGTCGCCAGTTCATCGTGGGATATGGGATCACCCAGCCATGGCGCGGTCTTACGAAGATTGAACAATCTGGGCGACGGTCTGGTTTTCGTTTCTGTTGTGTCCTTCGGCGAGGTGGAATACGGATTGGCAGCAGCCCCTAAAATTGTCCTTTCTAGACAGGAAACCGTGCGAACCGCTATGGGAAGTTACCGTGTTCGTGACGTTAACCGGCATACGGCTAAGGTCTACGGCGAAATCAGGGGAGATCTTTTCAGGAAATATTCACCTCGTGACCGGCGCGGAAGGCTGACGGCCAAATGGGTGGAAGATTTAATTGAGCGAACTACGGGCAAGGAGTTAGGGATTCAGGAGAACGACCTCTGGATCCTGAGCACGGCAAAGCAGCACAACTTGGTTTTGGTAACCATGGATAGGATGCGCCGATTGGTGGAAGTGGCGGATTATTCTCGTCGGACGGAGTATTGGGGTGGAGCATCGGGCTGTTGACCAAATGGCCCGTGCGTCGCAGGTGGTGAAGGCTCAGGGCAATCGCATGTTGTTGGGCAAGAGCCGACAGCGGGCAATTGAAAGCCCAGCCGTTTCATTTGCGTTTAGCTTTGATGCCTACTCTGGCGCTGTGTTCCAGGGGGGCTTGATATCAATACTAAGGACTGTCAAGGGCGTCGACAAAACATGCCAGTGGGGTGTCGCTGTTCAGGGAAAATGTCCGTTTAAGTGGCCGGCAGAAATGTCACTCGGTTATGCGGTCATGGTATCAGATGATGACGGCGTAGGACCCGCCCAGGGTCGCCGGGTTGGAGGACCGTCGGCGTCCAGATATTTCCTCACGGTGGCTCTGTGGATTCCCAACTCCCACTCGATCGCCCGCAGCGACATCCCCTTGCACTTGGCTTTCTGAATTGCCTTCCATCTCTCCTTCTGCAGGAAGGTTGGTTTGCGCGGGAGGACAGTTGCGGGCGTCAAGGCAGCGGACGCACCGCCGGTCATGCCCGCTTGATCCTCCTCATCCGCTGCCCTTGAGTCCAGGGACTTGAGTGTCGTCGCCCAGCACTGGTCCAAGTGGTTGGCCCCGGCGGGCGATGCAAGATGAGTGGCCGAATCTCCACGGCCGTTGCGGAGGAAGGCTGGGCTGGGCGGCGCCTCCCGGGCATTGATGATGCGTCCCTCATGGCGCACCCTGAGCCGGCCGTCCAGTCCTTCCAGGACCTCCACGGCGGGATGCCAAGGGATAAGGCCGAAAAGCGCCTGAAGCTGTTCGCTGAAAAAGTACTTCCGGAAGTGCAGGCGATGCCCATCCCAATCAATCCCAAATCGCTGGGGTAAACCCTTGTGCAAAAAGGTGGATTCGGCCAGTGTCCCCCGTCCCAGAGTGATCTACCAGCCCAATCGACGTTGACCGGGAAGTCTACGGACGTTTGGGCCAGGAGACCGAAACCCGGACCGTCCAAATCTTCTGCGTCCACCGCTTCGTGTCAGTGCAACACGGGAGTTCTTGTCAAATGGACTACGTCCGACATTGCAACGATTGTTATATGGAGAGTCCGCCCACCGCTGAATTCTGTCTCCATTGCGGGGGATACATGACCGTCGTGACGCCCAAGACGTTGGCCGCGCCCGGCAGACGGAAGGGGTTTCATCTGGACCGGAGAACCTCGCTAATCCTCGCAGGCGCCATAGGAATCGTGTTCTGTTGATGGTTACATTGGTACTGTAGGGAGACGGTTGTATAAGATTGTATATATTCCCCTAAATTACGAGTTCGCCCAAACCACTCCCAGGGAGCCCACGGAATCTACTCGGGTATCCCCAGAGCATTCCGAACCGCTGCACCAATGGGTGTCAGCGGGCTTTTCTCGGGCGGGCCGTGAGGGACCATGCGATTGTGTTGGATCGCGACTGCCAGCCGGTGCTTGGGATCCGCCCAGCCCAGCGAGCCGCCGGCGCCATTGTGGCCGAAAGCCAGCGGGTTACTCCCCATGGCGCCCATGCCGGGACTGCCGGCGAAGTGGAAGCCTCCGATGGTCCCGTGATGGGGTGTGCCGCTGACCGGATCGTAATCGCTGGGTGGACGGGGTAGGTGGAAGGTCCGCACACGTTCCTCGGAGAGAAGGCGCGCGCCGTCCAGTTCGCCGCCATTGGCCAGCATGGCGTAGAAGCGGGCTTGGCTCCGCGCGTTCATGATTCCCTGGGCCCCGGGGATGCAGGCCTGGCGCACATCGGACCGGCCGAATACCTCCTGGGTTGTCGCAACCTCCGGAGGGGTGGCCCGGGGCCGCAGCGAGTCTGGGGGCACCCCAGGGGCGCCCGGAGGGATCGGAGGCAAATTGGTCAGCTTGGCCACCCGGGACTCCACCTCTGTAGGAATCCCGGCCCACAGGTCGCTGATGCCCAGTGGCTGGCAGATTTCATCCTGGATGAACCGGCCGAATGGCCGGTGCAGCTTGTCGGTACGCCGCACAACCTCCCCAACCACCCAGCCGAAGGTGTAGGCCATGTAACCGCTGCGAGTCCCCGGCTCGAAGAGAGGATGCATCTCTGCGATCTGGTCCACCATCCAGTCCCAGTCGCACATGAGTTCAGGAGTTACTCCCACGGGCATGAGCGGCACTCCGATGCGATGGGTCAACGCGTCGAACACCGTACCCCGGTCCTTGCCGTGCTTGCCGAATTCGGGCCAGTACTTCGCCACTGGTTGGTGGTAGTCAACCAGGCCCCGTTCCACCTGGATGTGCAGGGCCGTTGCCGTCACGGCCTTTATGTTCGAAAACACCTGGAAGAGCGTGTCTCCGTCGACCTCCTGGCCGGTGGTCTCATCGGCCAGGCCGCCCCACTGGTCGATCACCAGTTCGCTGTTGAGGTAGGCGGCGACCTGTACTCCGATTTCCCCGCGCTCTCTGATAGCCAAATCGATCGCTTCCTGCACTATGCTCTCCGGACTCCCGGTCATAACTGCACCTCACTATCGATGGGTCCTGCCAGCACTGGTCAAGTCAGTCGAACCTCGCCTGACGAGACTATAGTTTCGCCTTGGAGAAACATCAGCGCTCCTGCCCGCAGGAACTAAAGCCGCGGCCGGATGTTCTGGTTGTGGCTGAACAGGTTTTCCGGGTCGTACTTCTGCTTCAGGGCCGCCAACCGCTGGAAATTGTCCCCGAAAGCCGCCTGTATCGCGTCCGCTCCCTCGTCTTCCTCCGTGCCTACCTGGTTGACGTAGGCCCCCGATGAGAATGGCAGCAGGTCGGAGGCGAATTCCCTGGCCCAGCGGATGTGCACCTCCGACTCTCCCGGGTCCAGGAAAACAGCATTGGTGGCCCATTCCGTGAGAGCGTGGCGGTGTCCGAAGGCCGTGTGGCCGGCGGGCACGCGCCGGGCGGCGTTGCCGAGGTACTGGAACAGGATGGAGGAGAGCGGCGATGTTATGCGGTCGAAATAGGCCAGCGCGATGTCCACAATGTCGTCGTTGACCTCACTGACGAAATGAGATTTCAGGTAGTTCTGTCGCCCCGCAGGCGCCACCGCCAGCTTCTGGGCTTCGGTGTACGGCACGGGCCTGACGTTGTCCAGGATTGGCGTTCCCAACTCCCGGAGCGGCCGTATGACCCGCTCTCCGTTCTCTACGGCGCCGTGGTAACAGAGCAGAATGCTGCAGGCCTTTCCACCGCCATCCGGAAGTGTGTGCAGGAACGTGATGAGATTCATTTCGTCGGGCATATTGCCGGTAAAATCGTTGACCAGGGGGAAGAACTCTCTCACCTTGTCGGCGGGATAGATCAACCAGCCCGCCAGCACATCGGGCCCAACAGGATGCAGTTGGTATTCTAGAGACGTTACGACGCCGAAGTTGCCGCCACCTCCCCTGAGGGCCAAGAGCAGGTCGGAGTTCTCGTCCGCGCTGGCCGTCAGGGACCGGCCGTCGGCGGTGACCAGGTTGTCGCAGCTGAGGCCGTAGCTGCCGGACAGCCATCCAATGCCGCCCCCCAGAGTGAGGCCGGCGATGCCGGTATCGACGTCGGTCCCGCCGGTGGTGGCGAGGCCAAAGGCCTGCGTCTCATGATCGAACGCCCCCCACTTCGTCCCGCCCTGGGCCCGGGCAGTCCCGGCAACCGGGTCGACGCGTACGCCGGTCATCTGCGAGAGGTCGATCATCAGCCCATCGTTGCAGACGCTGTTGCCGGGGAAGTTATGGCCGCCCCCTCGCACCGAAATCAGCAGGTTCTTCTCACTGGCGAAGTTGACCGAATTGACCACGTCCGCCGGACCGCTGCAGCGGGCGATTATGGCTGGCCGCTTGTCGATCATGGCGTTCCAGATCCGCCGCGCGCCGTCATACCCTGCGTCGTCAGGGAGCAGCGTCTCGCCATGCAGGCTGCTGCGGAAGTCCTTGACCTCCGCTTCGCTTATGACGGTGTAGTCGCCGGAAAGGGTAGCGATATTCAGGTCTGCCATGCGTCTGCCCTCCTGCGTGCTCTTCGGCTCCCGTTGGTCGTTGCCACTCGTTCAGCTGAGGTCAAACCACCCCATGACCTGTTCCGGCCATTCCAGGCGGATGAGACACGGATCCCTGCCCTGACCGTCTCCTGCACAGGTAAGGGAGAACCCGGTTAGCCCGGCTCCTCCCACTTGACGACCCGGCCGGCCTGCATCACCAGCGGTATGTTATTCGCGTGCTGCAGGACCGTGATGTCGTCCACTGGATTACCCCTGACCATTATGAGATCAGCCAGTTTGCCGGGCTCCAGGGTGCCGATCTCGTTGGACCGTTCCAGGAGTTCGGCATTGGTGCGGGTCGCCGAAATCAGGCTCGCCACCGGCCCCATGACGTCCGCCTTCAGTTCCAGCTCAACTGCCTTCAGGCCGTAGTTCTGCCCGAACAGGTCGGCGCCCGACGCGATGTTGACCCCTGCCGCCATTGCGACTTCAACGCTCTGGCGCCCGGCGCCCCTGGCTTGGTTGATCTTTTCTATGGTGACTTCAGAAATCCCCTGTTCCCGGCCCCGTTCCGCGATCAGCTCGTAGACCGTCAGCGTTGGGACGAGGTACATATCGTTTTCCTTCATCAGCGAGGCCGCTTCTTCGTCGATAAAATTTCCGTGTTCGATGCTGCGCACACCGGCTGCCACGCAATTCTTGATGCCCTCGGGGACGTAAACGTGGGCCATGACTCTTTTCTTGACCGCTCTTGCCTCGTAGACGGCGGCCGCTATTTCCTCAACCGTGAACTGGGGAGAGTCGAGAGGGTCGGTTGGCGACGCGGCGCCCCCGCCGGCCATTATCTTGAGCTGGTCGGCGCCGGTGCGCAGCTGCTCCCGGGCCGCCTGGCGTACCTGGGGGACCCCGTCGCAAATGGCCGGCAGCGGCGCCAGCCGGTGGCCCGACCTTGGAGCGGCGCGGTCGTGCCGCTGGCGCATGTCGCCATGGCCGCCGGTTTGCGAGATGTACGCCTGGCTGGTGAATATGCGGGGCCCCGGGATAATTCCCGACTGCACGGCCGCCTTGAAGCTGTAATCGCAGCCGCCGGCGTCCCTGATGGTGGTAAACCCGCCCATCAGAGTAGCCTGGAGGATGCGGGCTACGGAATAGGCGTAGATTGCCCCGGGATGGTTGTCCTCAAAGTTGGCGCCGAATGAATTGTCCACGGCCCCGACGTGGGTATGGGCATCGATCAGGCCGGGCATGACGGTATGGCCCCCCGCGTCGATTACCCTTGCGCCGCGAGGCGCCGCAACCTGATCCGCCGGTCCGACAGCGGTTATTTTGTCGCCCTCCACCACAACGGTGCCCTGACCATAGGGTTCCCTTCCGGTGGAATCGAATATGGTGGCATTCTGGAAGACTATTGTATCGGCCATAACATCCTCATCGCCGGTGGCAACGACCCGGCAGCATGGGCGTTGAGTAACCGGGCCTCAAGGGCATTCAACGGGTAAAGGCAATATTACCACCGGAAGGGCCGATAAAGGACAGGTCCGGAGCGTGGAACCAAGGCAGTCGCGCCTTAGCCGGGGAGGACTCTCAGGAGGTATTCCTCCCTCCAGCCGGCCTGCTGCCGTTTGCCCTCTATGCCCACTTTGAGGCTGCTCCTTGGCCATATCTCATCCCCGGTATCGACCGGAATCCTAAACCAAAGCCAACATGGGATGTGCATTGGCTGGGCGCTGGCAATCGGACCGGGAAGCCCGCATCGGCAGTGGCCGATGCAGTTGGAGCAGGTCGTCCATCCTCATGTCAGCGCCATCATGACCGCCGCGATGGCCGCGGCGATGGAGGTCAGGATTGCTCCTGCGAGAATGAGGATGGTCCTGCGCCATTTCGTATCCCTCTCCGCGAGGGCGGCATCTGCGTCGGCTTTCTGCCTTGCTATGGTTTCCCTTGTCTCGGTAAACCTGGCCTCGTTGGTCTTGGCGCTTTCCTCCAAGGCGCCGGCCAGGATTTCTTCCATTCTTGTTGTTGTGTCAGAACAGAGTTGCTGGTATCGCTCATTCCGGGCTTCTCTTTCTCTTTCCAAGGTGTTGGCTGTCTGTGCCAAGGCCTCTCTGTGGGAGTCTTCCATTTCCCTTCTCTGAGCTTGGGCCTGGTCCTCCGCTCTCTGGGCTTCGTTTCTGATCCGATCCATCTCTTGGCTGTGGCTTTCGGCCCTTTCTTCATCGGCCTTTTTGAGAGTTTCGATGTGTTCCTGCAAGGTTGACCTGTGGTGTCTTACCAGATCGTCGAGGGTCTCGTTGAACTTCTTTGCGATGGTGGTGAGGTTGGTGTGGAGCTCCTGGTTGTGGCTGGACTTCAGGGCCTCTGTGGCTTGGTCGAGGGCTGACTGGTGGGCTGTCTCCAATGTTTCCCGGACTTTGCTGATAACGACGCCGGCTTTTTCCTGGGCGGCCTTTTCAATGTCATCGTGCTGTTCGATGTGGAGCGCGGTGGTCCTTGAAGCTTGAGCTACCTGCTGGGCGATTGTGGCCAGTAATTCTTCGGCATTGTCTTGGTCTGCTGGCATGGTTGCCTCCGGGGCGGTGCTACCTCATGCGAATGCTTGTGGAGGTGAGGCTTGCATTGGTGCAGTGATGAGGATGGGAGAGGATGGGATTGGGCGCCATAGTGAGGTTCCTCCATTTATATTTGGATAGCGGTCGGGCCCTGCCAACTTACTTGCTTCCGGGCCGGCGACTATGAGTTCGTTGCTTCGACGCTGTCCGGGCCGGCGAGGAGGTCTTCAACCGGCCGTTCGAATGCGTCGGCTAGGGCCTTCAGCGTGCTGAGCTTGGACGTGTGTGTTTTCCTTTTTCTAACCGGACCAACGTGATTCGTCCGAGTCCAGCGGCCTGTGCGAGGTTCTCTTGAGTCAGCCCGGCCGTCTCCCTGAGCGCGCGGACTCCTGCGCCAAGGATCTGTCTTCCCTCGGCAACAATCAGCTCTATTCTGGGCCGGTAGGTCCGGTCGCAGTAGTGTCTGATCCCTGGCTTCCAGCGGTCCGCTTTACCTCGTTTTCACCTGCGCGACGCCCCAGCGCGGTTCCCCAGCCAAGGAGGCTGCCCAGGTTTACTGTGCGGATATGACCACTTGGAGCGTGGCCGGTGGAACGTCGCCCAGGGCGTCCTTGTCGATGTAGACGCTCTGGATGACCTCGCCGTCCTTGGTGCCGTACACGACCTTGTTCTTCGTGTCCTTGGTCTTGTGCAGCGTCAGAGTCAACTTTTCCATGGTTTGCATCTCCTCGTTGTAAGGGGGACCCACCCGCCAAAAAGAGTGGTGTACACAGAGCATAACACCAACCCGGAGGGCGGCGTACAACGCCCCAACACAACCGGGTGGCGGCCTTCCCGAGCTCCCTTGGGTGTCCATGTACTGCTACCGAGTACTGCTACCGAAAACGGCGACCACCTCGCTGGCGCCCGCTTCCCGGGGCTGCGACGCCGGGCCTCTACCCCCTGCCGCCCTGGTAGTACCTGGCCACCGCCCCCCGTCCGGCTGCCTGGCGCTCCGTGTACCGGGCCGGCATCCTGGGAGACTTCCACCGTCCCGCCGTCATCAGCTCGGGGAGGGCGAAGCCCGCAGCCGACAGGTCCTGGGCCATCCCCACCCGCTCGGAGTGTCCGGTGATGTCCCGACAGCCGGGGAGCCCAGCCGCCCGCGCTGCCTGCTGCAGACGCCGCCGGATGGTGTCTGGGTGGAGGTTGAAGACCGGAGTGACCGCGTCGATCACCGCCTCTTCCGGGCGGACGGCCAGCAGGGCCTCGACGGCAGCCGGCCCCAAGTACAACAACACCCCCTCGGCCTCCTGGTCGGTCTTCGACTCCGGAATCCGGATGCGGCCGCTGCCGTCTCCGGCCAGCTCCACGTCTCCCCAGCGCAGGGCGGCGGCCTCGGAGACCCGCAGCAGCCCGTCGCGCATGACGGAGGCCAGGGCGACGTCGCCCAAGCCGCGGCGCCGGGCGTATTCCGCCGTCTCGGTATGACCGCCCCGGGTGCGGCGGCAGGTGAATGCGGTAGCCCTGATCGCCGCCAGTGCCTCGGCGTGGAGGGGCGCCGCCTGTCTCTGGGGCCCCCGGAGGATCCGGCCCAGCCCCCGCATCATCTCCGCGACGCCGGAGCCGCCGGGCTTGGGCCACCCCGCCAGCTCGGCGCCCCTGATGATGGCCGCCCGGGCCTGCCGGATGGTGGCCATCCGTTTGCCGTCCTCCGCCAAGTGGACCAAGTAGTCGCAGAGGGCGGTCTCCAGGCCCCCGGGCAGGTCGAGCCCCTGCTCCTGGGCCCAGCTGTGAAAGCGGGTCCAGTGACCGAGGTAGGCCCGCTGGGTGTTCCGGGCCCGGGCGGCCTGGCGGACCTGGTCGCTCCGGGAGAGAGGCGCGCTTGGAGCATCACCGGTGGCGGGAACGGGTTGGGGCAACAAAATTGAGGCCTCCATAAATGAGCCTGCAACAAGCCCATCCAAGGACAGGACGGACACTCCTGGACCGGTTGCCGATGGCGATGACGGTGTCCCGCCTCTGGATGTATTCGCACCGCGCCAGCTCCATGACCAGAGCTTTGTTCATCGACGGGATGGCCGGGAAGTCGAAGGTGTCCAGGCTTTTGACGGTGGGGAATCGGGCGGCCCGGATTCGCCGCTCCACCATGCGCTGGCGGCGGTCGATGAGCTCCAGTTCCACCAGCCGCAGCAGGTACCCTGAATGGTTCACCCTCTTGGCAGCGCACTGGGCGGTAATCTTCCCATACTCCCTGAGGAAGCTGGGCCTCTGTAGGGACTGCGGCGCAACGGTCATACCGGCCCAAACACGGTGTCCGACGTGCGCCCGGCGACACCGTGTTTACCGCAGGCTGTCGCAATATTCCGTTGCGTACCTTCGCCCACTGGAACCGGCCGCCGCCAGGCTTTCTGGAGATCGACCTGGTGGCCCGCTGCGGGGAGAGCATGGGAGGTTCCTTCGTCTACAGCCTGGTGGCCAGAGAGCAGTCCCTGGTGGTGGCAGGACTGGATGTAATCGCCAATCAGTTGCCCTTTCCCGTCCTCGGGATAGACTCCGACAACGACAGCGTGATCATCAGCGACACTCTCACCGAGTATTGCGCCGAACGGGGCATTGAGTTCACCTCCAAGGGTTTGATGGATATCATAGGAATTAACATAAATGGTTTTTGTGCGAATCAAATTATGTCAATAAGAGGAGCGTTCTATGACCGAAGCATTAACGAAATGCTGTTTTGTGGCTCTAAAGGTCCCCACGCTAGTACTACAACGACGCGTTATGAGAAAACACGCTCAGGTCTTCTTCTTCAGCTACTGACCGTTCATCACGGGAGACTCGCACTCGTTCGTTGCCAGCTTCAAAATCCGCCCACGAGTTACCTTGTAGGATAACGCGTCGTTGTAGTACTAGTAACCGGGGCGTTAATCGAGGAACGCGGACTGCCCCCACGCCTCGCGGGCAAAGAGGAACGGGGCCTGCCCCACGGAGTGATGCGTAGAGTGGGTGGAGTGCCAGGCTGGCAGCGGGATGACCTCCAGGCGGGGCAGACCCGCGGACGGCCCCGCCTGCTGATTATGATCACTCTTATAAAACCGCTTGACGCAGTGGAACATCGAGTTCAGTACCGGCGAAGATTGCGTCGGGAACGGGAGCACAGAGCCGGTCTTGGCAATTTCGCGTCGCACCTATTCTGACGCGGAGCTGGGTCGGCGCGAGGGGTGGGAATTCGTGATGATGGTTGGGCCAGACTGGTTGATTAAGGCTCTTGGAATCGAGGCGTGAATGAGGATAGGGGGGATATAAGAGATGACCTCCGAACAAACCCCCAGCCGCCATGTCGATGGAGTCCTGGACATGGCGGCCAAGGCCTACCGGCTGGGGAATGTGGCCCTTGCCAGGAGACTGCTGGCCCGGCTGGACAACGAGCCGCTGGCTCCCGAGCAGGCGGCGCGGCGGGAGCGGGCGCTGCGAATACTGGAGGGGGGCCAAGACTGATGAAGCTCTTGAAAAGGTTGTCGCTGTGGGACCGGGCGCCGCTCCTCGGCATGTGTGCGGCCATCGTGCTGGACTTCTTCGTGGATGCCCGGGTCACATTCTATCTGGTGCTGGCCACCATGGGGGCCGTAGTGGCGGTTGGGTTTGCCCATCTGCTTCTCGCCGCGCGGCGGCTGCACCAGTGGCTTGTAGACAGGCGGATGGACGATGTTCAACGCCATCTTAAGAAGCCCTTAGAACCTGTTTACAATCTCTTCAGGATTAGCGTTGCGAAGGCGAGAACCACCATTTGCAGGCTGGTATTGAGCTTTCGTTCGCAGTTCTTCCAGAGCCGGCGGCACTTCTCCAGCCAGGCGAAAGACCGCTCCACCACCCATCTCTTCGGCAGCACCACGAAGGTGTGCAGTTCGTTGCGTTTCACCACTTCCACCGCGGCTCCCAACAGGCTTCGCACCCCAGCAGCAAAGGGCTTCCCGGTGTAGCCCCCATCCACCAGCACGTTCTGCACCTGGTTGAGGCCATCCCGGTGCCGGTCAAACATCGCCAAGGCCCCGGCCCGGTCGGTCACGTTGGCCGTGGTTATGTGGATCGCGTGGGGCAACCCCTGCGTGTCCACCGCGATGTGGCGCTTGATTCCGGACACCTTCTTGCCCGCGTCATAGCCCTTGTTCCCGGCGCTGTCAGTGTTCTTCACGCTCTGGGAGTCCACGATACAGAAGCTGGTCCGCTCTTTCCGTCCATTGCTTTGCCGGGCCTCGCCAACCAATTTTTTTTAAGACCTGCTCCAGAATGGAATCCTCATCCGGGCCGGGCCGGGCCGCTCGCTCCATTGCCGAAAATACTTGTAGCAGGTGCGCCAATCGGGGAAGTCCGCAGGCAGCATGCGCCACTGGCAGCCGCTTTTCAGGAGGTACAACACCCCGCAGAAAACGTCGTACAGGTCCACGGTGCGGGGCTTGGTCCGGCGCCGGACCGACTCCAGCGTCGGCAGAATCCGGGCGAATTGCTCCCGGCTGATGTTGCTGGGATAGGAATGAGACATGCTTACCCCTCCCTTGGTAATAGTCTCAACTTAACGTATTCCAAAGATCGTCAACAGGTTCTAAGGTCTTCCTTCCGGTCGCCGCGGCACTCCTGGCTGGCGTTTCTTCACGCTGGGCTGGTATTTATCTCCCGACGACACCGCCAAAGGTTACAGGCTGGGCAACGAAGATGGGTACAGTATCGGGTACGTTGACGGGATGAACGGCAACCGGCCTGTCCCGAACCGGTTCATGTGGCATGAAGACTACGCCTTCCGGCGCGAAATTCTCGGCGGAAGGGAGATGGGCGAGTGAAGGAGATTCGGGTCATCAAGAGCGGTCATATCTGGGAGGCCGAGCACTTGGAAGACGGCCAAGCCGGATGCTTACATCGCCGAGTTGTTCGACGGGCACCACATACTGCCCCCGCCGTTCATGACTTCAATTCCCGTTGAGGAGGTTTGCCGGGAACTGCGCCGGCTCACCCCAGGCGTCATGGTAACGCCGGAAGAGGAGGAGAGTCCGTGACCCAGATTGAGGTGCTCTGCCTAGTACTACAACGACGCGTTATGAGAAAACACGCTCAGGTCTTCTTCTTCAGCTACTGACCGTTCATCACGGGAGACTCGCACTCGTTCGTTGCCAGCTTCAAAATCCGCCCACGAGTTACCTTGTAGGATAACGCGTCGTTGTAGTACTAGTGGGACTGTGCTGGAAGGGGTTTGTTTACCTGTGGCACGGGCTGACGCCCTTCGTCCTGGCTGCGTTCCCCACCATCTACCAGGGCCGTCTGACCCTTTGGTCCATACGCTTGGGCTACGTGCTGGCCATTGGCAAGGTCCTGCTGGCCTACTGGGAGGGGATTTGGCCAGCCTGGGTGGTGATGGGATCAGCTGGACTTTGCGCCCGCTTCCACGTTCGCTTGGAGCGCCGCCTGGCATTGAGAGACCATGATGTTGGTGGGAGGAGTCGATGAAAGCGCTGACCCTCTACCAACCGTGGGCATCGTTGATCGCCATAGGCGCCAAACAGTTTGAGACCCGAAGCTGGCCGGCGCCGCGGACGGCCATCGGCGACGTTGTGGCGATCCACGCCGGGCACAAGGAAGACCGGAGCTTTCGCTGGGAAGATGATGAAGTCCTCTCCATCCTTGGCTCCGAAGACTTGCCGAAGGGTGCTATTGTCGCCACTGGCCGCCTCATAAAGGTGCTCCCTACCTGGTCCGCCCAGGTATCCTCACAGGAAAGACACCTCGGCGACTATTCCACCGGCTGCTACGCGTGGCGGTTCGCAGAGGTTGTCCAGTTAACTTCGCCCATGCCGGCAAAGGGACACTTGGGGCTGTGGACCGTTCCGGAAGACCTGGTGAATGAGATCCTGTGGCGCAGTAGATGACGCAGCCAGACACAGGAAAATAACATGCCGATCAAGAACTACACGACCAGAATACCCGCGGACAGGACGGTAGCTGAACTCTCGCAACTCCTGGCCAGAAAGGGGGCGTCAGAGATCATGACCTCCTTCGGTGATGACGCCAAGCCGGTGGCCCTAAAGTGGCGCATCAGGTCCAAGCACGGCCCCCTGTCGTTCAGCCTGCCCGTAAGGGTTGACGCCGTGTACGAAGTGACACCCGGCAGGGTGTGATGGCCACCAATGCCAAGGCCAGGAGAGAGCAGGCCTACCGTACCGCTTGGCGGATCATCAAGGACTGGGTCGAGGCCCAGCTGGCTCTCCTGGAAACGGAAATGGTGGACTTCGAGGAGGTCTTCATGCCCTATATCCTATCCGGGAGGGAGACCCTGTACCAAGCACTGTCCGAAGGCCGGGTGAAGGCACTACCGGCTGTGGATGGTAATGGAGGATGCGGCCCAACTTCCCACCGCCATGAACACGCTCTACTTGAGTATTGACTCGTCATACTTGAACAGGTTTATTTGATGCCTATTGGTGATTCCAATGGCATCATACCATGTGGATTTTTGTTTCTTCCCATGCCATTGATATGAGCCCCTCATTAATTTATCCGTATTGTCGTAGGAACTCAAGACCGCGTTCTGTTTGGTCCTACTGAAGGACTTCCAAACCTTGGGATGTAGGAACCAGTTTTCGCAGAAGACAATTAACTCTGCCGATACGGCCTCTTCAAGCTCCCGGCCATTCAAGTCACGAAAATGTGAGAAATATTTATCTCCTCCGTTACCCTTGACCCAGCTAATTGCCAATGTGTGTTCACCATGTTGGGGAACTATGGTGATTGTCCAGGTATTATTGGGGTTTTTCCCGGTGAAGGACTGAGTTTCTGTTATTGACAGGGTTCGCCCTGTGTGCTCCTCGGAGACAAAGTCTAAGCTAGCTCCCGCTGCGGAGGCTCCGATAATGGGGTGTGGCGTTCTTATGTGCCGTACGATGTGATCTATTGGAGAGGAGCCTGGAAAGCAGTGTGGGTTATCGATGGAGGGCTTTATTGCTGAGATCGAATCTAGCATTGCCATTAATCGAGAGTTCGGACGATCTGTGATCGGCGTAGTTAGTTCGATCTCTTTCTCCACTTCGTTCGTAAGTGACTGTGTACTTAGTAGTGCCCAAGTCTCCTGCAAAATGGCCCGATAAAACATCAAATTTAGGACTCGGTGGTCGTTTGGGTCCATTGGCGTGGTATCGATGGCCTTGAACATGTCGTCGTGGAATTGACATGCGAAAGTACCAGTTGAAGCTTGGGTGATGCCTTCACGCCGAAAACTAAGAGTCCTTTTCGGGGTTCCCGTTCGAGACAGCGTAATATGGGAAGACGGCCTCATCACATGCCCGTCATCCTGTATCTTTGACAGGATCGCCCTGGATACCGAATGAGCGTTTATGGGAGTGTTCCCGCAGTTAGGGTCGAATAAACACCCCCGGTATGGCCGCTTGATTGCGAGCTCCAGAAGCTTAGAGAAATTCCTCTTTATCAACTGATTGATGTCCTGTTGGCTTGCCACGGTTACCCCTCACTCCCTAGATCTTGCGTATAGTTCTCCTGACTTATATGTCTTCCACGTAACGCCTCACCGTAGTCCTTGACACCCCCAACGCCTTCCCGATCCGCTTGAAACTCAAGCCGTCCCTACGGAAGGACCTGTCCATCTCCACCTTCAAGTCCGTCATCTTCCGCGGCGTTCCCAGGGTCTTGCCATTGCTCCGGGCTTTGTCCAGGCCCGCCTTGGTCCTTCTCCGGATGCTCTCCATCTCCTGCTGTGCCGCCCAGGTGAAGAAGCTGGCCAGCACGTCCCCGATCACTGCCTCTGGCGAGTCCGGGTCGGCGTCGAAATAACGTGTCTAATGCTGTTCCGACGGGGCGAGGGACCGGACCCGAACTTGGCGGCTGCGCAGGTCCTTGAGAGTGCTGACCGTGTCCATCCAACGCCGGCCTATGCGGTCCACCGCAGCGACCATCAGGCCGTCTCCCGGGCCCAAACGGGCGGTCAGGGTCCGCCATGCCTTCCGGCTGTTGGTTCCAGTCGCGCCTGAGATTCCCACGTCCCGGTATACGAGATCCGCTGGCACGCCGGCGTCGCGAAGTTGCAGAACCTGGGCCTCGGGGTCTCTCCCCGATTGGCCCTGAGCCTGTCGCCTGCTGGTCCGTATGTAACCATAAATCCCGCTCACACGATCACTATACCTTTTTGTGCCACCCAACTGCTAGCTGGAAATGTCAGTCATGTGCTACGCACAAAACCGCGCGGTTTTGTGCCGACAGCAAGGAGGGGGAGAAGGCTGGACAAGGGCGGCTCCGGTTCACCGGACCGATAGCGGCCCGGGCGCCACTCCGGCACGCCAGCATCACTGGAGGTGCGGAGGCACTCTCGCTTAACTCGGCCTCGACTCTGTCCTAACAACGGGGTCTAACTCTCTTACAGCCGGGTAATGCTGCCCATGAGGGTTGCGATCATTCCCATCGCGGTCACGGCCATGGCGATGGCGGTGTAGCGGGCGTTCCTGACCTTTTTCCCCAGGTCTTCGGCGGGGGCGTTATTCCCCCGAGGGAAGATGGTCATCGTGGCCATTATGGTCGAGGCCATCATCCCGGCGCCTGTCACCGCCAGGGCGATGCCTCCGATGATGTTGGTGTCGTTCCTCGTCGCCATGAAAGTGGCGACGAGGAACATGAACACGCTGATGGCCATCAGCCACACGGCTATCATGTCCCAGTGCCTCTCCTCGGGTCCGTGCATATCGTTCTCCTCTCACTCTCCTGAAGCACCGTTCCCATGTCACTGTGAACAGTGTCCCGTCAACGGTGCAGTCGCAGGGCAGGGATGGGTGGTCGTGGCGTTCCTGCTCCAGGCTGCTGATGTCCGCCCACAATTGGGCGGACATGGTCCCAACATTTGGTCTAGGGGATCTCGCGGGCGGGACCGAACCCCGCTGCGAAGCCCGACCGCGGAAGGACGCGTGGGTCCGCTCGAGTAGAACCACTGATACGCACTCCAATGGGACGTCACTCCAAGTACTGTACAGGGTCCTCTTGCAAATGACCTGCCACCTCCAGGTGATCTCCGAGGCCTTCACGTTAACCCGTTCCACCCTGGACGCCGGCTTCGCAACTAGCTTCGGTGGCGGTACCGACGGTTGGTCCAGGGTGGCGACTCGACCCGCGGCAGCCGCTCTCCCGCCCGTCTCCCGCTCTTGGTGGGCCACCCAGGCCGCGAAGCTGAGCATCATGTGTCCGGCGTAGGCCAGTGGCCCGGGCGCCACTCCGGCACGCCAGCATCACTGGAGGTGCGGAGGCACTCTCGCTTAACTCGGCCTCGACTCTGTCCTAACAACGGGGTCCACCTCACACCACGTGCCTTGTGCCTGCTGGGCGGAGCTTTTCCGCTGAGCCTGCAACAGGCCTGTGGGAGGAAAGATGCCGCGGATCACGAGGCCTCAGGTGTACCGGGCGGTGAGGGAAATGCTGCCCCGGGAACGGTTCGGGCCGTCTGAGTTGCTGCAGTGGATCGAGGAGACGCAGGGTAGTAACGAACGGGCCAGGCGATCCCATGCCAAGCGCCGCGCCGCACTTCGCGCCTCCCTTCAACCCCCCCCCTTGAACCGTCGTTGTAATACTAATGGCTGGTGCGCTTGAGCGACTTTGCAATCGTCCTACCATCAGGTAACAGGGGTTGACACCCTGGCAATCTACCTGCTAACGTATTAGCTGAATTGGTCCCCGTTCGCGGAGAGAGGCTCAGGCCCCGCTCCCCGGGCGGGTGTTTTTTTGTCATGCGTACGCTCGTCCTCTTCGATGGTCAAAATCTCTTCCGCTCTGCGAAGGATGCGTGGGGCCCGTCATATCCTTACGACCATCCCAGCTACGATGTCGAACTGTTGGCTCAACGTCTTGTGTCCCTGACCCCTGGCCGCACCCTGGAGGAGATCCGGTTCTACACCGGGGTATACCGCAAGGACCAAGATTGGGAGAGACACTGGTTCTGGACCAACAAGCTGGACCATCTGGAAACCCAAGGGGCATACGTCTACCGCGGTAGGGTGCGAGGCGGGTTGAACGAGGCCAAACAAGAGAAGGGCGTCGATGTCAGTTTGGCTATCGACTTGATCCAGGCCACCCATGAGCAGAGGTACGACGTGGCCATCATTATGAGCAAAGACTCGGACTTCGGCCCTGCGGTACGCCTGTCCAAACAGATCGCACAGAACCAAGGCAGACAACTGAGTTTCGAATCGGCTTTCCCTGTGGCTCCGACCACGCCGAAACAGTACACACGGGGAGTTCCGGGAACCAAGTGGGTCCATATCGACCAAGCCACCTACGACGCTTGCCGCGACTGGAATGACTACCGCCCGCCCAAGAAGTAAGAAAACCAGAACCGGCGTTGTGAGAACCGCAATTTCGGCGTCTAGGAGACCAGGTCTGGAAGACAGCAATCGTCGGTGTCTTTAGTTTACAAGATATTTATAATTCGCCTAATCTTGACCTAAATCCAGGAGCATTAGCTCCCGACTGGCAACATCACATGGATGCTGGAAGGGTTAGCCCTGCGGCGCTGCTGGAGCGTCGCGCCTGTGGTGACTTCTGGGTTCAGCCGATGACCTGCCGCCCGTCGGCTGGTGAGGGAGTAGGGCTGACCTTCGAGGTGCCGGGCGTTCGCACGATGGAGTAACATTGCCTCTGCGCCGGGATTAGAGAATGTCCCCTCAGGGGGACGACCAGAGGGCTATGGCGGGCACGAACGAGAAATTCACGGCGGCGGTTGAGGACTACCTCGCCGACCTGCGACGCATCCGCTCTTCGGGCGGGGCAACGGGTGAACGGTCCTACTACCCGCCGTTGACCAATCTGCTGAATGCCGTCGGCAGCACGTTCAAGCCCAAGGTTTTCTGCGTCAGCGAGCTGGCACAGCAAGGGGCCGGACATCCTGACCTCGGACTCTATGCCGCCAAGCAGATGCAGCGAGGCAGGCAACGCGAGGGGCAGCTTCCCGAAGGCGGCGTGGTCGAGGTCAAACCCGTCGGCGATGATGCCTGGCTGACCGCGGATGGCGAACAGGTGAGCCGATACTGGGACCGTTACCGGCTGGTGCTGGTCACCAACATTCGCGACTTCGTGCTGCTGGGCGAGGACGCGCAGGGCCGCCCTGCTAAGCTGGAAACCTTCCGGCTGGCCGGGTCCGCCGCCGCCTTCGAGGCGAAGCTGCAACACCCCCGCACCTTTGCCAACGACGTTGGGGCCGCGCTGGGTGAGTACCTAGTGTGGTGTAACTGAAGTTAGTAGTAATAGTGTTCGCAATGAGGTATTCTTTCGATCACCGACTGAGGAGAGGGATGATCATGGCGATCGGAAGGCCAATGCCGCCGCTGATATTGGACGACACCGAAAGGGAAACGCTGGAACGGTGGGTTCGTCGCCCCAAGACGACGCAGGGCCTGGCGCTGCGGGCCAGAATGATTCTGGCCTGCGCCGAAGGCCGCAGCAACATCGCAGTGGCTGCCGACTTGGAGGTGTCCGACGAAACGGTGGGGAAGTGGCGTTCCCGGTTCTTGGAACGGCGATTGGACGGCCTGTCGGACGAGCCCCGCAGCGGCCGACCGCGAGCGGTTACTGATGAAGACGTGGAACGGGTGATTACGCTGACGCTGGAGTCCACACCCAAGGACGCCACGCACTGGAGCACCCGGTCCATGGCCCAGCGTTCCGGTCTGAGCCACACCACGGTCAGCCGCATCTGGCGCGCCTTCGCACTGCAACCTCACCGCACCGAAACCTTCAAGCTGTCGGCGGACCCCTTCTTCATCGAAAAGGTGCGGGACATTGTGGGCCTCTACCTTGATCCACCGGACCGGGCGTTGGTCTTGTGCGTGGACGAGAAGTCCCAGATTCAGGCCCTGGACCGCACCAGGCCGCTGTTGCCCCTGCGCCCGGGCCAGGTGGAGCGGCGCACCCATGATTACGTGCGCCACGGCACCACGTCCCTCTTCGCCGCTTTGGACGCCAGGACCGGCAAGGTGATTGGCCAGTGCCACCGCCGCCACCGGGCCGTGGAGTTCCGCAAGTTCCTCGATGCCATCGAGTCCGAGGTGCCCGCCGGGTTGGACGTGCACCTGATTGCGGACAACTACGCCACCCACAAGACGGCGCTGATCCGGAACTGGTTCGCCAAACGGCCCCGCTTCCATATCCACTTCACGCCCACCAGCGCCTCCTGGCTGAACCTGGTGGAGCGCTGGTTTGGGCTGCTCACCGAAAAGCAGTTGCGCCGTGGAGTGCATCAGAGCAGCGGTGAACTGGAGGCTGCCATCTACCGTTACCTGGACGTCACCAACGAAGACCCCAAGCCCTTTGTCTGGACCAAGACCGCTGACCAAATCCTGGCCAGCGTGGCCCGCTTTTGCCGACGCACTTTAGATACAGGAACCTAGTACTACAACGACGGTTCGCAAGAAAGGGACCTTGAGCACCTCTTCATGGCGACTTGCCCACACCCTTGACAGCTTTGTGGCCTTGCCTTCCGCGAAGCAATTTCCGGCCAAAAGCTGACCAAATTGAGGAACCGTCGTTGTAGTACTAGTATGCCGGCCCGAATGCCGCCACGTACAAGACAACGATCGACTGATTGGTCTACCAGTCGTAAGACCTGACTGACGGCGAAATCGCGGCAGTGGAACAGCGGCAATTCAATGCGCTGTGTCTGGTGTTCTATACCTAACGGCCCACGGACGCGATGCGGTGTATGCTGAAGTCACCTAAACAGTAAGCAACCTCCGGCGGCGGGCGCAGAGCTGAGGGCAGGATGTCCCAACATCCAGTGAGAGGAAGGACAATGGATAACATCCTGGTTATAGACGGAGGCAACGAGAACAGAACTTCCCGGATGTCTGTCCTGGCATGGCACCGGAAAGACGGCAAAGTCTGCAATCTATTCACCCACATCCGCCACCGACGCGCCGACGGGATGGGCCCGTGGGCAGATGAACCAGACGGGGTATGGCGTGCCACGACGTTTCCATCCAACGAAATAGCCCAACCGGGAGAAATCAAACTCCACCTCGTGGACGCACCACTTGCATACTGCCTGGAGCTGGTCAAGGACATCTTGGACAAAAAAGCAATGGTTGTCGAGGGCCTTGAGGTATTCTACGCTCTGGAACAGCCCGCTCGCTGCCATTGGGCGTACCGCAACCACATGGCAACGGACGACCACTCGGTGAGCAGTCCGTTCACCAGGCACAGCGCGAAGGTCACCGAGGTTTGGAGTTTTGAACCGGACCCCCGCGACTACTGGCGGAAGATATGCGAGTCCTACACTTCCCGCCAGCTTGAGGATGCTCTGCGTGGCCTGGCTTTTCGTCTTGACCAACGATTGGACCGGGTAGGCAATCTGATGATCTCAGGCGCGGAGGATGAAATAGATTGCGAACTCGCAAACGAACGGACCCATCTGAGACTCAACGTCAATACCTCAGACGGAACCGACCTACCGGAAAATACCTACTTCGCCACCGTTTGGGCCGGCGACAACGGCGACACCCTGGTGCATCAGCACTTGGAAATAACTGAACAGCACACCATCATCAACGTTGATTCGGCGCTGGATCAAATCGGGTTCGTGCTGTACCGACGTCGCGACGGACAGTGCATAGACAGATGGGAAGCCCCGTTGATCCGAGAAATAAGTATCAGCATGAACCTCTCAACCGGGCAGACGCTTGCGATTCACGATACCCGACGCGGAACCACCAATACAGTCAGCATTGGTGACGCCAAATCAGTCATCAGAGTTGGCGACGAAAATTCGGCCGCTTTGGACAGCGCAATCCGCCGAGAAACGCTCGGACGGAGGAGTTGGCAACAAGACAGGGATGCTCGCGGCCAAAGAAACCTCGGCCGCTTTGGACCGGACCAGACAGAGCAAGCAATTGATTTTTTCCTAAGCCTCCTGGCCGACAGTGGACATTCGGACGGACCAATCTACCTCGCCGATCCTTATTTCATGCAACGGAATTTCGACGATACGAACGAGCGCGTATACAGCAGCATGTTCTCAACGACGAAAGGGCAGCAACTGAGAATTCTCTGCGGGCAACGGAACGTTGACAGGTGGTTGTCCAAGTATCCCTCAATCTTCACCAACCACGTGGCGATCAGGTCGGTCACCAGTAAAGACGGCAAAGGGCAAGACCGTCCAGCATTTCACGACCGCTACCTGATTACGCCGGACAAGGAGATAATCGTTACCCATTCAATCAATGGGTGGCACGACCACGGCGTCACTTTTGCGACGCTCTCCTATGGTGTGTACCGCGCCGAGGCCGAGGAACTCTGGTCATTGAACGTGGGCCGCAACAACAACGGCGTTCACGTCGAGGAAATCAAATGATGACCAGCAACGAAACATCAACCATCCAGCTGTCTGTGGTAGCACAGCGAGCCATCTGGCGTATTTTCGGAAACGGCTTGGCACCTTTGAAGCAATCGACGTGTCGCGACCTAGTAGTCCAACTGCTTTGGAATGATGGATTGCTTTTGAAGTGAGGTTCGTAATCTAATCTTTGCCAGGTAATGCCGTAACTGAAATTGTCCATCATTTCAAAGATTTCGAACCACTAGTTGAACCGATAATCCAGAAGCAACTCCGGAAAACCGACGAAGCTTACCGGGCCATCGCTGAGATTCGCAGCTGGTTCGACCCTGACGAAGGCCCAAACCAGTTGCGGCCGGACATGAGCGAGCCAGTGGCGGAAATAATCATTGACGGGATTAGGGAAGCACTTTCGGCAACCGCCGGGATCGAGAACCACGACACAGCCTTTTGGGCTATGGGCTCAATCCGCTCAGACTTGCCGACGCCAATCATGCGCTCTTCGTGGTCTCCCGAGCAAATCGACAGGTTCGCCGCATACGCGCTGGATACTTTGGAAAGCCTCCAAGAAAAAGGCAACATCATCGACCCGAAGCACATCGTTGGGCCGGATATTCGGGGCGCGACGGCACACCCCCATGAAATAGGGCACGACGACCCTCTGCGGACTTTCCACGTAGGACCCGATACCGCCTATCAGGCATACCGGCTAATGTACCCGGGCATCCTGGCAGTCGTGGACCTTCTTCTGGAACTGAAGCCCGAGATGCTGCCGGAGCTAGTGGACAAAGTACAGAACCGCTTGTTGCAGTCTTTTGCGGCATCCTGCCTGGCCGGCATCCGCGCCACGTCCGATTACCGCCAACCTCTAAATTGGATTGCCGATACCTCATCAACGGCGTTGATCGCGTTGGCAATTCTCCACACATTGGAAATCGTCCACGAAAGAGAAATTGCATCCAGAACGTTACCGAACTCCGGTGCAGTTGAGACTGTGGACTTGGTAGCTGTGTCGGACCCGATAGCAGATCTAGTCTCCAGTCTTGCGGCACTCGGACCTGCGCGAAGCACTTGGTGGGCATTCGAGCTGCTCAATCACACGTCCTTTGGTCCCGACCAAAAACGGCCGACGGCTGAGCAAGTCGAGCAGCGATGCACCCAACTGCTCAACGACAACGTGCTGAATCACTGGTCCAACGAGGTGACGAACGAACTAGAAGACGGCTTGCGGCGGGCCAGGCTTGAACCCAGAGGCAAACCCCTCGCAGACATCGCGTGGGGTATGCGAGACGCGCAACCTGAAAAGGCTTCCCAAATTTCCGGGATCATCCTGGATGAACACGAGCGCCGCATGACAATGGCACTGGAAGACAACGAGCAGTTTCCATACTTCGCCGACCGCTGGAACTACCAAGATTGGCTAACCGCACTGGGTGCGGCGGTAGTCATACATCACGATGACCTCGGTCCGATGGATTGGGCAATGAAAAAATGCAAAGCCCTGCCGTTGAGCGCGTGGGACGCCGACGAAGAAGGCGGAGTCTTCCGTGTGGCCGACCGAGTCGCCCGAACCCAAATGACCGTCGGGCTTTACGCTGTTCAACTTTTGACGGGCGCAGGCCGCGTATTGGACTGCGGCAAATTGCGATCTTTTGCCGAGAAAGTGTGGGCCCGCGCAGACTTTGTTCGTCAGTACTGCGACTTACTGGTTGAAGATTCTGTCACCGCAGAATTTGCCGCGCGGGTGGCCGTGGCCTTCGGGGAACCAGATCAAGCATGGGTATTGCAGCAGGCCAATAGCCCAGCAATAGATCCCCAAACCTTGTGGACGCTTTTGGACCAGATGAAACGCCAAGACTACGCCGCGGTCCACGACGATACGTCCGAGGAAATCCGAAAAATCGCATCCGACCGATACATCAATTCAGTAGAATCGAACCCACAGTCTGCACCCCATTTGGCGAACCTATGGGTACTGCTGGACGCGCCCCAAGAGGCTGCGAAAACTGCGCAAGTCCTGCTCACTTACCATCCATCGCACGCTGACCGTGCCCATACGATCCCCGCTCTGAAGATGCTCGCGTTTGCAGAAAGCAGAGGCGGATTATCGAACGACTTGGTCGAAACCTCATGGTCGCTCTACGACAACCTTTGGGGGAAGCACACTCCCCGGGATGAAATCCACGCGCAACTGGAAATTGACGCCTTCCTGGGATGTACCAAGAATGCACCGTGCACAAGTTCTTGACCGACGGCGCGGGCTGGACGCGGAATGCGATCTCCTACTCCAGGGCCTGCTGCCCACCATACCAGAGGAAGAAGGTGAAAGCGGTTCCCCCAAACCGGACCGACCACCTGTTGGTCGCAGCGACATCGGGATGGAGCGTCAGAGGTGGACGAAGGCCCGATCTGGAAGGTAAAACAAAGGAGCAATCGAGTTCATCACCTGGAACGCTGGGGCTACGGCAGCGTGCCCCGCATCGAAGTCCGCCTCAATCAATATAATTTCCGGTGGGAGATTTCCCGACTGGAACAAACTCGGGTTGGGGTGATGACGAACAACAAGAAAGCCCCTGCCGTGTCTTGCAAGGGCTAGTCTGATGGTCCTCAGAGTTGGGTAGGGCGAGTGGCCGATTACAACGCCAAAGCGAACCTAATCACGAAGGTTCTTGATTTTGTCCAGCTAGGTGGGCCTGGATGGGTTCGAACTAACGACCTCAATGTTGTCTGGACATACCAATTCTGTCTTTGGCCCGATGCAATCTTGCAAACATTTTGCAAACGTGCTCGGCAGGCTCCCACGATACCCCAGAGAGTCCCACGGGCTTTCCAGATACGATTCCTGTCCCCAGAAAGCCCTACGGCACCCCAGAAACCCTTTACTTCGGTTTACGAAACCGCTGCTCTGCCACTGAGCTACACCGGCATAAGAGGTATATTAGGCACGGACTTAGTCCGGCAAGGAGTCCTTATGTTTTATTTGTAAATCCTTTTGTAAATCTATGCCCATCTCGGCATCAAACTTTTTACTCGGTTTCATTGTCGCCTCTTCTTGAAGGTTCGGCAAGACGTGGGAGTACAAGTCTCCCGTAATGCGGATATCAGAATGTCCCAGTCGCTCCGAGACAACCTTGAGATGTACTCCCTCACCCAACAGCAAGCTGGCGTGGGTGTGCCGAAGGTCATGGAGCCTGAAGCCTTTGAGGCCGGCCTTGGCCATTAACCTGCCAAAGCCTGATGACCGTATCCGGAAGCAGCGGACTCCCATCAGAGTGGCAAAATACCAAGTCATCCGGTTGTAACACTCCACGTGAATCTAAGATCGTTCTGAAACAATTCACGACTTGGTCGGGAAGGTCCACGGTTCTAGCCTTCCCGGACTTAGGGGAGCGAATCGATATTTCGCCAGTACGAAGCCGAATCAAGGCACGACTAACCGACAGAACACCTAACTCAAAATTTATATCCCGCCACCGTAACGCCAGCAACTCTGAGCGTCTGAGCCCGGTTAGCATAGCTATCACGAACAGGAAATAGTAGCTACTTGACTGGACGCCTTGCAGACACTTCCGGACACTTTCCCAGTCCAAAGTCTGTGCCGGGGAACCCTCTGGCGTGAACTGCGTCGCCCCTTCAGCCACATTCCGGACCAATATCCCCATTCGAACTCCCCACCGTAGTGCCTGGAAGACCAACCGATAGCAGTGCAAGACAGTTTGGCAGGACAATCCCTTACGCCGGCAATCGGACCGGAAGGACTCGACATGCATCGTGGTGAGCTTGTCAAGTCTGATGTTGCCCAGGGCAGGAATTATGTAGCGGTCCAGATTCCCCCGGTAACCCTCCAATGTTCGTGGACTAACGTGAGTCTCGGCATAGTCCTTGTACCAATGCTCCAGAAATTCGCGGGTCGTCTCCTTGGATGGCACTATGTTCTCACCCGCATCATGCAACCTCAGCAGTTCTGTAAGGCGTTTTTCGGCATCGCGTTTACCAGTACGCACGACCTCGGTCGTATACCTCTTCCTACCCGTGATTGGATCCACCCCGAGTTAGACGTAAACTGTGTAGAAGTCCTTATTCTTTTTTGAACGCTGGCGTATATGACCACGAGCCATCTCAACCCCAACCCTACAGAATGAACTTCAAGCAACCAACGAGTCCTTTCGCGCCGGAATCGTTGCCTCTGAGTCCGAGAACCTAGGTAACGCCTAACCTCGCAAGACCTGTGAAATAGACCGGCCTGTCAAAAATGTACCGGTAGTCCTTGCCACTGTCAATTACTGGTAGACGCGGCATTGGTCCACCTGTCTCACTCCTTCGACTGGATATACGGCTGGATATACGGCGAAAACGGCCTGACATACTCCCCACCTCAACACCGATTGAAGCCTTCGCCGCAGATGGCTCCATTCTCTCTGCGTAGCGAGT
The DNA here is from genome assembly GCA_965216425.1 of Dehalococcoidia bacterium. Lineage (GTDB taxonomy): Bacteria > Chloroflexota > Dehalococcoidia > Lucifugimonadales > UBA3495 > CBDCFV01. Next base: position 115,082 of record CBDCFV010000004.1, on the reverse strand, counting down.
GTCCAGGTCCGCGTGCTAGCCGTGCCATAAGGGTTTTGTGCAGTTCTAATACTACAGTTGCAGATATGTGGTGAGGAGTTTCAGGCGGCGTCGGTAGTGGCAGCGCCGGGCCGTTGCCTGGTGCCGCCGTCTCCACCGGGACCACCGCAGCACTGATTCGTCCGTAGGTTGATGTCTCCATATCAGCCGGTAGAGCAACCACCGGACCTCGGGCACCGTCACGGGTATCAGCTTTTCGTCCAAGCTAGGACAGCCCCCTTTTCTCCCGGACCTCCTTGTTCCAACACCTGGCGCCTGCGCCAGGCAGGCGTGGGCCAGCATCGCCAGGATGATGTGCCGGTACCAGCCGTCCCACCGGCGCACCTGGGATTGGTCCAGACCCACCCCCGCCTTCGCGGGGGCAGGCTCTTTCCCGTGGCCTCCTCAAAGCATTCTTCGATGGTCCAACGAGTTCCGGCCACCCGCGCCAGTTTCTCCAGGGTCGTTCCCGCCGGGCCGAAGCAGACGTAATAGGCCAACTCTCCAGGCTTGGCCAAACTGCGCCGGACCAGCAGCCAGTACCCCTTGCCCGGCTCCTTCAGGGGCCGGATCTCCACCCGCGCCCATAGGTCAAAAATACCCCGATCTGGCAGTTCTCGATCCGCCCCGCCGTGCCGCTACACCGCCGTTGCACCCCAACGGACTTGTTCACCCTCTTCAGAAATCCCGTCTCGTCCACCACAGTATCCCGCCGACGCCGGCCAGATGTTCGACCACGTAGTCCTTGAGATCGTCGCGAACCAGGTCTGCGCCCCAGACATAGGTGGACAGCAGGTGCTGCACCCCATAGGGGGTGGCGTCCCCTGCCTGCCCCGCCAGTTGCCAGCCGTTCTTGCGTTCCACGGGACTGAGCAGCCCCCGCAGAGCCTGCCCTCGTGGAAACGAGGGCGGCGCCCGCCTATGCGGCTCGGGACGCCGGAATCGTCCCGCAATGCACCTGTGTACCCCTTCGATTCCCTTGGCCCAACGGGCCACCTCCCCCACATCTTCTATCACACCTTCCACCGCCTCACCTCTCCAGCCCTTGACTGCCTCGATTCTGCCCGCCTTTGTTCTGCAACTGTAGTACTAACCTCCAAGCCTCCTGAACACGCTATTTTCATAATAATGACGGGTGCGATCCAATCGACATGCGGTTGCCCTGCCCAGGTGTTTTCGGTGTTCATTGGAATGGCCGCAATTTCTCAATCGATCGGTGGATACGTAGGGGACAGGATCCCAAGAAGCGCGGCGATTGCGATTTTCGGCTTTATACAAGCGAGCGGCTTCCTAACAGCGGCGTTGGTCCATAGTTTTCCGATGGCTATGCTCTTCGCCGCAATATTCGGCGCTGGCTTCGGGGGGGCGTAACCCGCCAACCACAGCCATACGCGGTGATTATTTCGGGAAGAAAGCGTTTGCCACTATTGGTGGTATTTCCAGCGCCCCGATGTATGCGTTCATGTTGGCCGCAGCGTTCCTGTTCGACGCGACCGGGAGCTACGCGGTTGCTTTCCTGGCTACGGAGGTTTGGGCATGATGAGCGGTGTGTTGTCCTTGCCAGCCAAGGAACTGACGACCATCCCCTTGGAGAAGCCGAGAGGGGTATGTATGGACTGAAATTGGTCTGAGAACTTGGAAAGCGCACGGGATTCTGGCATCTTGGTTGCTGCTACAAAACCGGATGCCGAAGGTCTCCCATGCGCCTTCCAAGGGAATGCTACCAGATGAAGCAGGTCATTGAAACGCATTTGACCCACCTCAGCGGGCCACAGTTGACAGGGTTGGTCTTGTGGGTGTGCGGGACTATTCAGGCTGGGAGTTCCTGTCAGAATGCCGTCGCCACCGCCCTATCGACCAGGGGCAACTGGAACAGCATAAGGCAGTACCCCCGGGAATGGTTGTTTGACGGGAGCCACCGGGCGCGTCCCTGCAAGACCCAACTGGACGTGAGCCTCTGCTTCGCGCCGTTGCTCAGGTGGGTCCTTGTGTGGTGGCATTCCGATAGGCTGGCATTGGCGATTGACCCGACGTTGAAATGAACGGATACCACCGCCATAGTCATCAGCGTGGTCTACCGGAGTTGCGCCATTCCCGTGGCCTGGCGCATCCTGCGTGCGAACAAACCTGGGGCCTGGATGGACCCGATAGTCGAACTGATCCGGCTGCTGGCCCCGGCGGTGCCGCAGGACATGAGCGTGATTGTGCTGTGTGACCGGGGCCTGACCAGTCCGAAACTGTGGCGCCAGATATGCGCTCAAGGCTGGCATCCATACATCAGGTATCCGAAAAACGTCACCTTCTGCGTCGATGGCGGTCGCCGCCTTCCCGCGTGAACCTTCGTTCCCCGCCCGGATACCGGGTGGATTGGGACCGGGACGGCGTTCAGCAAGGCAACAGTAAAGCGCCGTTGCACGTTGATTGCGGTCTGGTATGTTGAACAAGATGGACCGTGGATCATATTGACCGACCTTCCGCCTGAGCAGGCGGACATGAGTTGGTACGCGCTCCGATTCTGGATTGAGGTGGGGTTCAAGGCGGTCAAGAGCGCCGGATGGCAATGGCAGAGGACGCGGAGGACTGACCCGGCGCGGATTTCCCGGCATTGGCTCGTGCTGTCGGTGGCGGCTATGCTGACTCTGGCCTATGGTACCAGGCTTGAAGACGCCTTTGACCGTAAGACCTCCCCAGACAGTCTTCGAACACCTCCAAAGGTGCTGGCGCCCACCCACCACAGTAGTTGGAGCAGGCCTGTGCGGGCAGTCAGCATAATCGGGTACAGCATCTACTGGCTGAACAAGTTGATGCATCAGGGAAGGCTCTGGCGCCGGGTGTGGCTGCTGCCGGAGCCGTGGCCGGAACCCAAACCCAACTTGGAGATCACCTGCCATGCCCCTACATGAAACCCTATACATACCCCTCTCAGCCTTGGAGAGGAGGATTTCCACCATCCCCAGGCCAAGTGAGTCCAACGCCAACTAAGAACCCCGTCATGCGTTGGGCGGCCGCAGGCTATGCCAAGGGGTCCCTTGCTCAAAAGCATGTGCCACCTTCAACACCATCTCTTCGGCGAAGGGCCGGCCTCCGATCTGCAGTCCAATGGGCAGGCCCTGGGAATTGAATCCACAATTCACCGAGATCGCGGGCGCGTTCGCCAGATTGAACGGCCTGGTCATTACCGGAGGCATAGCCGCGGCCATGGCTTTGGAGGTAATCACCGGGTCGTCCTCCAGCAGTGGGGCACAGCTCTTGGAAGTGGGTAGGATCAGGATATCGTACCGTTCCATGGCCTCGTGCATCTGGCGCCGCACCAGCTCTCTTAGCTTTTGGACTTTGTAGTAGGCTTGCGCCGGGAGAATCCGGCCGGTGAGCAACCCGATCTGGTTGCTATGGCCAAAATCGGAGAGCCGGTCTCTGATCCAGTCTCCGTAGGTTGTCGCCGACTCCACATTTATTAGCGCCGCGGTGATAGTGCCAGCATGGACGATTAGAGGAAGGGACACCTCTTCCACGGACGCTCCTAATTCCCCCAACACAGTCCCGGCCCTGACCACGGCGTCCCGAACTTCCGGGTCCACGATTTCGCTATGGACCAGTTCTTGAATGGCGCCCACCCGAACACCGCTCACGTCGCCATCCAAGGCGCGCCGATAATCGGGCACGGGAACGTCCCAGGAATAGGGGTCTTTGGGATCGTATCCGGCTATGGCCCCCAAGGTGATGGCAGCGTCTTCTACGGTGCGGGAAATCGGGCCCACTTGGTCCATAGACCAAGACCCAGGCATGACCCCATAACGGCTCACTCGGCCCCAGCTAGGCCGTAGGCCGGCAAGCCCGCACCAGGCCGCTGGCCGCCGCACCGATCCCCCGGTGTCCTCTCCCAGTGACGTGGCGCACAAGAAGGCGGCAGTAGCTGAGCCGGAACCACCACTGGACCCACCAGTGAAACGGTCCAGGTCCCAGGGATTGCGATTGGGGCCGTACCGTTGTGACGAGCCGATAGCGAACTCGGTGAGGTTGGTCTTACCCAACAAAATGGCTCCGGCTGTCTTCAGATTCGCTACTACGCTGGCATCCTCCACTGGAAAGAAATCGGCCATCAACCGTGAACCAACCGTGGTACGGATGTCCTTGGTCCATATTTGGTCTTTTACTGCCACGGGAATGCCATGCATCGGCCCGAGGTAGTTACCCTGGGAGATGGCCTGCTCGGCTTCGCGGGCGGCGTGCAGTGCCTCTTGACGGCAGACGGTGAGGTAGGAATTGAACTTGAAGTTCAACGCGTCAATGCGCTCCAGATACGATTCAGTCACCTCTACCGGAGAGACTTCTCTCCGGCGGATCAACTCCGAAAGCTCGGTTGTCGATAGGAAGGGTATGTCCATCTTTTCCACAGTAACTCTTCATCCCATGATATTCGTTGGGACCTGGTATGATCCGGCCATAGGCGCTACGGGCAGAGTATACACCGGGCAGGTAGGTTGAGTTAGGAGTTTCGCCGCAAAATAGGAGGGAAAGGTCACAAACGCAGTCACCCAGCGAGTTCGGTATCATGTTGCCTTGCTCCGGAGATTGAAGAACACTGCGACATTGATGGGTTGGCGCCCCGCCTGAACGAGTTTACGGTTGAGCAACGAACTGTGAACGAAAGGGTAGAGGAGGTGTTGGCCGGGGCCATGGCCCTGGCCGATCTAAGAATGAACGTCGCGTAAATTGAGGGATTCATCGCGGGGATGACTTCCCCCTTGGAGAGCGACGCTCGTCTCCAAAGCAAGACTCTCCGGCCAGCGTTCATAAGGGGGATGGAGTACACAGTACCGGTTAGCCCGAATCCACCGAAGGACGGCCTTTGGGACAGCCCTTGAAGAAGCCAGAGGGTACTCCTCTGAATCTGGGATAATGGTTTTGAAACACGAAACCAACCCCGGAAAAGGAGCACCCAATAGATGCTGTCACGCCACTACCCCGACCGCATCCGTGTCTCCTTCGACGATCACCGCCTGGTGGCCAATGCCGGGCTGATCCTGCCGGCCACCCTCGCCCTGCGCCTGGGCCTGCCCGAACTCGTCCGGCAGCGCCTCGACCTGGGCAATGCCCCGGGGCGGGCCAACACCGGCGACAAGATGATGACCCTGGTTGCGTCTGCGCTGGCTGGTGGCGACTGCATCGACGACGCCGACGTGTTGCGCACCGGCGGGACCGCCCGCGCCCTGGGCGGCACAGTCAAGGCGCCGTCCACCCCCCGCCTTCGCGAGGGCAGGCTCTGGGGACCTTCCTGCGCAGCTTCAGGTGGGGCCATGTCCGCCAACTGGACCGGGTGAGCCGCGAGTTGCTGGCCCGGGCCTGGGCGGCTGGGGCCGGACCCGGCGACGCACCATTCACCATCGACCTCGATTCGACCATCTGCGAGACCTACGGCCTGGCCAAGGAGGGTGCCCGCCACCACAGCCTGCCCCGTACTTGATACGGGGGCTATACCGGCAAGCGGGGCTATCACCCGCTGCTGGCCGTGGCCGCCGGAACCGGCGACGTGCTGATGTCCCGGCTGCGGGAGGGCCGCGCCAACACCGCCCGCGGCGCCGCCCACTTCCTGCGTGAAACGGTGGGGCGGGTTCGCTACGGAGGGGCCAGCGGGCAACTCACGGTGCGCGCTGACAGCGGCTTCTACACCCATAGCATAGTATCCGTCTGCCGCAAGCTGGACGTCCGCTTCTCCATCACCATCCGCCAGCACCAGAGCCTGCACAATCTCATCGAGGCGATACCCGAGGCGGACTGGGCGCCGATTCCTTACTGGATGGACGGCGCCGCCGATGTGGCGGAGACCACCTACACCCCCTTCCAGAGTGAGCCGGACGCCGCGCCGGTGCGGCTCATCGTCCGGCGGGTGAAGCCCACGCCCGGTTCCCAACTGGCCCTCTTCGCCACCTACAGCTATCACGGCTTCATCACCGACCGGGACGGGGAGACCCTGGAACTGGAGGCCGGTCATCGCCGCCACGCCGAGATCGAGAACGCCATCCGAGACCTCAAGTACGGCGTAGGGCTGAACCATCTCCCCTCGGGCCGCTTCGCCGCCAACGCCGCCTGGCTGGCCGCCCAGGTGATGGCGCATAACCTCGCCCGCTGGACGGCGCGGCTCGGCCTGGGCGAGCAGATAGTGACCACCAAGACCCTCCGGCGGCGGTTCTTCGCCCTGGCCGGGCGGCTCACCCGCTCGGCACGCCGGTTGACTCTGCATCTTCCCCGGCGCTGGCCTTGGGAGGAGCAGTTCAGCCGCGCCCTCGCCCGGCTGCAAGCGATTCCACTCCCAGCCTGACGACCCGTCTGCCACTGACCCATCAACCGGCCAACCAAACGTCCCCGCCAACTCGCGCCACTCCGGTCCGCGAGTGTCTCTTGCTGCGTCCTATCCCCGCCATCTTGCCCTGCCCAACGTCCGCAGACGTCCAATAGGGGCCCTGTGCGACGACTGAAGACCCTCTGCCGACCTCCCATCTACCCCAATGGAGCCCAGGCCATCTCCCCTGTAGCTCCCTCACCCCCCTTCCGCTGTTCTCACGCCGTCCATTCGGTGTCCATCGGTGGATTCGGGGTTAGGCTCGGCAAGGAGTTGATCGGCACCATACCTAAACCAAGGTGGAATCTACAGGATTCTCATACGGATCCATGCGAGTTTCATCTTGGCTTTAGTTTAGCTCACATTTGATGGGTTAGGGCAAATTATCTCCTCTTAGCTCACCCTGCAAAACGAATGAAGCCGTTTTTTCTGAACCAAAATAAATATCGCAGCCTGTCCATACTGTATCTCTGGGTCTAACGTTTCCGAAGTCGATATCGATTTCCCATTTATTGTTTAGATCCCTGACCGATATTTCAGCTTCCTCATCTCTGCAAAGCATATCTGATGAAACCACTGGAACGCTGATGTCAAGGAATGGAAGAGGCAAGTCGGTTCACGACTCTTTGAGATTTAATTCTTGAGTATAAACAATATAGCCAGAGAATCGAATTCGTTTACCCGCAACTCCGCCCTTATTGACGAGTCGAAAGGGCTTTGTTGCATGAATATTGGCAGCACATGAAATGCCCCAACACCCTTTGAATCGAGCTATGCTACTCGATAGCTATCCGGCATTCCCAGGTGGGTCATCCGATTCAAAGCGGCACACTTTATCTTGGCTTCCACCTTCTGCTGCGGTAACTTCCTGGCCTGAAGATAGGAACCAAAGATGGTCTTGAACCGAAACATGGCAGTCTCGGCCAGGGAACGCCGATGATAGCCCGACTCTTGTTTCCACCGCTTGCGTCCTACCTTCCGAATCCTTCTCAGGTTCTCGTCCCGCACCAGGGGCGGGGCGGCACAGTTCCCATGCTGCCAGATACGGGCATCCTTTCGAGGTGGAATTGCTACCCGCCTGATACCTCTGACAGCACAGCCCTCATATACCTTCCTTTTGTCGTAGGCCCCATCGCCACCCACCTGCTCCACTGACCCGGTGCTCTGGTCCAGAAGGCCGGGCACCGCTCCCGCATCGTCCAGGCTGGCCTCGCTCAGTACCACGGCCTGGATCTCCTGGGTTTCACTGTCCACGCTTAGATGGAGCTTCCTCCAAGTGCGCCGTTTGGTATAGCCATGCTGACGCACCTTCCATTCTCCCTCCCCAAAGACTTTCAACCCGGTGCTGTCCAGTACCAGGTGCAAGGGACCAGCAGCTTTCCTGAGCAAGGAAACCGCCAGGCGCTTGGCGCGCTTGCAGAGGGTGGTATAGTCCGGCACCGGCAGCTCCCACTCCAGCAAGTGAAACACGGACCGGAGAAACCCTTCGGCAGCCCTCAGGGTCAAGTGGAAGACGCTGCGCACCATCAACAGACTCAGGCGCTTTTGGGGCGCCGATGGCGGAATGCAGTGGCTGTGGCGAGCGACAAGGCAGGATAGGACACGGCAGGAGACCCTCGCGCTTTCCGGGATGGCGCGAGTTGGCGGGGACGTTTGGTTGGCGAGTTGATGGATCAGTGGCGGACGGGCGGCGTCAGGTTGGGAGTGGAATCGCTCGCAGCCGGGTCAGGGCGCAACTGACCTTCTCCTGCCAAGGCCAGCACTTGGGGAGATGCAGGGTGAGACGGCGCGCCGAGCGGATGAGCCGCCCGACCAGGGAGAAGAACCGCCGCCGGAGGGTCTTGGTGGTCACGATCTGCTCATCCAGGCCGAGCCGCGCTGCCCAACGGGCCAGATTGTGCGCCAGCACCTGGACGGCCAGCCAGGCGGCGTTGGCGGCGAAACGGCCTGACGGGAGATGGTTCAGCCCTACGCCGTACTTGAAGTCGCGTATGGCATTCTCGATCTCGGCGTGGCGGCGGTGGTCGGCCTCCAGTTCGAGGGTCTCACCGTCCCGGCCAGTGATGAAGCCGTGATAGCTGTAGGTGGCGCAAAGGGCTGGTTGGGAACCGGGCGTGGGCTTCACCCGCCGGACGATGAGACCGCACCGGTGCGTTGGATCTCCTGGGTTTGTCGTTGGGGGGGGATACTGCCGGAGCTGGGCAGCCTCACCATGTTGAAGTATCTGACCCTCGACGGCCACGAGTTCAGCGGGTGTGTACCAGGCGCTTTGCAAGATCAGTTGGATATGAACGTTTCCAGATTGGGAAGCCGGCCCTTCTGCTGAGGCCCATGTTCCTCAGCCAGCAACAAGGACAACAGAGCGCTCATTCTTCCCCGGGCGGCCTGCCCTAACCTAAGTAACACACGTCCTCAGCCTCACGTACACCGCCAACGACATGGTCCCTTTCGCTCAGGACATGGGCTACCAAGGCCCGCCCTTCATCTGGGGTGAAGAGGAGCGACGCCACCTGCGGGCCCGGCTCGACGCCCGCTACTTCCAACTATACGACCTATCCCGCGAGGACGCGGAATACATCCTGAGCACCTTCCCCATAGTCCGGCGGGAAGACGAAGGCCAGGTCGGCCAGTACCGCACCGGCGACCTGATCCTGGCCTACATGAATGCCCTCGCCTCAGGAGATGCGGAGAGTGTCATCGACCTTTAGCCCAGACCCCTGCGGTTTATAAAGGACTCAGATGCTGGGGGTAAACTGGGGCACCATCAAGCGGACCACCGACTGGGGGTGCAGCCGGTACGGCGCCGAACCGTCCTGCCGGTACACGGCACCAGGGGAAGCCGACAGGACAAACTGCCCGGGCCAGAAGACATCCTGGGCCCGCCCGCCGGTCGCGAATGCTAGAATGGGCCGCAGGCGCCGTGAACTCCCGAAACAGGGGAGAGCACCCAGGAACCGGTCCAAGGCGGGATGACATCCAGAAGAGGAACGACATGACAACAGACACAGAGTTGCTCAGCCGGATCACGGTGCGCCCCGACGTGTTCGGCGGGAAACCCATCATACGGGACATGCGGATTGCCGTGGAACACGTTCTCGGAATGCTCGCCGCGGGAGACTCAACGGAAACGATCCTGTCGGAGTACGACTTCCTGGAAGAGGAGGACATCCGGGCCTGCCTGCTGTTCGCCCACCGCTCCTTGGCGGGAGAACAGGTCTATGACCGCACCCCAATCCGACAGGCCGAATGAGATTTCTCATCGACGTCTGCGCATCGTCCCATCGGATGCGCAGCGCCCTGATCGACCAGGGACATGATGTGGTCTCAGCCTTGGAGATAGACCCGAGAGCCACCGACGAAACGCTGCTCGCCACCGCGCTGGAGGAGCAGAGAACGATCATCACCGAGGACAAGGACTTCGGAGAACTGGTCTTCGTACGCAGACTCGACCATCCCTGCATCATCAGGTTCGTGGAGATGCAGGTGGAAGACAAGGTTGCTGCCATGGAAGACCTGATCGAGGACCACGGCAACTCAATGGGGATGGGAGCACTCATGGTGGTGACCAGAAGCAGGGTCCGAATCCGTCACCCTGAACAGGATTGACCCAGACAACCCGGACCTCAGTGATACAACTCGTCCTCGTTGGCTCACTAATTTCCTAAACCAAAGCCAAGGTGAAATGCGCAGGGCAATGCGGTAAATTTGATGGGGAATTGGGTTAGCCCGTTTTGGAGTCAGGGAGGGGCTGGTGATGGGTGTGAGGGAGATGGTCCGGTTTCTCGAACAATGGCAGATGGATGCCGGGGACTTGCATCGGCCGTTCCAAATGCACCAGTCGTTTCCGTGGCCATCTACGCGATCCCCGGGTCAATGGCCGGTGTGGTGGTTGTGTGCGCCGGCCCATCGCGGGCAATGCCCTCCCTTTGGGCCGCGGCCACGTACTTGCGCACCGGCCACCGTATCCCGGGAAAGGCCGGTGCCCACCGCGGTCTGCCGCTGGCTGTTCCCCGCCTGGCAACGGCGGAAGTGCGGCAATGGTCGCCGACCCGGCTCCCAGAGTGGACTAATGACCCTGAAAATCTGGCAGGAAGTTCTTGAAAACCTCTGTTGATGTTCTACGATTCGGTCACCTGCTAACTGGTCAGCGAAAATGTCATCCCTATGAGGGATGTAACGTTGAACCAGCAGGAACAGGCAAGGATTCAGGTTCTCAACAGCGTTCTGGAATACCAGTTTCCCATCGCCCAGGCTGCCGAGGTCATGGGAGTGAGTGAACGTCATACCAAGCGTCTCCTGGCCGCTTATCGCAAGCACGGTCCCGCCGCGGCCCATGGGAACCGAGGCCGCCGGCCCCACAATGCTATCCCTGAGGTCGCTGCGGCTGCCGTGGTGAAGCTGGCCAGAAACGGCTACGCCGGAGCCAACCACACTCATCTCACCGAACTGCTGCGGGAACGCGAGGGCATCGACCTGAGCCGTCCCACAGTGCGCCGCATCCTGACCAAGGTGGGCATCGGAAGTCCTCGCAGCCGCCGCTCCCAGCAACACCGGTTCCGGCGCAGGCGCATGCCCCAGGAGGGCATGCTGGTGCAGATCGACGGCAGCCAACACCCGACCGGGGACCCAAGCTGACGCTGCTCATAGCCGTGGACGACGCCACCAGCACCGTGGCCCAGGCCGTTTTCCGCACCGGCGAGGACATCCGCGACTACCTGGTGCTCCTGGAGGGCCTGGTCCGCCAGTGGGGAATTCCCCTGGCCCTCTACAGCGACCGCCACGCTGCCTTCAAGTACAACGCCCGTCAGAAGCCGGTGCCTGTGGAGACTACCCAGTTCGCCGGGGTGATGCGGGATCTGGGCATCCAGCAGATATTCGCCCTCTCTCCACAGGCCAAAGGACGCGTGGAGCGGATGCTGGAAACCTTCCAGGACCGGCTGGTCACCGAGCTGCGCCTGGTCGCCGCCAGCACAATGGACCATGCCAAGGAGGTCCTCCAGGAGTTCCTACCCCGGTTCAACGCCCGCTTCGCCGTCGCGCCGGAGCACTCCAAGATGGCCTATCGGCCGGTGCCGGCCCAACTGTCGCTGACCGAGACCATCTGCATCAAGGACACCCGGAAGGTGGCCCGGGACAACACGGTGAAGTACCACTGGAGAGTCCTGCAGTTGCTGCCAGGGGCGGAACGGCCCAGCTATGCCGGCCTCCGGGTGGACATTCTGGAACGGGCCGACGGGGAGCTGATGATCAGGTACCAGGGAGAGGCCGTGGATTATCAGGAGGGTCCGCCGCCCTCCTCAGTGCTGTCGGGCGCCGCCAGCGACTGCTCCCACGGCCCGGAACAGCAGGAGGGCGCCGATGGGGTGGTCAGCAGCCATCTGAACGAGGCTCAACGGGAACGCCTGGCCGCCCTTGAACCATCGGAATCGCCCGATGACGACGAAGACGAATACGTAGCCACCAGGAGCAGGGGTGGAAAGGCAAAACCGCTTCGCCACAAGTTGCGCCGGACGCCCACGGAGACCCAGCAAGCTCGCTGAGAGGCGGTGCAACAGGCCAAGGAGCATGGGCTTTCCCTACGGGCCATCGCCCAGAAGCTCGGTATGGCCCGAGACACCGTCGGAAAGTACGCCAAGTCAGACAGCCCGCCCACCAAGAAACTCAGCGACAAGGAGCAAGCCAAGGCGGAGGCCCGGGCCGGATCACCAACCTCCGCCGACTAAACCGGGTAACATATTCGCTTTTCATTTAAGGGGACACAATCGCTGGACAACAACACGGCGTGCGCCGAGCGACACCGTGTTTACCGCAGGCTGTGGCAGGCTGCACGGAGGAGACGAGACAAAAAAGGGTAGCGTGCATCTGTAGCGCACAGCGGCCGCTTGGGCGTTGGTCTACGTCAAGGAACCAAACGCCTCGTATTACAACGACGGATTACTGAATAAGATGGCTGACGGTCCTTGTCCAGCTGCGAATCAGCGATCGTGGAAAAGGAGAAACCTTATGAGAAGCTTTTTCAGACAAATTCCCCGACCGTCCTGACCACTGTCATCATCCTACTGACAGCCGCAGTCCTCCTCGCCTGCGGGCCAGCCACCCAAGCTGCGCCCGGAGAACAACCTGGTTCCAAGCCCGCACAAGAGAGGAGCACCCCTGAACCCACCAACACTCCTGAACCCACGCCGCCACCGACCGACATCGTCACCATAAACCCCGACGGTACTACGAATGAAATTGTCCAGTGGGTACCGCAAAAATCTCCTCCTACCTATCCCGGAATTGACAGTATCCTCGAACACCTCGTAAAGGAAGCGGAAGACGAAACTGGCAGTGGCAGCGGACTCAGAGAACAACAACCGTTGAAGACGCCGTCGTGGCCATAGTGGTCCGCCTGACTGCCAACACCCTGACCGTCGAAGAATGGGTCAGAGGTAAAGGGTTCACCACTGCAAACGTACGCGAGTTCGAGGATGGGTCCGGAGGCCGCTTCAGTGCCTCAGTGCCATTGTCCCTGTTGGCCGAACTATCCGCTCAAGAAGGAGTCTCGGAAATCGACAGTATTACTCACAAACCAAGCTATATAGACAAGGAGTAGGAGAGCCTTGATGCGTTCGTTGCGAAATGCCACCAGTCATAATTCAACAGTCTTCTCGTTTCTCACAGTCGTCCTGACTCTCGCCATAGCTCTGGGCATCACCGATCTGGCTTGGCGACGGCACAAAAACCCACGCTGCGCCCACCGGGCGCGTCACTCAGCAGGGAGCCCCGGCGGTTAGCCAGGGAGTGAGAATCTCGCCCCCACCGTGGCAACCACGTCATCATGCAACACTGCCCCGGCGTTTCTGGCAACGACCCACAATTTCCCAATCGCAGAAGATGCGACACCCCCAACCATCGTCGGAATAGCCCCGGCAACGGACGAGGATGACGATGCCATCACCTACTCTATTCTCCAAGACGAGGAACAACCCTTCACCATAGACGAAAGCACAACCGAGATCGAGGTCCAAGGTCCACTCGATTACGAAACCCAAAACGAGTACTCCCTCGTAGTTCAAGCAACCCACCCGCAAAGCGCGGCGACCACGACAACAGTCACCATAACCGTTACAGACGTAGCCGAACCTCCGGCCTTCGAAAAGAACAGCTACGACTTCTCAGTCCCCGAGGACGCCGCCGCCGGACAGGACATCGGAACAATCTCAGCCACCGACCAGGATGCGAATGACACCCTGACCTATGCCATCATCTCCGGCAACGAGACCGGGACCTTCAGGCTTACGACCGCCGAATCCGGAGTCCAGTTATCCGTCACAACCGCACTGGATTATGAAGCCGAATCAACGTACTCCCTCACCGTAGAGGCGACGGACATCACCGGCCGTTCCACCACCACCACCCTTGTCATCACTGTCACAGAGGTAGTCGAAGACACAACGGAATCGGAGAAATAACCAAGCAGAAGACCGCCCCCGCACAACAAGAACATTTTGAGCCTCAAACTCCCCGACCGGTCCGGGGAGCAGCAATCAACCAACCCAGCATGGAAAAGGTATCAAACTCCCCAAAGGGACGGAGGAAACACGACAAGAATGGCCAAGTACTCTAGAGGTATCCTGAATCTGAACTAAAACTCATCAACTCCGGCATCATACGGTCCATGCCCAAACCAACACTCAGCCCACACCGAGAACTGGACTTTGCGCAATTCAAGCGGCGTAAGCAAGGGAATCGACAAGCTGGTGGTACAGAGCGGCCGGGACTTTCCGTATATCAGGGTCGGTGGCGGACAGTGAAAAACCCTCAGACGCCAGCCACAAGTGGCGGCGCACCAGAGCGATGGCATCCACGAAGGTCGGCAACGGCTTGGCGTACCAAGCCGCTGTGCGATGGGTCGAGGGTCGTTGTTGCCGCAGAAGATGGGCTGCCAGGGTGGTCCAGGAGAAGATCCCCATCAGGATTGGCGTAGTATGGGCAATGGCTCGATCCGACCACTGGCGTTGGGTCTCCACGCCCAGGTGAGCCCGCACCTCCTGAAAGGTGACCTCCAGTTGCCAGCGCAGCACAAACCATTCCAGGATCTGCGTCGGGTCCGCCGACGGATCGGTGCAGAGCAAGGCCTGGGGAGTGAATTCGCCCTGTGGGTCCCGAACCAAGACCCAGCGCAGGGGCACAGGCGGCTTGCCCGAGCGGTACCAGACCGCCGTTTGCGACGTGAGTTCCACCGTGCGGGTAGTGCCGTCGTACCAGGCTGCCGACACCTTGATCCATGACACGGTGGGCAAGTCCAGGAGTGTCTTCAGCGCGGGCAGCCGCCGGCCTTTCAGCGGAGGCCGACCGTTCTGGCCCGTCTGACGGGGTGGCGCTGGCGCATAAAGGGCGGCGTCCAGGCGCAAGCGGGCGATGAGGGTAACGGGTTGAGCCAACGATTGGCAGCAGTGGAGCAGGTCCAGGACGGCGTAGCCGCTGTCGCCCACCAGCACCAGGGGGCGGTGGGGCAGCCAGCGGCGCAGTTGCAGGATCATCTGGCGGGCCCAGTCAGTGAGTTTTTTGTGGCGGCGTCCGCGCTGCCGGTAGTAGCGTTCCGAGGGCGCCAGCACGGTAAGGAATGGCAAGGCCCAATAGCGTCCCGCCCAGGGGACATGGCCCAGCCACATCAGGGAGACCCAGCGCAGGCCGCTGGCCTTGACCAGGTGGCTCCGGCTGGAACGCACTGCATCGCGGTAGATGCCCAAGGATTTGATGTTAGGGCCACGGCGCCGTTCCAGGGTTTCGTCGATGCCGAAGACCAACGGACCATCGCCCCTGGTCCAGGTGTTGGAGCAGCAGCATGAGCAGGATGCGAGCCGCCTGGCGGGGCGACCACACCGCCCGATTGAGCACCTCATGGTAGCGGGCGTAGTCGAGGTGGTCGCTGCGGCCCATGACGCGCAGCGCCGCGGCCACGGTGCGTTGGCCCGGGGCCAGTATCGCGCCGGCCAGCAGGATTTGGGCTTTCAGCCAGGCCGGGCTGCGAAACAGCGTGGCGAAGGGATGGAGTACGGGTAAAATGGCATCGGTCAGGGTGAGCATGGCTGGACCTTCCGTGAGAAGTGGGTTTAGGCCAGCTTACCCTGTCTTTTCACTTTCTCTAACTTTTGCGTAAAGTCCAGCTGAGGTGTCCCGTCCCGTTCCACAAACGGGGAGTATGGAACACCCCTGTTTGAGGAACACTTCCCCGTTGCGGGAGCTGTTCCATAAACGGTGTAGTCCACTCTAGGACGAGTTCGGCATCTGGTCCTACGAATGGGAGTCGGGCACCGCCTTCTTCACCCTCGTGTAGGCCAAGTACGAACGTGGCAGCATCATCCTGACCTCGAACAAGGGCTTCGGTGAGCGGGGCGAACCCCTGGGGGACACTGTCATTGCCTCGGCGGTACTGGACCGGCTGCTGCACCACAGCCACGTCCTGAATATCCGGAGCGAAAGCTACCGGCTCAGGGCAAAACACCAGGCTGGACTATTCCCGTCGTTACAACAACTGCGCCCTGCTCCAGACGAGACGGGCGGAGAATCCCAAGACTGACATTCTCGCTAATCAATGAAGAACTGGCTCAATTCTAACCTGTAATTTTCAGCCTACTTGTAGCCCGTGATTGACACAGTACCACCTACCGTGCACTCAGACCAGGCACTCGCGGGGATAGAGCCAAAACTCTCGGAGGGGCCGGTGTAATCGGCGGAGTTGGAGTACGGGGGTGGGTCAGCCGGACTCGTCATGGTGCCAGCCGGAGCCGAACACCAGCCCGTCGTAGCTGACCACCCAGATGCGCAGGGATTCCGTGGTCACCCAATTGCCCTCCGGGCTGGCCTCGAACATGGCCACGCCGAACAGGTCTTCCAGGTCCCTTCCCACCAGTTCCTTGTCGTTGTGGTCAACGATCCTGCCGTTGCCGTCCGCTATGAACGCGGACCATTCCCCCTCAACCGTATCTATGCTGTTGTAGTAGTCGATGGCCGCTGGCAGGCCGGCAAAATCGCTCTCCGAGCCTGTGAAGTATTCCACGGTCCCTTCCAGTCCCACCGCGCGGAACTTGCCCACGGCGGCCGCCACAAAGGACTTGGTGAATTCGTCGGCGTCGACGTACCAGCCGGAGCCGAACAGCAGCCCGCCGTGCCGCACCACCCAGGCGTTCTTGAGCTGCAACTCGCCGAAAGCGGTGCCGATGGACCTGGTTGCGGGATTCCCGTACACGTAGGACACCCACCTGCCCTCCTCGCCGGCCGACAGCATCTCCTGGCCGAAGTTGTAGCCGTTGGCGTCGGTGCCCAGCGGGCCCTTCAGGTCGAGACCGATCAGGCTCCCGTTCGGATGGGCGATGGTCAGGTCGTTCTCGTCTACGATGAACACGTACCACTGCCCGTCGATGCTATCGACTCGGTTGTAATAGGTCAACGCGGCCTCAAGCCCCTCCAATTCGTACCGGTTGATGGCGTTGTTTACGAAGAACTTGGTGTACTCGGCGGGCGAGTACTTCGAGGGAATGGTCGCCACCGCGTATTGCGCGAGTCTTTTGGCCTCTTCAATGGTGAGTGCGGGTTCCGGTTGAGGCAGGTCTCCGATGGCGGCTTGGATCAAATTTTGCACTTCGGCTGCAGTGACTCCGGGGTCCGGTTGAGGCATAGTCGTCATTGCCGCGCGGATGGCGTCCTCAACGTCAGCTGTGGTAAGGCCTTGTTCAGGTTTCGGCATAGCCGCCACCGCCGTCCGGATGGCCTCTTCTACCTCAGCCCGGGTCAGCCCCGGTTCAGGCTCCGGCATAGCCGTTATGGCTCCCTGGATCGCCTCTTCTACTTCGGCGCGAGTCAGTGCGGTCTCGGCCGGCTGAGCCGCCGCCAATTCCTCACGCACTATCTTCTGCACTTCCTCACTGGACAGCCCCGCGCTTGCATCTCCACCTCCGCACGCCAGCATCAGGATTGGGACGAGAAGGAGTATTACCGTGATGGCCATGCCACTGGTTTTTCCTTTAAACATACACCGCCCACCTTCTCTTTCATTGAACTGGGTTACGTCTAAGAGCATCACACCAGAGTTCACCGTGAGGCCTGCTGCCGGTCGTCTGTTAACACCGGTTTGAGACCTCACGGCGGAAAGTCCGCTGGCTGCGTTGTACCTCCTGAAAAGCGGCTGCCAGTGGCGCATGCTGCCTGCGGACTTCCCCGATTGGCACCTGCTACAAGTATTTTCGGCAATGGAGCGAGCGGCCCGGCCCGGATGAGGATTCCATTCTGGAGCAGGTCTTAAAAAAAATTGTCAGCGGTTCCGTTCAGATGCCGCCGTATGTTGTTACACGCCACCCGCGCCGTTCACGAAGTGACCAGGGGCTGCTGAACGGGCAGAGTGCGTCAGCACCGTGTCGTTGGCCGAGGCGTCCTGGATGGTGCCGCCGTTGAGGGTCAACTTGTTGGCTCCGACTGCGAGACCGTCGCTGGCCGAGTCGCCCACCGCCACCGTGTAGGTAAAGACCACATTGGCCCCGCTGCTATCACTGCTGCTGTAACTGGCCAGCCGCGCCGACGGGTCGGACTCGTACATGTCCAGTTCCAGTTGCGGGGTGCCGGTTACCGTGACGTCTTCGCTGAAGGTCACGGTTATCTGGATGACGTCGCCGGTGCCGTAGGTGTCGTCGTCACCCGGATCTGTAAGCGGCGGAGGTAAATTGTCCCGTGCGGGCGGGTAATCTCTGACAAACGGCGGTTGCAAATTGGACCGCCCGCCGCCATTCATAGGCTTCAAGTCGAGCTTATGGGTGGTGCGATGGATGTACAGAGTGGACGTATATCTACGGGTTCGCCGGGCGGTGATGGTGGAGGGCAAGAGCATTCGGGAGGTCTCCAGAGAGTTTGGGCTGCACCGGGACACCGTGCGCAAGATGCTGGCCTATTCGGTCCCGCCGGGGTACCGGAGACAGAGTCCGCCCAAGAGGCCCAAATTGGAGCCTTTCACCGGTGTCATCGACCGGATCCTGGAGGACGACCTCAGGCGTCCCAGGAAGCAGCGCCACACCGCCAAGCGCATCTTCGAGCGCCTCAGGGACGAGTACGGGTTCGACGGCGGATACACCACGGTCAAGGACTACGTTAGGGAGCATCGCCGTCAGACCAAGGAGATGTTCGTGCCGCTGTCCCATCCGCCGGGCCACGCGCAGTGCGACTTCGGCGAGGCCCTGGTGGTCATCGGCGGCGTGGAGCGGAAGGCCCACTGCTTCGTCATCGACCTGCCCCACAGCGACGGCTGCTTCGTCAAGGCCTACCCGTCCGAGACCACCGAGGCCTTCCTGGACGGCCACGTGTCAGCCCTCGCCTTTCTGGGCGGAGTCCCGCAGGGCATTCTCTACGACAATACCAGGCTGGCAGTGGCGAAGATACTGGGCGACGGCCGGCGCCAGCGCACCCGCGCCTTCACCGAGCTCCAGTCCCACTACCTGTTCGAGGACCGGTTCGGGCGTCCCGGCAAGGGCAATGACAAGGGCAAGGTGGAGGGCCTGGTCGGGTACATGCGCCGCAACTTCTTGGTGCCGGTGCCGTCCTTCGAAAGCTTCGATGCGCTGAACGCCTGCCTGGAGCAGCGCTGCTTGGAACGAATGGACGCCCAGCTCAGGGGACATACGGAGACCATCGGTCAGAGGATGGAGCGGGACCTGGACGCCCTGCTGCCCCTGCCGCCGGTGGCCTACGATGCCTGCGACAAGCAGGCTGGCCGGGTGAGTTCGCTGTCCTTGGTAAGGTACAGGACCAACGACTACTCGGTGCCGGTGGCCTACGGATACCGGGACGTCCTGATAAGGGGCTACGTGGGCCAGGTGGTGATCAGCTGCGGAACCGAGGTCATCGCCAGCCATCCCAGATCATACGACCGGGACGACTTCGTCTACGACCCCATCCACTACCTGCCGCTGTTGGAGCGGAAACCGGGCGCCCTGGACCAGGCCGCGCCGCTGCAGGGATGGGAACTCCCCGATGAGTTCGGGACGCTGCGGCGTCTGCTGGAGTCCCGCATGGGACGGCGGGGCAAACGGGAGTTCGTGCAGGTGCTGAGGCTGCTGGAGACCTTCTCCCAGCAGGAGGTGCACGCAGCGGTGAAAGATGCCATCCACCTGGGGTCGCTGAGCTTTGACGCAGTGAAGCACTTGGTGCTGTGCCGGCTGGAGGGGCGGCCGCCCAGGCTGGATATGGAGCTCTATCCCTACCTGCCCCGGGTCAGGGTGAGCACCACCTCCACACAAGACTATATGACTCTCCTCACAGGGAGGGCGGCATGAACGACCGGTCGACGCTGCTATTGGAACACCATCTCAAAGAACTGAAGCTGCCCAGCTTCCTGAGAGAGTACGGGAAGATGGCCGCCCTGTGCGCCGCCGAGAATGTGGATCATCCCCAGTACCTGCTCAGGCTCGCGGAACTGGAACTCATCGACCGCCACCAGCGCATGGTGGAGCGGCGGATCCGCGCCGCCCGATTCCCTGCCGTGAAAACCTCTGGACACCCTCGACTTCCCGGCCATCCCGTCGCTGAACAAGGCGCTGGTGATGGAACTGGCCCGGTGTGAATACATCCAGCGCCGGGAGAACGTCATCGCCGTCGGCAACAGCGGCACCGGCAAGACTCACGTGGCCCTTGGGCTGGGGCTGGCCGCCTGCCAGCGGGGATTGTCTGTGGGCTTCACCACCGCCGCCGGTCTGGTGCATGAGATGATGGAGGCCAGGGACGAAAGGCGCCTGCTGAACTTGCAGAAACAACTGGCCCGGCTCAACCTGCTGATCATCGACGAGCTGGGCTTCGTCCCCCTTTCCAGAACCGGCGCGGAACTGCTCTTCGAGGTCTTCAGCCAACGCTACGAGCGGGGCTCCGTCATGGTGACCACCAACCTCCCCTTCGATGAGTGGACCGAGGTCTTCGGCTCGGAACGCCTCACCGGAGCGCTGCTGGACCGGCTCACCCACCACGTCCACATCCTGGAGATGAACGGCGAGAGCTACCGGCTCAAGCGCAGCCGGGAGAACGCTTCCCCGCAGGCTTCAGAAGAACCCGACGCAGAATAGCCGCACCGCCAACGCCGTCTCCTCCTGTTCTTGTAACGCCGCCGCTCCGACCAATTTACTGCCGTCAGTCATCACATCAGTGGTACACGATCACGCCGCCCCAGTGGCCCATTATCTCGGCGCCCTTGACACCAATTTTCAGCGCCCCCCGAATGTACATCCCACCTTAGCTTTAGTTTAGGACGTAACGGACTCGCCTACACCCTCACCGATGAAGGGCACATTGAACGCCTTGCGCCTCCTGTCTTGAGAGAGGGGTTGGCCTCAGCACACTTTCAATCCGGCGATGTCGAACTGGATCGCTTGTTAGAGACTGCTCGGCGAAAGTACCTCAGCCCTCGAGGGGATGTCCGTCGCGAAGCTTTACAGGAATTATGGGACGCCTGGGAACGGCTGAAGACGACAGGTGAAGGGGCTAAGAAACGGGACCAAATCTCTGCCCTGCTTGATGAAGCTGCGGGGCCGCTTTCTCGGCAATTTCACAAGCACATACAGAAGGACGCAATCGAATTAACTGCGATAGGCAACAACCTCCAGATTCGGCACTCCGAGGTGGGGAAGGAGAAGGTGCAAAAGAGCGAACATATAGACTATCTATTCCATCGTCTGTTTAGCATGGTTCAGATTATCCTTCAGACCAAAGGAACATGATGGATTTATAGGATTCCGAACTTACTTCAAGTCCTTGTTGTTCGCAAAAGATCATGCAATTCCGCATAGCTGACACCTTCACTTCCAGCCTGGCCAGGCTCCCCAATGAGCATCAGAGGGCGGCCAAGACCACTGCCTTCGACTTGCAGACCAACATCGCCCATCCGAGCCTCAGCCTGCACCGTGTGACCGGCGCCAGAGACCCCGGTTTCTGGTCGGCCCGGGTGAACCTGGACCTGCGCATCATCCTGCACCGGAACGGGGAGAACGTCGTCCTATGCTACGTGGACAGCCACGATGATGCCTACCGGTGGGCCGAGCGCCGCCGGTTGGAGACCCACCCCACGACTGGCGCTGCCCAGTTGGTTGAGTTGCGGGAGGTCGTCCATGAGGTAGTCGTTCCGGTCTTCGTGGAGGCCGAGCAAACAGCGCCTCCAAAACCCGCTGTGTTCTCCCGGATAACAAACGACCAACTGCTCGGCTACGGTGTGCCAGAAGAGTGGCTCGACGACGTCAGGGCCGCTACTGAGGACAGCGTGTTGGATCTCGCCGAACACCTGCAGGCGGAGGCAGCAGAGGCTTTGCTAGAATTGGCCGTGGGTGGTACTCCACAACCCTCCCTCTTCGTCACGGTGGGCGGTGACTCATTCAGCCATCCCGACGCCCTGCGCCGCTTCCGCGTCATGAACAACGTCGAGGAACTGGCGGCGGCCTTGGAGTACCCGTGGGAGAGGTGGACCGTCTTCCTGCACCCGGACCAGTCTGGAATTGTAGAAAGGAACTACAACGGGCCGGCCAGGGTGTCCGGCTCGGCGGGCACGGGCAAGACGGTCGTGGCCCTCCACCGGGCCGCATTTCTGGCCAAGTCCAATTCTGATGACCGGGTTTTGCTCACTACCTTCTCCGATACCCTGGCAAACCTGTTGAAGGTCAAGCTGCAACTGCTGATCCACCATGACTTACAGACGAATGGAAGAATCTCGGTCGATTCGCTGGACACCGTGGCCCTGCGCCTGTACGAGGCTGAGTTTGGCCCGGCGAGATTGGCTCGACAGGAAATTATTGAGGCCCTGGTCAAGGAATCTGCGAGTATTGATAGGACCAATTTTTCTACGACATTCCTCCTGACCGAGTGGGATAGAGTGATGGACGCCTGGCAGTTGGACACTTAGGAAGGCTATCGGGATGTAAACCGTATCGGCCGATACCGTCGGCTTTCGGAAACACAGCGGAAAGTTGTGTGGCCGGTCTTTGAACGGGTCAGGTCGGGTTTACAGGAACGAGGTCTGTTGACCAAGGCGCAGATGTTCGGGCAACTGACCCGTGGAATCCTGCAACAGGACCATCCGCCCTTTGATCACGTTGTGGTCGACGAAGCCCAGGATGTGAGTGTCGCCCAGTTGCGGTTCTTGGCGGCAATGGCCGGAGGCCGACCCAACGGGCTATTCTTCGCCGGGGACTTGGGCCAGCGCATCTTCCAGCAACCCTTTTCATGGAAGGAACTGGGTGTTGAGATTCGCGGACGTTCCCAAACTCTGAAGATAAACTACCGCACCTCCCACCAGATAAGGACATACGCCGACCGTCTATTGGATCCGGAGATATCCGACGTTGACGGCAACCTGGAGGAGCGGAAGGGTACAGTGTCGGTGTTTAACGGGCCGCTCCCCACCATCCATGTGGTGGAAAACGAGGACTCCGAGTGCAGCGTGGTCAGTAGGTGGCTCAGCGCCAGAATCCTCGAAGGATTGCAACCCGGTGAGGTCAGCGTGTTTGTCCGGTCCATCGACCAAATTTGTCGAGCGGAGGCCGCGGTCGAACGGTCCGGTTTGCCTTATACAGTGCTAGATGATGATGTGGAAGCGGCGGACGGCAGCGTGGCTATTGGCACTATGCACTTGGCAAAGGGCCTGGAGTTTCGTGCCGTGGCGGTAGTAGCCTGCGACTCCGAGGTAATTCCCCTCCAGTCCCGGGTAGAATCCATCACCGACGAGTCCGACTTGGAAGAGGTTTACGACACGGAGCGAAACCTGCTCTACGTTGCCTGCACACGCGCCAGGGACCACCTGCTGGTCACCGGCGTTGAGCCAGCTTCCGAGTTTCTGGATGATATGCGAATGTGAATCGTTTCGCCGTGCCTACGCTACCTTCAACTCTCCCTCAAAGCCCTGGACACCGTGGTCCTGGATACTCCCAGAGCCGTCCTGATCTGCCTGAAGCTCAGCCCGTCCCTCCGGAAGGACTTGGCCATCTCCACCTTCAAGTCCGGCATCTTCCGTGGTGTTCCCAGGGTCTTGCCGTTGCTCCGGGCTTTGTCCAAGCCCGCTTTGGTCCTCCTGCGGATGCTCTCCAGCTCCTGCTGTGCCGCCCAGGTGATCAACGACAATTAGTTCTGCCGGTCAAGACGACTATTTTTACCGGTCGAGGAATGTCTATCCCTACCGTTCGGCGGACCTCCGGCTCAACCAGGACCTCCCGTCATCTCCCTCAGGCCGGAGGTGACGGGGAACAAGAGCAAGAAGGGCCATGAGGTCTCCATCCCCGACGACAGGGCGGAGTGCCTGATATTAAAACGACGGCTTCCGTGGCGGGGTAATTCCTACGAGGAATTGGACCTGCCACAGCGCCGCTGCGATCCCTCCACGATTGCTGCTTCGTAGCTGGACAAGAGCCGTCAGTCATCTTATTCAGTAATCCGTCGTTGTAATACCAAGGGGAACTGGGGTCGGCTTTTAACCTTCCTGCAGGAGGGGCGGACCAGTTCCGATTGGGCTACACAACGCCTGGTCGACCTCTATCCAGATGTTCTTAAATGCTACCGCGCCCGTTAATCAGCAGCGCGTTGTGCTTCGCCGTGTTGGGTTGCACTCGATCATCAGGTTCTCCCAGTCAGTTGCCGCTCCAAGTCGCGGGGCAGCCCCGCATCCTCGACGGTCAGGACCTCCACAGGGATGTCGAGCGCTTTGGCTGCGGCGGTCTCCATAATCACCCCTTGGCTCTCCTGCCAGCCGGGCAGGGCCAGGACCAGCAGCTTGACGCAGCTCCGCAGCACGGCCAAGTCGAAGAGATACCATCCTTGGGGAGGGACGATGCCTCGTTGCTGCATGGCCTCGGTGTATTCCAAGGGCGAAAATATCACCTGTCCCTCTCGGATGAGCCGGCCGGAGACGTGCTTGACCGCCTGCACGCGGGCCTGCTCAACGCCCGGGTCTTGGGCCGTGTAGGGAGAGGCAAGGTAGATGGCGCCGGGCAGTGGCTGTGCCAAGCGTTCCGGGTCGAGCATGGATTCCAGATTGGGGTTCATCGCTGGTTCCTTTTGGAGAATGCCGCCGCCAGGGTCATATGGTTGCCCCGGTCAACACTCCGTCCTGACAAATCTCCGATCTGTCATCCTTCTTCTTGATGTACCGGGCCGGCATCACAGCCGACTGCCACCGACCCGCCGCCATCAATCCGGGGATGTCGAGGCCTGAGTTCGACAGGTCCTGCACCTTCCCAACCCGACCACTGTTTCCGGAGAAGCCGTCGCCTAGTCCGGCAGCGAGCGCCGACTGCCGGACCCGTCGGCCGATCTGGGATTCGGACAGTCCGAAGATTCGGTCTTCGGCGTTGATGAGAGCCGCGACGGGCATGATGGCCTTGAGGGCGGAGACGGTCTCCTCGCTGATGTGCGGCGTCTTCCACAGGTCGCCCCGATCGGTCTTCCGGCGTTTAACGAAGACCCTGCCGGTGTTGTTGTCGAGCCACTCCACGTCTCCCCATCGCAGGGCCGCCGCTTCGGATCGACTGAGGAGAGCATCACGCAACAGCGACACCAAAGCAATGTCCACCCTACCGCGCCTTTCGGCGTCTTCAGTGGATTCCAGGCGTGGTGCACATCCGGATGTTCGCCGCGGCATTAAGGCGGTGGCCAGGATCTCAGCCATGACTGCCTCGGTAAGTGGCTTCGCTTGGTGCGGGGGGCGGGAATCGGACTCCGCCAGACCCGACAGGAAGGCCTTGACGCAGGCATCGGCCGTGGGGTCCGCATACCCAGCCGTACGGTGCCCATGGGAAATGGCGGACCGAGCTGCCCGGATCGTGGTAACCCGTCTCCCCCGACCAGCCATCTTGTCCAGATACATCACGATGTCGCTTGGTCTGGCAGGCAGCGCCGGGATGCCCCGGTTTCCACACCACCTGGAAAAAGCGGTCCAAGCTCGGGCGTAGTTTCGATTCGTGTGATTCGACAGCACCGACCCTGGGGGGCTGGGGGTATGCTGGGCGTCCCCGAAGTCCAGGGCTCGAGAAGGTACATGGCGGGCTGGTCCCGGTCTGACAACAGGCCTAGATACCTGCCCTGGTCCGATGTCGTCCGGCGTCGGTTCGCCTCCGACACCGGGATATACAGGTGTGGACGGAAGAATCAGCCCGGCATTGGCCACCAGGCGGTGATCGTCGAAAGCGATGCGGACGCGGTCGGGTTGGTGGTGTGGTGGCATCTATTTGGTGCTCCTTTTCCGGGACCGGTTTGCTGTTACAAAACCATTATCCCAGATTCAGAGGAGCACCCTTTCGCCACTTCAGGACGCTGACCCGACGCCCTCCTTCGGTGGATTCGGGGTAAGGGCCAGTTTACACAACGGCAATCTACTCACTCAACGCAAAGGAATTCATCATGGCAATTGAGGACATCAAGGATTTGGCAGAACGAATACCTAGTAGTTGAACGTCATTGAATTGAGGCACAACGGGTGTATTCTGCCAGCATTGGCGAATTGTATTCAAGGAGAGGGGTCGTGCCGGCTAAGAAGTACCATATCGAACTGACCTCGGAAGAGCAACAGGAACTGAAGGCCCTGGTTTCCAAGGGACGGGCAGCAGCGTACAAGCAGACCCATGCACGCATCCTGTTGCTTAGCGATGAAGCGCGGAAAGACGGAGGCCTGACGGACGAAGAGGTTGCCCGGTCCCTTGAGATCGCCAGCGCCACAGTGGAACGGATACGCCGCCGTTGCGTGGAGGAAGGGATCGAAGCGGCCTTGGGGCGTAAGGAGCAACAACGCCGCCGGCCAAAGAAACTGGATGGTGCTGAGGAAGCCCACTTGATTGCGCTGGCCTGCGGGGAACCGCCGGAAGGCCGGGCCCGTTGGACGCTGAGATTATTGGCGGACCGGCTGGTGGAGTGCGAGATAGTGGAGAGCATCCACCCAGAGACGGTGCGCAAGACGCTGAAAAAAACGAACTCAAGCCTTGGCTGAAAGAGTGCTGGTGCATCCCACCGCAGGAAAGCGCGGAGTTTGTGTGCGCCATGGAAGACGTACTGGAAGTCTATCATCGCCCCTACCCAGACAACGAAGTTCTTGTCTGTCTGGACGAGACCAGCAAGCAACTGGTGAAAGAGACGCGCCGGCCGCGTCCGGCCCGGCCTGGGGCGGCGGGCTCCTACGATTATGAATACGAGCGCAACGGGGTGAGCAACCTGTTCATGCTGTTTGCGCCGCTGGAAGGGTGGCGGCGGGTCGGAGTGACGGACCGGCGGACGAAAGTGGACTGGGCGCACCAAGTGAAGAAGTTGGTGGACGAGGACTACCCGGACAAGGACCGGATTGTGCTGGTGATGGACAACCTGAACACCCATCATCCGGCCTCATTATACGAGGCGTTCGAGCCTATGGAAGCGCGGCGTATCGCCGAACGTCTGGAGATTCACTACACCCCCAAGCATGGGAGTTGGCTGGACATGGCTGAAATTGAAATCGGAGTGCTGGCCCGGCAGTGCTTGGACCGCCGGATTCCTGATCAAGAGGTGCTGCGCCGGGAAGTTGACGCCTGGCAGGACCAGCGCAACCGGGACATGGTGCGAGTGGACTGGCGCTTCACCACCGCGGATGCACGCATCAAGCTGAAGTCCCTTTACCCAGCAATTCAAAATAGCTGAACTACTAGCCTGCAGCCGATACTGGATGACGAGGCAAAGACAAAACAGTTTCTGATTCTCCCTTTAATACGAGCACTTGGGTACGATGATGCCAACCCGGCAGAAGTAGTACCTGAATACACTGCGGATTTTGGGACGAGGACAGGTTGGAAGGCTGACTACGCTTTGATGTCGGGGGAGCGTCCCCTCATTGTCATGGAGTGTAAACAGCTATCAAACAGGCTTTCCACTGACGAAATTAATCAGCTAGGACGCTACTTCTCTTTCGTTCCTTTTGCCGGAGCCAAAATCGGGATACTTACCAACGGTGTCATCTACAAGTTTTTCACCGACGAAGCAGAACCAAATAAAATGGATGAAGAGCCGTTTTGGCAAGTTAACCTCGAATCTTTGACTGACAATGACCTTACGCAGTTCAAGAATTTCACAAAGGATGACTTCGACCCCCTTGGGGCCGTCCAGACAGCGTCTCGCTTCAAATACATCAGTGGAATGAAGGAGACCCTGAACCAACAATATCATCATCAGCCTGATGATGCTTTCGCGGAATGGCTTGCCAGACCCTTACTTCCGCCCAGAAGCAGAATGACCCAAGACATCAAGGAAATGACGCAGCAAGCTCTCCGTGAGTTTGTTGAAGAGTTGGTCACTGCCTTATTGAGAGGCAATCAAACGTCTACGCCCGTAGTTGAAGAAGAAGCCCCATCTGAAGAATTTGAGGCCTCCTCGGAAGAGATGGAAGAATCGCTTGAAGAAGGGCGCGACACCGAAACCACCGTTGAGGAGTTGGAGGGCTACGCGGTTGTCAAAGCTATTGTCGGAGAAGTAGTTGATTCCGAGAGAGTAACGCTTCGAGACGCACAGCAATACTGTGCGGTTTTTTTGGACGACAATAACCGGAGGCCGCTGTGCCGTTTTCACTTCAACAGGTCTCAAAAATACATAGGCCTGTTCGATGGCAGCAGGGCTAGCAGTGGTGCTCAAATCGAGATGCGCCACGCCATTGAGTCCCCGCAAGAAATCCACAACCACGCCGACCAGCTTCGGGAAACAGTCCGGCGTTACCTGCAATCCTGACTCGAAAGCCTTCGCATCGCCAAACCCATAAGGTCAGCCGGAAATGTTTGCCCTCTTCTTACACCGTTGGATAAGGTAGGTGCACGCGCGTTTAAGCCCGAATATCCCACCGCTGGACGGCGTGAGGACAGCGGAAGGAGGGTGAGGGAGCCACAGGGGAGATGGCCTGGGCTACATTGGGGCAGAAGGGAGGTCGGCGGACGGTCTTCAGTCGCCGCACAAGGTCCCTATGGCCGTCTGCGGGAGCTGCGATGCGCGGGAATGGCGAGAAAATACGCAGCAGGGAACTCTCGCGGACCGGGGTGGCGTGAGTTTGCGGGAACCTTCGGTTGTCCGGTGGGTGGGTAGTTGCAGGGTGAGGTGGCGCCCCGGGCGGGTGAGCCGTTCGGTAAGAGAGAAGAACCGCCGCCGGAGGGTCTTGGTGGTCACTATCTGCTCGCCCAGGCCGAGCCGCGCCGTCCAGCGGGCGAGGTTATGCGCCATCACCTGGGCGGCCAGCCAGGCGGTGTTGGCGGCGAAGCGGCCGGACGGCATGTGGTTCAGACCGACGCCATACTTGAGGTCGCGAATGGCATTCTCGATCTCGGCGTGGCTCCGATGGTCGGCCTCCAGTTCCAGGGTTTCCCCGTACGGGTCGGTGATGAAGCCGTGATAGCTGTAGGTGGCGAAGAGGGCCAGTTGAGAACCGGGCGTGGGCTTCACCCGCCGGACGATGAGCCGCACCGGTGCGGCGTCGGGCTCAGTCCGGAAGGGGGTGTAAGCGGTCTCCGCCACATCGGCGGCGCCGTCCATCCAGTAAGGAATCGGCGCCCGGTCCTCCTCGGGAATCGCCTCGATGAGATTGCGCAGGCTGGCACGCTGGCGGATGGTGATGGAGAAGCGGACATCCATCCGGCGGCAGACGGCGACCACGGCATGGGTATAGAAGCCGCTGTCGGCCCGCACTGTGAGTTGTCCGCTGGCCCCGCCATGGCGAACCCGCCCCACCGTTTCACGCAGGAAGTGGGCGGTGCCGCGGGCGGTGTTGGCGCGGCCCTCCCGCAGCCGGGACATCAGCACGTCGCCGGTTCCGGCGGCCACGGCCAGCAGCGGGTGATAGCCCCGCTTGCTGGTGTAGCCGTGGTGGCGGGCACCCTCCTTGGCCAGGCCGTAGGTCTCGCAGATGGTCGAATCGAGGTCGATGGTGAATGGGGCGTCGCCGGGTCCGGCCCCCGCCTGCCAGGCCCGGGCCAGCAACTCGCGGCTCACCCGGTCCAGTTGGCGGACATGCCCCACCGGAAACTGCGCAGGAAGGTGCCCAGGGTGGAGGGCGCCTTGACCACACTGCCCAGGGCGCGGGCGGTCCCGCCGGTGCGCAACACATCGGCATCGTCGATGCAGTCGCCACCAGCCAGCGCAGATGCCACCAGCGTCATCATCTTGTCGCCGGTGTTGGCTCGGCCTGGGGCCCGACCCAGATCCAAGTGCCGGTCAACCAGTTGGGGCAGACCCAAGTGCAGGGCGAGGGTGGCCGGCAGGATCAGCCCGGCATTGGCCACCAGGCGGCGGTCGTCGAAGGTGATTTGGATCCGGTCGGGGTGGTTGCGTGGTAACATCTATTGGGTGTTCCTTGTTCTGGGGCCGGTTTGCTGTTACAAAACCATTATCCCAGAGGCACAGGAGCACTTTCTTGTCTCTTCAGGACCCCGCTACACGCCATCCTTCGGTGGATCGGGGCTTAACCTGGAAAAGCTGAGAACTCTAGTGGTAAGTCGTTCAGGTCCAGTTCAGTTCGTGTTGTTTCCAAATTGCCTTTTTCTACTAGCAATATGGACATACAGACTTGGGAGTAGCGCGTACCCGCCATCTTCGAGACCTCATGGAAATAGCCGGTGCCTCTCAAAGCTCGCGGGCGGGGGGCCAGGTTTAATAAGCAGTTGACCACCTCATCGGCGTCGCTCACCACATAGGGCACTATCCCTTCCTGGTCCTGCGCGTCGAATTGGATTCGATAGTGAGAATCTTGGAGACCTCCTTGGCTTTCAATATCCTTTAACAAGCGCATATCTGCCAAAACGAACCTGCTGGACACCCGGTACATTTCCTCCCATACTTCTTGGTATCTAGGTTCGATAACCAAGACGCTAGTGCAGTGGACCAAGTCGAAGGCCCCGTCATCGAAAGGAATTGTCACCCCATCGGCGACCTCAAATCGGGCTTCCTGATAGGTCTGGCGGGCCAGGTCGATGGCTGGCTCGGCTATGTCTATTCCAGTATAGTCAACGGTTGGTTCCAGGGTGCGCATGATGTTGAAGAATCCGCCGGAGGCACACCCCACATCTAGCACTTTAATCCCCGGAAACAAAACTCTAGGCAAAAAAACTCGCTCCGATGGATAAAGGTCGGACACTTCATGCCGATGTTTGGAGTAATATTCGATGGCGCTCGGCTGGGACCATGCCTTAGCATATTCCAAAGTGCACCTTCTGCTGTTCAAGAGTTAGCTGGCATCCAACGCCCGCTGATTTCCCGTGGCGGCGGCGACAGCGTTAACTTGGAGCCTTCCCGGGATCCAGAGTCTCTGCCGCGAAAATTTTTTCGGCTGTTTGGAGGTCTTCCAAAGTATCAATCTCCGCCCACTTATTGGGTGCGGCGCAAAGAATAGCCAAGCGCAGGGAGCCTTGAGAAATCAGGTCGGCGAAGACCGCCTCATAATATTGGTCGTACCGCTGCTGCGCCACATGGGATTCCAGCCGGGGAACTATCTTGTACTGTAAAACCTCTTGGGAGAATTTATAAATATTTACTGTCTTGAGGACGGACGCGTAGTCGAAAGCATCCCCTTGGTGCGCTTTTAGGACCATCCTGCCAGCCCAAGGGCTATTGGCCTGGATAACCGTCCCATCCATGTAAGGCTGAAATCTTTCGACGATAGCAACGTCCCGTTCAGGAGCTTGAGCTAGTCTCTGTAGCAACTCGGGCTCGAAAACCAGGTCCCCTTCCAGCAAGAGCGCCTGGCTATCTAGGTGTTGTCGTGCAAGCCACAGGGAGTAGATGTTGTTAGTGCAGTCATAGACATGATTCTGAACGTAGTGTATGTTCATGTCGCCGTACCTAGTCCCGTACCTGTCAGACACTAATTCTGAAAGATAACCCACCACTAGGATTACGTCTCGGACACCTGCCGTCAACAATGCCTCTAACTGATGCTCCAGAATGGGTTTAGAATTGACCGGGACCAGACATTTTGGGAGGGACGAAGTGATGGGGCGCAACCGGGTGCCCATGCCCGCAGCAAGAATTATTGCCTTCATACCCTACCCCGCCTGGTGGAATCTGGATGTCTGGGAGTCTGGATGTCCTAGAGATGGTCCGGCATCTAGTCCTTGCAGGGCAGCTACCAGAGCCGCATTGTCCGCTTTAGTGCGGGAAGCAATTCGTATGTAAGAGTCCTCCAGCCCCTCCTTCTCACTGCAATTGTTGACCAGGATATTGTACTGTTCGAATAGAGCTGAAGTTAATTCCTCTCCGGTCAAGCCGTAGAGGACCCGGCACAAGACAAAGTTGCCTTGGGTCGGGAAGGGATAAAGGTAGGGCACTCCGCGAAGTTGTTGAAACAGCCGCTGGGTCGCTTCCCGCACCCTTAAGCACGAAACCGTGAACTCCTCTTGGTACTCTCCGTAATGGCGTAAGAAGAACTGGGCTAAAGAATTGATGTTCCAGATGGGGAGGTCCTGTCGCAGCTGCTTGACGCGCTCATTGTCCCCGGAGACAGCATACCCTAAGCGAAGCCCCGGGATTCCGTAATTCTTGGATAGGCTCTTCAGCACGACCAAGTTCGGAAATTCGAATACCAAGTTCGACGCTGCTTGGTCCGATTCCGTGGTTACGAACTCAATAAATGAGTCATCCACCAGCACCAGGTCTAGGTCCCTAAGGTCTTCCAGCAAAAAGGCAAGGTCAGATTTGGAGATAAGGGACCCGGTAGGGTTGTTGGGCCGGATGAGTACAGCCGCATTGGACCCCGTTTTTCTCACGTGCCGTACAAACGCTTCCGGGTCAAGTTTGAATTCGCCGCGAAGGCGGAAGGGGTTGACTTTCCTGCCCAAGGTCTCGGCTCGGTTGGTAAACTCATTGAATGTAGGCACAGGGATAGCCAGGTTCTGGACGAATCGATTAACCAAAACGTCTATCAATTCACTGGCGCCGTTTCCGACCACCACCTCGTTCTCAGTTAATCCCAAGGGGTACGCCAGCAATGATGATATATACCAGTTGGTCGACGGATAAGCCTTGACCAATTCGGTCAAATGTACCCCCAAATCCTCCAAGAGAGTCTCTGGGGGGAAAAAGGGGTTGGTCATATAACAAAAATCTTTGACTTCAAAGTCCCAAAATCCGCCGTACAAAGAGCTCAAATATTCTACGGTCTGGTCGGGCATGAATTCCTCCAACAGGACACCAAACACGAGCCTTGGCGCCCTAAACAAGTCTCAGAAATCCAGGAGGCCCCCAGTGGGCTATGGAAATGAGCGGGGATAGCTAGGTAGGAACGGCCTGATGACGCTTCGGGAGCGAACCGAACCGTCTGAAATGCTCATAACGAAGGGTGAACCGGGAACTTACTCCATGAAACGCCATACAAATGCCCAGAGATGCGGATTCCCAAGACAAAAAGGGCAACGGCCAGATGGCAAGTGTCTATTCACCTATATCAATACCTTAATTGAC
Source organism: Dehalococcoidia bacterium (assembly GCA_965216425.1). Lineage (GTDB taxonomy): Bacteria > Chloroflexota > Dehalococcoidia > Lucifugimonadales > UBA3495 > CBDCFV01. Next base: position 82,282 of record CBDCFV010000004.1, on the reverse strand, counting down.
TGGAAGTATCACCCTTTTATTTTGTCTAGCTTTTGTACAAAGCCCAGCTTAGAGGGTGTGTGCAAAGTTCCCTCTCCCCGCGGGAGAGGGCTAGAGCCTGCCCCGGACGTGATCCGGGGGTGAGGGCCGTACCACAACGGTCCAGGCATGGGTAACTTGGCTATGGGAAGCATTTCCCCTCATCCTAACCTTCTCCCCAAGGGAGAAGGGACTTCTAACACACCCTCTTAGCGAATTCACTCCGGCGACAAAACGCAGAGCCGTCCTGAAGCGGTTGATGGGTTTGTGTTATAGACGTAACTTTCGCCTTTAGCCAGCTTCTCCTGGTAGAGCACTTCTTCGTGATCGCCATATTTGATAATCAACGCGTACCAGTCGCCACGAGGCACATCAATAATCGCGTAACCCTGCTCGTTAGTTTGGTAACTACCCAGTCCAGCGACCATGACCTCTGCACTGGAGACCGGTTGGCCGGAATGGTCAAGAACCCGGACCCGGCTGTCGCCCGATTCGGGGATGGGGCTCGACTGACTGAGCCGGCTGGGCGCGGGGAGCGGACTTTCCGGGACCAATTCCAGGATATCCTTCTCATACCCTGTCCTTTTAGGAGTCATCCAATCGGCGCCATACTTGCACCGCAGGTATTCTTCCGGCGGGTCTGGCACAAGGAATTTCTCGCCTATGAAGTCAATCTCTTTCAGTTGAGTGACAAGTGTGACAGGGATTCGTACTCCAGGGTACTGAATTATGCAGTCGTCAACGATCCGGTGGCAAATCCAGTCGGTCCTAATGTAAGACTTCATCATCGCCATACTTATGTAGTGGTCGTTGGGTTCCACTTTAGCGAAATACCCATTGTCCCTGAAGGCAGCCACAACCCGGTCTATTGAATTCTCGGTGAGCCCATGAAGTCCGATGACCGAGCTCAAATCCAAGTCATCATCCCACGGGATGAATCCGTTGTCCCTAATTACGCCGAGACATGTGCCCTGCCGAAGGAAAAAAACCACTCCCAGGTGGTCCAGGATCTGCTTGGCTTCCTTCAGCATCTTTGCGGCGGCGGCTGGGTCCATCGGCTGCAAGACTGAATACGACCTCTCCAGGGCCGCCTCATCGGCTCCATTGCTTAGGGCCATCTTCTCTCCCTACCCTGACTCAAACGCTTGGTGTGAGACAATACTCTATGTCATTGCAGATGTTCTCGCAAATACTATGCCCGGTCGTAACTGTTCAGACTGGGGCGAGTTGGGGTTGGGAGAGGATGGAGTTCAGGGCTTGGTAGGGGTTGCAGCCTCGCAAGCGCCATGTGCTGAACAAGGAAGCGAGGACACTCTTGGTTTCGCTTCCCTGCTCCGAACGGGTCCCGCCGCTGATCTTCCGGCTCACCACCGTTGGGCGCAGGCTGCGCTCCGCCGCGTTGTTGTCCGCGCTCACCCGGGGATCAGCGGCGAAGGCGAACAACTCCGGCAAGAAGCGTTCCACCCGTTGGCACAGCACCCTCATGGGTGCACCGCCGTCCAGGTAAGGCTTGCAGATGGACAATAGCTGCTGCTGGTATTGTTGTTGCTTTACCCGCTGGGACTGCTGCACCGTTTCCGGCAGTTGCGGGTCCGGGCCGGGATATGCCTGGGCATGGTCATATACTTCCCGCGCCTCCCGGGCCCATTCGGCCAGTCCCTGATGTTGAGGGTATTGCTCCTTCAGTTGGTGGATGTCCCGCAGCAGGTGGGTCCAACATCGTTGGTTCAGCCCTTGATGCACGTTGTAAGCGCCGTAGAAGTCACTGACCAGCACTCCTTCAAACTCGTCTCCCATCACTTCCCCAACCACCTCCCTTCCCCGGCTGGCCCGACGGAGGAAGTAACGCACCTTGAAGAGTGCTGAAACTCCAGAGATACCCGTTGCGGCCGTCTTCCCGCCAGCCCGTCTCGTCCCCGTACACCACCGGACTGGCTCGGATCTCCTGGCGCAACCCGGCGTATTCCTCCTGGCCCCGCTCTGCTGCTCCATGGGTCAACGCCGCTAGTTCGCCCACGCTCAAGCGCAGTCCGTAGCGCCACTTCAGGTAGCGCTGGATCACTCCGAAGGGAAGCCGGCACTCCTCCAGGAGCACGTTTACTTCACTCTGCACTGAGATGCCCATCCGGTGCCTCCCCACGGTCAGGGCGCCCCAATCCGGTTCGGGGGCCCATCGCTGGCCGCACTTTGAGCAGGTGCGTTCCAACACCACGTGCTCAGTTACCCGCGCCCGGGGTATGGGTATAATCTGGCGGCGCCCCCTCACCCTCCCGCCCTGCAGCTGACAGGGGTATGTATGGACTGAAATTGGTCTGAGAACTTGGAAAACGCACGGGATTCTGGCATCTTGGTTGCTGCTACAAAACCGGATGCCGGAGGTCTCCCATGCACCTTCCATACCATGCACCTTCCAAGGGAATGCTACCAGATGAAGCAGGTTCATTGAAACGCATTTGACCCACCTCAACGGGCCACAATGGACCGGGTTGGTCTTGTGGGTGTGCGGGACTATTCAGGCGGGGAGTTCCTGTCAGAATGCCGTCGCCACCGCCCTATCGACCAGGGGCAATTGGAACAGCATAAGCCCGAATCCACCGATGGACGGCGTGAGGACAGTGGAAGGGGGGTGAGGGAATTACAGGCGCGATGATCCGGGCTCGAATTCGGGTAGACGGGAGGTTGGCAGGCGGTCCTCAGGCGCTTTTGGGGGGCCGATGGCGGCCTGCAGTGGCTGTGGCGAGCGACAAGGTAGGATAGGACACGGCAGGAGACCCTCGCGGACCGGGATGGCGCGAGTTGGGGGAACGTTCAGTTGGCCGGATAACGGGTCAGTGGCGGACGGGCGGCGTCAGGCTTGGGAGTGGAATCGCTCGCAGCCGGGTCAGGGCGCAACTGACCTTCTCCTGCCACGGCCAGCACTTGGGGAGATGCAGGGTGAGACGGCGCGCCGAGCGGGTGAGCCGCCCGACCAGGGAGAAGAACCGCCGCCGGAGGGTCTTGGTGGTCACGATCTGCTCATCCAGGCCGAGCCGCGCTGCCCAACGGGCCAGATTGTGCGCCAGCACCTGGACGGCCAGCCAGGCGGCGTTGGCGGCGAAACGGCCTGACGGGAGATGATTGAGTCCCACGCCGTACTTGAGGTCCCGTATGGCGTTCTCGACCTTGGCGTGGCAACGATGGTCGGCCTCCAGTTCCAGGGTCTCCTCGTCCCGGTCGGTGATGAAGCCGTGATAGCTGTAGGTGGCGAAAAGGGCTGGTTGGGAACCGGGCGTGGGCTTCACCCGCCGGACGATGAGACGCACCGGTGCGTTGGATCTCCTGGGTTTGTCGTTGGGGGGGATACCGCCGGAACTGGGCAGCCTCACCATGTTGAAGTATCTGACCCTCGACGGCCACGAGTTCAGCGGGTGTGTACCAGGCGCTTTGCAAGATCAGTTGGATATGAACGTTTCCAGATTGGGAAGCCGGCCCTTCTGCTGAGGCCCATGTTCCTCAGCCAGCAACAAGGACAACAGAGCGCTCATTCTTCCCCGGGCGGCCTGCCCTAACCTAAGTAACACACGTCCTCAGCCTCACGTACACCGCCAACGACATGGTCCCTTTCGCTCAGGACATGGGCTACCAAGGCCCGCCCTTCATCTGGGGTGAAGAGGAGCGACGCCACCTGCGGGCCCGGCTCGACGCCCGCTACTTCCAACTATACGACCTATCCCGCGAGGACGCGGAATACATCCTGAGCACCTTCCCCATAGTCCGGCGGGAAGACGAAGGCCAGGTCGGCCAGTACCGCACCGGCGACCTGATCCTGGCCTACATGAATGCCCTCGCCTCAGGAGATGCGGAGAGTGTCATCGACCTTTAGCCCAGACCCCTGCGGTTTATAAAGGACTCAGATGCTGGGGGTAAACTGGGGCACCATCAAGCGGACCACCGACTGGGGGTGCAGCCGGTACGGCGCCGAACCGTCCTGCCGGTACACGGCACCAGGGGAAGCCGACAGGACAAACTGCCCGGGCCAGAAGACATCCCGGGCCCGCCCGCCGGTCACGAATGCTAGAATGGGCCGCAGGCGCCGTGAACTCCCGAAACAGGGGAGAGCACCCAGGAACCGGTCCAAGGCGGGATGACATCCAGAAGAGGAACGACATGACAACAGACACAGAGTTGCTCAGCCGGATCACGGTGCGCCCCGACGTGTTCGGCGGGAAACCCATCATACGGGACATGCGGATTGCCGTGGAACACGTTCTCGGAATGCTCGCCGCGGGAGACTCAACGGAAACGATCCTGTCGGAGTACGACTTCCTGGAAGAGGAGGACATCCGGGCCTGCCTGCTGTTCGCCCACCGCTCCTTGGCGGGAGAACAGGTCTATGACCGCACCCCAATCCGACAGGCCGAATGAGATTTCTCATCGACGTCTGCGCATCGTCCCATCGGATGCGCAGCGCCCTGATCGACCAGGGACATGATGTGGTCTCAGCCTTGGAGATAGACCCGAGAGCCACCGACGAAACGCTGCTCGCCACCGCGCTGGAGGAGCAGAGAACGATCATCACCGAGGACAAGGACTTCGGAGAACTGGTCTTCGTACGCAGACTCGACCATCCCTGCATCATCAGGTTCGTGGAGATGCAGGTGGAAGACAAGGTTGCTGCCATGGAAGACCTGATCGAGGACCACGGCAACTCAATGGGGATGGGAGCACTCATGGTGGTGACCAGAAGCAGGGTCCGAATCCGTCACCCTGAACAGGATTGACCCAGACAACCCGGACCTCAGTGATACAACTCGTCCTCGTTGGCTCACTAATTTCCCAAACCAAAGCCAAGGTGAAATGCGCAGGGCAATGCGGTAAATTTGATGGGGAATTGGGTTAGCCCGTTTTGGAGTCAGGGAGGGGCTGGTGATGGGTGTGAGGGAGATGGTCCGGTTTCTCGAACAATGGCAGATGGATGCCGGGGACTTGCATCGGCCGTTCCAAATGCACCAGTCGTTTCCGTGGCCATCTACGCGATCCCCGGGTCAATGGCCGGTGTGGTGGTTGTGTGCGCCGGCCCATCGCGGGCAATGCCCTCCCTTTGGGCCGCGGCCACGTACTTGCGCACCGGCCACCGTATCCCGGGAAAGGCCGGTGCCCACCGCGGTCTGCCGCTGGCTGTTCCCCGCCTGGCAACGGCGGAAGTGCGGCAATGGTCGCCGACCCGGCTCCCAGAGTGGACTAATGACCCTGAAAATCTGGCAGGAAGTTCTTGAAAATCACCTGGTTTACTGGCCTATAGCCCCTGAAAAACGACATGCAATCCAGATACAGTGCTACCCACCTCCTCACGCACTATCTCCCCTCATATTAACCAAAATCCGCATTCAAGTAGCAACATCACATCCGGCTAGTCAAGCTATATTAACCGGGTATACACCGGGTTATTAGGGGAACAGAGAGGAGCAGAGAACATGGTGGCCGACGGATCAGATCAGGGCCAAGAGCTTCTAACCAAGGAGACCCTTGAGGAAGCAAGGACATTAACCAACGTGGAAGCTGCCGCCTCAGAGATTTTAACCCAAGAACCGCGGATTGACGGTCACGCACCCAAGAAGGTCCACACCCGCAACCGCAAGGCACGGGCCTTCACCATGTCCGATGAGGTCCACGCGCTCCTCGGAGCGCTCGCTGACCGAAACGGCGTCGCCATGAGCGCCTACATCGAGACTCTCATCCTGACCGCCGATGATTTCTCCATCGACTCACAGGCCCAGGACCTCCTCGGCGTAATGGCCAACAAGGCCGGCAAGACCCGGGGACAGCTCCTGGAAATGCTCGTGGGCCAAGCCGAAACAGTCCTGTCATGGGACCCGGAGATCAACGACCGCATCGGCGCTCTGGCCGCAAGAAACAGCATGACCCGAGCGGCTTTCCTGGAGGTACTGGTCCTGAAGGCAGAGGGAGTCCTTACCTGGGAGCCACCCCAGTTGAAGCCTAAGCCGTGGTGGCAATTCTGGCGACAACCGCAGTGGGAGGAACCTTCCTCGCCTCTCTCAGGGCACATCGCGGAGGCCGGCTCCGCACCAAAACTGGGTAGCGCCATCCGGCTGACTCTGTCGCCCAGATATTAACCTGGTCAATATTCTCCTGACAACAAGTGTTACGAGGCGTCAGACCGCACGGCCCATCATATAATCTCGGTATTGACCGGGTTAATGTGGAGCCCTTCCTTCGACAATGGTCATCTTTCAATGTTCTTTAAAGCGTATTAACCAGGTGCATGCATGGAAATATCAAGAGGTGGTGGCGGAGGTGGTCGGGACGACCCGGGGCGGATGACGCCCGCCCAGCGGCATGACGAGAATCCTGAGAGGCATGCTGGACGGAGCCAGGGGCGGAATGAGCGCCGGAAGAACTTCGCCGCGGCGCTGCCGTCGCTGGTGTCGATGTTCTCCCGGAGCGCGACGATGCCGATGTCACGCGCGGTCAGCTCCGCCTGGATCCGAGTGCCTTCCCCAAAGTTGCGGCTGAACCGGTCCAGGAACGCGACGACGATGGTGTCGCCGGGTTGGACAGGGCCCATCAGGTCCCGCCACCGCCGGGCGGTTCATGGTGCGGCCGCTGGCCACGTCGGTGAAAATCAGGTCCTCGCGTATGCCGTGGTGGGCCAGCAGGCCCAGCTGCGCGTCCAGGTTCTGGGCATCGTCGTCGGACTTGCTGACCCGGGCGTAGCCGTAGGTAACTTGGAGAATGTTCATGGGGTTCATCCGGCCGGGGTATACCGACCGTCCTCTCGGTGATGGCGTTCAACAACTGCGTCAAGCCTTTGGTGAACGGACGTTGAGACGCCGAGGAGGAAAGCCTCAGCCCCTGCCTACAGCCGTCTTGTTGGGCGTCAACTATTCCTGCCGGTTGTCGATGCTCCTTCACCGATGCCGCCTCACCGATGCTTATCGGATGCCACATAGATCTCAGCCAGTCTGCGGACAACCGGCGCGCTACGACCGTTCCACGGGCTACGACTGTTCCAAGAGAACCGCGACCGCGCCGTCCGGAACTCTCAGTCTGCCGGGTTCATCGGTTCCCGCCGGCCCGGCTCCTCGGTGAAGCCCGCCGCGTGGGGATGTCCCCCGCCGCCCAGCTTCAGGGCCACCTGCGATACGTCGAAGTCCCCGTCGGCCCGGCTCCGCAGGCTCCAGTGTCGCCGTCCGTCCCGGTCCCAGTAGGTAGCGGCGAACTCCGCCTCGGGGTGACGTTCCAGCAGGGCCTCGCAGGTCTCCGACCCCAGCAGGGACGTGTTCACCACGGGGACCCGGTATCCGGCCAGTTCCTGCTCCTGGGCCATGCCGGCCAGGTTCTCGACCTGCGTCCGGATGTACCGCAGAATTCCCGTGCCCTCCCTGGCCAGGGTCTCCACGTCCAGCCGGTCCCACACTCGGAACCTCTTCGGGTGGGAGTCCAGCGCGGCCGATACCTCCCGGGAGTCCGGCAGCTTCCAGCGCCACAGGTCCCGGTCCTCGATATACCGGGCCAGCAGCTCTCCCTCGTTCGTACTGAACCCCGATCCCCAGTATTCCCACGCGATGGTTGCGCCCGACCGTTCCAGGTCGAAGTGGCAGTCCGGCACCCGGCCCTCCAGGGCGTCCCTGGCCGTCTCGTGGTGGTCCAGCAGGATGACGCTCTCGTGCTGCCGGTGCAGCTCCAGCATCGTCTCCAGCGGGTAGGAGAAGTCCAGGATATAGATGCGGCTGCCCGGTCCCATCCGGGGAGGCTCGTCCCCGTAGGACTGGGGCAGGTACCGGACCCTCCGGCCATCGCCCAGGTGCTTGTGGGCAATCCAGGCGGCTCCGAAGCCGTCGTTGCAGCCGGCGTGGTACAGGACGTAGATGTTCGACATTGTTTCGTCTCCATGACCTTCCGATGCTGCCTCACCGGCAAGGGGCGCTCCATCTTGGACACCGGGGATGCAGGTCCGGGCTGCGGGCACCAGTGTCCAGGCCAACTACGAAGCCGCGAGTTGTTCCTGCTGAGCCCTTCCTGTAGGCAATCAAGGCCTCCAGCAGAAGGGTCGTGTACCGGGTCGGCGGCTCCGCGGTGGGTTTCGGGTTCCCCTAGAAAGCGGGCCGAAAAGCCCTGTTCGGGGAGATGAATTTCGGCAGTGAAGCCGAGGTAAGCAAGTCCAGTGCCCAAATCTGGCAGAACCGTGCAGGAATGAAATCAACGGTGGAATGGATGGTCCCGGCACGGAGGGCACTGCCGACTTTGGAAGCGCCTCCGGTATCTTCTGGCAGACCGGCTTTGGAGGCCACCAGTGTCAGGGCACGGTCCCGGTCGCTCCGACTGCCAATCTTCGGCTGGGCCACTGCACTGGGCAGCGTATCTCTGTTCCACGACGACATTACCTCACATGGGTGGACATCCGTTCTCGCGCTTCACATGGGTTTGCGATTGGAGGGCTTATGTCCCGTCCTCCGTGATGTCTGAGGTGTCGTCTTCGTGCTTGCCCCGCAGTACGCAGTGACCGCATCTCCGACAGACCGGGTGGAGATTGTTGTACTGCGGGTGGCCCTGGCGGCAGAACCCTGCATCCGCGTCCCGGCATCTCGGGCATCCGTCGCAGTATCTATTCCCTGTGCCTTGGGACCTCCGGACCTCAGGTTCAACCAGTGTCGTCATTTTGTGTCTCCTTGTCCATGTGTTGAGGCCGCGCGGAAGATCCTTTCGGCCGGGACAGCCAGCGCTTCAGTTAACCCGCGCCAGGTCCACGTGGCCTGCGGCGGGTGATGGTCAGCAGGAGAGGGTGCGGGCCCGCCCGCGGGAGGCCGGGAATGGGTGCATTCCCGCCCCAGGCGCGGTTCCCCAATCAGGGAGGCTGCCTGGGCTTACTGCGGGGTTATGACCACCTGGAGCGTGTCCGGTGGGACGTCGCCCAGAGCGTCCTTGTCGATGTAGACGCTCTGGATGACGTCGCCGTCCTTGGTGCCGTACACGACCTTGTTCTTCGTGTCCTTGGTCTTGTGCAGCGTCAGAGTCAACTTTTCCATCGTTTTCATCTCCTCGTTGTAATCGGCGGAGGTAAAGTGTACCGGGTGCATGCATTGTTACCTGAGAATCGGTTCGAGCCAGGCGCTCCCACGAGAAGCGCCGCGCCAGCGACCGGGCCATCACAGGTGGCCCGGCTCAACCAGTCGTTGCGAGTCCCGTAACGCACCGTCCGGCGCCAGGTCTAGCCCTTCCGTCCAACACGATCAAAGGGAGCCTGGACAAGAGGCCGGTGGACTCGGTGCCTTCATCATCGAATTCGAACCGTGTCAAGGCGTTCGTTGTCCGAAAACTGCTCCTGCTCCGGCATGGCGCCCAACTCCTCAGTGACGGTGTTTCCCCGCCGGCGTCATTGGAGCATGCGTGCCCCCCGGCCCGCAATGGCCAACTGTCAGGAAATCGTGGCTGGGGTGGAGCCGAGGGCCGAGTGTTATGACCGGGACGCAGGAGACTGCCAGGGGTGTTGGCGTATGCTTCCGAGAAGGCTCTGCGGCCGGCCTCGGCCAGGCCGCACCACGGCAACGAAGACGGCACTTGTAAAGGGCGGGGCTAACCGCCCCGACGCTCCAAGATCCAGGCTGCGCCGATGACCAAGCCGGTCAGCCCCAAGGTGAAGGGCAGGGTCATCATGAAGGTGAGCATCACGGCCTCCGGCTGGACGCTGCCCAACGGCAGGTTGACGGCCCGCACGCTGGCGACGATGGCCAGCAGGCACAGCCAGGCTATTGCTGCGTATTTCGATACTCGCTTCGTTTTCGAGCAGGCCATGACTCCCACCTCTTCTCCGGCTGACGGAGGGCTTTCCAACTCATGCGTAACCGTTGAGTGACCGGTTTTCCCTTCCGGCTCGCCCGTCGCTCTGCTTCACAGGATGCAGGTCGGCGTCCCGTCCGCCGTAGGAGCCGACACCGACGTTACGGATGACGGGCACCAGGAACTCATATCGGAGGTCGTGCTGGTAAAGTGCAGCTGCGCTCACTGGACAGACCCAACCCCAGTAAACAGCCGCGACATCGGGGTTGCGGAAATCGGGGGTTTCCGAAACTAACCAGATAGCACTTCCAGTTTCTTGCCTCCGGATCACTCGTTCTTGGACGAGAGACTTTTCCACATTTTCGACAGCCAGGTCTTATCAGGACTGCGCTCTAACCCAGCCGCAATAGCTCCCGCCTGGTCCGTCAGTCGAGTATACGGTTCACGCCCGTTTTCAGCCCCTATGCCGTACGCCTGATCCGACGGTTTTGGGGATTGAGTCCAACCAGGGATTGGGCTATGTTGGGTGGGGGCCAACAAGACCTGGAACCTTGTCGCCTGAAGTCGTTGGAACTCCAGCTCCAGTCAGTCCTTGCGGGCTTACTGGGTGGAGACAGGATGAGACCAGGAACTGGGGGGACGTCGGAACACTCAGTTTGTTAAACTGGATATCAACAACAACTGGAAATGCGAGGCGAAAATTGCGGGCTTTTCTCATAGCGATTCCCATCGTCTTAATTGTAATGTCAATGTCGGCTTGCCAGGGAAGCGCCGGTCCGGCCGGGGAGCAGGGGCTTCCTGGCCCAGCGGGGCCCGCAGGACCAACAGGTGAAGCGGCCACTTTGGACAAGGATGAACTTCAACTGGTTCTCCAACAGTTGGAAAGCGCTGAAGCAAGAATAACCGCTGACGGTCCAGCGTCCGGTCAACAGTTGATTCAAGGTCAGACCGAGGCCTCAGTGCCTCCCAAATGGATGCCCGAAGCTTACACCAATTACTTTGTACGAGAGGCAATCAGGCGGTATGAGTCTGACGGCTTGGATGCCACTGTCGCCTACTACAACACCGGGGAGAGCGTGGACGGCCAGTGGTACGTCTTCATGATTGACGAAGACGGGACCGTGATCGCGCATGCCAATCCAGCTTTGGTGGGACAGCTAGCCTCGGACGTCCTGGGCCCCAACAATTACCCCACCGGCGCCGCCGTGGCCGCCTCCGCCGACGAAAACGGGGCCTGGTTCGACTACACTTTCACCAACCCTGCCACGGCCTCGGTGGAGACCAAACATTCCTGGATGGTAATTCACGACGGCATTACCTTCGGGTCCGGCTGGTACGAGGAAGGCCCGGGCAAGACCGACTCTCCTGTCTATACCCAGGCTTTCGTTCAACAGGCCATTAACCTTTACGATGCGGTGGGCTTCGCAGAAACCGTCCAATACTACAACACCAAGGAGAGCGTGGACGGCCAGTGGTACGTCTTCATGATTGACGAAGACGGGACCGTGATCGCGCATGCCAATCCAGCTTTGGTGGGACAGCTAGCCTCGGACGTCCTGGGCCCCAACAATTACCCCACCGGCGCCGCCGTGGCCGCCTCCGCCGACGAGGACGGTGCCTGGTTCGACTACACTTTCACCAACCCTGCCACGGCCTCGGTGGAGACCAAGCATTCCTGGATGGTAATTCACGACGGCACTACCTTCGGGTCCGGCTGGTACGAGGAAGGCCCGGGCAAGACCGACGCCCCGGCCTATACCCAGGCTTTCGTTCAGCAGGCCATTAATCTCTACGAAGCGGTGGGCTTGGATTCCACTGTCGCCTACTACAACACCAAGGAGAGCGTGGACGGCCAGTGGTACGTCTTCATGATTGACGAAGACGGGACCGTGATCGCGCATGCCAATCCAGCTTTGGTGGGACAGCTAGCCTCGGACGTCCTGGGCCCCAACAATTACCCCACCGGCGCCGCCGTGGCCGCCTCCGCCGACGAAAACGGTGCCTGGTTCGACTACACTTTCACCAACCCTGCCACGGCCTCGGTGGAGACCAAACATTCCTGGATGGTAATTCACGACGGGATTACCTTCGGGTCCGGCTGGTACGAGGAAGGGCCACGGAAGACCGACTCTCCTGTCTATACCCAGGCTTTCGTTCAGCAGGCCATTAATCTCTACGAAGCGGTGGGCTTGGATTCCACTGTCGCCTACTACAACACCAAGGAGAGCGTGGACGGCCAGTGGTACGTCTTCATGATTGACGAAGACGGGACCGTGATCGCCCATGCCAATCCAGCTTTGGTGGGACAGCTAGCCTCGGACGTCCTGGGCCCCAACAATTACCCCACCGGCGCCGCCGTGGCCGCCTCCGCCGACGAGGACGGTGCCTGGTTCGACTACACCTTCACCAACCCTGCCACGGCCTCGGTGGAGACCAAGCATTCCTGGATGGTAATTCACGACGGCACTACCTTCGGGTCCGGTTGGTACGAGGAAGGCCCGGGCAAGACCGACGCCCCGGCCTATACCCAGGCTTTCGTTCAACAGGCCATTAATCTCTACGAAGCGGTGGGCTTGGATTCCACTGTCGCCTACTACAACACCGGGGAGAGCGTGGACGGCCAGTGGTACGTCTTCATCATCGGTGGTGAAAGCGACTTTACCATTGCCCATCACAACCCCGTGTTGAGAGGAAGGGATCCCAGCCTGCGGGTGGATCCGACAGGCTACTTCTATGGCGATGACTTGCTGGGGGCTACCGAAGCCGGACGTTGGGTGGAGTACGTGATAGTCAACCCTGAAACCGGCGAGAACCAAAGGAAGCACACCTTCGCGGTACTTCACGACGGCTACATCTTTGCTTCGGGCTGGTACGAGCAGTAGGTTCGCCGGGCGTCTGAACCTTGTCCGTTGGGCCCGGCATTAGCCGCTATCCTAGGCTTGCCGACAGCTTCTCTTCCTACTGTAACTTGACAAGCCCTTGCCGTCCAAGGCCGTTCGCTCGTTAACCTTGCACGAAAAAACACCCTACTCTTCTGGCACAAACGGGCGGACCTGGTGGCTCTATCTGCCCCTGCAGGCGGGGAGTTGGGAACAGAGACGGTTCCTGACCATCGACCTCGAGGTCCAGGAACCCAGCGTCGTGGAACGCCGGTTTTTGGAGTACCTTTCTCCGGAAAGGGTGGGCAGCGGCCAGGCAGTTGGCGATGCCGAGGACCTGGTCGAATCGCAGCAGCTTCAAGCTGGCCGAGTCGGAACTGATCGACCACCACCAGCGCATAGTGGAGCGCAGGATCCGGGCCGCCCGCTTCCCCACGGTCAAGAGCCTGGACACCCTCGACTTTCCGGCCATCCCGTCGCTGAACAAGGCCCTGATGATGGAGCTGGCCCGGTGTGAATACGTCCAGCGCCGTGAAAACGTCATCGCCGTCGGCAACAGTGGCACCGGCAAGACCCACATCGCCCTGGGGCTGGGCTTGGCCGCCTGCCAGCGGGGCATGTCGGTGGGCTTCACCACCGCCGCCACCCTGGTGCACGAGTTGATGGAGGCCCGGGACGAGAGAAGGCTGCTGAATCTGCAGAGGCAACTGTCACGGCTGAATATGCTGATCATCGACGAACTGGGCTTCGTACCCCTGTCTCGCACCGGAGCAGAACTGCTCTTCGAGGTCTTCAGCCAGCGCTACGAGCGGGACTCCATCATGGTGACCACCAATCTACCCTTCGACGAGTGGACCGAGGTCTTCGGCTCGGAAAGGCTCACCGGAGCGCTGCTGGACCGGCTCACCCACCACGTCCACATCCTGGAGATGAACGGCGAGAGCTACCGCCTCAAGCGCAGCAGGGAGACCGCCGCAGCACAAGCCCCGGACGAATTAGCCCGAATCCACCGATGGACGGCGTGAGGACACTGGAAGGGGGGTGAGGAAGTTACAGACGCGACGGTCCGGGCTCGAATTCGGGTAGATTGGAGGTTGGTGGCGGTCTGGAGGCGTTTTTGGGGGCGCCGATGGCGACCTGCAGTGGCTGTGGTGAGCGAGATGGCGGGATAGGGCACGGCAAGACGCACTCGCGAACCGGACTGGCGCGAGTTGGCGGGGACGTTGGGTCAGTGGCGGACGTGCGCCGTCAGGCTGGGAGTGGCAGGGCGCGCAGCCGTGCCAGGGCGCGGCTGAACTGGGTTTCCCAGGGCCAGCGCTGTGTCAGGTGCAGGGTGAGGCGGCGCGCCGAGCGGGTAATCCGTCCGGCCAGGGCGAAGAAGCGTCGTCTGAGGGTCTTGGTGGTCACTATCTGCTCGCCCAGGCCGAGCCGCGCCGTCCAGCGGGCGAGGTTATGCGCCATCACCTGGGCGGCCAGCCAGGCGGCGTTGGCGGCGAAGCGGCCCGAGGGGAGATGGTTCAGCCCTACGCCGTACTTGAGGTCTCGGATGGCGTTCTCGATCTCGGCGTGGCGGCGATGACCGGCCTCCAGTTCCAGGGTCTCCCCGTCCCGGTCGGTGATGAAGCCGTGATAGCTGTAGGTGGCGAAGAGGGCCAGTTGGGAACCGGGCGTGGGCTTCACCCGCCGGACGATGAGCCGCACCGGTGCGGCGTCGGGCTCACTCTGGAAGGGGGTGTAAGGTGGTCTCCGCCACATCGGCGGCGCCGTCCATCCAGTAAGGAATCGGCGCCCAGTCCGCCTCGGGTATCGCCTCGATGAGATTGTGCAGGCTCTGGTGCTGGCGGATGGTGATGGAGAAGCGGACATCCATCCGGCGGCAGACGGATACCACGCTATGGGTGTAGAAGCCGCTGTCGGCCCGCACTGTGAGTTGCCCGCTGGCCCCTCCGTAGCGAACCCGCCCCACCGTTTCACGCAGGAAGTGGGCGGCGCCGCGGGCGGTGTTGGCGCGGCCCTCCCGCAGCCGGGACATCAGCACGTCGCCGGTTCCGGCGGCCACGGCCAGCAGCGGGTGATAGCCCCGCTTGCCGGTATAGCCCCCGTATCAAGTACGGGGCAGGCCATGGTGGCGCGCCCCCTCCTTGTCCAGTCCGTAGGTCTCGCAGATGGTGGAGTCCAGGTCGATGGTGAATGGCGCGTCGCCGGGTCCCGCTCCGGCCTGCCATGCGCGTGCCAGCAACTGGCGGCTCACCCGGTCCAACTGGCGGACGTGGCCCCAGCGAAAGCTGCGCAGGAAGGTGCCGAGAGCCTGCCCTCGCGAAGGCGGGGGGTGGATGGCGTCTTGACTGTGCCGCCCAGGGTGCGGGCCGCCCCCCCGGTGCGCAACACGTCGGCGTCGTCGATGCAGTCGCCACCAGCCAGCGCAGACGCAACCAGGGTCATCATCTTGTCGCCGGTGTTGGCCCGCCCCGGGGCATTGCCCAGGTCGAGGCGCTGCCGGACGAGTTCGGGCAGGCCCAGGTGCCGGGCGAGGGTGGCGGGAAGGATCAGCCCGGCATTGGCCACCAGGCGGTGGTCATCAAAGACGATGCGAATCCTGTCGGGATTGTTTTGTGACAGCATCTATTGGGTGCTCCTTGTTTCCAGGCGGTTTTCTGTTCCAAAACCATTATCCCAGATTCAGAGGAGCACCTTTTTGCCCTTTCAGGAGGCCTATCACACGCCCTCGTTCGGTGGATTGGGGATTAGACAACCCATAAGTCGCGCCAGAATCCGTCCTCACTCACTCACCCGCCCAGCCTGCTGCCAGCCTGCCTCTGTGACACTTCTCCCGAACAACTCGCGCGGACATTTACGCTGGCCAATGACCTCTCTGATGGTACACTTTTGCTCCGCCCCACTGGCATGTTTTGTCGACGCCCTTGACAGGTTTTGGGGGGTATGAGGTTCACTCTCTCTGTGATAGAACTGGGGTATCACAGATGAGGAGGAAACCTATCATGGAAATAAACGGACGAACCGAGTGTGAGACTGCCAAAAACTTATACTTTAATTCCTTTGGTGGTTATCTCCATCTTAGCGAGTTTGTCCTAAGGGGCCTGCAGACGTACCAGCGGACGGGCGTTGGACGACGGATAAAGTCAAAGCGATTGGACTATGAAGAACATGACTGCTCTGAGGATATGAATGTTAGCCCAGCGAACACTTTGGATCGTCATTTGCAGGACAGGCTGGCATCGCCACGCGAGGTTGCCATGCGAGATTGGTAGATGAACGCTCGATGGGTGCTGCTTAATTCTCTCCGTATCCATCAGAGGCTCGCAGCAACTTGTGCGATCCCGGAGTCCTCTTGAGGTTTCTATGTGGGCGTCTGCCCGGTCATTCCTGACGTTGGGCGGCAGGGAGGACCGCAGTGCGGTGGGATATATGCTCATCTCCGTGGCGGTGTCCTCTCTGGCCCCTTTGATGATTGCCTTGGTGGGTGTGGGTCATGTTCCATTCCTGTTCACTGCTGCGATGCAGGTGGGTGGGATGTTGGGTTATCTCTTTCTGCTCTTGACCCGGTATCCGTCTTTGGTCCTTGATTCCCGTGTCTGGGCTGTGGTGCGGGGTCATATTCTCAGGTTCGACCACCGTGCGGTCTGGTTTTCCTTGGGGGTTCTGAGCGGGTTGGATTATGCGCTGTTCGTGTGGTCTACCCGGTTCATCGACATCTCCGCAACGACGATTCTCTTTGAGACCTGGCCTTTGTTCATGGTACTGCTGATGGCTGTTTTGTACCGGGGCGCCGGGCGCTATCGGAGGCTTAATCTGGTCTTGGTGCTCTTGCTGAGCGTGGGGTTTGGCGGCTGTGCCTTGGTGATTGCAAGCCAGGATGGCGGGGTTCCCGGGTTCTCCGGACGGGCTGGCGGTGTTGTTGCGTTCGGTGCCTGCTTGGCGGTGTGCGGGTCGATGGCGATTTCCATGGCCGCTTGCCTTTTCCGCTGGGGGTCAGCGTTGGCTGAGAGTCTGCCAAGGAACGTTGGGGGTAAGCTGGAGGGTGACGGGGTCTCGTTGGAGATGTTCTGTGTGGCGGTTGGCATAGTCATCAGCGACGTTTTGTCCATCATGCTGAACGGTTCAATCGGTCTCGCGTTCGGGGAGTCGGCGAGCTTGGGGATTTTGCTTGCCGGTTGTTTGGGCGGTGTTTTCATCTACGCGCTGGGGAGCATGTGCTGGCGAATATCGAACCTGACGACGAGCAATCTTGGTACGAACGCCTTGGGGTATGGTGCGCCGGTGGCTGCGCTGGTTCTCCTGTGGGTTTTTTCTCAAGCCCAGGTTGCTAGGCCGGGTTTGCTGGCCGTTGGTGCGGCCGCTGTTGTGGCTTCCAATGTGCTGATCAGCTTTGAAGCGGAGATCCGCTGTGTTCTGGAGGCCCGGTGGGGTTTGCGTTTACCGTTGTGAAGGTGTTTTTGATTGATGTTCTGTTGCTGTTTTTGTGCATAATCAGGCCTTGGCTCGTTTTTCAGTCTCGGGCTGCGGAGGGTAATGGGGGCGGAACGCCGTTGTTGCGGATGATTCAGATGGTTCGGGCTGATTTTGTTTTACAGCACGTTCGGCATGGTGCCTGCCAGTGCCCACCTTTCCGCGAAGGTCTCCATCCTGAGCATCAGCGGCAGTGGGTCGGGTTCCTCTCTCACGATGCTTCGCTGGGTTTCTCCTTGGCATTCTGCTTGGAGGTGCCAGGTCTTGGGCCACCCAGGGTGATGCCCGACCCTGATGATAATCTCGCCTGTGAAGGTGCCTTCAGGACGGCTTGGTAAATTCCCCCGGTGGTTTCCGTCGCGTCCGTCCGGGTGATGATGTGCTCCCACTGGAGGTTCAGGCTGTGCCGTCCTAGTAGTCCGTCAGTGTTGGATTGATGGGTATAGAGACTTCAGTTTGATACGCGCATCCGCGGTGGTGAAGCGCCAGTCCACTCGTATCCCGTCCCGGTTGCGCTCCCTTTCCCACGCTGCCACCTCACCCCGCAGGACATTCTGCTCTGGAATGCGGCGGTCCAGGCATTGTCGGGCCATCACCCCGATCTCAATCTCCGCCATGTTCAACCAACTGCCATGCTTGGGTGTGTAGTGAATCTCCAACCGTTCGGCGATGCGCCGCGCCTCCGCGGGTTCAAATGCTTCATACAATGAGGCCGGGTGGTGGGTGTTCAAGTTGTCCATCACCAGCACAATCCGGTCCTTGTGGGCATAGTCCTCGTCCACCAGCTTCTTGATCACCTGCGCCCAATCGGCCTTGGTGCGCCGGTCCGTCACTTCCACCCGGCGCCACCCTTCCAGCGGAGCGAACAGCATGAAAAGGTTGCTCACCCCGTTGCGCTCGTATTCATAATCGTAGGAGCCCGCCGCCCCGGAACGCGGCGGATGGGGCTGCCGCGTCTCCTTTACCTGCTGTTTGCTCGTTTCGTCCAAGCACACCAAAACTTCGTTGTCTGGATAGGGGCGATGATAGACTTCCAGTACGTCTTCCATGGCGCACACAAACTCCGCGCTTTCCTGCGGTGGGATGCACCAACACTCTTTCAGCCAAGGTTTGAGTTCGTTTTTTTCAGCGTTTGACGTACCGTTTCGGTGCTGATGCTCTCCACTATCTCGCATTCCACCAGCCGGTCCGCCAGCAGTTGCAGCGTCCAACCGGCCCGGCCCTCCGGCGGTTCTCCGCAGGCCAAGGCAATCAGGTGGGCCTCACCCAAACCATCCAGCTTCTTCTGACGGCGGCGCAGTTGCTCCTTGCGTCCCAGCGCCGCCTCAACCCCCTCCTCCACGCAGCGGCGGCGCACCCGTTCCACCGTCGCATTGCCAATCTGGAGGGACCGGGCAATCTCCTCGTCCTTCATGGCCCGGCCCTCCCGGGCTTCATCGCTCAGCAGCAGAGCCTGCCCTCGTGAAAACGGGGGATGCGGGCATGGGTCTGCCTGTAAGCCGCTGCCCGTCCCCGAGACACCAATGTCTTCAGTTCCCGCCTCTCCTCCACATTCAATTGCACCCGGTACTTCTTGGCTGGCATTCCTATCCTCCCACAACCCAATCTACTTGGTACTCTCCCGGATAGAGTACCCCAACCATTTATCATTTCAATGCTGTTGGACTACTAGCGGTTCCCTTGTGGATGTGTCGGTGCATTTCCCGTTCATTATGCTTCTCGCGTGGACGGAGTCCTGCAACCGGTCCAGCCTGATTTCCATGGTCCCGCAAATGGACATTCCGCCTTGGCTTCAGTTTAGTAGTCGGTCAATATTGGAGTGATGGGTATAGAGACTTCAGTTTGATGCGCGCATCTACGGTGGTGAAGCGCCAGTCCACCCGCATCCCGGCCCGGTTGCGCTGCGTTTGCCATGCCCCGCCTCTCGCCTCAAGACGCTTTGGTCCGGGATGCGGCGGTCCAGGCATTGCCGGTCATTACCCCGATCTCAATTTCCGCCATATTAAGCCAGCTGCCATGCTTGGGCGTGTAGTGCACCTCCGCGTTCGGCGATGCGCATCGCCTCGGCGGGTTCAAAGGCCTCATATAGCGACGACGGATGATGGGTGTTCAGGTTGTCCATCACCAGCATAATCCGGTCTTTGTCAGCATAGTCCTCGTCCACTAGTATTACAACGACGCTTCTCGAAACGACGGAATGGGTAGACCAACCGGCTCAGTCTTCATCGGGGAATAGTCGCCTCGCATTTTCCTGTTGGAATTGGAGGGTATGCCCGCCCCCAGCGAACCGGCGAAATCAACCGTGCAGGACGACTGATCATCCTTGCGGTACTACGACGAAGGGGAGACCTGCACCGTAATAATATCTATGTCGTGGTACTTATGGTGCTGGACCGAGGATGCGTAATGACGCAGGAGACGGAAGGAAATTTCGCGCTCGTCCTGTATTTCAGGCTGTTCGTTCATATAGGCCAGCTTGTCCTCCAGATTCCCGCCCTCGGTGGTCACTACAAATTCCATCTCAATGGCGGCGTCTGCTCGGCGGGCAGCGACAATCAAGCGCTTTCCGGCGTCCTCTTCAGACTCTTCATCCTGCGACAGCAGGCTCGACAGAGTTTCCTCCCCGGCTGACCTGAGCCGGTTTATTGATGTCTCATTCCAGCCGACGCTGGTAGCGAATCCTTGGAGGAAGGAGTCAATTCTGGGTAGCGACGAAAGGTTCATCACCACATTCAACCGCCTGCGACGCTTGGAAGTGTACTCCATCAACAGAGTGAGCAAAATTACGCAGACCGAGCCGGTTGTCATGCCGTTGCTGAGCAGAGTCCCCAAAGTTCCAGTCAACAAATCGGGCAGAATCACCTGGTTCTGAAAACCTATGCCTATCCAGAGAGACACTCCTATCACCGCGGCTTTTCGCCCGTCTACGCCATCCCTGAAAACGGTCCTCATGCCCTGCACAAAGAGGAGCGACAACATAAAGATCATGTACGCCACCAAGACAGGGCGTGGAGTGGCGACAACCAGTGCTATCAGCTTTGGAGAGAACGCCACCGCTATCAGAATCAGGCCTCCATAGACCCCCATGCGGCGCGCCGCGACACCGGTGAGCATGACCCTCGCGGAATTGGCCGCTCCTATCATAGTGGGAAGCGTGCCCAGAGCGGCGGCCACGAGATTGGTCAATACCAACAGGTTATGCGCCCCCTGGACCACCCGAAAATCAGTCGCCTTCGGCCTGCGCCATGCCACCTGCTGAATCACCACGTTGTCGCCTATTGAATTTATGGTGGTCGCCATGTTCACTATTACGAATCCAGGCAAAAGTGCCCAGAAGGTCGCACCGAAGCTCAGGTCGAACCCCGGCCAGGGATAGCTGGGAATTCCAATCCAGGGAGCCTCCACAACCAACTGCCAGTTGTAAGCGCCGAACGGGACCGCTATTGCGCAACCTACCACGATCGCAACGACTGGCGCCCATTGCTGCCACTTGGGCGACGCGAACAGCCTCATCATCAT
Organism: Dehalococcoidia bacterium; assembly: GCA_965216425.1. Lineage (GTDB taxonomy): Bacteria > Chloroflexota > Dehalococcoidia > Lucifugimonadales > UBA3495 > CBDCFV01. The sequence goes on along the minus strand of CBDCFV010000004.1, from coordinate 61,622 downwards.
CAGGATGAACAGGGTCGCTCCTGCCAGGATGGGCGCCGCCACCGGGGGAGCACCTTCCGGCAAATCAGAAAGCCTGCTTAGTACGACGGTTATTATCGTCGAGGCCAGCAACATGAGGACCGTTCCGGCGACCAACGGGCTGATGACGCGGCGCAGCCAGGAGAGCCGGGAGATGAACACAAACTGTATCAACGATGAAGCGACGATCAGGCTGGACAGCAACGCCGGGCCGCCGGCCAGCAGCGCTGAGATACAGATGGCGATGAAGGCGGATGCGGAAATTACGCTGAGGGAATATCCCGACCCGAATCTCCAGAACCGAAAGGTCTGCAGCATCGAGCCTGTTCCGCAAACCAGGAGGGCCGAGAAAAATATCCAGGACAGATAACCTTGGGATTGCCCGCCCGCCACGGCGATGATCGACGTCGTGGCAGCCATTGCCGCCATGCGGGTCATAACATTCTGGAAACCGTGAACCAAGGAAACCGGATGGCTTGGCCGCTCATCCGGTTGATACAGGAGGTTTTCGTTTACCTGCGCCATTTGTAGTGCTGCCTTGCCATCATGTGGATCTTATTTAGACTGGTATTACAACGACGGTTCAAGGAAGGATGTGTGGGGCGGGGCGGCGCTTGGCATGGGAGCGCTTGACCCGTTCGTTACTATCCTGCGTATCCTCGAGCCACCGCAGCAACTCAGCCGGCTCGAACCGTTCCCGGGGCAGCATTCCCCGCACCACCCGGTACACCTGCGGCCGGGTGATCAGGGCTATATTCCCCCCCAAGCTTGCTGTATTACGACGACGATTGGTTAGAAAGGGCTCCTGAGCACGCACTCCTGGCTACCAGCCACTCGCATCTCAGTTTTGCGGCCTTGCGTTCCGCAATAAAATTTCCGCTCATGAACTACCCTATTTGATGAATCGTCGTTGTAATACTAGTAGTCAGTCATACCAGAAATGACAGTTGCTGAGAGACAAGGTTTAGGGAACTGGGAGCGGAACTGACTGTGAACCACGAGAATCATCCTGCCATTGCAAGCGTGACTGACTACTAGAGACGCCGAGGGACACGATTGAATAGTTGCGGAAATCCCCACGGACGGGCGGTGGTATGACGAGAAACCCCCAAACTCTCCCTGATTATTTCACCTCCGAGGAGGCCTGGGCACTGGCCGCCGTGGCACCCAGCTACCAGGTCCGCATGGCTATGTGATTAACGACGATTAGTTCTGCCGGCCAAGACGACTATTTTTGCCGGTCGGGGAGTGTCTATCCCTACCGTCCGGCGGACCTCCGGCTCAACCAGGACCCCCCTCATCTCCCTCAGGCCGGAGGTGACGGGGAACAAGAGCAAGAAGGGCCGCGAGGTCTCCATCCCCGACGGCAGGGCGGAGTGCCTGATATTAAAACGACGGCTTCCGTGGCGAGGTGATTCCTGCGAGGAAATTGGACCTGCCACAGCGCCGCTGCGATCCTTCCACGATCGCTGCTTCGTAGCTGGACAAGAACCGTCAGTCATCTTATTCAGCAATCCGTCGTTGTAATACTAGATCCTGAACCGAAGCCAAGGTGAAATGCGCAGATAGTGGAGGTCAAGTGGCGGTGCCGGATAATTCTCCAAGTACGGCTGAAAGTGTTTCACTGGTGGAACCAAGCCAATCTTCATCACCCATCGAATGTATATCCCACCTTGGCTTTAGTTTAGGGTCTCGGCACCCTCGACATGTTCTTCATCGGCCTGCTAAGCCACAGTCCGGGCTGAATCCCGATTTGCCGGCTGCACAAGGGCGGGCAACAGTCGAAAAGCCCGCACCGTGGGGGGCGTCCTACAGACGCTCCAGTAACTTTGCAATCTGATCGGTGTGGTTCATGTCGGGTTCCCACTCGCAGATCACACTGTGTTCGTCGATGACAACTGCGGGCCTTTTCCCGTCTGACGGGTCTTTGACGTACCTCTCTCCATCGAGCGCGGACATGCCTAGCTCAATGCCCACTCGTCGATCGGGGTCGTTCAGGACCGCGAACGGAAGCTGCTCTTTCTCGACCCACTGGCGTGCGGCATCCAAGCTTCCGTCATGGATTCCGAACAGCACGACGTTCTTCTCGGTGAACTCGGCAGCATGCTCTCGGTACCCAAGAGCCATGCGGGTTCAGTTACCACCGCCCGGACTCGTGAAGAAGTACAGCAGGACCTTTTGTCCGCGAAGACTGCTAAGGGATATCGTCCGTCCATCGCTGGACTGAAGTGTGAAATCGGAAATCGTCTTTCCGATGTAAGTTTCCATCATTGCCGTCCTTTCCGGTGAGACTTAATAGAACCGACGCACGCATGGCAGAACCGTTCCCCATGCAGTTGCTGGGCTGCCAGGAGTCTGGCACTGATTCAAGGCTGAAGTGTCAGGATATAGACGGCGGAGTTTGGGTCCGGCGATTTTGGCGGTGAAACACCAGTTGACGATGGCTGCCGCCGCGTTGCGCTCCGTCTCGTAGATGCTGATGTTCCTCTGCAGCGGCTCCTCGCTGGGATTTCTGCCTTTGAGACAAGCACGAGCCAGCACGCTGAACTAGATCTCCGCCATGTTCAGCCGGAGGAGCCAATGCGGTATTTGCCTGTGCCGCACACAGAGCAGACAGCACGCAGGGCGGGGCGTCCGTTCTTCATTGTTACCTGTTCAACGTCCTCTGAGCCGGTCTTGGCCCGGCACTTCAGACAGTAGATTTCAACGGATTCGGGGGGCGTGGCCATAATCGAAGGCTCCTGTTCTGGAGGCTGTCGCGATTATAGTCAAAAGAAACCTTCCTGTCGTATGCGGCGACAAGGCCGCCCTATCAGGCCGGTTATCGCACCGCGACCACATCGCCGCTGTCTGCATGCGCCCGGACTTCGTGGTAGCTGTTCTCGACTGGGATGACGCGTCTTCGGCGCCATTGACACCGGCCCGGGCCTGGCCGCTCCCTCGCGCCCCCTATGGCTGGAAACAGCCCTGTTTACGGCCCCGGCTGGGAATTCCCCCTTGTCGTAGCTCAGGGGGTGGCTGGAAAACCCGGTTTATTTCTCCCTGGCAGGACGGTATACTTTTGCCATTCCAGCCAGGGGTGCAGCAGGATGACTCTCTATGGGTACGCCAGGGTCTCGGTGAGAGAGCCGGAGGACAAGAATCTTGACCTGCAGATGGAGCGGCTGGTCCGCTCCGGCTGCGCCATGGGCAATATTCGAGCCGAGGAAGCCAGCGGGGCCAAGAACGACCGCGGCGGCCTCCTGGAACTGCTGGACTTGGTGGTCGAGGGGGACACCCTGGTGGTCACCCACATTGACCGGCTCTCCAGGGGGCTGACCTACGGGCTGCAGGTGATCGAGGGCCTGCACCGGGCGGGAGTGGAGTTCCGGTCCCTATCGGAAGATTTTGACACGGCCACGGCCACCGGCAAGCTTCCAGCTCACGATGGTGCTCGCCTTCTCCGAGTGGTGGCGGAACTCGATCAGGGAGCGCTCGGTCGCGGGCCAGGCGAAGGCACGGACCGAGGGCCGTTTCCCGGGCCGGCGGCCCAGTCTGACCGAGCAGCAACGGGAGTACATCCGGGCAGAGCGGTCGAAGGGAGTGAGCCAGCGGGACCTGGCCAAGCTCCTGGAGGTCAGCCGTTGGACCATCCAGCAGGTAGACGGGTAGGGTTTGGGAGGAAATTGCAGCCTCTGCAGGGAGCATCGCGGGTTGTCAGCCTGATCCGGTTACGCTTCCGGGACCCTGTGCCGGCTACGGCTCCCAGAGTCATCGCGAGCCCAATCCGGTTAAGTACATCAGCCGATTTTGAACAGAGTCGGCGTCTTGGGCAAACCTGACGGGCCGCCCCATCGGCGAAGTGTCCCAAAATGTTCGCTTGATGAGCAGGAGGAGCGGATGCCAATACGCAAAGAGATGCTGCAGCGATACCCGAAGGACTGGGCGCAGCGCTCGAGGTTCGTACGGTTCTACAGGGCTAGGAACCGATGCGAGTGGTGCGGGGTCCACAACTACACCCTCCGCGAAGACACCGGGGCGGTCGTGGTTCTAACCGCCGCCCACGTGTACGACAAGCGGCCGGAGGTTTGCGGGCTGCTCAACCTGGCGGCCCTCTGCCAGCGGTGTCACCTCCGCCACGACGCTAAGGACCGCGCTCAGGGCAAGCGAGTAAGGGCCCGAGGCCCGCAGCTGGCGCTGGCGATCTGAAACGCCCGTTTGGCGAGCAGCCTCCTGATCTAATAGCGTGTCGCGACACGATAGAAAGACCTGATCGAAGCCGACATGCCTGAAAACGGATTGCGCCGCCGCGCAGATTGTCCATGGGGGGTCTCTGGCGAACCGGCGTTGTGGGTGGAATTACTGACAGTTGGGCCTTGTGGGGAGAAAGAGGGAAGAGGTATCGTCAAATCCGCACTCTTCCCACGAGGGCTTTGGCCATGGCGAAGGCAAAATGCAGATCCTCCGATCATGCCGCCGACGCCGGCGCTTACTGCAGTTCGTGCGCCGCGGACATCATGGCTAAGGCCCTCAACCCCTTCTTCGCGGACGGCGAAAGAAGCTCCTCCGGCTGGAGCTGCTCAGGCACCTCGCTCCCTCCACTCAACACCTGCTCTTCCAGTAACCAAGTGCGTACAATTGTGCGCTGACTCCTTCCAGCAGATCCCTGCTCCGAGGGTTGGGCCTGCCAGCCCTGCCAGGTGAAGCGCGCCCTGCCTTCAAAAAATTATGACCCTCATAGCCAGGAGATCCCTTGATCTCTTCGAACTGGTGGAGGTCTGGGCGCTGGAGAGCGATGATGGCCGGAGCTAAGAATGACCTCATCTTGGCGCTCCTGCAGTTGATGCGGAATGGCCTGTTCCGGGCTCCGAGGCGGCGGCGCTTCAGTGGGGCGACGTCGGCTTCCCACGCCGACGGCTCAGGCCGGCTGCACGTGGCGCGGCCCCAGTCGGACCAGGCGGACGGGAGCGGTGCTCTGCCTGGGCCCCGCGGCCGTTGAGTCCCTGCTGGCCACGGCCCCAGAATACAGTCATCGACCCGGGTTCCAGCTTCTTCTGTCTGTCCGCTAGACAGATGTCGTGGAGGATCAAGGCGGCCAATCAAGTGGCGGGGTTAGGTGAAGGGTTTCAGCGCCCACTCGCCCAGAGGGTAGCCACGGCCCAGGACCTGAACGCCGGTAGGTGGAAGCTGTCTGAGCTGATGACGCCCGCGCGGTGGGGCAAACCCATAATGCCCGCCCGGTACGCCTAGGACCAGGCGGCTGGCAGGGTGGCGGTGGCCCAATATTACAGCGGGACCCTGAGTCTCTGAGACATGCCTGCATTGTGAGGCTGGTAACGATATAACTTCTCCAGTTATAATCCATACATGTCCCGCTTGGTCTTTCATATCCGACCCAATGGCTCATGCCCATACGATGAATACGTGGTGAGCGTGTTTCAATCGGGCAAGAAACAGGAGGCTGCAAAAATCAGGGCTACCGTGGACCGGCTCAGGCAATCAGAATCCGACGGCCTCGTCAAGCTGCAGCGCGCGGAGAAAATGAACGACGTTTGGCAACTCCGCGTTGGTATGCACCGCGTTTTCTACTTTTGGCATGGGCCTGCTCGGGCGTACGTCATTCTGAACGGCTTCCGGAAGCAATCGCGTAAGACCCCACCTGCGGAGTTACAAAGGGCGGAAGCTTTGCGGGTAGAACATCTTGCAGGAAGAGGAAAATGACTCAACAGGGTGACAGCCATGATTCCCACACCTTATGGCTCAAGGATATCGAGTACCGGAAAGAGTTCGGGTCTGAGAACGCCAAGTTAGAGATGGCGGCAGCCTTGGTGCATGCGCGAGAAGTGATGAACATGACCCAAGCGGCGCTGGCAGAGCGGGCAGGCACTTCCCAGGCGTATATCGCGAGGCTGGAAAAAGGCGACGCGAATCCCACAATCGGGAATATCGGGAGATTGTTCGCCTGCATGTGGTTGAAACCGAGCATCGAACCTACACCTATGGAACCGTTCGAGTCCCTCGAATCGATCGTCATTGAGAACCTGAGCGCTTCAGAGGCCAGCGTCGATTATTCTCGACCTTTTATCTCGGCTGATTCGTACTATTCGGTACGAATCAGCGGATAGCTGGAGGAGACCTGCGCAGACCGAAACGGGTAAAGAGGAATAACAAATGGCGCAACAAAATGAGTCAACTACCAGGCAGAACAAGCCACCCGTTTCTTGGGATGGAACTGCAAAGACGTTCTCTATTGTGCTGGGCGGATTGAAAGGCTTGGGAGCCAAGGACAGCGTCGAGGCAGAATGGAAACCACCGGCTACGTATGTTGTTCGGATCAGGGAGGCGAACTGCGGCAGCTGGAGTTTTGGATTCGAGACTCCACTGACTTCATGTGGCTTTGTTGACTTGAAGCCTGACACCGAGTACGAAGTGGAGGTCCGCTCCAAGAATTCCAGCGGGGAGAGTATCCCGGTGCTGGTCAAAGTTCGTACCAACCCCGAAGGCGACATGGCCGTATAACAGACCGCGCGAAAAATCTACTGTATGGCACAGTCTAGCTTCGTTAGATCGCCGGTTCCCCGCCCTCCGTGTTTTGAGCAGGCGATACGGATACGCTATCGAGCCAGTTAAGGTTGACGCATGCCTTCCTCAATTGAATGGACCGATGAGAGCTGGAACCCAGTCACTGGCTGTACTCGCGTATCGCCGGGCTGCGACCACTGCTATATGTTCGCTCTTTACCCACGCCTGCGGGGGATGGGAGTCCCAGGGTACGAGACCAGCCCGGATGATGTTCGTTTGCTCCCCGAAAGGCTGCAGACTCCGCTGTCATGGAAGAAGCCTCGTCTGGTCTTCGTGAACAGCATGTCCGACGTGTTCCATCCAAAGGTACCATTCGACTTCATTCTGCAAATGTTCTCAGTAATGGCAGAGGCCGCAGCACAGCGTGGGCATGTGTTTCAAGTTCTGACCAAGCGTCCCGGAAGAGCGGTTGCATGGTGGGAGCAAAACCATCAACACTTTCCAGAGGGATGGCCACCGATGGTATGGATTGGCACATCGGTGGAGAGCCAAAAATATGCTCCGCGGCTCACGGTGCTGGAGCGCCTTCCAGCGTCTGTCCGTTTCGTGTCTGCAGAGCCGCTACTCGAACGCATTGATCTCCGGCCGTGGCTGGAGAAAGGTGTGCTGAACTGGGTGATCGCCGGTGGCGAGAGCGGGCCGGGCGCCCGGCCAATGGACCCTGACTGGGTGCGGGACCTGCGCGACCAATCCGTCGACTCCGGTGTTGCCTTCTTCCTGAAGCAGCTCGGAGGCGTCAGGAACAAACGCGGAGGAGCAGACGCACTCATGGACGACGGCGCGGAGAGCCGGCTTTGGCGAGAAATGCCCATCCCGGGTCGATGATCTGAACCCAGGTGACAGAAGGAGCGTAATTCCCAGTGACTATCAGGAACCGAGGGCAGGAACTAACGAAAGCATCAGATGGGTTGCTCGCTTTGAGTGTTGCCGAACACGCCAAAGAAAAGGAATTCGCTCTCAAGAATATAACGGGCATCTTTACTCAGGCGATGAAGAACAAGTGGCCTGGAAGACTCTACTACGTGGACTTGTTCTGTGGGCCCGGCAGGTGCGTCATCAGGCACTCGGATGCCGAAACGGAGGGGTCTCCGCTGATCGCCGCAGAAGCACCCTTCACCCATTATTACTTCGCGGACGTAGATGAGCCATCCATTGGTGTCTTGAGAAAGCGAGTGGCCGGAATCAATTGTTCTGGGAAACGACTTCATTACTATGCCGGTAGAGCAGAAGAAACCCTCGATAAAGTCTTGAGTGAGCTCCCCCACCCAAACCGGTCCCTTGGGCTCGCTTTCCTTGACCCTTGGGCCTGGGACTTCTCGTTTGAGGGCCTCAAGAGACTGACCAAGGGCCGCCGGCTGGACATACTGATAAATTTCAATATCGGGTACATGAAAAGGAATTGGCGGTATGAGTCTCCTGACCTGGACTCGTTTCTGAACCTACCCACGGATCACCGAGAGTTCTTCAAAACGAAGGCGCAGGGAATTCCGGCTACTCGCACTCTGCTGGACCACTATGAGGACGAATTACGAAAGATCGGCTACGAGCACACCGCCGACGACAGACCCGTTACGAACTCAAACAACACGCCACTCTACCACCTTATCTTTGGTAGCAAGAACAAGCTGGGGAAAACGTTAAGAGATGCCGTATCCCAGAAGACTCTGAGCGGACAGCTCACGATGCTCGGATGACAATTTGGTGAATCTTTGTACCTCCAGAAAAACTATGGCACAGGTGTTCAGCGTCAACTATTTCTCCAGGTCCTGTTACCTCAAGCGCTATGTTGCTCGCGAGGCCTTTCAGTCCTTGCAGAGCTATACCGGGGTAACCCAGGCTACCCTTGGCCTCTATAGGAGCATCATAGGATGTGGTACTCCCACTGGGGGCAGGGCGGGCGTGATGCCTGAATAAGAAAGATCAGCCCACAATTCTGAACAGTTCCGTTTGATTGGGGGTGTTATATATTCTCAATCATATCGTACGAGGAGCGAGTGACGAACATGGCGAATAAACATGAACAAATGGTCCACAATTAGATTAGGAACAAGACATCCAGTCACGTTGTTGTTTCCTGATGGGACCTAATACTACAACGACGCGTTGTCCTACAAGGTAACTCGTGGGCGGATTTTGAAGCTGGCAACGAACGAGTGCGAGTCTCCCATGATGAACTGTCCGTAGCTGAAGAAGAAGACCTGAGCGTGTTTTCTCATAACGCGTCGTTGTAGTACTAACAGGCTGCTGAAAAACTCTGAGGTCTACTCAGGACCCAAAGCTGCTCGACGATAAGCGACGCCACTGTTGTGTGTTCTGCACCATAGCTTCACACGAACTTAAATGATGACGTATATCGGTAGGTTACTTGACGTTCCATCCATCCGCGTCTGTGCGCCTTGCCTTTTTCAGCAGCCTGCTAAGGAACCAGCGGCTCCCACTGCTGCAATGACTGATAAGATCTCCGTCCAAGTCATGACTCTACGCTCGGCTCCCAAGCCCTCCCCCTGCCAGAAAATTCAGACCGCGAGAACCCCCTTGGCAGGTTGCAGAAGGGACACAAGGCCTTTATAGAATTGACCTACTATTTGTTGATTCCATTTCTGAGGCAAAGCCTGTTGCGTTCACCGAATAGAGATATTTTATGGAATGGGCAACTTGTCCCCAGCTACGCTTAGCGTTTGGTACCTACGTCTGGTCCCAATTAGAGATCCCGAGGCCAACGCCCAAAGGTTTTTCGTCTGAATCTGCTGCCCAGCATCACCGATTTCCAGTTGCTTTGCGCAAAGCAACCATCACCGCTTGGATACTTGTGAGGTTTCCTCCAAAGCCGAATAGGCTCATGCGCCGGGATTCGCGAGTGGTCATGTGAACCGAGTCCCTGCGGTCCCGGTTGAATCCTCCTGACTCATGGTCGTCTAACTCGATTTACACTTCCTCGTTCAAATAGCACCCTACCTTACAGGATATTGCTCATCCTCTTTCTCCGTTCCGTAAGTTTGACACAGAGAGTCATGCAGGACTTCGATACCTTCGAACTCTTTATGCTCCAAAGTCGATATGTCGAACTTGCCGCAAAACTCGATGTCCTTCCGCGACATATAGTTGACGTGTATTAAGACCTCGCGAATTTGGTCTTCGGCATCTGGATATTCCCATTTGTCCGGATCGTAGCACTGAAGTAAGAAAGTTTCATAGCAACTGACTATTACGGGCTCGGAGCGTATTTGAATCCCTTCAACTGCCCGTAGCACTTGTCTGATTTGAATGTCAATCTGACGTTGAGTTGCAGTGTAAATGTGGCCATTCGCATGGGCAGCGTCATTACGGGCCCTCACGAGCGCCAAGCATTGACCAATCTGACTGCTATCGCACCCTATAAGGCGAAGCAGTCTTAAGATAGAACTCTCATTTATCCCGCTGAACTCGAAAGGAGAGGAAGCATCTAGTAAGGTTTCTTCCTCTCTTGGGGCGAACCCAATTGTGCCTTTCAAGAATTCGTTACTCCAACTCCTCTTTATCTGCCAGACATTGCAATAGACGAAGCTCATCATGAGCATGTGGTAAGCAAGAAATGCGAACTGATGCTTTCCGCTATCGTAGTTCGACTCGAAAGCTTCCCAAAGGAACGAAATGTACTGTTGCTCGCTAGCGGTCTTGAAATAAATCGGGAGATAGTCAGCTAAATCAAGGGCTTCATCCATGCCCTATGCATCCGCCGTGTCTGATGATCCCTCACCCCAAACTCGCCCGACCACTCCTAGAATTTTCTCCTCAAATCTATTAATCAGCTTGCGGTTGGCGTCGATAAGAGCTTGCTCTGATTGAATCTCTTGTGCGATGCTTTGTTGGATTTCGAGAGGAGGGAGGGGGATTGTAGCTTTGAACAGTTGCGACCGATTAATCTTTGGTATGCTTGCTCTTTCGTAATAGTTTCGGATACGGGCGTTGAACTCCTCCGACAACATGTAGGTGGCCAAGTAAGAAATGTGAATCTTGGACCGGTCCGGCAGCAGTGGGTACATGTCTGAACTACAATAACCCTCGAGGTCAACGATAGCCAACTTATTAAGGTATGGCCGAATCTTGCTGTAGAGAAGTCGTTCGCCAGCAAATTCGAAAACCGGGCCATTGACGCCTTGTTCCTCGGCAGTTTCCACCTTAAGGAGCTTTCCGGAATGCGACTCAATGCTGTCAGCGCCGAAGTACGGAAGAGCTAGATTCACGTCCCTGGTAACACTTCCACCTAGCGAACAAACCTCCCCCAGCGGCACCATAGGCCATCCCGGGTTAACGACGATACGAGGCCGATAATTCTCTACTACTGCTCGTGCACCATCAATCATCTTTTGATAATTCTCTACCTCAGCTACGATTTCCTGCTGGACTTCTAACGGAGGGAGAGGTAATTGCAGTTGACAAAACTTGGATTTGGAAATCTCTTTGAACGTCCCGCCACTAGCCCAAGCCTCCATAACTGGTACAAGCTTGGTAATAGCCAGAGCGATATATTCAGGAATTGCCCTTGATGAGTCCTTAATGACGATGTTTTTGAAACCCTGGTTAAAGCTTGGTAATAGCCAGAGCGATATATTCAGGAATTGCCCTTGATGAGTCCTTAATGACGATGTTTTTGAAACCCTGGTTAGTCGCCAAGGGTTATGCCAATCCGTCCGATAGTGGCCCGGGTCGAAACGACCACCGAATTTTCTGGAATAAGTTTGGCTGAGGAATTGGCAAGACCAACTTCGCTGATTGTGCGCTGTGTAGTCTTCATCTCGGAGACTATCTCGTTTGCCGGTAAGTCGACTAGCGTCGCCCACGGAATGCCCCCTCCCCAGTATTCTTCTATTTCGGATTTCGGGGTTCCACCGCTTTCAACAAGAAACAGCTCCGCGTCTCCAATAGATACCCAGGGGAATACGTTGCTGGGGACTCCGGTATCCCGATACCGCTCTAGGCTCAAGTTGTAGCCCCCGTCCTCGGCAATCTTGTCTTTGCTGACTATGAGGGCGTTTACCAGGTTCAATTCACTTCCTGACTTGCCTGTCTTGAGATGATGAAGGCATTCGGTAAGCTCGGCCTGCACTCGCGGTAGATCGTTCCGGTCGACTTGGCGGCGCTGCGCACCCAAGTCGAACCCGTCGTTATCCACTTTGAAGAAAGCGATGCTATCCGTTCGCTTAGCCAGCGCTCGGTCCAAGATGAAGACCGAAGTCTTGACACCAGAATATGGGTTGAAAACACCAGCGGGTAGGGAGACCACGGCCGCAAGATATTCCTCTACGAGCATTTTTCGCAGTTGTCGATAGGCACCCTGGCTCTGGAAGATAATTCCTTCGGGGACTATGATCCCGGCGCGTCCCTCGGGAGTAAGGTGTTCAGCCATGTAGTCCACGAACAAGACCTCGCTCCGGGTGGATTTGACGGAAAAGCGGTTGTGGGGCCGGATGCCACCACGAGGCGACATGAAGGGCGGGTTGGCCAGGACAACGTCGGCGTATTCGTTCCACCGCTCCTCACTGGTTAGAGTGTCGTATTCGTAGATGTGAGGCTCTCGGAACCCGTGCAGGTACATATTCACCAGGGAGAGGCGCACCATGTCCGGCGAAATATCGTAGCCCTTGAAGTTGTTGACCAACCGGCCCCGGTCGTCAGGCGTCAACGTGCTTTGACCATTTCCATCGGTGTTGGCAGCCAGAATGTGCTTGTAGGCCGATATAAGGAAGCCGGCGGTGCCACAGGCGGGGTCCAGCACCATGTCGTCCTTCTTCGGGTCCACGACGCTCACGATGAAGTCGATGATATGGCGCGGTGTGCGGAACTGCCCGGCATCGCCCTGGGCGCCAAGGACCGAGAGCAAATACTCGAAGGCGTCGCCCAATCGCTCCGAGTGATCGTAGGTGAACTCGTCAATGACCTTTAGGAACGCCCGTAGAGTCTCAGGGTCTCGATAAGGCAAATAAGCATTGTTGAATATGTCCCTGAACAACAGGGGAATGCCCGGATTCTCCGGCATCCTGGTTATTGCCTCGGCGTAGAGGCTCAGCGTCTCGGACCCGCCGAGGCTCGGATGCATCAGCTTGGCCCAGCCGTACCTGGCAAAGTCGCCTGAGAAGAAATTTCGCTCTCCACCTAATTCTTCACTCTCAGCGTCCAGGTCATCCATGAACTTGTAAATCAGGGCGATGGTAATTTGCTCGACCTGGCTCTTGGGGTCCGGCACCTTGCCGACTAGGATATCTCGGGCGGTGTCTATTCGTCGTTTGGTATCTACGTCCAACATGGCTTCCTCTATACGGCGAACTGGTTAAGGGAGACGTAATCCTTGACGTACTCAGGAACCAACGCCCGGTACTTTTCAGGTACGGCTCTGTAGTCTTCAATCGAGAACACGGCATTGGTAGCCAAATCGGTAAACTGCTTGGTGTCGATTACGTGGCGGGTGAGGTCACTCGTTACATAGGCCTTGAAGTAGGTCTTTATGGCTAGTATGGATTGGACATCTTCCGGCTGGTGTCCGGCCACGAACTTGCTAAACTCTTCCTCCAATAAGTCGTCCTTTGATTTGAAGGCTGGTATTAGGTCGAAGACCTTTTCCAGGATCTCCCGAAGGCTAATCCGACGGTCCACGGAAGCGGCTTTCCGCAGTTTCTCCAGAGTGTAGTAGTCCTCCGGTTTGTCGAAGACCTCTCGGTTTACGTAGTCAATGACGAGTTCCCAGTTCCCGGCCTCGATAGCCTTCGTGACGGTGTCATTCTTCCGCAAGGTGCCCGCGAACCGGTCGAATAACATCCGGTCGATTCTCATCCCCTCGTAACCGATGGTTTCTACCGTCATGGTCGAGAGGATGTCAGTACCAAGATGCTCGTAGCCGTAAACCAGCAAAGGGGCTTCGCCTTCCCCTTCACTCTCGCCCTGACCGGCTTGGGGCCGTGGCAGCGTGAGAACCTGGTCATAGTTGAACTCGGTTTCGAAGTATTCGCAGTTGGCGAAGAAGTCAAAGAGCTTGAACTCAGTCTTCTCCGGTTGAGCCACCCCGTCTTCGATGTCCGAATCGAATAGCTGTTCGCGAAAGTCGTGTAGCCGTGTGCCCCGGCCTTTTATCTGGACGAAATCGGTGGGTGAGAAGATGGGCCTGAACAGGCCGAGGTTGAGGATGTCGGTGCAGTCGTAGCCGGTGGTCATCATACCTACAGTCACGCAGACTCGCGCCTTACTGGTCCGATAAGGAGGGAGAAAGTTGCCGCTGCCCATCAGGTTGTTGTTGGCGAAGTTGATGGTGAAATGCTGGGCGTCCGCCACTTGTGAAGTGACCTGCACGGCGAAGTCAGACTGGTACTTACCAGAGAAGATGACATCAGCCATTTCATTGAGGGTCTGAGTCAGCCTAGCCGCGTGGTTCTGGCTTACGGCGAAGACGATGGACTTTCCGATTTCTCCGCTGATTGGGTCTCGCAGCGCGTTTTCCAAGAAGGTCTTGCAGAAGACCTGGTTGGTTGCGTCCGAGAAAAAACGCGTCTCAAATTGGCGCTGCTTGAAAGTCTCTTCATGCTCATCCCCGGTGTCATCGGTAAAGGAGACGACGAAGCCCTCGTCTGCCAGCAGCTGGGTGGTCACTTCGGTACGGACGTCTATCACGGTAGGATTGATCAGATAGCCGTCTTTCACGCCATCAATCAGCGAATACCGGAACGTGGGTTCCCCGCTCTCACACCCAAAAGTGCGGTAGGTGTCAAGCAGGAGCCTCCGCTCGACCTCGCGGGGGTCGCGAACGTTGGGCCCGGTCCTGCTTAATCCTCGCAGGAAGTCTCTTGGGGTTGCGGTAAGACCTAGCTTGTAGCCAACGAAGTAGTCGAACACAGCGCGGGCATTGCCGCTGATGGAGCGGTGAGCTTCGTCAGAGACTACCAGGTCGAAATCGGTAGGCGAGAATAGCGATTGGTATTTGTTGTTAAACATGAGGGACTGGACAGTAGTGACGACTATCTCCGCCGAACGCCAATCGTCACGGTTTTCTTTGTAGATAACAGTCGTGTGGTCCGCTGAGAGCAGGGCAGTAAATTGCTTTCTGGCTTGTTCCTCAAGCTCAAGACGGTCTACTAAACCAAAGCCAAGGTGAAATGTGCAGACGCATGGGGTAAATTTGTGAAGGAACCCGGTTAGCTGGTGTCGGTAGTTGGGGGAGGTTGGTGATGGGCGTGAGGGAGATAGACCGCTCTATGGAACAATGGCGGATGGGAGTCAAGGACTTGCGGCGGCGGATGATCCTGGCTCCCACACCCCGGGAGCGGGAGCGGTGGTACGCCATCTTGCTTCTGTCCCAGGGTTTGACGGCGGCGGCCACGGCGGAGGCGCTGGAAAGGGATCCCCACACTATTGGCCGTTGGGCGTCGGCCTTCGGCGACGGAGGGCCTGCAGCCCTGATATTCGAGCAGACCGGTGGTTCCCCCCCCGCCCTTGACCAAGCGCGGCAAGAGGAGTTGAAGGCAGCGGTGCAGGAACCGCCCGGCGCCTCGGGCATCGATCTGGCCAACTGGTATTGGAAGGCAGTGCGGCAGTTTGCCGGGGACCGGTTCAGCATTGGGTTGAGCCGAAGCAGTTGTGTGAACTGGCTGCACCGGCTGGGGTTTGCCTTCAAGCGGCCCAAGAAACGTCTGCTCAAGGCTGATGAAGCCAAGCGGGAGGCTTTCGTGGCGGAGTACGCCATCCTGAGAGAGGTGGCCCAACTGACCGAAGCCAGGATATTCTTTGCCGACGAGGCCCACTTCCGGGCAGACGCGGAACTGCGGGGCAAGTGGGTGCTGAAGGGTCAGCCTGCTTTGGTGGACTCGACCAGCCCACGGTATGGCGAGAAGGCCGGCTACTATTCAGCCGTGTGCCTGGAGACGGGCGAGGTGGAATGGATGGAACTGGAGGGCAACAGCAACAGCGGGACCTCGGTTGCCTTCCTGGAACAACTGAGGGAAAAACATCCAGGGCCGCTGCAAGTCATCTGGGACAACGCGCCGGCCCATCGTGGTGAGGCGGTGCGGGAATATCTGCGGACGCCCGGACTTGACCTGCGGTTGGTGAACTTGCCGGGGTACAGCCCGGACTTCAACGCCGATGAGGCCTGGGGCTGGGCGAGAGAGGAGGCCACTGGCAATCTCTGCCTGGGAAGCAAGGAGGCGGTGCAGGAAAGGGTCGGCAACTTCCTGGACGGGCTGGCCAGCCGGAGAGACGAGGTGAGGCGCCGCTGCCGGACAGTACTGCAGTCAAGGGCCGAAGCACTCCTACCAAATTCCCGGCACGTTTCCCAGCATCCGGCAAATGCACATCCCACCTTGACTTTGGTTTAGGAACAGCACACGAGAGGCGTTACCGGAGCGGAGAAACAGCTTGATGATGGCAGCGGCGATGAGGGTCTTCCCGGTGCCTGTGGCCATTTCGAACAGAAAGCGGTCGTTGCCGCCCCTCACCGAGTGTTGCAACGCCTGAATGGCTCTGAGTTGGTAAGTGCGCAAAAAGCGCATATTGTTGGCCCTAATGAAGTTGGGCCGCTCACCCTCGTTCTTCCATGCTGCTTCAGAGGCATAGTTGGGTCGCTGGGTGAGAACAATGTAATCGCCCCTGACCTGTTCGTCGATCAATCGCTGGGGGTTGGGCTGAATCTTGCTGTAGCCAGTGACCGACTGTGGCGTCGGAAAGGACGTGATGGTATAGGGGTTGCCACGCTCCAGGTCCCAGAAGTAGTGTAGGTTGCCGTTGGAAAGCATTATGAACCGGCAGTTCTGAGAGCGGGCATACCTCCTGGCCTGCTCCTTCCCAACCAACGGCTGCTTCTCTTCCGACTTGGCCTCCAAAACGATGAACGGGAACCCCCGTTCGTCCAGAAGAAGGTAATCTATGAACCCTCTTTCGGTTTTCTCAAAATCGTCGCCAAGCCCGTCAAGGTCGGACTGTTTGATGGCAACGCTTGGCTCAAGCTGAACGTTGGCGGGCTCGTTCCCTTCCGAGAAGAAGCGCCAACCCGCCCTCTCAAGCAGTCGGTTAATTTTTAGCCGTGCTGTAGCTTCGTTCATACGCTACAATGACGCGGCAACGGCGTCATATACCCTCGCCGTCGTTCCAATTAACGAGATTCGACAAACCTGCCGTTGAAACACCCGGCCTACGGACGATTAGCTTCCCAGGTGACTCAGAGCGGCTTAGCACAGGGGAGAGGCGTACGATTGGCCTGCGGTGTACTTCTAGCGGCGCTTAGCGAGATTTCGCAAGGCACATATGCACCCATCTTATGTCAGTCAGGGAAATAAATATAACATAAATGCCGAAGCATCCCAAAGACCTATTTTGACTCCATACCCTGTCTGCGGTAGGCGATTAACGTCGGTATCTGCGCCTTAGCTCCGAAAGATACGGGCGGCCAAGTGAGCCGACGTTATCGTTGAGCCAATCGCCCAGCGTGGTAGTCCCGGCCGGCGCTGCGTGGGAAGTCAGCAATCCCGTCATCAGCCCATCAACCTCGTCCCTAGTCAGCACCACGTCCCACAGCAGCAGGCCGTCCAGCCGGGTCAGGGCGAAGCCCCAGGGACGGCGGCGTGTGCACCAGCCGGACCCAGGCGTTCACCGCCTACGCGGCTTAAGTGTACAAAGTCCAGCTAAGTGGACGATGGCTCGGGCCGGGTGGTTGATATGCTCTCAGGGACGTGGTCGTATCCTATCCAGGGGTCTGCCGAATATCCATCCGAGCACTGCAAGGATGACAATGCCTACCAGCAGCAGCGTGAAGAGCACCCTGTTCTGTTCGAACCAACTCACTGAGGGGCCGGTGGCGGGTCCAGCGGTTGGGCTGGACTGTTCGTTGCCATCGGATCCTGACGCCTCCGTCTCCGGTGTAGGTGTTGGGTCTCCCAGCACATTCAGCTGGAGGGTTTCCACTTTTCTTTCCAGGGTTGAAGTGTCGTCGCCGAAGTACCATTCCATCCGGGCCTCAACCTCAAAGTTGCCCGGCTGGTTGGCCACCATGTCCACGTCAATGTACCTGGGTTGACCACTTTCCAGGGTGTAGGTCGCGCTGCACTGGGCACCGCATGCCGTGGCGAATCCCGTGCCCGTCAGGGACCAGCCGGAAGGGGCCTTGATCATGAGTTTCAGCGTCATCGGAGGCTTGACGATTGAGTTGATGGCCGAGAGGTTCAACCTCACCGGCTCTCCCACTCGAACTTCGGTCTGCGTGGCATGGAGTGTAACTTCCGTCTCTCCTTCGACGGGGGCGACCACCTTCAGCGCGAGAGACTCTTTCAGGTGGGCGGGTTTGCCGTCTTTGGCTTTCCACGTCACATAAGCTTCAATGGTGAACTGTCCCGCCTCCTTGGCGGTCGCTTTGAGTGACATGGTGCTTTGCGCTCCGCCGCTCAGCTCGTAAGCGGCGGAGCATTGGACGACGGAAGGACACGAATCGCCGGTCAGCAGAAGTCCGGTGGGAGACCGCAGGACGACGTGAACGTCGATGTCCGGGTTTGTCTTGAGGTTTACCACCCCCAGGGATATGTCCACCGGCTGACCGGTTTTTGTCTCGGTGGTTTCAGCATGGAAGTCGACCACGGGTCCTCCTGGGGCGGGCGTGGGCGGTGGCGACGTGGTGGGTGTCGGCCTATTACTTGGTGCAGGCGAGGGTGTGGCTGTGTCCGGCGACGGCAACACTCTTACTGGGGCTGGTGGCCAGCTTGGCTTGCCGTCAAGTGCGGCGTTATCGGTCAACCGGGTCACCCCCGAACCGTCTGCGTTCATCACGTACAGCTCAAAGTTCCCGCTCCGGGTTGAAGTGAACACGATGCTCCGCCCGTCCGGAGACCAGCTTGACACACCGTCATAGGCAGAGTTGTCCGTCAGCCGGGCCATTCCCGAACCGTCGGTGTTCATCACGTATATTTCCATGTCTCCGTCCCGGTGGGATGCAAACGTGATCCGCCGTCCGTCCGGCGACCAGCTTGGAGCCACGTCAAGGGCAGGGTTGTCCGTGAGTTGGGTTACTCCCGAGCCGTCGGCGTTCATCACGTATATTTCCATGTCTCCATCCCGGTCTGATGCAAACATGATTCGACGTCCGTCCGGCGACCAACTTGGAACCTCGTCATAGGCAGAGTTGTCCGTCAGCCGGGTCACTCCCGAGCCATCTGTGTTCATCACGTATATTTCCATGTCTCCGTCCCGGTCGGATGCAAACGTGATTCGACGTCCGTCCGGCGACCAGCTTGGAGCCACGTCAAGGGCAGGGTTGTCCGTCAGTTGGGTTACTCCCGAGCCGTCGGCGTTCATCACGTATATTTCCATATCTCCGTTCCGGTCCGAGTAGAAAGCAATGTGTTGTCCGTCCGGTGACCAACTGGGGCCATCGTCTCGTGCGGAGTTATCAGTCAGCTTGGTTGGACTCGAACCGTCCGTGTTCATCACGTATATTTCAAAGTCTCCATCCTGGTCTGATATGAACGCGATCCGGGCCTCCGGGGTCGCCAGGGGTATCGCCGGTGGCGGCAGTGGGAAGGTGGCGGGAGGCGGATTTGTTGCCGGTGACAGGGGCGGTACGGTAGCTGGAGGCGGTACGGTAGCTGGAGGCGGTACGGTAGCTGGAGGCGGTACGGTAGCTGGAGGCGGTAGGCGGGCGGTAGCTGGAGGCGGTACCCTCGCCGGCGCCGGCAGAAAGCTCGGCCTTTCCAATATGAGGGACTCCTGGTGGTCAGCATCGGTGAACAAGACTACTGGAGATTCCCGGCCAACGGAAGGTGAAATATTGAAGGGCAGCGATGAAAAGACCTGGGTCAAGTCGGCATGTGAGAACAACACGCCGGTGCGATCCTGGCCCTCGGCAGACGGCACACGGTGGAAAATGTTCAGGACGAGGAATGTGGCCGCCAAGGCGCCCGCGGCAAGTAACAGTATGCGCAAGCGTGACATCTTCATTCCCGGACAGTGATAGCCAGCATCAGGTTGCCGTAGACCTCTATTTCGTGACGTCCTGTGTTCAGGCGGAGATATCGGAAATTTATGTTGTTGGGTTCTACGTTGTCGTAGACATCATAGCCGTCTATAAAAATGGAATTTTCACGTTGCGACTCTACGGCCCAGAACGCCAAGGACGCCTCTTCGACGGTGAGGGCTTCGGGAATGAAGAACGACATTGAGTCGGTATGCTCAGCGGCTACGTGGATGGCGGTGGCCCGGGGGAACTGGAAATGATAAAACTTGGTTTTCCTTAATTCGTCGTTTGGCCAATATCTTCCAACCTCCCTGACGAAACGTTCCATGACAGCCAAAGACTCATAACCAACTGTTGCATATTTTTCAGAACTGGTACGCGTCCAGAACCAGTGGTGGCGTTGGGGATAAGTGACACCGTACCAATCTTTTCTCGCCAACATATAAGCTACTGAGGAGCTGGCGGCACGGCTATCCACGGTTGACTCGGGAAGGAAGACTACCAGCCAGCCGCTGGTGTCGGCGTATAGATCGAACACAGGCCAGGACGAACTTCCAGATGTCGTCTCTATCCACACGTAGCTGGCGCCATCCGTATTCTTGACATCCGTTGCTATTTCAGTCGCGGCTGTATGAATATTGGTGAAGTCCGTTGGGGGATATTTGATGTAACGGGCTATTCCAGCGTAGTCCACCGGAAAGTTGGTTGACTCCGCGAGTGCTTTGGGCGGCCGCAGCTTCATGATCATGGACGAGTCGTCCTGAGGCGGCTCGGACGGTCGGAACGCCCAAAAGACCGTCACAAGGATGCCCAACACCATCGCACAGTAGCCAAGACGCCTGATCATGGGATTCCCTCCATAGCTCTCACGAGGTCCTCATATCCTCGACTGTTTCCAGCGTGACTGCGTACGGCAGTTCCGTGATCTCGCGTATTTTTTCGAAGTCGCAGTGGTCCGGTGTCTGCCCGATCTGGGTCAGGGCAAGTTTGACGGCGTCCCGCGCAGGTGCGAAGTACATCTGCCTTCCGGGTCCCCGGACCTTACCCAGCAGGCCCTTGGCCGTCAGGTTGTTGAGCGTCGCGGAGGCGTGCTGCCTGTATTTCCTGAGGCTCTCACCCTCCGCCAGGCCCTGCACCTCGGCAGTGGTCGTGGGCTTCCGGGCGTCCATTACGATACGGAGCACCTCCGCTTCGCTCTGGGTGAGGACGGTGTCCTCTTCCCGGCTCTCCTGGTCCTGGTCTATCTCGTGGAGTTTGATGAGCAGCAGGCGCCGTTTCCGCCGGTCGACGAGCAGGCGGCTCAGTTGTTCGACGATGTATTCCCCCCGCTCGTCCAAGCGGAGCAGGGCTTCGAGTCTGGAGGTATCAACCAATCAGTTGCACCTCAATAGGGCTGGAGTCAGCGGTGAACAGGGCAATCTCATGGTCCCTGGTGTTGCTTCGCCAAGTCAGCCTGTTCACACCTTGTCTCCGAGGGGGAGTACGTTCCAGGAAGGCCGCGGCGTGACCACCAACTCCGTGGACTCCGAACAGGAACCTGGCGTTGGGGAATTCCTCCTCCAGTAACTGTGCCATGCTCCGCCAAGTCTTCATATCGGTATCGCTGGGGAGCGCAATGCCGGACGACGGGTGGGTGTGAAGGTCCACGATCAACCCGGCGTCTCCAGCGCCTGAGCGCTTCACGAACTCTATCATCTGGTTGACGTTCGTGACGACGGACACCGGGGTTGCCTCCGAAATAATTCTTTCAGAGGCCAGTGGGTGGAGACGGTCGACCCGGTCCGGACGCCTCCCGGACATCAGGTACTTGACCTCGACATCCGCTACGCCGGGCCTGAAGACCCCTTCGGTGATGATCTCGGCCCGCTCTATGATCCCGGCCCCAAGCCCGACGCAGTTGGAGACCGCCACGCCATCACCGGCGGGAGCCGGACTATGGGACACCTGCGGTTCGTCGGTTGGGGACCCCGCGGGGGACGGCGCCAGCCATTCCCGGTCTATGCGGATGTGCCCGCCCCCCCTGATTTTCAAGCGTCGGTTTCTCATAGCAGCCTTCCTGCCCGTCCGTTGGCTAGCCGATTTCAATGGTTGGAGGTTCGGACCTTGCGGCCCGGACGGTCCGGGAGATGGCCCGGAATCCGGCCATTACGACCACCACCATGGCCAGGAGCGCCCACATCACCAGTGCCATGGGTGTGAGCCACCAGGTTTTCACCATGTCCGATCCGGCTTCCAGGGCGGAGGCCGAGGGCGAGGGTCCTAAATCCGAGGTCGGCCGGGAGTCTTGGGGTTTCGGAGAAGGTCCCACCACCCTGATGGGCGTGGAAAGGCTCATGGGGGTCCAATTATCCCTGTCGTTCTCCGGCCAGTACCGCCCGCTCATGTGGATAAAGTAGTTCCCTGCCGAGTCGGCCTTGACGATGATGGGCATGTTCCTAATGCTACCCGGAGGGGCGGTGAATGTGCCCTGGCACCTTCCGGCGGCACACGCCATGGCCCCGTCCTGGGAATACATGTACAGGCCTGAAGGAACATCCATCGAGACTTCGATGTGGGTCGCAAGGTCGTTCAGGGAGGAGTTGTTCCAGAACAGGTCTATGACGGCGTCCTGTTGTCTGGTGATTTCACTCTGCCGGGTGTCCAGCCGGACGCTGGGGCCGACTCTCATCCTGCCCTCGGATGGTTTGACGGGTTCTTGCCCAGCAACCGTAATGACCTTGGTTTTCTCTCCCACCATCAACTCCACGTCCCCGGCCACGGGGGCGTTGAAGGAGAAGGTCACGTCGCCGGTCTCGCCGGCCTCGAGGCTCACCGGGGTTGAAGCGACGACTTGGCCGTCCACCGTGACTTCGAGGACCTCCTCAATGGCGGTGGTGTTCGGGTTGGTCACCGAAGCGGTGACCGTGACGGTTTCTCCCGGCGCCGGTTCACTGGGCGATACGTTAAACGAGAGTACGCTTATGCCAGTGGCATCGGTCTCCTGGGCGAAGGCCGTGGCCCCCAAGCTCAGGAAGCTTACCGCAACCAGGACGAGGGCGATGAATCCTGCGGTTAATGCCTTTGCCATCTTGATCCTCCTTGGAGATCTATCGTGGATTCAGCCGGCTGCGGGCATTATAGCATATAATAATTCTATGCTGTCAAGCATTTCCCGTATGTTGTTTGCTGGACTTTGTACAAACCATGGACAAATGAAAAGGACAGGGTAGGCTGGTTAGACCCCTCTCTCACAGAAGGTCTCGCCATGCTCACGCTGCCCGAGGCGATTCTACCCGTTCTCATTCCCTTCGCAACACTGTTTTGCAGCCGGACTTGGCGGAAAGCTCAGGTCCTGCTGGTCGGCGCCATATTGGCCCCAAGTCAGCGCACCGTGGCTTCGGCCCTTCGCGTAATGGGACTGAGCGACGATCGCAACTACGCCCGCTACCACCACGTGCTCAACCGGGCTGCATGGTCTTCTCTGAAGGTATCCCGGGTCCTGCTTGGATTGCTGATCCTCCACCTGGACCGGGGCGATGGTCCTCTGATATTCGGCATCGACGAGACCCTGGAGCGGCGTCGAGGTCCGCAGATCAGTGCCTTGGGCATCTACCGCGACGCCGTGCGCTCCAGCCGCAGCTACGTGGTCAAGGCCAGCGGCCTGCGTTGGGTCTCCCTGATGTGGCTGGGCCACATACCCTGGGCTGGACGGCGCTGGGCTCTGCCCTTCCTCACAGTGCTGGCACCCTCGGAACGGTATTACCAAGAAAGGGGACGCCCTCACAAAAAGGTCACCGACTGGGCCAGCCAGGTGGTCCTGCAACTGCGCCGCTGGCTGCCCCGCCGGCAGTTGGTGTTGGTGGGGGATGGCGGCTACGCCGTCCTGGACTTGCTCCACCTCTGCCAATCCCTGAGTGAACCGGTTACCTTTATTACCAGACTGCGCCTGGATGCTGGCCTCTACGCACCCGCGCCACCGCGTAGGCCGGGCCAGATGGGTCGGCCTCGGGTGAAAGGCCCACGTCTGCCCACTCTTAAGCAACTCCTCGGCTGGCCCACTCTTTCATGGGTTACCGCGCCGGTGGCCTGGTATGACGGGACCACCAGAACGATGGAACTCGCTTCCCAGACGGCCGTCTGGTATCACTGGGGCAAACCGCCCGTGCCCATCCGCTGGGTTTTGATTCGGGACCCCAAGAGAGAACTCGACATCCAGGCTCTCCTCTGCACCAACCTCACAGTGGCTCCGGTGCAGATTGTGGAATGGTTTGTGCTGCGCTGGCAACTGGAAGTCTCCTACCAGGAGGTGCGGGCTCACCTTGGAGTGGAAACCCAGCGCCAATGGTCTGATCGGGCCATCTCCCGCACTACGCCTGTCCTGATGGGCCTGTTTTCCTGGATTGGCGGGGGCCCACTCGCTGCAAAAACGCCGCCCGATCATCCAGCGTACTGCCGCTTGGCACGCCAAGCCAGTTCCCACATTCGTCGATGCCATTGCCCTGGTGCGCCGCCACTTGTGGATTGCATCGCACACTTTTTCAACGTTGGTGCCAGAGGCCGGCATTGAAAAAGTCCCAGACAAATTGTACGCCCGGCTCATCGACTCCCTTGCCTACGCCGCTTGAACGTACAAAGTCCAGCTTAAGTGTTCAGCATAAATGTCCTTCGCCTAGTGGTCCAACAGCATTGAAATGATCGTATGAAGAGTAGGCGGTTTGGTGGAGAGCAACATTCCCCAAGCATCGCGGGGTGCTCGCGCCAATCTCGGTTACTCTTCATTCCAAAGATTTCAGACTACTAAACTAAAGCCAAGGTGAAACACGCATATAGTGAAGGTCAAGCAACGGTGCCGGATCATTGTCCAAGTGCGGATGAAAGAGACTCACCGGCGCACCCAAGTCAATCTTCATCGCCCTTCGAATGTACATCCCACCTTGGCTTTAGTTTAGGTTGATCAGGCGGTTTCATGATGCCTGGTTTCCATCGCTGAAAGGCGGTGGCCCCATTGAAGCGAGGGATGGTCGGCTTGGTCATAACCTGTGGCATCGTTTCCATCGCCGAAAGGCGGTGGCCCCATTGAAGCGAGGGATGGTCGGCTTGGTCATAACCTGTGGCATCGTTTCCATCGCCGAAAGGCGGTGGCCCCATTGAAGCGAGGGATGGTCGGCTTGGTCATAACCTGTGGCATCGTTTCCATCGCCGAAAGGCGGTGGCCCCATTGAAGCGAGGGATGGTCGGCTTGGTCCCTGTGGCATCGTTTCCATCGAAAGGCGGTGGCCCCATTGAAGCGAGGGATGGTCGGCTTGGTCATAACCTGTGGCATCGTTTCCATCGCCGAAAGGCGGTGGCCCCATTGAAGCGAGGGATGGTCGGCTTGGTCATAACCTGTGGCATCGTTTCCATCGCCGAAAGGCGGTGGCCCCATTGAAGCGAGGGATGGTCGGCTTGGTCATAACCTGTGGCATCGTTTCCATCGCCGAAAGGCGGTGGCCCCATTGAAGCGAGGGATGGTCGGCTTGGTCATAACCTGTGGCATCGTTTCCATCGCCGAAAGGCGGTGGCCCCATTGAAGCGAGGGATGGTCGGCTTGGTCATAACCTGTGGCATCGTTTCCATCGCCGAAAGGCGGTGGCCCCATTGAAGCGAGGGATGGTCGGCTTGGTCATAACCTGTGGCATCGTTTCCATCGCCGAAAGGCGGTGGCCCCAATTCATCTTTCGCTGGCGCCTGGTTCTGGCATGGCAGGATGATGCTATGTCGGGCGGAGTTCTGGCTATGCTGGAAAACGTCCCTTTCTGGCAATGCTAGCAGGGCCGGCAGACCGAACTTGAGGGATGTGTGGACCCGACTGTACGGTCATCTACGACTCCGCCCGCAGTTTTTCCAGCGAGGCAACGGGAAGGGCAGGACTAATCGTAGTCGGTCACAGGGTCTCGCTGGTCAGGCGCTTCAGCGCGGCCTTGACCAGCGGCCGCGACGTCGGGTCCGGGTGTCAGCCCAGGCGGTGCGCCGCGGCGTTCGCCACCAGGCGCGCGCGGTGGCCATCATCCTGCCGTCGGTCTCCACCAAGTGATACCGGTAACGGCCGACGCCGGCCGGAGCTGCCGGCAGGCCAGCGCACCGGTGCTCCAAGCATCAGCAGGTGAAGTCCCTCCAGTCGGCAACGTAGGCCCGCTGGGTGTTGGCGACCAGCCAGCGCAGTCTAGCCAAGGTGCCGGGATGCGCCCCCAAGTACGGTCACGAGGACACTGGAACAAGCATCGGCCGTGGCGTCTATCTGACCCGCGGCAGATTCTCCTTCAGCACCTTCGAGCACTCGGAGCCATCGTTACGGTCTACATTGCGACCGCCTCTGTCCGGTGTAAGCAGCGGAGTTAAAGTCGGCCACATAGACGGATTGAGCGGCTGATATTCGGCGGTTGCAGAGAGCACCGCCAAATATGAAAGCAGGGAGTGACACCAGGGTATCGTAAGCCCTGCACCGACGCATTCACTCAGCATGAACGGGGATATGGCGTGCCCTGCGGCGGCGGACATCGCCGACCTGAGCAGCATGAACACGGCCCCCGCAGTGGGACAGAGAAGCTGGCCATCCCTCGAGCTTCTCCGGAACACGCCTGAATTCTCCCGGGAGTTGCAAGCCACCGCGGGTGAACTAAATAACTCTGTCTCCCCGCCTTGGCGTGGACTGGCTGTCCGGCTCGTCCGCCGCTCCGGGCAGCGGGGTCAAAATCACGCGCCACCGGGGAGTTTCCTTGGACGCCTCGACCAGGAGTTCCCCCAGCGGGACATCGATGTCAATATCGTCGAATTCGAAGGTGTTCAGCGTCAACTATATTTGCCGGTCCTGTTGCCTCACCAGAAAATGTTACCGAAACTTTAGCACCTGGAATCCACTCCAACCAGCGCCATTTCCGGCAGTCCATCCAGTTCTGTGTAGGTTTCTTCAGTCCCGGCGTAAACCAGCTCTTTGGCCATGATGCCGCGCCACTCTTTCAGTCGGCGTTGCATGGTTCGCAGCTGTGCCTCGCTGAAGCGGTCCGAGTGTTCTGATTGCAATCTGGCCATCAGCGCCTTGCCGGTGGCGTCTGGTTCGGACTGCAACCAGACCAGCACCTCACCCCAAACACCCTCGAACGGATCCTTGCGGGTCCGCCAGTGCCGAGGACCTCGGACCCGGGCCGCGTGAGTAGGTCGGACTTCACCCTGGCGCCACAGCCTCGGCAACTTGGCGAGGAAACTGTTGAGGCTTTCGCCCTGCGGCGTTTCCCGCACTTCCGGTGCAGTCGCCGCCACCAGGGCCGACTGGGCCTCTCGGATGGTATGCAGCAACAGCACTGGGTCCAGTCTGGCTCGGTACCGGATGAGCGCGGCCCTCATCTCATCGCTGGTTGCATCGTGTTGGATCAGCCGGTCGCACGGCGTGGTCGGCGGACTGTAACGCTTGACGGTGGTGGCTCCGTCCCTGGTCTTGTCGATCAGCTTGAACGAGGGCTGGAAGAAGTTCACGTACAGGCGTAACGCCCCGTACAGGTGTGCCATGGTCTGACCGGCAACTTGACCCGAGTAACGATCATGGCCGACGAACCGCCGCACCACGGAACCATTCTTCTGCTCGATCCAGGCCTGGTCGTTGCTGCGGTACGCTCGCGACCGGGTGAACTCGATACCGTGATCGACACAGTACTTGATCAGCGTCTCGTTGATGAACGCTCTGTCGTTGTCCGAGTCGATGCCACGGATACGGAAAGGCAACCGCTGCCCGATGGCTTCCAGTCCCTCCACAATCAGGGATTGCTCCTTGGCTAGGAGGGGAACGGCTTCGGTCCAACCGGTACAGATGTCGGTGGCCACCAGGCTGTGGATGAATGATCCGGACAGCGGTCCACCGCAGTGAAGCACCAGATCAATCTCCAGAAAGCCCGGCGGCGGTCCGTTCCAATCATTGTAGGTACGTACCGGAACACGTTTCCCCATCGATTGCCGACGCCGGCGGCGGCGCCGGCTGCCCGCGGTGGAACGGATCGGTTTCAGGAGACGGTCGAGGGTCGCTGAGCTGGCGGCCAGCAACCGATCTCGTACCTCGGGGTCGAGAGCGAGATGGCCATGGCGTTCCATGGAGTCCACCAGGTGGGGCAACGCTGCCTTCAGGCGTTTTCCGCAAATACGGTCGGCAGCTTCCCAGATCACGATCACCGCTTCCCTGACGGCCTCATCATAGAGACGCCGGCCTTGCACGGAATGCGTTGTGTCTCTGCGGTCATCAAGCTTTCCGAGCAACCTGATGCCGTGCTTGCGATGGTGTCCGGTGACCGCGATGAACTCGTCAAGGATCCTGGTCTTGTCCTTCTTGGTAGAGTTCCGGTAACGGTCCCGTATTGTATCCAGCAACTCTTGCTTCGCCATCTTGCTGATGCCTCCACTCACGTGGTTGCCTCCGTATTTTCGGTAACATTTTATGTGAGGCAACCATCTTCGTTGGGTAACGTTTTGAGTGAGGCAATGCGCCGGCAAGACTAATTGTCGTTGATCACCGCCCGGAGGAGGCGGTGATCGACGCGGTCACTCCGGTCTTCAACCTCCACCCCGACACCATCCGGCGGCGTCTGCAGCAGGCAGCGCGGGCGGCTGGACTCCCCGGCTGGCGGGACATCACCGGACACTCCGGTCGGGTTGGGATGGCCCAGGACCTGTCGGCTGCGGGGTTCGCCCTCCCCGAGCTGATGACGGCGGGCCGGTGGAAGTCACCCAGGATGCCGGCCCGTTACACGGAGCGCCAGACAGCCGGACGGGGGGCGGTGGCCAGGTACTACCAGGGCGGCAGGGGGTAGAGGCCCGGCGTCGCAGCCCCGGGGAGCGGGCGCCGGCGAGGTGGTCGCCGTTTTCGGTGGCAGTACCTGGACACCCAACGGAGCTCGGGAAGGCCGCTACCCGGTTGTGTTGGGACGTTGTACGCCGCCCTCCAGGTTGGTGTTATGCTCTATGTATACCACTCTTTTTGGCGGGTAGGTCCCCTTTACAACGAGGAGATGAAAACGATGGAAAAGTTGACTCTGACGCTGCACAAGACCAAGGACACGAAGAACAAGGTCGTGTACGGCACCAAGGACGGCGAAGTCATCCAGAGCGTCTACATCGACAAGGACGCTCTGGGCGAAGTTCCACCGGCCACGCTTCAGGTGGTCATATCCGCACAGTGAGCCCAGGGCAGCCTCCTTGGCTGGGGAACCGCGGCTGGGGAACCGCGCTGAGGCGTCGCGCCGGTGAAAACGCTGTAACGCGGACCGCTGGAAGCCAGGGATGAGATGCCGCTGCTCAACCTGCAGCGGTATCTGTCCCGCCTCAGCCTGCTGATCATCGACGAATTGGGCTTCGTGCCCCTGTCCCGCACCAGGGCCGAGCTGCTCTTCGAGGTCTTCAGCCAGCGCTACGAGCGGGGCTCCGTCATGGTGACCACCAACCTCCCCTTCGATGAGTGGACCGAGGTCTTCGGCTCGGAACGCCTCACCGGCGCGCTGCTGGACCGGCTCACCCACCACGTCCACATCCTGGAGATGAACGGCGAGAGCTACCGCCTCAAGCGCAGCAGGGAGACCGCCGCAGCGCAAGCCCCGGACGAATTAGACAACCCATAAGTCGCGCCGGAAGCCGTCCTCACTCACCCGCTAAGCCTACTGCCTGCCTCTGTGACACTTCTCCCGAACAACTGGCCCGGACATTTACGCTGGCCAATGACCTCTCTGCTGGTACACTTTTGCCCCGCCCCACTGGTATGTTTTGCCGCCGCCCTTGTATCTTAGCTTGGAGGTTGATAACTTTCTCTCTTAGGTGTGCGGGGTGCGGCAGACCGGCCCGCCCTGGGTCATAGAAGACCGTTGTCAAGCTTGGGTCGCCGCACCCTTTTCAGAACAGAGCCCGCACAGTTGCCTGGGTCAACCAAGCCCGCATCTCGCAAGGACGGGCCGACGGTTCGCAGGGAGGTTCTCATGGAGCAACACGGTATCTACGTAGGGATCGATGTGGCCAAGGCCCGGGTGGATGTGGCCATCCGTCCTGGGGGAGACAGGCGTGAGGTCTCCAACGACCAGGCCGGGATCGCGGCACTGGTGGCCCAGATGCAGCAACTCAATCCCGCAGCCTTGGTGCTGGAGGCTACGGGTGGGCTGGAACTGCCCTTGGTGGCAGCCCTGGCAGCTGCCTCCCTGCCGGTGGTGGTAGTCAACCCTCGCCAGGTGCGGGACTTTGCCAAGGCCACTGGGCGGCTGGCCAAGACCGATTCCCTGGACGCGGCGGTCCTGGCTCACTTCGCCGAGGCCGTCCGTCCTCCCCGGCGTCCCCTCCGGGACGCCGAGACTCAGGTCCTCAGCTCGCTGGTGGCCCGCAGACAACAGGTGATGACCATGCTGGTAGCGGAGAGGAACCGGCTCTCCAGTGCCACTATGGCCGTCCGGCCGAGCATTGAGGCCCACATCGCCTGGCTCAAGCAACAGCTGGACGACCTGGACCAGGGCTTGCGCCAGACCCTCCGCCAGAGTCCTGTATGGCGGGAGAAGGACGACCTGCTGCGCAGCGTACCCGGCATCGGAGACCAGATCTCTCTTACCCTTCTGGTATACCTGCCCGAACTGGGCACTCTCAACCGCCGACAGATCGCTGCCCTGGTGGGCGTGGCTCCCTTCAACCGGGACAGTGGTACCCTGCGGGGCAAACGCACCGTCTGGGGTGGACGGGCCAGGGTCCGCACAGCCCTCTACATGGGGGCGTTGGTAGCCAGCCGCTTCAACCCGGTCATAAGGGACTTCTACCAGCGTCTACTGTCGGCCGGCAAGCCGAAGAAGCTGGCTCTGACCGCCTGTATGCGCAAGCTGCTGATAATCCTCAACTCCATGCTCAAGTACGGCTCGTCCTGGAACCACCCGGCCACCAAGTCCCTCACCCATTCCTATTGACTTTCAAGACAGTTGCTTGACAGTGCTGTTGTCCACGAACGGCAGGACGTACGGGCTCGGTTCATACCCACGCCCCGTATTGGGACCCCACTTGGCCAGAGTTAACAGCTTGCCCACAAGACCTTGACTTTCATCAGGCTCCTGAAATATTGTTGTGACACAACAATATATAGTAGGTTGGGCATCATGACTCTAGAAGACTATGTGACCGCGATTGAAGCCGCACGCCAACTTAAGGTTCATCCGGAAACAGTCAAACGTCTGTGTAGACAGGGAGACCTGCCTGCACAGAAACTACACAACACTTGGCTAATTCGTAAGGAAGTACTTGACCAGTTCTCAAGAGCCTATGATCCCCGTCCTGGCGCAAAGCGTCGCGGCGATGTTCGGAGGCTCTAGATAACGATGGGGATGAGAAAGGCAACTTCCTTAATGGAGCCCACGGCGCTTGACCTCTTCTCAGGATGCGGGGGCCTAACACTTGGTTTGAAGCAGGGGGGCTTCAATGTCCTTGGGGCAGTGGACATTGACCCTCTCTCCGTGGAGACGTACCGAGCAAATCACGAAGAAGTCACAGTCTGGGATGTGGATATTAGGGACTTAGCCCCAGCTCAAATGCAATCTTCCTTAGGAATAAGGCTGGGAGACCTCGGTCTCCTGGCTGCTTGCCCTCCATGTCAGGGATTCTCAACAATCAGGACATTGAACGGTGCCCTAGTAGTCGACGACCCTCGCAACGACCTTCTGCTTGAAATTCTAAGGTTCGTCGACGTTCTACGTCCTAGAGCCGTAATGATTGAGAACGTCCCTGGATTGGCCCATGATAGGCGTTTTCACGTTTTTCGGAAGCGGATGGAGGATGCTGGGTACCTAGGGAACCAGGATGTGTTCAACGCTGCGGAGTATGGAGTTCCGCAACGCAGACGGAGGCTCATCTATCTCGCCGGGCTTGGGACACGAATACCCTTTGCTGAACCTGTTCCCGACAAGGTAACAGTCAAGGACGCTATCGGAGGGCTTCCGAGAGCAGGCGAAAGTGGTGATCCGATCCATGACATGTTAGAGAGGCGGACACCGCGGGTCATGCAAATGATTCGACGTATACCCAAAGATGGCGGGAGTCGCACTGACCTTCCTGAAGGGGATCAACTTGACTGTCACAAGCGTTGCAATGGTTTCAAGGACGTTTACGGCCGTATGGCCTGGGGTGAGGTCTCACCAACAATAACTAGCGGGTGCTTCAATCCCTCCAAGGGTCGGTTCCTTCATCCGGAGGAGGACCGTGCAATCACGATGCGTGAGGCTTCGCTACTCCAGGGCTTCCCACGCCAATACAAATTCCCAGCCGGGAGTGGTAAGTCCGCTATAGCAATGATGATCGGTAACGCTTTGCCTCCTCCCTTCATTGCTGCTCATGCCAGAGGAGTCCTCAATTCTCTGCAACCTAGAGACACTCATGCTAAGTAGGGAGATTCAATGACCACGAGTATTAGCCAAGTGTTGCAGAGTGAACTGACTCCGGAACAATATGCAGCAGCAATTGATCCGGCACTGGAAGTTCTGTGCTTGGCATGTGCCGGCTCTGGTAAGTCTAGGACGCTCGCGTATAGAATTGCCAGACTCCTTGCCGAGGGTAAACAGCCTGAGGGTATCGTTGCCTTCACATTCACCGAAAAGGCAGCCGAGTCAATCAAACGGCGCGTTACAGAGGCACTCCAGACGGCCGGGCTTGACTCTACCATCATGGGCGCGATGTACATCGGGACAATCCACGCCTACTGCCAGCGCATCCTTGGAGACATCGACCCCACGTACCGCCAATACGATGTGCTTGACGAAAACCGGCTGAAACTCTACCTGATTTCACGCTATCCCCAGTTGGGACTTCAGAACTTCCGTGGCCGCGCGCGCGGCCACAGCTACTTTGACACGATCAAACAGACTTCAGATGCCTGGAAGACTGCTAACGATGAGTTGCTTGATCTCGCCGCGGTCTCGGCCGAAGACCCGGATCTCGGCGACTTGCTAGTGCGTATTCAAGATGGACTTCGAACGGACCAGTACACAGACTTCTCTTTGATGATTCGTAATGTAGTAGAAGCCGTACAAAATAGTGTGCCGGGAATAGCGAATGCTATTGGGTCATTGCAGCATCTTATGGTTGACGAATACCAGGACGTGAATCCTTGTCAGGAAGAGTTGATTCGGCTTCTTCACCAACGCTCTAGCACACTTTTCGTGGTTGGCGACGACGATCAAGCGATCTATACTTGGCGAGGCGCCGACGTCAGCAACATTATCGACTTCCAGCAACGCTACTCAGGCTGCAGCGTGCATACCTTGTCGCAGAACTTTCGGAGCACCCAACCGATCGTGGAGGCATCGGATGGTTTCGTCACCGCAACTCTCAGCCCTAGTAGAATTGCGAAAGCACCCGCTGCTTTTGCGAATGTTGTGCCCCAGGATTTCGGTGTGTTGTGGTTTTCCGACCGCGCCGTGGAAGCGGCGTGGGTTGCTAGCCGAATTCGTGACCTGCTTGGAACTGCGTACGATGACAATGGAAGCGTACGAGGACTGACACCAGCTGACTTTGCAGTGCTGATGAGGTCGACCCGAACGCAGGAACGGGATGGTACTCCGAGGCATGGTGCCTTTACAGCCGCTCTGGGGAACATAGGGATTCCGTTCAGTTTGGAAGCGGGAGGGGGACCTTTCGACCGACCCCAGACAGCAGCTCTGCGCAGCACCTTCGAACTCCTGCGTAACACTCCGCTTGACCGAAACACTCTGCAACAACACTTCACTTCAGACGTACTTCCTGCGTACCCCAACGCTGATTTCAATGCGTTGGTCCGGGTTCTAAGCGATTGGAGCCGTCGCATTAACCGACCTCAGGGCTCGACAAGAATTCGGCTCTACCCGCAACAATTGGTCTACGACCTACTGGAAGCATTCAATGTCGCTCAGACAAACTTCAGTGACGAAACCATGCGGGACATCGGCTTGTTCAGTCGCATGATTCTGGATGTTGAAACCGTGTACATGAGCGTCGACTCCAGGTAACGGTTTTCCGACGTTCTCAATTTCCTTCAAAACGCAGCGGACACAGTATATGACGTATCCACAGACGATGTCATCCAACGACCAGATGCGGTCACGGTCTCCACTGTCCACAAAATGAAAGGCCTTGAGTTCCCGTGCGTGTTTGTAGTAGATGTGGAGGCACGCAGATTTCCTGGGGACATGAGCAACTATCGGGGATGGCTGCCACCGGGCGTCATGGCTCAGGCGATCAATCGAGGCGCCTACCAAGGTACACAGGACGGGGAAATCAGACTTTTCTATACAGCTATGACACGCGCTGAAAGGTATCTTTACGTGAGTGGCGCCGAGAGCCTGCCGCAGGCAAGAAGACCTAGACGGCGATCCTCATATGCGTTGCAGATTGCAGGTCATCCTGCGGTCCACGAAGAGCCATCGATCCTTCCGAACGGCCTCATGCAAGCCCCGCCGCGCAGGAGAATCGATGACGCTGACTATCCGACAAGCTTCACCGAGGTCAGGTACTACCTCCAGTGCCCGAGAAACTATCAGTTCAGGGAGAGGTACGGTCTCAACCCTGTTGTTCCGGAAATGTTCGGCTACGGACGGACTGTCCACACCTCAATCCAGAAGCTGCACACACTCTACCCGACCGCGCCGCCCGGACCACACTTAATCGAGCCGGTAGTCGAGGATACATTCCATCTGAAGCATGTTCCCCAGAGTGGCGATCCAGTGAATCGGCCCGGGGCGTATGAGAATGGCCGAAGCCGCGCAGTGGAAATCGCTAAGGACTACGTAGAGAACTTCGGGGCCGATTTCGAGCGGGAACGCCAGTTGGAAGCGTTTTTTGAGATTCCGGCTGCCAACTGTGTCATATCGGGTTCGATTGACCTCCTACTCCATGAAGACGCGACTGGAAACATTCTCAAGGCGGAAATCATCGACTTCAAGACAATGGAAGGCGGCGATCAACCCACCACTAGCAACGAACTTGATTGGACTGAACTCGCTTTGCAGGTTCAGTTGTATGCCCGAGCAGCGGATCAGGTGCTGGGTCAGAACGCCAAGACCGGTAGCGTCCATCTCCTAAAGGACGGCCAGCGCATAGAAATTCCGATTACCCAGGACGCGGTGAATGCTGCACTAGCCAATATCGAATGGGCCGTGACTGGGATTCTCGAGTCAGACTTCCCGATGAGGCCACACCCTCAAAAGTGCAAGACTTGCGATTTTCGTTCGGTTTGTCCGAAGACACCTCAGAGCTTCAGCGCATCGCGTACGGCTCCACCGGAACTTCATCTGCCAGGCCGCACGGAAATGGCTCGGTCGTTCAGCCAATACCAGGAGCCATAACGACGTGCCGGACAATCTGACGCCTGCACAGAGAAGCTATTGTATGTCACGTATAAAGGGGAAGGATACGGGATTGGAAACCCGTGTGCGGTCGGCACTCCATAAGAGAGGCTTGAGGTTTCGTAAACACCTCAAAGAGTTGCCAGGCAAACCGGACGTAGTCTTCACCAAAGCAAAAGTCGCCGTCTTCATTGACGGCGACTTTTGGCATGGCTACAGGTTCCCAACGTGGGAGCACAAGGTTTCGGATTTCTGGAAGACAAAGATATCCAAAACCAGAGAGAGAGACACGAAGAACGACCATAGGCTGTATGAAATGGGATGGACGGTGATCCGCCTGTGGCAACATGACTTGGAACGGGACTATGAGGCCAGTATCCAAAGCATCGTGCGCACTGTGAGATTGAAGGCTGCTACGTGATCGCAATCAAGCTCATGTGGGATTACAGCGATGCCAACTATTGGTAGGTCAGGCTGGACACGCCAGCAACTGCTGGTGGCGTTCGCGTTGTATTGCCGAATGCCATTTGGCAGGTTGCACGCCAAGAATCCTGAGATAGTGCGAATCGCAAACGCCATTGACCGGACACCATCAGCACTTGCGATGAAGCTTGTCAATATCGCCAGCCTTGATCCCGAAATCACAGACACGGGTCGCAGCGGCCTGAAGAATGCATCCACTAACGACCGTGCAATGTGGGATGAGATGCAAGACAACTGGGACCGTTTCGCTGTAGAGTCTGATCTGGCCACGAGGGACTTCGAAGCAATAGCAGAACCGCTTAGCGGCGAGGTCCCTGGCGACGACAGCGGTTTTCCTGTGGGTGAAGACCGTGCCGTGCACACTACTGTTCGCATCGGGCAGGACTTCTTCCGTGCGGCAGTCCTAAGCGCATACAGTGCGCAGTGCTGTATTACCGGGTTGTCAATGCCCAAACTCCTCGTGGCAAGCCACATCGTTCCGTGGCGTATTGACAGACTCAACAGGGTGAACCCCAGAAACGGTCTGCTGTTGTCTGCGTTACACGACAAAGCGTTCGACATCGGTTTGATTACGATCGAAGACAACATGACCGTCCGGGTTTCCCGGAAACACCCCGTGCGAAACGATAGGTTCTTTTCGGATTCTATTGAGCTGTACGATGGACAGCCTATCCGTCAGCCGGAGAAATTCCGACCTGACAAGGAGTTTCTTGCCTATCATAGGGAGCATGTCTTTCTGGAGTGACGTGAGTACCTCAGTACCAGCAATCGGAAGAGAGTCATGGTCCCAGCGGAGGGCTATGCCAAGCTCGCCGACCTTGGGGAAGCCCTCGGTTTCGCAAGTGTGTAGGCTTGAAGATGGCACTTGGATAATCGACGACCGCTTCATTCGGGCAAACGTAATCAAGCGGGAGGTTGATGGATGGCCACAGTGTCCCCGAAATCCACACAGCACAGCTCGCTGACTTCCCAGCAGTTGGAGCAGATGTGGGCGTCCCCCGCGGATTTGATCGTGTCGAAGTCGTGGGGGCACTCCAGTGGGTTGGCGTAGCCGGGGACAACGCGTTGATCTTCGGGGCTTCCCAGTAGAATCCGGTCATCGCCTTGTCATACCGGTCTCCGACCTGGGCCCACGTCTCGTAGCTGGCCATCTCCGACCGACGGGCCTTCCTGTCCTCCGCATTGGTTTGAGCGTCGCCGTGATAGAGGTGGGCGGGCTGGACGCAGAAGGGCCGGTGGCACAGGTGGTCGACCTGCTCCCCAGACTCCCTGGACACCTTGCAGTCCCGCGACTGCTCGTAGGCGACCACGCGGGCGTACCGTCCTCCGATCGTTCCGTAACCTCCTCCTCCCAGCCCCCAGCGCCAGATCAGGCAAGGTGATGCGAGAGGCGTCGGTGCGTTCAACGGGATGGGTAGGCTATGTAGTCGGACCGGGTAATAGTTTGGGCCGATGTTACTCGCTTCTGCCCGGGATGGTGCTGCCCGTAGTGATCCAGCCAGTAGTCGCGTTCGCCTTTCCAGTCTCGTGTCATGTCCACTTTCGGTCCTAAACTAAAGCCAAGGTGAAATGCGCAGATGGTGGAGGTCAAACTACGGAGCCGGGTCATTCTCCAAGTACGGATGGGAGGGATTCATCAGCGCAACCCAGCTGATCATCGTCGCCACTTAAATGTACATCCCACCGTGGCTTTAGTTTAGTATCCGGTTCACGTCTTGACAGAAACCTTGGCGTCCTACTTCTATGTCGAATCTTAGATGGTAATGGCGCAACCACTTATGACGCTCACCAACCTGGACAGGCTGTCCGATTTTGAGCCAGCAGAATTCCATTAATTCTAAAATACGAATGGTATCGGGAATTTCATCCGAGAGCCAAGGCCACAGTGACAAACCGGGTACTTCCCCGTGCATGGCCTGCCGCAGCATCTCCTCATTGGTACCAGTTGGGCCTTCCCCATCGGTGCAGCTTGATGGATACCCAGCACCGAATGAGCCGCCTTCTACTCTCGCGTAAATTAGAGCTTTTAGACCGCCCCATGCATTCTCTCCGACCTCCTCTTGAGTCCGAGATTGTTCGCCAAACTCTCGGTCGCCGAAATATGTCACTTCTCTACCTCATGCACAGAGTGTTGCTATACAGCCACGAAGACCCCTACTCCACCCGGAACACCTTCAAAACCTCATCCCCCAAGTGATTGATAACCTTAACGGCTATGCGGCCGGTTTCGGGCTTGGGGAAGGGCCGTGACACGTCGCTGTTCAGGGTGTCCCAAGCGTCCTCGTCTATCTCGGCCTTTAGCGTGGTCTTCAGCGACTTGTAGGGGTCACCGGCGCCCAGGAAGTAGGCGTGGCGGACGAAGAAACTCTCCTGGTTGTAGTCGGTGTCGATGAACCAGCAGGCAATGCCCTCCGGCCCGTCGCTGCGCACCTCGCCGGTATTCGGGTGGAAAACGTCCACGCCGTTGACCCGCACCTGGATTTGACCGTCGCCGGTGTCCAGCACTTCCACGTCTGGCTCTCCGAAGATGACGAACAGGTTGCCGTTGCCCGTGTTCTTCAACTCCCCGGCCATGTGCAGGTCCGCGTTCATGCGGGCCTTCAGCACCGGTA
Organism: Dehalococcoidia bacterium; assembly: GCA_965216425.1. Taxonomy (GTDB): domain Bacteria; phylum Chloroflexota; class Dehalococcoidia; order Lucifugimonadales; family UBA3495; genus CBDCFV01. The sequence continues at coordinate 23,664 of CBDCFV010000004.1, read as the reverse complement.
TGCGGCCCAGGCTCTCGAACTCCGTAGTATGGGCGTCGTAGTTGAAGGCGCAGGCGACCAGCACGTCGAACCCGCCGTCGGCGGCCTCCCGCGCCGCCTCCACCAAGTCGGGACGCGACACCGTGCCGAACTCCGGCCCGATGAACACGGCGGCCCTCCGCTCCGGTCCCGGTGGCGCATCGTCCTCTTCACCAATACCGCCCTCCACGTACCGCCCGTCGGCGCACACGAACCGCCCCGGCCAGGGCGTCAGCGACGTGAAGGCGATGCGGTCCTCCTTGTGAGCTTGCTGGACACCGGAGCGCTTCAGGTTGTCGAGAATGACCTGTCCGAAGTCATAGCCCGTGCCGTAGCCGTTGCGCGCCTCGGCGATGCCGTCGATTACGTCCCCGTTCTCGTCCACGCCCAGCACTCGGTGGGGCGAGATGCTCTCCACGGTGAAGGGCCCGGCCACCCGCACCTTGCTGCGGTCCTCGTAAGGCTTGTCGTACAGGTACTCGTAGTCGGCCTTGGCGGCGATGGAGGCGTCTATCTCCCTTTGCCGAGCGATGCGCAAATCCCACCATTCCCGGTGCAGGTCCTGCGCCTCCTCGGACCACGATTCGTCGGCGTCGAGGGGAATCTCCCACTCCTCCCATGACATTTCCAGGGCTTGGTTCAACTCTTCCCGCAGGGGTTCCATCTCCTCTTGGGCCGTCTCCCAGATGACATCGATCTGGGAGTTGTTGGCGATGGCCCGCAGGGTGATGTGCGGCACCCGGTCGTAGACGAACCCCTGCCGGACGTTGCCGTATGTGGGCATCTCTGACGGGGCGCGGCGCGAGATCTCGGCCTCCTTCAGTCGGCCTCCCTTGCTGTCAGCCAGCAGGTAGTAGGGATAGCGAGCGCCCATGATGCGAGCGCGGGCCAAGGCCAGGGCGACGCGGGAGGTGTCGATGGTGATCCACCGCCGCCCCCACTGCTCGGCCACGTAGGCGGTGGTGCCGGAGCCACAGGTGGGGTCCAGCACCAGGTCGCCGGGGTCGGTGGTCATCAGTATGCAGCGTTCTATAACTTTTGCAGAGGTTTCCACCACGTACCGCTTGTCAGCAGAAAATCCAGCAATACTCGTATCGTCCCAATTGTCGGTAATCGGGTACGCAAGATAATCGTTGAAGTAACGAATGTAGTAGAGATTGGCGGATGCTGGCTGGACTCGATCAGCCTTTAGAAGCCGAACCATCGAAGATTCTTGTGTCTTCCAATACCCTTTGGGAAAGTAACTTTTGTTTTGAAATACCACATCATAGCGTGTTCCGGGACTCTGGCTAGTTAGATTGTCTATCCTATAAACACGTTCGTGACTGGGTAAAGGCTCTCCTGCCTTCTCTTCATTAGCCAGAGGGCGCGTGATGCCACCCACTGCCCGAGCAGTGTTATATGCGGTTCCGCCTTGGCCCATTAGGCTCTTTAACTTTAGGGGGCGTCGAAACTTTAGTTTTGTGCGGTCTTTGGAGAACCAAATGATGTAGTCGGAAACAGATGCCAGAAGGTTGTCAGTCTGGCCTGTGGTTTTCACAAAAGTGATCAACCGAACGAAGTTTTCTTCACCAAACACCTCGTCCATCAGGGCGCGCACCCGGTGGACGTTCTCATCCCCAATCTGCACGAAGACGGAACCCGAGTCGGCCAGCAGGTCGCGGGCAACAGTAAGACGGTCGCGCAGGTAGGTCAGGTAAGAGTGGATGCCGTCGCGCCAAGTGTCGCGGAAGGCCTTGACCTGCTCCGGCTCGCGGGTGATGTGCTGGCGGTTGCCGTCGCGAACGTCGCGGCTGGTCGTGGACCACTGGAAGTTGGAGTTGAACCGGATGCCGTAGGGCGGGTCGATGTAGATGCACTGCACCTTGCCCTGCAGCCCCTCCCGCTCGGATAACGAGGCCATCACCTGCAGGCTGTCGCCCAGGATCATGCGGTTCTGCCAGTATCCCTCGTGCTGGTAGAACTCGGTGCGGTCGGCCCCTTCGGGCAGGCCGTTGAAGTCGGAGAACATGTCTATCTGGTGTTCCTCCGCTTCCCGGTTCTCCTTGGACTGGCGCAGCAGGTCGGCGATGAGCGCCTTGGGGTGGACCTTCTCCTGGATGTACAGGGGCGGGACGTTGACCACCAGGTCGTCCAGGTCCTGCTCGTCCTTGCCCCGCCAGACCAGCTGCGGGTCCAGGTCGCGGTTGCGCCGCTGGTAGGCAACCCGCACAGGTGACTCGTCTTCTTCCCGCACCAGCGACTGGTACTCCGCCGTGGGGATGTTGGTCCGGGTGTCCTCTTCGTGCCGCAGCGTCTCCACGGACTTGCCGGCGGTGTTACGGGTACGTCTGGCTCTGGGCATGGCTATTCCCCTCCGGTGTTGGGTACAAAGGGATTGAGCAGATTGGCGCCCAAGCCCTCAACGTGCTGAATGTTTCGAGTTACCAAGATCAGATTGTGGACTTTGGCGGTGGCGGCCAACAGGCCGTCAATCACCGGGATATTGCGGATATAGTGCATTCGACCCCAGGCTTCAGTAATGTCGGCGTCGATTGATAAAATCCGGCCTTCGTAATTTTGTTCCACGTACCTCAGCCAGTTTTCAAGAACCTCGGCCTGCTCGGGGTCGCGGTCTCTAACCAGCTCGATTCCTTTGTGAATTTCGCCCAGCGTCAGTACGCTCAGATACAGGTCATCGTCTGAAAGGCCAGTGTACCAAGCCGCCACGTTCTCGTCGCATCGGTCCCGTTTCCGCAGTTCCGAGACGACGTTGGTGTCGAGTAAATACACTAACAGGACCCGCTGGGGTCATCATACAGAAATGAAACATCGCGCCCGTAGTCTGGAGGACGTGTCAGGTCCAGGTCGTCAAAGGACGGGCCGGCCACCAGCATCTCCTTGAAGTCGAGGTTGCTGTAATCGTAGTTGGGAAAGGCTTCGGTCGGCATGTTCTTGGACGAATCGATAAAATTGAGGATGGCCCGTTCCATTTCAGCCTTGATGTCATAAACATCGGTGAACTCGGCAAAGGCCCAGCGTCCGTACTGCCCCAGCGCGTTTACGCCCGGCAGCCAGTAGGCCTCCATAGTATTCTTCTTCTCTTTGGCGTCCTCGCCCCGGTATCCCTTGATTTCGACAATGAGGTGGAGCGGGTCGCCACGCCCGTCGTCCACCTGCACGATGAAGTCGGGAATGTACCTGCGAGGGGTTGAGCCGTAAAGGTAAGGGACCTCCAGGCCCAGGTTGTGGTTCTTCACGTAGGCTTTCACGTTGGGATGGGACTCCACCACCCGGCAGAACTCGGCCTCCCAGTCACTGTCCAGCACGGCCAGGTTGACGTGGCACTTGCGGGGGTCGGTGGTCCACAGGCCTGTCTTGGCAGTGGTGAAGTTGACGCGGCGGGTCGAGCCGGTAGGATTGTACGAGTCCAGCAGTGCCTTGATGGACCTCTCGCCCTCCCTGCTGGTTATGGCGGCGGTGATCCGGTTGCAGGCCATATCCGCCAATGACTGGTACATGAGCTGGGCGGGATAGGTCCCGCCCCGGCAGTCCAGGTAGTTGTCCAGCCACTCCTTTACCACGCTCCGCAGCTTGCCGAACAGGTGCGTCTTCATATCCTGGTTGGGGTCGCGCCACTTGGTTTGCAGCAGTCGGGTCGTCAGGTGATACACCAGGGTCGAGGTGCGCAGATCGCCGGTGTGCACCAGGTTCAGGTCCACTCCCTCACCGATGATGCCCTCGTTCCTGGTCTGGGTCGGCCCCACCAGGGCGGGGGTCAGGTCCAGCCGGGAGTCGCCGGTGAAGTTGGCGACCAGGTCCTCTCTGGGTGGGTCCTCCCGGTAGCCCGCCACGCGGGGGAAGGTTATCTCCAAGTGGTCGCGGTCCGGGCGGACGGCAGTCACATGGACAGTCTGCCGCGGCCTTCCCGGCCCGACGACCACCGGCCGGGCGGTGAAGTCGAAGGGTATGCCCAGCACGTCGGCGTACTCGACGTTGAACTTGTTGTCCTCGTTCAGGTCGTAGGACTGGCGTCGCAATGCCCGCCCGACCACCTGTTCACACAGCAGTTGGGTGCCGAAGGCCCGCACTCCAAGGACATGGGTAACGGTGTTGGCGTCCCATCCCTCTGTAAGCATGGAAACCGATACGACACAACGGATGGATTCCCCCAGACGCCCCTCTTTGCCGACGGTGTTCATCACTTCGCGGAGGACTTCCTGGTCGGATATACTGCCGGCCTCCTCGCGGTTGCCGGTGCGTTCGATACGCTCCCGCCGGAACCGCTCTATCTGGTCGGCGGCGGCGCGGCGGAAGTCATCACTGAGCTTATCGCCGGACTCCAGTTGCTGGCTGTCGATCAACAGGGTCCGGGGTATGGAATAACGATTGTCGTACCCGTCGAAATTGCGGAACAACTCCAGCCGTCCGTTCACCACCGAGGTTGTAGCGTCCTCGTTGGTCCGCTCAAAGCCGGAGATGTAGTCGTAGACCAGCTTGGAGGTGGAGGTGTTGTTGCATACGACGATGAAACATGGTGGGCATGGGGCGCCGTCCGCCATCCACTCCTTGTACGTTTTTTCGTAATGGCCGTAGAGGGCCTGCAACGCGGTCTGCAACGGCGTCGGCAGGTCCAGCGGGTCCAGGTTGCCCGCGCGGTCCCTTCCGACCTTGGGCATGTTGCCGCGGATGTGCTCCCAGAGGTTGCGGAACACCGGCACCTCGGTGCCGGGAATGTTGTCGGCCACCGGGACCCGGGGCAGCTTGACGATGCCGCATTCAATGGCGTCCATCAGGGAAAAGTCGCTTGCCGTCCAAGGGAACAGGGTCCCCTCGACATAACCGGAGCCCCGCAGGAAGAAGGGCGTCGCCGACAGGTCCACCACCTTCCGAACGCCCAGTTTGCGATTGACCATTTCCAGCCCGGATATCCAGACGCGGGCCTCCTCGTTGTTCCGGTCGGCTTCCTGGCGATCCTCTCTGGCCAGGGGACCCTCGTCGTCCTCCCCGGGCTTGCGGCGGTAGCAGTGATGGCCCTCGTCGTTGAAGACCATGACGTTCTTCAGGTTCATCAGCTCCGGCATCACCCGCTGGACCATCTGACCTTCCGATTCCTGGGTCTCAATGGGGCTGCCGGGCCCCTGCAAAAGGGCCCTTCCGCCGCTGGAAATTTCCAGCCGCTCCCGGGGACGCAGTCCGTGGTAGTTGGTGATGACTATCTTGGCCCGCTGCAGGTCGGCCAGCATATCACCGGGGACCAGTTCCCGGCTGGCGTAGTAGCTGTCCGGGTCATTTGGCTGGAGCACCCGCAAACGGTCTTTGATGGTCAGGCCGGGGGTCACCACCAGGAATCCCTTGGTGAACCTTCGACTATTGGGGTGCCGGACGGCGTTGATGGTCTGCCAAGCGATGATCATGGCCATGACGGTGGTCTTGCCCGCGCCGGTGGCCATCTTCAGTGCAACCCTGGACAGTTCCGGGTTCGCTTGGCTGCTGGCGCTTTCCAACCGCTGGAGTGCGAGTCTTTCTCCAGGCCCCAGCCTCGGGGCTACCTCGGTGAGCCAGACCAGCGTCTCCACTGCCTCGACCTGGCAGAAGAAGGGGCGGTAGTGGCTGAACCTGTGGTGCCGCCAATGCTGGAGCAGCAGGGCCGTTTCCGGCGTTACCCCCCAGTTCTGCGGGTTGGGAATGCTCCGCCACTGGTCCACGTACCGCCGGACCTCATTGACCGCCGCGGTAACGTCGTATTGCTGCTCTTCCGTGGACAACCCCTGCCCCTCGTCAATTACAAGTTGCCCCTGCCGTTCTCCCCGGGCCCTCCCTCTCTGCCTGGGCTTGGGAATCGGCGTTATGAACTCTGCTCCCCGGCGGCTCTCGATGATCTGCTGGGTCGGTTGGCCGGCCTCGTCCAGCTCCCAGTGCCGGGAGGGATACTCGTAAGGCGAGTTCAGTATCGGTTCGTCAAAGAACGGGTTCTCCATGTCTTGCACCGCTGAGTTGATTGGGCGCCTGAGCCCAGAACGCCGTGTGGTCATATGGCTGGCAATCAGTGTCGCCTCACAGGGTTCGGCTCGTCAATCCTCATTACCTACGCCGAGCCAGGCCTCGCAACCCAGCCGTTCACGCCCGTCTCTTATGAATGGAGTTGTTTTACTCTGTTGATATGACCATAATGGTCAGTAGAATAATATATTACACCATAGAGGTCAATATGCCTAAAGTTAATCACGAAATCGCGCCCAGTGAGATCCGCGCCATTCGGCAACGACTGGGCCTATCGCAGGTGGAGGCCGGTGAACTCATAGGCGGCGGCCCCAGCTCCTTCACCAAGTACGAGGCCGGAACCGTGAAGCCCGCCGCCTCAGTTATAAACCTGTTGCGGTTGCTGGAGGCCAATCCATCCGCGATTGTCACCCTGGGGGGAGGTATGCCTCGACCAATCAACGCTTTCGGAGCCGGCCCATTCGAGGTGACCGGAGACCACATTTCAGTTCTGCGGGAACGGGACTTGCCCTTGCTCCTGCGGAGGCTGCTGAGCGCCGAAGCCCAAGCCCACAACCTCCCGGCTTACGGCATCCAAGTGGCGAGCAATATCCATGCCGCAGATGGAGGGGAGGACGGGATCATCACATGGATGGGCGGCCCGGAGCGCACGTCCTTCCTTCCTTCCCGGCTCAACCAGTTCCAGTTGAAGGCCGGCAAAATATTGCCGGCCGCGGCAGCCAAGGACGTCTTGACCAATGAGCGCGAAGTCAAGGACATGGTACTCTCCACCCTTGAGGTTGGCGGCCACTACATCATGCTTTGCGCGCACCCCTACAATGGGAAGCAAATCAATAAACGAAAAACCCACATTTGCAAGGCGCTCCGCGATGCCGGGATGAACATCGAAGACGAACAGGTCGACTTTAGGGACGCTGAACAGATCGCCACGTGGGTAAATAGCCATCCTCCTGTCGCCACATGGGTGAAGGAACAGACGCACGGAACAATCGGCCCCTTCCGCTCCTGGGGCCACTGGGCTGGCCGAGCCGAGCACGATCAATCCCCATGGGTGGAAGATGCGCGCTTGTCCGGTTTGCGCGACCGCCTCCGAGAGATAGTAGCGACGCCCCGGCAAGTCTTGCGCGTAGTCGGGTTGTCTGGCGTCGGCAAGTCCCGGCTCATGCTTGAGGCCCTCAGAGCTACGGATGCGGAGGAGTCGGCAGGTCTTTTTTTCAATCACATCGTCATGTACGCCGTCCAGTCCGAAGTCGGCCCTGAGGCGATCACCAGAGTGGTTCAAAGCTTGGCAGACACTCCCGCGCGAGCCGTAGTGGTCGTCGACAACTGCGACCCTGAGACCCATCAAGTCCTTGTCAGCATGGTTTTGCGACATGGCAGCCGCCTGTCGTTGGTGACCATCGACAACGAGATCCCCACTGGGCCGCTGGACGGGACCACATTGAGGATCGAGGAAGCGCCGCCTTCCGTCACCGATGGCATCATCAGCCATATCTCGCCAAGCATTCCGCACGCGGACCAGCGTCTGCTTGAGCGCTTTTCCAAAGGCTTCCCTGAGGTTTCGGTCCGCGTCGGGAAGACGTGGAATGAGTCAAGGCCCGTCGTCTACGCCACAGACGATCATTTCGTCGACACCTTCGTTCTGGGGCGAAATCCCCGAGACCCTGAGTTGCTGCGCAAGTCGGCGGCGCTGCTGGCTGTGTTCGGTCTGGTTGAGGCATATTCCGCGACTGACGGTCAACTCCGCGAGATCGCCAGCTTGGGACGCGGCCTCAGCACCGAGGACTTCCACGCCGCCGTCATTCAGCTTGTCGACCGAGGCGTCGCCCAGCAGCGAGGAATGCTTGTCACTCTCCAACCACGGCCGGTCGCAATGAAGCTGGCGGAGCGCCAATGGAAGGAGTGGCGTCCCAGCACGTGGGAGAGGGTGCTGTCCGGCGACATCAGCCCCGGTCTCAAGACCTTGGCGGCTAAGCAACTTGCCCTGCTCAACACCACCGATGTCTCCCGGAAGGTGGTCTCCCACGTTTGTCGGCGCGGTGGTCTCTTCGACGGTTTGGGATGGACGACTCAGTCAGCATGCGCGGAGGTCTGGTCGGCCCTTGCCGAGGTAGACTCGGAGGCAGTCGCAGACCAGATAGAACGATCCCTCGAAAATATCGAAGACTTGTCTGAAGTCAGCTGTGACGCGCGGCGAACCCTTGTCGGGGCCCTGGAGAAGATCGCCTTCCATTCCCACACATTTGCGGAGGGCGCGCGCCTCCTGCTGCGCCTCGCTTCCGACGAAAACGAGATGTTATCCCGGCTTCCGGAGGAGAACGACTTCTGGCGCCTTCGTTGGGAAAGCGGCGCTGTCGGCAAATTCAAGGGGCTCTTCCCCATGCTCCTGGGTGGCACGGCAGCAGATGGCGATGCCCGCCTCTCTTTCCTGGATGAGGCCGCGGGCTCTGGCGACCCCGCTCAGCGCGAGATCATTTGCGATGCTCTGATCAGCGGCTGCAAGATGCGCACCTTTGAGAGCGTGCTCGGCCCGCAGGCTCAGGGGTCTGGCCCAGCGCTGGAGTCTTGGCGCCCGGACACCAAGGAAGAGGTGGTCAATTACATAGAGGGGTGTGCGACACGGCTCGCCCAGTTCGCATTGCACGATGACATGGCTGGCATTTCTGCTCGCTCAGGGCTGGGCCGTGCTCTGCCCATTCTGGTAAGGGAGGGGTTCATCGGCACTGTGGAAAGGGTGGTCGAAAAAGTGGGCGCTGCGAAGGACTACTGGCCTGAGGCAGCGACGAGCCTGCGCACCGTTATTGCTTTTGATGCCGAGAATATGACCCCTGAATTAACCGGACGGGTCAGGGTGCTGTTGGAGAAGTTGCAGCCTAAGAGCCTGGAGGCGCGTATACGTTTGACCGTCACGGAGATGTCGTGGGGCGACCTTGAAAGCAGGGACCCTGACTTCCGTCTACTGGAACAACGTCGAGTTGAAGCGGTGCAAGGATTGGCTGCCGAGTTGTTGCAGCAGCCAGCGACCCTTACAGCGTCTTTATCCCAACTCAGCTGCGGCCAGCAGAGGATGGCGTTTCAATTCGGAGAATCCGTAGCCGATCTTGCCAGCTCACCGTTGGAGTGGTTGGAGCCATTGATTGAGGTCGTTATAGAAGCCCCTGAGGGCAAGCGCAACCATGACTTGCTGTCAGGATTCGTCACCCGCCTGGCTAGGAACCATCCGAACGCAGTGGTTGCATTCAAGCAGGGAGCGGCTCGGTCACGCGAACTTGCGCCAGCGCTGCCCCAGATTTGGGGGCGGAGCGGTATCGACGCCTCCGATGTTCAGCTGGCTGTCGAAGCCCTTCAAGATGGTATGTTGCCTCCGTTGCGATTGAGCGAGTGGCTGCATCCTTGGGTAATCGCCGAGATTCCAGCCCCTAAAGTTGCGCCTCTATTCGATACGCTGCTCGACCACAGCGCCGAAGGATTCACCGCAGCGGTGGATCTTATGTACAACTATGCCTTAGATTCGCCCGAGAAACTGGATGGACTCCAGCCTCAAGCCCTGAAGCTCGCGGAGAACTCCACCAGATGGCAACCGGCACGGGACTGGAATCTATCCCAATACCGCTTTGAACAGATCATGGGCTGGACGCTTGGGAAGGGCCGGCAGAACTCTGGCGCCAGTAACATGGCCTTGGCCTTGGCAAAGGCGCTGGCAAATGTAGAGGATTTCGACGGAGGCTTCCTTGAAAAGCCGGTCCTTTCTGAGTTGCTGTCGCACTTTCCGGAGGTTGCATGGCCGCTAGTTGGCCATGCAATCGTCTCAGACCAAAGGAGAGCTTCGCGTTTGAACTCCATCTTGGGGGGCCAATACGCTATTGAACGCAAGCCCAACCCCGTAATTCTGAGCCTGCCGGAATCCACCCTGTTCGCTTGGTGCCACGCCCACCCCGACCGTGCACCGGCATACGCTGCGGGTCTCTTACCAGTTCTGACAACGCAGGAGACCGCTGCCTCAGAGCGGTCGCTGCATCCAACCATGGCCCGCCTGATCGATGAGTTCGGCGACCGCGATGACGTCCGGCAAGCCGTAGAGAGCAATATCCGTACCTCCGGTTGGTTCGGGTCAAGAACGAACCACTACGCCCTATACAAAGAGCCAATGGGCAGGCTGCTCCAACACTCGAAGCCGGAGGTGCGTCGCTGGGCCAAGACTGTGCTTCGCCAACTGGACGATGACATCGAGAACGCTCACAACGAGGACGCGGAGCGATATGCCATGGGGGAGATTTAGCGTCGGTCACCAAGACCACCATTCTCATTGCGGGACCACTCATTCGGGACCTAGCCAAGTTGCCGCGACACGGAGGCAGCGGGGTACATCGTGGCATCAGTGATGAGCAGCCGGCACGTGGCGCGTGCCGGACGGTCAGCTTAGCAGGATGAGTGCGTCGGCTGTAACCAGCCCATATCGCCCAGGTGACCTGGTTATCCTTCCCCTGAAGGCGGTCGACGCTATCTCTTAGTATTACAACGCGTCTCGGGAGGCAACCACTAGTCCCCCTCGATGGGCGGGTCGTCGATCTCCAGAGTCTGATAAAGGGCAGCGTCGAACGACTCGCGCGCCTCATCTGCCAGAGTGCGGGTCCCCAGGCCCCGGTGCAGGTTCGCGGCGACGATCCTCATCCGCCGGTGGTCGGGCAACACGGACATCACATCGCCGATGAAGGCGGTGTCCATCGGGAGAGGAGTCAGCGTGCGTTCGAGCAGAGCCGGCATCTTGTAGTTGAGGACTTCGGCGTCGTATTCGAAGACCGCACAGGCCGCGGCCAGGACATTGGGGACCAGCGAAGTGACCAGGCAGAAGCGGACCCACTCCTCGTAGTGCACCCGTTCTTCGTGCGTGTTGGAGGCCCGTTCCTCAATGTCCAAGCGGGCCATGAAACGGTCCACGCGCTCTCTCAGGAACGTGCCAAGGCGGTCGCGGTCCTGGTTATCCGGGAACTGGTTCATGTCCGGCATGGCACTCAACTCCTAAGTGAGGGTGTTTCCCCGTTGGCATCATTGGAGCATACCGGCCCCACGGCCCACAACCGCCAACTGTCAGAAAATCGTGGCTGGGTTGGAGCGGAGGGTGGGGTATTATGACTCAGCCCGCAGGCGACTGGCCGGGGTGTGGACAGTTCCCCTTGGACGGCGAATCAACCCCAGATGTCAATAGCAACGAGAAGCTGTGGGCAGAGACGGACAGGGGATGGCGACAGAGCCTGCCCCCGCGAAGGCGGGGGTGCGGGCGGACCGGCTGGCGCCTGGGGTGGAGGAACCCGGCTGGGTGCGGCGCAGCGCGGGCGACGGCACCAAGGGACCCCGGGTATACGATTGGACGCGGGTGGGGATCCGGCCCCTGAAGGAGCCGGGCAAGGGGTACTGGCTGCTGGTTCGGCGCAGCATCGCCAAGCCCGGGGAGTTGGCCTATTACGTCTGCTTCGGCCCGGAGAGTACGACTCTGGAGGAACTGGTCCGGGTGGCCGGAACTCGTTGGACCATCGAAGAATGCTTTGAGGAGGCCAAGGGAGAGGTGGGTCTGGACCAGTATGAAGTCCGGAAATGGGATGGCTGGTACCGGCACATCATCCTGGCGATGCTGGCCCACGCCTGCCTGGCGGTGATCAGGCGCCAAGCGTTGGAACAAGGAGGTCCGGGGGAAAAGGGGCTGTCCCAGCTTGGACGAAAAGCTGGTACCCCCGACGGTGCCCGAGGTCCGGCGGTTGCTCTACCGGCTGATATGGAGACATCAACCTACGGACGAATCAGTGCTGCGTTGGTCCCGGTGGAGACGGCGGCACCAGGCAACGGCCCGGCGCTGCCACTACCGACGCCGCCTGAAACTCCTCACCATATTTCTGCAACTGTAGTGCTATGGCGTGTTTGCAAACTATAACCAGATTGGAATCGGCCCGATTCGCCGCATTGCCAAGTAACTGTTCAGTCTGGAGGGGATCCGAGGACTGGAAGGACGAAAATTGGAGGCGAATCCCCGTTGTTGGCGCTCAGGCTGACGGCTATCAAAGGGCTTTCGCCTAACTCGACCCGCAAGTCTGAGCAGTTACCACACCCCCCGTCCTTCCCGGCAGGAAGCCCTCTTGCCATCTCCGTTGCGCCACCACCGCCAGCCCTTCACGGCCTCGTCAGGCCTCTTGCCCTCGGGCAACGCTACTGCCAACCGGTTGACGGTCCCCATCCATTCCTGCACCAAAAGGACCTGTTGGTGCAGCTGATCACGGTGGTACTCGTCCAGATACTCCCAACTTTTAACCCGCTCCCGGAGATATATCACCTCCCCTAGGTGAGACTCATCCGGGTTATCACCTGAACCTCCAGGTGAGCGCTCACCTGAGATTTCAACTGGTGTTTCACTAACTTCATCCTCCAGGAGGACCCAGATCCGGTTGCGACTGCCATGGGCTCAAGCTCCACGTGCAGCTCCTGGCACTCAATGCGCCGATCCACCGTGGACGGCGATATACCAAGTAGGCGAGAGCCCTCAAGCCTGGTAACTTTAGTCGGCATAGGACACCTCAGAGTGAGTGTTCATGATGTACCGCCCGATACATCACCATGAGGTTACGTGAGACTCCAGGCGGGGGCATCGTAACGCCGATCGGGTTTCAATGAATTGAGCAAACGAAACGCAACTCCTGTCCAAATACAAAAGACCTGCCAATCCGCAGCCACAGCCACGGCTTTCCTGGACCTGTGCCACCAGAGCATAAGCCCGGACGTTTCAGAAGCCGACGTGCGGGAAATGCTCCTACAGCACATCCGCACCACAGTGTTTTAATAATTACGTGGCGATGGCTCAGGTCGAGGAGGGGGCTGAGGACGCGGAGTTTGCCTAGGCGGCAAGTCTCTGCGTTCGGGAGATGGTTGGGGTGGAGGTTGAGGGGCAGGGGGTCTAACAAGGTGATTAAAGTCTTTTAACATAACGATATGTCATCTCCGCATTAGCTTGTTCTTCAGTGCTGCATTGTAACTTGAGGTTCAGTTCACACTGAATCCATCCCATCGCGCCAGCCATCCGATTCTGGAGGGCTTGCAAATTTTGCTCGACCATATCTTCGTCATCGAGGCCGTTTTCAATCCGCCGCCATAGGATGTAAACGGCGGAGATAAAGTGGACCACATGGGCGGATCGCCTGCCGGGGTGGTGCCGGCCCAACCAACGCAACGCTGGAAGCGCCGTCGGGGCGGAATCCCAACGCATCGGTAAGCGGCTCCGTCACCTACCGTGAGCGGTTGACCCTGACTCCGGATGCGACCCTCGTAGTAGAGCTACGGGACGTTTCCTATGCCGACGGACCCGCTCCACTCATCGCCCGCCAGACCATCTCAAGCCCTGGTCAAGTCCCAATCAAGTTCAAGGTCGGATATAACCTTGAAGACATCGACTCACGAAGCACGTATTCAATCAGCGCGAGAATCATTGAGTCCGACGGCCGCCTTGCCTTCACCAACGACACAGCGTACGAAGTAGTCACCAGAGGCAATCCAGGTAAGGTGGATATGCTCCTGGTGCTGGTTGAACCTCCACCCGAAATGGTTGGAGGCGACGATGGCGCCGGTTCGGATTGGAGAACGTGGATAGAGGTCCCGGCCTCGGTAGCCTGGGCTAAACTGATACCCAATCAGGCCGACCACCTGTTACGAGTCGCTTACTACCAATCAACCCTGGAAGGCTGCGCCCGCCCCGGTAACCAGGAATTGGGACTGGACGGCTACGACATTATTGTCCGGGTTACGCTTATGCAGCCTCCTCTCACTGCTTGGGCGATTCCCTGCCATGAGCAGATGGTGGAACTTGACACCGTATTGCCCATTGGAACGTCTCTTGACCCCGGGCAGACCTACCGGGTGATAGTCAACGGGTGGGAAACCACTACCTTCGCCTTGCCGGAATCCAGCCTTCGCGACACTTTCATCGCCGAATCACCCATCGGAAGCGCCAAGATAGTGATATTGGAAAGCGCGCCGGCCCAGTACCAACTTAGGGTCGTATCCGGTATGCCGAAAGGCAGTAGCTGCTCCCAGTTCAACGGCTACCAAATCCGACGGAGGGAATCAGCCGATAAGGAATCAGCCGATATAGACATAGCAGTCACCCATCATGAGGTAGCCGACCCGCTAGTCACCTGTACTGCGGGCTGGTCTCCGGCGGTGGAAACCGATGTACCCCTGGGTTCCAATTTTGAACCGGGCATGGAATACACCGTTAGGGTAAACTCGAACATCTCCAAATCATTTGTAGCCCGTTAACCGTGGTCTCCGTTTCGAATGCCGTCAGGTCGTAAGGACACGTAAAACAAGCCGAAGACCGGAAATCTGAATAGCCTGACTGCTGCTGGTAGTTGACAACACCGCAGCCACTGCCGAAAATTCCCAATACACTGGTATTCTCCGGAGAGGCCTCAATGCCCCTGCCGCTTCTGTTAATTCCCTTGGCCATAGCCGGCGGCTCTACCTTGGCGCAAGTAGCCGCCAAGCTCAGGGCCCACAACCGGTTGAACCGGCTCAAGGAAGAACTGGAACAGGTGGAGTCCCGGCACCGGGAAGAGATGGCCTACCACCATGACCAGCAGGTCGAGCTGTGCCAACTCTTGGGACTGCCGGAGCCTGAACTGCCGGAAGTGCTTCAACTGCCGCAAGAGCAAGAGGACACCGAGTCCGACCTTCCGAGGTGGCGGCGTATCCTGAACCAGCGAGTCCTGCGGCGACGGAGCCATACCGTGGCCCAAGGCTCTCCTCACAGCCGTTTCGGCATCATTGGGCGGCACGGCGGCAGCTTCCTCGCGGGGACTATCTGGAGAACCCTGTCGGGCCCCATTATGAACTTCCTCAGGCCGATGATGGGAAGGGTGTTGTCTATCCTGCCAAGATTCGCCGCGGCGGGAGGCACCGGAGGCTCCCTTGCCGCTTCCACCGGGGTCCGTTTCGCCGTGGGAGCCGTCTCGGTGGTAGGCCTCATCCTGGGACCGGCCTTGGCGGGAGTGGCAATAGCCAGGGAGGTCAAAAGGGTCAATCGGGCCCGCCGGGAGTTGCAGGCCACCCGTGTCCGTCTGCAGCGTGAATCAGCCCGAACTGCGGCCCATACACGGGCCTTGGAAAGGCGGGCCGCGTTGGCCTCCACTCCAATCCGTCAGCTAGAGGCTGGAGCCGCCCCGCACCACCAATAAGCCGCGAACGGGCAAGCGACCGCGCTATCAGGGTACGGGTTCCGCTCCCGCCAATCGATCGGTAACACAACAACGGCTCCACCGCTCGAAGCCACGTCCGCTACTCCAGCCGCGCAACCACCACCCTGACTTGTCCCGTTGCTGCCTAGCTGCTCCGGTTGACGGAGCACACTCTGAGCTGCCGTTTCGTTGGTTGTGGCGATGTCCGCATGCAACGGCTCGCCGTGATGGAATTCCAGGATGGGCAGCTCCCGGCAAGTGCATGTCGTTGGCAGCAGGTAGGAATACTGGTATAACGGGCGGCGAACAGGATGTTAAACTTGTCTTGGCAGCATTTCGGCGAGTGCTCGGACAGTTGTTGGAACGGGAAATGGCCAAATCAACGCTTACATTCGAACTGGGCGGAAGGATCGATATTGGACAACTGGCGGAAGGAATCACCTTCTTCCGTCGGCTGATTGCCGCACTGGCGGTCAATGAGAATGTAGAATGGGTCGTCGAAGACTTGCAGCCCGGCAGCGCTACTATCACTGTCCACGGCGAGGCCGATAGTCCAACAAAGATCGAACGGATCGTTGACTTGTACGGGGACCTCGGACAGGTGCTGGAGCGGAGAGAAGACCCTCACTACAGTCCTTCAATCAATCGGATCGCCAACGAAATCCAAAACTTGGCCCGCTCCGTGGAGTACGTACGGTTTGGGACCCCTGACGCCGACTACACGATTTACGGCAATGGGAAGTTGTCGGGCCTACCCGCCACAACGTCCACTATTGGAACGGTTACTGGCAGGGTGCAAACGCTGAGCAACCGTGCCGGTCTGCGATTCAACCTCTATGACACGGTCCACGATAAGGCGGTTGCCTGCTACCTGACGCAAGGTCAGGAAGAGATCATGAGGGAAGCCTGGGGGAGACGGGCAAAGGTTAGTGGCCGTCTCTCAAGAGAAGTGGCTACAGGCCGTCCGATAGCTGTCCGGCAAATAGCCGACGTTGAATTACTTCAGGAGGCATCTTCCGGGTCTTACCGGCTGGCGAGGGGCGCTGCTCCTTGGCAGGAAGGAGACCATTTGCCTGAAGAGGCTATCCGCCGTTTGAGAGATGCCTGATACAGGCCAAGTCATCTATTGGGACGCCAACGTTTTTCTCTCGTATGTCAACGAGATAACGGATCGTATGCCTGTACTGGATGCTTTATTGGAAATCGCCGCTGATAGTCGTGGCGCAACAACACTATACACGTCGGAACTTTCCCGCGTTGAAGTAGCCTTCGCCTCTTCCGAGCAAAAGCAAAGGTCATTGGATGAAGAAATTGAGCAACGAATCGACAGTCTATGGACCGACTCAGGGGCTGTGGTTCTTGTGGAATTTCATAGCGGCATTGCGCAAACAGCCAGGACCTTGATGCGGCACGCGATTACTCACGGTTGGAGTCTTAAACCTTATGACGCGGTCCACCTGGCAACCGCAGAATGGCTGTCAACCGTGGGAATCACCGTTGACGAGTTTCATACCTATGACAAGGAACTGGTGAAGTACGGCTCTATAGTCGGGTTCAGAATCACTGAACCGTACACCCCACAACCCAGAATGCTTTAGGCTGAACTCCCCAACCACCGCCCCGCTCCACAGCCTTCCTATTGGGATTAAGAGTCCGCTTTTGTTGCATTACAGGGATTGCACACCAACTGAATGTTGTTGGCGCTATTTGACCCGCCTTTGGATTTAGGAAACTTATGGTCTATCGTAATAGCTTTTAGCGAGAAAACTTCGTCACATTGTTTGCATTTGCGATCTTGTTTGTAGTAAAGCAGATATTTGATGATGTTTCTGTCTATCAGAAGATACCGACTACCCACAGTCACCGATGAAAGGATGTGCTCCCTCCCGAAGTAATTCGTCTGAGTTTTGTCAGAGTATCTCTTGCATTCGCGGGCTTTATTGCAATCTCGTCGCAGGTCATTCCAATGCAGGAGACCATTATGGGCCGCATCAAACAAGAACCGTGACAAGTCATGACGGTTACGTGATGGAAGAGTTATTGTTAGCCTTTCGGCTCCATCAATTAGGAAAGTCGCAAATTCCCAAGTGAGTGATGACTTGGAGTAACCCGGGGATTTGCGTTCGTAATAATCTTCTAGCTTGCTAACATCAGGGTATGTATTGAGTACAGACATGTCTAAACCGTATGTCAGAATTACGATACCGTGATTCAGGTTATGGATGGCAACCATCCGTAAGTCTGATCGAATCACCCGCGCAAGCCCAAATGTCACCCCTCCCTCAGCGGCCTCCCACCACTCGCTCCACCACCTTCTCTTCCGCCGACTCCCGCAGCCACTTCCGCAACTCCCGCCGCTCCACCGTCACCCTATTTTGCGTCATCCCAAGGAGTTACTTCTTTTATTTCAAGATCGTACTCTTATTATGTTGGGCCTCATCACCTCTGGTTACATCACCTGGTTGATAGTCAATGCTGAGGCTCAGAAGAACCGAGATGCCCTGAGCCGGATGGATACTTCTACCGTTGAGTTTTATTCAGGCTGACACATCTCCCAGCAACGCCAGCTTCTCCTGGAACAGCGCGATGGCCCGTTCTTCCGGCACTCCGATGAAGAACCTGAGTCCCTGAACGTACTCCAGCACGTCCCTTGGGCGCATAAGCAGATCGTCGCGGGGTCCGGTCGCCTTGTATTGGTTGTTGATCCAGTCTTCCTGCCCAACGAACAGGGCATCCTCGATCATCACAAAGTCCCTGCGCTCCATTTCCGAGTTGGCCATCCACCGGGAGAAGACAAAGGGCAGCCCGGTCCACGCCCGCCATTCCTCCCCCAAGTCGTAGCGATGCGGGAACCCGCGCAGCCGCCGGCGGTTGCGCAGGGCTTGGTTGCCCGTCAAAAGGACGGCATCGTGGTCCGATTGCTGGTCGACGAAAGCCTCCGGGCGGACCTCGTGCTTCAGCGTCAACAGCACCTGAAGCAGGCTCACCGACGCGGCGTCGGCATCGGCAAGGGCGATGCGTCCGCCGTTCAAGGTTTCAATGGGCTCCTTGGAATAGAGCAAGCTGGACGCTGCTCTGGCAACCGATGCGACACAGAACCCGGTAATGGGGACGGCCTTTGACGCCAGCCGGAAAGTATCCACCAAGGATACCGGCCCGGCGTCTATTTCACCTTGCTCCAAGGCTTCGGTCACCGTATTGGGTTCCATGTTCCGCAACTCGATGCCGCGACGCTCCATGTCGAAATAGAACGCCTCGCATTCCAGGTTGGGTATACGGGCTACTTTGATGGGCATGGTGAAGATTAACTCCCTGGCCGACTACGCTTGTCCTCGTGGAAACGGGGAACCGTCTGTAACACGTGAAAAGGCCCCCGTCCGTTACCGGAAAAGCCAGGATTAAAGGCTTTCGTCCGGGTTGGTTCGGAGGCCTTCCCAAAGGGTCTGGCGCCGTCAGGGGCTACAGCCGGGGCCCCATGAAGGTGGGTGATTGCTTGCGGTATACTTGGATACGGTTGCGAGGTCCTTCGCAGACGAACACCGTGTTGGAATCGTCCACTGCCACCCCGCTGGGGGCCCAGAAGTCCTTCTCCCGCTCCAGTCCCGGCGAGCGATCCCGTTCTCCCCACATCTCCGGGTTCGCGTCCAACTTGTCCTTGCCCCACTTGGAGACGGTCGCGTCACCGGTCTTGAGGATGACAAAGTTACCATCGGGGTCGAAGACCTGGAGCCGGTCGTTCAGCCAGTCGGCGACGTAGATAATGCCGTCCTTGTCAACGGCGACGTCGGTGGG
Source organism: Dehalococcoidia bacterium (assembly GCA_965216425.1). Lineage (GTDB taxonomy): Bacteria > Chloroflexota > Dehalococcoidia > Lucifugimonadales > UBA3495 > CBDCFV01. The sequence continues at coordinate 4,657 of CBDCFV010000004.1, read as the reverse complement.
GCGGTTGAACTCGCCTTCACCCGATCCGGAAGAACCGAACTTCATCAGGAACCGGCCATCGGCGGTGAACTTCTGGATACGGTCATTCCGCCAGTCGGCGACGTATACGTTGCCCTGCTTGTCTATGTCGATGCCCCAAGGCATATCGAACTCACCGTCGCCATCCCCGTGGGTCCCGAACTTGGCCAGGAACTTTCCGTCGGCAGTGAATTTCTGGACCCGGTGGTTCATGCTATCGACAACATAGACGTTATCGTCCTTGTCAATGGCCAAGCCGGCGGGCCGGTCAAGCTCGCCGTCGCCGCTGCCGACGCGCTCCTCCCATTTGCCGACGTAGTCCCCGTCCTTGGTGAAGATGGATATGCGATGCATCCATTCATCGGACACGTAGACGTTGCCATTGCTGGCGATGGCCACGGTCACGGGCCAGACCAAGGAACCGTCGTCGAAGTTGTACTCGTGGGGCCCCTGCTGGGCAACGCCGCGGGCAAAGGCGTTGACGTATTCCTCGTCAACGGTGCAGACCGTGATGCGGGTGCCCTCGGGCCGGTATTCGGGAGACCGGCACAGGACGTACATCAGGTCGTCCTCTCCCCGGGCCAAGTGGACCGGGTAGGTGAAACCCGGTCCGAACTGCTCGCCACGCCCAATGGTGTGGCTGTACTGAAGTTGTACGTGCGATATTCTGGTGGGGGTGGTCATAATCACCTCTTCTCTATAGCGGCTGGTGTATAGCGGCTAATGGTCAGTTTGTGCGGGCGTCCCGCTCGCGCTCCCTTGACCACTAGCCACTGCTAAATGAAGTCCATCTGCTCGAACGCGCCGTTCACTATGGGCTTGGCATCCAGGCCCATCCACTTCTCCAGGAGGGTGGAGTAGAGCCCGCGGAAGTCGTTGTTGAAGTGCAGGTCCCCTTCCAGCAGCTTTTCCGGTTCCAGCGATGGATATTCACCATAGAGGCCGCCTTTGACTGACTCGCCTACCACGAAGGCCACACCGCCCGCTCCGTGATCGGTGCCCGAGCCATTGTCGTGGACCCGGCGTCCGAACTCGGTGAAGACCAGCAACACCACGTTGTCTCCGGCGTCGTGCTCCTTCAGGTCGTCGTAGAAGTCAGCGACGGCGCTGGATGTCTCGGTCCATAGCTTGGTGTGGTTCCCCAGTTCGCCTGCGTGGGTGTCGAAGCTGTTGTATGGCGCGGTGGTATAAAGCACCCTGGTCCCCAACCCCGCCAAGTGAACTTGGGCAATGTTGCGCATGTATTGAGCAACGTCGTCCCTGCCGTATTCCACAGTCGAGGAATACATGCCGGGCGCGGTGCTGAGAATGTCGGCCCCTTCCAGGGCGTCCAAGCCCGTCTGGGCGAGGTAGTCCAGCACCGGACCCTGGCCGATCATCGGCGAGTAGACCCTGGAGAACACGCCGAGGGCCTTGGCCCGCTGCTCTTCGAGCTCGATCCCGGTAAGCACGCCATAGGTCTCCAGGTTGCCCACGGAGGCCACCGGCACACCGGGGGCCACCAGCGACCTTGGGAGACCCCTGCCAAAGTTGACGCCGGTCAGCACGTTTTCCTTCTCCGGGTCCAGGTCGCGCACGGCACGGCCCAGCCAGCCCTCGTCGCCCACCTTGTCCGGCTCGCAGGTGTGCCAGATATCCATAGACCGGAAGTGGGAGCGGCTCGGGTTAGGGTATCCTATGCCTTGGATGATGGCGATCTTGCCCTCATCGTACAGGCGCTTCATCGGCCCCATCGCCGGGTTGAAGCCGATGTAGTCGTTGATGGGCAAGACCTTGTCGGTATCGATTCTTACGTTGGGGCGGTTGTCCAAGTAAAGGGGGTCACCGTAGGGGATGATGGTGTTCAGGCCGTCGTTGCCTCCTGACAACTGGAGGACCACCAGCACCGGGTCTTTCTTGGTGGACGTCATTTCTCCCTCCTCAAGAATTCTCCCCCTCTCCTACAAGGAGAGGGTCGGGGTGAGGGTAAACCTACGCAAACAGGTACTCGGTGGTGGCCACGATGGACTGTAGCATCTGGCCGACCCTTTGGCCGAACTCCTCGGAGCCAGTCCGCAGCTCGCCTTCTTCGCGGGCCAGGGACACCAATTCGTTGCGGGTGACTTCGGCCAACTCGTAGGCTCCCAGCATTTCCAAACAGCCGTCGACCAACCGCTCCGGCGAGATGGTTTCGCCCTCGGAACCCAGCCGGTTGATTATCGACCGGACTCCGCGATGACTGGTGTTGCCCACGGCGTCGGCGGTGAAGTTGATGCGCTCGACCAGGGTGCCGCTGTCGATCCACTCCCTGCCGGTATGCCAGCCTTCTACCGTTGGAGGGTTGAGCAGGTCCTGGCCCATGTAACGGATGGTCAGGGTCATGGCGTTCAGGCCGGGCTTGGGAATGTCGAAGTCGCCGACCAAGCGCATGGTCCCTACTACGGTCTCGGTGGGGCTCTTCACCTTGGTGAAGCGGGCATCCTTGAAGAAGTCGGAGTTGAACAGCACCCGCAGCATCGAGCGGATGTCGTAGTTGGAGCGGAAGTACTCGTCCTCCAGCATCTTGATGGCCTCGGGGTCCCTGGGAGGCGTGTTCTGCCATGCCGGGACTTGCGGCTCGTCGGCGACGAAGAAGTTGTACAGGTGCCTGGCGATGAACCTGGCGGCGCCGGGCTGCCTGGCGACAATCCTGACAATGTCCTCGCCGTTCCAGTTGCCGGTCTCACCCAGGAAGGTCTTCTCGCCATAGTCGTGGTCTGACGGGTCGTAGATGAAGGCGGCCTCGTACTTGCCGTAGGGATAACGGGGGATGGAATTGGTCACCGTCCAGCCCGTGAAGGCACGGGCGCACTCCTTTACGTCATCCTCGGAATAGTTGGCCTGACCGTCCATACCGACGCCCATTGAGAAGAGCTCCAGAAGCTCGCGGCCCCAGTTCTCGTTGATGGCGTCCTTGTGACTCATGCAGTTGTCCAGGTAGAACACCATTGCGGGGTCGGTGGCCAGACCCATGAGCAGGTCCTGGAAGTTGCTCATGCCCATAGTGCGGAACATGTCGAACTCAATCTGCTGCTGCTTCGGGTACTCGCACTTGGCGTGGCCGGTGCAGAAGATCTGGTGCCAGAAGAGGGCGATCTTCTCCTCTAATGGGCGCTTGGTGTTGATCATCCGGAAGGTCCATTCTTCCTGCTGGCCCTCCAGTCCCGCTTGGGACACCCACTGCGGCTGATAGCGCATCAACACGTCGCGCTCAATGGCGGGCTGCGTGTCCGGGTTCAGCAACTCCTCCACGGTGGCCTCGTAACCCTTGGCGGCACGGGCTTCCAGCTCTTCATACGTCGCTCCAAAACCGGCGCGGCGCATCAAGTGGGCCATTAAAGCGATATCCTTGTCTGCCATTCCTTCTCCTCCTGAATACTTATCCGCAGTCGTTTACCGGCAATACTATGACGATTACGGTTTCCTGTCACACTTCCTTCACACTGAGGTGATATGCGCCGATGTTTTATCGGTTTGCATGCCAATATAGATGGGCTGCCGCCTACACTGGCACTATCGTATTCTTAACGTTGACCTACGTCAACATTGTGTGTCACATCACAATAGCTATGACTTGAGGACAGGGAAAAGGACCCAGTCAGACAACCGGGCCTGTGCAAAGTCTTTTCCCATAGCGAGATCCCACACCAACCCGTCATTCCCGTGCAGGCGGGAATCCATATGGGGAGAGGTAAGGGAACGTTAGCGTCAGCGAATGACTCTGGATTCCCGCTTTCGCGGGAATGACGCCTGCCCCCATGAAGACGGAGGGTGAACTGTTGGACTAGCTCACGTGACTTTGCACATGCCCCAGTCAGGCAACCGGCTACGGGACATAGGAAAAGTCTATCGCAACGCGGTTGGCTTCGGATGGGTTGTCCAGTGAAGCGCCGGCGACACTCCGCCGCGGCTGGCGCGCGGGATTTTATCAGAGTACCCGCAAGGGGGCCGTGATCACGGCTCCCCGAAGCACTGCACGGCGTTGTCCCACAAAATCTTCGGCAGCAGGTCTTTGTCCAAAGCCTCCCAGTTCAACACCAGGTCCACCGAGCTGGGGAACCGGGTCTCAGGATGCGGGTAGTCCGAACTGTACATCAGCAGATGGCTTCCCATCATTTCGGACACCATCTCGACCATGTCCTGGCCCTCATGCAGTACGATGGAGGCGAAGAACCTGCCGCCGGTCATGTACTCGGTCATGGTCTGCTTCAACTCGGGAACGTACCCCATGTAGTCCATCTGGTCCTGCATCCGGGCAGCCCAGAAGGGCAGCCAGCCGAATCCGGATTCCAAAATGGAGAACCGGATGGACGGGTAACGGTCCATGATGCCCGATCCGATGAAGGAGGCCACCGCCCTCATGGCTCCCTAGGGGTGTGACGCCGTGCGGCCCATGAATGGATTCTGCCAGAGGTCCCTGTACCCGGGGTAGCCGCCGGAAAAGGAGTGATGGACTACACACAAGCCCTCTTCTTCCACCGCGCCCCAAACCGGGTTTAAGGACGGATGGTCCATCGGGAAGTCGAGAGGCAGGTTGAGCCATACACCCACGGCCCACGGGGTGCTTCCCCAAGCCTTGATCTCCTGGACCGACTCCTCAATGAATCTGGCGTCCAGGGTC
>CBDCFV010000003.1:0-148226 GCA_965216425.1 Dehalococcoidia bacterium | reverse complement strand
CCGCCTGCAGCAGGTCCAGTTCACCTACCAACCGCGAAAGGACATGGAAGCCTTGCCTCGCTTGAACGTTGGCGGCATCATCGGGGGCTTGGGCGCGGACTACGTGCTGGTGGAGCCTCCATACGTGCCGGACATCTGCACCATCATCATGGACGTCCATTTCGTTCCGGGGCAAACGATTGACGGCATACTGGCCGACCTGCACCGAGCCCTCGACTCGCTTAGAGACGAAGTGCCGGGGTTGAACTTCGAAATAGAAATGCCGCCTCCCGCGTCCTTTAAGGGCCGCAGGCGGTTGGTGATGAACCCCTTGGACGTGCCGCTGGATACTTACATAGTCGAGGCGGTGGCACGCAACTACGAGGTCGTGGCGGGAGAGCCTCCCAAAGCGGTCGGGTCCATTCTGCCATTTACCTATACTGCCAACGATACCTGCCACCTCTGGGAGGCGGGCATCCCATGCCTGCTGTACGGCCCGGGTGTAATCCGCGGCAATGCGGATGAAGACGATAGTTGCGTTATGATCAGTGAAATGGTCCATTGCACCAAGGTGCTGGCCCTTACCGCGCTGGAAGTGTGCAACCGGGAGAAGGAGTAAATCAAGGCGCGTGCAAAGCCTCGGAAGCTAATTCGGCAGTTCAGCCCATCTCCACGAGGGCAAACGTCATTCCCGCCCAGGCGGGAATCCAGAGCTATTTGGGGTTCTTCAACTCTACAAATAGGCATTGTCAGGAGGTAGCAGGTGACTACGTTGCCAGGTATCGAGTATCACACTTTTTCCATCACGGCCAGGTGCCATCGGACGGGGATGCTGGGGATAGCCGTAACCACAAGCGACATCGCGGTAGGGGGTCGGTGTTCCTACGTCAAGGAGTTGGTGGGCGCGGCGGCGACACAGGCCACGACGGACCCGCGCTTGGGGACCCTTCGCCCTGCGCTTGATGGAGGCGGGCTATTCCGCTGTAGGAGCGATGCAGCAACTGGAGGCCAGCGACCCTCACATCGAACGCCGCCAGTTGGGCTTGGTGGACCGGGACGGCCATTCCGCCGCCCGTACCGGGGACCGTAACGGCGCTTGGGCCGGACACATAGCCAAGAAAAACTTCGTAGCCATGGGCAACGGCCTTATAAACGAAGGGGTGGTGCAGGCTATGGCCAGCGCCTTCGAGGAGTCGGATTCCGAGGCCCTGGAGGAACGGTTGATGCGGGCCATGGAAGCCGGGCAAGCGGCGGGGGGAGAAGCCAAGGACGCGACTCCTTACCATTCGGCGGGGCTGCTGGTCTATCATAACCAGATATTCCCCAGCGTAGACCTGCGAGTCGACGAGCATGCTACTCCGTTGGTGGAGCTGCGCCGCATCCTGGAGATTTACAAACCCAGCACCGACTATTTCAACCTGCGGGCTGCCAATCCCAACGTTGGCCCTGAAATGAGGGATTTCCCCGCGTAAAATGGATTTCCCCGCGTAAAATGGAACGGCGGCACCCACAACTACTCCATTGGGCGCCGCCGCTATTTCCCCAGAGGAACTGCCTCCACACCCTGCCTCGGAATAGAGGAACCTCCGAAAGCGTTTCCTGGTGCTACTTGATCGCGCCTTGGGGCGGCCCCATCTTCTCCTCGAAAGACTTGGAGAAGGCCACCAGTTCATCGGCGGGCTTGTCCAAGTCGATGTGTTCACCCAAGGGCTGGCGGATGTTGTACCCGGTCTTGTAGTACAGCTCCACCCGGTTGTCCTCGGGGTCGAAGAAGTAGATGCTGCACGAAATACCGTGGGTAACCGTCCGGTCGATCTTCAGCCCCTCGGCCTGCAACCGGTGATAGAAGTCAGTCAGGTCTTCCATGGTGTCGACAACGAACGACACCTGTTGCAGATACTGGGTGGGTTGACCGCTATCGGGCAACTTGGCAAGCGCCAATTCGTGGTGTTCGTTCTCAGGGTCGGCGCTGAGGAAGCAAATCCCCCGGTTCAGGTCCTCGTCCGTGATGGTCATGCCCATGAAACGGTTGTAGAAGTCTCTCATTTTCCCCAGGTCCTGGCAGTAAATTCCCAAGTGCCCCAAACTGGTGACGGCTGGCATAAGAGTGGCCTCCTTATCCTAATATGGCTATTGTAGAATCTCCAACTGGCGTTGCCACCATCCACTGGACATCCGACCTGTTGCAGTAAAGAATACGTCTACTGCGGAGACTTGGCAACCGAAACGCGTTCGGCTATTTTCACGGCTTCTTTCCAAGAACATGACCAGGTTTTGTTCCCTGCAGGTCGGGAAACGTCATCTCGCAGGCTATGGTCCCAGAGAGAGTAGTCTTGAGTCGGCATTGGTGTATTATGATGGCCTGCAACAACACTGGCCTCACTTGCTCAATCACAATCGAATGCTTAAGGGGGGACTATGCCGAAAATCAAACACATCGCCATGACCACCGAGGACCCGGACAAAGTTGCGGCGTTTTATAAGAAGGTCTTTGGGATGGAAGAAGTAGGGAGGAGCGGCGACAGCCATGTGTTCCTCAGCGACGGGGACTTGAACCTGACGATACGGAGCTGCAAGACCGCGGACGCTGCGGATGTTGGCTCTCAGGGCGCGGGCTTCTCCGGTATACACCACATAGGGTTTATGGTAGACGACGTAGAAGATTACATTGACCGGCTGCAAGAAGAGGGAGGCGCCCGGCTGACACCGCCCAAGACTCCGGGAGCGGAAGCGGGGTTCAATCCGGGCCCAAACTATGCCGAGGCCAAGGTAACCGGGCCGGATGGCGTAGTCATTGATATTTCCACAGCCGGCTGGCTGGGAATCTCTTAAGACCGCTCGGCGCCCTTATTCCTGAGACGGCAGAAAGGCCGTTGGGACGATGACACTGCCGGAGCCAACGCCGGTGGTGTCGCCGTTCTGGTTCTCAACCTTGATCTCCACCGACACCCTGTTGCCGTTGGCTTCCTTGGTCATGCCGATGATTTTGCCGGTGAAGGTGATGGTGTCTCCGGGGCGGACGGGGCGCAGGAACCTGAGATCGACCATGCCGGTGTGGTTGACGAACGGGCCGCCAAAGTGCCTCCGCAGCAATTCAATGCCGAACGCCAGCGACATCCGGCCGGAGGCAACGGTGCCCGTGGTGCCTAACGTCTCCCTGGCGGTGGCCTCATCAGTGAATTGGGAAGGACCCTCTTCACCCGAGCTTTGCTCGAAGAGGTTAATGGCCTCTTGAGACATTTGCTTCACCATGGGTCCCACTTCGTCACCAACTTGGTGGTCCTTGATTAGCCCCCCCATTTCTTCCCAACCTCTGTGGGCTGCTTCAACTCGTGGGTTATGACCCTGTCGATCAATCTGCCGTCTTCGTCCACAGACACAGCCTCAGTTACTATGTAGTTCTTCCCTCGCCGCAGGTACTTGTCGGCTATCCACGCCGTAACCGTCAATTTCCTGCCGGGGAGCGGCGGGTTGTAGCAATAAAAAGCGCACCGTGCGTTTACCGAGCCGGCATCACGGTACTTGGCGTTGTACTGTTTTATGTCGACTTTGTGAGAAATGGTTGGGAAGCCGGCTTCCGGGTCCATGACGCCTTTTCTATAGGTATCGATCATCTCCTGGGTCAAAATATACTCGTACTTTTGGAAGGTCTCCCCCACTTCCAAGTCGTCCCAGTCGAGTAATATTCGTTCGTCCGCCTCTACCATTTTTCCTGTCCTTTCCAGATCCGTGTATTACGACCAAGTATAGAACACAACCTCCGGCAAGTCATCCGACGCCTGGCTTTAAGCCGGGATGGACGACGGGCACCCACGAAACGACAGGGTCACCATCTTGCCAGAAGCGATACGCCTCCGGTCACCATTAACACTTCGACCGCCAACTCAACCCACCGCTGGGGCACCCTGGTTATAATCAACCGCCCCAGGAACGCGCCCACAAGCGCGACGGCGCCCAGGCCAAAGCCGAACAACAACACCCGGGAGACGAAAAGATCGGAGGTGGCAAACACGACCATTTTGGGTAGCTGGGTAGACAGCAAACAAGCGGAGAAGGTCCCGATGTAAGCCCTGCCGGAGAGTCCACGGGAGAGGATAAAGGGCGCAGCGATGGGTCCCGGCGTACCCAGGAACCCTGACGAAAACCCGCTGGCGGCGCCTACTGCGGAAAACCCTTTCAACCCCAAGGTCCACTCACGACCCCACCGAGTATGCCGATGTATCACCAGCAATATCAACAAACACCCCAAAAGGCGCGCCAGGATATCGGGGGGCGTGATGACGAACAGCAAGCCTCCCACGGCGGAGACGGGCAACGCTCCGAGAGCGAACCACTTCGCTACCGGCCAGGAGACCTCCCTGATATTCAGGGAAGTCCTGGCAATTATGGACAGCGTTTGCACAATGGCAATGATGGGGACGGCTTCCCTTGCTCCGAAAAACCACACCAGCAGCGGCAAAATAGCTATGCCACCGCCGAAACCAACAACGCCCGCCACGGTGAACACCAGGACGGAGACGGTTATAAGGACGGCCAACTCCAGGGGGTCAGGCATCCAAGCCTCGAGAAGGGAGGGACGAAAGAATGACGTAGCAACGCGGCAGCATACCATGTTGCAGTGGGAAGGCGCTCATGTGAACGGGGAAGGCATCCTTGCCTTCCGGCGGGTAAACAGTCAAAAGGAAACAGTCAACAGCATATCCACCGGCGCGGGACCGCGGGAATTTCAGGCGGTATATTGGTGGTTAGTTATGTGATCATACCCCGTGGCACCGCTTGTATTTCCTGCCGCTGCCACAGGGGCACTTCTCATTTCTGCCGATCTTCCGGTTTTCCAGCCGGTGTACCGTGCGCTTGTCCTCGCACTGGGCGCAGGTGCAAGCCGTCGGGTGTTCAGCGTACCAATTGGGTCTTACCATATTTCACCTGAGCCGGTGTACGAAAGGTCAGTACTTGGACGACCCTACCTCGAGAATCTTTCCGGTCACCAAGTATATCACCCGTTCGGCTATATTCGTGGCCCGGTCGGCTACGCGCTCCAGGTCGTGCGCCACCCAGAGGAGGTAAGTAGCCCTCTGAATTGAGTTAGGGTCCTGGATCATGTAGGTCAGCAACTCTCGATACACTTGATCATAGAGGCCGTCAACCTCGTCGTCTGCTAATAGTACACCCATCGCCGCCACGGTATCCCGGTTCACCAAGGCGTCGAGGCTGCGGCGCAGCATGTCGGAAGCCTTCTCGCCCATCCTGGGGATGTCTATCAGCGGCTTCAACGGCGGCTCTTGGCCCATCATAAGGCTGATCTTGGCTATGCCTTCCGCATAGTCTCCCATGCGTTCCAACTCCACGGCGATGTGAAGCGTGGTTATAAGCCTGCGCAAGTCGCGGGCCACCGGCTGGTGGGTGGCGATCAACTCGATGGAGTGTTCCTCCAACTGGACGCACTGACGGTCTATTTCGTCGTCCTCTTGGATAACCTGCGATGAAGCTTCCAAGTCCCGGCGCTTCAAAGCGTCTAAAGACTTGGCGAGAGCTTTTTCCACCATGCTCCCCAACCCCAGAAGGTCGTCGGTCAATCTGTCCAGACTGGTGTCCAGATTCGGTCGCACCATAATGGTCTCTCCTCATGCCATCCGGCGGGTTCCGGCAGGCTAGCTGAACCGCCCGGTTATATAGGCCTCGGTACGCTCGTCCTTGGGGTTGGTGAATATCTCGCGGGTGGCGCCGTGTTCCACTAGATATCCCGCCCTGTCCTCGCCCATCATGAGAAACGCGGTCTCGTAAGAAACTCTGGCCGCCTGCTGCATGTTGTGGGTAACAATGACGATTGTAAGGTCCGGGGTCAATTCCCGCATCAAGTCCTCTATCGCTAAGGTGGCGATGGGGTCCAGCGCGGAGGCCGGCTCGTCCATCAGGATTATTTCCGGCTCCACCGCCAAAGCCCGGGCAATGCACAGGCGTTGTTGTTGACCTCCGGACAGCCGGAGGGCGCTGCTGGTCAAGCGGTCCTTGACCTCGTCCCACAAGGCGGCACGACGCAGTGACCGTTCAACCACCTCTTGCACATTTCCTTGGAACCCGTTGACCTTGAGGCCAAAGGCCACGTTATCAAAAATCGACTTGGGGAACGGGTTGGGTTTTTGAAAGACCATCCCTATGCGGGCGCGGATTTCCGTCGGGTCTACGTTAGAGGCGTAAATGTCCTGCCCTTCCATCAAGACATGACCAGTCACCGAGGAGTTGGGCAAAAGCTCATTCATCCGGTTGAAACACCGCAGTAAGGTACTCTTTCCGCAGCCGGATGGGCCGATGAAGGCGGTCACCCGGTGGCGGGGTATCTCCAAGTCAATGTCGCGCACGGCGTGAAAGTCACCGTACCATACGTTAAGGTCCTGGGCCCGCAACACTATCGAATCTTGTTCCATACTACTCTTCGGACCTCGACTGATAGCGGTTCCGCACGAAGGCGGCAACCGAGTTCATTGACAGGAGAATCACCAGCAAAATTATTATGCCTGCCGCCGCCAACCCCCGGAAGTCTTCCTGCGGGCGGGACATCCAGTTGAAAATCTGGATGGGCAATACGGTGAACCGGTCAAGTGGGTCCACCGGGATGAAGGTCAAGTATACCAAGGCGCTGATGGCAATCACCGGGGCCGCCTCACCGATGGCGCGGGACATCGCCAGGATAGTCCCGGTGAGAATCCCGGGCAAAGCCGCCGGAATGATTACCCGGCGCACCACTTCCCATTGAGTCGCGCCAAGCCCGTAAGCCGCTTCCCTGTAAGTATAAGGCACCGCCTTGATTGCTTCCCTGGACGAGAGAATCACAATAGGGAGCACCAGCAGCGAGAGAGTGAGAGCGCCGGCCAGGAGGCTGCGACCCATGGACAAAGCCTGCACAAAGAGAGCAAGACCAAGAAGCCCGTAGACTATCGACGGCACACCCGCCAGGTTTGCGATGTTGACCTCGATGAGCCGCGTCAAACGATTGACAGGGGCGTATTCTTCCAAGTAGACCGCCGCGCCCACCCCCACCGGAATGGTGAACATCGCGGTAAGGGCCATGAGCCAGATGGTCCCTACCATGGCCGCTTTTATGCCGGCCTCTTCGGGATGCCGGGAAGAATAGCTGGTCAGGAAGTGCGGACTCAGCCACGGCAGTCCTTCCATCAGGACCTGCACCAAAAGGGTCACAAGCCCGATGAGGCCCACCATTACCGCCAGCAGGAACAGCACATGAGCGGCGTTCCCCAGCAGTTTGCGGGCCGACGGCCGGTAATGGAGCGTTCCCGCTCCGATGTTTTTTAGTACCTCTCCTGCCATCGATGCACCACCAAGTTGCCGAGTATGTTCATGCCCAGGGTCATCAGGAAGAGGAGCAGTCCCACGGCGAAAATAGTGTTGTACTCCAAGGTGCCGTGGGGAGTTTCTCCCAAGCTTAGCTGGACTATGTAAGCCGTCATGGTCTGAATGCTTTCCAGGGGGTTGAAGGTTGCTCTGGGAGTGGCGCCGGCGGCTATGGTGACCAGCATCGTTTCGCCGATGGCCCTGGATATGGCCAGGATGAAAGCCGCCACAATTCCCGAAAGCGCCGCCGGGACTACTACTTTTATGGCTACTTCGAGCCGGGTTGCGCCCAACGCATAGGCGGCCTCTCTAAGAGACCGGGGCACCGCCAGCATGGCGTCCTCGCTCAACGAGGAAACCATGGGAATAATCATCAACCCCATTACCAATCCCGCACTCAAAGCGTTGAAGACCAACAGGTCCGGGATAATCCCCCGCAATGCCGGGGTTACAAAGGTGAGGGCAAAGTACCCGTATACTACCGTTGGCACACCGCCCAGGATTTCCAGAAAGGGCTTGATGATCCGCCGGGTCTGGTTCGGAGCGTATTCCGACATGTAGATGGCGGTAGCCAGTCCCACCGGCACTGCGACGATAGCAGCGAGACATGCCACCAGCAAGGTCCCGCATACCAAGGCAAGGACGCCGTAGGACTGGGGAATCAAAATGGGAGACCATCTTGCGCCCAAGAGGAACTCCCACAAAGGGACTTGCGTAAAGAAACCCATTGCTTGGGAGACTAAGCTCACCACGATACCGATTGTGGTGAAAATCGAGATTAAGGCGCAAGCAAAGAAAATGCCCTTGACTATCCGGCCTTCCAAGGCCACCCGCCGCCGGTGGCGGGCCGCTGACTCCATCCCCCAAGCCCGCTGCACAGAGGAATCAATCGCCGGGGTCCTGGCCGCAAATTCGTCCAAATCCAGCTCCGTCTGCCATGTTCGGTCAGATGGGGAGGCGCCAATTCTGGTCTCCCCTCAGATTGCCGCACTCCCCATCACCAACCTGCCGTCGAAAAACCCTTACCGGATCTTCGCCAAGCCCTGTTGGTACACGTCCGGGACTTGTGCTATGTACCCTACCTCACGCACCAACTGCTGCGCGTTCTCCAGGTAGAACTCTACAAACGACTTGACCTCAGGCCTCTCCAGGCTCTTGACGTTGACGTATATGAACAAGGGCCTCGCCAAGGGTGCGTACTCCCCCGTCTCAATCGTCTCGTCCGTCGGCAGCACGCATCCGTCCCCGGAGTCCACCGCCACCAGCTTCAGCTTGTCCCGGTTCTCCGCGTAGTAGGCGTAACCGAAGTAACCCAGCGCGCTCCGGTCTCCGCCGATGCCCTGCACCAGAACGTTGTCATCCGCGCTGGCCGTGTAGTCCGACCGGCTCGCCCTGGCTTGTCCAACTATCTCCTCGGTGAAGTAGTCAAACGTACCGGAGTCGGTGTCGGGACCGTACAGCCTCATCTCGTCCGCCGGCCACTCCGGCCTGATATCCTGCCACGTCTTTACCGTGGAACCCGGCTCCCAAACGCGCTTCAACTCGTCCACCGTCATGCACTCCACGAAGTCGTTGCTCGGGCTTACCAAGACCGACAAGCCGTCGGTGCCAACCTTCAACGCTATGTATTCAATCCCGTTTTCCAGTGCGGAGTCGCTCTCCGTCGCCTTGATCGGCCGCGACGCGTCGCTGATGTCCGTCTCGCCTGCCACGAACCTCTTGAAGCCTCCGCCGGTCCCGGACACGCCGACGTTTACCTGTACCCTAGGGTGTACCTTGCGGAATTCCTCAGCCACCGCTTCGGTTACCGGGAATACCGTGCTGGACCCGTCCACCTCGACGTTACCCTTGAGTTCCATCGACATGGAAGACTCCTTGGCAGGAGCAACCGCGTCAGCCGGGCTTGCTGCCGCTTCCGATCCTCCACAGCCTGCCAGCACAACCACTAACAGGATGGGAATAAAGAGAAGAACCGCGGGTGTGATCCGATTCATCACTTGTGCCATAGGTCTAAACATCTCCTCGTCAGTGTAGTAAGGGGGAATTAATGGCCTGTAAACAAATAATTAACAACGGGTTAACACTGGATGCTTCACCGCCGTCGTGATGGTCTCCAACCCCTTTCCTTGGCTGCCGGTAACAAGATTAGCAGGGGAGTGTTAACCGGCAATTACGCCAAGTTCAACGGAGGATTAACAAACCGTTAAGGAGTTGCAAACAACAACCCCTCCGAACGGAGGGGCTTGGAGGGATTGAACATGGATTGAACCTAAACCAAAGTCAAGGTGGGATGTGCATTTGCCGGATGCTGGGAAACGTGCCGGGAATTTGGTAGGAGTGCTTCGGCCCTTGACTGCAGTACTGTCCGGCAGCGGCGCCTCACCTCGTCTCTCCGGCTGGCCAGCCCGTCCAGGAAGTTGCCGACCCTTTCCTGCACCGCCTCCTTGCTTCCCAGGCAGAGATTGCCAGTGGCCTCCTCTCTCGCCCAGCCCCAGACCGCCTCATCGGCGTTGAAGTCCGGGCTGTACCCCGGCAAGTTCACCAACCGCAGGTCAAGTCCGGGCGTCCGCAGATATTCCCGCACCGCCTCACCACGATGGGCCGGCGCGTTGTCCCAGATGACTTGCAGCGGCCTTGGATGTTTTCCCCTCAGTTGTTCCAGGAAGGCAACCGAGGTCCCGCTGTTGCTGTTGCCCTCCAGTTCCATCCATTCCACCTCGCCCGTCTCCAGGCACACGGCTGAATAGTAGCCGGCCTTCTCGCCATACCGTGGGCTGGTCGAGTCCACCAAAGCAGGCTGACCCTTCAGCACCCACTTGCCCCGCAGTTCCGCGTCTGCCCGGAAGTGGGCCTCGTCGGCAAAGAATATCCTGGCTTCGGTCAGTTGGGCCACCTCTCTCAGGATGGCGTACTCCGCCACGAAAGCCTCCCGCTTGGCTTCATCAGCCTTGAGCAGACGTTTCTTGGGCCGCTTGAAGGCAAACCCCAGCCGGTGCAGCCAGTTCACACAACTGCTTCGGCTCAACCCAATGCTGAACCGGTCCCCGGCAAACTGCCGCACTGCCTTCCAATACCAGTTGGCCAGATCGATGCCCGAGGCGCCGGGCGGTTCCTGCACCGCTGCCTTCAACTCCTCTTGCCGCGCTTGGTCAAGGGCGGGGGGGAACCACCGGTCTGCTCGAATATCAGGGCTGCAGGCCCTCCGTCGCCGAAGGCCGACGCCCAACGGCCAATAGTGTGGGGATCCCTTTCCAGCGCCTCCGCCGTGGCCGCCGCCGTCAAACCCTGGGACAGAAGCAAGATGGCGTACCACCGCTCCCGCTCCCGGGGTGTGGGAGCCAGGATCATCCGCCGCCGCAAGTCCTTGACTCCCATCCGCCATTGTTCCATAGAGCGGTCTATCTCCCTCACGCCCATCACCAACCTCCCCCAACTACCGACACCAGCTAACCGGGTTCCTTCACAAATTTACCCCATGCGTCTGCACATTTCACCTTGGCTTTGGTTTAGGATGGTTTTGGGCGGTTTAATCGGCCCGAGGAATGGTGAAGCCGAAGGCGCTTCCGGAACCCTCGCGGCTCTTGACGAGCACTTCTCCTCCGTGGGCTTCAATGATGTGCTTCACGATGGCAAGCCCAAGCCCCGTGCCGCCGTCGCGGCGGGACCGGTCCACTTTGTAGAACCGCTCAAAAATATGGGCCAGATGTTCCTCTGCGATCCCAATGCCCGTATCTTCTATGCAGACCTCGGCCAACCTGTCGTGAGGCCGCGCCAACACTGTGATTTCCCCTTGCTCCGGCGTGAACTTGAGCGCATTGTTCATCAAGTTGACCAAGGCCTGCCTGAGCTTCTCCTGGTCGCCCACCACCTGGGGCAGGTCATCGGCAACGTCGGACTTCAGGACGACGCCGCGGGAGAGCGCATTCGGCTGGAACTCCTTGACCAACTCATGGATCATTGGCTCGAGGTCTACAGTCCGCAGGTCCAACGACTCTTGGCCCGTTTCGAGCCGGGCGAGATGCAGCAATTCGGACACCAGGTTGGACATCCTGTCCACTTCCCGGTGAATCCGTTGCAGAAAGTCCCTCGCGGTCTCGCGTTCCTCGACCGCGCCATCCTCCAAGCTTTCGACCAAGGCCTTGACCGACGCTATTGGGCTTCTCAATTCATGGGATACGTTGCTGACGAATTCCCGGCGGGTCGTTTCCACTTGGCGCATCCACGTCAGGTCGTGCAGGTTCAGCAGGGCGCCGGAGGACTGTTCCGAATTGAGCGGCATAGCAATGGCGCTGAGGAAACGTCGGGGGCGGAGCAATTCTATTTCTCCAAAACGCGGCTCCCGTTCGTTCAAACAACCCAGCAGAAGTTGCTGAAGTTCGTGGTCTCGGACCGCCTCTATGAAACGGTGCCCCTCGATTCGATGGCTGTTGACTCCAAGAAGCCTCTCGGCCGCTTGGTTCGTAAGCTGGACCCTGCCGTCTTCCCCGACGACCATCACGCCATCGGCCATTGTGTTAAAGATTGCGGCGAGTTTGGCCCTCTCACCCGACAAGTCATTGATTGAAGTCCTCAGCGCGGCGGCCATTTGGTTGAAGGCGTTGGCCAACTCCCGGGTCTCGTCGGTTAGGGGGTCTACACGTTGGTCCAAGTCGCCTTGGGCCAATCTCTGGGCCGCATCTGCCACCGCCCGCACTGACCGGGAAGTGCGGCGAGCTAGAACATAAGCCGCCACGACGGAAAAGAAGACCACCGTAAACGCGAAAAAGGCGATCAAGTACCTAATGCGGTATACGTCGTCCCGCACCACTGACGCGGGGATTTCCAACCGCACGACGCCAATCACCGAGCCGCCCGGCTGAATCGGCGCCGTGCCGTACACCACGTCCTCACCATCCGGCAGCCGCAGAGTCATAGAGCCGGATACACCCTCATTCAACGCATCCCTTATCTCCGGGCGCCCCAGCAGGTTGCCGGCGGCTTCGGCGTTTTCTCCAGTGTCCGCGAGGACCGTTCCATCCGCAAGGATGATTGTGACCCGGGCAGGGCTCCCCCTTTCGCGGGAGTCACGGGGAGAGTTGCCGGAAGGGAGTTGAGAGTAACCGGAGGGAAGTTGGGAGAGAGCGCTTTGCAAAGAGGCCGCATCGTTTTGGGGACCCGAGCGGGCCGACGCTATCTCGGCCAAGAGCACAGCTTCCCGCCGCATTTGGGCCTCCAGGTCGGCAAGGTAGCTGTCCCGGAAAACTTCCGCCACGAAGAAGCCCACCGCCACCATTGCAAGACACACCAAGCCGATGCCGGCGAAGACAACGCGCTTCCGGGAGTCAGGCAGGGACCTCATCGCTCAAAACGGTAGCCAACGCCGCGGATCGTAATGATGCGCTTGGGCTTGCCGGGTTCGGATTCGATTTTTTCCCGCAGCCAACGAACGTGCACGTCCACCGTGCGGCTATCGCCAACGTAGTCCTGACCCCACAGCCGCTGCAACAACTGGTCCCTGGTGAACGCCCGCCCGCGGTTGCTCATCAGTAATGCAAGAAGCTCAAACTCCCTCGGTTTAAGCTCCAACGTACGGTCTCCCAGGACCGCGGTATGGGCGGTCAGGTCCACCACCAAATCACCGGCGCGTATAGTCTGGGCAGCGGCTGAACCGTCCAGGCCATCCTGTCCCATCCGGGAGCGGCGGAGCATCGCCCTGGCCCGGGCCATCAACTCCCGCATACTGAACGGTTTGGTCACGTAGTCGTCGGCGCCCAATTCCAAACCGACGATCCGGTCCACTTCTTCCGCCTTGGCCGTGAGCATAATGATGGGAACGGCACTTTCGCGGCGAATGGCCCGGCACACCTCCAGCCCGTCCAGTCCTGGAAGCATGATGTCGAGGATAACCAGGTCATGGTTGACAGCGCGAGCGTAATCCAATCCGCCAGGGCCATCTACAGCAGTGGTAACGGCGTACCCTTCCCGCTCCAGGTTGTACTTCAGAGCCGCGAGCAGGTTTTCCTCATCCTCAACGACAAGAACTTTACGATCTGACACATCACCCTCTCAAAAAGTTTTCCACCCTTGTGATTCTATCAGCCAACCCATTCCCGGCCGGCTTGGGGCGGGAACGAGGTCATTCAGGAACGGCATTGAGGGGAGATTACCGTTTGGTTCAGGTCAGGCTTGAGACTTTACGACGCTTCCTGGATGGCACGCCAGACTTTTTCCGGGGTGAATGGTATATCCAAGTGGGTTATCCCCAAGTGGGCCAAGGCATCCATCACCGCGTTGGCTATCGCCGGCGGCGCGGCGATCGTGGGGGTTTCCCCCATCCCTTTCGCTCCCAAGGGATTGAGAGGGCTGGGCGTGTGCCTGCTTTCTATTGTAAACTCCGGGAGTTGGTGGGCGGAGGGCATGGCGTAGTCCATGAAACTGCCGCTGAGCATCTGGCCATTCTCGTCGAACACCGCCTGCTCGAACAGGGCCGCCCCAATGCCTTGGGCCAACCCGCCATGAATCTGGCCGTGCACCACCATAGGGTTGATTACCGTGCCGCAGTCGTCGACCGCCACAAACCCTGTCAAGTTGACCACCCCGTTATCCACGTCCACTATCACCGTCGCTACGTTGGCGCTGTAGGCATAAGTCTGGGCGCGGGGTTCCCAATAGACAGTTGCTTCCAAGCCCTTTTGCACACCCTCCGGCAGCGTCTGCCCACTGTAAGCCCTATCGGCCACATCGGCCCAAGTGACGTAGCTGCCGGGAATGTCCTCCACCGAGAACCTTCCCCCTTCCAGGGTGACGTGTTCAGGGTCGATGTTCAGGAGGCTTGCGGCGATTTTTACCGCTTTCTCCTTGATTTCCCGCCCCGCCATGACGAGAGCGGTGCCGCCTATAACCAAGGAACGGCTGGCGCGGGTGCCGGTGCTGCTCGGAGTAACGGCGGTGTCACCGTGTATGACCTCTACCTCGTCAAATGATATGCCCAGTTCGTCGCTTACTATCTGGGCAAAGGTCGTCTCGAATCCTTGTCCATGGGGTGAAAGGCCGGTCATCGCCGTGGCGCGTCCGGTGGGGCTGATTTGCAAGCTGGCGCTGTCGAAACCGGGTCGAGCGCTGAGGCCTCCTGGTGGGCCGGCCGCGGTGGCGTCTATGGTAGTGGCGACACCTATTCCCATAACGACTCCATGCTCTCGCAGCCTCTCCTGTTCCGCCCGAAGTTGATGGTATCCAGCCAGCTCCAGCACTTGGTCCAACCCGGCCTCGTAGTCCCCGCTGTCATATTCCCGCCCCATCCCAGACATATAGGGAAAAGCGTCGGGAGGGATGAAATTCTTTCGACGGATGTCAACCGGGTCCATACCCAACTTTCGCGCGATGAGGTCCATCACCCTTTCTATCACGTAGGCGGGGGCGTGGTGCCCGTAGCCCCGGTAGGGACCCACCGGCACCTTGTTGGTGAAAACGCCGTGTCCAGTCCAGTCCAGGTTGCGAACGCGGTAAGCCCCCTGCACACCGGAGGGAGTCAGCACCTCCACTACAGAGTGGGTGCCGCCGTTGGAGTAGGCTCCAAGGTCGGTGTAGTACCACCACTTCAACCCCGTCAATATACCGTCGTTCTTGTAGGCAGCCTCCACGTGCTGGACTTCTCCCCTGCCGTGAATTGTCGCCAGGAAGTTCTCCTGGCGGTCCTCAACCCACTTCACCGGGCGGCCGTGTTGCATAGCCAGGATTGCAGAGATAACCGTTTCCGGGTACGTGTCTATCTTGCAGCCGAACCCGCCGCCCACATCCCTGGACAGAATCCTTATCTTGTTTTCCGGCAGATCCAACATTTGGGCGACGACTGTGCGTTCCAAGTGCGGCGCTTGGGTGGAGAGCCACATGGTCATATTCCCGGTACCGCGTTCGTAGCTGGCTACCACGGCTCTGGACTCCATGGGGTTGGGTATTAACCGCGGCATCACTATGCGCGCGGACACCACCCCATCCGCTTCTCTAAACGCCGATTCCGGGTCTCCGGCAGTCCCGGAGCACAGCACGGAAACGTTGTTCTCCAAGTCCTCGTGCACCAAGGGAGACCCCGGCTCCGCCGCCTTTTCCAAGTCCACGATGGCGGGCAACGGTGCATACTCAACGTGGATACGCTCCAAAGCGTCCCGCGCCGCGCTGTTGTTGTCCGCTACGACGGCCGCCACCGGCTCCCCTTCATATTTCGCCGTGCCGACGGCCATCGGCCAACTGCGTTTGACCTTGATGCCTTCTCTGGTCCGGTTCAACGGGAATTGGGCTTTGCACCGGTCACGCACCTCTTCCCCGGTGAGCACACCCAGCACGCTCGCATCGGCCAGTGCTTGGGAAGCGTCGATATTGACGATACGGGCGTGGGGGTAAGGGCTTCGGAGCACTGCCATGTAGACCATTCGTCTCAGGTCTACATCACCGGTATAGACACCGTCGCCCATGATCAACCTTGGGTCTTCCTTTCTCCTGACCGACGCACCGATCATTGGCCCGCTAGCACTTGAAACCATGTTCAACCTCATCAGGTACGCAGCGCCGCAAATGAACCCTGCGCTATATGCCTTCCGGCCGTTATGCCTTCCGGCCGTTATCGTTGATCATGCGCCGTACCCTGTCGGGACTCAGGGGCAGGTCGTGTACTTGGACTCCCTTCGAGCCAAGAGCGTTGGAGACCGCGTTGGCTATGGCTGCACCGGTGGCTACGATGCCGATCTCGCCCGCGCCCTTCACTCCCAACGGATTCCGAGGCGATGGGGCAAGGTCCTCAACCACGCTGTCGATTACGGGAATATCCAAGCTGGAGGGCAGCAGGTAGTCTACCAGGGTGCCCGCCAATGGCTGTCCGTTTTCGTCGTAGACCAACTCTTCCAGGATGGTCGCGCCTATGCCCTGCGCTGCCGCGCCCACAATCTGCCCTTTCAACAACAGCGGATTGATCACGTGGCCCACATCTTCCGCCACGGCATACTTGAGTATCGTAATTTCTCCGGTTTCCGGGTCTACCTTTAGATGGACGGCGTGAGCGCCGCAAGGGTAGCAGTCCTCGGTCGATCTGAAGTAATCGGTTGCTTCCAGCCCGATTTCCCCTTGGCTGTGCGCGCTGGCAGGGTTGGCCAGTTGCAGCACTTCTCCCAAGTGCAGCAAGGGAGAATCCGGCCCGTCGGCCTTGCGGTGGACCTTCCCACGGGAGAATTCCAACTCTTCCCGATCAATCTCCAAGTAAGCCGCGCTGATCCGAAGGATTTTTTCTTTGAGACTTTGGGACGTCATGTAGAGGGCGTTACCCGCCATGATAGTCCCCCTGCTGGCGTGGGTGCCCCCGCCGAAGGGCATCAGGTCGGTGCTTCCATGATAAACGGCCACGTATTCTATAGGTACTCCCAGTCCCGATGCGCATATCTGGGCCATAACCGTTTCGTGGCCCTGGCCCATAGTGGCGATACCAAGATACACGGCCACGGCCTCTCCACCCGTCACCACCACCTTCGCTCCCTCGAAGGACTGACCGCCGCCGGTGCTCTTCACGAAACAGGCGACGCCGATACCGTGGTAGTCCCCGTCCACCTGTTGCCCTTGCAGGTGTTTTCGGTTGTCGTAATCAAGCACTTCGAGGACTTTGCTGAGCAAGGCCGGGTAGTTGCCGCTGTCGTAAACAATCGGGGTCGGGTCCGGGCGGGTGAAGCCAACCTTGTACGGCATCTCCGAGGGTTGGATGAGATTCTTGCGCCTTAGCTCAACGGGGTCGATGCCCAAGTCTTCCGCCACAATATCCAGCATCCTTTCCCTGAAAAAGCACGACTCGTAACGTCCCGGAGCACTGAAAGTCCCCATACCCACCTTATTGGTCAAGTAACACTTTACTCGCCACTGGTAGCTGGGTATGTGGTATGTCCCGGTCAACATCGCGGCGGTTAAAATGGGGACCGTTGCGCCGTGGGTGCGGACGTACCCCCCCAAAACCCCGTAGACCTCCGCCCGCATCCCCAGGATGGTCCCATCACGGTTGGCGGCAATCTCCAAACGGCAGACGTGCTCCCGGGAGTGGTTCGCCGCGATCAGGTGCTCCATCCGGTCTTCCACCCATTTGACGGGGCGGCCCAACTTTAGGGATGTGAAGGGGACCAGAAAGTTTTCCGGGTAAAACTCACCGCGGATTCCAAAGCCTCCGCCAACGTCGGGTTCGATGAAGTGAATGCGGTGTTCGGGCATTTGCAGCAGGTTGGACAGCACTCCCCGGTTGAAGTGGGGCACTTTGGTCTCTCCCCACACGGTGAGACGCTCAGCGCCGGGGTCGTAAGAGGCTACCAGACCTCTGGTTTCCAGTGGATTGCCGGTGTGCCGGTGGCATCGGAATTCCTCAGCGCGAGTGTACTCGGCCTGCTGGAACGCTGCGTCGATGTCGCCCTCAGTCCCCGCAAACTCCATAGCAAGGTTGGTGCCGTGTTCCTCGAAGAGAAGGGAGTCGCCCCTCTCCGACTGGAACGCATCCACAACCGGCGGAAGGGGATCGTAACGCACTTCAATCGCTTCCAGCGCGTCCTCCGCAAGGTAGCGGCTGGCCGCCACAAGCACCGCCACCGGCTCGCCGACGTAGCGCACCTTGTTGCTCGCCAAGGGGTATTGGAGGAAACGGTCCAGCCCTCCGTAGACACCCCGCCGCATCGGGATGGGCCGGGGTTCCACCGTATCGAGGATGTCTTGAAAGGTGAATACGGCAGCGACACCGGGCATTTTCAGGGCCGCGCTGGCGTCGATGGACAGTATGCGCGCATGGGCGTGGGGGCTGCGCAGAATGGCGGCGTGTAACATCCCCGGCAGCTTGAAGTCGTCTACGTACTGCGCCAGCCCGGTAAGGAACCGCCGGTCTTCCTG
Source organism: Dehalococcoidia bacterium (assembly GCA_965216425.1). Lineage (GTDB taxonomy): Bacteria > Chloroflexota > Dehalococcoidia > Lucifugimonadales > UBA3495 > CBDCFV01. The sequence continues at coordinate 130,019 of CBDCFV010000003.1, read as the reverse complement.
GCGAATGATGGGCGCCCCAATGTAGGTGTCGCTCACGATTCCCCCAGACCTGGATGAATTGGGCGGCTGTCACCGCCGTATGCAACCCGTTATTGTTCCGACAGCGACCTTAGCATATTATATGGCGAAACGTCGCTAGTCCAACACTAAGGGGGTGATTCGATGTCCAGGGTTACGATGATTCATCACATCAATATCCAGGTCAGCGACCGCGAAAAGACCCGGGAATGGTACGAAAAGGTGCTGGGAGCCGAATTTCTTGACCGGGGGCCAACGCTCAACCGGCAACAACTTCAATTCAGAATCGGGAACGCGGAGGTCCATACAAATGACACTCCCAACCCGGTCCAGGTTGCAGCCGTCCACTTCGCGGCGGAAATCGCCGACTGGGACGAGTTGATAGCCCATCTGGATGGACTGGGAATTCCTTATTCAATGGCTTTGCGAAGGCCGCCGGGGTCCAAAGAGCAGTCTTCCTGGGGACGCCGGGAATATTCGGGAAACCATTACACCTACGTCACCGACCCCAACGGCAACATCATCGAACTGGTCCACCATCCTCTCGGCATTGCCGACTCCCAAGGCAACAAGGTCGAGATTGCCCACGACCCCGACAGTCTTAAATGGATGAAACGCGCTGAGTACGACGATTCTCGCTAGACCGGATGGCAGAATAGCTAAAGGCGGTGGTTATCCGCGCAAGGCCGATTGCGCGGATAACCACCGCCCGTTTTTATGGAACCGGTCCTGCAGAAGGACGTAAAGGAACTTCCGGTTAGCTGTACTCAGCGCGGAGTATCTTGGCCGCTTCGTACATGGTCCTCAGCTTTTTCTCAGCGGTTTCCGTAGTGTTCACGTTTCTTTCGGCGAAAGTGCCGAACCCGCAGTCGGGGTTCAGGTAGATTTTGTCTGGGTCGAAGTACTCCAAGAGTTCTTTGACCCGGGCGACGATTTCATCCGGGGTTTCAATCTCGTCGGTGCGCGGGTTGACAACGCCGAGGCCAATTTCCTTCTCGTTGCCGTACTCTTTGAAGACTTCCATCTCCCCGGCTCTGGGAGTAGCGCATTCCAACACCAGTTGGTCGATGTTCATCTGCACCAAGTAGGGAAGCATGGGACCATAGTTGCCGGTCAGCAACACGTCCTCCCGGCGGCTCCAGTTGCCCCGGCACACGTGCACGCCCAGCTTGACGCCTGATATGCCCTCCACCGTCTCGTTCATCAACCGGACGGCCAACTCCAACTCATCTGTGGGGTCCCTGCGCTGCGGGAGTTGAGCGCACATGAAGGTCTCGGCCGATTCCTCTCCAAACACCACCTGGCTTAGGATTGGTTCATCCAACTGGATGAAGTCGGCGCCTCTGTCCCTGAGGGCAATTATCTCTTCCCTCAGAATCTGCACCACATCCTGGGCCAGTTCGTCAACCGATCCATATACTTGGTCGGACAAGCCTTCGAACCAACTGGAGCGGGTCAGCATGTAGGGCCCGGGAATCGGTATCTTGATCTGCCGGTCGGTATTCTTCTTGACGAATTCCAACTCGTCCAACGCTAAACCGTGCTGGTTCTCCAACTTCCCCACCACGATCGGGCTCTTGATCGCGAAGGCCGGCACGTCCAACGCACGCAATACCTCTTCCATACGAGCGCGGTCTTTCGCGTAGTCCAGCAGGTCTGACACGCTCATTAACTGCATCCCGGCCAGCTTGCCCACGGCAAAGGAGTAAAAGTTGTCCCGACGCTGCTCTCCGTCGGTCAGAATGTCCACCCCGGCGGCTTCCTGGGATCTTAACGTGGCGATTACTTCCTGGTCGGCCACCGCGTTGAAGTCCGCGTCGGATATCTCCCCCGCTTGCTTCTGGCGCAGAGCCCGAATCAGAGCAGTCGACCGGGTCCAGCTTCCCACCACCGTTACGGGAAAGAGAGGAGTTGTAGCCATCTGAAAAACCCTCGTGTTAGTAGGCTCTGAGCACGGCGCTCAGTCTCGTAAAGTTCTCTCACATGGTACTTGCGATGCTGAACATCGTCAACATAAACGGCGGACGGCCAGCGCCTTTCTATTCTCCTTGCGGGAACCCACTACATTGGATGCTGGACTCATGCTTTCTCCAGAGTAATGGAGGGTAATCTCCACAAGTCTTCCAACACCAAAAGCACATACGGCCGGGACCGCAAAATCGCCCTTCAACTGCCCCTAATTCCAGACATATTCAGGCATATATGTGTTACACTCGTTTCTAGCGACTCGGATTTGCCGACTAGCGACGGGACTACAGTCAAAAATATCGGCTCTACCCATGGTGGGCGGTGCCCACCCGTGTTTATACGCGACCAAAATAATTACGAGCCTGATGCCCGAGGCGAGGTCGCCGCAGGCATCCCTCTTGACCGACAGCCTCCGCCAGTTGCGCTCAGCATGTGCCACGTCGGCATGCGCTATCATGCTGATAACTAAGGAGGCGTCTCACCGAACGTTCCAGCCTCTTCCTTCATGCCCTACTCGGGGTTTGCCGTAGCCGCTTGGCCCATCCGGAAGCGGTCTGCTCATTATCGTTGCACAACGGTTACAATCCCCATAGGCGTGAAGGCTTTCTTTTTGAATGAAGAAGTCCTAACCACTTGTTATTTGGGAAGGTGAATATATGGTAGGTCCAGCTTCAAGGCGGCTCATATTCGCACTACTCGCGGGACTGTTGAGTGCAATGTTCCTCGCCGCTTGCGGCCCCCCGGCCCCCCCAACTGTCGCAGAGTCGATGGTGGAGACGAGGCCCATTCCGGTGATGGTAGCCGCGGCCGCTACGGGGAGCATCAGCACCGGTTCTTCATACGCGGCGACGGTCGCAGCCTACTCCTCGGTGGACGTGGTGCCGCTGCCGACGGGAAGGGTCGACAAAGTTTTGGTGGACGTTGGCAACGAGGTAAAAAAGGGACAGGTCGTTGCGGAATTAAACCGGGGGGCACTCGACGCCGAGTTAATGGCGGCCAAGGCTAATCTGGCTGCCGTCAAAGGAGCCGCGGGCCCCAACGAACTTAAAGCTCAAGCGATACTGGAAGCCGCCAAGGCCCGGCTGGACGAGTTGTTGAACCCGCCGGCAGACGACCTGAAAGCGGCCGAAAGCGCATTGAAGGCTGCCGGGACTAATTTGGAGACCGCAGAGAGCCAATTGCAGGGTCTCCTCAATCCCAAGATGTCAGACATACAAAAGGCGCAGACTGCGGTGACAACCGCGGAAAGCAGAGTGGCTAGCGCGAAGACCCGGCTGGAAAAACTGCACGATCCGCTGATGACCAACGTACAAGTCGCCCAAAGCGCTTTGGCCAGGGCGCAGAACAACCTGGACAGCGCCAAGATCAAGCTGGATGAAGCGCAGAATCCTTCCAGCTCCAACTTGACGAAAGCTCAGAGCGCAGCTGAAACCACTTCTCGGAACTTGGAGAGCGCCCAAACCAGGTTGGACGAAATACTAAGTCCGTCAGCCGGAAACATGGCGTCGGCCCAAACGGCGGTGCAAAACGCCCGGGCAAGGTTGAGCAACGCCCAAACCACGCTCAACGCGGCCATCGCCAAGCAATCCGGCACTACGTGGCAGAGTCTGTTGGGTGCGCGAACCAGGTTGCAGGCCAACCAAGCTATTTTGGACAACGCGGCGTTAAGCGAACAACTGAGGCCCGCGGACATAAGGGATGCTCAGGAAGCCATCTCCCATAACCAGCAGTTGATCAGTGAACTTCTGGCGGCGGTAAGCGTGTCGCCGCTGGGGGACCGGGATGACGTTACCAATACCAAGTCGCTCATTCCCGAAGACATCCGGTCGGGGCTGTGGGCTGAGTCGGAAGCCCAGAAAGCTCTCGAAGCTGCCATCGAGGCGTTAAACGACTTGGAAAACCCGGGGCCGGACATACTGGTGCCCGCCCGAAACGCTGTAGCCATCGCCCAAGCGGCTTATGATTCAGCGCGGGAATCCCTGAACGAATTGGAAACCCCCACCGATAGAACGTTGTCGCTGGCCCAGAACAACGTGGCTATTGCCCAAGCCGCTTACGACTCCGCTGTCGAAACGCTCAAGGAGTTGCAGAATCCCAGCGACAGCACTATATCGGTCTCGGAAAATGACCTGGCCATCGCTCAATCAGCTCTTGATTCGGCAAAGGCCAACCAAGCGGAGTTGCAAAATCCCAGCGCTGACGTAGTCGCCAAGGCCTACCACACCGTAGACGCGGCCAGGGCTGCAGTTGACGCCGCTTCGGCTCGATTTAATCGCCTGAAGTCTCCTACCGCGTCCTCTGTGGCGGCGGCGAGGGCAGCGGTTGCGTCCGCAGAGCAGGCCTTGGCCATCAGTAAACAGTCCCAGGCTCAACACGTCATAGACGCCGCCCAAGCAAGGGTAAGCCAGATTGAGGTACGCATCGCTGAAACCCAGGTCTTGGCTCCCTTTGATGGTTACGTCACCAAGATATGGGTATCCGGCGGGGCCACGACCATCATCAACCGGGCCACGCCGGTGGTGTCCATCGTCAGCAAGAACGTGTTGGTGTACATCCAAGTGGAAGAAACAGTGGTGGGTTCCATCGAGCCGGGGCAGGAACTTCAATTCTTGAGCCCCGCGCTGCCTGGGCAGATGGTGAACTTGAAAATTGACAACATCTCCCCGGCGGGCGAGCAAATGGCCCACACCTTTAAGGTGCAGTTAAGCCCCGTGGCCAGCGCCTCGGCCCTTAAACCGGGCATGTCCGGCCAAGTGTTCATCCGGACCCAGCGCGACCAAGTCCTGCTGGTGCCCAAGCAGGCCGTCCAGCGGAAGGGAACGCAGTCCACCGTATTCGTGGTGCAAGACGGGCAGGCCCGCCAAGTGCAGGTCCACTTGGGCCTGATAGACCGGCGGTACGCCGAGATATTGGGCGGGGTCAACTCAGGCGATGAGGTGGTGGTGCAAGGTCAAAACCTTCTTACCGAGGCGACACCCGTCACAATCATGGGGAACTGATTTCAACGTGAATGTTAGAAGAGACATCCACTGGACGCCGGACAAATGAAACGGGCGTCGATGGAAACCCGGTCCGGCAAGCCCCGTAAGCAGCAACTGGAGGTTCTAATCTGTCATGCAGAGTCGCTATAAATTCCTGCTGGTGGCGGGACTGATTCTGGTCATCGTCGGCGGCAGCTTCGGAGGGTACGGGCTCTGGTCCCAATCCGACCTGTCCGGAAGTTACGTGTCCACCAACAACGCTCACGTCGCGGCCCGCTTGGTCCAAGTAGGGTCCAGCAACGCCGGCCGAATTGTCACGATGGACGTGGATATCGGAACTCCCGTGCTTGAAGGCCAGGTCATGGCTACCGTAGACATACCCACCAGTGTTTCGCGTTCGGCAACCACGGCCACCACCAAGCTGGGATTTCGTGACGTGCAGGACCAGTTGGCGGAAGTTGTCGCACCCAGATCGGGAGTGGTCTCCGCCCGCTGGGCCAACGAGGGCGACACCGTCCCGCCAGGCCAACCGATCGTAACACTGATAGACATGCGGAACGTATGGGTTGAAGCCAATGTGGAAGAAGGAAAGATCGGAAGGGTGAGATCGGGGCAGTACGTTTCAATTGACGTAGACTACTTGGACGAGACTCTCACAGGCAGGGTGGAAACGGTATGGCCTGCCACTGCCGGCGCTTCCGGCAGGCCCCCGGAGCGGAGCCAAGCCTCTACTCCCAGCAGGCTCGATCGAGTCATTCCCGTCAAAATCTCCTTGGATGACCTGAATCCGCCACTCATACCCGGATCAACCGCAGACATCAAAATCTGGACCCGCTAGGCTGACAGGACAAATCATTGGCGGAATCCGCAACATATTCTTTTGTTCCCCAGCCGCCACACAAATAGGCGGCGCGTCGGACTAGCCGGGATATGATTCCCATCAACAGGGTACTTGCGTTAACAGGGGACCATATCCCGGCTACAAACCCATCCTTTAAGAGAAATACATTCACCGATAGCGGCGCGGCGGTCGTGACGCGGTTTACCGCGCGAGATAACCTTCGTCGCGGCTATCCTGCTCCTCTCCCATGACGTCAGTAGGCTTGGTTCTCTTAGCCTTCGGTTTCTTATGCGTGACCATGGCTGGTATTCCTTGGGTAAGGCCATGGGCCACCGGGCTGTTCTACGGATGGTGGCTGGTCCCTATCACCGGGTTTATCAGGGTACTGACCTCAGCACCTCTTTTCCATGCCATGACCATCTGGTCGGTGGCGTTGGAGGTCCATTTCGGTTGGAGCCGCACCCAGTTATCCATGGCGTTCGCCTTCACCCGTATCGAAGGCGGCATCATGGGGCCCATCGAAGGGTACCTCACCGACCGCTTTGGAGCGCGGCTGATGGTGCTCATCGGGCTGCTGGTCATGGGATTAGGCTTCGTGTTCTTTTGGCAAGTCCGCAGCCTCTGGATGTTCTATGTAGCTTTCGTGATCATGTCCTTGGGTCACGGGCTTGGCGGATGGGTGCCCATGACCACCCTGCTGAACAACTGGTTCAACAGGCACCGGGCGAAGGCTATGGGCTGGTCGAACACATGGAGCCGTTTGGGGGCCCTGATCCTGGTGCCGGCGATAGCCTGGGCCATCAACCCTGAGCAGGACCGCCTGGGTTGGGAACTTACCGCGCTGTCTTTGGGATTGTTTACCCTGGCGACGGCTGTACCGTTAGCCAGGCTGATAAGAGACCGCCCGGAGGACTACGGACTACTGCCGGACGGAGCGCAGCCCTCGCCTTCAACCATGCCATCCTCATCCCCTCGGGCGGCCCAACCAGCTGCCGCCGCCACTGACTTCACCACCGCGCAAGCTCTCGCCACGCCCGCGTTTTGGCTTATCTCCTGGGGACACGGTTTTACGTCCATGATCATCATCGCGATCATGGCCCACTTGGGCCTCTTCATGAATGACCTGGGATTCAACATTCAGACCACCGGGTTGGTTGTGTCGGTCTATTCCGCCGTCTCAATGGTCTTTCAGGTGGTGGGAGGACACTTGGGCGACCATATACCAAAGAACCTGGCCATATTTATCTTCAGCACCATACAGGCAGGCTCGGTGGTGGTGCTGACGTTCGCAACCAACGCCTTTATGATTTACATCTTCGCCGTACTCTTCGGCATCGGATTCGGTGGGCGCAACCCGCTTACAACTGCGATACGAGGCGAGTATTTCGGACGGTCTTCCTTCGGGATGCTGTTAGGGATTTCCACGGTGCCGATGAACTTCCTGCTGATCATCGCCGCACCGTTACCCGGTTACATGTTCGACACCCAAGGCACCTATACCGTGGCCTTTCTTTCCTTGGCTGCGTTGAACCTGCTTGGAGGTCTGTTCTTTTTGTTCGCAAAAAAGCCGGTGTTGAAACCGGCGCAAACGCCGCCGGTAGCAGCCCGGCGAGCGGCGTAATTCCAGTTTCAGACAACCGGCTTCAGCCAGCCTACCTTATCACCGCAGAGAAGCCAAAATAAAACTTCGTGCTCTCTGCGGTGAATAAGAGCCCCTACAGGCCCAAGGCCGCCAACCCCGCCTTCGAGATGGACTCGTCATCGATCCCGCTGGGCAGGCCTCCGACGCCGATCGCGCCGATAACGGCGCCTTCGTGCATCACTACCACTCCACCGGCAAGGGCAATGAGTTGGGGATCGCCAAAGGATTCGATGCTGCGGCCTGCACTGCTGAGTTGCGCGGCGAAGGCTTGCGTGTCCATGCCGCGGACCGCAGACGTATATGCTTTGCGAAGAGCAAACGTCGGCCTCAAGCAGCGGTCCATGCGGGCGTAGGCCAGCAAGTTTCCGGCGTCGTCCACCACCGCCATATCCACCTTGCGGCGGTTTGGGTCCTTGTTGTAATCCACGATCATCGCCGCGATCGCAGCTTGCGCCTGCTCCAGGCTCAACATGTTCTTGGTGTACATTCGTGCATCCTCCTGTAGTTATTAGAGATCAAGATACTATTAACCCGGCGTTCACGCAAAGAGACTGCGCCCGGTCGAGCCGCTTCACGTATCGATACGGTAGACCCGCACTGCCGTATCATGGAACAGTGCCGCCCGTTCCGACGCCGAATATCCTTGGGTTAGCCGCTTGAAAGCGTTGTAAAGCACGTTGTATGAATACGAGACCTTATCCACTGGGAAATTGCTCTCGAACATGCACCGGTCCGGGCCGAACTGATCGATGCAGTAGTTGATCAACGGCCCTATGGTTTCGGCCAGTTCTTCGGAGCCTACCGGCTTGTCCCGAAGATGCCACTCGTACCCATACCGCAGTTGACCAATGCCTCCAAGTTTCATCACTATGTTGGGGCATTGGGCTATGGCGGCAACCCCTTCCCGCCAAGACTGTATCACTTCGTCGTCCCGGTTGGCATAAGGACCCACCCGCAGCAGGCCGCCGATGTGGCATACGATGATGGTAAGGTCGGGAATGGCTTGGGCGAACGGCACCAACTCCGGCAACTGGTGAAAGTAGAGCGTATTTTCCAAGCGCAGGCCCATGCTCGCCAGCACCCTGGCCCCGGCTCGGTAGCCGTCGGTGGCAAGGGCGTCCCGCGCTTCCCGGCTGGCCACCCCCGGATAACTGTCCCAGCCAACGGAGTGACGGACGCCCCGGAAGCGGTTGGGGCTGGCCGCCTGCAGTGCTTCAAGCACCGGCCTTACCCCTTCTCCCATCTTCAGATCGGCATAACCGATAATGGCCGACGCCGCCCGGCCGGGACCGTATAGGCCGCTCGCACTGGCGGCGGCCAACCCCTGCACGAACTCCACCTCTCCCACAGACCGCATCTCCGGCGGCCCGCCGGGGCGGTACATCGAACTCGCTTCAATAAATACCGTGGAGCGGACGTTATGGCCGCCGTTAATGTCGCTGCTGAACTCGTGGAGAAGGTACCGCTGGTAGGGTATGTACTCGGGCCGTAAGTCCCAGAAGTGGTGATGGCAATCGCAGATAGGAATTTCCGGCTCCAGCGCCTCTTCGGGGGTCAAAGCCAACCAGTCAGAGCCTCCGTAGGGCATGGCCAATCCTCCAATCTGGATTTTAACGTAACCGAATCCGAAGTCTAATGCAGGTTCGTACTAACTGATGAACTTGGCCCACTCATCAATCAACGGCACGACCACGTCCCTTTCCGCAGACGGCAACGAAAAGACGACCCTGTTTACACCGTCACTCTCCATTCGTTGCACCGTCTCGGCTGACGGCCGCGTGTTGAAAGAGGATATGGTTATGGAATCAGGGTCCCTTCCCGCGTCCTCAACCCGCCGTTTCAAGGTCGCAATTTTTTCACCAAGGCTGGGCCCTTCAGTCTGACGGCCTGATATGGGCATCCAACCGTCGCAGTATTCCACCACCCGGTCAAAGGTGGTAGGGCCGTCGCCGCCCATGATGATGGGCGGATGGGGCTTTTGCACCGGCTTCGGGTAAGACCATATTTTGTCAAAGGAGACGTACCGGCCATGAAATTCGGCCTCGTCCTGGGTCCAGATCTCCTTCATCGCCAGGATGTTCTCCCGCATCACCCGCCAGCGGCGGCGGTACTGCGTGCCGTGGTTCGCCATCTCTTCGGCATTCCACCCGCCGCCGATGCCGAAGATGAATCTGCCATTGGAGAGCATATCAAGGCTGGCAACTTCCTTGGCCGTAGTTATGGGGTCTCGTTCCATTATCAAGCAAATGCCGGTGCCCACCTTGAGATTGGTAGTAACGCTCGCTGCCGCGGTCAACGCTACAAAAGGATCGTAAGTGTGCCAGTAGTTCTTCGGGAGGTCGCCTCCTCCCGGCCAAGGGCTGACCCGGCTCGCCGGTATGTGAGTGTGCTCCGGGACCCACATAGACTCGAACCCGCGGTCTTCCAGCAACTTCGCCAGGTCGTCGGGCCTGATAGAGTAGTCGGTGGAGAACATTGACGCGCCAATTTGCATAGCAACCTCACTGGAAAATGGAATCTGGCAGTAGTATAGCATCGTAGTACGGAGTGGGTTTGCGTCAGTCCCGCACCCTGCTTAAGATATGCATTGAAATCCTTGGGCTTGGCGGTGAAGCTTGGCTGACAGAGAAAACGGGAAACAGGACACCGGAAAACGGCGAGGACTAAGCGTCTTGTTTCGAGAAATGAACGACAGCTACCTCGGCGAAGTGGTAAAGCGGGCGCTCGATTGGCGCTCCTCCGTATCGCCAGGCGCCCGCGCCGCGATGAACAACGCCATCAATGCCCACGTTGAGGTCAACGGATTCAGAAGCGCTGACAGGGCAATGACTCCGTTGCTCCTTAAACCCGTGACCGATAAGGCCGGTGCTCTCGATGCAATCGCCGGCGGTGTGTTGAAGGTCTGGGCGGAGTCGCATGGGGCATTGAGGGATGAAGTTGTCGCTTTCTTGCAAGAGGAATCACTGTTGGACGGCGACGCCGACTCTACGGCGGAAACAGTCCTTACCTATCCTCCGGAAAGCCGCTGGGAACACGCAACGGGCAAGCTGATTGAGCACCACCCCGATTTCAGCAAAGACGACCTGCTACTGATGAGTTACTACATTAGTGGGCGAATGCCCGATGTCAGCGAGGAGTCGTTGGACAACCCGGCCAGTCCACCAAGGCCGGCAATCCATGATGAAACCGGCATTGACGTCGGCGAGATGTTGGCCGAAATCCGCGAGCGGTTGCTCTCTATGCCGCGCGACGACTCTTTCGACCAATTGTCCGCTGGACTGATAGACGAATTTCTTGGCCGCTTGAGAATCCGTTGCCCTGACGGCGTGGGTGACGAGTTGCAGAGTCTCGACTTTACCGAGGCCGTCAAAGAAGTCCACAAGGCCAAGTTCATTGAGCAGACGTTGGCAACCGGACTGGCTGCCGCTCTGTCGAACATTAAGAATGAACACTCTGGACTTCTCGATTTCTTTGAACAGGACGGGGTCCGTCTGGCTGCGTTAATTCCGGGACCGGACGACTCTTTGGATGAGTTAGCTGAAAGGCTGAGAGCGTTTCTGGAGGAACACACGCGCCTGCGCCTGCATCGCCTTGCCCGGAATATGCTGGAAGTGGACTCGATCTCCCGCAAGCTCAACGAATACGGTCCCATTCACGGCCAAGCGGCCACGTTCAAAGAGGAACAACTTCGCAATTCACGGCGCGCCGAAATGCAGGAGGCTATCGACAGGAACTTCCGGCAACTTGCCAGTCTCATTTCCTGTGCGCCTCCGGTTGACAATCCGGATGTCGAAGAAAGCGTTGAAGGACCCGTCGCTCAGACAAAGGAGGATACATCCCTCGACTCACAAATCGCGGACCCCAACCCTGGACCGGAGACCGCGCCCATTGCCTGTTCCGTAGACCACTACTTGCGTCTCTTGGAAGAGGTGCGGGACTTGCGCGAACAGAACCAGGACCTGGAGCAAGAGAACGACGAGCTTGAGGAAACCCGCAAACGACTGCGGCAGCAATTGTACGACGCCCAGAGCAAGGAAGCGGGTCTGCGATGGGCCCTGGCAAGTCAATCAGACCCAAGCTTGGTTCACGAGACAGCGTCGGAACTAGCAACCGTTGAAGACGCGGTCAGGCTTGCCCGGAACAGTTTTGCCCACCGCTTGGTGATTCACACCAATTCTGAGTCGAACGTCGAGGAAAGCCAGTTCAAATGGCCCGACAAGGTATTGAGCGCACTGGAGTGGCTGGCAACAACCTACTACGATTCCCGGTCAGGGCAGTTGACGGTTACCGACCTGGACGCATCCTGCCGCGAACACTGCGACATGTGGTACAAGTCCAGCCAGGGCGAAACTACCATGATCGCCTACCCCAACTCATACACCACCGTGGTGGAGGGTGATCAGATATGGTTGGAGGAACACATCGGCAAGGGAAACAGCTTCGATCCGCGCCGGACTATCCGCATTGCATTCAATTGGGACAAAGCCCGGCAGCAGGTGATAGTGGGCTACATCGGCCGGCACCAACGCACTCGGGCCTCATAAGGCTGGGAGCGTAGGATAGAGGCTTGTGGGATAGAGGCTTGCGGATAATTCGCCAGTCTATTATCCCCCGTCTTCACGAAGGCAAGCGGCATTCCCACAAACTATCTGTCATTCTTGCGCAGGCGGGAATCCATCCACGCCAGTTTTGGGGTAGTTGCTCCACCAGTACCATATCCAATTTGTGGTAATCTGATACCGCTGACCGCGCGAGCGAGAGAACCTATCTGGCCTCTACAAACATGATCAACCAATTCCGCTCCCGTTGGAGGTACTATGCCAGAGCCCAGAGTAATTTACCTGCCCAAACCCGGCAGCCTCATTGATGTTGACCGAGAATTTTACGGACGTATAGCGCAGGATACGGAGACCCGGAACTTGGTTGAACAGTTCGAGGTGCCGATACGCTCCGGCAGGGCTTGGCCGGTGTTGGCCGGCCAGATTTGCCGCATCGTCGTGGTGGAAGGGGCGCAGGTGGCCGACTTCAACGCGTGGAACCTGAACAACCCCCGGGAACGATTCTGGGCGGCCCGCACCAAGCAGTTGCACCGGGCCCATGTCACCACCTTCGACCGGCTGTGGTCCTGCCTGCCTTACTTGCGGCCCATGCTGACCATCACCGGCGATACGGTGGACTATCCCTTGGACGAGGACGGCGCCGGGTGCCATGACCTGCTCGGCACCCGCTGCGATCCATACGTTCACAAACTACTGAACGGTGAGGACTTCGACTACTGCTGCCACTCCAACCTCGTCAGGGCTGTCACTCCTTACCATCTCGACGAGAGCGACGTCCACGACGTGCTGAATATATTCCAAGTCACCGGGCTTACCAAGGACGACCGTTACTTCGTGAAACCTTCACCAGGGAAGAAGGGGGACTACTTCGAATTCTTCGCCGAGATAGACCTGCTTTGCGCCATTTCCACTTGTCCCCACGGTGACCTGTCGGTCCAGGTCTGGGGAGAAGAAGACTCCGTTGACCCCATCGACACTTGTCACCCGCTGGGCGTCGAGGTTTATCAACCTCGTCAGGAACTTCTGGAAGGTTGGCAGTCGCCTCCAACGGTCGACTACCGCGGTATCCACGGACTTGATAAACCATGAGAAGCCGTTAGTCCCACATAATCATTCCTGCGGCGCCATATCGTCATTCCCGCAGCGCCATATCGTCATTCCCGCGAAGGCGGGAATCCAAAGACGTCTAACGTGAGACAATGTGACTGGTTGACAGCGTTTCTCGATTCTCGCGAAAGCGGGAATCATGGGGAACGTCAACATAGCCAGACCGGAGGGAGACAATGATAGTAGTAACCGGAGCGGCGGGAAGACTGGGTCGCAGGGTGGTGCAGTTGCTGGTGGACCGCGGCACTGAGGTCCTGGCCACTGACATACTGTCGGCCGACGACCTCCCAACGGAATTCGTTCGCTGCGACCTCGGCGACGCCAGCGCCGTCGATGGCCTCCTGAAGGACGCGGAAGCCATTGTTCACATGGGCGCCATACCCGGGCCGCTGCGTGACCCTCCCCGGGTAATCTTCGACAACAACGTAGCCAGCACCTTCAACATCATGATGTCGGCGGCGGAGTTGGGGCTCCGCAGGGTAGTGTTCTCGTCCAGCGCCTTCGGCATGGGCTGGGCCCATGACGGGAACGCCTTCGTACCGCTGTACCTGCCACTGGACGAGGAACATCCCATGATGCCCTTCGAGCCTTACGGCCTGACCAAGCAGGTCGGGGAAGACATCGGGAGAATGATTGCCCGCAACTCGGCAACCACCGTCGTCAGCCTGCGATTCACCAACGTAGCACTGCCGGACGTCCAAGCGGACTTTCCTTGGCCGGCTCCCACTCCGGAGAACCCCCTGACCCTCGTGATGTGGGCCTACGCCGACTCCAGGGACGTGGCGGAGGCTCACGTGCTGGCGCTGGACGCCGACATAGAAGAGTATGAAGCGTTCATGATCGCCCAGCCCTCCAGCCGTTTCGAGGAGCCCACGGTGGACATCATCAGGAGTAACTTCGGCGACCGCGTCGAGATACGCGAAGGACTGAGCGGCACGGCCAGTGTCATCAGCACCGAGAAAGCCCAGCGTATGCTGGGATGGCAGCCCCGCCATGACTGGAGGGCTGCATAAAACTTACCGGCGTCGGACTACCTGCGGCCCAAATCCAGCGTCATAAGTTCTTCGCCGAAGACCAACTCTCCGTCGTAAATCCTCTTGATGTCGCCGATGCCTTTTTCCATCGGGCCGTGCTGGCTCAGGTGAGGCCCGGTGTGTACCAGGACAAGGCGTTTAACCCCCGCCTCCTGGGCCATACCGGCTGCGCCCCTCGTGCCGCACATGGTGTTTTGCCCTTCCCCCGTGGCCTCCATCTCATCCGAATCGTCCCAACACATGCAAAGCATCACGTCGGCGTCTTTGGCCAAATCGACCACGGACTGGCAGGGACGGGTGTCACCGGTGAATACTATGCTGCCATCCGGCGTATCTAACCGGTAAGCCAAGCAGTCCAACCAAGGCTGAGCATGTTCTGCGATGGATGCTGTGACGGTCCAGTCGCTGCCCGAATGCACCAGTCCGGGGCCAATGTCCCGAACGTCCACGGACGGGGGCTTGCGCGGCAGCGTGCCGCCTCGATTCACAAAGACCCGTTGGCTTCCGGGTGAGTTGATGCGGGCCCGCCAGTCGTGGGCGAATGCGCCGTGCTCCTCACTCAGAATACGCTCTGTAATGGTTTCGGTCAGAGTCGGGCCAAACACCCGCAGTTCGTTTTCCTTGCCTGAGCTTTGGTCCCACCGGCACAGCAGGAAACACGGGTAGTCAACGTCATGATCGAAGTGGTGGTGGCTGAAGAAGAGATTGTCTATCTGTGTGGGCCACAGCCCCGCCTGCACCAGCTTGTAGGTGGTAGCGGGGCCGCAGTCGAACATAATGTGTTGGCCCCCGACCTCGACAACATGGGAAGAACCGAACCTGGTAGGCGTCGGAGTGGGAGTCCCGGTCCCCAACAAGTATATCTTGGCCAACTGTTCACACTCCTTTTTAGTACTACAACGACGATTTCAGGGTGGAGGGTCCATCCTGCCTTCACGGCGGGCGGAGCGGCGTCTCTCGTGGGAGCGGCGCGCCTGCTCGTTGCGTAACTGAGACTCCTTCAGCCACAGTAGCAACTCCTCCGGCCCGAACCACTCCCGGGGCAGCATCTCACGCACCACCCGGTACACCTGCGGACGGGTGATATGGGGCATCTTTTCCCCACCAATCCTGCTGCAGGCCCAGCAGAAAAGCTCCGCCCAGCAGGCACAGGGCCACGTGGTGGTGCCAGCCTGCCCAGCTCCGGGTCTCGTACTCATCCAGGCCTACGTCGCTTTTCTCCGTCTCGAACTCCGTTTCTATACGCCAACGGGAGCCTCCCACGTAGGTCAGGGTCTCCAAAGTTGTGTCTTCTGGTGCGTTGGACAGGTAGTAGCGGGGCTCGCTGCCGTCCAGGTTTCGGCGATAGACGGCCCATCCCTCCTCGCCGGGCTTGCGCCTCTTGGTCGGTCGCACCCGCTGGACGCTGAACATATAGCTCCGCGGACCCTGGGATCCCTCTGCCACCGTTATCTCACGCCAGGCCTCCTCCTGCAACTCATCACTGCGCTGCTCCATGGTCCGGCGCTGCCCATCCCGCAGCCTGGGTTTGCGGGGTCGCCCGGAACGTCCGGAACGTACCACATCCCCAAGTTCGCCAGTCCCTCACGAAAGGACGGAGACATCCCGAAGGCGTCGTCTCCGGTAACCCAGCCGGCCTTCAATGGCCCAGTTCCATGGCCTGCGCCAGCATCTCCAGGGCCAACTCTGTCTTCGAGCGGTAGCCCCGCCTCTCCCCCGGCACCCCCGCCGCCGCGCACCGGGCATCGTCCGAAGCTCAAACCTGGGACATGTACAGCCGTTTGTCCACCAGCGCCCGTCCCAGTGGGTTGACGTAGGCCAGGAACATCCCGGCCTGGCAGTTGGCCACCTTGCCCAGCCTACCGCAGTACTGCCGGGCCACTCCCGCCGATTTCCTCCCTGCTTGGGAAAGTCGCTGCCGTCCAACACCCACACGGCCTCGGGGTGCCCTAGTCTGGGGCCAGGTATTCCTGCAACCGCCCTATGACTGCGTCATCACGCCACCGGGCCTCGGTCAGAAAACGCTGCATCGCCCGGGCGGAGACGCCCACCGATTCCTAGACATTCTCGTCGTTGCGCCGCTCCTGGGCCCGCACCAGCAGGGCCTGAAGGTAATTCCGGCTGTGCTCTCGCCACTGCTTGCGTCCGAAGGAGTCCGCAAAGAAGGCGTGAAATTCCTGAAGGCTGTCGTAGACCCGCTTGAAGCTCGCCGCATCCATCACCCAAACCGCCCACCATCATCTGGCCAGCTATCCTACCAAACAACTCGTCGTTGTAGCCTTAGGGGAGGCCTCGATAACTTCAACTCTAGTGACGCACCAGCCGAAGTTAGGGTGATGCGTCTTCAGTTGAACATAAATCGTCATCACTTGTTCAGGGCGATAGAGACCTTGATCAAGGGGATCAATCCGTACTTCCGGTAATTCGCTTGGTAGTCTAGCATTATGATTCTGCCAAGTGAACCACGCGACAAATACCGCAACCACGAAGGTGGCAACGGTAAAGGTTAGGGAGATTGGCTCAATCACTGGGCTAATCTATCTCAAGCAACTTACTTATATCTAGTTCCTACCCAAGATACGGTACTCCTCCATCAGCGCTTTCGGTCTTGGTAATCCTTATCGGTCTCGGTCATGATGAAGAACTTGATCTAAACCCATCAAACTGAGCAAGGTCTTGAATCATCAAAATCGTCCCAATCAAACGAATCACAGTTCAGACAACTATCTAATGAGGCCCCGCCCCTGACATTCCGTCGTTGACATCTCGGATTACATCTCAGTACCTTGAAACAAGCAACAAGCAGATCGGAACTGCAGCCGGTCTGCGCTGGATCACCCGCTGGACCACCCAAGGAGGCAAAGGACCATACGTCTCTCCCGCCGCCCAAGCAAAATGGGAGAAAGTGAGAGGGAAATCAAGAATTTCCCCTGCCGTACCCTCCAAGATACACAACACGTCGAGGTGAACGTTTACTTATGGGAGAACTGAGAGCCCGCGTCCGCGCCCTTCAGAAAAAAATGGTCCTGGAACTGGCCATCGTCCGGCTTCGCCGGTTGGTCAGGGAATTTCGTCTCCAGTGGTTCGTCGCCCTCACCGACCACAAACCCTTGCCCGAGCCCTCTTCCTTCGGCTCCCGGGTAGTCAGGGCTGGCTTCCGGCTGCCCACATTCATGGAGATCAACAAATACTTGGAGAAATGCCGCCGCGAAAAGGTCGAAATCGACGGCCATGAACTCCTGCGGACCCTCATCCCCTGGGTAAGTAAATACCGCTTGGACCTGGTCTGGGCGGGGGAGGAATGATTCGCCGCAATCACCCACATCAAACGAGTCCTCGGCCCAATACGACTGCCGGCGCCGGACCATCCAAGGAGGCAATGGACGATACATCACCCACGCCAGCTCTGTCCCTACCGGGCAGGCCGCTCGCCCATGACCATGGTGATGGTGTCACGTCCCCCGCCGCGGAACAGTTGCACTTCGGCCTCTTGATGGGCCTCCAGGTCCTGCCGCAGCATACGCATAAGGTCGAGCACCGTGGCGACTTCCTTTCCGTCTATCGACGTGACTATATCGCCCGGACGGATGCCCGCCTTGTCCGACGGGCCGCCTTGAAGAACGTCCTGGATGATGACGCCCTCCCGGATGGGTAGTCCGAATTGCGCGGCCATGTCAGGCGTCAGGTCAGCCAGGAACACCCCCATCCAAGCCCACTTGACCTTGCCGTCCTTGATTAACTGCCCGGACACTTCGATGGCGGTCTCCATGTTTATGGCAAAGCCTATACCCTCGAAGTGCGGCGTCCCGAAATCTCCGCCCCGCAGCACCGCGGTATTGATGCCGACCAGGTCGCCGTTCATGTTGATCAATGGGCCTCCGCTGTTGCCCGGATTGATCGATGTGTCCGTCTGGACCAAGTCGTACAGCGGTGTACCGTCTCTCCCGCCTATCGTGCGGCCCATCGCCGATACCACCCCTACAGTCACCGTAGGTCCGCCCGGCAGCGCCAACGCGTTGCCTATGGCTATGACCCACTCGCCGACCCGCAAGTGGACGTCGTCGTTCAATGGCAGGAAGGTGTCGTATGTCCCCGGAAGTCGTAAGACAGCCAAATCGGACAACCTGTCCGCTCCAACCATTTCCGCTTCCCTTTGGGAGCCGTCGTCCATGGTGACAATGATCTTGGCAGCGCCTTCAATCACGTGGTTGTTGGTGATGACCAACCCGTCCTCGCTGATTATCACGCCGGTCCCGCTGCCGAAGTCCCGCCTCACCATCCCGAACCGGTCTCTAAGCACTACTTCAGTCACCAAAGACACCACCGCCGGCCGCACCCGCTCCACCGTATCGGCGACGTTGGGCAGTTGCAGCACCGTCACTGCTGTAGACGGAGGGGTTGCAGGACTATCGGTTAGTCTGTCCTGCGCTTCGCCGGGACCGGCTACCGGCGTTGGAATGGCGATTTCCTGCATCAGCTGCGGTGCTGCGGTTGCGATGTCCCGTACTAAGGGCGCCGGTGTGGCGGTGGCGACGTCCCACCCTGACGGTGGCGATGTCGCTACGTCCGGCAGCTCCATGGCAACCGTCGCCGCTGGATTCGAAATCTCCGGCTGCGGACTCTCGCCGGTAACCCTATCCTCCGGCTCTCCGGCATCGAGTTTCGCCGCCTCCGTTCCACTGGCATCAGAGGAACCAAGCCCCGTCTCAGCGGCCGGAGCAGCCATTGAACAGGCCGCCAGCGCCAATAGCAGAGCCGGTACAACAAGCCAAACAGGCCCCTGCCTTATACCGACGGCAGGTCGCATCAAGCTCGAAACCAACCCAAACATCACCCCCGTGCCAACGCCTCCTGCTGCGCGGCAAACAGCGGCGCCATGCCCTCGGCGGCCAGTTCCAGGATATCGGCCACCCTTTGGCGCGGGAACGGGGCTGCTTCGGTGGCGCCCTGAAGCTCCACCAAGTCGCCGCTTTTGGTCATCACCAGATTGAAGTCCACGTCGGCCCGGAAGTCCTCTTCGTAACACAAGTCAAGCAACAGTTCATCATCAATCAAGCCAACGCTTATCGCCGCCACCGCGTCCAAAAGGGGGATTCTACGCAGCACCCGGTGGTCAACCAACACCTTCAATGCTTGATGCAGGGCCACGTAGGCTCCGGTAATAGCCGCGGTGCGGGTGCCCCCGTCGGCTTGGAGCACATCGCAGTCGACTTGCACCGTGCGCTCACCCAAGGCTTCCAAGTCCGTAACCGCTCTCAACGACCTGCCGATAAGCCGTTGAATCTCTTGAGAACGCCCGCTGATCCGGCCTCCGTCTCTCTCCCGCGAGGTCCTGGTCGTGGTAGAGCGGGGCAGCATCGCGTACTCCGCAGTGACCCATCCCTTGCCTTGGCCTCTCAGGAATTGAGGAACACGTTCATCCATAGAGGCGGCGCAGAGGACCCGGGTGTCTCCCATTTCGATTACCGCCGATCCCTCGGCGAACTTCTGGAAACCTGTTGTTATGTTAACCGGTCGGGCTTCGTCCCAACGGCGTCCGTCGGTTCTGGCCAAAGTACGTACTTCCTTCACGTAGTCCCGCTTGACGCATGTTCAAGAGGGCTGCGTTTCAGTATACATGACCTCGCATCCCCGCTGTTCCCGGCAGTGGTCAGCGACGGTTCACGGCGGCAGTGGTCAGTGAGGGTTCACGGCGGTAGCCAGCGACCGTCCCCCCGCAGTCACTGAACGTCTCCCTCGCGGTCACCGAACGTCGTCCCCGCCGTCACTGAACGTCACCCCCGCGAAGGCGGGGGGCATTCCCGGTTTTCACCCACAAATCAACTCCGTCGCTGATTAACTCCACGCTCCCATCCAGGTCGGTCCTGAAAACACTGGCCGGTCCCAGATTACGTATCAGCCGGTCCATGACTTCACTGTGAGGATGCCCGTAACGGTTATCCGCCCCGGCTGAGACAACCGCCAGGGACGGGCTTACTTTCTCCAAGAATGATGCCGTTGTCGACGAACGGCTGCCGTGGTGGCCCACCTTGAGCACCGTACTCTTCAGACTGTCCGGGTTCTGCGCCAAGCGGCTCTCCGCCGGAGCTTCAATGTCGGCGGTCAACAGATAGCTTATCCGTCCATGGGACAATCTCATTACGACCGAGTTGTTGTTCCGGTCAGCGGGTGTGCCCGCGAACGGTGTCGCCGGCGGATTCAGCACTTGCAGCGTGATACCCGGCTCCAATTCAACCAAGTGGTCGGCGGCTACCTGGACCGGCTCTATCCCGTTCCGTCTCAGCGCTGCTTCCCATTGGGGCCCTATGACAGCACCATCGTCAGTTGTCCCCATCAGCACCGCCTCGACCTCATATCTGTCCAATACCTCGATCAAACCCCTGGCGTGATCTTCGTCCATGTGGGTAACTACCACCAAGTCCAGGGTGCGGTCGCCCGGAGACAGGACCCCAGCGAGAGCGTGCACCAATCCTTCCAAGTCCGGCCCGCCGTCAACCAGCACCTGCTTGCCCCCCGGAGTGTCGATAAGGGTACTGTCTCCTTGACCCACGTCTAAGATGTGCACCCGCAGGTTTTCGTCCGCTGGTCTGAAGACTTGTACCCACAACACGACGACGCCCGCCAGTAGAGCCACAGCGAACATCGCGCTTCCCAATGACAACCCAGGTGTCGACCCGCTGCTCGAGTCCCTGCCTGCTACACGGCCCATTATTTCTTCCAGCTTGGCAAAGACCGCCTTCAACCGAACAAAGCCTCCCGGAATAAGCAGTAACCCGCCCAGCATCAAGTACCAAGCCCACAAAAACGGCGTTCCTACCCAAAAACCGGAGAACGACACCGTAGGAAACACAGAGACCACACCCAACAAATAGCTCAGCGGCACCCATGTAAGCCACCCGAAGAATTGGCTTGGCAGCACGTGCACTAATCCTGCCGTCGCGGTTGCCATGGATCCAACCAGTATCGCGGGAAGAGCGGGTAGGGCCAGTAGGGTAGTAAAGATTCCCAGGAGCGGGACGCGCTCGAAATTGACTGCTACCAACGGCCACGTTGCCAGCGTCGCCGCGGCGGAGATGACCAATGCGGAGGAGGCCACCCTGGAACCTTCCCAAAACCACGCCCGCCGCCAAGTAGCGGCTGACTCAGCCCGCCTTGCTGCCCATCCGGATATTCGGGCTCGATATGGCAACGCCAGGACAATCCCCGCCAGCGCGGTGAAGCTGAGCTGGAACGAGACCTGGCCCAGCACTTTAGGATCGATCCCAACCATGACGGCAGCACTGAGGGCCAGGGACGGCAGAACGCTTCGGGGCCGGCCCACCGCCCACGCCAGCAATAACACGGTGCCCATGATGGCGGCTCGGACCACCGAGATAGGAAGCCCGCTTACCAGAGCGTATCCCCAGACCACCGCAACGGAAATGGCCAGGTATACGTGCCAGCGCCGTCCCAGCAACCGGGACGCAGCAACCATCGTCAACGCCAATATCACCCCAACGTGGAGGCCGGATATAGCCAGCAGATGCGATGTCCCGGTACGACGAAAGGACTCTTCCACGTCCTCAGGCAACGCGCTCCGAAGCCCAAGCAACAAAGCTTGCGCCAGCGAAGCGTGAGGCTCGGTCATAGCTTGTTCCAACCGGTCCGCCAACGCCCGCCGCAGATCAAATACTTTGCCCAGCAACACCGAACGAAGGGAGCCAGGCTCCGGAGGCAGCATGTGAGCGGAGTGAGTGTACAAGATGCCCGAGATTCCTTGGTTGGCAAGGTAAGCCGGGTAGTCGAAATTGCCAAAGGGCTGCGGTCGGCGAAGCTCTCCTTCCAGCCTCAACTCGTCTCCATACCTGAAATACTCACTGTCGCGACTGGCAAGGAGAGACTCGGGAGGAGTGGCGTACACCAGAATCCTGGCGCTGACGGGCTTCATAAACCCGGCCTCGTCAACGGCGTTCACGTCAAAGGGGAACCTGATGCGGCGGGCAGTGGGCTCCGGGTAGTCGGATATACGCCCAACCAATACCGTCGGCCCATCGTCCCTCAACAGCGACGGGGCTGCGGCGCCTGGGAGCGCCTCGACCCGCAACAACCCAAGCAGCAAGACCCCCGCCAGCAGAGCAGGCCAAACGGGCCAGTGGACCGCTCGGCTCAGCAGCGCCAAGAGCAGGATGGCCAGCATCAGCAACCCTACCGGCAGAAGGGGTGGGTCAACCTCCAATCCCAGCATGGTCCCGGCAATCCATGCCGCAGCCAAAAACGCCAGCTTCATACCGGCGTCTCCGCAAAAACCCGGTCCGGAGAGGCGTTAATGCTCCGGACCCGCGGTTACTAAAGGTCGGATACTGTTATAAATGGCACTGCCAATCCCCGGGACGCGCGTAACCTCTTCCACCGATTGAAAGAGGCCGTTTTGTTCTCGGTCATCTACTATTGCTTGCGCCCGGACCGGCCCAATACCCGGCAAAGTCTCCAGTAAGTCAGAGGAAGCCGTGTTGAGGTTTACCAAGCCCCCGTTTGACGTTGAATTCTCTCGGGAAGCGCCTTGTCCCAATACAGGGTTGGCTGCTTCTGCGACGGAAGGCCGGGGAGTCTCTCCAAGCCGCGGCACGTGGTAATAGGCTTCATCCTCAACCCGTCGGGCCAAGTTAATCGCCTCCAGGTCTGCTTCCTCGTCGCCCCCTCCGGCCGCCGCCAGTGCGTCTTCCAACCGGTCTCCAGGCTGCAAACGGTACACGCCCGGGTACCGGACCGCTCCGGCAATATAGACCTTCAACTCCGACTCGGCTGCCGTAATCTCGGTGTATTTGGCATCCGGTTGCCCGGTCCCGGTCGCCTCCGGCGTTGGCAACACTATCCGTATGGGCGCATTGTCGTCACGGCGAAACAAAAGGACGACTGCCGCCAATATGAGGCCTCCGGCCAGCAGAGCCACCAACACGATCGCCAATTTACCACTTCGGGACTCCGGCATACGCAAGAACCGCCGCCCGGAAAGTTGCCTTGTTTTTATAGCGGGCGTCCGATTATAATTTACGGAACTTTCCGGGGAAAGGGGTCTTAGGTGAGCACAGGTCAAGCCTCCAGCGCAAACGAACTACAAGCATTCTTCCAAGGACAGTATGTGCCTCTGAGCGAGGCCAAAGTCAACGTAATGACTCATGCTCTCCACTATGGCACCGGGGTATTTGAGGGCATCAGGGGCAACTGGAACGAGGAAAAGGGCCTCGTCCACATCTTCCGGCTCCGGGAGCACTACGAGCGACTGCTGGCCGGTTGCCGCCTGTTGATGTTGGACATTCCGTACAATGCGGATGAACTCAGCGAGATTACCGTCGAGTTGGTGGAGCGCAACGAGCACCGGCAGGATATTTACATCCGGCCGCTGGCGTACAAGAGTGCTGAGATGGTGGCCAACTTGAAACTTCAGGATCTCGCCAGCGACTTCACCCTGATCACTGTTCCATTCGGGAACTACCTAGGGTCGGACCGACTGCGCTGCTGCACCTCATCGTGGCGCCGAGTGGACGATCCTATGATCCCGGCCCGGCTGAAGATCAGCGGCATTTACGTCAACAGCATCCTGGCGAAGACCGAGGCCACCCTGGCCGGGTTCGACGAGGCCATCATCCTCAACCATGACGGCCACGTATGCGAAGGTTCCGGCGAAAACATTTTTGTGGTTACCAACGGGCAACTCGTCACTTCGTCGCTGGAAGACAACGTGCTGCCCGGCATTACTCGTGACACCATCATCCAACTGGCCCAACGGGAACTGGGTATGGAGGTGGTGCAACGCACCATAGACCGCAGCGAATTGTATCTGGCTGACGAGGTCTTCCTCACCGGCACCGCGGCCCATTTGACGCCGGTAATCGAGTTGGACAACCGCCCCATCGCCGATAGAAACCCGGGACCTGTCTCTACTAAACTGCAAAAAATGTACTTCGACATCGTAGTTGGCCGGAACCCCAAGTACCTCCATTGGTGCACCACCGCCCAACCTCGCTTGGTCACCGTTTAAGTCGCATCGCGTGCGGGTCCCCCAAGGGGTCGGGCCGAAATCGTCAACCCGCATCACGAGTAGGTTCGCATTGCTTCTGGCGCATGTTACCGACGCGCCGGATGAGTCAACCGCTAGCCCCCAGCATTAGTGATTCTCTCCGGAGAGAGGGTCCCAGTTGCCGCCGAATAGCTTTGATTGGTTGATTGCTGGCCTGATTTCTTACTTGGTAGGAAGCACCCCCACTGCTTACTTGGCCGCGCGGTGGCTGAAGGGAGAGGACCTGCGCCGGTTGGGAGACCGCAATCTTGGCGCGGCCAACGTCTACCGCAACATCGACTCCCGCGCCGGAATAGCTGTGGGAATCATCGACATCGCCAAGGGGTCAGCCGCGGTATTGCTGGCCCAAGCGTTGTTCAACTCCACCGCCGCCGAAATGATCGCCGGGGTCGCGGCCGTGGCCGGGCATAACTGGCCGGTCCACTTCAGGTTGAGGGGTGGACGGGGCGCTGCTACGGGAGTAGGCGTCTTGATTGCTGTGCTGCCCGAGCTGGCCCTCCCTCTGGGCATCACGGGGTTGTGTATCCTGTGGCTGACCAGAAAGGCGATTATATCCTTGGCATTCTTTCTTATCACCGTCCCGGTCCTAACTTGGTGGCTGGCCAAATACCCGTATCCTGTCGCTGCTTGGTGGCCGATCCAATACTCCTATGAGGTTGCAGCCTTCGCGTTGGGCATACCCATTCTGGTCGGCGTCAGCCACTTTCTCAGCATCCGGCGGGACTCTGCGCCGGACGCTGACAGTGAGCCAGCCCTTCCCCAAGGGTAGCCAAGACCGTGGGAGAGTCATTTATCCTCGACTATATCCTCTTGGTCTTCTTTGGATCATGCGGTGTTTTTCAAGCGGCGGCGGCTTCGAACGGACTGTGGGGTCTGATGCTCTTCAGGTCGCCGGCCATTAGCTTTCTGCTTGGCATAGCCTTGTTGGCCGGGGCGGTTACGTGGTTTTTTGTGTCTGAACCGCGTAACCTGCCTGACACCAGAGCCGGCTTGACCGGCAACGAACAGTTCGGGTACTTCTTCGCCGGTGGCGGCGCGGGTCTCGGTTTTACACTGCTGGTTACTTCAATCAGGAACAGTAGGCTGGGTGGGGGCTTATCGGACATGGCACAGGGCATGGACGCGCTGACAAAGAGCAATTACCCGCGGACGTTACACCGCATCTTCAAGCATTTGAACAACCAAGGCTTAGGAGCTGAATTTCAAGGCTGGGCAAGAAACCAGCACGCCGGGGCCTCGGACCGGCGTCGCGGGCTAAGTTAGCCTTGGAAACGTTTTCAGCGCTGGACGGCAGGATTGTGCTTCGGCTCAACCTGTGGATTGGTTGGTCCGGGCTTACCGACAGGACTATCTCGGTCTTGATTAGCGATTATTTCATCCCATTGGCCATGTACTTCTGGATGCTGGGGCTGTGGTTTTGCGGTGCCGGGGCCGGGCCAGAACGCCGCGGCTATCGCCTTCGCGGTTGCTACCGCCATCTGGTGGGCCAACCGACGGGCTGCACTGCCATTGTTCTGCATGGCAATATTGTGGTGTGTGGCAAGGGTGGCTGGAGGACTCCTTTACCCCAGCGACATCATTGCCGGAGGATTAATCGGCGCGGTGACCGCCTGTTTGATTACCTTTCGAATGCGCCGCATTGAACCTGCGCCCACGTGGGTGCTGAAAGGAGCGAGGCTCCTGCACTTGGCTTGACGCAATAATCAAATACACAGAGGAGAAAGCAAATGGGCTGGTCCAGCCATCATCCAACGGGACTCATCTATTACGCCCCGCAGCACTGCTACCGGGGCTATACCCTTACCTCCGGTAGCCGAGGTGGACATCACGCCAACCTCTTCGACATGGAAGGCCGGCTGTGCCATCAATGGTATTCGCCGAACGGCGTCGGCTACGCTCAACTCCTGCCCTACGGTAACCTGCTCCTTCGCACCGGCCCTGCTCAGGACGCCGACGGCGCACAAAACATCGGAGGGTCCTCGTCCGCGGTAATGGAGTTGGACTGGGACAGCAACGTGGTATGGGAATACCGAGACCCCATGGTTCACCACGACTTTGAGCGGCTGCCCAACGGCAACACCCTGGTGCTGTTGTTTGAAAGGGTCTCGGAAGAGTTGACCTCAAAAATCAAGGGCGGCATGGACACTCCCGAAAACCCGGAGCGGATGTTCTGCGACGTGGTTAAGGAGATTACGCCCGACGGCTCGGTGGTGTACGAGTGGCACGCGGCGGAGCACTTGTCGTTGGACGAGGACATCATCTGCCCATTGGAAGACCGCGTCGAATGGACCCACGGTAATTCGCTCAAGGTGACCCCGGAAGGCGACCTGCTGGTCAGCTACCGGCGCATCAGCGTCGTGGGCATCGTAGACCGGGCGACCGGCGACTTCCGGTGGAAGTGGGGGCCTGGCCAGATTTCCCATCCCCACCATCCGACCTACTTGAGCAACGGCAACATCCTGATATTTGACAACGGCTTTCACCGCCCCTTGTCGACTTTCTCCCGCGTAATCGAAGTAAATCCCGCCACCAGCGAGATAGTCTGGGAGTACGCCGGAGAGCCGCCCATATCTTTTTACAGCCAAGCCACCAGTAGCGCCGACCGCCTCCCCAACGGCAACACGCTGATCTGCGAGGGCACGCCGGGCCGAATATTCGAGGTCACAGCCAACAAGGACGTCGTCTGGGAGTACATCTTCCCCATCTTCACCCGGATGGCCCCTTTGACTCCAGGCGGGCGCACCGAGTCCAACAACTCTCTGTTCCGCGCTCATCGCTACAGCCCTGACTACCCAGCCTTTCAAGGAAGGGACTTGGACCCGGCCCGGTACGCTAACTTCAACCGCCTGTACGCTGCGGGGTAGGCGTTTGCATGACGCGGTAACCGCGTCATGCAAACGCGCTCCCGCGTTAAACCGCCTCCACAAACCACACTCACCTAACACGGTTGATGGATGACCCATGACAATCACAAGCAAATTGCTGACGGCCGATGAACTCCTCCGGTTGCCTCGCGGAAACGGCAACCGGTACGAGCTTATCCGGGGAGTTTTGATCGAAAAAATGGACACTGGGGACCCCACAGTATATTGGTCATCAGAGTAGCTGGAATCATATTCATTTATACTGAAACTACTGGGTACGGAGAAGGCCGGGCTGGTGAACCCGGCTACCTTCTCGACCTTGACCCGGATACCGTACGTTGTCCCGACGTGGCGTGGATAGCGCCGGGCCGTGTCCCTGAAGGCACGCGCGGATTCCCCAACCTGGCCCCTGATTTAGCTATAGAGGTAAAATCGCCCAGTAACTCCAACCCCGAAATGGCCGCCAAGGCGTGGATGTGGCTCAGCTACGGCTCGCAACAGGCTTGGGTAACCGACCCGGAACGCAACACCCTGACCGTCTATCGCCCCAGCTCAGACCCACAAGTCCTGGGCGAGGACGACAAACTCACCGGGGGCGATTTGCTCCCCGGCTTCACCACCCCCGTCTGGCGGCTGTTCGGCCGCCAGCACTGACCGACACGCCTACAACGGTTGTCTCGATAATCCGGTTATACCCCATCAGTCCTATCCATACTTACTTGATACGATTGAAAATCGTGTGCAAAAGCCACGGCAGTGAGCTTGACCCATGTTATACTTTGGCATCTTAGCTGGGTTCTGAAACGGCTCCTGGAGCCAAGGCGCTATGTCCGTACCAGCCGCTGTCGGCGCCTCCGCAGTCATATTGGCCGGTGGCCAAAGTAGGCGTTTGGGCCGGGATAAAGCGATGGAACCCATCGGCGGCCTCCCCTTGATTCGCCGGGTAATACAGCGGGTCGAACAAGTGGCATGTGAGGTCTTGGTAGTGGTAGCGGATTCCTCGCGCGGAGGAGAACTGCCCCTTGACACCCGTCATCGGGTAGTGCTTGACCGTTATCCGGGGACCGGTTCCCTCGGAGGCATCTTCTCCGGCTTGGAAGCGGCAATCAACCCTTGGGTTATCGCCGTCGCCTGCGACATGCCCTTCCTGAACCTTTCGTTGATTGACCGGATGTTGGCGTTGAGGGAAGACGTGGACGTGGTTGTCCCTCTCATCGAAGAGCGCCCCGAACCTACCCACGCCCTTTATTCCAAGGCCTGCCTCCCCTTCATAGAACCCAAGCTGGTCAACCGGCAGTTAAAAATATCCGGATTCTACGATCAGGTGAGGGTCCACTACGTACCGGAATATGAAGTCGCCTCCATGGACCCGCAGTTTTTGAGCTTCTTCAACGTGAATACTCCAGAGGACTTGGACAAAGCGCTGGACTTGGCCGCCCAAGGACGTTAAGGCAGGTTGGTGTGTGTAGTGGCTACAGTGGAGAACACAAAGGTCTCCGTCAAGGTGGAGTTATTTGGCACCGCCCGGCTGGCCACCGGAAAACGGGCTGTGGAAGTGGCGCTGCCCAGGAACGCCAGCCGCCGGGACTTTGTTTGCGCCTTGGCCGCCGCCTGTCCCCAGTTGGTTGACCACGTCATACGACCAGATATGACCGACCTTCAGGATGGCTACCTGCTCAACCGAGATGGGAAGGCGTTCTTGAGGGACGGCGCCATTTCCGTCAACCCAGGGGATACGCTGCTAATCATCTCTAGCCAAGCGGGAGGCTGACCCGAGTGTACGGCTATCACGGCAAGGCATTGGTCGTAGACTTGACCAACCGGACCCATCGCTGGGACCCGATCCCCGAGGAAGTCCTGCGGGCTTTTATCGGTGGCATCGGCTTGGGGACCTACCTGCTGTACAAGTACTGCCCAGCCGGGGCTGATCCCTTGGGGCCCGGCAACCCATTGATCTTCGTCGGCAGTCCATTGGTGGGAAGCCGCCTGACCACCTCCAGCAAGTTCGCTGTCATGGCCAAGTCACCCCTTACCGGCTTGATAGGCGACTCCTTGTCTTCCAGCTTCCTGGCAACCGAACTGAAAAAGACCTGTGGCGACGCCTTGGTAATCACTGGGCAAGCCGACGAGCCCGCACTGCTGTACATCCATGAGGGGCATCCACAATTCTTGGACGCATCCGACCTGTTGGGCTTGGGCACGTTCGACACCGAGCGTGCAATCAAGCAGCGGCTTGGCGACCGTGCGGTCAGGGTAGCATGTATCGGCCCTGCCGGGGAGAACCTGGTGCGCTACGCCAGTATCGCCAACGACGGAGGCCGCCAAGCAGGCCGATCAGGACCTGGCGCCGTAATGGGTTCCAAGCGCCTCAAGGCGCTGGCGCTGCGCGGGACCAACACGATAGACGTTGCCCGACCGGAGGCTACTCATCGCTACAGCATAGACCTGAGCCAACGCAGTTTGGGGGCCGCCACCGACAAGTACCGCAACCTCGGCACCATGGCCAATGTTTCGGTGTTCAATCGGCTGGGCGCCCTGCCTACCAGAAACTTCCGCGATTCGTCTTTTGAAGGCGCGGAGGAAGTCAGCGGCGAGCGTCTGCACGAGGAACACTTGGTCAAGAACGCACACTGCGCCAACTGTACCATCGGCTGCGAAAAGGTACTGTCTACAAACGACCACGGCAAGAAGTCCAAGGGCCGCATGGAATACGAAAGCCTCTTCGCCTTGGGGCCGTTGTGCGGCGTGTCCGACCCCAACACCGTCATCCGCGCCGCCGCGATATGCGATGACCTCGGCATGGACACCATCAGCGCCGGCGTCACCATCGCGTGGGCTATGGAATGCTTTGACCGGGGCCTGCTTACCCCGGACGATGCCGACGGTATGGACTTACGGTTCGGCGGCGACACGGCGTTGCTGGACATTCTGGAGCGCATGGGCCGCCGCGACGGACTGGGAGACCTGTTGGCCGAAGGGTGCAAGCGGGCAGCGGAAACACTGGGTTGCGGCTCCAGTGATTGGGCCATGCACGTCAAGGGACTGGAGATGCCGGGCTACGAGCCCCGCAGCCTCAAGACAATGGCTCTAGGCTTGGCCGTCACCCCCAGAGGCGCATGCCACAACCGCTCCTCCGCCTACGAAGCCGACTTTTCGGACCGGGTGGACCGGCTCACAGTAGACGACCAACGTGGACGCATCGCTGCCGATAGCGAGGACTTCTCCGCAGTGCTCGACTCGCTTATCTGGTGTAAGTTCCTGCGAAAAGCGTTCGCCGACTTTTATGCGGAGTCAGCCAGCGTTTACTCCATGATCACCGGTTGGGACATGTCCGCAGGTGAACTCAAGCGTGCCGGCGAACGCATCAACAACTTGAAGAAACTGTTCAATATACGCGAGGGTTGGCGGCGGGAAGACGACACCTTGCCGCCCAGGATCCTCCAGGAACAATTAACGTCCGAAGTTGTCGCCGGCGTGGGACTTACCCAGGAAGAGTTGGACTACATGATAGGGGGCTTTTACCGCTCCCGGGGTTGGACGCAAGACGGCCTTATCCCGGAATCCAAGATGATGGAGTTGGGACTCCTGGACTTGCTGCGGGATGATTCCGCGGCCTCCTTGTCCCGTTAAAGATTGCAGGACTATGAACGCTTTTGAACTGAACGATGTTGTTGGTGCTCACGGGCTCGCGGGGCAACTCTATCACGAGTTCTTTGTAGCCCCAAGGCTCAGCATGGGCTTGTACGTCCTTCCCGTTGGCCAAGCGGACCCCCAAAATCCTCACACCGAAGACGAAGTCTACTACGTGACGAGCGGTCAGGGTGTCATCTCTGTCGACGGTGAGGATCGGCCCGTCTCCGCCGGGTCTATTGTCTACGTAGGGGAAGGCGTGAACCACCGTTTCCACTCCATCACCGAAGACCTGACCATTCTGGTGATTTTCGCCCCTCCCAGGCGATCCAGGGCAACCGCCAGTTAGAGGAGTAGAGTCGGCGTTATTTCAAAGTTTGTGATATGGAACGAAGCGAACTCCGGCCTATACTCCGCGAAAAGTTCCCTAGGGAGCGCACCTACCTGTTGCCCGCACTTCATTATGTGCACCAAGAACTGGGAAACCTTCCCGATTGGGCGCTCGAGACGGTGGCGTGGCACTTGCGGGTGCCGCCCAGCGAAGTTTACGGATGCGCCACCAGCTACAGCGAGCTTCGTATCAAGGCCGCCGGTAGACACGTCCTTAGAGTTTGTACCGGCCTTAGTTGCTGGTACAACGGTGGTCAGTTGTTGATGGGCCAATTGTCCCGTGAACTCGGCATACCCCCCGGAGAAACGTCACCGGATGGGCGCGTTACACTGGAGGAAGTCCCTTGCGGCTTTATCTGCCCCTTGGCGCCCGCATTGGAGGTTGACGGGATGTGGAGGGGCAGGGTAGCCGCCCGCGATATACCATCCTTGGTCGAAAACTTGAGTTGACGTGACATACCCTCCCAACTCGAAAGATTCAAGCCCAACCTTCGGGAACGGACGTACTCGCGTAGTAGCCCAAGTGGGTCATTGCAGCGAGGCTGTCGGCGCGGGAGAGATAGCCCACGCCTTGGGAATGGCCTTGGCCAAACGCTCCGATGCTTACTTGGTCGCCGCAGGATGCGACGGAGCTTGTTTCGCCGCGCCGCAGGTCGTCGTGACCTACCCCTCTGGTGCACGGCACCGGCATACGAGGGTTACGTTGGACGATGTTCAGGCATTGGTCCAATCTCTCGACAATGCCAAACCCCAAAGCACGACGGAAAGCGATGTCGAGGCTTTCTTCGATGCCCAGCATCGCCGTCTCCTTTCCTGTTGCGGCTCCATAGACCCCGGCAGCATCGGCGAATACGTCGCTATCGGCGGCTACGGTTCCTTGGCGTTGGCCTTGTCGGTATCCCCGGAAGAGGTAATCCAGACTGTCCAGGACACGGGGCTGTTGGGACGAGGCGGGGCATACTTCCCAGCCGCCCGCAAGTGGCAGGGGGCCCGCTCGTTCAACGCGCCGGTGCGGTACCTCGTCGTCAATGCCGAGGAGGGCGAGCCGGGCATCTTCAAAGACCGGCACATCATGGAAGGAGACCCCCACCTGCTGTTGGAAGGAATGCTGATCGCCGCCTATGCGTCCGGGACCAGCCAAGCCTACGTCTACGTCAATGCTGAGGCCAATCTGTCGGCTAAACGCATGGAGGAGGCTATCAAGCAGGCCCAGGAAGCGGGATACATCGGGGACGATATCCTGAGCTCGGGTTTCGAGCTTCAAGTATCCCTGCGGCGAGGAGCGGGTGGCTACGTCTGCGGAGAAGAGACTACTCTCCTTGACACCATTCAAGGCAACCGGCGCGAGCCGCGATTGCGGCCCCCGTTCCCGGTGGAGTCGGGCTTGTTCCGAATGCCAACCGTTATCAACAACGTTGAAACATTAGCCAACGTGCCCTTGATATTCTCCGACGGGGCGTCTCCGCCAACCACGCCGGACGGCAACGGCGAAAGACCTTTCCGCCAGCAACTAACCTCCTTCACAGAATTGGGACTGGAGGCTGCCAAGGGCACAAAGATGGTCTGTCTCAGCGGCGCAGTACGCAGGCCTGGACTGGGAGAGGTCCCCATGGGCACGACCATCCGGGACATTGTCTATGGCATGGGCGGCGGCCCTCGTCCCGGTCAAAACCTGGGGGTGATCGGTGTTGGCGGCCCTTCCAGCGGGGTATTGCCGCCCTCGGAATTGGACACTCCCCTCCGGCCCGGTATGCTTCACCCCTCAGGAGTGGTAATGGGCGCGGGCGGTATCATGGTAATGGACGACCAAATTCCTGTCATCGATGTAGTGCGGCGGTTGGCGGCCTACAACGCCGCCGAGTCCTGCGGCAAGTGCACCCCTTGCCGGGAAGGAACGCCCCGCATTGTTCAAGCCTTGGACCGGGTGGCCGAGGACGGCGGGAGGGCTGAGACAATTGATGAACTCCGCTACTTGGCAGAGATTGTTGGCGCGGGCTCCCTGTGCGGATTGGGGCAGATGGCCGGTGGGCCGGTCAACAGCGCCCTTCACTTCTTCGGAAACGCCTTGGAGGTATGACCAATTGACCGTCACCCTCTCAGTCAACGACCATCAAATAAGCGTTCCCGAAGGCGCGACGGTGCTGGACGCCATAAACGCGTCGGAGACTTACATCTCCCAGCTATGCAAAGACCCGGACATGAAGCCCATCGGGGCCTGCCGTACCTGCTTGGTGCAGATCGAAGGGGTCCGGGGCTTTCCGGCGTCCTGCTCTGTGCCTGCCGGCGACGGAATGGTGGTCAATACCGAGTCCCTCGAAGTAAGGCGCATCCGCTCCGGAATCATAGAACTGACCTTGGCAATGCTCCCGCCGCCCGGGAGTAGCCTCGATGAACAAAACGGAGCCAACGGACACCATGACGGTTCCGATTACGTCCAACTTACTGCCGCGGCCCAACATCACGGCATAGACTCGGCCAGATGGCAACCGCGCCGGCGAGAGAAGACTGATGAAAGCAACCCGGTCTTCAACATCGCAATGGAGTCCTGCATACTCTGTGGGCGCTGCGCTCAAGCCTGCCAGGACGGGCACCAGTTCATCGGCGCAATCGACTTCCTAGGAGCGGGCGGCGCCAGCCGGATCGGGACCTTCATGGACAAGCCATTGGTGGAGTCAATCTGCACCACCTGCGGCCAATGCCTGTCAGTGTGCCCCACCGGCGCTATCCGCACCAAGCCGGTGGCTGGTGGACAGTCGCCAGCCCCTATCAGCGTGCCATTGGCCACTGACCCTCAGTCACCAGTAACTTCAGTTCCTACTACCTGTCCTTACTGTGGCGTCGGTTGCGGCATCAAGCTCCAAGTCAACGACCGGGACGAAATCTTTGAAGTACAAGACTCTCCGGAGAACCGCTCCAGCGTCGGGATGCTCTGCGTAAAGGGCCGGTTCGGCTACGGTTTCGTGCAACACTCGGACCGTTTGACCACGCCATTAATTAAGGAAGGAGGCGAGTTCCGCCCCGCCGGTTGGGACGAAGCCCTTGACCTCATTGCCGACCGGCTGTCCCAGTACCGTGGCCCATCCTTCGCCACTCTGTGCTCAGCCAAAGCCACCAACGAGGACGGCTACGTCCAGCAGAAGTTCTCCCGCTTGATCATGCAAAGCAACAACATTGACCACTGCACCCGGCTCTGTCACGCGCCCTCAGTGGAGGCGATGCTTACCTCGCTGGGCAGCGGAGCAACCAGTAATTCCTACACCGACTACGAAAACGCTGGCTGCCTGTTTGTCATCGGCTGCGACCCCACGTCCAACCACCCTGTGGCCGCCTCCAGGATGCGACGGGCAGTGGTTGAGCGGGGAGCCAAGCTGATCGTGGTCAACCCTCGGCGCATCGACATGTGCGACTACGCCGACCTGTGGCTGCGAACGCTGCCCGGTACCGATGTTGCCCTGCTGAACGGCCTTGCCAAGGTCATCCTGGACGAAGGCTTGTTGGACAATGAGTTCGTAACCAACCGCACTGAGGGCTTTGACGGGTGGGCCAAGGTAGTTGATGGTTACTCGCCCGAACGTGTCGCGGACATCACCGGTGTCCCGGCGGAGGACATCCGCCAAGCCGCGCGCCTGTACGCCAAGCCACCTCCACCTATCGGATTCACTGGCGAGTCCGGCCCCCCGGGCTCTTGCCTTATGTGGGGAATGGGCATCACCCAGCACACCAACGGCACGCCTAACTCCCACGGCCTCCTCAACTTGGCGCTGGTGGCGGGCCAACTCGGCCGCCCGGGGTCGGGGGTCTCCCCCCTGCGCGGCCAGAACAATGTGCAGGGATGCGGCGACGCCGGATGCCTGCCCAACTCCCTCCCAGGTTACCAAGGCTTGGGCGAGGAAGCCGTCGCCAAGTTTCAAAGAGCTTGGGGCGGGAGCGCATTGCCGGGTGCAGCCGGTCTTGTCGTGACTGACATGGTGAACTCCATGAAAGATCCGACGGGCGTCAAGGCAATGTACATAACCGGCGAAAACCCGCTCCTCAGCGAACCCGACCTGAACCGCGCCGAAGAGATGTTCCGTAGCTTGGACTTCCTGGTGGTCCAGGACATATTCCTGCACGAGACCGCACGGATAGCCGACGTGGTGCTGCCCGCCACTAGCTTCGCCGAAAAGGACGGCACCTTCAGCAACAGCGAACGCCGCGTTCAGCGGGTACGAAAGGGCATCGCGCCCCGCGGCGGCAGCCGACCCGACTGGGAGATAATCAGTGACTTGGCCCGCCGCATGTGCCGCAAGTTGGAACTGCCATTTGAAGACCAGTTCAACTACGGCCACCCATCGGAAATATTCGCTGAAATGGCCCAGCTTACTCCCCTGATTAGCGGCATTAGTTATGACCGTCTGGACCGGGAGGGAGGCATCCAGTGGCCCTGCCCTACCCCGGACCACCCCGGCACAAGCTATCTCTACGCCGACGACTTTCCCCGGGGGCCGCGGGCACTGTTCGTACCATTCGATCAAGGGCCCTTAGCCGCCGAAACTCCCAACCGCCGGTTCCCGTTCATCCTCAACACCGGCAGGATTCTGTACCACTGGCACGGTGGCACCATCACACGGCGGGTCGCCGGCCTGATGGCCCGTTCCCCGGAACTGCAAATAGCCATCAACCCTCAGGACGGCGTGGAATTAGGGCTTGAGGACGGTCAGATGGTCCGCGTTTCCTCCCGCCGGGGTAAACTGACCGGACGCGCCCTGTTCACCGACCGGGAACGCACCGGAGAGATTTTCATTCCCTTCGTGAAACTGTCGGAGTCTGCGGCCAACTTCCTCACCAACGCGGCCTACGACCCAATCTCCAAGATCCCGGAATACAAGGTCTGCGCCGTTCGCATTGAACCCTTGGAGGATGCCTAGCAACCCGTACCCGCGAAAGCCGGTTCCAATCAAAAGTACATTGAGCAGGGGATTTCCATCCGCCCACTCAAAACCCGATTCACCCTATGGTATTATGTCTTTTGGATTGAATTATGTATCGACTCGCCATTCTTACCATCAGCACCTCCGGGTATCACGGCCAGCGCGAAGACACCAGCGGCCAAGCCATCCGGGAAATTCTGGCTCCGCCCGACTATGACGTGACGCGGTACGAGGTGGTCCCGGACGACCGCGATATGATCGCCGAGCGGTTGGTGCAGTGGGCGGAGGACTCCGACGTCGACTTGGTGGTGACCACCGGAGGGACCGGCTTGGGGCCTCACGACATCACGCCGGAGGCTTGCCTGTCAGTGTTCGACCGGGAAGTGCCCGGCTTGGCCGAGACGATGCGCGCTCAAACCCTGCAATTCACCCCTATGGCTATGCTGAGCCGTTCGGTGGCGGGCATACGGGGCAGTACGCTGATCATCAGCCTGCCGGGCAGCCCCAAGGGAGTGCGGGAATGCCTGGATGTGGTGACCCCTGTCCTGGGCCATGCCCTGCACCTCTTGGGCACCGAGTCGGTTAGCGATCACCCGGTTTAAGAAACCAATTGAAAATACCCG
The DNA here is from genome assembly GCA_965216425.1 of Dehalococcoidia bacterium. GTDB lineage: Bacteria > Chloroflexota > Dehalococcoidia > Lucifugimonadales > UBA3495 > CBDCFV01. The sequence continues at coordinate 93,395 of CBDCFV010000003.1, read as the reverse complement.
CCGCCAGACGATGGGAGAGCCTGTCTTGAGCACCACCCCCAACGGAGACAATGGCAACAACGAAGTTTATTGGCCCAGGGTCAAGGAGATCCTGGACGGCATCATGGACCGCTGGAAGGAGCGGTGGGGCCGCGACCCGCTGCCGGGCATACACCGCTACTACTTTGATTCCCGCGACCAATTGGCCGAAGTTGTCCTGTCCGGTCTCCGGGCCATTGAGCCGGGCGTGCCGGGGAGGGAAACCGCGTTGGTCCGCTCCTTGGCGCGAAGCATTCTTACCTTCGGGCGTATGCCTCTCCGGGGACCGTTCCTGCCTCAGGAACAACTGGACGAGATCGTCTCCTGGATCGACGCCGGAATGCCCGAAGGACCTCCCCAAGACGAGCCAACGTAATAGCAACAAAGAAACGCTCCGCCGACTTTGGGCCTTCGGCCCATCATCCGGCGGAGCGTGTGTTAGCCTGACTTAGCCGGCCACACTGTCTTTCCCAACTACACTGTCATTCCCGCGCAGGCGGGAATCCACAACTATACGAGGGCCGGGTCCTTGCTTTTGGCGTAAACCTGGATGCGGCCTCCGATGTGGTCCAGGACCGCCAGCCTGCCCTGATTATCGATTCGCACTCCGCAGGGGTGGTTGAACTTTTGCTCGTAGCTCGCATCGTTGGAGTACGCCAGCGCTCGCTGCCTGATCATGTCCGGGTTGGAGAGCAGCTTGTCCTTACCCCATTGGGAGAGTTGGTGGTTGCCCCGAAGCATAGTTACAAAACGACCGTCAGGGGCCAGCACCTGTACCCGGTTGTTGAGCCAGTCCGCAACGTAGATATCGCCATCGTCGTCCACACAGACGCCGTTGGGCCTGTTGAACTGACCGGCACCCGTGCCTGGCTGCCCAAAGCTGGCCAACCATTCCCCATCGCCGGTGAACATCTGGATACGGTCGTTGCGCCAGTCGGCCACGAACACGTTGCCCTCTTTATCCACGTCGATGCCCCAAGGCATGTTCAGTTGGCCGTGGCCGCTGCCGAAGCTGCTGAACTGGCCTAGGTACTCGCCGTCGAGGGTAAACTTTTGAATCCGGTGGTTGCGGCTATCACTGATGAATATGATGTCGTCTTTGCTGATAGCAATCCCCCCGGGCCGGTCAAGCTCGCCGTCTCCGGAACCGGAAACGCCGGGAGGGACTGCGGCGTTGGCGCCGAAGTCGATCATCCGCACAGCCTCGCCCTCGGCCGAGGTGCCGGCCTCGAAACCGTTGGGCCAACTGCGGATGAACTCACCGTCAGGGTTGAACACGTTGATGCGGTTCAACCATTCGTCGGTGACGTACAGGTTGCCCTTGGAATCGAGATCAAGGGAGGTAGGCCAGATCATTTGGCCCGGGCCACTGCCATAGGACCCGAACTCGTTAATGTACTCTTCGTCCAGGGTTACCTGGCTGATACGAAGCCCGTCGCTCCGGAACTCGTAGCCGCGGTTCAGCACGTAGACCACGTTGTTGTCGGTGATCGCCATGTCTACGGGGTTACGGAACCCGGTGCCCGCGAACTCGTTGCGCCCTACGGAATGGCTGTAGGAGAAGGCGCGTTCGGTTAGACCGAAAAAGTGAGTAGCCATCGCTTTTACCTCTTCAAATATTACCCGTGTGGGCTGCTTCAACTAAGACGTTTCTCTGCTGAAGCAGCCGCACAACCGTTCTCATGTAACGGCGGGTGTCAGCTTTCCGGAACAAGCCCGAGGCAGCCTAGATGAATTTAACTTTTTCGAAGCTGCCACCGATGATGGGCTTGGGGTCCAGTCCCATCCAGTCTTCCATAAGGCAGGTGTAGACCTGGCGGAAGTCCATGTTGAATCGGAGGTTGCCGCCCTCTTCCTGGTGCTGCAGCTCAAGGGACGGATACTCGCCGTAGACGCCGCCCTTGACGTGTTCGCCAACCGCCATGGCAATGCTGCCGGCCCCGTGGTCGGTGCCGGAGCCGTTATCGGCGATGCGGCGTCCGAATTCCGAGAACAGGAACAGCGTCACGTTGTCGCTGGCGTCCTTGGCCCTGAGGTCGGACATGAAGTTGTCAACGGTGTTGGACACATCCTGCCACAATCCTGCCTGTAGTGCGGCCTGGTTGGCGTGGGTATCGAAACCGTTGTACGGAGAGGTGGTGTAAAGCACCCGTGTACCAAAGCCGGCCAAGTGGGTCTGGGCGATGTTCTTCATGTACTGGCCCACGGCCGTGGAGGAGTATTCAATGTCGGAGCTGTACATCTGCGGGGCGGTGGCCAGGATGTCAGCGCCTTTCAGGGCGTCGGTGCCGGTGTTGCGGATGTAGTCCAGCACGGCGCTCCTGCCAACGGCCGGGGAGTACATGCGCCCGAAGACGTCCAAGGCCTCGGTCCGCTGGTCTTCACCCTCGATGCCTGTCAACAGGCCGTAGGTTTCCAAGTCACCCACGGAAGCTACCGGAACGCCGTCCTTAGCCAATGCCCGCGGCAGGCCGCGCCCGAAGTTGACGCCGGTCAGCACATTCTCCGCGTTGGGGTCCATGTCTTTGATGGCCCGGCCCAGCCAGCCTTCCGAACCTTGGGTGTCCGGCTCACATGTGTGCCAGATGTCCATGGACCTGAAGTGGGAATAGCTGGCGTTGGGATAGCCGACACCCAGGAAGATGGCCAGCTTGCCTTCGTCCCAGTACTTCTTCAAGGGAGCCATGGTGGGGTGTAGCCCCAACTCGTCGTTGATGGGAATGATCTGGTCTTCCGGGATAGCCAGGACCGGGCGATAGTCCCGGTAGAGACCGTTTGTGCGAGGGATTACGGTGTTCAGCCCGTCATTGCCACCGGACAGAGACAGGACCGCCAGAACAGGGTCTTTCTTGGTGGAAACCATTCTATATCCTCCTAATGGATTCCCGCGCAGGCGGGAATGACGTATTGGGTAGGCCCTCTCCATTTAAGGAGAGGGCGTGGGAGGGGCTTATTCGAACTGAAATTCCGCCGTCGAGGCGATCATCTGGAACATCTCTCCGGTGCGGCGGGTGAAGTCTGTTGCCTCGTCGCTGGAGCTGTGCCGCAGGTCGCCGCTCTTGCTTACGTGGGAGATAAGCTCTTCACGAGTGCCAGCGTCAAGGGTTATCGGGCCAATCACGTCCAGGCATCCGTCAACGAAAGCCTCGGGAGACAGGACGTCGCCTCGACCCATCAAGCGGTTTACCAAGGACTGCACGCCCGGGAGCTCGGTGTTGCCCAGCAGTTCGGAAGCGTAGTTGATGCGCTCAACCAGCGTGCCGCTGTCAATCCACTCCCGGCCGGTGTGCCAACCCTCGACCGTTGGAGGGTTCATCAGGTCCATACCCATGTACTTGGGTTCCTGGGAGTGTTGGAAAAGACCCGGCTTCATCTCTTTGTGTTCTTCCACCAAGCGCAGGGTTCCCGCGACCACCTCGGCAGGGCTCTTGACCTTGGCGTATCGGACCGACTCGGACTTGAAGGCAGCCGAGCTGAACAGAACGCGCAGCATCTCGGTGATGTCATACCCAGAGTCGAAGTAAGTCTTCTCCAAGTCTTCGATCAACGACATATCCCGCGGCGGTGTCAGTCGCCATGCGGGCACCTGGGCTTCGTCGGCGACGAAGAAGTTATACATGTGACGGGCGACGAAACGTGCAGTCGACGGGTCCTTGCAGATGAGGTCCAGGATGTCATCCCCGTTCCAGTTCCCGGTCTCTCCCAAGAAGGTCTTCTCACCATCATCGTGGTCCGCCGGATCGAATCGGAACTCCCAAGGGCTGCGCCCGTACGGGAATGGCGGGTAGGGGGGTTGGACGTTCCATCCGGTGAATGCGCGAGCACAGGCCTTGACGTCGTCCTCGGAATAGTTGAGGCCCTCGTCCTTCCCGGCGCCCATGGAGAACAGCTCCAACAGCTCGCGACCATAATTCTCGTTGATCGCAACCCTGTGGCTCTCGGTGTTGTCGAGGTAGTACATCATCCCGGGGTTGGTGGACAACCGGTAAAGCAGTTCCCGGAAATTGCCCATGCCGTGCTCCCGGAACATGTTGACCATCTTCCCCATTTCCCAGCCGCTGTCGATCTTGCTGTGGCCGGCGCAGAAAATCATATGCCAGAATAGCGCCACCTTTTCCTGAAGCTGGCGGGGGTTGTTGATCATTTTCCAGACCCATGCCTGGACATTGTTCTCGATAGCCGCCGCCTCCCAGTAGGAGGGGTTGTACCGGTAGTAAAGGTCTTCTTCGATACCCTCTTGACCCATGGGGTTCAACAGCTCTTCCAATGTCTGATCGTAGCCTTGGGTAGCCCTGGCTTCGATCTCATCACGACTCGCTCCGAATCCAGCGCGCCGCATCAGGTGTGCCATTAACGCCACATTTTCGTCAGCCATATCCTCCTCCTAGTTTGTTCCTTAACCATGAATTTAGTGCAACCTTAAATGTCCTCGCTACAGAGTAACCGCCGACACTCAATCGGGGAAAACGCCCGTGGAACGGGGGTATCGCTTCTTGATAACAACCATTCCAAGGTAATTATCAATTCCCAAAAATGATATATACCGGGCAAACAAGTGTCAACACTCCGAGCCTGCCTGATGATACCATACGTTATACCCGCAAATCCATCGTAGTAACCTCTACGAATGCTGGACTATAGTAGCCATTTACTATCGTATTCCGGTGTTTTGCGTAAGGGCACGTTGGCGAAGGACATACGGCCAATCGCTTAAACCTCTCGTAGGGAGAACCAGCCACAGGTGACGGCCCGGAACGGTAAAAGGCAAAGAAAATCGCGCCTTGGCCTCTTCCGGCAAAAACCCTTGTTTTTGTTTCCGAAAGAACCTGTGAACGCCAAATCCGCCCTTGACACTGACGATACGCCCTTGCTAGGATTCTGACATCGGCATCCGATGTAGTTAAATGGTGGTGATTGAAGAGGTGTTACCCTCGGACGCTCTCATTCAAGGCAGAGGCAAATGAGCGGCGAAACTGCTCATCAACCTGTATCCTTGCCAGTTACCTTGAAGGATGTCGGCCCGGCTTTGCCGGCCATGTTCGCAAGGTACAAGGGCCGGGTGGAAGACGAGCTTTCCCGGTCTATGCCCGCGTCCGAGGGCACTGACCCTTATTCATTGCTGCGTTACCATCTGGGATGGGCCAACGCTGACGGGACCCCCGCCGGGACTCCCGTTTCCCAAGGCAAGGCCTTGCGCCCAACTCTCTGCATGTTCGCTTGCGAGGCGTTGGACCAGGACCCTGTTCGTGCGCTTCCCGCCGCCGCGGCGCTGGAACTTATCCACAACTTCTCCCTTGTCCACGATGACATCCAGGACCAGGACCTTGAGCGCCGCCACCAGTCCACCGTGTGGAGTCTTTGGGGTGTACCCAAGGCCCTGGTGGCCGGGAACGCCCTTCAGTCGGTGGGCGACGTAACCCTGCTGGGCACCGCCAAGTACGGGGCGCCGCCCGACACTGCGCTGAGGGTCTCCCAGATACTCACCGAAAGTTACCTTGAAATGATCCAGGGCCAGTGCCTTGACTTGGCCTTCGAGGCCAGCACCACCATCACTTCCGAAAACTACCTTCAAATGATCGCTTACAAAACGGGAGCGTTGATTAGAAGCGGACTGCAAATTGGCGCACTCCTGGCTACCGGAGACCCCGGCGGGAAAACGTTCACCGCCTTCTCCCGCTTCGGCAGTTGCTTGGGACGAGCTTTTCAGGTACGCGACGACTTTCTCGGCATCTGGGGAGAGAGCAACCTCACAGGCAAACCCACAGGGAACGACATACGACGACGAAAGAAGTCCTTCCCGGTGGTCCTGGCCTTCGAACTCGCCACGGGAAAGGACTTCGAGGACCTTTGCAGGATCTACGGTCAGGAGAAATTGGACGAAGAAGATGTGGGTAGGGTGTTGACCGTCCTGGACGCCGTCGGAGCGCAAGACCTTTCCCAAACACTGACGGAATCCAGCGCCGGGGAAGCTTTGCAAGCCCTGGACACGGTGGAACTGCCCTCTTGGGCCAGGGCCGAGGCCGAAGAGTTGGTGGACTTCCTGGCCCGCCGTCAGTATTAAGTCCTCCATGGCAACTTAATAAACCACCACGCTGGAAAGCATTATATGAAAACTGCCCAACGACCCATAGAACTGTCCATTCGCCTGGCCCTTTACCTATTAAAGAACAGACTACGGGGCCGCAGGCGGTTCCCGCTGGTGACGATGCTGGAGCCGTTGGAGATGTGCAACCTTGCTTGCATCGGTTGCGGCCGCATTCGTGAATACAAGCCCGTGCTCGACAAAATGATGTCAGTGGACGTCGCCCTCAACGCCGTCAGGGAATCGGGGGCCCCCATAGTGTCCATCGCCGGTGGCGAACCCACCATCCACCCGAAGATCGACGAAATCATCAACACCTTGGTCAAGGAAAAATATTTCGTTTATTGCTGCACCAACGGCCTGCTTTTGGAACGGATGCTGAACAAGGTCCCCCCCTCCAAGTATTTCTGCTGGGTCGTCCACATGGACGGCATGGAGGAGAAGCACGACGAGTCGGTCGCCCGAAAAGGGGTGTTCAACAAGGCTGTCCAAGGCATCGAGTTGGCTTTGAACAATGGATACCGGGTCTGCACCAACACCACCGTGTTCAGGAACAGCGATGTTGAAGACCTGTGGGAGATGTTCCGCTTGGTGAAAGACATCGGAGTGGAAGGCTCGATGATCTCTCCGGGCTACGATTTCGAGGATGCCCCGGACCGGGACCTGTTCCTGAGCCGCAAAGAGTCGCACAACTTATTCCAGAAGCTGCTGGCGCCCGAAAGCACAGAGGGGATGAGGTTTTACAACAACCCCCTTTACCTCAATTTCCTGCAGGGAGAACGGGACTACCAATGCACCGCGTGGTCCAACCCCACCTACACAGTGATGGGCTGGCGTAAGCCGTGCTATCCCTTGGCCGACGAGCATGTGGAAGACCTGGGAGAGCTTTACGAAGCCTCTCTATGGGACAAATACGGTGTCGGCAAGGACCCCCGCTGCGCAAACTGCATGATGCACTGCGGGTTTGAATCCGCCACTATCTTCCAAGCCATCTCCACGCCCAAGGACTGGGCTACCCTCATCAAGTCGGGGGCCGCCCACAAGGGCGGCATAACCGCCGCCTAGTATGGGCACGGCGTGATGTTGATGTTAAAGATCATCGCCAGCTTGGAGCAAGAGCTGTCAGGTCTGCGAAAGGAGCTTCAAGTTGCCCGCAAGGAGACCGAGACTGACGTGGAGTTGCGGGTCGTGGGACCTGGTGCACCGCAGGCCCGGTCGGATTTCCAGAGTCCATTGGCCAGACCGGCCGGTGCGTCTCAACCGCCTGATGACCCGGGAGAAGCATGGCTGATCTTGGGGTTCGCCGGGGGCATCGACCCCGAGCTAAAGACCGGCGATTTGGTGGTTGCGTCCCGTTACTACAGGGAGGGGCCATCGGCGAATTTTATGAGCGCGGATGCGTCAATGTTGGAATTGGCCCGAGCAGCCGCGGGGGACTGCGGTATCCAGGCAGCGCACGCCTACTCCTTGACCGTTGATGCAATGGTATGCACACCAAGAGACAAATCGGAGTGCGGACGTCGCTTTCCCGTGGCCACGGTGAATATGGAAGACTATTGGCTGGCGGCGCAAGCGAAAGCAGCCGGCGCCTCCTTTCTGTCTGTGCGGGCCGTCCTGGACCCAGCGGACCAGAGCTTGCCCCCATACCTGCTCGGCCTGTCGCAAGCGAGGCTCTTGGATGTCTTGCGCACCGCAGCTTTGCCGTGGCGAACGCCCACTTTGCTGAAAGTGGCCCATCAAGCACGGCAAGCGCGGGGACCATTGACGAAGTTCTCAATATCGTTCGTTGACCTGTTCAACCGTCATGCTTTTGACGGCAACCTCCTGCATTCAGCCTCTCTGACGGCGGCGGGAGCCTCCCGCAAGGAATGAACACATGCGGGTCCTTGTCACGGGAGCGACAGGATTTATTGGAGGTAACCTGGCCAGGCAACTCTGGCAGCGTGGCTTCGACGTAAAGGCGCTGGTCCGCCCCGGCAGCAACACTTTAACAATCGACGATACGGACATCCGGCAGGTCCATGGAGACATCCTCGACGCGGACTCGGTCGCCAGGGCAATGAAGGGCTGCCAAGCAGTGTTTCACTGCGCCGCCGTCTACAGTTTCTGGTCTAAACGGCCCGACTTGGTCCACAAGACCAACGTAGAGGGCACATCCATTGTTCTCCAAGCGGCGCGGCAAGCCGGAGTCGACAAGGTGGTGCACACCAGTACCGTTTCCACCATTGGGCTGACCCGCGAAGGACTTGGCGTCCCGGCCAATGAGGATACGCCGATGGACCCCGGCTGCTTGGTAGGCCATTACAAGAAGTCCAAGTATCAAGCCGAGAGGCTGGCTCTCGAAATGGCGAAAGAAGGACTCCCTGTCGTGGTAGTCAATCCGACCGCGCCAGTCGGACCGTGGGATGTAAAGCCTACGCCTACCGGAGGCATCATTTTGGACTTTATGCGCGGTCGGATTCCAGGCTACCTGGACACCGGCATGAATTTGGTAGACGTCGAAGACGTGGCGGCGGGGCACATATCTGCCATGGAGGTCGGAGAGCCAGGTCAGCGGTACATTTTGGGAAACCGCAACATCCACTTCAAAGACATGCTTCGTATGCTCCAGGACGTAACTGGGAGACCCGCCCCCAAGTGGCGCCTGCCCTACTGGTTAGCCTTAGGGGCCGGATACTTGGACCAAATAGTGGAGGGGTCCTTGATCGGGCGGCAACCCAGGATTCCGTTGGAGGGTTTGAAGGTCGCCAAACATCCGATGTACGTAAGCCCCGACAAAGCGGTCCGCCAACTGCGCCAACCCCAGCAACCCATAGAGGCCGCCTTGGAAAAGGCTGTGCGCTGGTTTACGGACCACAACTACGTAAAGGTCGGCCCGGCGGCGCAAAAATGACAGCGAAAGGAGTGAAGCAGGGTGTACGTTCCCTCTATTGACAACCTGCATCGGGCTATCGACCGGTGCCACGAATTCTTTCGCCAGAACCAGTACTCCGACGGCTATTGGTGGGGAGAGTTGGAGTCCAACCCCACCATGGAAGCCGAATACCTGCTCCTGTCCCATTTCATTGGCAAAGCGGACCCGAACCGCTGGCGGAAGCTGTGCAACCATATCCTCAAAAAGCAGCAGGACGACGGCTCCTGGGGCCAATACTACGCCGCTCCGGGCGACCTCAGCACTTCCGTGGAGTGCTACTTCGCGCTCAAGCTGGCCGGACACTCTCCCGATTCCCCCACCATGACCAAGGCCCGCGATTTCATCCTGTCCAGGGGTGGCATCCCCAAGACCCGGGTATTCACCAAAATCTGGCTGGCCTTGTTCGGCCAATGGGACTGGAAAGGCATCCCCAACCTGCCACCTGAATTGATTCTGGTCCCTCCCATTCTCCCCTTCAGTGTGTACGACTTCGCCGGATGGGCCCGACCCACCATCGTCCCCATGATGGTTATCCTCAGCCGCAAACCCCACTGTCCCGTTCCGGAGTGGGCAAACCTGGATGAACTCTACCCCATGCCCCGCAACGAGACCGATTACTCCCTCCCCAAACCGCAGTCCGGTTGGGGTTGGTCCCGCTTCCTGTACCACCTCGATCAACTGGCAGGCCTTTATCAACGGCTGCCGGTGCATCCGTTCCGTAAACTGGCTGAACGCAAGGTCTTGGACTGGGTCCTGGGCCACCAGGAAGCCAACGGCAGTTGGGCGGGAATTCAGCCGCCGTGGGTATACTCGTTGATCGCGCTGCATAACATGGGCTTTCCCAACGATCACCCCGTAATCGACAAAGGATTCAACGGGATTGACGGCTACGCCATAGAGGACGAGGAGACCATCACAGTCCAAGGATGTATCTCTCCCGTGTGGGACACCTGCCTGGCGCAGTTGGCTCTGATCGATTCGGGACTTGCTCCGGCAGACGAGATGATCCAAAAGTCTACCCGTTGGATGTTGGAACAACAGATTCTGGAGCCGGGCGATTGGCAGGTCCGCGCCAAGAACGCCGAACCCGGGGGATGGGCATTCGAATTCAACAACAGCCGTTACCCGGACATCGACGATACCGCTGAAGTGATAATGGCCCTGCATGAGGCTCCGCTAAGTCCCAATGGGGACGACCATAGGCGCAGGGATGCCATCCAACGGGGTGTGCGCTGGATCCTGGCCATGCAAAGCGACGACGGAGGCTGGGGAGCTTTCGACAAGAACAACAACCGCAAGTACGTCAGCCAACTCCCCTTCTCAGACTTCGGCGAAGCCCTGGACCCGACCAGCGTCGACGTTACGGCCCACATCGTCGAAATGCTGGGGAAGCTTGGCTATACCAGGAATTTCGCCCCCCTCGAACGAGCCTATCAATATATTCGCCGCCAGCAGGAGACCGACGGCTCCTGGTTCGGACGGTGGGGCGTCAACCACATCTACGGAGTGGGCGCCGTGCTGCCGGCCTTGCAAGCCATCGGGGAGGACCTGGACCAGCCCTATGTCCGCCGCGCGGTGGACTGGCTGATCAGCCATCAGAATGACGACGGCGGCTGGGGCGAAAGCTGCGGCTCTTACGTGGACGAATCGCTCCGCGGCGTCGGGCCCAGCACCCCCTCCCAAACGTCCTGGGCTTTGCTCGCTCTGATGGCCGCCGGCAGGGAGTCGGACCCTTCGGTGGTGCGCGGCGTGAAGCATCTTCTCGATACCCAGGATGAAACGGGCTGCTGGGACGAGCCCTATTACACCGGCACCGGGTTCCCCGGCTATGGAGTAGGAGAACCACCACCATCTATGCCCAAACCGGGGGAAGCCGGTTATCAAGGTTTAGACATGCCTGCGGGATTCATGATCAATTATCATATGTACCGTGCTTACTGGCCGTTGATGGCCTTGGGTAGATACCGGAAGAAAATCGCCGGCCGGTTCACGGCCGGCCTCTCCACTAATGCTGTGGAGCGTCGCGGCACTACTATTCACTCAGGGGATAGCAACAAAAGATGAAAACCAAGGCTTTTTGCAAGCGGCTTCGCACCGAACGCGCCCCCCAGTTCATCGACATCACCGACTGGGTAACCGAATGCGTGAGCAAATCCAAAATCTCCAACGGATTTGTCGTGGTGTTTTCAAGGCACACCACCGCCTCGATCAAGATCAACGAAAACGAGCCGTTGCTTATTCAGGACATGACGGAATTTCTGGAACGGTTCTCCCCTCGTGAAGGCGACTATCATCACAATGACTTCAGCATTCGCACCGTCAACATGCACCCCAACGAGCCTCCCAACGGCCATGCGCACGTTCAACACTTGCTTATGGGCACCAGCGAAACGGTGCCGCTCCTGGATGGGGCCATGCAATTCGGCCAATACCAGAGCGTGTTCTTCATCGAACTGGACGAGGCCCGCGACCGAGAGATAATGGTCCAGGTGGTGGGAGAATAGAAACCACTCAAACTGCGGCAACATCCGTCCCCGTCATTCCCGCACGGGCGGGGACTCCTGAGGCGCTGTGATGACCAGTCTGCAACTGGGTTACCGCCAGAGCCGGGCTATCACTCGAAGTGAAGCCAAGAACTTCTACTACGCTTTTCTCACTCTCCCCCAAGCCCGCCGCAGCGCTATCTATGTAGTTTATGCCTTTTGCCGCCACTGCGACGACGCTGTAGATACGGCCGGATCTGACCATGAGAAACTGGCTGCATTAGCAAACCTTCGCTTTAACCTTGGCGAAGCTTACTCGCAACGTACCTCAGACCCGTTATTCGAGGCCCTGGCCGACGTGGCCTCCAGGTACGACATCCCCGAAGAGTATTTCGAGGATGTCATCCGCGGCGTCGAGGCCGACCTGACCAAGGCCAGTTATAAAGACTTCGAAGAACTGCGTGGGTACTGCTACCAAGTGGCCTCGGTTGTGGGCCTCATCTGCCTGCAAATCTTCGGGTACCGGGACGCCAAGGCCAAGGACTACGCTATCGACTTGGGCTTGGCCATGCAACTTACCAACATACTACGGGACGTGCGCGAAGACCTGGAGATGGGCCGTGTCTATCTCCCCCAGGACGAAATGGCCCGGTTCGGTTATTCGGGAGCTGAATTGCGTGACTATGCTATTAACGACGCCTTTGTCGCCCTCATGCGTTTTCAGGCAGAGCGGGCCAGGCGTTACTTCGACAGCGGGTTCCAACTGCTCCCCTACCTGTCTCCACGGTCACGCTCCTGCCCAGCGGTACTCGGCCGGATTTACAGCAAAGTGTTGCAGCACATCGAAGCCTCGGGCTACGACGTCTTCCAGAAACGAATCAGCTTGAGCAAGGGCGAGAAGCTTCGAGTCACCGCCCAGACCTGGTTGACCACCGTGCTGCCATTGGGGCGCCGTTAAGCTTGCGTAACACTGTGTCACCTTTTGCCGCCACAACGGTACGTTGTTGTTCTGTCGTATTACAGGGCCCATCGCAGACTGATGGCTGACGACACCAAGGCAGTGGCTATTACCGGGGCGTCCGGTTATATCGGCTCCCGGCTGTTGCGAAGGCTGGAGGACGAAGAGGGCATTCGAAAGTTGGTCGCGATAGACGTTCACTCCCCCACCGAGCCGATTCATAACATGGCGGCTTATCGCATGGATGTGGCCGAGCCAATCGATTCGGCCCTACTTGCTCACCGGGTAACCACGTTGGTGCACTTGGCGTTCATAACGCAGCCGGGGCGCAACCGCCGCGAGGTCAACTCCATCCGGCAGACCAACCTGGACACCCTGCGGTCTGTGTTGGAGTCCTGCGTCCGGGCTGGGGTAAACCACGTTGTCTACCTCAGCTCCTACACGGTTTATGGCGCTCACCCAGACAATCCCATCCCAATTACCGATTCGGCCCCCCTGCGTCCCTTGCCGGATTTCGCTTACGGGTACGACAAGTACCTGTCGGAGCAGATACTGCAGGAGTTCCAGGAGCAACACCCCGATATTGCGGTGACCATCCTGCGCTCGTGCGTGGTTCTCGGCCCATCGGCCAACAACTACGTCGCCAAGGCATTCTTCAGGCCCTGGTTGCTGGGCGTTTGGAACCATAACCCCCCGATGCAGTTCGTTTATGAGGATGACTTGGCCAGGGTGTTGACGATCGTCGTTCAACAACGCCTCGCCGGTGTGTTCAACGTGGCCGGCGACGGGGTAGTGTTCTACCGGGAAATGGCGGAGATGATAGGAAGCAGGTTACTGATGCTGCCCGCTTTTCTGGCCGTGTCGCTAACCCAACTTACTTGGAACCTTCGCATACAAGTTGACAGCCCGGGGGCAGGGATGGCCTTGGTCAAGTACCCGATAGTGCTCAGCACCGGGAAACTTCATGAAGTTACCGGCTACCGGTTCTGGCACACGTCACTGGAGACTCTAACGGCCTTCACCAACGCCAACTTAGTGGACAGAGACCAAAACATTTGAGACAGAAACCGCCTGCCAAGACGATCATTGATACCGACCCGGGCGTGGACGACGCCATCGGCATTTTGATGGCTTTGGCGTCTCCATCCATTGAGTTACTCGGGATGACCACCGTGGGCGGCAACGTGCCATTGGCCCGTACCACCCGGAACGCGCTGGCATTGCTGGAGTATGCGGGACGTACAGAGATTCCGGTGGCGCGGGGCAGTTCCCGGCCGGTCAAGGGGCGTTTCAGATACGCCAAGGGAGTGCATTCAGCCAGCGGCATTACTCGCAAGCTCCCCAACCCCAAGGCCTCGCCCATTGATGACACCGCCGTGGACTTTCTGGCAGGGCATCTCCACCGGTCCCCGGGCCAGGTCTCCATCATTGCATTGGGGCCTTTGACCAACTTGGCAAGGCTGATTCAACGGCATCCGCCTGCATTGGGACTTGTAGAGAAGTTGGTAGTGATGGGAGGAGCGGTCAATTCCGCCGGCAATGTAACCGAACACGCCGAGTTCAACTTCTACAGCGATCCGGCCGCGGCCCAATTGGTCCTGTCATCGGGAGTCCCCTTGACCTTGGTGGACCTACCGGCCTGCCAGCAAGTAGTGGTGACTCGAGAGGATGTGGTAAGCCTACGCAGCCGGAACCCGCTTGGAACGTTGGCCGTCGACATGCTGGCAGACTGGTTCCGCCGCGACCCGGCCCGGCAACGGTTCGTATTCTACGACCCCTTGACCGTGGCGGCAGCCTTGGATCCCGGTGTGATAACGACCCGCAACCTGACCCTCAGGGTAGAAGCGTCCGACCCGGAACTATGGGGCAAAGTCACCATTGAGGGCGAAACGGGGCCGGTGGCATTGGCTCAGCAGGTAGACATCGCCCGGTTTCACACGCTGTTCAGGGAACTGTTGGAACTGGAGGGCTAAATCTCCCGGAACTCCGGCTCTGGCTCAACCAAGTAGAACGCGTTGTCCCAAAGTTCGTCCAAGTACTCCTGCTCAGCATCGGTAATGTCCGGCGTATCCACCGCCGCCGTGTACTCATTCAACTCGTCCATGTTGGTGAAGTTGGGCAGCACCGACACGATCTGGGGCTTCTTCAGGCAAAATTGGATGGCCGACTGTCCCAACGTCCTGGTGTCCTCCAACTCTAAGGAGCGCACCCGGTCAACCTTCTGCATCGCTTCTCTCAGCCACTCAGCGCGGCGGTGGGCCCGGTGGTCGCTCTCGTCAAAGGTGGGTATCTCGATAAACTCGCCCGTAAGCGTGTTCGATGCGTGGGGCACCCTCGAGAGCAGACCAACCTCGTGGTCTCGCGCGATGGGGAAGAAGTCCTTGGCTGGCTCCTGCTCCAGGATGCTGTAGATGATTTCCAGGCTGTCAACATGCCGGTCCTTCATCGAGGTTTCCCCTTCTTCGAACCAGCCTATGTCCGGCCCCAGCGCCACCCCGAAGTAGCGTATTTTCCCCTCTGACTGCAACTGCTCCAGCGTCTCGAACAACTCGTCCCGCTCCAGCGAGTCGACCCGCGGATTATGTACTTGGTACAGGTCGATGTAGTCCGTGTTCAGCCGCCGCAGGCTTTGTTCGCAGGCGTACCGCACGAACTCCCGCTCGAAGTTCTGTTTCCGCTCTTGGTGGCCGATGCGCGGCGTGGGATCGTAGAAATCGTAACCGAACTTCGTAGCGATGATTATGTCATTTCGGCGATGTCCCAGCACCTTGGCCAGAATCTCTTCCCCGTACCCCTCACCGTATGTATCCGCCGTGTCGAAGAAGTTCACGCCCAACTCCACGGCATTTTCCAGCAGGGCAGCCTTGTCCGCCTCCTCTATCCGGCCCCACCAGTTGGTCGCCACAGTCCAGACCCCGAACCCCACTTCCGAAAGGGTCAACTCGGTGCGGGGCATTTGACGATATTTCATAGCATGTTGTCCTCAGGTGTTTTCACTCAACCAGGGGCCCAAGGCGACGGCAAGTGGCGCCGCTCGGGATACGACGCCTTATCACCCGGCGGCTACCGCCAATCCAAGGCTTCCCTTCACCTCGTCCACTCTCCGGCGGAACTCTTCATCGCTGATAACCGGCTCCATATTGCCCAGCGGCACCTCGACCAAGTCCTCAACCCAAGAGGTACAACCGCCGTATTCGGGAAGCCACGGGACGGTCACCGGGGTCTCCAGCCGGTAGACCCGGAGCAGCATCACCGACAAGGGGAGCATTGGCTTCCAGTGAAGCCTGGACTGGGCGTAGGCGGTGGTCCAGATGTAATGCGACTCCAGGTCGTCCACCTTACCTTGGTCTGACAGCTCCACCGCCTCTTCCATTCTGGCGAAGTGGGTGAAGGTTATCTCGCCCGGGTCCCTCGGCTGTTCCAGAAGCGCCTCCAGCGCAGGCTGGTAGGCAGGCTGCAACAACTCGGCCTTCTGGTGCTCATACGTGGGGTACAGCAAAAACTCCGGATGCAGGAGTCGGAAGTCCTTACTCGATTCGTGGATTCCGCCCTTGCGCAGCAACAGAATCTGCTCACCACGAGCCAGGGCTTGCACGGTGACTGCCCATTCCTTCAAGGCGATGTGGCACTGCTCCGGTTGCATAAATGATGCCCTCCCTCTCAACAAATGGCCGCCAAGCTTTCGTTTCAGGGCGACGTTTCAAGTCGAATCCGGTGCATCAATGGTAACACCGGCGATGCTTGGCCTCAACGCGACAGGGCGGCCAGTCTGCCCCCAATGGCATGTCTCCGCGATCAGCCTTAACCCTGCTCTATTAAGCGCTCCAGGCCCAGCAAACGTGTCAAGTTGCGGCTGGTGGTCTGGGCCACTTCGTCCAGGCTGATGCCTTTGATCTCGGCCAACTTCTGGGCCACGGTCTGTACGTGACGAGGCTCAGTCCAGTTATGACGGTACTTCTTGAATGGCTGGGGAGCGGCATCGGTCTCCAGTACTATGTTGTCCAACGGAATGTTCCTGACCGCTTCCTGCAATTCGGGAAGCCGGAGCAGTGGCCGGGCCAACGAAATAAAGAACCCGCAATCGATGGCCTCCCTGGCGGTTGCCTCGTCGGCTTGGAAATAGTGCATCACCCCGCCCATATCCCCGGCTCGCTCTTCCCGCAAGGTCTGGAACACCTCGGGATGCGACTCCCGGGAGTGGAAGATGATGGGCAATTTCAACTCCCTAGCCAAACGTATCTGTTCGCGGAACACTTGGTACTGGACATCATGGTCGGGAGAATCGGGCAGGAAGTCCAACCCAACCTCGCTGATGCAGACCACCTTGTCATGGCCCTCCGCCATACTCTTCAAGTCCGTGTAGGTCTCTTCGTCGATCGTCTCGCGGGCATTCATCGGGTGAATGCCGACACCGGCGTACAGCATGTCGTACTGACTTGACAGGTCTATGCACTTCCTGGTCGATTCCATGGTGGTGCCGGCAACTACGATGAACCTGACTCCGGCGTCCTGTGCACGCTGCAATATGTCCGGCATCTCATCTGGAGGGTAGTCGTCAATGTGGGTATGACAATCGGCTAGCAGGGCGTTTTCGGACATCACGCCAACTCCCCTGATTCCTGATTTAAGTTGAAGTTCAAACTGCGAGTAGTTCCAGACAGTGAGATAGACTCGCAAGCCGGTGCATCATGTTAATGACAAGTACGACGAATAGAATAACACTTATTTCACCCACCATACTACGCCTTGGCCCTGACGCCCATCGCCTTTTCATTTTCACCGGTCAGCCAAGCTAAGACGCGAGATAGCGCCGGGCCCAAGACGCGGAGACTGCGGCGGGAAGGAGCAGAAATTTCAGACCGCCGGACATTTCCGGACATTTCCGGACATCCCGCTTTGTGGGCGGGGTTGCTTGTCTGAACCTTATGAACGGTAGGACACTTTGGGTGGACAGGTACTATGTTAGCAAGGTGTTTCACGAGTTGGAAAGGGGCGGATGTCAGTAGTCGTCCCGGTCGGGAGTCGTTTGAATTGGATGATTAGCGTGATCTGTTGGTAGAAGGCTGTCCTCAATGCCCGGGGCTGCGACTACTGCGGTAATGAAAAGGCCCGGAAAAGTCCCTGATGCCGCCGCTACGATTATCGTTGACACCCACCGTCCCCGATGCTAGCATAATTGTCGACTTGTTCAGTCGACAATGTTATCATCTTGCTGGCCCCAGCTATGACAATGGTCGCTGCGGCCCATCGTGCGCCAACCTTGGTCGGAGGAAGACCGAATGACGGCACCCAGGATCATGTCCCGCACCGCCACCAGTTCCAGTGATCTGGACACTGACTACAAATGGGGCTTCACCATCGACATCGACTCGGACTTGGCCCCAAAGGGGTTGAGCGAAGACATAGTCCGGTTGATCTCTGCCAAAAAAGAAGAACCCGAATGGATGCTGGAATGGCGTCTCAAGGCCTACCGCCACTGGTCCAAGCAGACCTTTCGGGAGCCCAAGTGGGCCAACGTCAGCTATCCCCAGATAGACTTCCAGGACATTTATTACTACGCCGCCCCGTCATCCAGGGAGGACGCGCCCAAGAGCCTGGACGAAGTGGACCCGGAGATCGTGGAGGCCTTCAATAAGCTGGGCATTCCGTTGGCCGAGCAGGAAAAGCTCGCCGGTGTAGCGATTGACGCCGTGCTGGACAGCGTCTCCGTCGCTACCACCTACCAGGAAACGCTGGAGAAAGCCGGGGTAATCTTCTGCTCCATGAGCGAAGCCGTCAAGAACCACCCCGACTTGGTGCAAAAGTACCTCGGCTCCGTGGTGCCATTCGGGGACAACTTCTATGCCAGCCTCAACTCGGCTGTCTTCAGCGACGGATCGTTTGCCTACATCCCCAAAGGCGTCCGCTGCCCCATGGAGTTGATGACCTATTTCCGCATCAATCAAGCGGATTCCGGCCAATTCGAGCGCACCCTCATCGTCGCCGAAGAGGGCGCCTATGTCAGCTACCTTGAAGGATGCACCGCTCCGGCAAGGAAGACCAATCAGCTCCACGCCGCAGTGGTGGAGTTGGTCGCCCTTGACGACGCCGAAATAAAATACTCCACCCTGCAGAACTGGTTCCCGGGAGACAAGGAAGGGAAGGGCGGGGTCTACAACTTCGTCACCAAGCGGGGCAAAGCGGCAGGACGGAACTCCAAAATATCCTGGACCCAAGTTGAGACCGGCTCGGCCATAACTTGGAAGTACCCCAGTGTCATCCTGCAGGGAGACAACTCGGTAGGAGAGTTCTACTCGGTGGCCTTGGTGAACAACTACCAACAGGCCGACACCGGCACCAAGATGATTCACGTCGGGAAGAACACCAAGAGCACCATCGTCGCCAAGGGCATCTCCGCGGGGCAAGGCAACGCCACCTACCGCGGCTTGGTCAAGATGATGCCCACTGCCGACAACGCCAGGAATTTCACCCAGTGCGACTCGTTGCTCATCGGCGACAAGTGCGGCGCCCACACGGTGCCCTACATCGAGGTTCGCAACCCCACCGCCCAGATGGAACACGAAGCTTCTACCTCCAAGGTCAGCGACGAGCAGCTTTTCTACTGTCAGCAGCGAGGCATAGGGGTCGAAGACGCCCACTACATGATTATCAACGGCTTCTGCCGCGGCATCTTCCAAGAATTGCCCTTCGAGTTCGCCATGGAGGCATCCCAACTGCTGAAGGTCAGCCTCGAAGGCGCGGTGGGGTAACCGGGAAATTATCGAACAGGACTATCAGCCATGTTGTGTACCTACCGAGCCAAGGTCGACGAAGACGGATCAATCCGTCTCCTCGAGCCAGTCAAGCTAAAAAAGGGCTGCCAGATCCTGATCACCATCCTTGACCACGA
The DNA here is from genome assembly GCA_965216425.1 of Dehalococcoidia bacterium. Lineage (GTDB taxonomy): Bacteria > Chloroflexota > Dehalococcoidia > Lucifugimonadales > UBA3495 > CBDCFV01. The sequence continues at coordinate 74,051 of CBDCFV010000003.1, read as the reverse complement.
AACGGTGATTTCTTCAACGGCGCTGCTCAGCGAGGATGCTCTTGATGACTGGCTTCGTATTGAGGAGCGAGAAGCGTGGGCATATTTGGCAGAAGAGGAATAGGAGCAGTAGTCATTGCGAGGTTTCCATTCTCGGATTTGTCGCAAGCAGAGCTCCGTCCTGCTGTTGTTATTGCCCGTCCAAGCAGAGAGGATTGGCTCCTGTGTCAGGTTACCACCAATCGCTACGCAGATAGCAACGCACTCGAACTTAATACCGACAGCTTTGCTTCGGGAGGGCTGCGCCTCACAAGCTATGCTCGTCCGGGCAAGCTATTCACGTCAAATGACAGCCTAATAACCTAGAGAAGTGGGTACACTGAGACAATCCATATTCAACCGCCTGATTGATGCAGTAATAGACCTGCTGAATCAAAGCCGTAGAGCATGATGAATAACAACGAACCAATGCTAGAAGTCCATAACCTCCACGTTAAGGTGGCCGATGCGGACATACTGAACGGAATTGACTTGTTGGTCGGCCCGGGCGAAGTACACGCCATCATGGGACCCAACGGCTCGGGGAAAAGCACGTTGGCCAACGTCCTCGCCGGCAAGCCCAACTACGAGGTAACCGGCGGTCAGGTAGTCTATCAAGGCCAGGACCTGCTGGCGATGGAGCCCGAAGAGCGTGCCCGTGAGGGTGTATTCCTGGCGTTCCAGTACCCTTTGGAGCTTCCCGGCGTCCGCGCTTGGCAGTTCCTCAAGGCGGCGATGGACGCCAAACGCCAGCACAACGGAGAGGAAGAGCTGAGCGCCCGTGACTTCGACCGGATGCTCCGGGACAAAATCAAGATGGTCGAAATTGACCCGGACCTCGCCCGTCGCACCGTCAACGAAGGGTTCTCCGGCGGCGAGAAGAAGCGCAACGAAATTCTGCAAATGGCTATGCTGGAGCCTAAGCTCTCCATCCTGGACGAGACCGACTCCGGCCTCGACATCGACGCATTGCGAATCGTCGCCGACGGCGTCAACAAGCTGCGCAGCGACTCCAACGCCATGGTCTTGGTGACCCATTATCAGCGGATGCTGAACTACATCACTCCCGACTACGTCCATGTCCTGATGGACGGGCGAATCGTGCGCTCCGGCGGCCCGGAACTGGCCCATGAACTGGAAGAGAAGGGCTACGACTGGATTAAAGAAGCCATCGACGCCGGCGTGTAATTCCTGATTTCGAAGGGTGCTGATCTACGTCAGCGCAGGCAAGCTGAAGTTCTTCACGCAAAAGTAACTTATGACTCAAACAGCTATCAGACTGGACAACTACCGGGAAGGATTCGAAGCCTTGGAGCAACGGGCGGGCGTCGGCCAGCCGGAATGGCTCCGGCTTCTTCGCGCTCAGGCTTGGAACAAGTTCAATGAACTGGGCTTCCCCACGGCCCGCCGCGGCAACGAAAGGTGGAAGTACACCAGCGTGCGCCCGTTGGCAGTGGCCGGTTTCGAAAGCCCGGACCACGATCTCTCACTGGCTGACTCCCAAGCAGTGCGAGGCGTTGCTCCCTGGCATGACGGTTGGCACAACGTCGTTTTTCTGGACGGGCGGTACTCGGAGACGCTTTCAGCGAAGCCGAGTGACAGCGCCGGCATCACGGTGACCAACCTGGCACAGGCCATCGCCTCCAACGCAGCAGGTCTTGAAAAGAACTTGGGCAAACACGCCGGTTTCGATGACGACGCCTTCACCGCCTTGAACACCGCTTTCCTGGAAGACGGGGCGTTAGTCCAAATAGATGCCAATTGCCAGTCCACGGCGCCGGTGCACTTCATCTTTATAACCACGAATCAGCATCGTCAAACCGTCTCCCACCCAAGGGTCCTGGTTATCGCCGGCGCCAACTCCAGTGTGACCATAACGGAAACGTACGCCACTCTGTCCGAGTCACGTTATTTCACCAACGCGGTGACCGAATTTATTCTCGAAGAAGGGGCCCGGATAGACCACTACAGGCTCCTTCTCGAAAGCTCCAAGGCGTTCCACGTTGGCGTCAGCCGTGCTGTCCAAGGCAGGGACAGTACTTTCAGGTCTACGTCCTTCGCCAAGGGTGCGGCCATGGCAAGGCAGGACTTCCAAGTATTGCAGGACGCCCCAGGTGCATTCTGCTCCCTGAACGGCCTGTACTTGACCATTGGGGAACAACATATAGACAACCTGATTAACATCGACCACGCCCAGCCTAACACCACCAGCCGTTTGTTTTACAAAGGCATTCTTGACGGCAAGTCCAAGGCTGTGTTCGGTGGCGAAGTGCTGGTGCGGAAGGACGCTCAGAAGGCCGACGCCCGCCAGACCGACAAGAACCTGCTGTTGTCCCGAGAGGCCGAAGTGGACAGCAAGCCCAGCCTTCTCATTTACGCCGATGACGTTCAGTGCACCCACGGCGCAACGGCAGGGCACATTGACGAAGACACCCTCTTCTACATGCAAAGCAGAGGACTGGACAAGGAAACGGCCGGCCAGATTCTGATTCACGCCTTCGCCAACGAAATCATTGAAACGGTGCAGGTTGAACCATTGAGGGACTATTTGGACCAGCTATTCATGGCAGCAATACCGACCAAAGGTCTTCAATTTGGGAGCGCAGCATGACCACCAGTGACGCCCAAGCCGTTTCAAACAGCGCGCCTTTGGATGTGGCGCACGTGCGTAAGGATTTCCCAATCCTCCACCAGTTGGTGAACGGGAAGCCGCTGGTCTACTTGGATAACGGCGCAACCTCCCAGAAGCCCCAATGTGTGATAGACGCGCTGGTCCGTTACTACACAACCGACAACGCCAACGTGCACCGTGGGGTCCACACTCTAAGCCAGCGGGCCACCGACGACTATGAGAACGCCCGCAGCAAAATCCGCAGCTTCGTTAACGCCGCCAGCGACCAAGAGATTATCTATACCAGGGGAACTACCGAAAGCATCAACTTGGTGGCCCAAACCTTCGGGAGGCAGAACATAGGCCCCGGCGATGAAATCATCGTCTCCAACATGGAACACCACTCCAACATCGTCCCTTGGCAGATCCTGTGCGAAGAGAAGGGGTCCAAGCTTCGGGTGGTGCCCATTGACGATTCGGGCGAGTTACTGGTGGACGAGTTTGAGGCAATGCTGGGCCCCCGCACCAAGCTGGTGTCCATTACCCACGTCTCGAACGCCCTTGGCACCATAGTACCCGTCGACCGCATCGTGGAATTGTCCCACGCACACGGTGTACCCGTGTTGTTGGACGGCGCCCAAGCGGTCCCTCATATGCAGGTGGACGTGAGAAGTCTGGACTGCGACTTCTACGTGTTCTCCGGGCACAAGCTGTTTGGTCCCACCGGCATTGGAGTCCTCTACGGTAAGGCCGAGCTATTGGACTCAATGTCCCCTTACCAAGGGGGCGGGGAAATGATTAAGTCGGTCACCTTCGAAAAGACTCTCTATGCTGACCTTCCTTACAAATTCGAGGCGGGCACCCCTAACATCGCCGGCGCCATCGGATTGGGAGAGGCGATAGACTACGTTGAGGCCCTTGGGTTCGACTGGATCATGGCCCACGAGCAGGAGTTGCTGGACTACGGCGCCCGCGCCCTGTCATCCATAGAAGGAGTTCAAATTATCGGCACCGCGGCGCACAAGTCGGGAATTCTCTCGTTCATCATGGACGGCGTCCACCCACACGACATAGGCACCATCCTGGATGCGGAAGGCATCGCGGTGCGGACCGGCCACCATTGCGCTCAGCCGGTGATGGAGCGGTTCCAAATCCCGGCCACCGCCCGGGCGTCCATGGCGATGTACAATACCAAGGAGGACATCGACGCGTTGGTCCTGGGGATCGACCGAGTCATCGAGGTGTTCAGCTAATGTCCAATCTAGGCGACCTCTACCAGGAAATCCTCCTGGAGCACAACAGTCGTCCCCGCAACTTCCGCAAGCTGGAGGACGCCGACCGCAGCGCCGACGGCTACAACCCACTGTGCGGCGACAAGGTGGAACTGTTCCTCAAGCTGGATGACGAAATAATATCCGACGTTGCGTTCCAAGGCTCCGGATGCGCCATATCCAGGGCATCGGCGTCGATGTTGACCCAGAGCATCAAAGGTCAGAGCGTGGAGAAAGCCCACGAGATTTTCGAGGCCTTCCATAACATGCTTACCGACCCGTCCGCTGAGGTCGACTACGACTTGCTGGACGACTTGGAAAGCCTCTCCGGCGTGTCCGACTTTCCCACTCGTATCAAGTGCGCCGTTCTGGCTTGGCACACGTTACGGGCGGCGTTGGACGGCCAACCGGAAGCGGTTATGACCGAGTAGACGAGGCTCGGCAAGAATCATGGCCAGCGTTCCCGACATGCCTCTGCAAGGCCTCTACGGCGACAAGATACTCGATCATTACCGCAATCCACGCCTCCGCACCCCTTTGGACAACGCCGACGTGGAAGCCGAGGAGTTCAATCCTTTCTGCGGCGACCGGGTAATCCTCCAGCTGAGCGTAGACCGGAAGGGGCTTGTGGCCGACGCCAGCGCCCGGTCCGAAGGCTGCTCCATCATCCAGGCCTCCGCCTCAATGCTGGCCCAGATGACACTGGGCAAGTCGCTGGAGCAGGTGGAAAGCGTGGCCGACCGCTTCAGGTCCATGATGCAGCGAAAGCCGGTGCCGGGAGAGGATATGGGCGGTCTGGAAGACTTGCTACCTCTTCAGGTGGTACGCCAGTTTCCGGTGCGTATCAAGTGCGCTCTTCTGCCGTGGACCGCCTTGGAAATCGGCATCGAAGACTTCCGCGCCCGCAACAGCCGCTAACTCCCCCTCTAATCTGCCTCAAAGGCCGCCGCCCTGACCGACGCCTGCACTCGGACTCCGTTTACTGACCGTCCCGCAACAGCCCCTTCAGATAAGAAATATGCCCCTGGTGCTGGTACACCTCGCCAACCACTTGGCGGAAAACCGCCCCCACCGACATTTCAGACCGCTGTTCCCTCGGCACTACTTCAAAATCTTCCGGGGTTAACCCCTTCAGGTATTCAAACGTTCCGGCGCGCACGGCGTCTCCGTACCTCAGCAGCTCCGCCAAATCCAAGTCTGGAAACTGGGCCACCTGCTCCGGCGTGTGCCCAAAGCCGTTGTCCCTTGTAGGCAACCCGAACTTGTCGTGCCAACCGTCACGCTCCCACATCTCCGACTGGCGCTGGATGAAAAATTGAAACCACATATCCTCAACCCGGATCATGTGCCAAAGCATCCATCCAATGGGGTTGGCCTCCGGCCCCGGCCTCCAGCGCAACTCCTCCGGCGTCAGGTCCTTCACCGCTTCCATCAGGAATTCGTGTTCCACATTAAACGCGTCTTCAATGAACTCGTTAAGGGTCATGTCCTGCTCCTCATTATGGGCTGCCGTCTGTAAACTCCGATCGCTTACGTGGCGGCCTCATTATAAATGAGGGTTGTTGCCGAATGTCCGCTCCATTTCCCAAATATCGTGACTTAAGGAATCCACTGACATCCGCCCCTTCCCAAATCAGGCTGCGCCGCTTTACCATGATACTAGCCCCGTGTGGCGCCCCGGTAGCTGGGTCCCGGACCAAACCCCGCTGCCAAATCGGAATGACACACAATGAGCCAAAACTTGGCACATTCAAGCCAAAACCTGGGCAAAGCAACCCCCAAATGGCGCAAATGTCGAAGAACCCAACCCTGCCACCAAAGCTGAATGACACACAATGACCCAAAATGACCCGGAAACCCTGAAAATCCGTCCCTGTGTCTCCCTTCCACGGACTCTACGCACTCGCCTGCCCCCGCCCCATTCCTCTGTGCTAAACTTCGTATACGCACCCAACCCCAAACTACCGTCCAGCCCCGGAGATAGACCATGCCCGAAAACCTGATCACGGAGGAAGTCCTGGCCTTGATTGGCCAGGAAACGGAGCCGGAACGGAACCGGTTCCCCATCAGCGATGAAATGGCGTGGGACGTAGCCGATGCCATCCAGGACCCCAACCGCTTGTACACCGACCCCGAATACGCGGGGAAGAGCAGGTTCGGCGGGTTACTCTGCCCGCCGTTGGCGACCTGGAAGGACATCGCCCCGACCATCGGCTATTTTGGCGCCGGGCAGGAATCCCACTTTCAAGTGCCCCTTCCCTTCAGCAGCTATGGCCTCAACGGCGGCAGCGACTGGCAATTCCTTCGCCCAGCCTACGCGGGGGACTGGATAACCCGACGGTTCACAATTCTGGATATCTTCCAGAAGCAGGGCCGCTCCGGAGCTTTGGTGTTCGTAGTACGGTTGGAGACTCAGACCAACCAAAATGACCAAGTAATCAGCTTGGCCAAGCGCGTGAGCATCCACCGCGCCCTTCCCGCCAGTGGCGAACCTACGGACGCGGTCAACGTCCGTGACCAATTGGACACCGTCCAGATATCCCCGCCTGGACCGGGAGGGGACATTCCTCGGCTGCAACCCACTGACCGGCAGCAACTCCACTATGAGGATGTCTCCGTGGGAGATTCGTTGGAACCCGTGGTCAAAGGCCCACTGACCACCACCCATTTGGTGCGCTGGGCCGCTGCCAATGGCAACTACGCCCGTATCCACTGGGATTTGCCCTTCGCCCAACTCCGCCAAGGGTTGACCAATGTGGTCGTCAACGGCTCCCTCAAGAACCAGTACTTGGGACAGTTGCTGAACGATTTCGCCGGCGATGAGGGTTGGTTCAAGCGGTTCTACGTCCAGCACCGGGGTATGGACTACCCGGGAGACGTGATTACGGCGTCCGGGACAATCACCGCCAAGCGGGAACAGGACGGCTTCGGTTACGTGGACTGCAACATTGCTTTGAGCAACAGCCGCGGCGAGCAAACGGCATTGGGCCAAGCTACTGTAGTCCTGCCCAAGCACGGGCAGACCCTGCCGTTGGAATGGGAAGCGGAAGAATGACCGGAATCCCCTTGTTGCAAGGCATCCGCGTCCTGGACTTGGGCACTGAGGTCTCCGGCCCCTTTTGCGCCAAGCTGCTGGCAGACTACGGCGCGGACGTCATCAAGGTCGAGATGCCCGGCCAAGGCGACCCGGCCCGCCGCATGGGGCCGTTCGTAGAGGACGACCCGCATCCTGACAAGAGTATCCCCTTTCTTTATGTAAACACCAACAAGCGGGGCATCACGCTGGATCCTCGCAGCGACTCCGGACGGGAGTTGCTGGACGTCCTGACGCAGACCGTCGACGTAGTGGTTGAAAATTATCCTCCCTCAGAGGCTGAATCCTGTGGCTTGACTTATGACGCCTTGTCGCGGAACAACCCCGGCCTGGTCGTTACGTCCATTACCGCTTTCGGCCAGACCGGCCCCTACCGGGACTATTCTGCCACCGACATCGTGACTTGGGCTATGAGCGGCCTGATGTACCATGTGGGTGATTCCGACCGGGAGCCGTTGCGCAACGCTTTGAGCCAGTCCCTCTACGTCGCCGGGGCCAACGCCGCGGTCGCCACGCTGGCGGCGTTGCTGCAACGCATGGCCACCGGACGCGGCCAACATGTGGACGTTTCCGCGGTGGAATGCTTAGCTACTCACTTGGTGCAACCGGTCCCCTACTACTCGTTCATGGGAGCTGTCAAAGGACGCCGTCCCGTCCGCGGCTCCGGCTTCGACGAACTGGTGCCCGCCCAAGACGGCTACGTGGTCCCATCCGTGCAGGGTTCCCAGCCTTGGTCCACCATCGCCGGCGTAATCGGCTCCGAAGCCCTTCAAGACCAACGGTTCGCCAGCGGCGCGGGCCGTATCGAACACGGCGAGGAACTGAAGGACCTGCTTATGGAGGCCCTGTCCCATTGGGACCGGAAGCCGCTATTCGAGGCGTCGGGCGAAAACCGTCTGGTGTTTGGCATGGCCCAGGACGCTGGAGACCTGTTCAACTGTCCTCACCTGCGGGAGCGGGACTTCTTCGTCGAGGTCGATCACCCGGTGGCGGGGACTGCGGAGTACGCCGGCATGGGAGCCCGTCTGTCGAAATCTGAGTTCAAGGTACACCATCCGGCCCCTCTGCTGGGCCAGCACAACCACGAAATATACGTTGAAGAACTGGGTTACACTCCCTCGCAAATGGTACTTCTGCGTTCTGCGGGAGTTATCTGATAAAGTGGCTGGAGAATTCCCTCACCCCTCTTCCAAGGGGAGAAGGGTGTTACCCATATCCAGCCCGGAAAGAGGCATCAAGTGAGCGATATATCACTGTTTGAAGCTATTCACAGCCAACGGGCCATCCGTAACTTCGCACCCGACCCTGTACCCGACGAGGTTGTCGCCAAAATCCTGGACGCCGCAGTCCGCGCTCCCAGCGGCGGAAACACCCAACGATGGAGTTTCCTGGTGATCCGGGACCGGGAAACCAAGCGCCGTTTCGGCGAGTGGTACGTGTCTGCTTGGAGCAAGATCACCGCCGACATGGACTTCAACAATCAAGTAACCCAGCCATACCGCCCCAGCATGTTGACCAATAACATGGAAGACATTCCCGTATTGATCCTTGCCTGCTTGGAACAGGTCCCATCAGCTTTCCGCGCCTCTCCAATCACCGGCGGATCATCTATCTACCCCGCGGTCCAAAACATACTGCTAGCGGCCCGCGCCCTCGGTTTGGGCACCGTTTTGACCACCCTCCATACCCAGCACGAGGAAGAAGTCAAGGAATACTTGGGCATCCCCGATAACGTTGCCACCGCGGCCCTGATTCCGTTGGGTTACCCGGCACAAGGCCAACGCTTCAGCAGCAGCAGAAGAAGACCATCCTCAGAAGTAACCTTCCACGAACGCTGGGGCCAACGGGCGGCTTAGTAGCCATGACCCAACTACCTCTCAACGGAATCCGCGTGTTGGACCTTAGCCGCGTATTTGCCATGCCCTACGCCGGCGCTTTCCTGTCCGACCTTGGTGCGGAGGTTATCAAAGTCGATTCCTGCCAAGCGCAGTTCATCGACACCACCCGCACACTGAACGGCCCCTACCCGGACAACGATCCGGGAGAACTGTTCTGGGAGCGGGGAGGCACCTTCCAGACCCTTAACCGCGGAAAACGGAGCTTGACCCTAGACCTCCGTTCTGAAGACGCGGTGGCTTTGCTGAAAAGGCTGGTCGCCCTTAGCGACGTGGTGCTGGAGAACTTCACTCCCCGAGTCATGCGGCGTTTCGGCTTGGACTACCCCAGCCTGAAAGCCCTCAAGCCGGACCTGATCATGGTATCCAATACCGGCTACGGCCACTCAGGGCCTTGGAGCAACTACGGGGCCATGGCGGCGGCGTTGGAGCCCACCCACGGCACCGGCGCATTTATGGGCTATATGGAGCCTGGCCTCGACAGCCGTCTCGCCGACAGCGGCGTCCCCAACAAGGTCGCCAATTCGTATACCGACTTCCTGGCCAGCATCACCGCCCAGTTCGCCGTATTGGCCGCCTTGATACACCGTAAGACCACCGGCCGGGGCGTGTGGGTGGATTTGGCTATGTACCAAGTCGGCGTTTCGTTCCTCGGCGAGGGGCTGCTGGATTTCGCCTTCAACGGACGCCGCACTCGGCGCTTGGGGAACCGCCACGAATACATGTCGCCCCACGGCTGCTACCCCTGCTTGGGAGAAGACCAGTGGGTCACTATCGCCGTCAGGGACGACGAGGACTGGTCGTCGTTTTGCCAAGCCATCGAGCAGCCGTCCTTGGCCGACGATCCCCGGTTTGTTGACCCGTTCGTCCGGTACGGCAATCAGGAATCATTGGACGCCATCATCACCGACTGGACATCCCGACGCACGCCGTACCAAGTGATGGAAACGCTGCAAGCAAAGGGAGTGCCCGCCGGCGCCGTCTTGAACGCCGGCGAGTTGCTGCGCGACCCCCACTTCCGTGCCAGAGGGTTTTTCGAGACTGTCGAGCATCCGCAGGAAACCGGATTGGGGCAGCAAGAGTATCTGGGGCGTGGGTGGAGATTCTCAGATATGGAAGCGAGCACCAAAGGACCGGCCCCGATGTTGGGCGAGGCCAACGACTACGTACTCCGCCAAGTCCTGGGGCTGACCGGCGAGGAAATCCAACACCTGCGTGAAACCGGCGTAATCGGGACCGCCCTGCAGGGCGGCCAGCCGCCGTCAATAGTTCCCCTTGCCCGTCAAGTCGAATTGGGCGGCATCGCGGCCTACGATCCTGACTTCCACAGCCAGGCCGAGTCGGCGCCGTAGCAGACCAAGCCTATTTCCGTACAACCGACGCACGCCCGCCTCCAGTCGCCAAGGGCAACCGCGCGCATATTGCGTTTTGGACTTGATTCTCCGGTTTGCTGAGCAGTCATTGCCCATGAGACACCAAACCCTCATCGACCGGTTCCGCGGCGCACGCGCCGACCAGTCCGTGGCGGTGCTAGAAGGGTTTCATCCCTTGAAACACGCTCTTCGTTTCGGCGCGAAGATAACGGACGTCGTTACCGTCAACACCGTAGGCCTGAACAAGCTGGCAACGGAATACGCGCCGGACTTGGCGCATTGGATAAGCGCCAATCATTATGTCGTCCCCGAAGCCGTATTCCGCCAACTGGCTCCGGTAACGCCGCCTACTGGCGTAATCTCGATAGCGGACCGCCCGTTGGTCTCCTTGACGGATATCTTGGTGAGCCCCTGTCCTGCGCCTGTCGTCATGTTGGAAAACCCCAGGAACCTTCTCAACATCGGCGCGTCGGTAAGAGTGGCCGCGGCCGCCGGAGCGGCCGGCCTGGTCACCACCGGACCCCAGGACCCTTGGAATCCTGCTGCGATAATCGCGGCAACCGGCCTCCAATACGCGCTGCCCGTAACCCGCTCGGCAGCTATCCCGCGGTGTGACCGTCCATTGGTAGTGGTTGACCCAACCGGACAACCACTATCTCTTGGCAAAGTTCCACCCCGCGCCGTTCTGGCCTTTGGCTCGGAACGGGATGGCTTGAGTCAAGAACTCATAGCCTTGGCTGACTATAATGTGTCCATCCCAATGACCGATGGAGTATCCAGCCTTAACCTGGCCACAGCCGTAGCTGTGATGCTCTATTCCTGGAAACTGTCCTAATAGCAGGTAACGAGGCGAAAAGCCCTGCCATATCCAACGGGCCGGTTATGGGTGGCATAGCCTGATTCGGACTGAAAATTGTCAGACGGCATCTACACGACACCGCAAGTATCGTGTATAATTAATTACCTAATCCATAGGTGCTGGCGAAGGGCGGCAAACAAACACAAGAAGCCGTCACCTCGGATGGTTATGCGGGAGTGGCTCAGGGGTAGAGCGTCTCCTTGCCAAGGAGAAGGTCGAGGGTTCAAATCCCTTCTCCCGCTCCAACCAACTCAAAAAGGATGCCCGCTTAACGCGGGCACATTTTTTACCGTAACAAACCACCAAGAACCCGTTCAATTTTTGATAAGCATCCCCGGTTGGCACTTTCGGCAGTAACTGGTCATCCGTTGATTGGCGTTAAGCTGCGTGATATTGCCGCCGCACTTAGGGCACGGTTGGCCCCCCTTGGCGTGCACCTTCAGGAAGTCCCTAATCTTCACGTGTATCTGTTCGCCCATGCGGCCCCGCAATACTTCTATCGCATCTTCAACCACAGCGCGGGATTGCTCGTGGAGCCGCACCAACTCTTCTTTAGTCAGCGAGCGTGCCTTGCGGAAAGGAGATATGCCGGCGGCGAAAAGAATTTCGTCGGAATAGGCGTTGCCGATACCGGCTATGAATGCCCCCCTGGTAAGCACTCCCTTGATCTCGCCTTGGAACCTCTTCAGCCGGGCTTGAAACTCATCGAAAGATATGTCCCCCAGAACATCCGCACCTTGGTCTTGCAGACGTGACACATCAACCATTTGGGCTTCAGTAACGTAATAGACCATTCCCATTTGCCGGTCATCCAAGTAACGCATGTCCAAGCCTTGATCAAGCTCAAGAACAAATGAAGTCTTCTTCAACACACGTTCCCGTCTACGGCAATACTGGATAGCGCCCGTGAGCATAGGGTTGATAACCAGCCATCGTTCCCCCGACAACCGGGTCAACAAGAACTTGCCCCGCCGTTGGAACTCTCCCAAAGTCCGCCCCGAAACGTCGGCAGCGAACTCGCCGGCCAAGGATCTCAGGACCGTGGGCCGCAACACCCGCGCGGCTTCCACTGTCTGCCCTTGGACGTGTTCGTTCAGGTAATCTTTAATAACTTCCAAGTCCGGCGCTTCCGGCATATACCTCTCCTGTCCTGCCGGCTGATATGGGCAGGGCGGACCCCGTTGTAAACCTGTGAACGTCGGACAGTATACAACCCCGTATGACAACAAGCCTTTGCGTCACAATCACATCCTGTTAGATAATCTTGGATAGAGATGATCGAAAGCTAGGTCTATTCGCGGTGCCAAGGGATTAGTCCATGACCCAAATGTACCCTATGGAACCATACGACCACGACGGCAACGCCGTTGCTGATTACCGCCGACAGTCCAGGCTGTTCCCTGCTAGGGCACGCGAATATCTAGCAGTAGATGACCTGCACCAAGCGGCTGAAAAAGGCTGGGCGCCGCCGCCTGGATGGCCAAGGCCGTCGCCGAGGCCCAAGGCTGGCATTACGGAAAACACGAGGAGTTTTTCACCGTGATGTATCGAGCGGAGAACCTCTCCGACGATCCCCGCTTGCCGGGCCTGTGGCACGTTGGCAATACGCTCCACGGATTCTTCTACACCCGCAAGATGTTCCTTCGGTCTGACGCCATCCGCCAAGGACTTGACCAGATAGAGAACGTGCTGGACATTTTGGAGCCGTTGACCAAGGCAACATTTGACGCTTAGGAACACTCACATGACTCAAACTTCCCCAACGGGACCATACGGCAACGGCGACAACGCCACGACCGACTATCGCCAGCAGTCCAGAGAGTTCCTGGCTAAGGCGCGGGAATATCTAGCCGTAGACGACCTGCATCAGGCGTCTGAGAAGGGCTGGGGCGCAGGCGCTTGGATGACCAAGGCCGTTGCCGAAGCCCAAGGCTGGCAGTACGAAAGGCATGAACAATTTTTCACTGTGATGTACCAAGCCGAGGACTTGACTCACGATACCCGATTGGGTGACCTTTCTCCTATAGCGAACGAACTCCACGGGTACTTTTACACCCGCAAAAGGTTCCTACGCCCCGACGTCATTGGTAGAAGGCTTGACCGAGTCGAGCTTTTGTTGAATATTCTGGAACCGCTGACCAAGTCAGGACCAGGAGGTGTCGACAGATAGGCCTTGATCGTCAAAAATTGATCGCGGCATGCCCAACGGGTCAAGGAATCGCCTTATGGCCGTGATTCTGGCGGACTTCCCAGATTCTTTGAGCGAAAGCTTAATCCCGCCCGGCCAGCCTACCCTCTTGCGATGCGATCATCTGCCGGTACAACTCCTCCACCTGGGCCAGCACCATAGGAGTGTCATGCAGTTGCATACTGGCCATGCCGCGCTCGCCCATTGATTCCCAACGGTCGCGGTGGTCCAGCATGAGAAGCATCTTGCGGGCCAGGTCCTCCACCGTGGGTTCGAACAAAAACCCGTTGACGCCTTCTTCCAATAGCTCCGGCAAAGCGACCGCGTTGGCCACCAGAATGGGCAGTCCGCTGGCCATACCCTCCATCACGGCCATGCCCTGCAACTCGGCGGCCCCGGCGCCTATGTACACATCGCCGACATTGTACAAAAGAGGCAAGTCGTCGTCTGGCACATATCCTGTAAAGACCAGTGTGCCGTCCAAGTTGAGACGCTTGGCAAGCTCCCGGAACTCGCCCTCATCCTTCCCTCTTCCCACCAATACGGTCTGTACTTGGGTGGAAGCCGCCGCTTTGGCTGTAGCCTTGATTACCAAGTCGACTTTCTTGTCCTTCTCTAACCGTCCCACCGACAGGAAGGTTGGAATGTCCTGGCGGATGCCGTATTTCCGGTAAATAGACTCCGGTGCAGGAACCTTGGAATAACGCCCCAGGTCGATCCCGTTGGAAACAACCTCTGCCGGAGCGGTCAACCCAACGCCCCGCATCATTTTCAAGCAGGAGTGGGACGGCGCGAAAACACAGTCCAGCCGGTTGTATACCCTCATCCAGTGCTTCCATGTCACCGACGATATGACAACCGAGCCGACAGACCTCAGGGGTTTGGGAATATAGTCGAACAGGTTCCCCGGCATGAAATGGTTGGTTCCCACTACGGGAATGCCTCGTTTCCGGGCCTGTTTCAAGCATCCCTGGCCAATAACGAAGTGGTTTTGCAGGTGGACGATGTCAGGCCGGGACCGGTCGAAAATGCGGTCTAGCTTGGCGTCGATATTGACCCACGACGTTATCCGGAACTCGGGATGTAGCGGTCTGGTGGGAAATGACTTAATGCGATGTACCGTTACTCCGGGACTGGACGGCTCGTCCTGCTCCTCGTCCCGGTAGGTCATGCTGGGAGCAACCACCGTGACACAATGCCCCCTTCCCGCCAGTCCCTGTACAAACCTGTGGGCCGCCACCGCTGCTCCGTTCAACTGTGGCGGATAAGTATCGTTTGCCACCAACACCTTCACTGTTCTTACCCCCTTCCCGTCAGGCCGGAACCGGCCGTTTGGAGTCACCCGTGACAAATATTATCGTTGCACCTGGCTCTCCTCGTCGGCGTATTGCCGTATCCGTTGAGTGAACCGTTGGGCGATCCGGTTGTAAATATAGGTCACCAACAGGAAAACCACGAAGAACCCGGCCAACCATAAAGCCCCGTACCCAAACGCGCGTTGGAGGAAACCGTAACCTTGGCCGGAATAGTATCCCAAGGCCGTGAAGAACAATGAGGTCAGGGCGACTATTGCCACGTCCCACCATATAAAGCGCTTGACCGAGACGCCCAACGCCCCCATCACCGCCAACCCCGGAGGGCTTATGAAAGGAATAGTCTTGATGAACAGGAGCCACTTTCCCATGTGATTGGTAATGAGTTCTGCGGCCCTCTCCCGGCGTTCGACAGGGACTCCGATGCGGGTCCCGAACTTGTCCAACACCCATTGCCCGCCCCAATGACCCATGTAGTAGTACAGGACATCGGGAAGGAAGTTGGCGAAAAAGGAAAGTACGAAGACGCTGAATACGTTGAAGTGGCCCAACGCCGCGCCAAGGGCGCCAATGGAGGTCACCGCCGGCCCTTCTATCAACATGATCAGGAACATCACCAAGTATCCGTTCCTGATGAGCCATTCAAGAATTTCCGATTCCGCAAAGAAGGTCAAGCGGGTCGTCCTCGCGGGAAGGAAGGGTTTATACAAATATTGTACCCTAACCGTCACACATCCCGGCTACCTCGGCGGACCGGACCAAGGCAACCACATTTGACGCCTTCGCCCTTGTCATTCCCGCGAAGGCGGGAATCCAGAGGCGGATTTTCCTACGGAACGTGGTCAGATTTGGCGCCCGGTTGCCCGACAGAAATTTCCCTCGCTTTCGCCCAATACTCTATCTTTATCGGAGACACCCATGAGCCTCAACACGTACCTGACCTTCAACGATAACTGCCGCCAGGTTTTCGAATTCTACCGCTCGGTATTCGGCGGCGAATTTGACACCATCATCACCTTCCGTGAAGGGCCGCCGGACATAGGCGTGGCCGAAGCGGAGCAGGACCGCATCATGCATGTGTCACTGCCCATAGGGTCAAGCGTGCTGATGGGTAGCGACAGTTGCTCCACCTTCGGCCCGCCTCCCGTCACCGGGAGCAACTTCTCCATATCCTTCTCCGCCGAGACCAGGAACGACTCCGACGACAAGTTCGCCAAGCTTTCCCAAGGTGGCCAAGTAACCATGCCCATCCAGGACATGTTTTGGGGCGACTACTTCGGCTCCCTCACTGACCAGTTCGGCATAAACTGGTAGGTGAGCTACACCCCGCCGCAAGGTGGCTGATTGAAATCAATCTGCAGTGGCGGGGTTACCTACCCCGACTACACCTACCCTGGAACATCCCTGCAATGATTGGTCGAGTAAGCATGTATAATCCCAGACAGGTCTAAACGCGGGGGGGCAACAATGGCGGCTTGGGTAGTACGCTCCAATCCAAGTGGAGGACCGGATACCTCGGCACTGTTCGAAGCTAACTCGGTTGCGGGGATAGGATGGCCCGCAATAGAGGAAAACATCTCAGGGAAAACGCAAGAGGAGATAAAGGACAAGCTTCGGGCCACCCATCAAGGAGCCAGCGAAAGATCCCTGAGTAGCTGGGCTGGAAGCATCAATCGCTTCGTCAATCAAATCTCGGAAGGCGACCTGATACTTACACCACCGAAGGGGACCTCCGACGTCTTGATAGGACGCTGCCAAGGCGGCTATGAACACTCGCCCCGTTGGCCGTCACAAGAGTATCTGGGAAACAGGAGAGTAAATTGGCTAGGTTGGTTTCCTCGGTCGAAGTTGTCGGCTTCGTTCCAAAGATCTGTGACAGCCAATTTGACCGTTTTCAACATTAATCAGCATACCGGGGAGCTAGCGTCTCTCTTGGGGGAAGTTGAATCCAATTCAGAATGGGATGCCTTCATAACTTGGGCCAAGTGGTTTTACGAGAGGCCGGAATTCGATGAAGAAGAACGGGACTACAAACTGGAGACAGGAAACAAACTGGCTGCCGTAAAGGAAGCTATCAAGGATGGGGCCTCCGGCTGGGAAGACCTCCTTAAAGAATCTTTCATAAGCAGCAACTTGACCGGTTGGCGTATTCACCAACCGTTCTTGGACTTGGAGTCATCACGGATTGAGGAAGCATTACGCCGAATTTGGGGCATGGACGCTCCAGCCTCCATGGAAGATCGTGTGCGGAGTTTTCAGGAACTCGGCCCGTTTGGAACACCGGGAGTTATGGCATCGTTCCTCTTGATGGCCGATAGCCCGACGGACTACCCGATATACCGGCCGACACCTATCCAGAACGCCTGTAAATTGACCGGACATCCGCCGTGCGACAGTACGGACGCTTGGGAGCGATATAGCCACGCATTGGACTTCTTCGATGAATTCGTGACACAAGCATCGGCGCGTGACCTAAATATTCGTGACCGGCTCGACGCTCAATCCCTAGTGTGGTACATCACGACCAGGACACCAGAAGACTTACCCGAATACGTCAGTGAAGCCTTCGAATCTTACAGGCAAGGAAACAACCTTAGGCTACCGCCTACCAAACCCGAACCCACTCCTCCATCCACCGACCCCTGGGCCCAATCCAACATAGACACCCTCGCCGAAGATCTCCTCTGGGAACCCAACTACCTGCAGGAAATCATCGAAGACCTTCAGGAAAAACGCCAGGTCATCTTCTACGGGCCTCCGGGCACCGGCAAGACCTACGTCGCTCGCGAAATCGCCCGGCAGTGCAAGCTTAACGGCGGCGATTTTGAAATCGTCCAGTTTCACCCTTCCTATTCCTATGAGGATTTCGTCGAGGGCTACCGGCCGGTCCTGACGGACACTGGGCAGCCCGCCTTTAAGCTGGTCCAAGGCCCGCTCCGGCGCATCGCCGACAAAGCAAGGAACGACCCGGACGCTACCTTCATCCTGATCATCGACGAACTCAACCGCGGCAACGTTGCCAAGGTGTTCGGGGAGTTGTACTTCCTGCTGGAGTACCGGGATGAGGAAGTGAGGCTCCAGTACGGTGGCGACGGTGCGGGGTTCAGCCTGCCTTCCAACCTGTGGTTTATCTGCACCATGAACACAGCCGACCGTTCCATTGCGCTGATGGACGCGGCTCTACGGCGACGGTTCTACTTCGCGCCCTTCTTCCCCGATGAACCTCCTGTAAAGGGCCTGTTGCACCGATGGCTGGAGCGAGAAGGCCAGGATACTCTGGCCGCCAACTTGGTAGACGCCGCGAACGGCAAGCTGGAACGGGACATGGGCATCGGTCCCAGCTACTTCATGCGTCGCGGTCAAACGCTGGACGAAATCCGCGGGCGCCGCATCTGGGACCGGGCGGTAATTCCCTATATTGAAGAACAGTTCTTCGGGGATGCGGACAAACTCGCCGAGTTCCGATTTGACCGGCTGAAGCGGGAACTAAACGGCTCGGAACTCAATGGCGGCGCGTCAACCAGCGAGACCGACACGGCGCAGGCCGATGATGACACCGCTAACACTTGTTGAATACGAACCTCGGCCCGTCAATGTGCCACTGGATTTGGAGCAGCGGAAGGTCCTGGCCCACGCCCACATTGACGTAACGCCCCCAACCGATGAAGGAACGACGTGGGTGCTCCGGCCGTCGTCCTACATCGGCACGGTGCGCGTCGGCGACCTGTCTGTCATCGTGCGCCCCAAGATTCGCATAGATCGCGTGATGTTCCTGGTGGCCTATGCCATTGACCCCAAGGACTGGCGTAAGTATCCCTTCGACCTGTCCCCGGACGCGGATGTATTGGAGAGCATCATCCCGGCTTTCGTGCATCACACCCGCCAAGCCGTGCGCCGCGGTCTGTTGCAGGGGTACCGGCATGAAGAAGAAGCCCTCCATACCGTCCGGGGCCGTATCCGGTTCAACGACCAGATAAACCGCCGTTTCGGCGTCCCGCTGCCCTTGGAGGTGGCCTTCGACGAGTTCACCGAGGATATCGAGGAGAACCGGCTGCTCAAGACCGCCCTCCACCGGCTGGCCCACCTGCCCGTCAGGTCACAACAGGCCCGCCGCGACGTCCATGCCCTGCGCCCCGTCTTCAACACCGTCGAGCTTGGTACATACCGCCGCGGCGTTCCGGACGTCCAGTACACCCGCCTCAACAGCCACTACCGCCCCGCGGTGGAACTGGCCCGGCTGATTATCGAAAACTCCAGCCTGGAACTTCTCCACGGCGAAACTACGGGCGCTTCCTTCATGCTTGACATGAACCGGGTGTTCGAGCAATTCCTGGTCGTCGCGCTGAGGGAAGAGTTGAGACTCTCGGAACGCGAGTGGCGGCGCGGGCGTCTGCATTTGGACGAGGCCAACACCATCAGATTGGAACCGGACCTATCCTGGTGGAGTGGAAGACGCTACCGGTTCGTGGGCGACGCCAAGTACAAGCGCATCAAATCGGAAAATTCCCCCAACGCCGACATCTACCAAATGCTTGCCTACTGCTTGGCCGCCGATTTACCGTCCGGCCTCCTCATTTACGCCGCTGGCGAGTTGGAGCCAACGGAGCCGCGCCGCTACAGAATCAGGCACGCAGGCAAGACTATCGAGGTGGCATCCATCGACTTGGAGGGCCAGCCCGATGACATTCTCAAGCAAGTCGCCCGCTTGGCCGACTGGGTCAAGCAGCACTACTGCCGGAAGGTGTTGGCCCCGGTCTAGCTCACGGGTGGTCCCGGTTGCGATGACCGCGGTTTCCGCCGCCATCGGAGTATCCATATCAGGTTCAACCCCGCTATGGCCGCCGCAGCGAACCAGAGGACGCTGCCGATGGTGGGGTTGTCCTGAAGTCCTATACCCAGCCCAATGTAAAAGACTGCGATCGCCAACACGAACAATAATACGTGGGCCGTAACCCTTGCCGCCCCGCTCATAAATGCCTCTCCTCAAGTTGCTGCTTGGAGCATAGCATTGGGCTGGAGGCGGTTCCATAGCTGCGAGCCGGAACATTAAACGGAAAGGTCTTCCTCTACCGTCGGCAACGTAAACGAGACAGTGGCCCCGCGGCCATGGGCGCTCTCTGCGGTAATGGAGCCGCCGTGGGCCTCGACCAATTGCTTGGCGATGGTCAGGCCCAAGCCAACCCCACCCGTTGTCCGGGCGCGGGAAGGGTCGACACGATAGAATCGCTCGAACACCAAGGGCAGTGCTTCGGGTAGGATACCTTCCCCATCATCTTCCACGCTGAGGGTCACCCTGTTCGGCCCATTGGCGTGCGTGCGGACGGTTATAGTGCCGCCAGTTTCCGTATGCTGGATGGCGTTTTCGAGCAAATTCCCAATGACCTGTGCAATGCGGGAGCGGTCGATTGCTACCGGAGGCAGCCCTTCTCCGGCAACGTAAATCAACGTCAGGCCTTTGGCCTCGGCCCTAACCCGGCATCCCTCCACGGCCCGGCGGGCAACAACGTCCAGGGGGTCGGGTTGGAGGTCCAAATGTAGGACGCCGCCCTCGGCCTGGGCCAGCAGCCTCAAGTCCTCCACCAGTGTGCCCAAGTGCAATACCTGCCGGTGAATCGTGTCTATGGTAGCTTCGTCAGGCTCCAGCAGGCCGTCCTTTATCGCCTCCAAGTACCCTTGGACATTGAACAAAGGCGTCCTCAACTCGTGGGCAACGTCGGCGACAAGGTTCCTACGGTGTTGTTCGGCTTCCTGCAGACTCTCAGCCATCAGGTTGAAGGAGTCCGCCAACTCCCTGATCTCCTTGGGGCCCGACGCGGGCGCCCTCTGCGTCAGGTCTCCCCGGCCCAGCCGGGTCGCAGCGGCTCCCAACGCTTGAAGCGGGGCCAGAAGCTGCCGGGAGAGCAGAGACATCAGCAAGACCCCGCCGATGCCGGCGGCGATGCCGGTCCACAGCAAGTAGGTGTTTAACGTGGAGACCAAACGGGAGACCGGAGGGTCCGGAATGGAGGCGGCGGAAGCAGCCGGGGTGATCTCCATGGCCCCGACCTGCCGGTCCTCCAACACCAACGGGGTATCAGACCGGTCTATATGGCGACGCCTTTCGAAGGGGCGCCGCCGGCTATGGGAGTCCCCCACCACGTTACCCTCCAGGTCCCGCACCACTATGCGCCGTCCGAACGCCGGCCCCGTCCTCTCCAGGATGGGCTGGAGTTCCCGCCACTCCCCGTCATCGCCGTATCCCCGGGCAATCAAGCGGCCGATGCGCCGTTGCTGGGCCTGCTCCCGTCGATGGTCGAACCTCTCCGCTTGCCCCTCGGCGGCGTTTGCAATGTAGAAACTGACGCCGCCCAAGGCCAACGCCAGTATCAGGGAGAAGCCAAGTATCAAGCGAAACCGTAGGCTGAACACCCATCTAAACATCGTTTAGCCTGTAACCCACTCCATACACGGTCTGGATGTAACGCCGGTCCTTGGCAGCGGCATCCAGCTTGCGGCGCAAGCCGGATACGTGAGAGTCCACCGTCCGGTCGAACCCGTCAAAGTCGTAGCCGAAGACGCGGTTTATGATTTCGTCCCTGGTAAAGGTCCTGCCCGGCTCTCGGAGGAACATTGCCAGCAGGCGGTACTCGGTGGGCGTGAGATTCAATGACGTTTGCCCGACGGAGGCAATGCGCCGCTGCGTGTCGAGGGTGATTTCCCGGTAGGTCAACCCGGCGGGAGAATCGTCCTCCCGGTCCTGGGCAGTCCGCCGGAGGACCGCCCGTATCCGGGCGGCCAACTCCCGGGGGCTGAAGGGCTTGGTTACGTAGTCGTCGGCCCCAAGCTCGAACCCGGCGACGCGGTCTTCCTCCTCGACCCGGGCGGTGAGCATAACTATTGGAACGTCCGACTCCTTCCTCAGTTCCCGGCATACCTCCAACCCGCCCATTTCCGGCAGCATCAGGTCGAGTACCACCAAGTCGGGGGCCGACTCCTGCGCCATTCGAAGGCCGTCTTTGCCGTTGGAAGCGGTCAACACCGTATGCCCGTCGCGCCGCAGGTACAGACGGACTACCTCCACCGTGTGCGGGTCGTCTTCAACTATCAGAACAGTGCTGACCACGCTTAAACTCCCTCGATCTGGGTCCTGTTTTACCGGTGTTGCGCTAAGCCCGCCCGGCGCTCAGTAACCGCCGAACGCCGGGCGATTTTGGTATCCCGGAAGGTCAGGAAGACGGTTGTTCGGTCGGTGAGGGGTCCATGGGCGACGTTTGCGAGCCGCCCCGGTCTCGCCATCCACCTCGGCCCCCGCGGTGGCCCCAACGGATCTCGCCGTTCTTGGACCCCCTGCGATGAAAGCCCTTTCCGTCACTCCTGCCATGCCTGGACCGCTCTACCGCACTGGCAGGCCTTTCCTGGAACCAATCGAACTGATCGTTGGCCTCATCCTCGGTCATCCGCCCCCGCTCAACCATCTTGTCCAGCCGGCCTTTGTAGGCCTCGTCAATCTGCTGGCGCTTGGCTTGGGTAAAGGCGTCCTGTACTGTGGACTCCTCCAGCTCAAGAACGTCCGCCACCCGGGCAACGAAACTCTTCCCGGTCGTCGTGTCGGCTGTCGGCGTAGTAGTAGGGGTGGGGGTGGGCGTTCCGCCGTTCCCGTCGGTTTGCGCCCACACGATGCCCCCGGTCAGCCCTATGGCCATAACAACCGCCAGCACCAACAAGGTAATTTTACGCCTGCTCAAAATCAACACCTCCTGTCATCCAATCCTGATGTCCTGAGTCCTCCCGCGGGACTGAGTACGATGATAATCGAGGAGTTTGGAGAAAGTATGAAGGAGCGGCGCGTGTGTTGTCTGAAGCAGGATTTTCAGGGTTAAAGGATTAGCAGGATTTGGCGTCGAGTCCACGCGCCAGGGCAACCACAAGGGTCGCCCCTACATCACGGCCTTGACCTGGCCCCAGGGCACGGACAAAGTCGTCCCTACTTGGTGCGGGCGTCCCGCCCGCACTCCCATTTGACTAACCGGTTTTGGTCACACCCGTCCAAGTTGTCAGGGCCTTTTCATTCTCTCGTCTTTCCCGCGCAGGCGGGAATCCATGTGGTCCTGCCACGAGAAGATTGCCATAGGCCACGGTCATGTAGGTTCCTGCTTTCGCGGGAAAGACGGGACCCGTTTACCCCAATCGGGAAAATGAAAAGGCCCTGCCAAGTTGCAGGGACGGCGGGGAGTTGTGCGGCACAGGTACTATAGTAGGGTGTTGTTTTCCGAGTTGGGAAGAGGCAAGTGGCAGTAGTTTTCCCGGCCGGTGATCGGTTGGGGTGGTTGTCTGAATCAGGATTTAAGGATTAGCAGGATTAGTTGGTTCTGTGCTGAGAGTCTTGAGATACGGTAATACTGGTTCAGGCGGTCTTGGCCTAACGGGGTTTAGCGAGGCTTATTGGTGATGTCATAGGTTACCCGGCATATATAATGTTGTGGAGTTGCCCGTGGAGGTATTATCTACGGAGTTGACTTGGAAATCCCAAGCCGTGGGCCTATGCGGGAACCTTCGCAGTTCGAGTAACCAGCCTTCCCTGTTGGACTTGTGATGCCCGGCCAACTGTTTACTGAATATTTTCTTACCGACGGGATCCGGGCTACTGCGGAGTGGCGGGACTGCTTGAGCAAGCCGCAGGCATTTACCGCCTTCAAGGAAGCCCTTTCGGCCAGGATTGACCAGTTCACTCAATTTACGTCGCCCAACGAGTCCCTGACTGAGCAGGACCTGGTGCGGCCGGCGCTGGACCTTCTCGGCTGGACCGACTACCTGCCGCAGCAAGGGACGGAGAGGAACGAGGACATCCCCGACCACCTGCTTTTCGCCGACGCCGGTTCCAAGGTGAGGGCCGCCGGGCGCGCCAACTCACAGGACCGCTACCAAGATGCTTTGGTGATTGAGGAGAGCAAGCGGTCCGGCCTTCCTCTCGACAGCCGAGACTTGGCCGACAAGGTCCAGAACGGCACACCCCACGGCCAGATTCTGCGGTACCTGTCCACGGCGGAGACGGTCTCCGACGGGCGAATCAGGTGGGGAATCCTGACCAACGGCGGCGTCTGGCGCTTGTACGACCACCGGGCCAGGCCCCGCGCCAGCGCCTACTACGAAGCCAACGTGCAAACGATGCTGGCGAGTGACGACGACGCCGGCCTCATGACGTTCTACCTGCTCTTCCGCCGCGACGCCTTCATACGCCGAGAGGGCGCAACCACCACCTTCCTGGAAACGGCCATTCTGGAAGGACGCAGGTACGAGGAAAAGGTCGCCCAGGACCTGTCCGGGGTTGTTTTCGAAAGCGTCTTCCCCAGCTTGGTCACTGCCCTGGCGGAGGTCTCGAACGCGGGCCTTGGAGAAGTGCGGGACGCGGCGCTGGTCTTCCTGTACCGGCTGCTCTTTCTCCTCTACGCCGAGGACCGGGGCCTGCTGCCGGTCAACGACCCACGGTACGACGACTACGGGCTGCGGAAACGGGTCCGGGACGACGTGGCGCGAAGGATGGAGCGGGGAGACGCCTTTTCGGGCGTAGCCGCCAACTACTACGGCCACTTGGCCACCCTCTTCCGTCAAATCGACAAGGGCGACCCCTCCATAGGGCTGCCTCCCTACAACGGCGGGCTTTTTGCTGCCGAGTCCGCCCCAATCCTGGAAAACGTGCGCTTGCCCGACTCGGTTGTCGCCCCGGTCATTTACGACTTGAGCCACACCAGGACGCCCGAGGGACGCCGGTTCGTCAACTATCGGGACATGTCCGTCCAGCAACTCGGGTCAATTTACGAGCGCCTGTTGGAACGGGAGCCGTCCCGGAACGATGCCGGCGGGGTTGTCATTCGCCCCAACCCCTACGCCCGCAGGGACAGCGGCAGCTTCTTCACTCCCCAGGAACTGGTCGACCTGATTGTCGAGCGCACCCTGACGCCGTTGGCGGAGGAGCGTCTCAGGGCCTTCGAAGACAAGGCAGAGGAACTCAAAAGCGACCGGCGTCCCAAGGCCCAACGCCGTGACGAACTGCTGAAGCTGGACCCAGCGGAAGCGGCCCTGGATTTGAAGGTGCTGGACCCGGCCATGGGCAGCGGCCATTTTCTGGTTACCGCCGTGGACTTTCTGGCCGACTACATCGCCGAACTTATCGAGTACGTCCCCGCCGTGCCGGGGTGGCTGGACGGCGAGTACGTTTCCCCGCTGGTGCAACGGATAGCCGCCATCCGCGACGACATACTGGCGCGGGCCAAGGAGTCGGGCTGGACCATCAACGAGTCCCAGCTGACCGACCAAGCCATCATCCGCCGCATGGTGCTGAAACGGTGCATCTACGGCGTGGACAAAAACCCGCTCACTGTAGAACTGGCCAAGGTCTCCCTTTGGCTGCACAGCTTCACCGTGGGCGCGCCGCTGTCATTCCTGGACCACCACCTGCGCTGCGGCGACTCGCTGGTCGGCCTGCGGGTGCGGGACGCCGTCAACGACCTGCAGCAGTTGGGAAGCCTGTTCGCCGGGAGCGCCATTGCCGGGGCGGAGGCCGCCACCGAGAGTATGCAGCGCATCGAGGAGATGTCCGACGCCGACATAGCCGAAGTGCAGGAGTCGGCCACGCTGTTCGAGAGCGTAGAAAAGACAACGGCGGACCTGCGCGGCCTGTTCGATACCCTCTGCGGCCTGCGATGGCTCAGCGCGGGGATGAAGAAGAAGGAGCGGGCCGTCTTTGAAGCGCCATTGGTGGAAACCCTGGGCCAGCATCCGGGAAACGCCTACACCCTGTTGTCTCGCGGCCCCGGCCAGGAGACGGAAACCGGACCCATATCTCCGGCGTTCAGGGAGTTGTGGTCGTCCGCCCGGGCCGTCGCCGACCGGGAAGATTTTCTCCACTGGGAGGCCGCCTTTCCGGGCGTGTGGCAAGGATGGCAGAACGTCCACCCGCAGGGAGGCTTCGACGCCGTAGTCGGCAACCCACCCTGGGACCAGATTGAACAGCCAGAGGTGGAGTGGTTTGCCCTCCGGGATGTTGAGGTGTTGGGCGCTCAAACAGGGGCAGACCGGAAAGAGATAATCAATCAACGTGTCAATCAGGGTGACCAGCTTGCTCTCGAATACCAAGTGGTCCGGGACCGTGCCACAACAATGCGGGCGTTCGTGCGTTCCAGCGGGGATTATCGTCTGTTAAGCACAGGGCGTATCAATTTATATTCCCTGTTTGTTGAGCGGGCCATGAACTTGGTCCAGCCTGACGGAATAATCGGGCTGCTCGTACCTTCTGGAATCTATGCGGACTATACTGCCGCCAAATTTTTCAAGTCCGTATCCACCAGCGGGCGGGTAGCAGGGCTGTTCGATTTTGAGAACCGCAAGATTTTTTTCAAGGATGTTCACGCCTCTTTCAAGTTCTGTGCCATCATTTTCGGTGGCGAGGAACGCCAATTCCAAGAGACCGAGTGCGCCTTCTTCCTCCATGACCCTGAAACACTCAAAGACGAGGACCGGTGCTTCCCGTTGACGCCGGATGATTTCATTCGCGTCAATCCCAATACCGGCACCGCGCCTATCTTCCGCACTCGGCGAGACGCCGAAATAACCCGCCGCATCTACCAGCGACATCCCGTGTTGGTTGCCCATCAAGGTGGTCAGGAACACAAGGCATGGCCAGTCCGATACATGCAGGCACTCTTTAACATGACTTCCGATTCACACCTGTTCCGCACGAGGCCACAACTTGAGGGCGAAGGGTTCTATCCGGCCCAAGGCAACCGCTGGAAGAAGGGCAATGAATTGTACCTGCCTCTATACCAAGGCCGAATGATTCATCAATTTGATCACCGGGCCAATTCAGTACGATACAACCCAGAGAGTACACACAATCCCTACTTGAGCGAGGAGACTAGCGAGGAGCAGCACGCGAACCGTGCTTTTTTGCCTACGCCCCTATACTGGGTGCCGGAGTGGGCAATAGACCAAGTGAAACCCGGGAACGCCGACTGGACCATCTCTTACAGACGCATCGCTCGGTCAACCGACGTAAGAACGATGATCTCCTGTATGGTCTCGAAGGCAGGCTTCGGAGATAGCGTTTTCTTGCTTATCCCAGATGCCGGGCTATCCGCCTCAGACGCTTCTTCCGTACTGGCAAATCTCAATAGCTTCGCTTTCGACTTCGTTGCCAGACAGAAGATACACGGAACCAACCTGAGTTGGTATCTACTGGAACAACTCCCAGTCATCGCCCCCAGCGACTACGACCGCCAGTTCGGCTACACGACCGCCCGCGAGTTGGTCCGCGACCACGTTCTCCGCCTCACCTACACCGCCCATGACATGGCGCCCTTCGCCAAGGATTTGGGTTACGACGGGCCGCCGTTCATCTGGGATGAGGAGGAGCGCCGCCACCTGCGGGCCAGACTCGACGCGCTGTACTTCATCCTATACGGCCTGTCGAGGGACGACGCGGCCTACGTGCTGGAGACTTTCCCGATTGTCCGCCGCGAAGACGAGGCCGCCTTCGGCAGCTTCCGCACCCGTGACCTGGTCCTGGCCTACATGAACGCCCTGGCCGCAGGGGACACCCGCACGGTGGTGGCGGGGTAGGCCCGCGGCCCGGACACATGGAACTGGAGTTCACCAAACACGCGGCACAGGTAATGGCGGAACGAATGGTTCTTCTGGAGTGGGTCGAACGAGTTACGGCTGAGCCTGCACTGCGTACGCCTGATCCGAACGATCCAACGGTGGAGCGCTTTTATGGCCGCATCCCGGAGTATGACGACCGCGTGTTGCGCGTCGTTCTGAACACCCGTGTTGTACCTTGGCGGGTAGTGAGTGTATTCTTTGACCGTAGCATGAGAGAAGATTTATGAAACTGCGCATTGATAAGGCAGCCGACGCCCTTTACTTGCGCTTGGACGACTCTCTGATCGTGGAGTCGGAGGAAGTGTCGCCGGGAGTGGTGCTGGACTACAATGAATTGAACGAAGTAGTGGGCGTGGAAATGCTCCACCTCTCCAAACGGTCCTCTAACCTGGACCTCTCCTCCCTGCAAATCGAGACTGGTTGACCCTGAATGCGTGAGACAGCTTTCGGGACGCCGCTCAAGCGCGTATACGGGAGGAATGTCCTCAGAAGGTTTGTGAGGTTGGGATATAAGAACCCAAAGGGCTTTGTTTCACGACAGCAAGCACTAACGACTAATTGGGAACATGCCGCTGAAGCAGTGAAAGCAGATTTGAAAGCCTTAAAGTGGCCGTGATTGATAAGATCGATGCTCGCCGTCAATGACTAACATACGGTTTTATATTGACCCGGAAACAGGCTATCCACACATCAACAATCACGGGGTCGAAGAGCACGAAGTGGTGGAGATTTTGACGTCACCGCGCGAAGACAGACCAAGTCGAGCACGTTCGCGTGTAGCAATTGGACAAACCTTGGCCGGGCGGTATCTTCGTGTTATCTACGTCCCAGATATAGATTCTGACCACATTTTTGTCATAACGGCGTATGAATTGACAGGCGGGCCTCTGGCATCCCACCGAAGACGCATGAGGAGGAGATGGCGATGAAGGACCCAAACACCTACCCGCCCGGATGGGACGGAGAGCGGGTACGACAACTACTCGACCACTATGAACACCAGACCGAAGAGGAAGCGGTGGCGGAAGATGAGGCGGCTTGGGATGATCCAACGCAAACAATAATCTCGATTCCTAACGAGTTGGTTCCTGCCGTTAGGGCATTCCTCTCGCAACACTTGGGAAAGTGAAAATCAAAAGAAAGGGTGATAGGTAGAGACGGGATTGGCCTCATCCTCCCAGCACCCCGGCAAACAGCCACTCTCCGTACCCGTCCTGGCCCGGCAGGGGCGTCCTTTCTACGTTGAATCCGGCTTCTTCCAAGAGCGACGTCCATGCTTTGAGGGAAAACAAGCCGGTGACGTGCAGGTCCTGTACCACCCGACGGACGCCGTTTTCCGTAATTTCGTAGGTGAACAGGGACTCGATCCAAGTATCGGAAGGGTCCGGGTCGTGAAGACGCTCTTCGGTCGTTATGGTTACGCCGCCGGAGGAAGTGGTCCAGCGAATTACCTTGCCTTCTCGGAAGGACTCCGTGACTATATCCGGGGCCACCAGCAGGAGGCCCCCGGGGCGCAGGTGGGCCCGCGACGTTTCGAACGCGGCCCGCAGGTCGTCTTCGGTCAGCATGTATCCGACGGCGTCGTGAATCAGGACGGCGTCGAACCGCCACCCCAACCGGACCGTCCTCATGTCTCCCAAGTGGTGTTCCACTTCCGGGTTCCGCCGGCGCGACAACTCCAGCATACGCGGCGATAAGTCCACCGCCGCGGCCTCGTGATGAGGCGTCAGGTGGGAGAGCAGGTGCCCGCCTCCCACGCCCAACTCCAGGAGACTATGTCTTCCCGGGCCGAGCTTGGCGCCAATGGCCCGCAGCCAATACAACGCTTCCTCGGCGTAGTCCTCGGCGGGACTTATCACCGACCACAGGTAAGCCAACTCGTTGTAGAGGCGGATGCCCGCCATCGGGTTGTCCGTCATGGGTTAGTTACCTTTTGCACGGTTGCGGTCAGGGGGTGATTGTCTGAATCAGGATTTGCAGGATTACAGGATTAACAGGATTAGGGGCGCCTATATTGAGAATTCTGAAATCGGGTAGATCCTGATTCAAAACTAACCAGTCCTGCTAACCTTAACTTGAATATGGCTTAAACGTATGGATTCCCGCCTGCGCGGGAATGACGGGGTGGGTGCTGTGCCCGGTTGGGTGCGGGAATGACGGGTTGGGTGCTGTACCCGGTTGGGTGCGGGAATGACGGAGTGGGTGATGTACTATGTTTGTTGGGGACTTCACCGTGTTTGTTGGGGACTTCACCATGTTTTGAGATAGTTTATTGGTCACACTTGTGTGACGGATTCCCTTTGCAAGCCCACGCCCCTCGCGCTACACTCGGCTCAAACCAATGCTATCTTTATTCTAGCAAGCGGCGAGGGACAGATGGCCTTGAACGCCAAACAAACCTTGCGGCCGGACGACTGTCCCAGGCTGGCTCTTCGCCTTGCGTCCGGAGACTCGCCTAATTACTTGAGGCGGGTTGTGGACTTGGTCCAGCAGGGAGACCCGTTGGCGCCGGTCACCATCGTCGGGCCCTCCGTCTACGCAAACTTGGCCATGCGGCACGAGTTGGGCCGCTCCGGGTTTGCCAACGTGAGGTTCCTGGTGTTCCCCCGGCTGGCCGAGTTCCTGGGCGCTCCGTCGCTGGCCTCACAAGGCCACAGACCCCTTACGCCAGTCCTGGAAAACGCGGCCGTTCGCGCGGTAACCACGAAGTCTTCGGGAGTCCTTTCGGAAGTCAGTTCCCATTCATCGACCATCACGAGCATCAGAAGGACCTTTCGCCAGATTCGCCATGCCTCTGAAGAGGCATTGGGCCGGTTGTCCGGACAGGGTGGGCTTCGTGAAGAGGTGGTGGGGTTGTACCGGAGCTTCCGGGAGCAGACCAAGGAGTTCTATGACGCAGAGGACCTTGCCAAGGCCGCTGCCGAAGCGGTGCGGGCCGGCAGGACGGCAGGGCTTTCTGACTTGGGGTTCATCCTGTTCTTCCGGCTGTCCAGCATATCGCCTGGGGAGAAAGACCTGGTTGCGGCCTTGGCCGCCGCCGACAGGTGCGCCGTTTTGCTGGAGCTTACCGGGGACGCAGATGCGGACGCTCCCATTGAAACGCTGGCGAATGATCTGTTTCCCTTCTTGGGCGAACCCGAACGGCAGACGACCCGGAGCGATGAACAGGTCCCAGCCTTGGCTCCATCCGGCAAGCGGCTGCTCATCGCACCGGACCCGCATGAAGAGGTACGGTGGGTCATACGCCAGGTCGTAAATCGTGCGGAGCAGGGGGCTCCGTTCCACCGCATGGCTACGCTTTACGGGGCGCAGACGCCCTATAGCACCCTGGTGCGGGAGGAGTTGCAGCTTGCCGGTATCCCGGTTTCCGGCCCCAATTCTTTTCCCTTGTCCCAGACCGCCGTGGGCAGGACTCTCACCGGCCTGATGAATCTTTCTGACGGTCAGCTCTCCCGCGACGCGGTGATGAATTGGCTCATGGGTTGCCCGGTGCAGCCTCCGGGAAACAGTGACGCCGCGGGGTTCAGTCCGAGCAACTGGGACGCGATTTCAAAGAAGGCCGGAGTAGTGGGCGGGCTGGAACAGTGGGTGGAACGCTTGGACCGCTACACTTCGGACACGGAACGCTCAGCCCGTTTCAGGGAGCAGAAGGGGGAAATCTCCGAGGCCCACGCCGACCTGATGATGACAGAGGCCCGCGCTGCCCGCGGGTTGCTGCGATTCGTCCGCCGCTTGTCCACGGACGTGTCGCCGCCCCCGGATGGGAGCGCGTGGAACGTTTTTTCCGGCTGGGCGCTGGACCTCTTCACCCGCTACTTGGCCCCGGATTCCCAGATACCCGAACCGGAAAGGAGTGTTTTCGACAAGATAAAAGGCATCCTGGAGGGCTTGGCGGCGGCAGAGGAAGTCGACCCTTCACCACGGCTTGACGTATTCAAAACGAGCTTGGAGGAAGCGTTGCAGATCCCCGCGGGCCATTCCGGAGTGACCGGACAGGGCGTATTCGTCGGCTCCATTGCCTCGGCCGCCGCAATGAATTTCGACGTTATCCACATCGTCGGCATGATAGAGGGCGCCGTACCTGCGCCGACCGGGGACGACCCTCTCATCCCCGACGCCAGCAGGCAAGAGGCCGGGGGCGCAGGGGCAGGTCTACCCCTGCGGGACTCGCGGCTTGCCGAGGACAAGTACGCATTCCTCTCGGCCTTGGGCGCGGCCCCGGAGGCAACGTTGTCATTCCCCCGCGCCAATCCCGCCGGCCAGCGTGCTCACTACCCTTCGCGCTGGTTCCTGGAGCAGGCGTCGGCCATAGAGGGACAGCCAGTACACACGTCGGACCTGTGGTCGATGGACGGCAAGCCCTGGCTTACCATTCTCCGATCGATGGACCAGTCCTTGGCGTCGGTTTCCGTCTCCACGGCAGCGGACCTGCACGACTACGACCTGGAGCGGTTGTGGACTTGGAAACGGGCCGGGCTGGAGGCGAGGGCGCACCCGTTGGCGGCGTCGGGCATCCTTGCCAAGTCGTTCGACTTGGGCCGCCAACGTTACGGAAGTAGGAACTTTACTGAGTGGGACGGCAATCTTTCCGGGGCATTGGAAGGTTCGAGATTGGCTGAACGATTGGAAAACACGCCCTTGTCTCCCACCAGCCTGGAGCAATGGGCCGGCTGCCCGTTCCGGTACTTTTTGGGACATGTGCTGCGCATCAGCGCACTGGACGACCCGGAGGAAATCTATGCCATTACCCCTTTGGAAAAGGGTTCATTAGTGCATGGGGTATTGGAGCAGTTTATCGGCAAGGCCAAGGAGGAAGACACGCTGCCCCAGCCCGGCGAACCGTGGAGCGGGCACGACCGGGCTGCCTTGGAAAGCATTGCCCGATCACACTTTAAGGATGCTGAAACCCGGGGCGTTACAGGCAAACGGTTGATATGGCAGTTGGACCAGGATGACATCCTCAGTGACCTGTATTCCTTCCTCGAGGCGGACACCGATCTGAGAGGGCGGTTTGGCGTATCGCCCCTTCACTTCGAAGCGGGTTTCGGGAGGGAGGGAGACTCTTGGCCCGCGGCGGAGTTGCCGGTGGACGGGGCTCCGCCCTTGAAGTTCCGGGGGGTGATAGACCGGGTTGACGCCGATTCCTCCGGCAGGAACGTCCTGGTCATGGACTACAAGACCGGCAGTTCAAGGACCTACGCGGGACTGAAAGACGACCCGATTGACAAGGGCAAACACCTCCAATTGGCTGTGTACTCCTTAGCTGCCCGGAGCGCCTTGGGATCAGACGCGAACGTGACCGCCGCCTACTGGTTTACCTCAAGCAGGGGCGGATTCGCCCTGGCCCCGCCGGAGCCACTTGACCTAGCCAGCGAAGATACCCTGGGACGGTTCAAAGAGGGGGTTTCGACTATTGTTTCGGGCATCAAGAGCGGCCTTTTCCCGGCGAACCCCGGCGAACCGGACCAAGGGGACTTCAGCAACTGCCGGTTCTGCGACTTCAAGTCGCTGTGCCCCTCCCGAAAGGACACCCTATGGAAACGGAAGAAGGGATACCCGCTTCTGGCAGGCTACCTTCAATTGTCTGAGGGAGGCTAGACATTGAGCACCGCCTTTGTACCTCAAGACGAGGACGCGCGGAAGCGCATCCGGGAGTCCCTTGACGAGACTCTGTTTGTAGAGGCGGGGGCCGGCACCGGCAAGACCACCAGCTTGGTGGACCGGGTAATGAAGCTTGCCGCATCCGGCAGGACCACGCTGGACAGGGTCGCCGTCATAACCTTCACCGATGCCGCCGCGGCGGAACTGCGCGACCGCATCCGCGGGTCGTTGGAGAAGGCCGCATCCGACGGGACACTGAACGACAACGAACGGCTTCGCTGCCAACGCGCCCTCGCCGACTTGGACCGGTCCTCCATCCAGACGCTGCACAGCTTCGCTGGGTCCATTCTCCGGGAACGCCCCTTGGAAGCGGGCTTGCCGCCGATATTCGAGACCATGGACGCTATCCGAAGCGACCTGGCTTTCGACGAGGCTTGGACCGAATGGATTGATCGGAAGTTGGATGAACCGGAACACGACTCGGTCCTGTATCCGGCCCTTTCCTTGGGGCTGTCTATAGACCAGCTTAGATCGGTAGCGCTGGAGTTTCACCAGAACTACGACCTGATCGAGGGGGCATCATTTGCTGACATTCCGATGCCCCCGGCCTCGGCGGTGCAGCAGTTGGTGGATGACTCCGGGGAGCTGGAGAGGTTGTGCCAGCATTCGAAACTGGGCGAGCCGGACCCGCTATACAGCCATGTCCAACGGGTTTTGCTGGCGGTAAACAGGTTCGTAGAATTGGGAAACGCCTCCCCGTCGGTGTACAGGCAGTTGCAGCGGACACTCCCGATCCGCCAGAACAGGGGCAGGCAGGGTGACTGGGACCGCGACCCGGCAACTTCCGAGAATGCCTGCAAAGTCCTGAAGGAACTGCTTGGCGACTTAGATGAAGCGGCCACTGAAGAACTGGCCCAAGCCCACCAATCAGCGTTGATGCCGGTGCTGCGGACTGTAAGGGAATTTGTGGAAGACTTTGCCAGGAAGCGTAAGAGCGATGGCAAAGCTGGGTTCCACGACCTGCTGGTGTGGGCCAGGGACCTGTTGCGGGACAACGTTGAGGTGCGCGACCATTTCCGGCGGCGTTTTTCCCATCTCCTGGTGGACGAAGCACAAGACACCGACCCGATACAGGCTGAGATAGCCATGTTCATCTCCGAAGGGGTTATGGAAGGAGGAGGCGACCTTCCGGCAGTGAACAGGCCTGCGTCATGGGACCAAGTCGTCCCCCAACAAGGCAAGCTGTTTGTCGTCGGCGATCCCAAACAGTCGATTTACCGGTTCCGCCGGGCCGATGTCCGCCAAATGAGCAAACTGCGGCAGGTCATGGGCGGGGATACCGTGCAGTTGGTCCAGAACTTCCGCTCCCAACGCCCGGTGCTGGAGTGGGTCAACCACGTTTACGGGCAGTGGATGGGCGAGGGTTCTGAGCATCAAGCGAAATACGCTCCAGTCGCTCACCGTTGGGAAGCGGAGACCGCCCATCCGGGTCGCCCCA
The DNA here is from genome assembly GCA_965216425.1 of Dehalococcoidia bacterium. GTDB lineage: Bacteria > Chloroflexota > Dehalococcoidia > Lucifugimonadales > UBA3495 > CBDCFV01. The sequence continues at coordinate 39,694 of CBDCFV010000003.1, read as the reverse complement.
GGGTCTACCGGCTCGGTGAAGCCTTGGACGAGAACGTAAACGCTGTAAGAGGGGAAGAGGCCCGGGACATCGCCAACCTGCTGAACACCATAGTCTGCGAGGGGTGGCAAGTCCTCGATACCGCGCAAACGGCGGAGGCGGGCGAGGAACGGTACACTGACGGCACGTACTCGGATATCTGCATACTCATGCCGAGACGCACCGGCCTCAGGACTCTGGAACAGGCGTTGGATGAAGCTGACGTACCGTACCGGCTGGAGGGGGCTTCTCTCATCTTCGCCACCCAGGAAGTCATGGACCTACTGAACTGCCTGAAGGCCATCGACGACCCGGCGGACCAAGTGGCGACGGTGGCGGCGCTCCGGTCTCCAGCCTTCGCGTGCAGCGATGTAGAATTATTGCGATTCTCTGAGGCCGGAGGCAAATTCGATTACCTATCGGAGGACAACGTTGCCGGCGGCCCGGTAGCCGAAGCCTTCGGTCTGCTTCAAGATTTCCACGAACACCGGCTCTGGATGTCCCTGCCGGAATTGATAGACCGGTTCATCCGTGCGCGGCTGCTGATGGAATCGGCCATTGACCATCCAAGGACCAGGGAGCAGTGGCGAAGGTACCGCTTCATTGTGGAGCAGGCGCGTTCCTTCATCGAGACGGGCGGCAACTCGCTTCGGAAGTTTCTGGAGTGGATAGAACGCCAAGCCGCAGAGGGGGCGAGAGTGACCGAAACGCCCGTGCCGGAGGGTGACGAAGAAGCGGTCAGGATTATGACCGTCCATGCCGCGAAGGGGCTGGAATTCCCCGTTGTGGTCCTAACGGCGCTGAACACGCAACGCTCGACCCGCCGGGAGGTCGTCCTCTTTGACCGGGACACGCATACAGTGGAAATATCCGTGGGCCCGGAAGGCCGGAGATTTGAAACACCGGGCTATGAAACGCTGGCGACCAGGGAGCGTGAGCTTGGCGATGATGAACAGGTCCGGCTGCTCTACGTAGCCGCCACGAGGGCGCGGGACCACTTGGTGATAAGCCTGCACCGCTCCGCCAAGGGCCGTAATCGTAATACGGACGCTAATAAAATTGCGGAAATTCTGGACGGCGCGGAGAACTTCTGGGAGCCGGCCCCGCTGGTTGGCGGGACTGCGCCCCAACGCAAGGATGCCTCTGCCAATGGCATGACCTTGGAAGGTCACTCCCCGGCGGACAGGGAAGAGTGGCTCAATCGCCGGGCTGAAACCATTCGGCTACAGGGCAGGCCTGTGTCGGTTTCCGCTACCAAGCTGGCCCAAGTGTTGAAGGATGAACCCGATACGGACGAACCCTGGAGACGGGGCCGGGGCGGGACTTCGGTGGGAAGGGCGGTCCACTCGGTGCTTCAGACCATAGATCTCTTCACCGGCGACGGCATCAACGAAACATCCCGCGCCCAAGCCGCGGCTGAAGGAATACCCCAGCGGTCAACCGAAGTGGCCCGCTTGGCTCGCGTAGCCGTGGACAGCGAAGTTGTTCGCAGGGCGGTTGCAGCCTCCCGGTTCTGGCGGGAGGCGCCGGTTGCCGCCCCAATGACCAACGGGGTGTTACAAGGGTTTATTGACCTGCTGTTTGAAGAGGACGGCAACCTTATCGTGGTGGACTACAAGACCGACGCTGTGGACTCGGACCATGTTGAGGATGCGGCTGCGAGGTACGGTCCACAAGGAGGAGCCTATGCCCTAGCGGTTGAAAGAGCAACGGGGAAACCCGTAACGGAAGTGGTGTTCCTTTTCCTCCACGCCAACCGCTCCGCGTCCCTGCCTGATCTACCCGAATTCGCCGCCCAAGCAGAATCAACCGCTGAGGATCACCTGAACAACGCCGAAGTCCGTTAGCTCAAAAGCTTCCGTGACAGGTTTTCGAACATATCGTCCACCATGGCCTCAAGGCCGTACTCGGGACACCATCCCCACTCCTGGCGAGCGGCGGTGTCGTCCAGTGAGTTGGGCCAGGAGTCGGCGATGTACTGGCGCAGTGGGTCCACGTCGTAGTCAATGGTGAAACCCGGCACACGCCGCCTGATGGCATCGGCCAATTCTGCCGGCTCGAAGCTCATGGAGTTGACGTTGTAATCGGCGTGGCGCCGAAGGCCTTCTATGTCCGCCTCGGCAACTTCTATCATAGCCTTGATGGCATCGGGCACGTACATCATCGGCAGGTAGGTGCCGGGCCGCAGATAGCAACTGTACCTCCCTTCACTTATGGCCCCGTAGAAGGCGTCAACGGCATAGTCCGTCGTACCGCCTCCCGGTTCCACCTTCCAACTTATCACGCCGGGCAGCCTTACGCCCCGGACATCCAAGCCCACGCGCTCGAAGAAATAGTTGCCCATCAACTCGCCAAACACCTTGGAGATGCCGTACAAGGAAGTGGGGCGTTGCAGGGTCTCGTTGGGAGTGTTGTCGTGGGGTGTGTCCAAACCGAAAGCAGCGATGGAGCTCGGAATGATCACCCGCTCCAATTCAGCGCCACAGGCAGCCTCCAGCACATTCAACAGACCGTTTATGTTAACTCGGTGGGAAAGGGGACGTTTGGCCTCCGCCACCACCGACAGCAGCGATGCCAGATGGTACACCGAGTCTATCCCGTAGTCTTTGATAGCCCGTTCCACCGAGTTCTGGTCGGTGACATCGACCATGGTCGACGGACCGGTGTTGGAGACTTCTTCGGTCAGCGGGCTGCGGTGCCGGGCAGCGACAACGTTGTCCCCGCCGTATCTATCACGCAGAGCGGGCACTAGCTCGGAGCCAAGCTGTCCGGCTGCGCCGGTAACGAGTATTCGCTTCATTGGATTAGAATAACGGCATTGCCCCAATTGGGGCAATGCCAGCATCTCAGCGGACACAGCTTCATGTACCGGCAGTCAACCATTAGAAACTATCTCAGAACCGACTGGTTCCGCTGACAACACCTCCTCGCTCACTCAGGCCTATGGATTCCCGCCTGCGCGGGAATGACGGGTTGGGTGCTGTAATAAGTTTTGAGATAGTTTCTTAGTAGTTGGTGACCGTGCCGACCAAGACGTATTGACGTATTATGGTAAACTCAAGCGGGACTACCAAGGGTAACGATGTATCGGAGGTGCTCAACAAATAACCGGTACCGGACCAGCGGCCTTTAGGGATTATGTCAAAACCAATCAGTCTCGGTGATTTCCCCACGTAGCTGACTGAGGCCTTTAGATTCCCGCCTGCGCGGGAATGACGGGTGGGGCGCGGGAATGACAGGTTGGGTAGGGGAATGACGGGCTGGGTGAGGGAGTGACGGGTTGGGTGGGGGAGTGACGGGTTGGGCGTTGCGACAAGTTTTGAGATAGTTTCTTAGTCAGGAACTGGCATATGGGCCGAGGGGTTTCCTGGGTCCCAATCCATTGATAACTGGACGAGGTCTATGAGTATATTCTGGCGCCACGGCCGCGTCGCTGTAACAGTATTAATGGCGGTCCTAACCGTCGGATTCTTTTTTGGTCGGCCGGCAATAGCCCACGCGGCTGGAGTCGACAGCGAGTCCCAGTTCATTCTCAACACCTTTGCATTCTTAATCTGGGGCGCCCTTGTGATGTGGATGTGCGCCGGATTCACGATGCTTGAGTCGGGCTCGGTCCGCACCAAGAACGCATCCATGATCTGCTTGAAGAACATCGGCCTGTACTCGATCGCCGGGCTGGCCTTCTTCTTCATCGGCTACAACCTCATGTACGTCGGCGTGGACAAATTCGCCGGCGTCATCGGCTCGTTCAAGATCCTCTACGGTCCGTCCGCCGATGAGATCGCCATGTTGAGTGGAGACACTGACGCAGTGGCCAAGGTTGTGGAGAGCGGAAGGGCCGTCATGTCCGACTGGTTCTTCCAGATGGTATTCGTGGCTACCACCGCTTCGATTGTGTCGGGCGCAATAGCCGAACGGATCAAGATATGGCCTTTCTTCCTGTTCACGCTGTTGCTGACTGGGTTAATCTACCCCATCGTAGGCGCTTGGACCTGGGGCGGTGGCTGGCTGGCAGACCTTGGTTTCAAGGACTTCGCAGGCTCCACCATAGTGCACGGCACCGGCGGTTGGGCGGCTCTTGCGGGCGTGATGGTCGTCGGGCCCAGGTTGGGCAAGTTCCGCCGCGACGGCGGCGCCAGGTCAACGCCCCCTTCCAACGTTCTGGTGGTGACCCTGGGGGTATTCATTTTGTGGCTGGGCTGGTTCGGGTTCAACGGCGGGTCGCAACTGGCCTTGGGAAGCGCGGTCGACGCCGTGGGGATGAGCAACGTGCTGGTCAACACCAACCTGGCGGCCGCTGCCGGGGTAATGGCGGCCCTCGCCGTCTCCCGTCCCATCCTGGGCCGCATGGACTTGTTTGCCGGACTGAACGGCGCCATCGCCGGCCTTGTCTCCATCACTGCCGGTCCCGACATCGTCCAACCTTACTGGGCGGTCATCATAGGCGCCATAGGCGGCATCATATGCACAGGAGGGCTCAAGCTCCTGGAGATTGTCAAGCTGGATGACGTTGTCGGGGCAATTCCGGCCCACCTGTTCGCCGGCATCTGGGGTACCTTGGCGGTCTGCATTGTCGGTGGCGGCTTAATCCATATCCAGTTGCTCGGCATCGCAGCGATAGGAGTGTTCACGTTCGGCGCCTCGTGGTTGCTGTGGAAAGGAATGGATTTAGCGCTGGGACTAAGGGTATCGCGCCAAGTCGAACAATTGGGCCAGGATGCCGGAGAGCTTGGGCTGGAAGCCTACCCCGAATTCGTGCTTATGCCGGAAGAGTTCTACGACGAAGACGACTGACGTGCCCCCTCTGCGGAGGGGGAGGTTGGTAGGTGGAACCCGTCTAACCGGGAACAAATGCCATCGGAGGCGCTGTGGAGGCTCTTCGGAAACCGGTAGGGCTCTATCTGGTTGCCGTAGCGGTGGCGGTTTTCTTCATCATCAATCCGTTCCTTGTCAAGTCATTCAATGTAATGACCGTATGGAGGGTACTGGACGTTCTGATGGTGATCGGGCTGGCGCTGGCCTTGATTTTTAATTTCTCCCGCAAGCGGGAGGAGTGCGGGCGGGACCCCGAGGGACCTGTTACCCGCCGGTACTTGGAGGCCAACGCCGCTTTCTACCTGACCGTTGGCCTTATGATTCTGTTGCTGCACAATTGGTTTTCGCTGCTGGCATTGGGCGAGCAGAACCTTAACGAGACCGATCCGATACGGCCTGGGTCATCTGGGCGGTCGTTGACGTGATGTTGCCGATTACCTTGGATGTCACGGGAGTCCGCCTCTGGCAAACGGCGGGTTCCCGGGCCTGACCTATACCGGACCTGTCCAGGAAACGAGGATTGTCGGGGCGTTTCCCGGCTACAGCGGAAGCGCCTTCCCAGCTTCTCTCAGCCGGCGGCGGCGTTGTTGCGCGTCAGGCAAGACTTGGACTACCAAATTCCAAAAGTCCGCCGAATGGTTCATGACCCTCAGATGGGCGAGTTCGTGCACCACGATGTACTCAACTAACGACGGATCGAGCATCATCATCCGCCAGTTGAAGCGCAGAGTGCCATCGTGGGCGCAGCTTCCCCACCGGCTGCGCTGGTTTCGGATGAGTATCCGAGACTTATTCTCGACACCCAACCGGTCCCACCAACGGTCCACCTCCGCCGGCAGGTGTTCTGCAGCGCGGGCTTGATACCAACCGACAACTGCCTCCCGGATTTGGCTGGCATGGTCATTCAAGTTCTCGCCGTGGGGCGCGGCGATGTAGAAGGTCCAATGGTCGAGGCTTACTGTGGGCGACGGAATGCCGGCGAATTCCACGACCAGGCGCACATCGCGGCCCAAATACGGCAGCGTTTCCCCACTAACGAACTGCTTGGGCGGGGCTTCCTGTGCTACCTCGGACATACGTCCGATAATCCAGGAAGCCTTCTTGAGAACAATCCGCTGTATCTCGCGCTTGGGCAGTTTCGACGGAGCCATGACGTGCACATCGCCGCTTTCCAGCGTAATCTGGACAGTCTTCTTGCGGCGGACGCTTCGCCGGATTTCGTAGTCGATGACCGTGTTGCCAAGGCGGACTCTATCGCGGCTGGGCACAGTTACAATCTACTCCCGACCCATTTCATCCGCATAACCCCGCATTTTCACGTTGGTTCCTTCGGCCTGTCACCTGCCAACAACGTTCCCCGCCTCTAAACCTCAAGTATACGTTTCGAGACATCCCTCGCATCATCCAAGGTTTCAACTATGTTGCCGGGAGGAACGTGTTTCAGGACGTTGAGCCCCCGGAGGTTCCTGGCAACCCCGCCTCTGAGACCCATCACGACGCAATCGGTGTCTTCGGCTATGGCCACGTCGATCAACTGCTCCACCAACAAGGCTGCGCTGTCGTCCATGTATACGGTGTTGGAGAAGTCGAGGATCACGACTTCATGCTCCCCGATGTCTCCGCTGATGGTATCGATAAGCTTGTTGGAGGATGCAACGGAAAAGCTCCCTCTCAAGGCCACCAATCCAACCCTGGCCGAAAAGTCGTCGTCGCCATCCTGAATTCCGAGGAAACTCTGGTCCAGCAACGGCGTCGACACGACACTGTCCAACTCCAGCCGCTCGAACTGCCGCGCACTGGCCATCCCCGCGGCTATAAGGCCTATCGCCACAGCGGTTACAAGGTCGAGAAACACCGTGAGCCCCATGGTAATCAGCATCACCAGCAGGTGTTCCCGCTGAACGTGATGAATTCTGGTGAGGAAACGCCAGTCTATAATGTCCCAGCCGACCTTCATCAAGATGCCAGCAAGGACGGCGTGGGGTATGGACTCAACGTATTTGCCAAGGCCCAGCACCAGTGCCATCAGAATCGCCGCCCTCAACACTCCGGACATGCGAGTCCGCCCGCCGGCGCGAATGTTCACCACCGTTCCCATGGTGGCTCCCGCCCCCGGCAGGCCGCCGACAAACCCAGCCATCATGTTGCCGATGCCCTGGCCCACCAACTCCCGGTTGGCGTTATGGCGGGTCCGCGTCAGCGAGTCGGCTATCAGTGATGTAAGCAGGCTATCGATGGAGCCGAGCAGCGCAATGGTCAGCGCCGGTTGCACTGCGTTGGTTAATATGTGGACCGAAAGGTCGGGCAGGCGGGGTATAGGCAGCCCGGTTGGGACCTCGCCGATGACCGGCGTGTTGGTCAGCCACAAAACACCCAGCAGCGTCCCCGCGATCAGCGCCGCCAATGTGGGAGGCATGTACTTCCTTAGCTGCTTGGGCCATAACACCCCAACAACGAGCGTGACGCCCGCGATGGCAAGAGCCTCGAAGTTGATCCCCTGTATCGCGCCAGGCCAAGACCGCACCGCCCCCAGCGGTCCGCCCGCAGAGACCGCCGCGCCCATGAAAGGCAGCGTCTGCAACAGGATGATGATTACGCCAATGCCCGACATAAACCCGGAGATCACCGAATACGGAGTAAAAGCCACAAAACGGCCGATTCTCAGCACGCCCAGAATGATCTGTATCAAGCCCGCCATTATGGCTATGGTGAAGGCCTCGGCCAAGCTGCCGGCGTGGGTGGTGACGACCACGGCCATTGCCACGGCCATTGGCCCGGTGGGCCCGGATATTTGTGACCGCGTCCCGCCGAACACGGCCGCGAAGAAACCGACCGCAATTGCCCCGTATATGCCGGCAAGCGCGCCCAAACCCGACGCTACGCCGAAGGCCAACGCCACCGGCAGTCCTACCACCGCCGCCGTGATTCCGCCGAAAACGTCCCCCCGGAACGTTTGCAGGTCGTAGCTCAACAGCGCCTTCGATGACTTCTGGAGATATGAAGCCGCGGTGTTCATCCCACCATCCCCCAGTCCTGACATTCCATGCCGTCAACGGGCCTTGCCCTCGTCGCGAACCCAATAAGACTATCCCTTTTCCAGCCGTTGCTCAACAATCTCATTCCTCTACCGGTATCGCAATACTGTAGCGTGTGAAACATCCTATCGCAATCTGGCTCACGTTAAGGTTGCCTGTAACCTTTATATTTGACGAATATCGTACAGATGCACAAGAATGTTACCTCAACACAGGCACTGACAATAATCTGCTATCACGACTTGCGGGTTACGCCAGTCTATACAAAACAAGTTGGGTACGGGAAGCGTCAAGACCTTTGAAAACATTCTCTTGCGTGTCGGAACTGGGTGTTACAACATTGCTTGACCCAGTAGTAAAGTTACGCTAGACTCATCCGGTTTGTTTACGGTATGCACCAGCCGTCACGGGCCGTCAATTTCCCATTGTCTGATTGCCCTTTGAGGCGCAAGGTATACCCACTTCCAATCGTTACGGAGGACTAGGAATGGTTACACGACCCTGGAAAATCTTCGGAATGGTGGTCCCGCTGGCGTTAGCGTCGCTGTTGATGTTCGTTATTGCCTGCGGAGGCACTGCAGAGCCTCAAATAGTGGAAAAAGAGGTGATAGTCGAGAAAGAGGTCATAAAGGAAGTCCCGGTGGACCGGGAGGTGATTAGAGAAGTCGAAAAGCAAGTAGTCGTAGAAAAGGAAGTCCCCAAGGAAGTCATTAAGGAAATCATTGTCGAAAAAGAGGTCGAAAAAGAGGTTATCCGTGAAGTAGTGGTCGTGGCTACCGCGGCCCCTGCCCCTACCGCTCAGCCGCAGATCCCCGGTGAGTTCGGTGGGATCTTTATTAAAGGTGAGGGCCGGTTGCTCTCCGGTTTTGAGCCCACGGACAATACCTGCGTTTGCCAGGTGACCGTGGTCAACGGTGTATTCAGCCAAGTGATGTTCACTGATTCCCAGACCTTTGAAGTCAAGGGCGAGATGGCAACCAACTGGAGCGCCAGCCCCGACGGCAAGACCTGGACCTTCAAGCTGCGCGACGACGTCAAGTTCCACGACGGGAGCCCTCTGACCGCCGCGGATGTGGAATACAGCATGTACCGGTGGATGGAGCGCCCCAACAAGATGACAGCAACCCGCAACGCCGGGGTCCGGTTCACCGTGGAAAGCTATCGGGCGGTCGACCCCACGACCTTCCAAGTTACTCTCAAGGACCCGGATGTTGGCTTCATGCCGGCCTTTGGCAACGCCTTCGCCGGGATAGTGCCCAAGCACATCTTCAAGCCCGCCGACGATGAAGAGCGGCCCCTCACTATAGAAGACTGGAAGGGCGCAGGGCCGTTTATGGCAAAGGAATTCCGCAAGGACGAGTTCTTCGAGACTGAAAGGAACCCGGACTACTTCGTGGAAAACCGCCCCTTCCTGGATGGCGTCCGCGTCTTCCGTATGGACTCGGTCAGTACCCAGCAAGCGGCGATACGAACCAACCGCATCACTATGAGCTCCTTCTTCCCCGGTTGGACCAAGACTGAGTCCGACGAGATCAAGGCCCAGCTGGGCGATGATGTGGTCGTCCAGTCTTCCACCCCGGCGATTTTCTACTTCCTCCAGTTCAACATTAACAAGGCACCGTGGGACGACGTCAACATGCGTCGTGCGGTCCACTTGGCCATCGACCGCCAGAAGATGATCGATCTGGTAGTCCAGGGCGCAGGTGAGATAAGCCCGTGGTACCACTGGGCTTGGGAATGGATCGTACCTTTGGAAGAAATCAAGACTTGGGAAGGGTTCAATCCTGATACCAAGGAACAGGACATCGCTGAGGCAACCCGAATCGTTTCCGATTACACCGGCGGTGAAAGGCTTAAGGCTAACCTGATGTGCCGCACCATCGACGTGTATTGCGACGAAGCCGAGATCATCGTTGAGGACCTTAAGAACATCGGTATAGACGTGACCTTGGAGTCGTTCGAACCCAACGCCGGTATCCAGAAATGGCGCCGCGGCGACTTTGAGATGATTGGCGGGCAGCGCACCGCCATGGCCTATGATGACCCCGAGGCTTATAACGCCGCGTTCTACCTCCCCGGCGCCGGAAACAATGGCGTCGGTTGGGAGAACGAAGAGTTTGTTGCCTTGTGGAACCAGGAAAAACAGATTAGTGACCCAATCGAACGCGGCAAGATTCTCCGCCAGATGGTGGAGATCCTCCGCACGGAACTCCCCGATGTACCTCTCATCGAGCCGGCCCAGTTCATCGTTTGGCGGTCCAACTTCAAGGGCTGGCAGATATTCCAGACGGCCAACTCCTACAGCCCCATGTCGGACGTCTGGTTCGTCAAGTAGACAGGTATGCCTTCAGGTTTGAGACGGGCGGGATGCAATATCCCGCCCGTTTCAACAATTCTTCACCCCTCAATGCTTTCCGAATAGCGAGTCGCTAGATGCGTCAATATATCATTAGAAGACTGTTACTCTTCGTGCCCACTCTTCTATTAGTTTCCATTCTTATTTTCCTGCTGATCCGGGTAGTACCTGGGGATGCCGCCTTGGCCATGCTCGGCGAGGGCGACTTTACCGATGATGACCTTGAACGCGCCCGTTCCTACCTGGGGTTGGACAGACCGCTGCACATCCAGTACTACGATTGGATCCGTGGCATCCTGACAGGGGATCTGGGCCTTAGTTTCCAGGATAATACTCCCATCGGCCCTGAAATCATTCGACGTATGCCCCTCACCATCCAATTGGCCTTTCTGACGATGGTATTCTCCTTGTTGCTGGCCATCCCAATCGGGGTGATTTCGGCACTGAAGCAGGATACTTGGCTGGATTATGCTATACGGTGCTTTTCCATCCTAGGACTCACCATGCCCACCTTCTGGGTGGGCACCATGCTGGTCATTGTCCTGTCCATATTTTTCGACTGGATACCCGCGCTTATCTATAGAAACTTCTGGGAAGACCTCAGGGTCAATTTCACGCAGTTGGTGTTTCCTGCGGTGGTTCTCGGCTTCTTCGCCAACGCGGTCACCGCACGTATGACCAGGGCCCAGATGTTAGAGATAATGCGCTTTGACTACATCCGCACCGCCCGGGCGAAGGGATTGCACGAGCGGCTGGTCATCACGCGCCACGCCCTTCGGAATGCCCTTCTCCCCGTTACCACGGTTGCCGGATTGCAGTTCGGCGCCCTCTTGGGCGGTACGGTAATCACAGAAACCATTTTCGGCCTGCCCGGCCTTGGCCGGTTGTTCGTGTCCTCCGTTTTCGAGCGGGACTACCCCGTTCTCCAGACCATAACGCTGCTGTTCGCCGGCATCTTCCTGGTTCTCAACCTCATGGTAGACTTGCTGTACGGATGGCTGGACCCTCGGATTCGCTACCAATAACAGAGGCGCATTATGCTTTCCCAAGAACGTACCGACATACTCCAAGCGCCGCTTTCCGGTACCGCGCGCCGGTGGAAAGCGTTCGTACATTTCGTGCGAGCCAAGCCTTTGGGGGGCTTTGGGCTGGGCCTCTTGATCGTCATCGCTCTGGCCGCCCTCTTCGCTCCCGTTCTCGCGCCCTTCGACCCGTCCAGCACCTTCGCCGGGCAGGGTCAGGTGGGTCCCTTCCAGCACCCTTTCTGGCTGGGAACGGACTGGCTGGGACGTGACATCCTCAGCCGCATAATCTTCGGCGCCCGCCTTTCCCTCATCGTGGGGCTGTCCACCGTCATTCTGGGAACGGTGGCGGGCACCATCATCGGTACCCTCAGCGCTTATGCCGGCGGCGTCTTCGACTTGCTGGTTCAGCGGTTCATAGACTCGATTTCGGCCTTCCCACACCTGATTCTAGCCATGGTGCTGGTATCGATCATGAGCCGAGGCCCCATGGCAGTGATCCTGGCGTTGGCGATAGTCAATGTCCCCCTCACAGCCAGGACTGTGCGCGCCACTGCCCTCGCTATCAAGGAGAACGACTACACGCTGGCGGCCCGAGCGATCGGTTCCAGCGGCCAGCGCATCGTTTTCGTGCACATCCTGCCCAACTGTATAGCTCCCATCATCGTGCTGGCTTCAGTCACCCTTGGCTGGGCGATTGTAGTCGAGGCGAGCCTTAGCTTCCTGGGCGTGGGCGTGCCGCCCAACATCCCGTCCTTGGGCGGCATGTTGACAGGGAAAGCGCTGCGTTTCTTCGTCAGCTCTCCCCACATGGCTATCTTCCCGGGGCTGGCGTTAAGCTTGACGGTATTTGGCATCAACCTTCTAGGCGACGCCTTGCGGGATGTATTAGACCCCAGGCTCCGGGGCACATAGGACCAGTGTCCTGATTTCCCGGGAAGGCATCAAAAATCCCCTCTCCGCACGGAGAGGGGATTTTTTGCGCCCAAAATGCACGATACCAGTAAACAATATTTGAACGTAGAATATCCACAGCATAGTATCTTTGGTTTCCAAAGATTTCGGCGCGGCCCCATTCTTAAAATAAGGAGGTCTTGGGCATGATACGCACTATTCTTTATTCTCTCTGGCTCCCGGTCCTGGTTGTAGTTGTCTCCGCTTTCAGATTTGGCTTTAGCACGCCTCTTGAAGGGCCCGGATTTATGGGGACCATTATGCTCTTAATGAGCGTCGTTACGCTGTTTGCTTTGGCTTGGCCCGCGGCGATTCCGCTGACCTTGGCGGTCAGACTTCTGCATAGACGGTCGCAAGTCCTGGCTTACGTTTGCGCCTTGATATTGGGAGCAGGGTCGGTTTGGGTAGTCATCGTGGGCGGGCTTTTCGGGCCGGTCGGCGTTGTTGTATACGCGCTTATCGCCGCCCTTCCTGCTTGGATACTGCTGGGAATTCTTGCCAAGTTCCAAGGAGGAGGCATGGGGAGCCAGCCATCGAGAGCTTAGGAATTGCCTCAACCCCCGGCTTAACGTCGTCCGTCAATGGGCAATGAACATCCCCCTGTTCTCTCCGGCAGAGTGCAGGGGCGAATGTGTATCAGGCGCTCTGGCAACAGTTCTGCGGAGGTTCCAAGAATGTAATGGTGTGGCTGAGTCGTATACACCCCGGGAAGTTACCGGCATTCGTTCGGCGTTTAACCTTACCGGCTGTCAGACCGCCATAGGGAAATGGCTTCAAAGAACAGCACCACTATGACAATAGAGACAAGGTAGTCCCACAGAGCAGCGACGGGGTCACTGGTAGGCCCCATCTTGGCAAGGTATTGCAGAAGGTACCGGAAACCCACGATGGCTACCAATGCCGTGATTAAGTCGCGGGGAAGTTGGATCAAATGAGAATCGCCGGACATACGAATCAGGAGCGAATCTATTACGTTGACCATCGTAACGCTGAAAAGGAGCACCAACACCAACGGGTCGGCTATATAGTCCCAGATGAATCGCCCGGCTTCCTCTTCGAAGGCAAAGATGAACGAGTTACCAATGACTCCCAGTGCTACCATCGCACATAGAACAGCTAACCCTCTTCGCCACGATATCATCTAATATCCTCCCGGCCCGTTCTCCAGACCACCGGAAGAAAGTATAGGCCGGGAAAGGCGGCTACTTCAATGAAACGGCGAGCACGGTAAACCCACTTCGGGAAATGGGTCAGTCATTTACAGGAGCCTCGACCTGCACCGGTGGCTCCAGTGGCAGTGCCACTATCATTTCGGTGAACTCGCCTGGCTGGGTATCCACGTTGATGGTGCCGCCATGTTCACGCACTATGTCGCTGGAGATAGCTAGACCCAGCCCAGTGCCTTGGCCGGTGGGCTTGGTGGTGAAGAATGGGTTGAATATCTTCTCCATCACTTCCGGGGGCATGCCGTTGCCGTTGTCCCTGATGCGCACTACTATTTGGTCCTCCTCCCGCTTGGTGGAGACCCACACAGTCGGCCAGTATGGACCTCCACTTGCACCAACTCCCTCAAGGCCACGCCGCTTTTCGTCTGTCGCGTAGCAGGCGTTCCCCACCATGTTCAGGAACACGCGGCCCAAGTCCTGCGGGATGGCTTCCAATTCGCCCGTATCCGGGTCCAAGTCCTGCTGTATGTCCAATTGGAAACTCGGGTCCACTGCCCGGGCGCTATGAAAAGCCAGCCTGGAGTATTCGTCGACCAAGGAATTTATGTTGGTAGGCGCCCGTTCCGCTGACCCGCGACCCATCATAAGCATGTCGTGGACTATCCGGTTGGCGCGTGCCGTGTGCGATCCGATTCGCTCAAGGTTACTGGAGATGTCGTCAGAGATATCCTGGACCAGCCCTCGCTGGTCCTCGGTCATGTTGTTTCCGTCCTCGTCAAGGACCTCCCGCAATTCCGTCAGGAGTTCACTTGAAACCTCGGAGAAGTTCTTCACGAAGTTCAGCGGGTTTCGGATTTCATGGGCAACGCCGGCGGTGAGTTCTCCCAGGGCAGCCAGCTTCTCCCGCATGACAATCTGGTCCTGCGCCCGGTTCAAGTCAGCCAGGGTATTCTCCAGTTCATCGTTCTTCCCTGACAGTTCGTCCGTCAGGCCCTCCAGCTCAACGTTCTTACCCTGCAACTCACCGGCCAAGCTCTCCAATTCAACGTTCTTCCCTTCCAACTCCTGGGCCAGCTCTTCCACCAAATTCAGCCGCTGTACCTCCAAGGCATGTTGCCGGAACACCTCCAAAGCTGCCGCCATATCCGCCACTTCGTCGCGCCCGCCAATCTCCACCTGCACCTCGAGGTCGCCCCCGGCCATCCGGCGCATCCAGTCCGCCAGCATCTGCAGCCGGCGCAACAACACCCGGCCCACGAACAGCCACGCAATCAGCAAAGCACCGCTGATGCTCAAGGCAGTGATCGCCAGCAGCAGTATACGCCCTGTCAATACGGCTTCCGTTGAGGCACGGGTGGCTTCCTGGGCATTGGCATGTGATTGACTCACAAGACCATCCACCGCCGCGACCAAGGTCACCGATATATCCCGGTTGTTGGCCAGCAATTCTCGTTGGCTTTCCTCCAGCCTGAGTTCCTGATCCAGCAGCTCAAATCCACCTTCATCCCCAATCCCCAGTTCAATGAGCCTGGCTAACGGCGAGGCCACCGCCCTTACTTCAACGAGCCTTCCTAACTGCAGGTGCTGCCCCTCACGGGCTGTAGAATTTTTCAGCGACGCCAGACTCCTCTCGATTTGGCCAGCCGACGACTCAAACCGTTCCTTCAGTGGCTCCAAGTGAGGAGCCTCAGAAACGCTGAAAGCACTTTCCAGCAAGTGCAACGCTACGCTCGCATCCGCGTGCAAGTCCGCCAGACGGCGGTATCGCCATAGTTCGTCTTCCGAGAAATGCTCTTCCCTGTTCTTCGGCTCCTGGTTGAGGTAACGATAGCCGGTCATGGTGTAAAACAGTTGGTCGTCGACCGCCGGCACCAGTATATCGTCCAAGCGGGTGCGCAACTCTCCGAACTCCGACCTGAGCTCGCCGGATTGCGAACTCAGGTCAAAGAGCTGGGACTTTTCCGCCTCTATCGCCCTGATGTTGAGGATCAACGTATCGGCGTCGGCCTGAATCCGGTTAAAAACTTCGCCCTCGCCGCCTCCTTGTTGCCCCAGCACCTTCATCGCTGATTGCAGCGCCTCGTGCGCTTCGGTAATGTCCTGTGAAACGGTCGCCAATTCCTCGGGTGTGGCCACCGTAGTCAACCGGGGCGCCGCCACTACCAGGGTACCACTGTGCTGCGCAACTCCGAACGCAGCCACCAGTTCGGGCACGCTGCTTTCATTCACCCTCGACTGCGCCTCATCCACCCTGCTGAAGGAAAACCATCCCACCAAACTGGCCGCCACGGTCAGAACCACCGCCCCACCGATCGCCAAGTAGAGTTGGGTCGAAATCCGGTAGCGTCTTTCCAACAAACTACTCAAATGTGCTCTCATGGTCTCACGTCCAGCAAACTGGTCACAGGTTGATAGTTCCCATCTGTCCCGATTCTGGTCAGAAAAACTTGGTCAGACCCTTGATTATCGCCGTCTCCGTATCGTAGCTTGAACCCGTTGATATCAATAACGTTGGAGTTTCGCAGGTTATCCAGGAAGCAGACCCGGGCGGCATTCCGCCCGCAGCCGTCGAGGCCGGCGATGGCCAAGCGACCTGCCAAGTAACCCTCGAAGGAGACGAAGCCGGGGACGGCGCCGGGAGCATAGTCCGCCAGGGCATCGAGGTAGACGGCGGTAACCGGGAGGGCGTCGTCGGTTGGGAAAGGTACTACTTGGGTTACGTAAACACCCTCGCCGTCGGGTCCCAATTCTTCCGCCAGCGCATTGCTGCCTACGAAGGAGACCGTCATGAACACCGCATCCAAGCCGGTCTGCCGCGCCCACGAAATCAGCGCCGCTACCGGTTCGTAGGCGCCTATCATGATTACCGCTTCGGGTTGCCCCTGCACCAGGTCCAGCAGAGCGGTCTTCACCGCCGTGGTGTTTCGCGGGTACAACCCGATGGACACAGGCTGCATCTGCCGGCGCTCCAAGGCAATCTTCACACCCCGGTACCCGGCTCGACCGTACGAATCGTCCTGGTACATCACCGCAATTCTACGAATCTTAAGGTCCTTGGTAAGCCGGTCTACCATCTCCTCGGTTTCCTGGTAATAGGAGGACCGCATGTTGAGGATGTTATTCCACTTTTTGTTCCGCAGGAACTCCGCCCCGGTAAATGGAGCAATGAACGGCACATTGGCTTCTGCGGCTATTGGCGTGGCCGAGCGTGACGTCGGGGTCCCCACTTCCCCTATAAGAGCAAAAACCCCTTCCTCTTCGATGAGTCGTTGAGTGTTGACGATAGCAGCGTCAGGCTCGTAGGCATCGTCGAAGGACTTGAGTTCCAACATGCGGCCATGGACGCCGCCGCGCTTGTTCACCTCGTGGAACGCCGCCTCGATGCCCAGCCGCATATTCTTTCCCAACTCTTGGGCCGGACCGCTGAAGGCGGCGGACTGGCCGAAAAGGACACGCTCATCGGAGACACCTGTCTCTGAAACAGAGCCTTCCGGTTGCTCATTCGCCAGAACGGATGGTGGTTTGATGACGGGGCTTGGGGCACTGTCCGAGAGGTTACACGAAAGGTTCACAGCCGCGATGAGGGTTACGATCAGCACAGGTATAAGTACCCGCCGTGAGAACGGCGAGGCCGCAGACGGACCGGCAGTCCTGTTCATTCAGCCTTGCGGGCTATCAGGGTCAGGTAGTTTCTGCCCTGCTCCCGCCTATAGTTGACCTGATCCATCATCGTCCGTACCAGATGGATGCCTAAGCCGCCCACCTTACGCTCTTCGACCGTCGCTTCCAAATCGGGCGTGGGAACGTCATTCAGCGGGTCGAATGGACGGCCATCGTCCACTACCTCAATGGTGAGGGTATCAGCCTCCGAGGTAAGGATAAGTTCGAACTCGTGGACGCCTTCGTCGTACCCGTAGTCCATGACGTTGAGCACCACTTCCTCGATCGCCAATTGCACCCGGAAAACCAGTTCGGGGGACCACTTCTCCCGTTCCGCCATACCTTCCACGGCGGCAACTATCTCGTTCAGCTCCGCGTGCCGGGTTTCAACCTTCATAGACAGCTTCGTATTCAAGTTCCGAACTCGCCTCGGCAGAGTGTCAGGCAGGTGATGTCATCGGACTGGGGCGCGTCGCCTACAAAGGCATCCACTGCATTGAAGATCGCTTGGTTGGCTTCCTCAGAGTTCGTCGGGTTGGAGGACCCAAATATTTTGAGCAAACGCTCGTTCCCGAACTCTTCGTCATCGCCGTTCATGGCCTCGGAAACTCCGTCAGTGTAAAGTACGACGGTATCGCCGGGCGAAAGGGTGACTGTAGCTTCCTGGTATTCCATGTCAGGGACTAGACCGAGAGCCACACCGTCGGTGAGGGGAAGCAGGTCCGCCTGTCCATCAGCGTGAACGACCAGAGGAGAGTTGTGTCCTCCGTTGGCGTAGGTCAGCTTCCCATTGGCCGGGTCATACACCGCGTACAGGACTGTGACGAACATCGATGCCTCGTTGTCCTCGTTAAGCAGGTCGTTCACTTCGCGTAACACGTCACCGGGATTGAGGGTGCCTATGGCCGCGCCCTTCAACAGGGTCCGGGTGGACATCATGAAGAGTGCAGCGGGCACTCCTTTGTCTGAAACATCCGCGATTGCCAAGCCGATGCGCCCATTGTCCAAGCGCATAATGTCGTAGAAGTCTCCCCCAACACTCCGGGCCGGCTTCATGTTGCCGAAAACCTGAAAGGTTGGCCCTTTGGGAAACTGGGTGGGGAGGATGGACTGCTGCATGTTGCTCGCTACTTCGAGTTCGTTCTGCAACGCCACCAGCTTGTCCCGGGACGACAGCGCCTCGCGCCACTCCGCTATGTGACCTAAGGTCCGTTCGATGGTGATCTCAAGGTCCTCGAAGTCAATGGGTTTGGTGACGAAGTCAAACGCCCCGCGGTTCATCGCGGTGCGAATATTCTTCATATCTCCATAAGCCGAAATGATTACCGCACGCAATTCGGGGTCCACTTTGGGTATCTGTTCAAGCAGCGTAAGGCCGTCCATCTGCGGCATGTTAATATCTGAGAGCACCATGTCAATTCCAGTATCTGCCCGCAGGCACGCCAATGCCTCTATGCCATTCTGTGCGAAGACGAACGTATAAAGACCGGACCGGATTTTGCGTCTCATGCGTTGTAGCACAAGGGGCTCCACGTCCGGTTCATCGTCGACTACGAGGATCTTGTACGGCCTATTCATCGTCATGCCTTGGTGACCTATTCCATTTGTTGATTATATAGTCCAAACCCTTTGTCGCACCCAGCTTGGCCGACAGACATACCAAGCGTGTTCTTCAACCTGCTGCCTCAACATCCACCTTGGCCTTGCCAAATTATCCTGCTCCCCTGTGGAAGACCTCTGAC
This sequence comes from Dehalococcoidia bacterium, assembly GCA_965216425.1. Taxonomy (GTDB): domain Bacteria; phylum Chloroflexota; class Dehalococcoidia; order Lucifugimonadales; family UBA3495; genus CBDCFV01. The sequence continues at coordinate 20,926 of CBDCFV010000003.1, read as the reverse complement.
AAGAGAGCGTAACCAAGGAGGGGGGTACGGCGACCCGGAGCATATCCCGGTTATTTGCTGAAATCGGACAGCGCCTCTGCCTGAGCAGCGTAAGTCGGTATAATCTTGTCGAAGCCGCTGATCTGGAACACCTCGCTAATGGGGCCCGGAAGCGAGCACACCCCAAATTTCGCTGACTTGCCCTGCAGCCGTTTGGCCACCAGCAATATAACCCTGAGACCTGCGCTACTGATGTAGGACAGATCCTCCAAATCCAGGACCATGCCGCTGTCATTGCCGTCCAAGATGTTTTCCAAGGCGCCCTGGAGTTGGCTAGCGTTGCTGCCGTCGACCCGGCCTGCAGTCTTAATGACCACAGCTCCGCCTATCTGTTCACCATGTATGGTCAAATCCTTGATATCGGCCACTGTCCAAGTAGTGGGCTCTTCGCCTTCCCTGTTGTTAGCTACCATTAGGACCTGCTCCTTTACGATGGCTCTCCTATATTCTACTTGCCTGCAATCGGCGCGCCCCGCACCCCATAACATAGGCAAGTATTATCGGCCTTCACATTCTCTTCAGCGCTTAAGGCCGAATTCAGTGATATTACTGGCATGGAAAGTCGTGACAATCCCCTGAAGCAATCTTCGGCGATTGTTCTCACCGGATGAAATTATAGCATCCAAGGCGCGGCTACTCTATAGCTCTCAGGCGTGCGTTGTCTCTCAGATTTTTCGGGCCTCGACCAGAACTCTGCACAACCTGTCGCATTTTTCTTGTTCGTCACCTTTTTCACTGCCGAGACCGCGGAGCCATACGGGGTGCATTTTTCAGATTGCAGGACTTTTGCGGACATTCCCCAACATTCGGCTTGAGTGGCGGTTCCGAATTTTTCGATAACACTTCCATTTCCTCTCATTTCATTTCATTTTGCCTCGTTTGGAGAAGGGTTGCATTTGTTTGCGAGCTGTGGGCGTTATGTCAATCAAGTTTATAATAATGAAGAATTGCCGTGATTGGGAAAGGGCAGTAATCACGAGAGTCCCGGACCTGATTTGCTTGGGTGCCCAGGATAAGAGACAGACCCGCGACACTGCAGGTTTAAGGTATTCTTCCGGCTGTTCACCTTATAAACTGACAGTCTGCGCAGGCTTGGTCATTTGGTATCATGTATACCAATATACCAAATGACTGATTAGGGCAGGAAGGTCAGGCTGACGAGCGGGCAAAGTGGGACGCTTCGAATGCCCGGGGAATGGCAACTGAAGTCACAGGAGAAAGGTTTGACGAGCCGCCATTCTCAGCCAGAAGCAGGGTGGCCCATCCTCTCTACAACGGCAATTACCTGTATCTTTACTTTCGAATACTTGGGGGAGTGGCCCGGTGAAACTGCGGCTGGAAAGTTACGAAGTTAACTCCATAACCTTGGGCGCGATTACGAGGCTGAAGAGCGGTGTTCTCAGCATTAATGCGGAGGAACTCTGTAACGCGGCGTTATTCGACAAATCCATCGGAGACGTCCGGGTGGAGTTGGCCTCTCCGGGCGAGAGGACGCGGATCATCCACATTCTGGATGCTTTAGAACCTCGAGATAAGGTGGAGAGTGACCGCGCAACCTTCCCGGGCTTTCTGGCCCCGGCCCGTACGGTTGGCGATGGGACTACGCGGCGGCTTAAAGGAATGGCCCTCTTGACGTCGGGCCAACTGCCCGAACGCACCGGCGGCATTCTGGAGTTCAACGAAGGCATCATCGATATGAGTGGGCCGGGGGTTGACTATTGCGCCTGCTCAAATACTCACAACGTAGTGCTACTGTTTACAGCCCAGCCCGGAGTTACCAATCAGGACTTCGAGACCGCAGTTCGATTGGGGTCCATCCAAGCCTCGCGATACTTGGTCAATACCGCTCTCGAAGGTGTAGAGCCGAACGATACCGACGTATTCGAGCTTGGCCCCGTGAACCCCTCCCTACCCAAGGTGGCTTACGTCGACCAAGTACAGCAACAAGGTATATTGGTACAGACCTTCCTTTACGGACAATCGATGGAGTCCCTTGTGCCGACGCTGCTCCACCCCAACGAGTACTTCGACGGAGCGGTGGTCAGCGGCAACTACCGCAGCATGATAAAAGCGCCGACGTGGCTGCGTCTCAACAACCCGGTTATACAAGAGTTATACGCCCGCCACGGCAAAGACCTGAACTTCACCGGCGTTATACTGTGCCGCGGCCACCACAACGACCACCAATTAAAGGAACGCAACGGCTACATGGTGGCCAACCTGGCACGAATGTTGGGCGTTCAGGGAGTCGTTATGACACTGGAGGGGACCGGAAACACTTGGGTTGATTTCATGCAAGCCGTAAAAGCCCTGGAGCAGTCGGGTATTAGTACCGTCCCCATCGTCCACGAATTGGGCGGGGCCGAGGGCAAAGACTGGCCAATTGTCGATTACGTTCCAGAAGCCAACGCCATGATAACCGGCGGCGGCGCGGACCGACGGTTTACGCTTCCGGCAATGGAGCGCGTGATTGGAGGACAGGACCTGTCGTTCAGTTCTAACGAAGGATGGGGCGAGCGGCAACCCGCTGGAGAAAGCCTGACCGTCAGCGCCCACGAGATGTACGCCGGGTTCTGGATGATGCAAATCAACGGGATTACAGCCAGGGACTACTAACGGGACTCGTCACCGTATTTCACTTATTTGTTGCGCCGGGAGCTACGTTATGGACAAGCCTATAAAGATCGTTCATTACCTGAACCAGTTTTTCGGGGGGATAGGAGGGGAGGAGAAGGCCGACGTTCCTCCTGAATACCGCTCCGCTCCGGTGGGTCCAGGCGTTGCCTTGGCCAGGCACCTTGGAGAGATGGGCACTATAGTTGGGACCATAGTTTGCGGCGACAACTACTTCATCGAACGCGAGCAAGACGCTTTGGTCCAACTAATGGAGATGGCGAAGAACTCAGGGGCCGACGTACTGGTAGCCGGACCCGCGTTCAACTCCGGCCGTTACGGTACGGCCTGCGGAGCGTTGACCCAAGCGTGGCGCGGCGCCGGCAAGCCTGGGGTAACCGCGATGAACATAAACAATCCGGGTGTGGAGCTTTACCGTAACGACGTGTACATCATCCCTACCGGCGATACCGTAACCTCCATGAATCAGGCCCTGGCCGACCTTGCCAATTTCACGCTCAAGCTTGGCGACGGACGCGAGATAGGCCCGGCTCACGAGGAGGGTTATTTCCCCACCGGGCTGCGCAAGAACCTGCACGTGCCGCAGGGGGCGGCTGAAAGGGCCGTGGACATGCTGGTGTCAAAGCTGGCCGGCAGGCCATTCCAAAGCGAACTTCCAATTCCCGACTTTGCGAATGTTCCCCCTGCGCCTCCAGTGCCCAACCTGTCCGGCGCAACGGTGGCGCTGGTGACCGAATCCGGGCTGGTCCCTTTTGGGAATCCCGACAAACTCGAAACATGGAACGCTTCCAAGTGGCTGAAGTACTCCATAGCCGGGTTGGACGCTCTAAGGCAAGGGAGCTACGAGGCTTGGCATGGCGGATGCGACACCACAGGCACGAATGACGACCCCCACAGGGCCGTGCCTCTGGACGCGGCCCGCGCCTTGGAAACAGCGGGAACCGTCGGACGCCTTTACGACCACTATTACGTGACTACGGGCAACATGGCCAACATCAAAGTGATGGAGCGAATCGGTTGGGAGATGGCCCAGGACATGAAGTCACATGGTGTCCAAGCGGTCATTCTCACTGCGACTTGAGGGACCGGGACGCGTAGCGGCGCTACGCTGGCGAAGGAACTGGACCGGGCGGGGGTGCCCGTCGTATTGATTACTGCCTTGATCAGCATCGCCGAGCGGGTCGGCGCAAACCGTATATTCAAAGCAGAGGGAAGGTTCCACCATCCACTAGGCAACCTGGACTTTACGCCGGAAGCGGAGGCGGCGTGGCGGACTGACTTTTTACGGTCAGCCGTACAAATGCTGACCCGACCGGTCAACGGCCCCACCGTGACCACCCTGGCCCAAGCCGGGGTATGACCGTCCCACTATGGAACACGCGCAAACCACCCGGTTGAAGCTCAGCGTACTGGACCAGAGTCCAGTGTACCCCGATGAAACTGCTGCCGACGCTTTTCAGCACACTATACAACTGGCCCAATGCGCCGAGCAGTGGGGGTATAACCGGTTTTGGGTCACCGAGCACCACGGCTCCACAGGGGTCATGGGTTCTTCTCCAGAAGTGCTTATATCTCACTTGCTGGCAAAAACGGACCGCATTCGCGTTGGTTCCGGCGGAGTGATGCTCCAGCACTACAGTCCTTACAAGGTGGCGGAGAATTTCAATGTCCTCTCCTGCCTTGCGGGCGGAAGAGTTGACTTGGGAATTGGCGGCGGGCCAGGCGGGATGCCCAACTCGACCCGTGCGTTGCAGCAGGACACTGGGTACGACGGCAAGCCACTCCAAGGGAAGGTTCTGGAGTTGCAAAGCTTCCTCCAAAACCGGTTGGAGCAGGACCATCCCCTTTATGGACTACAAGCAAGTCCCTTGCCCACCCAACCGGCCGACCTGTTTGTCTTGGGTACGACTCCCTCCAGTGCGGAAATGGCTGGGAGCCTTGGGTTGCCTTACGTCTTCGCGCTGTTTCTCAATAATGACGAGGGCGTAATGACCGAGGCAATACAAACATACCGGGACAAGTTCGACCCGGTAAGCGGTAACGGCCCTCAATCCATGCTGGCGTTACCAGTTATGGTAGCTGAAACCGATGAAGAAGCCCGAACGTTCGCCTCAGGCCTCAAGTTGGTGAGAGTTCACGTAGAAAGCGGGAGGATAGTAACCGTTTTCACATTGGAAGCTGCGGAAGAGTTTCGCCGCCAGTCCGGGGAAAACTGTGTTTTCGAAGTACGGGACCTGGAGGTTATCCACGGCTCCAAAGAAACAGTGCGCCACAAGCTGGCCGGCGTTCAGGCAAAATATCAAGTCGATGAAGTGTTCGTCGTCACTGGGATCCGTGACTTTAAAAAACGCCTCCATTCGTACAAGCTGCTCAGCGAAGCGCTGCCCCAAACCCTCACTTCCTGACCCCGGACCCTGCCGGATGGCATATAAAAGTTGAGGCCAAGAATGACGGAAGCCCGCATGATGCATCTGGGAGCGTTCTTTTCCGGGACGGGGAGCAATATGGCTTCCTGGCGGCACCCCAACGCCGTGCCCGACGGGCCCATCAACCTGGAATACTACATAAACCTGACGAAAAAGGCCGAAGAGGCGAAGTTGGACTTCGTCTTTTTTGGCGACGGCTTGTACATCAGTGAAAAGTCCCATCCCATCTTCCTGAACCGGTTCGAGCCGCTGACTTTGCTGGCGGTGTTGGCTGCCCACACCTCTCACATCGGCTTGGCAGCCACCCTATCCACTACTTACAGCGACCCGTTCACCGTTGCCAGGCAGTTTGCCTCGATAGACCATATCAGCGGAGGCCGCGCCGGTTGGAACATTGTAACCTCTCCGTTAGAGGGGTCCGCTCTCAACTACAGTAAGCCGGAACACCCGGAACACGATCTGCGGTACCGGATGGCCCACGAGTTTGTTGAGGTCACCAAAGGCCTATGGGACTCGTGGGAGGACGACGCTTTCGTTTTCGACAAGGAAACCGGCGTCTTCTTTGACCCAACAAAAATGCACCGCTTGGACTACAAAGGCGAGTTCCTTTCGGTCCAAGGGCCATTGAATATAGCCAGATCCAAGCAGGGCAGGCCCATCCTTATCCAAGCCGGCGCGTCGGAAGCCGGCAAGGAGTTCGCTTCCCGCCATGCCGACGCCATATTCGCCACCAACCGGTCGCTGGAGGACGGCAAGGATTTCTACAAGGAGATTAAGGAACGGGCCGCCAAGCACGGCAGGAACCCGGACGAGGTCCTCATCCTTCCGGGTTGCGGGCCCATAGTCGGTGGAACTCCCCAGGAGGCCAACGATAAATATAACGAGATAGCCAACCTGGTCAGCATGACCGACGCTCTGAATTATTTGGGCCGTTACTTTAACGACATCGATTTCACCCGGTTCGAGATTGACAGCCCTTTTCCCGAACTGGGTGATTTCGCCCGCAATGGCTGGGAAAGCGCCACCGACAGAATAAAAGAGGCCGCACGAGAACAAAACCTCACGTTGCGGCAGGTAGCGCTCCGGGAAACGACCCCCAAACCAGCCTACATCGGCACACCGGCCAACGTGGCGGACACCATGCAGCTATGGTTCGAGGAACGGGCCGCCGACGGCTTCATGGTAAGCAACTCAGTGCTGCCCGACGGGTTCACCGAGTTCGTAGACGGGGTTGTGCCGATACTGAAGGAGCGCGGGCTGTTCCGAACCGCGTATGAAGACGACACGTTCCACGGCAACCTGGGCTTGCCGGTCCCGCCAAATCATTACGCCGCTCAAAAAGCAACGAAGTCAGAGTAGGACAACGCCTTTATTTCTTGACTTTTTGAATCTATTGGCCGGAAGGGGACTCAAGGGGCGCGAGACTACACGTCCCGACCAATGTACGCAAGACGGTGAGCCGTATCCGGAGAGTAATGCACATCCGTGGGACTACTGCGGGGTAAGAGCCTGTTGACGATCTTTGGAATACGTTAAGTTGAGACTATTACCAAGGGAGGGGTAAGCATGTCTCATTCCTATCCCAGCGACATCAGCCGGGAGCAATTCGCCCGGATTCTGCCGACGCTGGAGTCGGTCCGGCGCCGGACCAAGCCCCGCACCGTGGACCTGTACGACGTTTTCTGCGGGGTGTTGTACCTCCTGAAAAGCGGCTGCCAGTGGCGCATGCTGCCTGCGGACTTCCCCGATTGGCGCACCTGCTACAAGTATTTTCGGCAATGGAGCGAGCGGCCCGGCCCGGATGAGGATTCCATTCTGGAGCAGGTCTTAAAAAAAATTGGTTGGCGAGGCCCGGCAAAGCAATGGACGGAAAGAGCGGACCAGCTTCTGTATCGTGGACTCCCAGAGCGTGAAGAACACTGACAGCGCCGGGAACAAGGGCTATGACGCGGGCAAGAAGGTGTCCGGAATCAAGCGCCACATCGCGGTGGACACGCAGGGGTTGCCCCACGCGATCCACCTAACCACGGCCAACGTGACCGACCGGGCCGGGGCCTTGGCGATGTTTGACCGGCACCGGGATGGCCTCAACCAGGTGCAGAACGTGCTGGTGGATGGGGGCTACACCGGGAAGCCCTTTGCTGCTGGGGTGCGAAGCCTGTTGGGAGCCGCGGTGGAAGTGGTGAAACGCAACGAACTGCACACCTTCGTGGTGCTGCCGAAGAGATGGGTGGTGGAGCGGTCTTTCGCTTGGCTGGAGAAGTGCCGCCGGCTCTGGAAGAACTGCGAACGAAAGCTCAATACCAGCCTGCAAATGGTGGTTCTCGCCTTCGCAACGCTAATCCTGAAGAGATTGTAAACAGGTTCTAAGAGGTGCCACCATACCCAGTCTCCCGGAAAGGCGGCCCTCGTCGACTTCCAGATGGGGTCAATCGCTATCAGTTGACGTTAACCGAATCTTCACTTCGAACCAGCCGCTCTGCGTACGCGCCCACCAACAGAACGAGGACAACGCCCACTCCAGCAGCACCCGATACGACCGCGGCGAATCGGGTGGAGAACCGTTTCGGATTGACCTCGGTTACCGAGCCGATAAACTCCTCGCTCACCAGAATCCGGCCATCCACGATCGCAACGGACGTTGGAGAGACCAAGCCCTCGGCAACCACCGAGATAACTCCGTTGTCCCAGCGCACCATCCTCCCGGGTATCTCCGCCGCCCGCTTGTGGCCCAGTTCCTGTACCAGCCTCAACATATCGGCGCTGAACTCCGTTACCAATAACCCTCCTTTGTCGTCAAAGGCCAGGTCGGTGGCCACCGAGAATCCTTTGGCGAATACCGTAACCTCACCCTGGTCCATAGCGTCGCCGTCATCGTTGACATCCACGAAACGGTATACGCGGGCCTCACCCCGAGGATAAGGGTGGCCAGTGAATGTGGCTACGTAAAGAGCCTTGTCCGGGCCGATGGTCAAGCCCGCTGGCACAGCTTCAATGTCTATAGGACCGGCGGGACCCTGAACGTCTCTCTTGGAAAAAGTGGCATAGTCGGAGATTTCCCCAGCCTCGGAGACGTATAGGACAGCGTTAATCCCGGCGTCACTGATGAAGAAGCCGCCGCGGGGCGCGGCCGCTAAATCGTAAGGATTGGTTATCCGGGTGATTGAAAAGCCGAAGGGGCCTATTCCTCCGGCTACCCTCTCCGGCTCGCCGCCCGACTCCAAACGGTACAGGGTGGAAAAGTCCTTGATCCGGGAAACGCCGCCTCCGTGATGAGGTTCCCCCGCAACGTAGTAATAGGCTTGGTCATGTAAAATGGCTGAAGAAACACCGATAGGATAGTCGCCACTGGGACCGCCAAAAGTGGCCGGCAATCCGGTGGCCACCTCGGTAACCTTACCCTTCAAGTCAGACCGCAGCAGCCTGCCGCCCAACACTTCCGAAACGAGCAGTTGTTCCCCGTCCAATGCAGTAAGGCCGCGTGGTGACTTCAACCCGGTCAGGATCTGTGTGCTTGGACTTTCTATGGCAGTGAGCCACAAAAATACAAGCAATAACGCCAACAGCCCGATTACGCCGGCTGCGGAAAGAATCCTGCCGGATGGCATAAAAAACCTCCGCGGTTTCCGCGCGTCCTTTGCCTACTCCTCGTTCAACGGACCCGGATTAATAATAGAAAGCACCCTGTCGGCATAGCAAGTATGTCCCCAGTGAGATAAGTTGTATAGTGTATACTGATTGCCAATTGCTGGCCGGCGGCGGCGTTGGAGAAGACCTTTTGACAGCCAAAGTTCAAGTGGATAACGTCTATAAAATATTCGGCCCTTCTCCCGATAAGGCCTTGATACTCGCGGAACAAGGAGCAACCAGGGAGGATATCCTTAACGAGACCGGTAACGTGGTCGCGGTGGCCGAAGCATCCTTTGAGGTCAAGCAAGGTGAGATATTCATGGTCATGGGCCTCTCGGGATCAGGCAAATCCACGCTCATCCGGTGCGTCAACCGCCTCATTTCTCCTACCGCCGGGCGGGTATTCATAGACGAAGAAGAAATCACTATCGCCGATGGCCAGCACCTGAGGGAAATCCGCCGCAACAAGATGGGCATGGTATTCCAACATTTCGCTCTGTTCCCCCACAAGACTGTCGCTGAAAACGTGCAATATGGCCTGAAGGTGCAAGGAGTTGCCTCCCAGGAACGCAACGAGAAAGCCCTTGAGGCCTTGGAAGTGGTGGGGCTTGGCGGTTGGGGTGATTACTACCCCCACAACCTCAGCGGCGGTATGCAGCAAAGGGTGGGCCTCGCAAGAGCCTTGGCCAAGGACCCGGAGATACTGCTGATGGATGAGGCGTTCAGCGCCCTCGACCCTCTCATACGCCGCGAGATGCAAGACGAATTGATGGAACTGCAACGCACCGTCCACAAGACCATCATCTTCATCACCCACGACCTGAGCGAGGCCTTGAAACTTGGTGACCAAGTGGCGGTGATGAAGGATGGGCGCATCGTTCAAATAGGCTCTCCCCAGAACATCGTATCCGAACCCACCGACGACTATGTGGCTGCTTTCACGCAAGACGTGGACCGGGGCCGCGTTTTCACCGTTGGGTCCATCATCAGGGAAATCGATCCTTTGCTTGAACGGGAAGACACGGTGGAGACGGCCCTGTCACGTATGCGGGAGGACAATCTTGACGCGCTGCACGTGGTGGACCAGGACTCCAAGCCGGTGGGCATCGTCACCCGGCAGGCCGTGGGGGTGGCCACCCGGGAAGGCGTCCGGGACCTTGGCCGGGTAATCAACACCGAATACCCGGCCACCAGTGCGTCGGAAACCTTGGCGGACGTATATGATCTTACTGCCGCCGGCCTTCCGATAGCGGTACTGGACGAAGAAGGTACGCTGATAGGCGTGGTTGACGCAACGGATATGATTGGAAACCTCACCCCTGACACTGATACGGAACCCCTTAAAGTAGTGATGTAGCGAAGGACATGCGGCGGGATGTGGAACACCGCCGCAGAAACGGACTTCTCAAGGAGGGCGCGTTATCCCAAACCCGTTCGATTACTACACCATTCCCTTGGAACACTGGATAGACATCTTTGTCCAATGGGTGCGCCAGTACCGCAATTTGTTCGAGATGGTCATTAAAGACCCCGTTGACGTCGTGCTGGACGGCATCCAATGGTTTCTCGTTTGGCTGCACCCAGTAGCGTTCTTGATACTGCTCGGCTTCATCGCTTGGCGCATCGCAGGGTGGCGCGTAGCGGTGTTCAGCGTCGTCGCCATGACTTTCCTAGGCTTTCTGGACCTGTGGACCCTCACTATGGAGACGCTGGCGACCGTGTTATGCGCGCTGGCCTTCTGCGCCGCAGTGGGATTGCCCCTGGGTATTATTGCCGCCCGCAATGACCGCTGCGAGGCGGTAATCCGCCCGGTGCTGGACGTAATGCAGACCATCCCAACCTTCGTTTACTTAGTCCCAGTGGCGATGTTGATCGGCATCGGCTCCGTCCCCGGCGTAATCGCCACCATCATATTCGCCCTGCCACCCGTCATCCGGCTGACCAACCTGGGAATCCGGCAGGTGCCGCTGGACGTAGTTGAGGCGTCCTATGCCTTTGGCTCCACGTCCTGGCAAACCCTCAAGGACGTGCAAGTCCCCTTGGCGATGCGCACCATTATGGCCGGGATGAACCAGACGTTATTGCTGTCGTTATCCATGGTGGTAATTGCTTCAATAATCGGCGCAGACGGGCTGGGCCGTCCGGTGCGGCAGGGCCTCAACAACTTGCAACCGGGTTTGGCCGCGGTCGGCGGCGTCGGCATCGTCGTCCTGGCCATAGTCCTGGACCGTATTACGCAGGCTTTGGGGCGTGGAAGCCCGGGAGGAGGGCAAGGCGCGCTGCTGAGGATTTTGACAGCCCTTTTCTGGTCCCGGCGAACGGCAGACTCCGTACCGGACCCATCAACCCGCGGCAGTGTCCCATCCGAAGAAACAACATCCACTCGGGAAGAGGCGACCCGCTAGGCCTCTGAGGATAAACCCTGTTGGAAGTCAGGAGGTGAATCTGGAAAATTACCCACCCCTGGGTATGACGCAGAGAGGCGGATGTCCTCAATGCAGACCCAAACAAATCCTGCAAAATCACTTGAGAGGCTTAACATGCAACTGAAAACGTTTTTGAGACCGGCGCTACTGGCGAGCGCCGTTATGGTCCTTCTCATGGTATTTGCCGCCTGCGCCACCGCGTCTGAGCCACAGATCGTGGAAAAAGAGGTTATCGTAGAAAAAGAGGTAATCAAAGAGGTCCCCGTCGAGAAACAGGTGGTGGTTGAAGTCGAAAAAGAAGTGGTGGTGGAAAAGGAAGTCCCTGTAGAGATCGAAAGGATCAAAGAAGTGCCCGTTGAGGTCCCTGTAGAAGTCATCGTAGAAAAAGAGGTGGTGGTAGAAAGAGAGATCGTTAAAGAGGTCCTCGTGAATCCTCCGCCTTTGGCGATGCCTGGGAAGGGAGTTGAGGTCCAGCCGGCGCGCGCCAACTGGAACACCGGCTACTTCCAGGAAGCCCTCTACAGCCTGGCTTTGGAGGAATTGGGCTACGACGTTCAAGGCCATCAAGAACTGGACAACGCCATCTTCTACTTGGCCGTATCTCAGGGGGACGTGGACTTCTGGGCCAACGCCTGGTTCCCTCTTCACACCCAATTCGAAGAGACTTGGTCTAAAGGAGCTGAGATTGCAGGAACGGTCATCCCGGCCGGTGGCGTGCAAGGCTACTTGGTGGACAAAGCCTCCGTTGAAAAGTTTGGAATCACAACGTTGGCGGACTTCGCCAAACCGGAAGTTAAAGAGGCCTTCGACCACGACGGCGACGGTAAGGCGGACCTCTATGGCTGCTCCGACGGCTGGGGTTGCAACAAGGTTATTGAGCACCAGATCCCGGCGTTCGAGTTGTCCGACCACATCAACCATAACACCGCCTCCTACAACGCCATGTTTGCCGACGTGAAATCCCGCTACGAAAACGGTGATTCCGTCTTTTATTACACTTGGGCCCCCAACTTCACGCTCTCCAAAGCTGGCGGACTTATCCCCGGCACCGATGTCATCTGGGTCGAAGTACCCAGTTTCGCCCATCCGACCGTCACCGAAGAATCCGAACTCATGGCTTCGGGGTTGGAAGGGTGCGTCGGCGACAAAGACCCCTGCTTCGTGGGATTCGCAGCCAACGATATCCAGGTTGTCGCCAACAGCAAGTTCCTAGAAGAGAATCCGGCGGCGGCCAAACTCTTCGAAGTGATGAATCTTTCTGTCGGAGACGTGTCAGCCCAGAACAACCGAATGAATGCCGGCGAGAACTCCCAGGAGGACATCGACAAGCACGCCAAGGAATGGGCCGCGATTAACGCGGACGTGTGGAATAGCTGGCTGGACCAAGCGAGAAGAGCCGCCGAGTAAGGCTCAGCCAACCGGCGAGATTCACAGGAAGGTACCGGAATGGCAACGGAACCCGACACAACAGACCGCACGCTGGGCTATCTGGAAGGCCGCATCACCGAACAGGCGGCGGCCTTGCAAGACGTGCGGCAGGACTTGGCCGGCCTTAGGCAGGAAGTCAACACCGGCTTTCAGGAAGTCCGGCAGGAAGTTAGGAACGGCCTTCAGGAAGTCAACCGCCGGATTGACCGCATGTTTCTGGCAACCTTGGCTATCGGCGGAGGCATCATAGCAGCCTTGGTGGTGCTGATAGTCCGGGGCGGGTAAGGGCAACAAGGCTGGGGACGGTGGCTCGTCCCCACGCCGGACCATACTCCACGCGCAACAGGAGGGGCGGGGAATTCCCGGCCCCTCCTAATAATTTGGGGCTTCTCCCCACAAGCCTAATTTCACGAATGCGGCCATAACGAACCGCGTAAGGAGATCCAGACTGATATGACCAATAGGGACGTAGAATCAATCGTTTCCAGCACCCAAGCCTACTACGACGGCCCGGCTGATGAGATATACCGCACTATCTGGGGAGACAACGTCCACTTGGGCGTCCCTTGCAGCGACGAATGTCCTCATCCCGAGGCCATGGAACACACCAACGAAATCATGGCCAATGCCGTAGCGCTCGGCCCGGGAGTCCGGGTCCTGGACCTGGGATGCGGCTACGGCTCCACCGCCCGTTACTTGGCGGCAAATTACGGTTGCGCAGTAACCGGCACCAACATCAGCGAAAGAGAACTGGAGTTGGCGCGGGAGAGAAGCAGCGAAGCGGGATTGGACCACTTGCTGTCCTTCGAGTACGAGGACTTCCATAGCCTACAGTACCACGCCGACTCCTATGATGTTGTCTGGAGCCAGGAGGCGTTCCTCCACGCGGCGGACAAGACCGCCGTACTGTCCGAATGCCGCAGAGTCCTGAGACCGGACGGCGCCTTGATTTTCACCGACATCCTGGTGCGGCGCGGAACGCCGGAGGCGGACCGGGAAAGAATTTACGACAGGGTCAAGTCTCCGGATATGTGGGACCTGGAAGACTACACCAACGCGATGGCCAATTTGGACCTCCCCGTCAGCAGGGTTGAGGACTGGTCCCATCATGTCGCCCGTTCTTACGGCTGGGTGCGGGACCGGCTTCAAGAGAACCGTGAGGCGCTTCTATCGCGGATCGACGCCGAAACCATCGACCGCACGGTAGACGCCCTTACCTTTTGGGTGGATTCGGCCAACGCCGGCAAAATTGGCTGGGCGTTGTTCGTAGCGCAAAAACCAGCATAACTGCATCGTGCCGACTCACACTTACAGTGCCATGGCGTATTAATATGTATGAAACCTCTGCTCCCGGCGACAACCGATTGAGACGGCTGCACTCCATTGACCTGCGAGAATACTGTAAATGGCACCAAGAGACTTAAGATGCAATTAAAAACGCGCTTGCGGACTGTGTTTGTCGGCTGCGCTCTACTGTCGCTGCTGTTGGTTTTCATTGCCTGCGCCTCTGACGCTGCCGAACCACAGATTGTGGAAAAAGAGGTGATCAAAGAGGTGCCGGTTGTCGAGCAAGTAATCGTAGAGAAGCAGGTGCCTGTGGAAGTCATCGTAGAAAAAGAGGTTATCAAAGAGGTGCCTAAAGAGGTCATCGTAGAAAAAGAGTTTATCAGGGAAGTGCCCGTTGAGGTCATCGTAGAAAAAGAGGTCATCAGGGAAGTTATCGTTGAAGTCCCTGTAGAGGTCATCGTAGAAAAAGAGGTCATCAGGGAAGTTATCGTTGAAGTCCCTGTAGAGGTCATCGTAGAAAGAGAGGTTATCAGGGAAGTGCCCGTTGAAGTCATCGTAGAAAAAGAGGTGACCAGGGAAGTTATCGTTGAGGTCCCTGTAGAGGTCATCGTAGAAAGAGATAGTGACGGAGCGGCGGCAGATCACGGTAATATAGCCCTGCCCGGAATGGGTGTCATGGTGTGGCCCGCGAGAGCCACTTGGAATACGGGCTACTTCCAGGAAGCGCTTTACAGCCTGGGCTTGGGGCAGCTGGGCTACGACGTCCAGGACCATCAGGAACTGGATAACGCGTTGTTCTACGAAGCGGTCGCCAACGGGGACCTGGATTTCTGGACCAACGGTTGGTTCCCTCTCCATTATCAATTTGAAGAGCTGTGGTCCCAAGGAGCCGAGATTGCCGGTACCGTGATCAAGGGTGGTGCGATACAAGGCTACTTGGTAGACAGAGGATCCGTGGAAAAATTCGGCATCTTGACGCTGGCGGACTTCGCCAAACCGGAGGTTAAATCAGCTTTCGACCATAATGGCGACGGTAAGGCCGACCTTTATGGCTGCACCGACGGCTGGGGTTGCAACAAGGTCATTGAGTACCAGATCGAGGCCTTCGAGCTTTCAGACCACATCAATCACAACACCGGCCAATATGACGCCATGTTCGCCGAAGTAAAGGCCCGTCACGCCAATGGAGAATCCGTTCTGTACTATGCATCGACCCCCGGCCTCACTCTCGTCGAGGGTTTCGGCCTGGTCCCTGGGAGCGACGTTACATGGATTGAGGTGCCCAGCTTCGCCCATCCAGTGATTACCCACGAGTGGATGGTCAAGATTCCCGGTGTTGAAGGGTGTGTACGCTTCCACGATCCTTGCTTCCTGGGCTTCGCGGCAAACGACATCCGGGTTGTAGCTAACAGCAAGTTCCTGGCCGATAATCCCGCGGCCAAGCGACTTTTCGAGGTGATGAATTTGTCGCTTGAAGATTTGCTGGCCCAGAATAAACGCATGGAAGCCGGCGAGAACTCCCAGGAGGACATCGACAATTACGCTAAAGAGTGGGCGGCAACCAATGAGCAGGTGTGGACTAACTGGCTAAACCAAGCCAGAAGCGCTACCCACTAAGGTTTTGTGAACGTCCGGGCAACACAACTCTGGGGAGCGGGGAATTACTCCGCCCCCACTTACACATTGAACGTGTCCAATCACTTCTCCTCAGTGCGAGACGGAGGCTGACGCTTAAAGACTATCTCAAAACCAATCAGTCTCGTGATTTCCCCACGTTGCTGACCGAGGCCTATCGATTCCCACCTCCGCGGGAATGACGTGTTGGGTGCTGGGACAAGTTTTGAGATAGTTTCTTAGTGGTGACGGCCTCCGTGCCCTTGAGCATGATCATGTCCACCGGTGTGCCCGTTATGATCGCCATCGCGGTGGTCTCCATGCAGGTCGGCCGCGGGCGCCAGGCGGGGCATCCGAACGAACATCAGGATCACCGCTCCGGCCACGTACAACACCGCCGTGTAGTAGAACAGGTTGTCGGTATTGATGCCGTACAGCCACCCGGCGATGATAGGCGACGCGGCGCTGAACACAAACCGGGAGGTGGAAACCAAGCCCAGAGTCGTTGCCGCCGTCCCTTCGCGTACTATGTCCATCGCCGCAGCGGTCAAGATGGGTTGGTCGCTGAACAGGAAAATTCCCAAAGCGGCCAACAACACGGTCATTACCGCCAAGCTATCGCCAAAAGGAGCCATCAAAAAAGTTATCAATGCCAGGAAGACCATACCTGGCACAAGCACCAGTTTTCGGCCTATCCGGTCCGAGATATAGCCCATCACCGGGCTGGTGAAGATTCCCACCAGAACAAGGAGACCGATTAACGAACCCCGGATGAACAGGTTTGAGAAATTTCCGTGCTCCGTGTTGGCGGTCAATCCCAGTTCGTCCACCAAGTACAATGGCAATATGGTGATAAACCCGATGTAGGCCATGCCGCGCAATCCGGCAACCACCGTAATGCCCCACATCCGGCCGTTGCGTATCAACAGTTTGGTTTCCTCAATCTGCCCACGCATGGTGGAAACCGGCTGTGCTTCAGCAGCGGCTTGCGCCCTTTGACCGATGTCTCGAAAAGCCCAGAAAACGAGAAAGGTCAGGAATATAGGGACGGCGGCGTAAATGGTAATCACCGCTTGCCAAGTCAGGCTAATCAGCAGAAGCCCTGTCAGCACCGGGCCGAGAACGTCTCCAATGTTGCCGCCAACCCCATGAAACGAAAGCACCGAGGCCCGGCGATGGGAGAAGTGCGACGACAAAGCAGCCATAGCCGGCAAGTGCCAAAACGCCGCCGCGATGGCGACAATCGCCATACCGGCCAGCAACAGCGCATAACCTAGAGGGTTCAAACTACTCTGATCACCGGCGGCTTGGGTGGCTTGGTCGGCCGCCAGCCAAGCGCTGCCCGGTACTTGCCAGCCGGCAGCAGCCATCAGCAACCAACCGACCCCGAACAGCCCCATACACACAGCCATGACCCAGCCCCAGTAACGCCGCAAAGTGTCCGTTATCACCCCTCCGGGCAGCGACACTACGCCGGAAGCAATTTCCCGGGTGCTCTGGATGCTCGTAGCGGCGATGACGCTGCCGCCCAGGAGCAGGTCACGCACCTCGGGGAGCATAACGATGAAGCTCTGGGCGATCCAGTGAAAGACTCCGTGGCCACTGGTCAAGCCGCCGATGATGAATGCGGCGCCCCGCCGCACCCCGGTGCGTCCCTCCACCGCTGCGGGCATCTGGTGGTGATGGTGTGCGTGTGCCATGCGTACCTCCGATGGCCGTGTTATATGACGTTAGTCAAATGCGCTGCCGGAATTCTGCGGCAACCTGGACAGGCCACTGCTGCGGACAAAACGGCCCCGTACTTTGGTCCATGTCAAAACTACCACAAACACCGCCGCCGACAGCAATACCACACTGGCCCCCGACGATGCGTCGGCGAGGTAGCTCAAATATATGCCGACCGTTCCGCAGATCGCGCCGATGCTGGTGGACAGGACAGTCATTTTACCGAAGCTATTGGTAAGCAACCGGGCTATAACGGGAGGGATGACGACGGCGGCGGCGATCATCATTACGCCCAACACTTGCATGGAAACAACGATGGTGCTTGCCAACAGCAGCGAGAACAGTGTGTCAACCCATCCCGTGGGCACACCATAGAATTGGGCAACTTCGGTATCAAAGGTGGCAAACAGGAAAAGTTTGTAGGCGACAAAAAAAACCGCGCCAACGATGCAGGTCACAACGATTATCGCGATTAGTCCCGCCGCTCGAACAGCCAGCACGTTACCCCACAAATATGACTCCAAGTTGACCTTGAACCCGTGATTCATGCTGATGATAGCAATACCTACAGCAAAGCTTGCAGTGGTTATGATGCCGATGGCGGCATCGGACCCAATAGGATTTTTGCGGGTGGTCCACGTGACAAGCAACGCCGAAAGGAAGCCCCATGCAGTAGCCCCTATGAAAAAATTGACGGACATCACCCAACTGACCACTGCACCTCCGAAGATGGCATGGGAAAGGCCGTGGCCGATATAGGCCATACCTCGGAGCACTATATAGATACCCATCAAGCCGCATAACCCGCCAACCAGTCCGGCGGCTATGATGGCCCGCACAAAGAAACCATATTCGAAAGGCTCCAGCAAGGCTAACAATCTCCCGCTGCAGCCGGGCTGGCGTGGTGGTGGTGCGCCGGGGAACGGTCAGGCGCGGGATGGTTGTGCGGGACTACGTCGCCGCGGTGGCTGTCGTCCTGCACCGTGGCAACCGGTTCCTTGCCCCCGAACCAGAAGTGGGCGCTCTCCGCCACCAGAGTCATCCCTTGATATTGGATAACCGGCATTTCCGCCCCATAAACTTCGAAGAGAATGTGAGGCACGATCACTTGGTGAGGCGGGCCGTCTGCGATGATAGACCCGTTCAAGCAGACGATGCGCGGCAGATGCACCGCCACCGCGTTTATCTCATGGGTAGTCAGTATGATGGTGACGCCGGCGTGGTTGAGGTCGTGAAGCAGGTGCATCACGTCGTCCCGTGTCTTTACGTCAACCCCGGACGTAGGCTCGTCCAACAAGAGCAACTCCGGGTTGCTGACCAAGGCTCGCGCCAGGAAGACCCTTTGCTGTTGCCCCCCCGACAACTCGCGGATGTGCCGCTTGGCCAAGCCCCCGATCCCCAACCGCTCCATCATATCGAAGGCCAATTCCCGTTCCTGCTTACGGAACCAAGGGAACAGGGCGTTCGACATGGTGCGCCCCATCATCACCGCTTCCTCCACGGTGACCGGGAAGTTCCAGTCGATGGTTTCCAGTTGGGGCACGTAGCCAGCCCGGTTGCGGCGTCCTTTGGCCGGTTTGTCGTGCAAGCGCACTTCACCGGCCATTATGTCAACGGCGCCCAGTATTGTGCGGAGCAGCGTGGTCTTGCCCGACCCGCTGGGGCCCAGAAGGGCGACAAAATCGCCGGGCATCACCTTGAGGTCAATGTCGCGAACGACGGGCGAGCCCGCGTAACCGGCGGTTACCCGTCGAAATTCAACCATAGGGCCAGCATCGGGATCGGGCCGGTGAAGGTGCGCTAATTCTGGCGGATGCAGCATATCAACTATTGGTCGGCGGTGAACTCCGCCGGCTTCTTTAGAGTATCAGTAAGTATCGGGCCGTCATGGGTAGACGGCGCCCGATTCGCCGTCGAACACCAGGCTGGAATCGAACCCATCCAACACGGAAGCATCGCCTCCAAGAGCCGGAATGATGATTCTCAGGTTTGTCACCTCCAGCCCAAAGTAACTGTGCAACGGGTCTCCGGGAACGCCGGGAAGATCATCGTCGCTAAGCTCGTCGATGTACTCTACGCCGGCTTCTGCGGCAATAGTCTCCATCACGTCACTGGGAAACACCTCCGAACCGAAAACAGCCGGGACCCCTTCCGCACTTATTTGCTTGATCAGGGCAATCACCTCGCGCGCCGACGGCTCGGAAAAATCCGCCGGCTGAGCCGCTCCGATCACGGTGAAGTCGTATCGATCGGCGAAGTAAGCCCACGAGTCGTGGTACGTCAGCAGTTTACGATTTTCAACGGGGACTCCGGCTACCATGGATTTTATGGCCTCGTCCAACTGCCGGATGCGCTTCTCGAAGGCGGTGTAGTTGGCTGCATAGTAATCGGCGTTGGCAGGGTCCCGGGCCGACAAATTCCGGCTGACGATTTCTGCGTAGCGAAGGGCTAGAATAGGATCGGGCCACAAGTGAGGATTGGGGTGCCCTCCCTCCTCGGGGAATGAAAAATCGAACCTCCACTCGTCACGGGTAATAGTTTGGTCGCCCAATTTCACGATTGTCGCGCCCGGTTTCAGGTTGGCCCGCGCCAACTCCAACGTCGGTTCTTCCAAAAAAAGGCCGTTCAAGAAAATCAGGTCGGCATTAGACAGGGTAGCCGCCACCGAAGGGGCAGGCTCGAAAGTGTGCGAGTTGACCCCTTCGGGCACTACGCCCTGCAAGTCGATGCGTGCACCGCCGATGTTTTCAACAATACTGGTGATGGGCGAAACGGTAGACACGACGTTAAGAGCATTAGTCGATTCCTTTGACTCGGCAAGACCGGGAGTTCCAGGAGTTCCCTCGTTTGAGCTTGCGCAGCCCAGCGCAGCCGTTATGGCCGCGACCGCTGCCAAGGCTATCAGCGCCAGACGCAACTTAAGGCCGTTCTCTCCTTTCGCATGGCGCAACCGGCGCCCAGCTTTGAGTTATCCTGATGCGCCTGGCGTGCATTTTGCGCATTTTCCTCTGATCGTAAGATTATCCAAATCTGGGGAAAACCCGAATTCAAGCGAAAGCCGCTGGCTGAATTCCGCCATGTAGTCCGGGCTGAGCGTGTATACGTCGTCGCATCCGGAGCAGACCAAGTGGTGATGTGGGTTATGATGGTCCATCAACTCAAAGTGCAGCTTGTTTCCGATGACTACTTCGGTCACAACCCCGACCCGCTTCAAGAATTGCAAAGTGCGGTACACGGTGGCCAAATCAACGTAAGGGTGCTGGACCTTTGCCAAGGTCCACACTTCGTCGGCGCCTATGTGACCGGGCCGGCGGGCAACTATATCCAGCACCGAAAGACGCTGCGGCGTCATCCGATAGCCTTGCTCACGCAGTTGTTCGACGGCTGTTTGGTGGCCGGACATTCCCTGACCCCTGACAGCAGGTTATTGCAACTGTTAGCCGTTGCAAATGATAGCATATAGTGACGAGGTGTCAATCGCCCGAGCCAACGCCCAACCCGGCCGGATCGACCACACGCCCGCGGCTGCCTCACCTTAACTTCAGGAACCCTCGGCAAATCACCATATACCGTATTAGTACTACAACGACGGCTTTAACCAGCGACGCTTGCGGCTTCGCATCGGAGAGAGGCAAAGCCATCTTGATGTGAGCGTCACTCGCGTTCGTCAAGGACCAAAATCTGGGTCCGTTCTGGAACCCGTCGTTGTAGTATTAG
>CBDCFV010000002.1:0-48571 GCA_965216425.1 Dehalococcoidia bacterium | reverse complement strand
CCGATTGCCCTACCTGTTCACTAGGGTCTTCAACTTGGCCAGCGCACCGGCGGCATCGGTGCCTTGCGGTTTCACCTCCGGCAACCTCCCAATAGGTATGCAAATAGGAGGCCGCTCGGGGGGCGACGCCACGGTGCTGAAGGTTGCCCACGCCTATGAACAGGCGACGATATGGCACACCATGACCCCGGCCGGCCTGTAGAGCGCGCCATGCAAACGAGTCCCAGCCCCCGCCAGCAGGCACTGGCGGCCAAGGCGTACAAGCTGGCGGTGGAACGGTTCGCGCCAAGGGCAGCCGTCTCTGACCGCGACGCAACCTTCCCCTTTGAAGATTATGTCGACCTGAGAGACTCCGGCATCCTGGGCCTTTGCGTCCCGGAGAAGTACGGCGGCTTGGGAGCCGACTTCGAGACCTACTGCTTGGTCTCGGAGCAGTTGGCCCAAGGGAATGCTTCAACGTCGTTGACCTACAACATGCACGTCCTCGTCATGTTGATGATGGAGGTCTCCGTCGAAGGGCTTGACCTGCCGCCTCAAGTCATGGAAAGGCACCGGGACCTGAGCGAACGCCGCTACCGGGAAGTGGTCGATAAGGGAGTCTTCTACGCTCAACCTCACAGCGAGCCGGTGGAGTCGGGCAGCGCCGACGAGTTGGGCGTCGGAGGACGCCGATTCGGCACCCGGGCCGAACGGGTTGACGGCGGCTACCTCATCAACGGACGCAAGTTCTTCGTCTCATCATCGGGCGCCGCCGACTACTACGCCACGCCTGCTTTGCTGGCCGCCGAGGGCTCTTGGGAATCCCGCACCCTTTACCTGTCTGTCCCCAAAGATGCGCCGGGCGTGGAGTTCGCCGGTGAATGGGACCCCGTCGGGATGCGATCGACAGTGAGCCGGGACATGGTCTTGACCGACGTCTGGGTGCCCGCCGACGCTGAAATCCTGCCTCCCGGCGCTTTCGGTCAACTCTACCAGCGGCGCCCTCACCACTTCCTCGGGTTCTCGGCTACCTTCCTCGGGGTGATGCAGGCCGCCTACGACTACGCCGTGGACTACCTGACCGGCAAGGCCGAGGGAGTGTCCGCCGCGAAAGAGGTAGGGCCGGCCATCGGTCATACGCTGGCCGACATGCTCTTCACCCTGGAGGCCACCCGTGCGCTGTTCTACCGGGCCATTTCCGAAGAGCAACTGGACCCCCCGGTCGAAGTCGTGCAACGCGCCCGTGCCGCCCACGTGCAGGTACAGCGCGGTGTGGTGCACTTGACCAGCGAGGCCCTCCGCATCTGCGGCGGCAGGGCCATGCTCAAGCGGTTCCCGCTTGAGCGTTACTACCGCGACGCCCGCGCCTCGGCGGTCATGCGCCCCTGGACCCAGGATGTCGCCACCCAGCAGGCTTGGGAAACCGCGTTGGGCATAGTTAATCCGGCTTAGAAACGGGCCGATTCACTTTAGCAGTTATCTCAAAGTCCTGGCAGTACCAGACACGTCACTCCCACGCCTAACCCGTCATTCCCACACCTGGAGTTGCCAATCCTTATCCGTCATTCCAACACCTAACCCGTCATTCCCACGCCTGGCGTTGCGAATTCTTATCCGTCATTCCCGCACCTAACCCCGTCGTTCCCACACCTGGAGTTGCCAATCCTTATCCGTCATCCCCACGCCTAACCCGTCATTCCCGCGCAGGCGGGAATCCATAGGCTTCAGTCAGCTGCGAGGAGCTGCGAGCAGAGCCGGTCGGTTCCAAGACAGTTTCTTAGTAAGGCAGCATCCACGACTCGGAGAACGCTAGCGCGCAGGTGCTGTGCGTCCGGGCATCCCGTTGCCGGGGGAATGGTCGCCCCTTGGCAAAATTCCCGTTGATGGTCAGGCGCGCGCTGCTGGCGGGAATCAGTACCGTGGCGACGCCGTGGGGCCGTTCCGGGTTGCCGCCGGGAAAGCTGTGGCTAAGGAAAGGCTCGCCAAGGTCGTACCAAGTCAGCGCAATTTCCTCGCCTTGGGCGTTCACCGACTCGGTCCAGTACGACCGCAAGTCGCCGGAGCTTCCGAAGGACCCGTCCCGAGCGGGGATTTCCAGGTTCCCGAACGTAGCGTTGATCCTTCCCTGTATTTCTCCCTGTAGCCAGCGGGTCATCTGGATGTTGTCGGTGTAAATCCTAGGCTCGTTGCCGGTCAGTTCGCTTTGCAGGAACAGCACATGGCCGGGGCCGCCGGGAGAAAACAGGATGCGCCAGAAACTGGCGTCGGTGGTTACCGGCCCGTCGTCGGTCTCGCTGAGCCGGATGTACGGGTTCTCCCCGGTAAGCAATACTCGGTTGGGGTCGATGGGGCTGGTCGTCACTGTCTCGACTCCTTTCGGTTGATTCGCTTGGAAAGATCGTTACGTTATGTAAATTACCGTGGCGTGTAGCGGTGTTGTCCCGTGGTTGGCCTCATTCCCACCCGGGACCGTCATCCATACTTCAAACCATCATCCTCGAAGTCTAACCATCATCTTCGAACTCAGACCGTCATTCCCGAACTCAAACCGTCATTCCCGCGAAGGCGGGAATCCACTACCGTGAGTCCGGGCAATGTTCTCGAAATCTTCCAGCCGTGGCAGCAGCAGCGGCAGGTCCACCCCCGCGTTGCGATAGGCGGCAACCCGTTCCTTGCAATACTCCTCCGGTCCCACAAGGTAGAACGCATCCACCATCTCGTCGCTGATCAGGTCAACTGCGCTCACGCCCCTGTCCTGTTGCACCGATGCCCGCAACGGCTCAAGGATGGATGTGTCGAACCCGCCCTTCTCCAGTAATATCTCGCCGACGCGGGGTTCCTCCAGCAACCGCACTATGCGGCGCTTCAGGTCGGGCCAGAGCCCCTCCGGCTCGTCTGTCTGCCGCATGATCAACATGCAGGCTATGTCCACCGAATCGGGGTCGCGCCCGGCCTCTCGTGCCGCCTTACGCACCTCTTCCGCCGCATATTTCACGTAGCTCACCGGCGTGTAGGCGTTCAGCAGCACCCCGTCGGCTATCGCGCCCGCCAGCCGCAGCGCCTTGGGCCCAATGGCCGCCAAGTATATCGGCGGCTCTGCTTGGCTGGGCGCTATGGCCAGCCGCACGTTGGTCAACCGGGACTCCGCCTCGTTGGTAGTGACCGTCTCCCCCGCCATCAAACGCCGCAGGGTAGACACCACCGACTCCATCACTTGGAAGGGGTCGCCGTAGCTCATCCCCATCCTGTCTTGGATGACCCCCCGTTCACTCCGCCCCAACCCCAAGGAGAACCTACCGCCTGAAATCCGGTCCAGGGTCGCGGTGGACATGGCCAGCAACGCCGGGTTCCGGGTGTAGGGATTGGTGACGCCCAACCCCAGCTTGATAGTCCTGGTTGCCGCGGCAAGGTAGCCCAGCAGGGAAAATGTCTCCTCGTGGAAGTACCGCTCGGTTACCCACAACGATTCAAACCCGGCGCTCTCGGCAAGCTCACCGTACCGCCGCAGTTCTTCGCCGCTGTCGATTCCGTGGTAAAGGACTATCCCAAGCCGTTCCACTGGCCAATCCCTTTCTTTATGTCAGTAGCCTTTCGGCTAACTCGACAAAGTTGTTCACGATAATGTTGGGCTGGTAGTCCGAGTCCTCGGTGGGCAGCTTGTACCGGTTGACGTAGGCCGCCTTGAAGCCGCAGGCTTGCGCCCCCAGTATGTCGAAGGCATGGGCCGCGACCATCATTATCTCTCCCGGTTCGCACCCCAGCCGCTGCACCGCCTTGCGGTATATTCCTGGAGCGGGCTTGAACGCGCCAACTTGGTCCACGGATATAATCGCGTCGAACTCCACCGGCACGTTGTTCCCCAGCAGCTTCTCCAAGTACCACTGCTCCCCGTTGGACAGCGCCACCAGCTTGTACCGGCTGCCCAACGACCGCAGGCCCTCGATGGCGTCGGCGTAGGGTTGCAGGCCCATGTAGACCTTCATGAACTCCTGTACTGAGTCAACGGTGTAGCTGACGTTGTGCTTCTTCAGGCAGTAGACAAACGCCCGTCGGCACGTCTCAAGGTAGCCGCTGTGTCCCAGCATCAGCAGGTTGTCTTGGTATTGCTCTATGCGCTGGCGTTCCCGCCAATCGGCGTAGAAGGCTTGGCCGGTCATGTTGGAACCGTTGGCCGCCAGGAAGTCCCCCGCCGGCCCGGCCAAGCTCCCCGTCAAGTCCATCACGGTGCCGAAAATGTCGAACGTAAGGTATTTAACCCTCTCCAAGGACTGGTCTGCCATGCAATAACTCTCCTACTTGACCCAGTCGGCGACACGCTCGCCGATCATTATCGCCGTGGCGTTGGTGTTGGCTCGCACCACGTCGGGCATGACCGAGGTGTCCACCACCCGCAGCCCTTCGGTCCCGTGCACCCGGCAGTACTGGTCCACCACCGCCATCGGGTCCGACGACGGCCCCATCTTGCAGGTGCCCGACATGTGAATTGCCGTGGTCAGGTTCCCCACTATCCACGCGTCCAGCGATTCGTCGCTGCGCAGGTCCTCGTCCGACAGGTTGATGCGCTCCTTGATGTAGGGCTGGTACGCCGGATGCTCCAGCAGCTTCGCGCACAAACGCACCCCCTCGCGCATCCTCTGCCGGTCCCAAGGGTCTTCCATGTACCGGTAGTCCAGCGTCGGGTAAACTCGTGGGTCTGCCGAAGCCAGCCGCAACTCTCCAGACCCCTTGGGAAGCTCCAGGAAACAGGTGATCCGAAGGTCGTCGTCCGCCGAAACGTCTCCGTAGGGCGGACCGGAAGGATAGGCTTGGCTGATCATTATGTCATTCCGGGTCTCGGAGCCGGTGGCCGTGTAGCGAAGAGTCAGGTTGGTCCAGGGACCGTTGGGGTCCAGGACCACGTCATCTTTCACCCGCAGGGATACCCTCACCCCCGGGTGGTCCCGCAGGTTCCGGCCCACTCCCGGCAGGTCGTGCACCAGCAGTATGCCCAGTTCTCTTAGGTGGTCCGCCGGGCCGATGCCGGAGAGCATGAGTATGTGGGGTGACGCCACGGCGCCCCCGCACAGCGCTATCTCCTCCGCCTCCACCAGGAACCGTTCTCCTCCACTCTCCACTTCCACTCCCGTGGCCCTGTTACCGTCGAACAACACCCGGCTGACTTGGGCATTGGCCCTGATGGTCAGGTTGAGCCGATGCCGGTTGGGATTGAGGTGGGTCAGCGTCATGCTCATGCGGACGCCGCCGGTGTTGTTCTTCGGCATACGCCCTATGCCGCTCGTGTCCGGGTGGTTCACGTCCGGGTCTTCCGGGAATCCCGCCGCCACGCAGGCGGTGTAGAAGGCGCCTTGGACCGGCTGTTCGTCTTCCCGGTTGTGCCGCCCTATCTCAATGGGGCCGGTTGATCCGTGGAAGTCGTCCCGGATGTCCAGGTCGTTCTCGATTTGGCGGAAGTAGGGCAGCACCTTGATGAATGACCATTCGTCGTTTCCCAAGGCTGCCCAGCCGTCGAAGTCATCGGGGAGGCCCCGGATGAACGACTGCCCGTTGATGGCGCTGGAGCCGCCGATAATTTTCCCCCTTGGTATGGGCGTCCGTTCCGCGTGCCCCGGCGCAAGTCGCCCCGAGTATGACCAGTTGAAGGGCGAGTCCACCGCCGATGCCGCGGTGCTCAACCCATCCTTTAGTTCCTGAGGAAGGCTCTCTAGTTCAGAAAAGTCCGGCCCCGCCTCCAGCAACAGCACCGACCTGTTCGGGTCGTCGGACAGCCGGGTCGCTAGAGCGCAACCCGAAGAACCTGCGCCCACCACGATAACGTCGTATTTCATCATGTCCTCCTTCACGAATCTTCCGGGTGGAGGAATCTCGACGGGTCGCTGCCCAGTATAGCATCGAAAACCGGCCTTGAGCATAAGCCCAACATCAACTAAACTGTAATCAGCTATCTCAAAACTTGGCACTGTACCCAACCCGTCATTCCCGCGCAAGGTCTGTCATTCCCGCGCAGGCGGGAATCCATAGACTTCAGTCCGCGGCGAGGGGTTGTCAGCAAATTGAACCGGTTCTGAGGTAGTTTCTAAGCAGCCGGAAGCGCCGCCGGCCGGGGATGGGGAGGAACGACGAGAGGCGCACCCGTTTACCGTGGGCGGTTAGCTCAGCTGGTTAGAGCGCCTGCTTTACACGCAGGAGGCCGGAGGTTCGAGTCCTCCACTGCCCACCATGACGCTCACGGCAGAGATGCGAGTGAGTGTGAGATAATTGAAGTCCAATTGATGATCAGGCATTGCTGAGTCCCGGCGACAGGTGAATGCATGGCAGACGTGGTATTTGAGATCAAGACGAACAAGGGAGCGGCTGTTCTGGGCGCTGCGGTGCTGGTAGCCTATCCCGACGGAAGATACCTCACCGGTCAAACCGACGCCGACGGTAAGTGTAGGCTGGACCTATACCGCACCGATCAGGAAATGAAGCTGCTTGTAGCTGCGGAGGGCCATCTACCTTTCAATAAAACCATTATTCCGGGGAAATCAGAAATCGTGCCCGTGGCGTTAGAGCCGTCAAAGGACGATAAGAAGGCACTGCTCTTTACCCGTAGCACAGGATATATCCCAGGGATTGAGGGACGCCTCAATCCGCACAAGGATGGTTATGTCTATGGTGACAACATCGCCATCAACGGGCGACTCGCAACACCTGCCGCGCGTTTCACAATAGGAGAATGCCTCCATATGATCGACGTGTACGGCGTAGAGACGACTATCCGGTTTATGGAGATTGAGGGACAATTCTCTCTTATTGAGTACACCGAGCCCAAAGCTTACTCTGGGAAATGAACGTGGCCACGGCGGCGCAACATCGAGAGATTAGTACTCAGTTCTTGGAGCACGCCGAGGACGAATTACGTAAAGGCGATCTGCTTCAGGCCTCCGAGAAGGCATGGGGGGCGGTTTCCCACTATGTGAACTCCGTTGCCCGTCAGCGGAACTGGCCTTTGGGATCGCACAGGCTACTCATCGAAAATACCAACAAGCTAATCAATGACGACCCAGCCAACGGGCGCCATAAACGGAGGCTGCTCCGATCAACGAGGCGCTACATGCCAACTTCTATCAGGCAATCTTGGACGAGGATTCGGTAGGGGAGGGGATTCAGGACGCCAAGGAACTTATCAGAACCCTAGAAGTCCCTAACACGGACACATAGCAGGTGTCTTGGACGTTTGAGTGGGCGCACTCTCTTCCTGATCTTGGCTTCATCAAGTCCGAACGAACGACCGGAACGGGGCTGCCAAGATATTGTTTGCATTCCTCAGCCCCGTCGCACCATAATATCCAAGCCAAGGGTCTCGGTGGACCTACAAGCCGCCCAGCGACATCTCAAAAATGGTACTGTCTACGGTCAAGTCAGGCCCACCAAACCGTACAAAATCAAGAAACTTCATACTGAAGTTCAGGTTAGCCCTGCGGGTTAACCCTCACAAGGCTGGCAGCCCACCCCTGTGATGCCTCCGATGCGCCGTGTGGCGGGCCAATCCAGCCAGCGTCGCGGTTTCTACTCAGAGGACTTGAAGAGCGCTATGCGATTGCCAGCGATGTCATAGAAGATGGCAATGGAGCCGAATCCTCCGGGAATCTCCATGGGTTGCATGAGGGCGGTGCCGCCCAGGCTCACGGCCTTGTCAAGATACGCCTGCAGGTCGTTGACAATAACGGCGACGGAAGGATGGTTGGGGGGCATACCCTCCATGTGCTGGAAGATGCCGCCGCCAATCCCGCCTGATTCCTGTTGGATGAAGCGGTAGTGGGCCTCCTCGTGATGGTCGATTTGCCAGTCGAACATCCCGGTGTAGAACTCGGCGAGCGCCGCGGCGTCGCTGCCTCCAACCTCGAAGTGCGCCACCGGTGGAGCGTCCCCCTTGGGGGGCATCTGTCCGTCCCATTCCGGCGGTGGTGAATACAACCCTATGGTGTTGTCGACAGGGTCTCCGAACATAGCGATGGAGCCCATGCCGGACGCTATCTCCATCGGTGGCATGATGGCGCTCCCGCCCATACCGGCCACCTTATCCAGCGCCGCTTGAAGGTCATCAACCTGCACATAGAAGGTGACATGGCTGCGCGCCGGCATATCCTCAGTTGTAGGTAGCAAGCCTCCACCGATGCCGCCCTCATTTGCCGGCACTATACCGTAGTTGCCCATCTCTTCGCCCTGCACGTCAATCTTCCATCCGAACAGGTCGGTATAGAACTGCCGCAAAGCAGGCCCATCCGGGCCGGCAATTTCAAAGTGCACTACTGGGTTACCCATGGTTTACCCCCTTCAGGGTCAAGAATTTCCCTGGGTCACAGCGTATTGCTGTATTCTACGAAGTGTCAATTTAGGTCACTGGCGAATTGACTCGGTGTTGTTGCTCATGAGGTAGGAGAGCGGCGACGGAGGGAGGCCAGGACGCTACATTCCACCAAACTAGGCTCGAACTTTCCTTCCTTTGGGAGCTAAAGGGTCATCTCCCACTCAAAGGTTTGTAGTGCAGTAGCGCTTGGTCCTGTGCTTGTTGGACTAACCTGACAAATGGCGCAAAAAGGTCAGTCGATGCCTATGATGCGCCTCCGGTTGATGTGAGAAAATGCAGGCCATCTAATGGTGAGCAAGTTTAACAAACAGCGGCCAGTCCGGCGATTCCGGCTTGAGGGCCACCTGATCGATAGAAGGTTTCGCCGTCACTGGAGGAACTACATCATCCAGTGCGCGTTGGCAGCCTTGGCCCTGCTGATAGTCCTGCTGGTCGTGGATGTGGTGCTTCAGGCCGCAATCGTCGTCGCCATTGCATCAACCGCCTTCATCGTATTCGTGGCTCCCCACAGCATGGCATCGACTCCTCGGCGGGTTATAGGAGGACACGTCGTAGCGTTAATCGTCGGTACGGCGTTCTCCCTGCTGTATCTTATTCCGAGGTTTGGAGAACACATTATCGGGTCTCACTTCACTGCTGATGTCATAGCCGTGTTATCCGTCGGTCTCAGCATCCTGCTAATGGTCATGACAAACACCGAGCACCCCCCCGCCGCAGGCACGGCCCTTGGACTAGTGATCGGCGGATGGGCCCCGTCGGCGATCTTGTTCGTGCTGTTGGGAGCGCTCATCCTCGCAGCCGTGCACAGGCTCCTGCGCCCGCACCTGACCAACCTGATCTAGCTCCTCAAAAGCCGGACCAATCCCCATCGTTGTCTTCTATCAACATCGGTGCCGTGCGCTCCTGATCACGGGCATGCAAAATATCCGATGTTAGCACTTGGGTTTCGCTGGCCGCCTTACGGTCGCGGACCCGTCGCAGCCACAGCTCTACGGAGGGTCGGGACACGATACGCTCCAAGTTTATTCCGTTCTACTAACCTCGTTGCGGGTGGCCGGGTGCCTAAGCTGCTTGCGGGGCTTCGGTTAATCCCGAATCCTCCGAAGGACGGCCTTTGGGACAGCCCTTGAAGAAGCCAGAGGGTGCTCCTCTGAATCTGGGATAATGGTTTTGAAACACGAAACCAACCCCGGGAAAGGAGCACCCAATAGATGCTGCCACGCCACTACCCCGACCGCATCCGTGTCTCCTTCGACGATCACCGCCTGGTGGCCAATGCCGGGCTGATCCTGCCGGCCACCCTCGCCCTGCGCCTGGGCCTGCCCGAACTCGTCCGGCAGCGCCTCGACCTGGGCAATGCCCCGGGGCGGGCCAACACCGGCGACAAGATGATGACCCTGGTTGCGTCTGCGCTGGCTGGTGGCGACTGCATCGACGACGACGACGTGTTGCGCACCGGCGGGACCGCCCGCGCCCTGGGCGGCACAGTCAAGGCGCCGTCCACCCCCCGCCTTCGCGAGGGCAGGCTCTCGGGACCTTCCTGCGCAGCTTCAGGTGGGGCCATGTCCGCCAACTGGACCGGGTGAGCCGCGAGTTGCTGGCCCGGGCCTGGGCGGCTGGGGCCGGACCCGGCGACGCACCATTCACCATCGACCTCGATTCGACCATCTGCGAGACCTACGGCCTGGCCAAGGAGGGTGCCCGCCACCACAGCCTGCCCCGTACTTGATACGGGGGCTATACCGGCAAGCGGGGCTATCACCCGTTGCTGGCCGTGGCCGCCGGAACCGGCGACGTGCTGATGTCCCGGCTGCGGGAGGGCCGCGCCAACACCGCCCGCGGCGCCGCCCACTTCCTGCGTGAAACGGTGGGGCGGGTTCGCTACGGAGGGGCCAGCGGGCAACTCACGGTGCGCGCTGACAGCGGCTTCTACACCCATAGCATAGTATCCGTCTGCCGCAAGCTGGACGTGCGCTTCTCCATCACCATCCGCCAGCACCAGAGCCTGCACAATCTCATCGAGGCGATACCCGAGGCGGACTGGACGCCGATTCCTTACTGGATGGACGGCGCCGCCGATGTGGCGGAGACCACCTACACCCCCTTCCAGAGTGAGCCGGACGCCGCGCCGGTGCGGCTCATCGTCCGGCGGGTGAAGCCCACGCCCGGTTCCCAACTGGCCCTCTTCGCCACCTACAGCTATCACGGCTTCATCACCGACCGGGACGGGGAGACCCTGGAACTGGAGGCCGGTCATCGCCGCCACGCCGAGATCGAGAACGCCATCCGAGACCTCAAGTACGGCGTAGGGCTGAACCATCTCCCCTCGGGCCGCTTCGCCGCCAACGCCGCCTGGCTGGCCGCCCAGGTGATGGCGCATAACCTCGCCCGCTGGACGGCGCGGCTCGGCCTGGGCGAGCAGATAGTGACCACCAAGACCCTCCGGCGGCGGTTCTTCGCCCTGGCCGGGCGGCTCACCCGCTCGGCACGCCGGTTGACTCTGCATCTTCCCCGGCGCTGGCCTTGGGAGGAGCAGTTCAGCCGCGCCCTCGCCCGGCTGCAAGCGATTCCACTCCCAGCCTGACGACCCGTCTGCCACTGACCCATCAACCGGCCAACCAAACGTCCCCGCCAACTCGCGCCACTCCGGTCCGCGAGTGTCTCTTGCTGCGTCCTATCCCCGCCATCTTGCCCTGCCCAACGTCCGCAGACGTCCAATAGGGGCCCTGTGCGACGACTGAAGACCCTCTGCCGACCTCCCATCTACCCCAATGGAGCCCAGGCCATCTCCCCTGTAGCTCCCTCACCCCCCTTCCGCTGTTCTCACGCCGTCCATTCGGTGTCCATCGGTGGATTCGGGCTAAGGCAAGCATTCGCGTAACAAACTGGCGGACGATTTCCCGGTCTGTCGCCAGTTGTTCGTCGTTCAGGTGTACCTTGTCGAAATATACGTGGAGCCTGGTCCTCGCAACGTTGAACCCGCTTGTGAAAGTATCCCCATTGCCGTAGTCTTGGGACAACCGTCTTACCGCACCCATCTTGTGTCGGTACTGACCGTGTGCTAGGCCATACCGGGTGGCCGCGGCGTTCACGGAATGGATCGCTGCTCCCCAAAGGGCCTCTGCACCCAGCACTTTCTCGTTCTCGCCGAAAAGGCGTTCAGACAACCCCAGCAAGTTACGTGCGATTGAGCCGTGGTCTGGAAATATCATTCCGGGTTACCAGGAGGGGCAACCTGTTGTAATAGCTGGAGTATCAGGCCGGTTAGCAGTTCACGGCAGATTTCTATGTCGTCGTCCTCCAGCACGTCCGCGCTGGCGTTGTATTGGAAAGTTTCGGCGATGCCGAATTTCGCCAGAAATTCATGCCCGTCCCCGTGTTCCTGGGCCAAAAGCCGGGCGGACGCACCAACGTCTTCGTCACTGGCGCAGGGCCAGTTTCTTTGGAGGGCGACGGATATGATGGCCTGTTTCGTCGCTTTCCACATCAACCCCGATCCTTCGAGCCGTTTCCCTTCCGCAAACTTCCGGTCGGCGGCTGACAGCAAGTCTGTCGTGTCCCTTGCGTCGTCCTGAATTGTCATCCTTTCACTTTATGTCCGGCTGCGATGTGAACGAATATCCTTCAAATCAAGTCTACCGAATTACCATCCCATTTTATACATTTGACTGGCTTTGTTGAATGAATGGGAGGTAGTGTTAAGCTGGAGGCATGAAGCGAACACCGCAAGCCTCCAAAGCTCGTCCCAAGAAACGCACCACCACCAGGAAATCCCAGTATCGGATACGTAACTGGCATGACTACAACGAAAGCCTGGTCCAGCGGGGTTCAATAACCCTATGGATCAGCGAAGAGGATATTGGGGCCTGGAAGCCCGACGGCCCCCGAAAGCGCGGTGGGCAGTTTCAGTATTCCGATGGAGCAATCCAGTGTCTGTTGATGGTGCGCAGCGTCTTCCACTTGACCCTGAGGGCTGCCGAAGGGTTTCTCCGGTCCGTGTTTCACTTGCTGGAGTGGGAGCTGCCGGTGCCGGACTATACCACCCTCTGCAAGCGCGCCAAGCGCCTGGCGGTTTCCTTGCTCAGGAAAGCTGCTGGTCCCTTGCACCTGGTACTGGACAGCACCGGGTTGAAAGTCTTTGGGGAGGGAGAATGGAAGGTGCGTCAGCATGGCTATACCAAACGGCGCACTTGGAGGAAGCTCCATCTAAGCGTGGACAGTGAAACCCAGGAGATCCAGGCCGTGGTACTGAGCGAGGCCAGCCTGGACGATGCGGGAGCGGTGCCCGGCCTTCTGGACCAGAGCACCGGGTCAGTGGAGCAGGTGGGTGGCGATGGGGCCTACGACAAAAGGAAGGTATATGAGGGCTGCGCTGTCAGAGGTATCAGGCGGGTAGCAATTCCACCTCGAAAGGATGCCCGTATCTGGCAGCATGGGAACTGTGCCGCCCCGCCCCTGGTGCGGGACGAGAACCTGAGAAGGATTCGGAAGGTAGGACGCAAGCGGTGGAAACAAGAGTCGGGCTATCATCGGCGTTCCCTGGCCGAGACTGCCATGTTTCGGTTCAAGACCATCTTTGGTTCCTATCTTCAGGCCAGGAAGTTACCGCAGCAGAAGGTGGAAGCCAAGATAAAGTGTGCCGCTTTGAATCGGATGACCCACCTGGGAATGCCGGATAGCTATTGAGTAGCATAGCTCGATTCAAAGGGTGTTGGGGCATTTCATGTGCTGCCAATATTCATGCAACAAAGCCCATTTGACTGATACACCATTACGGACTGGAAGCCCTTGCCGCCAACGTCTGGAACGGTTCCGTTTGCTTATGGGGTATGCCTAACGTAGCATCCCCGCAACACTCTGTCACAGGGGACCACGGGCCCGAAGGAAGTCTCAGAAGGAGCAGGAATGACCGGCCACGATTCCGGAACCACCCGGAAACGGGAAACCTCCCCGGCCAGCCACCCTGGCCCTCCTAGCCCTCACGACCATGGTAGCCATCGTTTTCACGGTGGGATGGTTCTGGTTCGGATGGCAGGACATCGCCCAAAACCGGCTCATCCTCCGCTCACTCCCGGTCCCGCCGGGCGCCGAACGCACCAACGTAGACTCCTACGGGTACTCCAGGGACGACAGCTTCATAACCCCGCCCGGAAGCTGGAGCACCCTGGCAGAGTACTACTTCGACGACTACGACCAGGAATACCTAGCCGAATTCTATATCTCGCGGCTGTCCGGCGAATGGCAGCACTGCGTTCGGGACCTGGTCCCGGGACTGTGGCTCGTAAAAGACAACGTCCTAGTGGGAGTGGACACCTCGAACGCACCCCTCGTGAAGGGACCCGGCTCGTTCGAGACCCACGTGGACCAGCACTACGTCCGCAACCCCTGCGACCGATGATGTAACCGGGAGCATAGACATACCCCATAAGCAAACGGAACCACCCGATGACCTCTCCGTCATCGTCCACCCTCTTGGGAATGCGCTCGTCATCGGTGCGGTTGCAGGCTTCCATAGTAAGGATCGCGCTGCCAGCTTCCCATCGGGGCAGCTTTAAGCCTGGGCTCCAATCAGGGGTGGTCGCCGGGGAACACCGCTGTCCGTATCGCGCTATTCTCTCCGGTCATCGTCATGGGCTGGTACGAGAAATCCGCAGGTGGGGCTGCTGGCGCGACTGAGATGAAGATCAAGTGTGGCCAACGGGCTGTCCAGGGCTTCGGCCAGCGCAACGTACCAAGCGTCATAGCTAGTCACATTGTCCCGTAACGCCCATACCCGTTGGGCGAAGGGCGCGAAAGGAAAAAGCTCTAGGTCGAGCAACAGCAGGTCATTGTGGGCTTTGGTAGCTTCCGCGCGGGTAATCTGGCCAGCTAGTTCCAACCGCCGCAGAATATTGCTGGCCTCGGCCAAAACCAATTCGGGACCGGCCAGGTCATCTTGGGCTATCACAGATTCCGCCCACAGGCCGTCGGTTCCTGATTCCACAAGTGCCGCCACCAATACGGATGCGTCGATGACCGTCGTCACCTGCGGTCTTGATCACGGGCACGCAAAATATCCGATGTTAGCACTCGCGTTTCTGACGTCCCCTTGCGGTCGCGGACCCCTTGCAGCCACATTTCCACTGATGGCCGAGACGCGATACGCTCCAACTCGCCCCGGAGGAACTCCTGCATGGACTGCCGCTGTAGCGCGGCACGGACCGCAAGCTTGTCACGCACTTCTTCGGGAACGCCCCTTATTGTAATCTGTACTGGCATGATTGCATTTTGCCAGCATTGACATCAGGTTGCAATAACGCTAATGGAATTGTAGCTCTATTCTCCGTGTAAGGTAGCATTGGTCACCATGACAGAATGGAGGATGGATTGAGCGAAGATCCCCCTCACTCTACCGCCCTCCTGCTCAAAACCTCCACAAGCCGGTACCCATACCTCCCCGTATCCTGCGGTGGCTCCTTCTGGCCGAGCCCCACTATAACCTCCCATCACCTTGCCGTCGTTAAACGTGCTGCGACCCACCTCAACGGCCAATCCGGCGGCAATCGTTGAAAAGAGTGTTGGACACATAGCCGGCACCGCTGGGGAAAGCGCCAGCACCCAACGCTATGCCCCCCGTATCAACTCGGCCGGCACCCCTTCGGGACCGCGCCTCCCCGGAATGACCTCCACCGGCCTGGGAATCAGCCACTCGGCCCTGTCTTGGTCGCTCCTCGCACCCGACCTTCCGTGGCAAGTTGCCGCACTCTTCGTTCCGAGACGCCTGGGTCGATGGCCGCGTGCCGCACCGTCACGTTGGCGACATCGTTGGCAGGAGCCTCTGACGCCAGCTCGAACTCGACGAGGCCTGGCTGCTTCAGCGTGCTCATCTTGTGTATCAGGAATCCGATGACCTCTCCGTCGTCGTCCACCCTCTTGAGAACGCGCTCGTCATCGGTGGGAGTGAAGTACCCCTCTCTGAACACCCACAGCACCTCGAGCATGTCCCCTTCGTCGTCGTACCAGGCGGAAACCTTCCTGCTCGCCATGCTCACTCTCCTTGGATTTTCCGGTCCAGATATGCGGTGAGGATGAAGGAGTAGCTTCTTCCTCTCTTCACCGCTGCACACATACAACAGGCTCTGCCCCGCGTCCCAATCAACTGACCCATTCCCCCATTTTACTGACACGCGCCCCTTCACAAGTCGGAAGACAACACCCTAACATAGTACGTGTCCGCTGGGTGAATGACTGAAACGGTTAACATCCTGGAAATCCCAACATCCGGTAAATCCTGATTCAGACTATCGGCCCCAAAAATCTACACGAGGTGAACATTCCAAATGAGTGAACTGAGAGCTATTCGGTCCCGGGTCAACGCCCTCCGTCGCAAAATGGTTCTCGCTCTGGCCTTTGTCCGGGTACGCCGGATGGCCGACGACTATTGCCACCGCTGGTTCGTTAACACGTCCAACCATGAACTTCCGCCCGATCCCCATCCCTTCCTTCAACGGATGGGCCAAGCCGGTTTGCGGCTCCCCTCCTTTGCCGCCGCCCGTAACTTCCTGGACGGCTGCCGTCGCAGTAACACAGACCCCGAACCCCAACGTCTCATACGTATCCTCCTCCCTTGGTCCCGAAATTACGGCGCGGCCTTCTGAGGATGATAACCGGCGGAATGTCAGGGAATGTCCGTAAATGTCAGGGTATCTGAAATTTCGCCTGATGGCGGCGGCTTGCCTTGGCGGTTTGGTGAAGTGGTGCCTGTCCCGCCGCCGGTGATAAATTATTCCGGCCCCGCAGTGGGGTTGATTGCAGTCTTTAGTCCGGCGAGTTCCAGAGGAGGAAGTATGTCCATCCTGATTAGGGCAGTGGCGGTTTACCTGGTGTTGGTGGCGGCGGCGGTCGCCGTGCACTTCATCATTACCCCGTTGTACCACCCCGGCGGCGACGCTCCCTTCACGGCGTGGGCCGTTATGAACTGGTTCATGGCCGTGGCGATGCTAATCACCCTGGCCGCCGCCTACGCGGAAAAGCGGCGTATCGACGGCGACAGGGAGACGGATCTGAAGCGCTATCTGGAGGCCAACACGGTCTTCTACGGCGCGGTCGCCGTGTTTATCCTGTACTTCTGGAACTGGTTCAGTTCCCTGTCACCCAATAACGTGCCGGACAGTCAGTTCTGGGTGGTCATCGACACTGCGATGCCCATCGTGATGGGCGTGACCGGCTGTCGCATGTGGCGAAATGCGGTCTAGCCACGCCATCGGCCATCCAACGACCGTTGCATAAAACATTGGGCCTGTTCCGGTGCGGCGCTTATGACCGCCCGAACAGTCTTAAAACATGGGGATGCCTATGCTAACGCGTCCGGCGCTGCCAAAGGCTCCGTCCCGGCTGTCGCCCGCGGGTCGGGGCCGAAACGGTTGGGGCCGCCCTGCCCTTGCCGGACCATCCAAAGTATGATCCATAGAAGGAGGCCAAGCGCCAGGAGCAACGTGATGGCGCCGCCTACTATCAAGGGAACGAAGCTGCCGGCGTCAAACTGGCCTTTCAATGCGCCGCCCACAAGCAAGAGGATAAGGCCAACGACCACCGGTATCCAGCCTATGACAACCAAAACGAACCACACCAGCAGCCACCAGCCGGACTTACCGATGTCGTGCAGTCTTCGGGCGCTGACGGCCAGGTTAGGCAGCAAAATCGCCAGGTTGAATATCGTGGCCAAGGGACTGGATATCCATTCCTTGTCGACTATGGAGGCTATGAAGGCGTCAACCGATCCGATGGCCATGCCGACGATTAACGTGGCCAGGACCCACCACCAGTACTCGGCGCGGGTGGCCCGGCCACTGAAATCGGCGTACTTCTTCAGTACCTGTTTGACTGCCTCCGGCAGGGTCATCATGGGGCTGCCTTGGGGCGTTGCCGTTGCTGCCATGGCCTCCAATTCGGTATCCGGCCCGAAGTCACGAAGCGGGCAGTTATATGTGCCCGCGGACCGAAGTGGCGATGGTCAATTGGATGTCCTGGATGGCTTGGGACATGGCTTGACCAATAAGGTCCAGCCTGCTCACCTGCTCGATACGCTCAGAGGCCCGGCTCAACTCCGCCCTGGACAACAACCGCCGGAATATGCCGCATGCGTCGGCCAAGCAGATTATCACCACATCACGCGGATCGGGTATTTCATCACTGAACAGTACCTCCATGATGCGCAGCTTCACTTCGCGTACTGTCGTGCCCTCGATGGCCGGGTATCGCCTGGACCGGAACACCCACAGGAACCGGTCGTCCCGGGCTTCCAGGATCCCCAGGGAGATCAGCCTGGAAAGTGACTCTTCCCGGATTTCCTGGGCGCGGCTCGCCGTGCGCTCTACCCAGAAATGGGCATCTCGTTCCCCCACTTCGTTGATGTCGGCCAGTGTGGGGTCAAGCAGGCTGTCTCCGATAGGGGTGCTATCGATGAGAACCAGCTTTTCCAGGTCAGTGTCTATGCGGTTCTCCAGCGCCAGGTCCATCAGCACACCGCCGGCCAGGGCGTAGTTCAGCGACCAACTGGGCACGTGGACCAACGTCCCGTCGTCGTTCAGCAGGAGCAGAGTGATTTCCTCGGCGAATCTCAACATGATGCTTGGCCTTCCCTTGTCAACGCTTTACCCCCCGGCCCCGCGGCTATCATATTCGGCCGCCGCTGGGCCCGGAATTTGAAATATTATACCTTGCATGGCGATGCCCCTCAAACGCTATTTACAGTCCGAACACGGTGTCCCGTTTGCCGGGGACGCCCAGGTTCTGGATGCGCCGGTCTTCGAGCGGGGAAGTCTCGGGCTGGTCGAAGGGGTTTTCGCTGTGGAAGTGGGCCAAGTATTCGGATAAGGCGTCCTGCTCAGTGCCGGGAGCTGCAAAGTCTGCAAGGCCGGGGTCTACTGCCGCCGGTGTATCCACGCCGCCGTTTCCATTGGTGTCCGGAGAGTCCGGGTCCTGCGGGTTGGCCCCCCCGGCTTCACTGCTGAGGTCAATCCGTCCGGCGTTGGAAGCTGGAAACGGATAGTCGTCGCCGCCGCCGGCCAGGAAGTCGGAGGTGACCATCCTTATCTGTCGCTCAGGATCGCCTGCCAATTCGCCTGCTTCCACCACGCGGTCGATGACCGCGCCCTGTCCGTCCACAATCGCCAACGACCGGACCCGCCGGCCCGGCGGTGCGGCGGGATCAAAACTGAAGCGCATCCCTCCTACTTGAGAGAACCTGCCCTCGGTTGCCGTTCCGGCGCCGTCAAAGCCAATGGAGTGCTCCATGACATCGACAAGTTGCCCAGCAGTCAGGCGCAGTATGACTAATCCGTCGTTAAAGCGCAGCGTTCCTTCAATGTCGTATTGCGATATATCCCCTTCTTTCTCGCCAGACTCGGGATTGGCCGGCGGAGGTAGGAACACCACCTCGGAAGGTCCGGCGGTGCCGGGCGGCTGCATCATCAAGCCTATGGCGTCCCGAATGCCGCCGCCGTTCTTGAGAGAGACCACTACTTCCGGGTCAACATGCCGGGCCAGCCACAGGTTGGCGTCCGCGGTCAGGTTACCCAGGTTGGTTTCCTGTGTGCGTACGTCGCGCCGAAGGCCGGCCAAGTAAACGCTGGTCTTGCCGTAAATATTGGCGTGCCGGCCTCCCAGCACGTTTCGCAGGGACTCGGCGATCCGGGACACCTCGGGAATGGGCTGACCAGCGTATCTTTGACCCCCTTGCCGGTCCGTTGCGTAGGCCCCGCTGACGTGGGCATCGATAGATACTGGAATCACCAGTCCTTCAAGGTTGAAGTCAACCACCAAGCGGCCCAAGTAGCGGTAGTCGCCGTCGGTGTTGACCACCAGCGAAGGTTCTCCCTTGGCCGACTCGAAGAGAAGCGGGTAGGTGTCGGCGGCTTCGTCCCCTGTGCGCAGGCGGTCGGTGGCGTCCGCAAGAAGAGTGTTGGACCCCCCGGCAACGATTATGTCAACGTCCTTCAACTTGGTTGCCAGTTCCTTTTCAACGTTCAGCCGTTGCATGTGGGCCAGGAGGATGATCTTGTTCACATCTTGCGCAACGAGTGCGTCCACTTCCTGCTGGATGACCGCCGCCAGCTTGTCTACACCTTCATCCGGAGGCGGCAGCACAGTGATCCCGCCTCCTTTAGTGAGTCGCTTCAAGCCCGGTGTGGTGGCGCCGACGCCGCCGACACGCTCGCCGCCGATGGTGACTACCGCGCTCTTGGCAAGGCTGCCCCCTACTAACGAAGCTTCCTGGCCGCCGGAAACGGCCAGACCGGCCAGGTTCTCGTCACTCGCGAACACCAGGTTGCTGGCCAAGTACGGAAACGCTGCTCCGGGGTATGCCTTGCTTTCGGCAGCTTCAAACCTGATCATGTCAGCGAACGCGCCTGTGCCTTGGTCAAGCTCATGGTTGCCCAGCGCCGAGGCTTGGAAACCCATTGCGTTCAGGAATGCAATGTCGCCGCGCCCGTTACCCGGCACGCCGAGCACCGGACTATTGGCTTCGTCGGCAGCAGCGAAGTAACGTGGCCCTGGTATGTAGTTGTCTCCCGAGCTGAGGACAATGGTGTTGTCAGGATATTGCTGCCTGAAGCCGTCCAGAATCGCGGAAAAGTTTTCGACATTGGACAGTGCCCCGGTGGAACTGTCCATGTCCGAAGCGTGCAGCAACTGCATAGTGAAGACCGCCTCCATTGAGGACTGGTCTGTATACTCCCTGGGTGAAGCAGGCCGGCGAC
The DNA here is from genome assembly GCA_965216425.1 of Dehalococcoidia bacterium. Classification (GTDB taxonomy): domain Bacteria; phylum Chloroflexota; class Dehalococcoidia; order Lucifugimonadales; family UBA3495; genus CBDCFV01. The sequence goes on along the minus strand of CBDCFV010000002.1, from coordinate 28,501 downwards.
CACCGCGTTTTCCAATGTCTTGATCTCTGTTCTCAGCGCGTCCATCAAGGCGGCCAACTCGGCAACGAGGACGCCCAGCCGCGCAGCTTCCGCTGTATTCTGTCCCTCAATGACGCTGGCAAGCTCCCTTACGTTCTTCTCCAACTCGGCTGTTGCTTGGGCAATTGAGTCCCCGGCCCCGTCCGTCGTCCGGGCTGGAGCAGACGTGCCCCTGAACGGTTGGTCTGCGTCGTTTGATCCCTGGCTTAAGCCTGCCAGGTCCACCCTTAGCGATTCCACGCCCTGCCGCAGAGAGTCGACCGCAGCCCGGACCGCAGTCAACTCCTCAGCGTTCCCGCCGCAGGAGACCATAAACAGGAGAGCGACAGCAGCCAGTCCGGGTAACAATGCTCTGGTGACTAATTCCAAATCGTCTCCGTCCCGCCAGTCCGCTTACTCTCTAACCCATCGTGCCAAGGCCTTATCCAAAGTTGCTATCTCCTCGATGGACGTGTAGTAGTAGTCGCGCCAATCGCGCCACGGCATTCCGGTGAACAGCATCAAGTTCAGGGGGTACTCCTCGCTGTCTGTGACACGGCGGAAGTCATCTCGGAACAGGAACGTCGGCTTGCCCAGGGCGATGGCCATTCCAAGCTCCACCATCACCCCTTCGTCCGGCGGCGCCCCGTTCACCACGGCGAAAATCCCGTCCGCCTCCCTCACGTCCCTGTAGTCAGCTTGGCCTATCCGGTAAGCCCAGCCCGGTTCTGACAGGTCGACTTGGTTGTTGCGCTGGAAGGGCTCCCATACCTCCAACCCCAACGCTTCAAGGGCATGGACGATCTGCGGTAGCAACAATGCCCGCTGCTGCTCCGAGAAGCCGTAGGGGTTGGCAAGGTATATCGTCTTTCTGTCGCCGAGCGTCATTACCGTGGTATCTCAATGCCGCGCAACGAGAGCGCTTCCGGCTCAGTGCAGCCGCTCGTGATTGGCCTCATCCGCAGAGGCGTCAATCTCCACTTCGTCCGCTCCCTTGATGTCGTCCGACAGCACTTGGCCGTAGGTTGGGAAGCTGGACCGCTCGGTCTGGACTTCCACCGGCTTTGCAACAAACAGGCACGGGCGGCTATCGGCCCTCCGCCAGCCGGTCGATGAGGTACGCCGATAAGCCCTGCTCGCGCATCTTTTGCTGGGTGGCTGCAACGTCGTACTGGGTCCTGCAATGTGTAATCGTGTCCGCCTCCGAGTCGTAGATGCAATAGCTGGCGGTGGGCAGGTCGTCGCGCGGTTGGCCAACGCTTCCGGGGTTGATGATGTACCGGTCAGTGCCCAGCCGGACTGGCGTACCGGTGGGCAGGGCAAAGAATTCCGGCTCGTGGCCTTCCAGTTTGCACAGGAACGGCACATGGGAGTGCCCTACTAAGCAACGGTCAGTGTGAAAGTAGTGGAAGTTCGCCGCGGCGATGCTTTTGGATATTATGTACTCTCGCGTCGGGTCCCTGGGGCTGGCGTGCACCGCCGTGAAGTCGTTTTCCTGGAACCGCAACGGCAGCCCGCTCAGGTACTCCGTGTGGTCTTTGCTCAATCGGCCCGTAGTCCACCGCGCCGCGGCTGCCGCGTGGGTGTTGAACGTCTCGATATCGATCTTGCCAAGCACCGCCAAGTCGTGGTTCCCGGCCACGCCGACGTGGTTATACTCCCTGAGCAGGTCGATACATTCTCCCGGTTCGGGGCCGTACCCCACAACGTCGCCCAAGTGCCAGATTTGGTCGAAGCCTTGGGCAGTTTGGGCGTCTTTTATGACGCTCCGCAGGGCTTCAAGGTTCGAGTGAATGTCAGAGACTATCAAAAAGCGCATTGGTGCATCCGGAATGTGGTTGCCGGCGACTTGGCGCTGTCCAGGTGTTAACTGGCCAGCAACTCCCTGATGGCGTCGTCGACGAACTTTATGTCCTCTGCATTGGCTCCGGGCCCTCCAGCAAGATGCCCCCAGATCGACTCTATCGGCCGAAACTCCGCGTTGGGCATGTGGCTCACTTCTATCTCGTTGTCTTCCGGCGGGAAGTATAGGTCGGTTCGTCCGGGCATTACGATGGCCTTGGCTTTAATCGCCCCCAATGCCTTGCTCAAGTTGCCGCTGTACATGGGATTAGCGCTTATGTCGCCATTCTGCCAGCTCCATAGCATGGCCAGCAGGTCGTTGGCGTCAGCCTCCGTCCGGCGGCCTTCCCAGAAGGAGATGAGATAGTCTTCCAAAGACGAGTAGCCTATCTTCAGGTAGATTTCCTCGCGGTAAAAGGCTTGTGACACAGCCCAGCCGGCGTAGACCCGGCCCATGGCGCGCAGTCCCTTGGTAGGCGGCCTATCGTACCAACCGTTGGCCCAAGCGTCGTCGGCGGTAAGGGCCGCCTTTACACCTTCCAGGAAAACGAAGTTGTGATGGGATGTCTTGGCTGACCCGCAGATGGGCAGGATACGCTCCACCATGTCTGGGAACAATGCCCCCCAATGGTAAGTCTGTTGCCCACCCATAGACCACCCAGTCACCAGCGCGACCTTCTGGATGCCGAATTGCTCGGTCACGAGACGTTGCTGGCACACAACGTTATCGTACAAAGTCACGCCGGGGAACCGGGCCTTGTCGTATGGTGTTGGGGTGTTGCTCGGCGACGACGACAGGCCGTTGCCGAACTTGTTGGGAACGATGATGAAGTACTTCCCCGGATCCAGCGCCTTGCCCTCGCCGATTTTCCCTTCGTTCAGGTAGTGCTGGCTACCGTAGGACGTAGGATATACGATTACGTTGTCCTTGGAGGCGTTCAAAGTCCCGTAGGTCTTGTAAGCCAGCTTGGCGTTTCGCAACGTTGCCCCGGATTGAAGCACCACGTTGCCCAGTTCGAAGATGTCGTAGTCAGGCATAATAGACCTCAGTCCGACGATTGATGAGAATCGACCGGCGGTGGTAGCATCGTCGGTATTGGTATGAACCGTCCAACCGCCGTAAGTATATCGGAGCAGGCACCGGATTTACAGGGATATATTAATGACCGAAGCTGATGCCCGCGCACCGCAAAGAAGCGTCCACTGAATCTAATTAACCGTCTGGGAGGGTCCGGATGAGCGCCAAAGAATACCGACTCTGGGCAATGGGATGTTCCCACCTGGGGGCCGATATCCGGCATAACCGGGAAAGCTTGGCCGGTCCGATTCGACATTCGGAGCAGGGCGGCGATCTCGGAGGGCCAGGGTTCGACTGGGATATAGCGCTTAACTTGGGGGACTTCTCCGCCACGCAGACCACCTTGAACGACGCGGAAGGCGAAGAAGTGGTCCGCCAGTTTCGCGCCCTTCGGAAGCATAGCCGGGAAGACGTCTACACGTTGGCTGGTAATCACGACGCCACCCGCCACACTGAGCCGACTCAGTGGTGGTTCCGCAAATGGATAGACCCCGTCGGCGAGAACACACAATATTCCGAAGTGGACCGCGCGAGAATGCCCTACCAAGTTGAAGGCACGTGGGAACGGTACTCGTTCAGGGCCGGTAATTTGCTGTTCATTATGATGAGTGATCGCAATGACCTTGAACCCCCTGTAGGCCGCGGTGACTACGGCGGCTACCCGGCAGGAGCAGTGACAGGGGAGACGTTCGAATGGTGGAAGCAAAAAGTGGAAGAGAACCAGGAAAACATCATCATTTCAGCCCATCATCACATGCTGAAGGAAACCACGGTGGCGTCCGGTCCTTGGGAAGGGCACATACAGGACGAAAACGGCAACTGGAAATCCCTTTATCACGGCTACTATCCCGACGGCGGGCCGGAGGGCTCGTCCTACCTGTACTATCTTGATGACGAACCCGATGCTCAAGCCTTCGAGGGGTACTTGGCAGAACACCCCGGGGCCATCGACCTTTGGCTGGGCTGCCACACTCACACCAACCCCGACGATACGACCGGGGGCAGGTCTCACGTAGAACGAAAGTGGGGCGTCAACTTCATAAATGTGGCAGCTTTAACCCTTCACCACGGGCTGGACCCGCAACGCCAGCCCGGTGGGACTTTACCGCTGTGTCCCATGAGCAGGCTGCTGACGTTCACGGAGGGCAGCAATGAGGTGAAAGTCCAGTGTTATCTGCACACTTCCACCTACGACCGACAAGGTTGGTACCAGCCCGCCGAGCGCACCATTCAACTGGGTAAACCTTTCCGCCCATAGAGTCTCGGATATTCTACGGGCGGAGCGAGAGGCGCTTTTGAGGTGCCTTGTTGGGCAAGGCTTGCATGCTCAACTCAGGCCAAGTTTGCTTCAGCCCGCCTTAACGCGTCGGCGTCTATCTGGAACTCGGGCGTCGTACCGTGTTGAATCGCTGCCAATACCCTTTCGGCGGACAGCGGCAGTTCCTTGATCCGGATGCCTATGGCGTCGTATATGGCGTTGGCTATGGCCGCCGGCGGGCCGAATCCGGGCGGTTCCGCCACTGCCCTGGCGCCGAAGGGACCGTCGTCGGAGGGGACGTTGATCAAAATATTCTCTATCTCCGGCATGTCTACGGCCAATGGCATCAAGTAGGTGGCCAACGACGGATTAAGTACCTTGCCGGTGTCGGGGTCTATGATCATCTCTTCGCTCAGGGCCCTGCCTATGCCCTGCACCGCTCCGCCTTCCAGTTGTCCCTCGACCGCCATCGGATTGATCGCGGTGCCTACGTCCTGAGCTTGCACGAACCGCGTCACCTTCACTTGGCCGGTCTGTTTGTCAACCAGCACCTCGGCGGCTTGGGTGTTGAACACCGGGGCGTAAGGCATGCTCGAAAGAGAAGCCAGGCCGATGATCGGACCGTCTTGTGACGTCAGCGACATATTAGCGAGTTGGCTCAAGGTCAAGCCTTGGGGTGGGTTGTCCTGCACATAAACACGCCCGCCGCCAATCTCAAGCGCGTCTGCGGGCACTCCCAAGCGGTTCGCGGCCAAGGCAAACAACTTTCCCTTAGCGTCATTCGCCGCCATTTGCACCGCCTTCCCTTGGCTATAGACAATGCGACTGCCGCCGCTGGGCCCGGTGAAGGGGGCCATGTCGGTATCCCGCTTGGCAACGATCACCTGCTCCAAACCGACGCCCAGCGCCTCGGCGGCGATCTGGGCCAGAGATGTGTCGCTGCCGGATATATCAACCGACCCGGTAAGCAGGCTCACAGTGCCGTCCTCGTTGACGCTGATTGAGGCTGTGGAAGGACCGCTGCCGCAGCGCCACTCCCCCATAGCCACGCCGATACCGCGCCCTTCCTCCATTTTTCTTGGCAGGTCCAAGCACTCTTTTACTGCGTCTATGGTCTCGAACAACCCGTTGGCCGGAACCTTGGCTCCGTTGACTGAGACGTCGCCCTCCCGGAGCGCGTTCTTGGCACGGAATTCTATGGGATCCATGCCCAGCTTGCGGGCGATGGTGTCGGTGTGGGACTCCACTGCGAAGTTCATGTCCGCAACGCCTGACGCCCGGTAGGCCCCGGCGTAAATCTTGTTGGTGTAGATGCCATAGGACCGCAGCTTGAAGTTGGGTATGTTGTAGGGCCCTAAGGCGTGTCCAATCCCATTGTTCGGGCCAGCGCCCATGTACGCGCCCACGTCAAAGATGCATTGGGCCTCTCTGGCCGTCATGCGTCCGTCCTTGGTGACGCCGGTCTTCAGGTAAACATTGGTGGCCAGCCGTGGGCCGTTTATGGTGAATACCTCTTCGCGGGTGTTGATTAACTTCACTGGCCGCCCGGTCTTCCTGGCCAGGAGCGCCGGGAAGGCCTCCAGCGCCAGCCTGAGTTTTGCACCGAACCCGCCGCCCATCTCCATGGCTATGACCTTGATTCGGGAGACAGGAAGATCCAGGACCGACGCCAGTTGGGCTCTGACTTGGTAAGGCCCTTGGGTAGAGGCCCAGACGGTGAGGCGGCCGTTGGCTTCCCAATTGGTCACGCAGGCCATCGGTTCCAGGAATCCTTGGTTGATGGCTTGGGACCGGTAGGACTCCTCGAAGACGTAGTCGGCGTCATGGAAAGCTTGGTCTACATCTCCGCGGTCGGCGTCCAGCATGGTGCAGTTATTGCCTCCTAACGAGAACCCAAAACCTTCGAAGTCCGGCAAGTCGGGATGGACCACTGTAGCGTCTTCCTTGATGGCCATGAGAGGATCGATGACCGGCTCCAAGTCCTCGTATTCCACCCTTATTAGCTTCACGGCCTCAGCCGCGCTCAATTCATCGTCGGCTGCTACGGCGGCCACCGGCTCCCCGATGTAGAACACCTCGTCCCGGGCCATGATTCTCCGGTCTTTGACGGCCCCGGAGCCGAAGTAGGCATCAGGAAAGTCTGCACCGATGATAACCGCCCGGACCCCGGGAGCTTTTTGCGCTTTCGACACGTCGATGCTGAGGATTCGAGCGTGGCTGCGCGGACTGGTTAGCAGTTTGCACATCAGCATGTCCGGGAGGTACACGTCGGAAGCGTATGTGGCTTGTCCGGTTACCTTTTCCAAGGAATCTACCCGGATGTGGTTCTGTCCCAGTACATTAAAGTCAGCCATGCTCGTCAATCCTCCGTGTTTGCCAATTATTGCAATCGGCCTCGCCTCGGACCATGTTTGAAGGGATTACCCTCCCATTGCTTTGGCGGCGGCTTCTATGGACTCGACGACCTTCGAATAGCCGGTGCATCGGCACAGGTTCCCGCTGATTGCATAGGTTATGTCTTCCGTCGTGGGTTCAGGATTGTCTTGCAGCAACCCTACCGCGGCCATTATCAGGCCGGGCGTACAGAAGCCGCATTGAAGACCGCCGTGCTCGGCAAAAGCCTGTTGCACGGGGTGCAGGACGCCACCGGAGGCCAAGCCTTCAACTGTCGTCACTTCCGCGTTATGGGCACTGTGGGCCAGAACCAAGCAGGAGGTCACTGGCTTGCCGTCGAGCAATACCGTGCATGCCCCGCAGTCCCCCTCGTCGCATCCCTTCTTGGTGCCGGTAAGGCGCAGTTCGTCGCGCAGGGTATCCAGCAGTGAGTAATAGGGTTGGGCCAGGACCTCTCGCAGGTCTCCATTCACGGTGAGCTTCAACGGTAGTTTCATCGATAGTGCTCCACTAAAAGGCTGCTTGCACCGCCAGACGACGTTGCAACTCGAAGGGGAACGGCTCTTGTCGGGCGGCTGCTTCCGCTCGCCCCAGTGTGCGTTGGGCCAGCACCCGCACGATCTCCTTCCGGTGCGCCGCCGTACCGCGAACGTCGTCGATAGGACGTGCGGCGGCTTGGGTTTTGTCGGCGGCGGCGGCAATCAACTCCGGCGTGATGGCTTGGCCGCGTAGCAACACTTCGGCATCGTGGGCCCGGATTGGCGTGGCCGCCACCGCTCCCAAGGCGATTCGGGCGTCGCGGCAGACCGGACCACCGCCCTGCAGTGTAACCACCGAGGCTACGCCGACGGTGGAGATGTCCATCGCGCCCCGGGGGCTGTGTTTTATGTAAAGTGATCCGCTGTTGGGCGCGGGTGGCGGCAGACGAATTTCTGCGAGGATTTCACTCTGTTGCAACGCCGTCCGCCCGGGCCCTAAGAAGAACTGTTCCAGCGGCATAAACCGCTCTCCGCCGGGGCCCACGATGCGGCACTCGGCGTCGAAAGCCAGCAGCGCCGGCAATGTATCTCCTGCGGGGGAGGCGTTGCAGATATTTCCGCCGACCGTGGCGAGGTTCCGCACTTGCACACCGGCGAATGAAGCTGCGGCTGCGGCCAACGCAGGATAATGCTGCCGGATTATTGGGCTGGTCTCCAAGGTGCGGACCGTTGTCAAGGCACCCATCCGCAGTCCGGTGCGGCGGCTGTAGGTGAGCCGGCCCAAGCCTGGCACTCGCTGGATGTTGACCACGTAGTCCGGTTCCCAAGTTCCCAAGCGCCAGCGAACCAGGAAGTCTGTACTTCCCGCGACGATGCGGGCCTTCTCCCCGTGCCGTTCCAGCATGGAGATTGCTTGGCGGACCGTGTGAGCCTCCAGATACTCAAACCTGGCCATATAGCGCCCCCTGTCCTGCTAGTCGACCTGTATTTCTGCCGACCCAAGATGATCAATGGCAATGGTCGCCGTGTCGCCCGCCTTCAACCACTTGGGAGGCACAATGCTGCCGGTTATGACGACCATGCCTGCGGACAGTCCCTTTCCCCGTGCCGCCAGCATATTGGCCAGCCAAACGAGCGGCTCCAAGGGGTGGCCCATAACATCGGAGCCGTAACCCTCGCCGACCAACTCTCCGTTGATTTCCATAGAACCTCGGATGGCCGCTAGGTCGATGTCACGCCATTGGAGGACAGGCGCTCCTAGGACCACGCCCGCGTTGAGAATATTGGAGGCAATGGTGGTCATCAGTTGGACCTGTTGCGGCTGACCTTGGGTGCGCCGGTTATCGACCACCTCGAAGGCGGTCATAACGGCGTCAACAGCCTTGGACACCTTAGCCCGGTCGTATGGCGCACCCGACGCCGGAAGGTCGTGACCCAGACGCGCCGCTACTTCACACTCGATGCCAACCTCCAGGAAGTTGGACGACGACAGAACAGCCGGTGAGCGGCGGATATTACTGGCCAGGATTACCCCAGCGCACGGCTCGGTCAGCCCGGTTGACTGCTGTACTGCCGTCGTCGTGTATGCAATCTTGTACCCTGCCACCGGTCCGTACGTCTCGGCGAGTGCGCCTTGGTACGCTGCCTGCACCGCGTAGGCTTCGTCCATGCTTTGCGGCAGTATCGCATCGTCCAGCAGGTACTTGCCCTTGTTGTCGAACTGCTCCAACAGGACGGCCGCGGCGCGATCTATACGAGTGGTTTCGGATGAATTACTAACCATGTTAGATACCACCAAGCCAGGCTGGATAAAGTCTGTCTGGTTGGGTTTTACTCTTTACGAGGCTACAACGCCTGCCATTGGCGCCGGTTGTCCAAGCGTACGATCCGGCCGAACCCGGGAGAAGCCAAGTGCACCGCCGCGACCGGGATGCCGTCCCGTTCCAATCGTTCCATCAGGTTGCGCCGGGTTATTCGGGTCTGCTCCGGGTCTATGTCGGCTCTGGAGACCCAATCGATGTTCTCTATCTGAACGGTATTGTGCAGCACATCTCCCAGCACCAGACCCTGCTGGCCTTGGGATGAAATCATCAGACTCATGTGGCCCGGGGTGTGGCCGGGAGTTGGCAGGGTGCTTATTTCGCTGGTCAATTGATGCTCCCCGTCTATCAACTCGACGACTCCCAGGTCCTCAAGAGGCCAGACACAATCGGGGGCGTTGGGGAACCGGGTTTCTATAAGCGAGGGATCGTGGCAAGCTTCCCAGTCCTTGGCGCTAACATAGTACTTGGCGTTTGGGAAGGTGGGGACCTGTTTCCCGTCCTGGGAGGAAAGGTTCCAACCGATGTGGTCTCGGTGGGCGTGGGTCATCACCACCATGTCCACTTCTTCCGGCCTTACACCATGGGCGGCGAAGTCGTTAAGCAACTCTCCCCAAGGCGTATCCGGCGAGACCTTGGGGCCCATGCCGGTGTCCACGGCGATGAGTTGACCCTCAGACCTTATAAGGAAGCAGGCGAGATTAAAGCTTACGCCGCCTTCCGGGCTTAGATGATGCTCATGGCCCGTCCAGTTTGTTTGAGGGATGTCGGGGAAGAAGTTACACAGGTCAAACGCCAAAATCCCGTCGGATAGCGACGTGATTTCGACGTTGCCAATGGTGAGCTTATTGTTGGGCACGGGGACCTCCTCAGCGCCGCGTCGGGCGGCGTTCTTTAGTCCGGGTAATTAGCTCCCGATTATAGGCCGCTATATGGCCCGCGACAAACGGGCGCCTCCTACTATTGCGTGGCGCGATGGTCGGCAACGACACGGCCCTCTTTGAACACCAATTGAAGGTTGCCCAGGTTCTCTATGTCATCAAGAGGATTGCCTTCGACGACTATCAAATCAGCAATTTTCCCAACTTCCACCGTCCCCAGGTCGGCCCCTCTGCCGCACAGGGCGGCCCCGTCCCTTGTGGCCGCCAATAGCGTTTGCCAGGTTGTCGCGCCGTCCTTGACCCACAGGCCCATTTCCAGCAGGGCTGAATCCTGCAGCGGGTAAAGGTCCGACCCCAAGGCCATCTTGACCCCGGAGCGAAGGGCCTGCTGGAACCAGTTGCGGTGGCTGTCCACGGCGGCTTCCGCCCGCACGACCAAGTCCGGGGCCAATCCCTTTTGCTTTACCCACCGCTTCTCCCGTTCAGAAGTGGCTTGAGAGGGCGTCAAGTGGGTGATGCCCAGGGTTGGGACATACCAAGTGTCCTGCTCAACGAACATTTGCATGCACTCTTCGTCCATGATGTACCCGTGCTCCACGCTGTGTGCGCCCAGTCGGAGAGCGGTCCTGACCGCATCCGGGTTGGTGGCGTGGGCCATCACCTTGAAGTCGCGCTGGCCGCACATGGCAAACGTGGCTGCCAACTCCTCTTCCAACAGGAAAGTATGCGTGTGCCGGTCCCAGAAGGGACCCATTACACCGCCGGACAGGTTCAGTTTGATATGGTCTACGCCGTTCTTGATTTGCTCGCGCACCGCGTTGACGAAGCCGTAGGGGCCGTCGCACTCCCGGGCGTGCCCCGATGTAAGGAAGTGCCCGCCCGTGGTGGTGAGGAAGTTTCCGCAGGCGAACACCCGGGGTCCATCCAGCTCGCCGGAAGCAAATGTATTCCTCCAAGCCACGTCCATAAAGTGGCCCGCACCGCCGCAACGGACCCCGACAACGCCCCCCTGGGCCATGCCCTGCATCAGGTTTCGCCCAAAATTGGCTGTTTGCTGGGACACGGTTATGTTGGGGGCAGCATAGTCCGGGTGGATGTGGACATCCCACAATCCGGGGAGCAGGTACGCGCCGTTCAGGTCGATTACTTGGGAGTCCTGGCTGGCGGGTGAGCGGCGGCCATCGGTGATCTCGGCGATGCGTCCATCTTCTACCACAACGCTTGCCCCGGCCACGGGAACGGGGTTAATGCAGTCAATCAACATGGCGTTGGTAAGCACCAAGCGCATAGTTCCCTCCGTAACGTTTGCTTTGGATGAAGAATTATTTTTTGAATACCGGGAAAGGAAGGCCTCAGTCCAGTGCGGTTGTGCACCTGGCCGGATCGGCCTCCGCCAGTACTTGAGGCCGGTGCCCGGTGTGAACGTAGTCGGCGATCAACTTGCCTGCCATGGGCCCGCGCCCGAACCCGGAAGAGGCCAACCCGCTGACAATGTACAGGTTGTCCAGTTGGGGTATCTTTCCAATGATCGGTTTTCCGTCCAGCGAGAAAGGCATCAATCCGGCCCAAGTGCGGCTGATGGAAAGCTGGCTCAACATCGGGATAACCTCAGTGGCATGGCCCAAGTTCACTTCGAGTCCGGTGGCGTCAACCGTCTTGTCATACCCAATCATCTGACGGTCGCCGCCGAAGATTATTTCTCCGTCCTTGGTCTGGCGGCCGTACAAATGCCTGGTGACGCGATGAGGACCTTGGTGAGTCAATTCGGGCGGTGTGCCGGGGTCTTTGCCAGAATTGGTATGCCATTGCAGGGACGACTCAGTAGACGACAGTGTCTGAAACACTCTGGGGGGCAATGGGGCAGTAGCCCACATCTGGCCGCGCACCGGTACTATGGGAATTCGTATTCCCAGCATCTCTCCCAGCGGTCCGCACCACGCTCCGGCGGCAAGGACAAGCCTCCCAGCGTTATACACTTCACCGGAGCAGGTTACCCGGTGACCACCGCCGGGCAGCTTGTCAATTCCCGTCACTTCCCGGTCCGTCAGGACTTCCGCGCCGTGTTCCACCGCTGCCGCGGCAAAGGCCCGGGTGGCTTTTTGAGGATCGGCTTGAGCTCGAAGGGGATAGTGCAGCGCGCCCGGTAATTCGGGGTTGAACGCAGGCTCGATGCCTCGGGCCTCCCTCGCAGTTAGTATTTCCACACAGTAGCCACGGGACTTCAGAGACAGTGCTTGGTCTCGGGTAAAGCTGTATTGTTCGGTTGTGTGAATCGCTTGAAGGGCGCCGGAAGCGCGGAATTCTATCTCGTAACCACGGTCCAGCTGCAGGGCTTTGAATATCTGGAGGCTGCCCATCGTGAGGTATGATTGCAGGTCTGGCAGATTACCCCAACCCATAGCGCCGATAGCGCCGGCGTTCACACCCGACGCTTCGGACGCGATCTCGCCCCGCTCCAGCAGGATGACGCTCCGTCCGTGTTTAGCCAGATGGTAGGCGGCGGATGCCCCGGCTATGCCGCCCCCTATGACCACAATTTCCGAATCGGCCATGCTCCCTCCCTATGTTCGCGTTACTATACGCCGATGGAAGGGCGCGGTTCAACGATGGCGATGAGCAAGGGGCTTGGAGACGACCAGCCGGGGCGTTGAAGGTTAGTTTGCAGGCGCCAGTTGACTGGTGTCGTTGACTTGGATGTTGGATACTAGTATTACCAGATCATCCAGCTTCTTGATTTCGAACTCGGAGAACTCATCAGCTACCGTGAGGTAACGGGCGGCGACCTCACGCATTTCTTTTTTCATGGCGTTCATTTTGTCGGCGGGAAGGTTGAGCCGGTCTTGGATCAAGACGAGCTGAAGGCGCCGCCGCGCCGTTTGGCTGGATAGCTCCGGGTCGTCTGAATTAGCGATCTGGCCAACGAGCCAGCGGATGAGTTCACGCATGGGAATATGCCCTCCCGTTCAGCCCTATGATGCCCTTTAGCCGGTCAAATAAGCTGGACTTTGAATCTAAATCCAGGAGTGGGACTTCTTCACCGTCGATCCTGGCCGCGATGCGCAGGAAGGCGGCGCCGGAGGATGCCTTGTTGTCATGGACTACCGGGACGCCCCGGTTGGCGGCGGTGATGGTCCGGTCGTCGGCAGGCACCAGCCCCAGCACCTCCACGGCCAGCAGGTCCATTATGTCCTGCTTGTCCATCATTTCGCCGTGCCTGACCATGCCGGTATTGATACGGTTTATGATCAACTTAGGGCGGTGCAGGCCGGACGCTTCCAGAAGCCCGATAACCCTGTCGGCGTCACGGATGGCTGAGACCTCCGGGGTGGTAACCAGGATGGCTTCCGTGGCGGCGCCTACGGCGTTTTTGAATCCGCCCTCGATGCCGGCTGGGCAGTCCATCAAGACGTAGTCGAACTCCTTTTCCAGGTTGGCGCAGACTTCTCGCAATTGTTCCGGGTCAATTGCGTCTTTGTCCCTCGTCTGCGCCGCCGGGATCAAATACAGCTCCAGCTTATGTTTATCCCGGATCATAGCCTGATGTGGTTTGCACTTGCCTTCTATGAGGTTCACCAAGTCATAGACAATGCGATTTTCCAAGCCCATGATCACGTCAAGGTTTCGCAGGCCTATGTCTGTGTCTATTACCACCACCTTGTGACCGCGCATGGCGAGGGCGGTGCCGAGGTTGGCCGTGGTGGTGGTCTTTCCCACTCCGCCTTTGCCGGATGTGATTACGATAGTCCTACCCGTCATACAACTCCCCTCTCCCGTAATTGGCGAAACGTCCCTCGAACGCCGCCAAGTGGATAGAACGCCCCCGGACGTAAGCGATGACCGGGACGGTCTCCATATCATTGGTCAAAGGCCCCGCGTCGGCGAATACACCCACGTGCGGACCGATTTGAATGCGAGGCGAACCCAGGCTCAATGCAACTATGGTCGCCTCGGTATAGCCGTTGGAACCGGCGTGGGCATACCCGCGCAGGCACCCGACAACTATGATGTCTCCTTCAGCCAGCACCTCGGCGCCCGGGTTGACATCGCCCAACACCACCACGTCGCCGTCGTGGTTAATGATTTCTCCTGAGCGGCAGGTGGACTTGACCAGCAACGCGGCTTCAAGATTCCCTTTCGAATGGTTGCTTTGCTTGGTCTTGGCCTGTGTGCGAGCCGTACGCGCTTTGGAGGGAGGGTTTACTGGCTTCCTCTCGAGTTCTAATGTTGATTTTTCAGGGCCAACGGGCAGTTCTACTGCGACCGCGTCCGATTTGAATGGGGTGTTCCCGGAAATGTGTGCATTGTCCGGTGTGGAAGGCAAGACGGCGTTGTGCAGCAGCAAATTCGGATATTGGGTGCCCTGGCCTCCATGGGATTCTGCAATGGTGTCCGGCACGCAGGAAAATCGGACCACCCGTAGTCCTGACTCATTTTCGATGATTTTCTTGAACTCGTACAATTGCTCCCCGGAAAAAAACCGAGTCCCAACCGTTAAGATTATTTCACCGCCGGACCAGAGTCCGCGGTGCTCAATCAAGTAGCCCTGCAATGCCTTCGACGTATCGGCGAAGGACATTGAGTCGTCGATGATGAACTCGGCATTAGTGCCTCGTCCAGATACTGTCACCGGAGCATAATCTAACATGAAGCGATCATCCAAATGGCGCGTCCACGCACCAAGAGCAGGCTAATTTACATAGGCGAATCTGTTGGCTTTGGCATTTCACCTTATGTAATGTCGTTTATACCAGTGTCGTTTGTGGAGATTCAATGATTTTGCCGACTGATTTGGTGAATTTGCAAGACTTTTTGATATTTAACCGATAATTTGGATAAAAAAACACCCCTGTATTACAGGGGTGCCATATGCTGAGCCAGGGATGTGGATAGATTCGGTTAAGCCGGAACTGGTGGAAGTTCAGTCGCGGGCCCCAAAAATTGCTACCGAGCAGGTGAAGGACCCGGGGCGGCCTCCCAAGTTGTGGGCCAGGCCTAAATCGGCCTTTTGCAATTGGCGCGAACCAGCCTTCCCCTGTATCTGCTTGTAAACTTCATAAATCATGCGGATGCCGCTGGCCCCGACGGGATGTCCGAAGCACTTGAGCCCGCCGTCGGTGTTGACTGGTATGTCGCCCTCCAAACCGAAGGCGCCCGCTTCCACGTCTTCGCCCGCCTTGCCCCTGGGGCTGAAGCCTAAGTCCTCGCAGATTATCAACTCGGTAATAGTGAAGCAATCGTGGACCATGGCCATGTCCAACTCGCGCCTCGGGTCGGTGATGCCCGCTTCTTCATAGCAGGCTTGGCTGGCCCTGACCGTCTCGGGAAAGTGGACGAAGTCCCAATCGCTGCGCAACATTCCGAAGGCGCCCACAGCCAATCCCAGACCTTTGACCAGCACGTAATCGTCGCGGAAGCTTCGCGCTATCTCCGGCGTCGTTATGATGGCCGCCGCCGCGCCGTCGCTGACCCCGCAGCAGTCGAATAGCCCCAAGGGCCACGCTACCATCGGCGCGTTAATCACCTGCTCGGTGCTGACTTCCCGCTGGAAGTGGGCCTTGGGGTTCAAAGAGCCGTTGTGGTGATTCTTGGAGGCAATGCGGGCTAAGGTCTCCTTTCCTTGGTCGTAGGGAATGTCGTAGTGGTGGAAGTAACGAGTGGCCGCCATGGCGAACTGGGCCGGCGGAGGTGTAGGAGGCGCTACGTCTGCTCCCGGCGCCTCGGGGATTGCCAAACCGGAAAACCCAGAGTCCTTCAGCTTCTCCACTCCCAGGGCCAGCACGATGTCGTAGACCCCGGCGGCCACGGCATAGCAAGCATTGCGGAAAGCGTCGGTGGCAGTTGCGCAAGCGTTCTCCACCCTGGTTATGGGAATGTAGTCCAGCTTTAACGCCTCTGCCAGCGGTTGGCCGGTGCGGAAAGAGCCGACAGTGCCCAGCCAAGCGGCTTGTATGTCCTTGCCCTCTACCCCCGCGTCGGCGAAGGCCTCGTAGGCGGCCTCCACCATCAGGTCGGCGGCGTTAGCGTCCCAACGTTCGCCAAACTTGGTGCAGCCCATTCCTATTATTGCCACTTTGTCCTTGATACCGCTCATGGTCTCTTCTCCGACCTTAATCCCCGCGCTTGGAGCGTTGGGGAATCGCCTTCCAGTAATAGTTATGGATGCCGTTTACCACCCTCAGCTTGCGAAAGCTCATTTCTACCGCCATGCCGATTCCCACTTCTTCGAGAGCACGGTCGGTCATCATGCAGAGCATTCGGCCGCCGCCCTGAAAGTCCACCACTGTGATTACCAAGGGAGTGTCGACGCTGGCGGCCAAGTAGTCCATGGAATAAGTGAACACTTTGGCCGGTTGGTCGCTCAAGCGGACCGGGAACGAGTCGTCTCTGGCAAGGCAATTGACGCAAACTCTCTGGGGCGGATATTGAACGTAGCCGCACCGGTTGCACGTGGTCCCGTAAAGCCGGATGTTCTGGTCGTTTTCTCTCCACATAGCAGTGGCAGACGGGGATGACGCCGCCGGCCGCCGGGTATCGGAGTCGGTTACCCAAACGTTCCGCCACCCCGCGTAGGTCTCGTAATCGCCCAGCACCAGCTTGGAGTCCAAGTACCCGGTAACGCCCATGGGAGGCCGCAACTCCGCGACGTCTCCCGTAGTACGGAAGCCGATAACGTCGCTCCCGTCTCCATAAGAGACTACCAGCAGCAATTGGCCCCCTTCGGCCTGTTCGAGGGCCTTCGCGAGCAACATCAAGGGAAAGGCCGCTCCGGTGTTGCCCATTTGGCCGAACAATGGGTCTTGCACTTGCTCCGCGCTGAACCCCAGTTGCCCGGCCAGTTGGACGTGACGGCGGCGGTCGGGAGCGTAAAGTGCAATCTTGGAAACGTCACGGGGCGACAATCCCTCTTGGTAGAAAAATCCCGATACAGTCTCGCCCAGGACACGTCCCAGTCCTTCTTCGGTGGCGAACCTGTCTTCCCAGGAGCGGACAAACGGGTCCTGCGGAGAACGCCAAGTGTCCAGCATGTTGTCGGTGATGGAATAGAAGCCTTCAAGCGTGGCGATGGTCTCGTCCCTGGATATCAGGAAAGCGCAGGCGCCGTCGCCCGAATTTCGCTCCGCGTCACCCTTTGGCCCTCCCTGACGGTTGTCACTGGCGATTACCAGCACCTGCCCGGCCGTTCCCGCCGACACCGAATCCAAGGCAGCTTTTATCCCGGCGGTGCCCGCTCTCAACACCCCGGTAATGTCGGCGGAGAAAATGTCCCTTCGCAGATCAAGGGCGTTGGCGATTATCGCGGCGCACTGCTTTTCGGCATAGGGTGGAGTTGTAGTGGCGAAAATGATGCCGTCGACGCTCTGCCTGTCCGCGCCTTGCAGGCAGTCCAATCCGGCGGCGACGCCCATGGTGACGCTGTCTTCGTCGAAGTTGGCGATGGACCGCTCTGACTTCGAGTTCCAACCGGCAGTGTCCCCGCCAAGCCGGTACCGGGGAACATAGGCCCCAAACGCAGCGATTCCTGCCAAAAAGTCTCCCGGACAGGCTGAGTGACCTTCATGCTAGCAGTTTATTCGTTGCCAACGCAAGCTTGGGACAACCAGGGCCTTTTCATTCTCTCGTCTTTCCCGCGCAGGCGGGAATCCATATGGTCCTGCCACGAGAAGGTTGCCATAGGTCATGGTCATGTAGGGTCCCGCTTTCGCGGGAGAGACGAGCCCCATTTAACCCAATCCGGAAAATGAAAAGGCCCTGTTGGGACAACTTCGCGGCGCGTCAATTGGGGTGTCCGTCACATTTTTGGAAAGCTTGTAACGCGAGGTTCGATTGCGGCCAATTTCTCCCACTCTCCAATTGCCGTTGCCAGCGTTAAAATCCGGATGGTGTCTTATGACAGTTTGCCCCTTCCCATCCCCGGTAACACTTCTTTATCATAGACCTGCCTGACATGAGATTCCTCGGCCCGGCGGCAAACTCAACACCTCTCCAAGCGGCTCAAAATGGAAGGAAACGATATGAAATTGAAGCGTTATCGAATAATCCTGACCCACGGTCGAAGCTGGATGTCCGTGAATGTCCGTAAATGTCCGGTATTCTAAAAATCCAGCCGGCTGTCTAACGTCTCAGGTTGCGTGGCGGAAAATCTGACGGACACCTTGGCAATTGCATCTTAATATCGCCACCCGAACAAGCTGGCGTATAATTGGCCACAATGTTTGGGTTGTTGATATAAGGAGCAATTTCGCAAGTGATTAACGACACTCTACCCACAATTCTTTCGGCCGTAGGTTGGGACAGCCAACTCGCCGCCGCAGTTGAAATTGCAGGCGGTGGGGACCCTATTCTGCCGACGCCTTTTCGCATTGGAGAGACCGCTGCAGCCAGCTTGGCTGCCGTCGGTCTTGCGGTTTCCGACATTTGGAAGCTTCGGACCGGGCACGGTCAGGACATCAAAGTGGATACCCGAAGGGCCACAGCTTCGCTGCGCAGCAGCCGGTACCTGACAATGGACGGGGCGCCGCTTGCTGCCGAGCGGACCCAGGTGATGGGTGTGTACCCGGCGAAAAACGGCCGCTGGAGCTATCTCCACTGCAATTTCCCCAACCATCGCGACGCGGCCTTGCGCGTGCTGGGCGTGGAGGAAGACCGTGAGGCTGTGCGTCAAGCAGTGGCTCTCTGGGACGCTTTGGAACTGGAGGAGGCCATCATCGCCGCGAATGGGGCCGGGGGAATGGTGCGTTCCATGGAAGAGTGGGCCCGACACCCGCAAGCCGCCGCTGTCGCCTCCTTGCCGCTGTTGGAGATTGAGAAGATCGGGGATAGCGCGCCACAACCTTTGCCCGAGGGTCCGCGGCCCTTATCAGGGGTAAGGGTTCTGGACCTTACCAGGGTGCTGGCGGGACCAACCTGCGCCCGTACTATGGCTGAACACGGGGCGGACGTGTTGAAGATAGCCGGTCCCCACCTGCCCAGCAGCAGGTCACAGGAACACGATACCGGCCATGGCAAGCTTTCCGCCTATTTGGACCTGCGGGAAAAAGGGGACGTGGAAACCCTGCGGGGATTGGTACGTGAAGCTGACGTTTTCTCCCAAGGTTACCGGCCGGGCACCCTCGCGCAGCGGGGGCTCTCCCCCGAGGACCTGGCCAAGTTGCGGCCGGGTATCGTTTACGTCTCTCTTTCAGCCTTTGGTCGGGTGGGGCCGTGGGCCTCGCGGCGAGGCTTCGATACGGTAGTACAAACAGTGAGTGGCATAACCGACCGGCAGGGGAAGCTGTTCCCGGGCGCAGAGCCTGGACCCCAGTTCTACCCGGTTTCGGCCATCGATTACCTGACCGGCTACCTGATGGCGTTTGGGGCTTTGGTGGCCTTGGCCCGCAGAGTCCGGGAAGGAGGCAGTTGGCTGGTCCGTATCTCGTTGGCACAGACAGGTCGCTGGCTTGTGGAACGGGGACAGGTCTTGGAATCTGACCTCCAGGCCGTGCCGGAAGACTTCACGACTGAAGAGGCAGAGCGCTGGTCGACGTTCAGCAACGCGCCGGAAGGCCGGCTGCGGCACCTGGCGCCGGTGTTGCAACTATCGGACACACAGCCCCACTGGGCCAGGCCGTCTGTCCCACTTGGTTACCACGACCCTGTGTGGCCGGATCGTGCGTTGTAGCAAACCGCCGGAAGGGTCCTTGAATCTCCCGGCGGTTTCGTGTGAATCCTCCTCTTTTTGAGACGAAGCCGCCGGACCCTAGCCCACAGGCAAGACCGGTTCGGTGCGGTCTGCCGGCAACTCCACTTCAAAGGTGTTCAGGAAGAAGGCGGTCTGAGCATAGTTGCTCATCAGGGCTGAAATCTCTACCAAGTGCTGAACACCGAACTGCTCCAAGGCTATCTGGAACGTTGCCGACGAAACCCTGTGGTTCTTGTAGAACTCGGCGCAGAAGTTGACAATGGCCGATTCATCGGGAGCCATCTCGGGTAAGGGCTGCCTGTCCCGCAGGGCGTCCACCAAGGCGTCGCTGACCCCTTCGTGTCGCGCTGCCGGGGCATGAGCGTTCCAGATGTACGGGCAGTCCATGGCCCGGGCGGTGGCCAGGATTGCCAACTCCTGAATCCTCTTGGGGAAAGTAGTCTCATAACGAAGATATGCCGTGAGATGACTTCGCCTTCGTGACATTTCCGGGCTGTTGATGGTAATTGAGCCTGGGCCGCCGGTGATCGAACCGCCGGTGTCTCGGGTCAACTCATCAAAGGCGTCGCGGAACTCTTCGGGGACCATGTCTCGGGTTACTACGGGTGTCCTTGCCATAATTCGCCTCCGGTTAGACTTCTATCTGGGCTAGTCGTCCAATTGAACAGTTGCAGTTACTCTGGGGACGTCTCCCACCACGCGGGTCGTGTGTCCACGGCCTGTCAGGTCCTCAGCAAGGTTGACGTCTCCGGGTCCAAGGCGATGGATTGTCCCATCGGCAAGCCCGATTTCTGCTTCGCCGGAGAGCGTGATTATGTACTGCCTCCGGGGAGCCACGTGCCAATCGCTGAAAAATCCTGGTTGCACGCCCCTGAATACGATTCCTTTAGCGCTGTGTAGCTTTGTCCAGTCGGGATGGGAAGCCAGGTCGACTTCTTCGATATGAGATTCCCCGTCGTCGCCGGAGTACAGTCTGATAGATGCCATGCTCCCTCCTGCTATTAGAAAATCTTGGATGGAATCTTAACCTAAAAATGGGCTTATGACTTGGGAATTCAACTTAAGTTCAACGCAAACAACCGGGAGTTAGCGAAAATGACGCGGAGTTTACTGGATTTGACCGGTCCAGCCCAAAGATTCTGCGTTTTCTACGTTGACTTTGCAATCGTTATGAGGCCTTGACGTCGCGGCTGAGAGTCACCGGAAGCCCTATGTTACAATTGCGCAACAATTTTCTAGACCAGTTAGATGCCAGTTGCCCGGGAGTAACGACCTTTGCTCCGCATTCGATTAATCTGCGTACTGTCGATGTTGACTGCCTGCCTGCTTCTGGTGGGCGGTTGCGCCCTGCAGGTATTTGGGGGTGAAGAAGAACCGCCCCAGCAATCGCAAGGATTGCCGCCGGAATTTGAACGGCTGCTGGAAGTATGGGAACTGATGCAGCGTGAACATATCAAGGGCAGCGAACTCGACGCACAGGCTATGAGCGACGGCGCGATCAAGGGTATGATTGAGGCGTTGGATGACCCCTACGCGGCCTTTTTCAGCCCTGAACAATTCAAGGTTGCTAACCAGGACTTGAAGGGGTTTTTCGAGGGCATTGGCGCACAGGTCGGGATTCGCAACGGGCATATTACTATACTCGCTCCCATGCCCGGAACACCGGCGGAGCGGGCAGGGATTCGCCCCGGCGACGTTATCCTGGAGATCGAGGGCGAGAGCACCGAGGGAATCAGCTTGCTGGAGGCCGTCAACCTGATTCGCGGGCCTAAGGGCACGGTGGTAACCCTTTTAATTCTCCATGAGGACGCCGGCCCGGCTGTGTCCATTCCGATTACCCGCGGCGTGATTCCGCTAACCTCGGTGCGGTTCACAATGGAAGACGGTGGCATAGGGCATCTCCGGATATTCAATTTCGCCAATAACACCAATGATGAACTCCTGGCAGCGCTGCGGCAGTTCGAGGACTCCCATGGCGAAGGCTTGGTGTTGGACTTGCGCAACAACCCGGGAGGTCTGCTTTCCGCTGTGGTTGACGTTACCAGCCAATTCCTGGAAGACGGACTCGTGTTGTATCAGGTCGACGCCCGGGGCGATCGCACCGATTGGGGCGTCAAGGCTGGCGGCCAGGGAAAGGACATTCCTATGGTCGTTCTGGTCAACGAGTTCAGCGCCAGCGCCAGCGAGGTGTTCGCCGGGGCAATGATTGACCATGAAAGGGCTACAGTGATCGGGACTACCACCTTCGGCAAGGGAAGCGTCAACAACCTGTGGCCGTTGACGGACAGATCGGGAGTCAACTTCACTATTGCGCACTGGTTCACTCCCAATGGAACGTTGATTGAAGGGGCGGGTATAACACCGGACGTGGCTTTGGAAGAAGTACTCGACGATTCCGGGGACATCGAATTAGACCGCGCCGTCGAACTATTGCAAAGGCAACTTGCCAAAGGCGGGTAACGCATGTCCACAAAAAACCAAAAGAAGGCCGTAAGTCCAAACCGTACTATCGCCACCAACCGAAGGATAGGCTACGATTATGAGTTGATGGACAGGTATGAAGCGGGCATTGTGCTCACGGGGACCGAGATAAAGTCGGTGCGGGCTGGGCGCGTAGACCTGCGGGATGCTTACGCTCGGTCTCAGCAGGGCGAACTTTGGTTGATGAACGCCCACATCGCTGCCTACGACGCGGGCAGCGTTAACAATCACAACCCCCAGCGTCCGCGCAAGCTGCTGCTGCACCGGGACGAAATCAGCAAACTGACCTCCTCCGCAGCTGAAAAGGGACTGACCATAGTAGCCGTGAGCATGTACTTCAAAGGCCACGTTGCTAAGGTGGGTCTGGCGCTGGCCCGAGGCAAACGCCGTTACGACAAGCGCCGCGCGATTATCAACCGCGAAATGGACCAACAGGCCCGCCGGGCGTTAGGGGCGGTCAGATAGGAAAATGGTCAATCCCATCCCTTGAAAATGGGACTCTTGACATCGTACTGATAGCGTTAGACTAAGTGGACCATTCTTATCCCATGGAGCCGTACCAACAAGACGGCAACGCCGTCGCCGATTACCGCCAGCGGTCTCGGATTTTCCTGGCCAGGGCGCGGGAATATTTGGCCATCGATGATTTGCATCAAGCGTCGGAAAAAGGCTGGGGTGCGGCCACATGGATGGCCAAGGCGGTCGCGGAGGCCTAAGGCTGGCAGTACAACAAGCATGAAGAGTTCTTGAAGGTGATGAGACAAGCCCAAAACTTGTCGTCTGATACCCGAGTGCACGATTTGGGTTTTGTTGCTACCGGGCTGCATGGGTTCTTTTATACCCGCAAAATGCTTTTGTATCCCAATGTCATCAGCCAAGGCCTTGATCGGATAGAAACCTTGCTGGACATCCTGCAACCGTTGTCCGAGTCGCGATGAAGCCGTCGGTGATTCTGGGTGACGTCAGTTATATCCCTTCAACCAACTCGGGTATGTTGACGCCGCCGGTTACTTGGTAGCAGTCTACTTCGACCGATAACTGGGAAAGCTTGGCAGGCCTTGGCTGCTGGAGCGAGACTGGGTCGGTTATTTCGGTCTTCAGTAGGAGCATCAGCGCGATACCAACTTCGTCTGTCGGGATTTTGCGGACATCCGTCGGCGAGGCCGACAGTTGCCAGCCGAATACGAAGGGTAAGACAACATATTTGGCAATCCGTCGTTGTAGGGCTAATTGCCAGTGAACTTGGGCATCACCCGTGTGGCGAAATTTTCCAGATTCCTGAGTGTCCTCCGAAGCGGCATCCCCGGGTGGGCGAACTCGACCAGCAGGTAGTCCAGGCAGCATACTTCCTGTAGTTCCTGGATCTTCTCGGCAACGTTCGCCGGAGAGCCGACCAGCAGGGTGCGGGGTTCCAGGAAGTCCCAGTCCAGCCTCACGCTTGGGTCCAGTTCCTCCCCGGGATGGGTGAACACCTGTCTGCCCCGGAACGGGTCATTGTAGGAGAAGGAAGACATGATGGCAGCTTCCGCCTCTCTCCGTGCTTCCTCCATTGACGACGCGACGTACGTGGAGCGCATCACCGCCTGTCCTTCTCCCAAGCTGAACGGTCTGCCCTCCAGCCGGGACCTGACCTGGGCGTAGAGTTCCATCCTTTGACGTATTCTGGATGCCGGGGGCTGCCAGTAGCAGGCTCCCAGCCCCATCTCGGCGGCTGTCGTGACGGAATTGTCTGTGGAGACGGTCATCCACAAGGGGGGATGGGGTTGCTGGTAGGGCCGGGGAGTTACCCGGAGCTTGGTCACCCTCTCGCCGTCCTGCCAAGCCGGGTCCGGAGGGATGGACGGGTGAGAGAAGATTGTGTCTTCCGCTGGGAAGCGGTAGTTGGATCCCTCGTGGGAAAAGTACGTGTCCGACCAGATCTTCCGGA
Source organism: Dehalococcoidia bacterium (assembly GCA_965216425.1). Lineage (GTDB taxonomy): Bacteria > Chloroflexota > Dehalococcoidia > Lucifugimonadales > UBA3495 > CBDCFV01. Next base: position 4,644 of record CBDCFV010000002.1, on the reverse strand, counting down.
CTATCTCCACCGTCTCCCTGAACAGTTCCCGGTTCTTGTCGTCCGTTCTGGGGTCGGCGTTGGGGTGGAACTGGGGCCCCTCGTAAGGCCAGATTCCCCTGCCAAACCCGACTTCGATCCTGCCCCTGGTCATGTTGTCCAGGATGGCCAGGTCCTCAGCCAGCCGTATCGGGTGCCACCAAGGAGCGATATTCGCCATCTGGCCAATGCGGATTCTGGAGGTGCGGGCCGCAAGGTCGGCGCCCAGGAGTATGGGGTTCGGGAGATCGCCCGCACCGTAGGGGCCGAAGTGATGTTCCCCCAGCCACATGGCCTCAAACCCCAGTTCCTCGGCTAGGACAGTCTGCTGTCTCAGGTTGTCCAGCATGTCGGCGGGGTTGGTGGCCTCGCCGGCGGAAGCCGCCACGGTGGTGAATGCTGCGAATCTCAATATGGCGCCTCCGTTTTGTCGGGCCGTGGCCCGGACGCGTTGTTGAACGAAGAGTATCACAGTGGATTGGAGAGATATATCAAAGGGTTGCTGGAAAGGTGCTTCTGTGCCGATTTTTCCGGGTCTAAACCCATTGACCCCGAACGTAACAAGCGTTAATCTCTGGTGCGGTCAAATTTCGGGGAGTTGGTGATGGAGAACGATGCTAGAGCAATGAATCACCCGCGAGACCCTGGATGCCCGGATCAGGAGTGAAGCAGAGCTTCTGGCCCAGCAATTTAAAGGCATATACAGCCCGGAGACTGTCTCCCGGAACGTATGGGAGTCGATGGCTCGATTCAAAGACGCCAGAATTCTGGATTCTCTCCCCTTGTTGATGAGACGTTACTCTGAAGATCGGCTCTCTGTCCAATATCAACTTCCGGAGGGAGCTACAGTGGGCGAGTTGAGCGTGCTGTGCGGTTGTACTCATAATGCCGGACGGTCCCAGATGGCGGCGCTGCTGACCGAACCTCTGAGCAAAGGCCAGGCGCGGGCGAACTCGGCCGGGTCTGCTCCTTCCGATGTTGTGAACCCGGTTGCAGGTCCAAGCCATGAAGGAGATCGGCATCGACATGACAGAGGCAGTCCCAAAGCCTCTGACCGACCAGATGGTCGTGGATGCCGATGTAGTCGTGACCATGGGCTGTGGCGACGCTTCCCTGGTGATTATTCACAAGACGTACCGCGATTGGTCCGTAAATGACCCCGCAGGCCAAGGAATCGATACGGTCCGCCAAGTGAGAGACTCCGTCCGTTCTCATGTAGCGTCACTGTTACTGGAACTGGGTTTGATGGAACCGGGCGCCTGACACTTTGAGCCAAGGAGCAATACATTGATTCGCACCCTTAACGGCATAACCCCAAAAGTGGCGGACACTGCGTGGGTAAGCGAGTTTGCCTACGTCGTCGGCAACGTTGAGATCGGAGAGTATGCCAGCATCTGGCCTGGGGTGACCGTCAGGGGCGACGGCGAACAGACGATAGTCATTGGCGACTACGTCAACGTTCAAGAGGGGTCGGTGATCCACGGTGATGGGATGGTTATCGGCAACTACGTCAGCGTGGGGCACTCCGTGGTGGTGCACTGCGACCGCATCGGCGACGGGTCACTCTTGGGCAACAACTGCACGGTCTTGCCCAGGGTTACCCTGGGCAAACAGTGCCTCATAGCGGCCAACTCGGTCGTCTTGTCGGGCAACGATATTCCGGACCGTTCCTTCGTCACCGGGGCGCCGGCTTCTATCAAAAGAGAAGTCACGCCGCAACAGGTCGAGAACATGATGCACACGGCAACGGAGTTGGTCGAACGGGCCAAGGGGTTCAAGATCAGCGGGCTATAGCTCCGAGGACCGTTAACCCAGCCTTTGCGCCACCGGCAACACCTGGTTCGCCAAATGCTCCATCACCCGGATGCTGTCATCCACACCCTCCACCCGGAAATCGTAAGTCAACTGGTCGATTCCCAGTTCGCGGCAGTAATAGACGTCGTCTATGACCTCTTGAGTTGTACCTGCGACCAACCCTCCGGTCCTTAAACTGGAGCCTTCGTCGAACCCTATGTCGGTAAAGTGCAGGGCCCGTTTGAGCGATATTGTAATTTCTGACGGGTCTCTGCCGGCCTGCTCGGTTTGCTGCCGAAGGTAGGGCAAGCTTTTGGCCACGTAGTCCGGCGTCTGTCGGCTGACGTGCCAGCAGTCCCCGTACTTGGCGGTACGCCGCAGCGCGCGCCGGGTATGGCCGCCCACCCAGATGGGGATGTGGGGCTTTTGCACCGGCTTGGGATAGAATTGAATCCCGTCAACTTGGTAATACCGCCCGTGGAACTCCGGGTCGGCCTCGGTCCACAGGGCTTTGAAAATCCCCAGGAACTCGTCGCTCATCGCGCCCCGGTCCGCGTAGGGCGCTCCCAGCACGTCAAACTCCTTCTCCAACCATCCCACGCCTACGCCGCAGATCATCCGGCCTCCGGTCAGAACGTCCAATGAGGCGAACATCTTGGCCTGCACCACCGGGTTTCGATAAGGAAGGATGACTACTGTACTGCCTACCTTGATGGTTTCGGTGCACGCCGCCACGTACCCCAGCGTTGTCATGGTTTCGAGGAACGGGTCGTCGGATGGGCGGGCGAATGAGCCGTCGGCCGAATAGGGGTATTGGTTGGTGCCGTCTGTCGGCAGGATGATGTGGTCACCCGCCAACACGCACTCGAACCCCAGCTCCTCAGCCTTTTGAACGAATCGCCGTATGCTGGGGCCGTGAAGCAATTGGGGAATGCTCAGTCCTATGTTCATGTTGCGTACTCTCCGTGCTGAATGGCGCACTGCCCAGCCGGTCGTTCCCGCGCAGTCAGGAATCCATAAGCTCCGGTCAGCAACTATGGGATATCAGCGAAGGCAGTTGCGTTTGAGATAGTTGCTTGGCCGTCACACCAATATGGGCGGGCAATTTGGTCGCGGCGGCTAGTGTATCCCACCACTGGCGAGGCGGTCAAAGCGGGCTGTATGGGCACTGGGGACCCTCACCTCCTCGATGGGGAGGTATCCGTTTATATCTAGCTGGCAACGCAGGCGATACCTTGGTCTTTGATTTCGGCCAGCCGTTTCGGTCCTATGCCGTGGATTCGCTCCATGTCGTCCACGGAACTGAATGGCCTTAAAGTTAACATCTCTTGTGCACGGACAGCACCGATATGTTTGACCTTTTGCAAGTCTTCCACCGAGGCCGAATTGATGTCCACCTGTCCTTCCCGGCATCCTGCGGGAGCGGGTTCCGGTACAGGCGTAGGAGTTGGCGTGACGGTTGGCACGGGTGTCGCAGTGGGCTTGGGAGTCGCCGTCGGTGCAGGTGTCGGAGTCGTAGTGGCAACCGGGGTTGGCGTGGGTGAAGGTATCGGCGTTGGGGTAGGGACCGAAGTCGGTGTGGGCGATGGGGCTGGCGTTGCTGTAGGAACCGGAGTTGGCGTTGGAATAGGGAACGGGGTAGGCGTCGCGGTTGGGAGCATCACCGGCGTTGGCACAGGAATTACCAATACAAACGGTGTAGCGGTAGGAAAGGTCGTTGGAGTCGCCGTCGGTATTGGCGCGGGCAGTGGAGTCACGGTTGGCTGAGGTGTTGGAGTCGGTGTCGGCGCCGACGTGGGAGTTGGATGTTGCGTAGGCGCTTGGGTCGGCGCGGTCGTGGTCGTTGGCTGTTGGGCGGGCGTGGGTAAGGAAGCCGGAGTCGCTGTAGCAATGGTAGCCAAAGTGGGCTGCGGAGTTTCAGTCGGGGATGATTGGACCACGACGGCTGTGGCGTGGGATGGGCCCAATGTAGCCAGGAGTCGCTCTTCCGGCTGTAGTGAAGGCGCAGGCTGGCGGGTTTGAGTGGGAAGGTCCGGGGGACTGGAGGCTGGCGGCGGGCATCCCCATAGCCCTTTATTTAGGGATTTGGCCCGCGATTGGAGAGACAAGTATTCGCGCGACCTGGCGTCTCCGCCCTCGAGGGCTGTTTGGGCCAGCCCCAACTCCAACATGGTCGCGTTGAAGTCCTCGTCGCCCAACATCACCACGGCCTGAAGGCGGCCGGAAGAAAACAACTCGGCCAGCGTGGAACCTTGGAGCAGCAAAGTAACGGCGCGTCCTTGCAACCTGGTCTCGCCAAACTCGAGGGCGCGCCTGTCCCAGTGACGCAGACAGGCGGAGTGCTGGCCGGTTGGATACTCTGCGGAGGCTTCGACATCCGGGGGCTGCAATCCCAGCATCCCTACATCGTCGCGGACGCGGTCCTCGGTCTCGTTGGGTAGGAACAACGCCGCCGATGCCTGAATTACTCCAGGTGGTTTGCATCATTCCTCCCACCGAACCGGACTTGCGACTTTCACCGCATCCGGCTCTCCGTCAGATAGATATGATTGAGCTTGACGGTGTGTAGCTTGATGACAGGAGCGGCAGAGCGTCACTAAATTGTTGAGTGTGTGAGATTTCATGCCTTTGGTGTGGTGTACTTGTAATTTGGATTGAAGGCCACACTTATGACATTGCATCCCATCGCGTAATTTGGCGCGAAGTGACGTTTCGGCGAGTTCAAGGGGTTCGGTGCGTCTGCTGGAAGTTGCCCCGATAATCGCCGAAAAGATTTGCTCAGCCGGACCGATGGCTCCCAAAGGGAAGTCCGTGGAACCCGTCTCTGTATCC
>CBDCFV010000001.1:0-25112 GCA_965216425.1 Dehalococcoidia bacterium | reverse complement strand
CGCTTCGCTCGCCATTACCCGGTCAACGCTAGGCAGGTCGCGGAATTGCATATCTCTCGACTCCTGATAAGTGGGCACCGAACGGCGTCCTGTATTTTAACATGACGGCTGCCTGTTCTTGGCCGGTTGGTGTCTCATCACCAAGGTAATCGAATCGGTAGCGTTCGGGTACCTGTTCGTATAAGATGTTTGGGATTTACCGGCCCCGGCCGGAGGGAAAACTCCCAAACTCACCCCTGATTCTTTCCTGCGGAGAACCTGCTATGCAACCTGGGCTTCCTCCGGAGCTCGACGCGCTGAAGAACACCATTCGCCAGATAGTCCGGGACGAATGCGTTCCACTGGAAGCCGGCTACTTGGCCAACCCTCCCCAAGAAGGGCAGGACGACGGCGGCCCGACGGGCATTGCGCAATCGGTATTGGGCATCGTCGGCACCCTGGACCCGGAAAAGTGGCAGCGTTTGACCGACATATCCAAACAGACGGGCATATTTACCTCGTTCGTGCCCGAGGAGTACGGCGGCGGCGGCATGGGTGCATTGGGTCACGTAGTGCTGGACGAAGAGGTGCACAAGAGCATCGTTCAACTGCCCACTTCACCCGTGCCCATGATGATGATCGGAGCGTGCACCCCGGAGCAGGAGCAGCAGTACCTGCACCCGGCGATTCAGGGGGACCTGAACTATGCCTTCGGCCAGACCGAGCCCCAAGCCGGCTCGGACCCAGGCGGCATGATGCAAACGCGGGCAGTCCGCGACGGGGACGATTGGGTACTGAACGGCACCAAGATGTTCATTTCCGGCGCAGCGACCGCCGACTTTATTCTGCTGCAAGCGGTGACCGACCCCGAACGGCGTCAACGGGGCGGCATTACCATGTTCATCCTGGACAATCCCACGGAAGGGATGAGCTTCGAGCCGATTCGAATATGGACCAGTCCTACCCGGGCTCAGCAACACTACATCCATTTGGATAACGTGCGGGTCCCCCAGACTAAAGTTCTGGGAGAGGTCGGGCAGGGATTCAGCTTGGGGCAAAAATGGCTGGTCCACCACGACCGCCTTCTGAGGGGATCGATGGCAATCGGCATCTTGACGCGGGCACTGGAGATGGCCATAGAGTGGGCGAAGCAGCGGGTCACCTATGGGCGGCCCATTGCCGATCGTCAAGCAATCCAATGGATGCTCACCGACGTTTACATTGACATTATGAACTTGAGGGCTATCACGAGGGAGACGGCGGCCCGGGCCGATGCGGAGGAGGATGTTAGGGTAGAAGCCTCTATGATCAAGTATTGCGCCGGCGAGTGGGGTTGGAGAAGCATCGACAAGATAATGCAGGTATTCGGCGGCATGGGTGAGACACTGGACATGCCCATTGCTCACTGGTACGTGCTTCTTCGCCACGCGCGGATCGGCGGAGGCACCTCCGAGATACACAAATTCGTCATGGCGCGAGCGCTGCTGAACGGCGGGGTCTCGTTCCAAGGATAAACGCCCGGCCTGTATCAGGCGCCAACCGGATGTACGGCTTGACGCCGGCTATCGCCAGCCTTGCAAAACACGGCGGTAGTGCAAAGCCGCCCAACTTTCTATTTATCTAAACAGAGGGAGAGGCAATTATGACGTGGACCAGAAGGGCCAAGTGGATACTTGCGCTGGCAGGGGTTGGCGTGGCGTTAATGGCGTTGGCTTGCAGCATGGCCGGCCCTCTCGGCATGACTAGCGGCCAACAGCTTGGCGTGGCATCAAGTCTTGGCACGGCATCAGGTCAAGGAACGGACGCAGAAAATACTTCACTCAACTCAGTCACCGCCCCGGAGAACGGAACACAGCGAGCTGTCAACCAAACAACTACAACCGCAAAAACGGAAGGAATCCTGGTGGCCGGCCAAGGCACGGCCTCATCGGCTCCCGACTTAGCAATTGTGACCCTCGGGGTTGAAGCTACCGGAGAGACCATAAAAGAGGCCCGCAACTCGGCCGCAAGCGCCTTGGGAAAGATCATTGATACTTTACTGGAAAGTGAGATTGCCGAGAAAGACATTCAAACCTCCCGGCTGAGTATCCATCCTCGGTATAGCACCAGGACAATCACCAAGTGTCCGGGCGCGGAAGGAGCAGGCGGCGCCAGCTCAGGCGCTACCACCGGCCTAACTCCCCAAATCCGCGAGCCGCAGCCCGAAGGCGAGTGCTTTACGGAACGGCAGTCCGTCATCACCGGCTACGAAGTCAACAATCAGTTGGTTGTTCGGCTGCGAGACCTGGACACCGTGGGTGATGTCATCGACGACGTAACCGACGCCGGCGGCGACCTGACCCGGTTCCAAGGCATCAGTTTTTCGTTGGAGGACACCGGGCCGCTGAGAAAAAAGGCGTTGACCGCTGCCATAGAAGACGCCGAAGCAAAAGCGGCACACATGGCCAAGATAAGCGAAGTGACTTTGGGTGAGCTTATCCGCATATCGGAGGCATCAGGACAACCCGGCCCTCAATATCGCGCATCCGCAGGATTTGCCATGGCGATGGAATCCGCGGACTCCGGAAACGCTCCCACCTCCATCGAGGGCGGACTTGTAAACGTAAGCGCGGCCGTACAGGCCGTGTACGACATCGAGTAGGACTTGTCTTTGTACTTCTACAAGCAGGCTTGCGGCGACCTTCTTTGATTGCTAGAATTTGCACAGGTTTATCAAGGTGCGCAATAGTCCGGGAAGGATAACATGGCCTTGAGCGATATGGCGTTGATTGTGCCCGCCGCGAACCCCATGGACCGCGCCATCGCCTTGGCCCAACACGCACTGGGCACCACCAGCCCCAATCCAGCCGTGGGCGCGGTGATAGTGAACGATGGGAAGATCCTGGGCAGCGGGCATACCCAGCCACCGGGCGGATCGCACGCCGAAATCATGGCCCTGAGGGAAGCGGGCCCTACGGCCAGGAACGCTGCCCTGTACACCACACTGGAGCCTTGCTGCACCTACGGCAGGACTCCCCCGTGTACGGACGCCATCATAGATGCGGGCATCAAAGAGGTGCATATCGGCGCCACAGACCCCAACCCGCGGGTTTCCGGCAACGGAGCAGCCCAGTTGGTGGCCGCGGGCATTGACGTGAAGTTCGTCGAGGATGCTGGCGTGATGCGGGAGCTTTACGAAGCCTTCGCAAAGCACATAAACACCGGCCTGCCCTTTGTAAGCAGCAAGTTTGCCATGAGCCTTGACGGCAAAATCGCCACCCGCACCGGAGACTCGAAGTGGGTGACCGGTCCCGCTGCCCGCAGTAGGGTCCAACGCCTGCGCCGGGAGGCCGACGCGGTAATGGTGGGGGTTAACACCGTGCTGGTTGACGACCCGCAGCTTACAGCCCGGGACGGGGACGGCGCACCTTTGTCGAGGCAGCCCCTGCGGGTTATACTCGACAGCCGCTGTCGCACTCCGCCGGACGCGCGGCTATTGCGGGAACCCGGAACCACACTGGTGCTTACAACCGGCGATGCGCCCAAGGAACGGGTTGACACTCTCGCAAGCGCCGGTGCAGAAGTAATAATGGCTTGCCAACCGGGCGAATCAAGGGTTGACCTGGACATCGCTCTGAAGGAGTTGGGCCGGCGAGGCGTGGTGAGTCTCCTGGTGGAAGCCGGCGGCACGTTGCAGGGAGCGCTCTTCGACGCCGGTCTGGTTGACAAGGTATTCGCTTTCATAGCCCCGGTTATCATAGGCGGCGCTCAATCGGCCTCCCCGGTGGAAGGGACCGGCCCGGAGTTGATGGCCGGTACGCACCGGCTTCACCTGACCTGCTTGGAACAGTACGGGCCAGACTGGTTAATAACAGGCTACCCCAAGGAGGACAGCTAGTTTGTTTACCGGTATAGTCGAAGAGGTAGGTACAGCGGCCGGGGTGGGTGCCCATCGCCTGACGGTACGGGCGGAAATGGTGTTGGACCGCTTGAAGCTTGGCGACAGCATGTCCGTCAATGGCGCCTGTTTGACCGTCGTTGCACTTGAAGATTCCACCTTCAGCGTGGACGTGTCTCCCGAAACCCTCCGGCGCACCTCGTTAGGGGACCTTGCCGAGGGACAAAGCCTCAACCTGGAACGCCCTTTGGCCGTTACCGACCGGTTGGGCGGGCATATCGTCCAAGGCCACGTGGACGGGACCGGGCGGGTCACGTCCTGGACACCGGAAGGCGATTCGATGATCCTGAGGATCAGGTGCCCCAAGAGGTTGATGCCGTATATCGTGGAAAAAGGGTTTGTTGCAGTTGACGGTATAAGTCTCACCGTGGTAAAAAAGGGTGCATCATCCTTCACCTTGTCGTTGATACCGTACACTTTACAAAACACCAATTTGCAGGGAAAAGTTGCGGGCGACCGGGTTAACCTGGAGGCTGATATCGTAGCTAAATACGTGGAAAGCATGCTGGCGCGGTGAGCGGGTAGGTGTATCAATCTACCAATACGGAAGGATGGATTTATGCCTCTGTGTAGTTTAGAAGAGGCCTTGGAAGATCTGAAAGCCGGAAAGTTCGTGCTGGTCGTTGACGATGAGCAACGGGAGAACGAAGGCGATCTTGTAATGCCTGCTGAAATGGTTACCCCGGAGGCTGTCAACTTCGCGGTGACCGAGGCCAGAGGACTGCTGTGCTTGCCCATCGTCGGCGAGCGGTTGGACGAACTTGAAATTCCCCAAATGATTGCCAAGAACGTCTCCACCAAAAATCATACCGCTTTCACCGTCTCGGTGGACTATAACCAAGACACCACCACTGGCATATCCGCGCATGACCGGGCCGCCACCGTCAGGGCCATGATAGACAGCAACATCGGCCCCGAAATGTTCTCTCACCCGGGACACCTGTTCCCTCTCCGTTACCACCCTGGCGGCGTTCTGGCCCGGGCCGGACATACCGAAGCCATCATAGACCTGTGCCGCATCGCTGGCATGTACCCGGCGGGCATTGTCTGCGAGATCATGAGCGACGACGGCACCATGGCGCGAATGCCCAAGCTGGAGGAATTCGCCGAGCGCCACAAACTGCGCATCTTGAGCATAGCGCAGATCATCGCCTACCGCAGACGCCACGAAAGGTTGATCGAACGGGTTGCCGAGGCCCGGCTGCCCACCAAGTACGGCGAATTCAAGGCCATCGCTTACCGCAGCGAAGTGGACCCGGGCGAGCACATCGGAATGACCATTGGCGAGTGGGACCCGGATGAACCCGTGCTGGCCCGCATCCACAGCGAATGCCTGACCGGCGACGTGTTCGGCAGCATGCGCTGCGACTGCGGCGAGCAGGTGGAGATGGCGCTGAGTATCCTGGGGCAAGCAGGCACGGGCGCCTTCGTTTATATGCGGCAGGAAGGTCGCGGCATCGGCCTGCACAACAAGATTAAGGCCTACTCGCTGCAGGATGGTGGAATGGACACCATCGAGGCGAACGCTTCTCTGGGGTTCGAGGCTGACCTGCGCCACTACGGCATTGGGGCCCAGATTCTGCAAGACTTGGGGGTCAAAAAGCTGAGGCTGTTGACCAATAACCCCCGCAAGGTGGTGGGCATATCAGGATTTGACTTGGAGATAGTGGAGCGGGTGCCGGTGGAAGCCAAAGTGACTGACGAAAACCGGAGTTACCTGCGCACCAAGAAAACACGATTGGGCCATTTCCTGGCCAACTGCTAGTGTGGTGTAACTGAAGTTAGTAGTAATAGTGTTCGCAATGAGGTATTCTTTCGATCACCGACTCAGGAGAGGGATGATCATGGCGATCGGAAGGCCAATGCCGCCGCTGATATTGGACGACACCGAAAGGGAAACGCTGGAACGGTGGGTTCGTCGCCCCAAGACGACGCAGGGCTTGGCGCTGCGGGCCAGAATGATTCTGGCCTGCGCCGAAGGCCGCAGCAACATCGCAGTGGCTGCCGACTTGGAGGTGTCCGACGAAACGGTGGGGAAGTGGCGTTCCCGGTTCTTGGAACGGCGATTGGACGGCCTGTCGGACGAGCCCCGCAGCGGCCGACCGCGAGCGGTTACTGATGAAGACGTGGAACGGGTGATTACGCTGACGCTGGAGTCCACACCCAAGGACGCCACGCACTGGAGCACCCGGTCCATGGCCCAGCGTTCCGGTCTGAGCCACACCACGGTCAGCCGCATCTGGCGCGCCTTCGCACTGCAACCTCACCGCACCGAAACCTTCAAGCTGTCGGCGGACCCCTTCTTCATCGAAAAGGTGCGGGACATTGTGGGCCTCTACCTTGATCCACCGGACCGGGCGTTGGTCTTGTGCGTGGACGAGAAGTCCCAGATCCAGGCCCTGGACCGCACCAGGCCGCTGTTGCCCCTGCGCCCGGGCCAGGTGGAGCGGCGCACCCATGATTACGTGCGCCACGGCACCACGTCCCTCTTCGCCGCTTTGGACGCCAGGACCGGCAAGGTGATTGGCCAGTGCCACCGCCGCCACCGGGCCGTGGAGTTCCGCAAGTTCCTCGATGCCATCGAGTCCGAGGTGCCCGCCGGGTTGGACGTGCACCTGATTGCGGACAACTACGCCACCCACAAGACGGCGCTGATCCGGAACTGGTTCGCCAAACGGCCCCGCTTCCATATCCACTTCACGCCCACCAGCGCCTCCTGGCTGAACCTGGTGGAGCGCTGGTTTGGGCTGCTCACCGAAAAGCAGTTGCGCAGGGGCGTGCACCAGAGCAGCGGTGAACTGGAGGCTGCCATCTACCGTTACCTGGACGTCACCAACGAAGACCCCAAGCCCTTTGTCTGGACCAAGACCGCTGACCAAATCCTGGCCAGCGTGGCCCGCTTTTGCCGACGCACTTTAGATACAGGACACTAGGCAATTTCAAAATCACGTGAAAACGAGAGGCGGGAGCATTACTCCCGCCTTTTTTTTGTTGTTTCCGGCAGTCCCCTGTCCACAATTGGGGCAATTGCTTGTGATCAGGCAGTGGCCGGGCCCATTCGGCTACGCTGGCGCAGGCCTGGGCACAGGTCGTTCATCTTAATCTTCACCCACCCTGGACATTAGATAGGCCTCGATAAACCCACCCAGGTTGCCGTCCAGCACTGCATCTGGGTTGCTGCTCTGGTAGTTGGTGCGGTGGTCCTTCACCGACTTGTACGGGTGCAAAACGTAGCTGCGGATTTGGTTCCCCCATTCCGGGACCGACCGATCGCCCCTTAGCTTCGCCAACTCAATGGCCTTCTCTTCGTTCTTTTTGGCCAGGAGTTTGGCCTTCAAAATACGCATCGCAAACTCGCGGTTCTGGTGCTGCGAGCGTTCGTTCTGGCAACTGACGACCATGCCGGTGAGCAGGTGGGTCAGACGCACTGCCGAGGCAACCTTCTGCACGTTCTGGCCGCCGGGGCCGCTGGACCGGAAAACATCGAGTTTTATGTCTTCCTGCCGGACATCTATATCCGGGTCCTCTTCCGCCGACGGCAGGATTTCCACTTCCGCAAAGGAGGTATGGCGCAAGTGGTTAGGATCGTAGGGTGACAGCCGGACCAGCCTGTGCACACCCCTTTCGGCACTGAGGTAGCCAAAGGCGTGGCGGCCGGCCACCTCCAACACCCCGGTGCGCAGCCCAGCCTCATCACCATAGGAAAGGTCCATCACCTGCACGGGGCGGGCGTCCACCTCGGCCCACCGCACGTACATCCGAAGCAGCATTTCCGCCCAGTCCTGGGAGTCGGTGCCGCCGGCGCCGGCATGAATGGATACGATGGCGGACCGGTTATCATAAGGGCCGGACAACGTCAAGGCGGTCTCATGCTTGCGAAGAGCATCCGTGATCTTAACGGCATCCTCCTCCAACTGGGGCAGCAGAGAGTCCTCCCCTTCCTCCAGCGCCAGTTCCGTCAACTCCAGGAGAGACTCCGTTTCGGATTGTAAGTCCCGCCATGCGCTTACGATGTCCTTAATGCGGCCCAACTCCCGCATCTTATGCTGGGCTTCCCTGCGGTCATCCCAATAACCGGGAGCAGCCGCTTCCAGTTCCATTCGTCCTATCGTTTTCTCTTTGTCGGAGAGGTCAAAGCCGCTCCACTATCGCCTCTATTTTGTTGCGGATCGACTTCAGTTGTTCTTGCAGCTCTTCCATGACACTTCCTAATATTCTAAATAAACACTCGCCCGATTCCCGTTGGGTTACAGCGGGACAACCGGGAGTATGCTTTCAACACATTCCAGTATAGCAAACGGATGACGCAAGTCTTGAAGGCTTTGCCATCTTAGATGAGGGCGTATGAAGGGCGGGATGTTTTCGCAAATCTGTGGTTATGGGCCTCTGTTATGGTATGCGAGCATCCGTGCCACGAAATCGTGGACCTTGGGACGGTCTGCGTCCAATTCGAAATCTTCCATGAAGTTGTGGTAGAAATTCCGGTGGAATTTCTCGGCAAACCCAAATTCTAAACTGATCAATGGGTCGGCGAGCTCCTGGCTCAACCTCTCGACGGCGTTCTTCATGGCCCGGTGACTCCCATAGTCCCAGCCTCGCTGATGGGCCATTTCCATCACAACCTGCGTGGCCGCGCCCCAAAGCTTCTCAGACCCCTGCCGCAGATCTCCGGCAGCAAACTCCCGGTCTGAAGCCGCCAAAAAGTCTTGTGCCGCCTGTATTCGCTCGTTGATGGCCATGCTTTCCCCGCTTAAACCCGGCAAAAGTAATAGTGACGATTATACATTGAACAGCGGTCAGGCAGATGACTGGTTGTTGTTATAGATTAACAAGTGCGACCTGCCACGTGGCATCTGCCTCTACGAACACACGTTATCTTATTTCGTGGTCTATGTCAGTTATACTAACGTCGACCGAACCATCGACACTGCCTATATAACAGACCGGTTGCCAAATCGATTGTTTCAGGACTGGGCCGCGGCTTTCTGCCGCGTCTAGCGCGAGACTTGGGTCTGACCGTCACCATAATCCTGTCCATCGCCGCCTATCTGCTCGGCTCGGTCCCTACGGCATATATCCTGGTCCTGCGGTTAACCGGCCAGGATATACGGCGGTTGGGCACCGGCAACGTCGGCACGTTGAACACTTACCACCAAGTCGGCCTCGGCGGCGCGGCGGTAATACTGCTGTTGGACACGGGAAAGGGGGTGTTGGCGGTCTTGGCGCCGGCTTGGCTGGGCGCGCCGGAGTGGGCGGTATTCTTGACTACGATTATGGTTCTAGCTGGGCATAACTGGCCGGTCTTTCTGGGGTTTCGCGGCGGGAAAGGGGCGGCGGCCATATTCGGCATCTCCATAGCTTTCGTGCCGCTGCTTACGTTGATTACCCTCGGTCCGACAGTAATCGTCGCCTTACTGTTTCGTAACGTGGTGCTTGGAGTGGCCTTCGGGTTCGTTATGTTAAACACCCTGCTGTTGTTCACAGACCACGATCCTCAACGTATAGCCCTTTGCATATTCCTGACCGTGGTTGTAACCGCCACCTACTTGATAAGCATCCGAGCCCATATAGTGGCGTGCATCCAATCGCGGCGCTGGAAAGAATTATTTACGGAGCTTGCCTGAACCAAGTCCGTCTTGGGGAGATGCTTGGGTTATAATTGGTTCACGCCAACCCAAACAACAGGACAAACGAAATGCTAGACCACGGCACCCTCGAAACGGGACACATTAACCCCACGGAAGCCCACCGCCACCGGATGCGGCACTCGGCCGCCCACGTAATGGCCGACGCCGTTCTAAAGCTATTCCCCGAAGCCAAGATGGGGATCGGGCCTCCCACCAGGGACGGCTTCTACTACGACTTTGAGGTTTCCCGCCCATTTACGCCGGAGGACCTGGAGCAGATCGAGGCGTTGATGAAAGAGGCGGTTGCCGGGACTTTCCCCTTTGAACGGGAGGAGTTGGACGCGGCTGCGGCCAAAGACATGTTCGCCGACCAACCCTACAAGCTGGAACTAATCGAGGGCCTGACCGACGCCGAATCCCTTTCGATATACCGCCACAACGGCTTCGTGGACTTGTGCCAAGGGCCTCACGTGGCGAACACCGAAGACATCCCGGCGTTGAAGCTGCTCAGCGTAGCCGGAGCTTACTGGCGCGGCGACGAAAACCGGCCCATGTTGCAGCGCATCTACGGGACGGCCTTCGAGTCGGAAGAGTTGCTGTCCGAACACTTGGCGCGGCTGGAAGAGGCCGAGCGCCGGGACCACCGCACCCTGGGCCGCCAGTTGGGCCTGTACACGATCCACGAGGAAATCGGTCCGGGTTTGGTGGTGTGGCATCCCAAGGGCGGCCGGATCAGGTCGCTCATAGAAGACTACTGGAAGGACATTCACTTTCGCCGCGGCTACGACGTCGTCTACTCTCCCCACATCGGCAAGTCAACGCTGTGGCAGACCAGCGGGCACTTAGACTTTTACCGCGAGGGGATGTACGCCCCGGTGGAGGTCGACGAGCAGGAGTACTTCCTGAAGCCCATGAACTGTCCCTTCCACATCACCATCTACCGCTCGGCCTTGCGCAGTTACCGGGAGTTGCCCCTGAGGTTTGCCGA
Organism: Dehalococcoidia bacterium; assembly: GCA_965216425.1. Lineage (GTDB taxonomy): Bacteria > Chloroflexota > Dehalococcoidia > Lucifugimonadales > UBA3495 > CBDCFV01. The sequence continues at coordinate 14,581 of CBDCFV010000001.1, read as the reverse complement.
GTTAGGCACCGTCTACCGCTACGAGCGCAGCGGTGTATTGCACGGCCTTATGAGGGTGCGCGGCTTCACCCAGGACGACGCCCACATATTCTGCCGCCCGGAGCAGGTGGAAGAAGAGATAGGCGGCGTGTTGGAGTTGACTTTCGAGCTTTTGGATGCCTTCGGCTTCTCCGACTACTCCATCGCCCTTTCCACCCGTCCGGAAAAGTACGTGGGCGACTTGGAAACGTGGGAACACGCTACCAACTCCCTGCGAGGCGCTTTGGACCAGAAGGGACTACCTTTCACTGTGGACGAAGGCGGCGGGGCCTTCTATGGGCCCAAGATAGACATCAACATCACCGACGCCCTGGGGCGGGCTTGGCAGTGCACCACGGTGCAGTTCGATTTCAACCTGCCGGAGCGGTTCGACCTGACCTACCAGGACGATCAGGGCGGCCGCAGCCGTCCTTACATGGTGCACCGGGCCATCCTGGGTTCCATGGAGCGGTTCCTGGGCGTTCTCATCGAGCACTACGGTGGCGCCTTCCCGGTGTGGCTGGCTCCAGTGCAGGCAGTGGTGATACCAATCGCCGACCGCCACCAGGAATACGCCGATTCGGTCCGGACAAAGTTGGACTCCGGTGGCTACAGGGTGGAGGTTGACTCCCGCAACGAGCGCATGAACCAGAAAATCCGCACTGCCCAACTGCAGAAGGTGCCTTACATGCTGGTTGTTGGCGACCGCGAGGCCGAGGCCGGCGCGGTGGCAGTCCGGCAGCGCGACGGCGAAGACTTGGGGGCTATGCCGGTGGCCGGGTTCCTGGAGTTGCTGAGGCAGGATAGCGAAGACAGAAAATAGGCAGGGAAAAAGCGATGAGACTCAAAAGGACCTACGCTGTTGCCGTAGATTTCGAGGAGGAGGAAGACGGCCGATGGGGCGTAGACATCCCTACGGTTCCGGTATGCGCCGCCTGGGGATATACCAGAAATGAAGCGCTGGAAGCGTTGCAAGACTTAACACAGGCTTACTTCGAAGTATTGTTGGAGTACAACGACCCGTTGCCGGAAGACATTGATTCGTATGCAGTTCCTCTCGGTACAGAAAACGTATCAGGCAATCCAGTAGTCATCGTTAGTAAATGAACCAATCGTGACGATTGGTTCATTTACTACGGGACACCCCCGTTAGGGAAATACTCCGAGCCACCCAGTGGACGGAAGACGGCCTGCGGCGGCTGGGGCTCGTATAGCGTGCTCCCAACAATTCCTCGGCATCAGCCACAAATAGCAGACGAAAGACAGGTGCAAAATGCCCAACCATTTAATTAACGAGACCAGCCCATACCTTCTTCAGCACGCCCACAACCCGGTGGAGTGGTATCCCTGGGGGGAAGACGCCCTTGAGCGATCGCGCTCGGAGGACAAGCCCATCCTGCTGAGCATCGGCTACTCCGCCTGCCACTGGTGCCATGTGATGGAACGGGAGTCCTTTGAGAACGAGTCCATCGCCGGGTTGATGAACCAGAATTTCATCAACATCAAGGTGGACCGGGAGGAGCGCCCCGATCTGGACGCGATTTACATGGAGGCCGTCCAGATGCTTACCGGAAGCGGGGGTTGGCCGATGACGGTGTTCCTTACGCCCGAGGGGAAGCCCTTTTACGGTGGGACTTACTTTCCGCCAGTGGACCGGCAAAACATGCCGGGCTTTCCCCGGTTGTTGCTGGGTATCGCCGAGGCCTACAACACCAACAAGGGAGAAATCCAACGGGTTACGCAGCAGCTTACCGAGCAGATGGGCCGGGGCAGCCAAGTGCCACGCGGAACAGCCATCCTGACGGTCGACGTGTTGCACCGGGCCTATTCCACCCTGGCGACCAACTTCGATTACCAAAACGGCGGCTTCGGCATGGCGCCTAAGTTCCCACAACCCATGACCCCGGAGTTCCTACTCCGTTATCATGACCACGGGTACAATCCCAGGGCGCTGGAACTGGTGGAGTTGACGCTGGAGAAGATGGCCTACGGCGGAATTTACGACCAAGTAGGCGGCGGCTTCCACCGTTACTCGACTGACGCTTACTGGCTGGTCCCTCACTTCGAAAAGATGCTGTACGACAACGCCCTGCTGGCCCGCTTGTATCTCCACGCCTTCCAGACCACCGGGAAGCCCCTGTACCGGCGCATCACGGAAGAGACCCTCGACTACGTGCTGCGGGAGATGACCGACTCCGGCGGCGGGTTCTACTCGGCGCAGGACGCCGACAGCGAAGGGGAGGAGGGAAAGTTCTTCGTTTGGACTCCGGAAGAAATCATGGACGTGTTGGGTGAGGAGGACGGTAGAGTTTTTTCCGGTTATTTCGGAGTGACGCCCAACGGCAATTTCGAGGGCAAAAATATCCTCAACGTCCCTCGCGACCCGGAAGCCTTCGCGGCGGAACATGAGCTTGATCCGGAGCAACTTGAGAGCATCGTAGCCCGCGGCAGGACCAAGCTCCTGGAAGTGCGGGAACGGCGGGTGCATCCTCTGCTGGACGACAAGGTGCTTGCATCCTGGAACGGGTTGATGCTGCGCAGCTTTGCGGAAGCCGGAGCGGCGCTTGGCCGTGCGGACTACTTGGACGCGGCTGTGAAGAACGCCGGGTTCCTGACCACTGTCATGTGCCCGCAGGGGCGCTTGTTACGCACTTACCGGAATGGCGAAGCCAAGCTATTGGGATACTTGGAAGACTATTCCTGCGTTGCCGACGGACTGATTGCGCTTTACGAAGCCACTCTGGACCTGCGCTGGCTTGAAAACGGAGTAGCCATGGCCGATTCGATGATCGAGCTTTTCTGGGATGAGGCAACGGGCGGATTCTACGACACCGGCTCCGACCATGAGGCCTTGGTCATCAGGCCGCGGGACGTATTTGACAACGCCCAGCCTTGCGGCGGCTCGGTGGCATCGGACATCCTGCTGAAGCTGGCCGTTTTCACCGGCAACGACGACTACGCCGCAAAAGCAGCAGTTCCTCTCAGGTCTCTTCACGAGCACATGGCCAGGTCGCCCGGCGGCACAGGCCACTGGCTCAGTGCACTGGACTTTTATATCTCGGCAGTCAAGGAGGTCGCCGTCGTTGGACCGTCGGCGAACGCTGTCACCTCGGAGCTGTTGGACACGGTGCGCCGCCAATTCTTGCCTAACAAAGTACTCATGGGGTATGACCCGTCGTCATTGGATAGCACTGGACGGGCAGGCCTCAACCTCGGCGACTACCCCCTTCTTGAAGGACGCGGCATGGTCAACGGCCAGCCCACCGCATACGTGTGCCAGAATTACGTCTGCCAGCTTCCGGTTACTGAGCCGGGGCCGTTGTTGGCACAGCTCAAAGCTCGATGAATCCCGCCGCAAAGGTTGGACTACCGTCGATAAGTTTGGGCATGTATAATTGCGCAGATTAGGCTGGGTCAGTAGCTAAACGTCTCTTGGCAACTGGTAGCGGCCGGTGAAATTTACTTCCTAAGGAGAGGAAAATGCCAGAAGCGGCCAAGATTATTTATACCAAAATTGATGAGGCGCCGGCCTTGGCCACGCACTCGTTGCTGCCGATTCTCCGAGCCTTTACCAAGGGGGCCGGTATTGAACTGGAGCCTTGGGATATCTCGTTGGCTGGCCGCATCATCGCCAATTTCCCCGACAATCTAACGGATGAGCAAAAAATCCCCGATTACCTGGGCATCTTAGGCGAACTATCCGAGGACCCGTCGGCGAACATTATCAAGCTGCCCAATATCAGCGCCTCTATTCCCCAGTTAAAAGCGGCGATCAGGGAATTGCAGGACAAGGCATATGACATTCCCGACTACCCGGACGATCCTTCAACCGACCAGGAACGCCAGGTTCAGGCGCGCTATGGCAGGGTACTGGGAAGCGCGGTCAACCCGGTCCTGCGGCAAGGGAATTCCGATCGCCGGTCGGCCAACTCGGTCAAGGAACACGGCAAACGCAATCCCCATCGGATGATGCGGGACTGGCCTGAAGTGTCCAAGACCCGCGTGGGCCACATGACAAGCGGGGACTTCTACGGTTCTGAAAAAGCGTTGACAGTCACGGAACCGGGGTCGGCAGCGATCGAATTTGTGAACAGCAGCGGGCAGTCGACCGTGCTCAAAGCCGGTATCCCCTTGTTGGCTGACGAAATCATAGATTGCGCCGTGATGAATGTGCGGGAATTGCGCAATTTCTATGCTTCGGAAATGGCGAATGCCAAAGCTGACAGCGTGTTGCTTTCGCTGCATTTGAAGTCGACCATGATGCGTGTGTCCGATCCGATTATTTTCGGCCATTGCGTGTCAGTTTACTACCAGGACGTGTTAACCAAGCACGCGGCTGAACTAAGTGCGATTGGGGTGAACCCCGACAATGGAGTGGCTGAACTCCTCACGAAGATTCAAGATCTCCCGGAGAACAAACGAGCGGAAATTGAGGCGGATATCCAAGCGGTCTACAGCGCGCGCCCAGAACTGGCGATGGTGGACTCTAACCGGGGCATCACCAATCTGCATGTGCCGAGCGATGTGATTATTGACGCCACCATGCCAGTGATTGTCCGCGATGGCGGCCGCACGTGGGGTCCCGATAACGAGTTGCACGACACAATCGCGATGATTCCCGACCGCTCTTATTCGACTCTATATCAAGCGGTCATTGAAGACTGCCAGCAGCATGGGGCATTTGAACCGTCCACCATCGGCAGCGTAGCCAACGTCGGGCTGATGGCCCAAGCGGCTGAAGAGTATGGGTCTCACGACAAGACATTTACAGCCCCTGGCAACGGTGCGATTCGGGTCGTGAACGAATCAGGAGCGACCCTGATGGAACAAAACGTCGAGGAAGGCGACATCTTCCGGATGTGCCAGACCAAAGACGCGGCGATTCGAGACTGGGTCAGGCTTGGGGTGAATAGGGCTAGACTCACCGGCACGCCAGCCATCTTCTGGTTGGATCCGAAGCGGGCCCACGATGCTGAACTGATCAAGAAAGTCGACCAATATCTGCCCGCGCATGACACGACCGGGTTGGACATTCGCACCATGGCTCCCATCGATGCGATGAAGTTCACGATGGCGCGGAGCCGAGCGGGCCAGGACACTATTTCCGTGACCGGCAACGTGTTGCGTGATTATCTGACCGATCTCTTCCCCATATTGGAATTGGGCACAAGCGCCAAAATGCTTTCGGTCGTCCCCCTGCTCAAAGGCGGCGGGATGTTTGAGACAGGCGCCGGCGGGTCGGCCCCAAGGCATGTGCAGCAGTTTCTGCAGGAGGGCCATCTGCGTTGGGACTCTCTTGGTGAATTCTGCGCCCTTGTCGCATCCTTCGAGCATTGCGGCGAGGTGTTCAAGAACGACAGCGCCAAACTCTTGGCTGACACCCTGGACCAAGCGATTGGGGAGCATATGGAACAACGCCGGGCGCCATCGCGTAGGGTCAACGAACTGGACACCCGAGGCAGCCATTTCTACCTCGCTCTGTACTGGGCGGAAGCACTAGCGAATCAGACCCAAGACCCCGAGTTGCAAGCTCGCTTTACCGAGGTGGCCCAGCAGTTGGCAGCCAACGAAGACAAAATCGTTCAGGAACTGAACGATGCCCAAGGAAAGCCGATGGATATCGGAGGCTATTACATCCCCAATGACGAGATGACCGCCAAAGCCATGCGCCCCAGCGCCATTCTGAACGCCATTGTGGATTCAATCTAGCAGCCGTGCCGGATGGCTGAGGTGTACTGATCGATTACAAGGGGCACCGCGGTGCCCCATTCTCTTATGCCACGCAGATCCCAAACCATACCAATCAAACGGAGGAGCAATAACCAGATGCGAAACAAGGTAACTGTAGTCGGCGCGGGCAACGTCGGCGCCACCACCGCCCTGCGAATACACCAATTGGGCTACGCCGACGTGGTCCTCCTCGACGTCATAGAAGACCTTCCTCAAGGCAAAGGACTGGACATGCTGGAGGCCGGACCGGTAACCGGCTCCGACGCCGGCATCACCGGAAGCAACAACTACGAAGCTACCGCCAACTCCGACTTGGTGGTCATCACCGCCGGTATTGCCCGGCGCCCGGGCATGAGCCGCGACGATCTGCTTCTAACCAACATGCGGATTACCTCGTCGGTCACCGAGCAGGTGGTCAAGTACTCTCCTGACTGCATCATCATCGCGGTGACCAACCCTTTGGACGCCATGGTGCAGAACGTCTACGAAAGCAGCGGCTTTCCCAGGAACCGCGTCTTCGGTATGGCCGGTGTGCTGGACACGGCCCGATTCCGGACGTTCATCTCTCAGGAACTGAACGTCTCCGTTCAGGACATTCAGGCACTGGTGCTGGGGGGGCACGGTGACGACATGGTCCCGTTGGTCCGTTACACCACCGCCGGCGGCATCCCCATCACCGAGTTGATGGCTGAAGAGAAAATCGATCAACTGGTGCAGCGCACCAGGAACGGCGGCGGGGAAATCGTCGCCTTGCTAAAGGAAGGCAGCGCCTATTACGCCCCGTCGGCTGCCATCACCCAAATGGTTGAGGCTGTTCTCTTGGACAAGAAACGCATCTTGCCATGCTGCGCCTACTTGGAAGGAGAATACGGCATCAATGGCCTGTGCGTAGGCGTCCCCGTCAAGATCGGCGCCAATGGCATGGAGGAGGTCATACAAGTCGGGCTCACCGAGTCCGAGAAAGCAGCCCTCAACCACTCCGCCGACAGCGTCAAGGAATTGGTGGAGGTAATGAACCAGGCCAGGGCTGCACAAGCGTAATTGCACCTTTACTACTGATTTTTCAAGCCCCACCAAACAACCGGTGGGGCTTTTTCTGGAACACGGTACGGGATAACTACGAGAGGTTATAATAAGCAACGAAGTCATGGACGTTGCACAGAACCGGCATAACGTAGACAAAACGTCACAAAGGAGCGTTCAATGCCAAATCGTACACCCGAAGAACAACGGCTGTTGGAAAAGGCCGCGCAGTACATGCCCGGCGGCTACACTGGCAATCTGCGCGTAAGAGAAGACCTGAACTTCTTGATCAAAGAAGGCAAAGGGTCCCGCGTCTGGGACGTCAGCGGCAACGAGTACGTGGACTGGATGATGGGCTCAGGGCCTATGGTCCTGGGCCACGCCCACCCGGCTGTTGTAGAAGCTGTCATCAAGGCCGTGGAGCGGGGAAGCACTTTCTTTGCCAACAACGAAAGGGCCGTGTTGCTGGCCGAACAGTTGGTACAAGCTGTGCCCTGCGCGGAAAAGGTCCGTTTCACCACCAGTGGCACCGACGCTACCTTCCAAGCCATGCGCTCGGCCCGCGCTTTCCGCAAGCGGGAGAAGGTGCTCAAGTTCGAAGGCGGGTTCCACGGGACCAGCGACTACGCCTTGATGAGCGTCACTCCATCTGCAGCCCAGGAGTTCCCTATTTCCGAACGCAACAGCGGCGGGATTCCGAGGGCCATCGAAGAACTGATGTTGATCGCGCCCTACAACGACGTAGACACAACTTCGGCCATCATCGACGCCCACCACGACGAGTTGGCGGCTGTAATTGTGGAACCGCTGCAACGGATGATCTCCCCTCAGCCCGGCTTCCTTCAGGGGCTGCGGGACATCACCGCCAAGCACGAAATACCCTTGATATTCGACGAGGTGGTAACCGGGTTCCGGTTGGCTTGGGGAGGCGCCCAAGAGTTCTATGGCGTTACCCCGGACCTTTGCGCCATGGGCAAGATAATGGGAGGCGGTTACCCATTGGCGGCCGTCATGGGCCGCAGCGACATCCTGTCGGTCTACGACGAAGGATCGGTTGACTCCGACAGTTTCGTAAGCCAGATTGGCACCCTCAACGGCAACCCCGTCGCCTGCGCTGCGGGACTGGCCACGCTGGAACAGTTGAGACAGGAAGGCGTGTACGACAAGGTACGGCACGCCGGCAGCCAAGTGCGCCAAGCGATAGCGGACGCCTGCGCCGGAAGCGGCGTTCCGGTCCAAATCTGCGGCGAGGACGCGGTGTTTGACGCCGTATTCACCGACCGCCCGGTCCACAACTACCGGGACTGGCTGTCCGGCGACGGAAGAGTCATGGCCGACTTCAACGCCGGTCTGCTGGAACGCGGCGTCTTGAAGTCCTCCAAGTTCTACCCCGCAGTGGTGCACGACGAAGAGGCCGTGGCAAAGACCATTCAGGCCATCCGGGAAGTTGCCCCCAATCTGCAGCGGTAGACGGTAACCGGGAAGGGGACCAAGAGGCCCAATGACTGGGCAAAATAGGCGGGTAGTGCGTTTATGACAACCAGGATGACGACCCTTACAGGGCGAAAGCTAAAGACCTCGTTCACCGCAGAAGAGTTGCTTCACTTTCCTACTGCCGGGCGCCGCTTGGAGTTGGTCAAAGGCAGGATTTACGAAATGCCGCTGGCTGACGTAAGGCAAGCCGATGTGGCGATGCGCATAGGGGCCGCTCTCGACGCGCACGTGAAAGCTAACAACCTGGGGGCCGTTTTCTCTGGGGGGACCGGGTTTGTCTTGGGACGGGATCTTGATACGGTACGGACCCCGGACGCCGCCTTCGTCTCGAGTGAGCGCATACCCGAAGATGGCCTTCCCGACGGCTACTTCCCTACGGCGCCCGATTTGGCGGTAGAGGTGGTGTCTCCACAGGACAGGCCACTGGACGTGCGGGAGAAAATCGAGGACTGGCTGAAAGGGGGCACACGCCTGGTCTGGATGATCCAGCGGGCCCAACGAACCGTTATGGTTTATCGTCCGCTGGGGGACCCGACAGAGCTTTCTGAAGACGCAATTTTAGACGGTGAGGAAGTGGTCCTCGGGTTCGTTTGCAACGTGAAAGAACTTTTCGTCTAGTAACCACTCAGGCGAGACCCACCTGAGATTAATGCGCTGCCGCGCCCAGCTTGGTAATCAGCGGCTTGGTATTTACGATGTGGCGTTGCAGCCCCAGGTCTTCTGGCCGCACACCCATAGCCAGCCCGATTGCCTGCGGCATGTGCAGTATTGGCATGTCAATAGGCCGCTGGGCTTGGGCGGAGGCTTTTGGCTGGTACGCGTCCAGGTTGAGGTGGCACAGGGGGCAGGGCGTGACCATAGCATCCGCGCCCAAGTCTTTTACTTCCGAAGTGTGCTTGGCGACCATGGCCACCGAGTTTTTTTCGTTGATGGTCAGGATGGGGAACCCGCAGCACCGGGTCTTGCCGCTGAAGTCCACCACGGTGGCTCCCAGAATCTCGATAAGCCGCTCCAGTGACAACATACGCTCCGGGTTGTTCTCGAAGTCCAGGGCGTCGGTGGGCCGCACAATGTAGCACCCGTAAAAGGGCGCCAGCCGGATGCCGGCCAAGGGCCTGGTTATCAACGGCGTCAGGTTGTCCAACCCGAAGTCTTCCAAGAGTATCCACAGAAGGTGCTTGGGCGTCGCCGTGCCTTTGTATTCCAACCCCTCTTCGGCCAGTTGCTCGTTGATCTGAGCAAGGTACTCCGGGTCTTTGACCATCCGGAAGTTGGCTTGGCTCATCACTCCCTGGCAGGTGCTGCAAATGGTCATAATGGGCAGCCCAAGAGCTTCGGACATGGCAAAGGTCCTGGCGTTGAGCACGTCGCCCAAGAGCCGGTTTTTCTCCTGGAGCACGCCCGCGCCGGTGCATGATGCGCCGGGCATCTCTTGCAGTTCTATACCAAGACGCTGGCAAATCAACTTGGCGGCAGGGTAGAGCTCGGGACAGCCGCCGCGGGAGACGCAACCCGGGTAAAAAGCGTATTTCAACCTGGTCCTCCGGGACTAGTAGTATAAAGTGCAGGCGTGGCGGGACCGGCAATCACTCTTCGTGGTCTTCCAGTCTCCGGAAAAGATCCCGGACGTGGTCGGAGCCTTCGATCTTCTTGTGGGTAATTGGAGGCAGCTTCCCATGAGTCAAAGCGCGCAACGCTTCGGGCGCCATGTTCAGCAGGGCGGGCAGGTTCGTCATTCCCACGGTCTTGGGCAGAAGGCTGAATTCATCCAACCGACCACTGTGTTCCACCGAGTCACTGAACGCCTCAGCATGCCTCGCGCCATTGGTGTTGGTCAACCCAACGGATATGGCTTGGTCGCGCAACGCCATTATCCGGTCCATCGGGGCTACGCCCTTGGGGCAGGCTTGCACGCACTCAAAGCAACGCGTGCAGTCCCACATCCCCGTAGGCCCGTTCAAAGCCTTCAACCGCTCAACGGAGCGGCCTTCAGCATCACCGTCTCTTGGGTCTGCGGTGAACCGGTAAGCCTTGGCCAACGCAGCCGGCCCCAGGAAAGTTGGGTCCACTTCAAGCACCGTGCAGTCGGACACACACGCCCCGCACATGATGCAGGAGGTCACGCCCGACAAATGCAGCATGGACTCTGAGGAGGCGATGTATTCGGCTTCCGGCTCAGGACCTTCAGGCTGCAGGTATGGCTCGACCTCCATTATCTTCGACCAGAACATGTCGAAGTCCACGACGAGGTCTTTAACGACCGGCATCACCCCCGCTGGCTCGATGACGATAGTGTTGTCTTCAGAGATAGCGCTACGAGCCTGGGTCTTGCAAGCCAAAGCCGCGTGGCCGTTAATGCGCATAGCGCATGAACCGCAGATGGCGCTGCGGCACGAACACCGCAGGCTCAAGGTCCCGTCGGTTTCTTCTCGTATCTTGATAAGAGCATCCAGCACAGTGGCGCTCTCTTCCAGGGTTATGTCATAGTCCTGCCAGTAGGACAGTGGAGGTTCGACCTCCGGGTCGTGTCTTTTCACTCTGATGGTGACGTCCATAAACTAGTATTTCCTTTCTTCGGGAGTCCACTTGGTGATGGACACCGGCGAGTAGGAGATTTCGGGGCCTTCTTCCCCTTTGGATGCGACGATGTGCTTCATCCAATTTTCGTCGTCGCGGGCAGGATAATCGGTCCGTGACTGCGCGCCGCGGCTGTCCTGGCGGTCCACCGCGCTGATGGTGATAGTCTCGGCGCAGTCCAGCATAAATCCCAATTCCAGGGCGAACACCAGGTCGGTATTGAACACACGCCCCTTGTTGTCCACTGAGACGCTGCGATACCGTTCCTTAAGGCCCTGCAGGTCGTGCATGGTTTCCTGCATTCCGTTCTCGTCACGATAGACAGCCAGATTTCTGTTCATGGACTGTCCCATACCCAAGCGAACGTCCCCCACCCGGTCACCGTTTTGAGGACGGTCCAGAATGTCTTGTATCCGCTGCTGTTCCCGCCTCACTATCTCGTCTACGTCGAACTCCATGTACTCCAGTTCACGGGAAGCCCGCGCGGCGTGGGCACCGGACCTTTGCCCGAATACGATAGTGTCGAGCAGGGAATTGGCTCCCAGCCGGTTGCCGCCGTGGACGCTGACACACGCACACTCACCTGCCGCGTAAACGCCAGGCAGGTTGGTCAGTCCATCTACGTCGGTCTTGATGCCCCCCATCATGTAGTGCATCCCCGGGCGTATCGGTATCGGCTCCTTGATCATATCAACACCGGCCAGATCAATGCCGATTTCCCGGATTTGGCTGAGTTTTTCCATAATCAGGCTCTCGCCCAAATGCCGGCAGTCCAGCAGGACACACCCGTTGATACCGTTGCCGGCATTAATTTCGGTCTGCTCGGCCCGGGAAACCACGTCGCGGGAGGCAAGTTCTTTCATGGAGGAGGCATATCGCTCCATGAAACGGTCACCGTTCTTGTCCAGCAAGTAGGCGCCTTCACCTCGGGCCGCTTCAGAGATCAGCACACCGCTCCCGGCCAGGGTGGTGGGATGGTACTGGACCATTTCCATGTCCATCAGCCGGGCGCCTGCATTGTAAGCTAAGGCTATGCCGTCGCCGGTTACAATCAAGGCATTGGTGCTCGGCTCGAACAGCCTTCCCAGTCCGCCCGTGCAGAAGATTATGGTCTTGGCCCGGATGGCGTAGACTTGTCCGGTGCGTATTTCGAGGGCAGTCACGCCGCAGACCCGGTCGTCTTCCTCTATCAGGCCGGTGACGAACCACTCTTCGTAACGACGCACGCCGGACTTGATTAACTGCTCGAACATTACATGCAGCATCGCTTGGCCGGTAAAGTCGCCCACGAAAAAAGTCCTGGCCCGGCGCTGCCCGCCAAAGGCGCGAGTCCCCAATCGTCCTTCATCATCCCGGTTGAAAGTCACTCCCATGTGCTCCATGTCAATCAGTGCCTGCCCAGCAGACCGGCACATGACCTCGATGGCGTCTTGGTCACCGAGAAAGTCACTTCCCTTAATGGTGTCGTAAGCATGGTCTTCCCAGTCGTCACCGCGATCAAGCAGGGCGGCATTGATGCCTCCCTGCGCGGCATTGGAGTGACTCCTCACCGGGTGGACTTTGCTGATAATAGCGGCGTTTGCCCCTTCGGCCCGCGCAGCAATGGCAGCCCGCATACCGGCCAACCCCGCTCCAATGACAAGGACATCGTGCTCCAGCATTGGCGCCTCTTCCTCCGAATCCTGCCTTTGATAATGTTGGCGCCCGCTGTCTTAAGGAGGCGCCGGCCATTCACCTTATGTCACTTCAGGTGGACTTCACATCTACCCAAGAAAACGCCACTCAATATATCAGAATCTCCCTTGGGCATCTATACAAGCGCACCGGCTTATCAGCCATTCTCACGCTGCCGAAGGGCCATCAGCAAGGCGGCGATGCTCTTGCCATCCTGTATCTCGCCCTTCTCAATCAGCCCAATGGTATCCGGCAGCGGTACACGTTCAACTGAAATGTTCTCGTCATCGTCGGCGTCAAGATCGGCTTGCCTCAAATCGGTTGCGAGGTAAGCGTACATGTACTCGGTGCACCAGCCGGGAGCTATCCAGAAGCTGCACAGGTGGCGCAGCGTGTCCGCCGTGTAACCGACTTCTTCCTGGAGTTCCCGCAGCACCGCCTCTTGAACATCCTCTCCGGGTTCTATACCACCAGCCGGTACCTCCAGCAACTGCGATTCGGTCGGCTTGCGGTACTGGCGGACCAGCAGCACGTTGTTTTCATCATCCACGGGCACCACACATATGGTGCTGGAATGTTCGGCAATTTCCCTGGTGGTCAACCGCCCGTTGGGAAGGCGCACCGTATCCACCCTCAGGTTGACGATGCGCCCCTCGTAGATGGTCTTGCTCTCGACGGTGGGTTCCGATTCTGATGCTGTCATAGCCTCTTGACGCCTCACTGCCCGCGAATACTGAACCCTAGCCGGCGGGTGAGGGTTGCGTAAAAATAGCTGGGGGAGTTTGCCCGCAGGAACTTGGCTTTAAAGGGGCTTTGTTCCAATTCAACCCGGTCTCCGGGGGACAATGGATAGTCCACGTAACCGTCAACGCTAAGGGTGGCCTCCTGGTACCCTTCAAGCGCCAACCCGACTTGGGTGGACTTGTTCAACACCAGCCCGGCGGTAAGGCCCATGTGCGCCGCCACTGTCTTGAGCACCAGGTCGTCGGACAAAGGGTCCAGTATCGGCCCTCCCACGGCCAGGTTGTAACCGGTGCTGCCCGTGGCAGTAGAAAGAATGACCGCGTCAGCGCGGAAGGTGGTCAATTGGGCCCCGTCTATAGTACCGGTTATGGTTACTACCCGGGACACCGCGCCGCGGGCCACCACAGCGTCGTTAAGCGCGTGATATGGACCATCTACAATCTCGCCGTTCGTGTCCCCTCTTACCACCCTTGCTTGGAGCATGTTGCGCTCCTCGGCGCGGTAGTCACCATCTATATACTGAGGGAGCTTGTCCAGAGCCTCGTGCACCTGCAACTCGGTCATGAACCCAAGACGGCCCATGTTGATACCGACCAACGGGATGCCCCATGGGGCGGTAACTTGAATAGCGCGCAGGATGGTCCCATCGCCTCCGACGGTTATCACCAAGTCGGTATCAACTGCCTGCTGGCGCAAAGTCTCCAGGTTTTCCGCCGGGGATATCCAAGAATCATCCGGCAGGTCCAACTGGTGCAGGATAGCGGTAGTTAGGTCTAAAGCCTCCGGGATGCGGTTGTTGTATATAATCCCGACGCTCTTCATGACGCCACCAAACCTCGCTCATCCCCACATACCCTTGGACACAACGCCAGCACGCCACTATCAAGGAGGCACGTGAGACCTGACGTTGGCTTGGAACCACGGTCAATCCGTACCCGATTGTTGTTCATTTGAGAGGCGGATACCAAAGCACGGATCAGGCGTGCGGGCTGGACTTGCTGGCGATTATTCGGGCTACTTCCGGCGGAACATTTACCCCGCTCCTTGCCAACAACTCTAGTTCCTGCTCGATGCGTTCACGCTCTGCCTGCCGACCTTCCTGAAGACCCTCTTGCAAACCCTCCAGTCGACCTTTTGCCATTGCTTTTCTTTCTACCGCTTCTTTAGCTGCGAATATCACTCTAGCCACCACGTAAATGATGAGTGCTGTGGGGAACAGCAGCAGCGAGGTTACGATTACCACCCCGTCCTCTTTATGGGTCAGTGCGTGGAGGAATTCAACGCCCCATAACCCTGCAAGGGCCGACCAGCCATTGATCAG